>UCGV01000032.1 GCA_900471925.1 Hyphomicrobiales bacterium
ACCATTTCTGAAGTCCCGACCGAAGGCTTCGCTTCGGCTGCTGCCTAAGTTTTAATGCGGCGCCGGCCTCCCCGCCGGCGCCGTTTTTTTTGAGGCATTGTCCTCTCGGCTCCCGCCGACATAATTGCCGGCTCACGCGCCCGCAAAGCCCTGCAAACACTCGCACTGGGCTGTAATATTTCCATCACGCACTTCCGCCAGAATAAGAATGCGGGAATCGCCATTCCGGAACCCCGCCAGGGGTTGTGCGGTGCCAGAAATTGAAGGCGCTGATGGAAGTGAAACGATGCTGCAACGTCCGTCAAATTCGTATAGCGGCGAAAGCTGGGCTAGTGCCGCAGCCAATGGGGCTGTTCCGGAACGGCTGGTGATCGTCACCGATGCCTGGCATCCGCAGGTCAATGGCGTTGTCCGCTCGATCGAGAACACCAATCGCGAGCTCGCCAAGATGGGCGTCGAAGTCTCGATGGTGACACCGGAGCGCTTCGCAAGCATTCCCTGCCCCACCTATCCCGAAATTCGCCTGTCGATCGCCTGGTACCGGCGGGTGGCGCGCGAGATCGAAAAGCACAATCCGTCTTACGTCCACATCGCGACGGAGGGACCGCTTGGCCTGTCGGCGCGGCGCTGGTGCATCCGTAAGCGCATGCCCTTCTCGACCAGCTACCACACCCGCTTTCCCGAATATGTCTCGGCCCGCCTGCCGATCCCCGAGAGCTGGCTCTATGCCTTCGTACGCTGGTTCCACAATGGCGGCGCGGGATGCATGGTGGCGACGCCGAGCCTTGCCCGCGAACTCTCGGCCAAGGGTCTGAAGAACCTGATGCCCTGGAGCCGCGGCATCGATGCCACGCAGTTCCACCCGATGCCGCTGGAGGAAAAGCCCTTCGGTCTTGCACGCCCGATCTTCATGACGGTCGGCCGCGTGGCGCTCGAAAAGAACCTGCCGGCCTTCCTGGATCTCGACCTGCCAGGTTCGAAAGTAGTGGTCGGTGATGGCCCTGCACGTGCCGAACTCGAAGAACGCTATCCGGATGTGCATTTCACCGGCGTGAAATTCGGTGAGGAACTGGCGAAAGCCTATGCGCAGGCCGATGTCTTCGTCTTCCCGTCGCTGACCGACACGTTCGGCAACACCATTCTGGAAGCGCTGGCCTCGGGCGTTCCCGTTGCCGCCTATCCCGTCACCGGCCCGCTGGACATCATCGGCGAGGACAGCGAAGTCGGTGCGCTGAACGAGGATCTGCAAGCAGCCTGCCTTGCGGCTCTCTCGGGCTCGCGGGAGAAGGCGCGCGAGCTTGCCATGCAATATTCGTGGGAAGCGGCGACGCTGCAGTTCATCAACAATATCCGCGCCGCCAACGGCATCATCACACCCAAATGGAGGAAGGCGTGGCAATATGCCACCAAGTCCCTTCCAAGAAGCAGAAAGCCCGGCGACAGCGCCGGGCCCCTTGCGTCTGCTGACTGACCCTTACTTGTGAAGCGCGGCCCGCAGCGTGTCGTTCGCAACCGAGATTGCGCTGCGCACGGCTGGCGTTTCGGCGATTGCATTCAGCAGCACGAAGTCGTGGATCGTGCCGTTGTAGCGGATCGACGTGACCTTCACGCCGGCCTGCGAGAGCTTGCGGGCATAGGCTTCGCCTTCGTCGCGCAGCACATCGTTTTCATCGACGATGACGAGTGCCGGCGGCAGGCCGTTCAGCTGCTCGAGTGAAGCCTGCAGTGGCGAAGCGGTCGGTTCCTTGCGCTTGGCTTCATCGGGCAGATAGGCGTTCCAGAACCATTTCATGGCTTCCCTGGTCAGCCATGGACCATTGGCAAACTGGTTGTAGGAACCGGTATCGAAATTGGCATCGGTGACAGGGTAGAACAGCACCTGCTGGTCGATAGCAGGGCCGCCGCGCTCCTTGGCAAGCAACGTCACCGCAGCAGTCATATTGCCGCCGACACTATCGCCGGCAACGGCAAGCCTGTTGGCATCGACATGGAATTCCCTGGCATGTTCAGCGACATATTTCGTGGCCGCATAAGCCTGTTCGATGGCGATCGGATAGCGGGCTTCCGGCGAGCGGTCGTAATCGACGAAGACCACGGCGGCCTTTGCACCATTGGCGATCTCGCGCACCAGCCGATCATGCGTGTCAGCGTCCCCCAGCACCCAGCCGCCGCCATGGAAATACATGACGACAGGCAACGTGCCCTTGGCACCCTCAGGGCGAACAACGCGCAGCTTGACGCTGCCGGTCGGGCCGACCTTGATAACCTTGTCTTCTTCCTGGGCGGCGAGCTTCTTCACGTCGCCCTTCTGGGCGCCAGAAAGAATGTTGCGGGCATCGGCAGGCGAGAACGTATAGATCGGCTTGGAGCCGGCCAGGCTATCGATGAATTTCTGTGTTGTCGGTTCGAGTACCGGATCGGCGAACGCTCCGACAGCGGAAGCTGCCAGGATTGCTGCTGCGGAAACTGCGGTCTTGATGCCAGACATTGTCGTATCCTCTTGGGTTCGTTGCGTTCGTCTTGAACACGGTTTTTATATCGCACACGACATATTATGGCACGATATAAATTATTGCATAGCTGTCCTGCATTAAAAGCGGATACGATTATTTATCGCGCGATATAATATCGTAGGGTTCTGGAGATTGAGCCATGTCGGACCAATTGAAACTCGATACATTCATCTGCTTTGCCGTCTATACAGCAAGCCACGCCTTCAACCGCGTATACAAGCCGCTTCTCGACGAACTCGGGCTTACCTACCCGCAATATCTGGCCATGGTCTGCCTCTGGGAAGAAGACGGCCAGACCGTCGGCGGCCTCGGTGAAAAGCTCTTCCTGGAATCGAGCACCCTGACCCCGCTCCTGAAGCGGCTGGAAACAGCGGGCTATATCCGCCGCGAACGCAGCAAGCAGGACGAACGCGTCGTCGTGCTGCGCCTGACGGAGGAAGGCAAGCGGCTTCAGGAAAGGGCCGAGACCGTGCCCGGCTGCATCATCGATGCAAGCGGACACGATGCAGACCAGCTGGCGCGGCTACAGGCCGAGATCATCGCTCTGCGGGAAGCACTGAATAAGAGCGCATCCTGACGCTGAATGTGACCGGCAAGCGCATTCCGGCTTGCGCGGCACCCTGTACAAAGCGGACTAGGTCCGCTTCTTTTTCCCCTCGAACGGATTGTCCGGCGACCGGTAGTGGATCCGGATCGGCACGCTCGGCATGTCGAAGTCCTGGCGCAACCCGTTGATCAGATAGCGCGTATAGGATTCCGGCAGCGCATCGGAGCGCGTGCAGGAAATCATGAATGCCGGCGGACGGGCCTTTACCTGCGTCATGTATTTGAGCTTGATGCGGCGGCCGGAAACGGCCGGTGGCGGATGCTGAACCTGCTGCTGCTCCAGCCAGCGATTGAGCTTGGCGGTGGAGATACGCTTGTTCCAGACGCGGTCCGTATCGATGATCGACTGCATCAGCTTGTCGAGACCCCAGCCGGTCTGGCCGGAGATGGGCACGGCGCGGATGCCGCGTGCCTGCGGCAGCAGCCGGTCGGTCTTTTCGCGCAGATCGGCGAGCACGGCCTGACGATCCTCGATCATGTCCCACTTGTTGAAGGCGAGCACGGCCGCGCGCCCTTCGCGCAGCACGAGATCGACGATGTGCAGATCCTGCTTCTCGAACGGAATCGTCGCATCGAAGACGATGACCACCAGCTCGGCAAAACGGATGGCACGCAGCGCATCGGCGACCGAAAGCTTTTCCAGCTTCTCGATCACCTTGGCCTTGCGACGCATGCCGGCCGTATCGAACATCTTGATCGTGCGTCCGCGCCAGTCCCATTCCACGGAAATGGAATCGCGCGTGATGCCGGCTTCCGGCCCGGTCAGCAGCCGGTCTTCGCCGAGGAAACGGTTGATGAGCGTCGACTTGCCGGCATTCGGGCGACCGACGATCGCCACGCGCAACGGCTTGGTATCGTCATAGGCGGGCTCTTCGTCTTCCTCACCCTCTTCGAAGGACTGCGGCAGATCGACATCGGTAACAGCAATGTCTTCCTTCGGCGGAAATGCGATATCTTCGCCGACAGCAGCAACGATCGCGTCACGCAGATCGAGCATGCCCTGCCCGTGTTCGGCCGAGATCGGCACCGGCTCTCCGAGACCAAGCGAAAAGGCATCGTAGAAGCCGCTATCGGAACCGCGAGCCTCGGACTTATTGGCAACAAGCACGACGGGTTTGCCACGACGACGCAGCATCTCGCCGAGCGCCGTATCGACAGGCGTCAGGCCTGTCTTGGCGTCCACGACGAAAAGCGACAGATCGGCCTCGTCGATCGCCGCTTCGGTCTGCTGGCGCATGCGGCCTTGCAGGCTTTCGTCGGTGGCCTCTTCAAGGCCCGCCGTATCGATGATGGTGAAGCGCAGATCCACAAGCCGCGCATCGCCGGGACGGCGGTCGCGGGTCACACCCGGCGTATCATCGACAAGCGCAAGCTTCTTGCCAACCAGGCGGTTGAAAAGCGTCGACTTGCCGACATTCGGGCGACCGACGATGGCGACCGTAAAACTCATTCTTTTCCCTTAACTCAGCCCTGCGCGGCGGGCGCCTTGCCGGATGCGGTGATGAGATCAAGCATCATATGGGCACGATTAGAAACATTGCGCGGGCTGTCCACGTCGTCGATGATCGACTGGAACCACTGACGCGCCTGAGGCATGTTGCCGGCCTTGTAGGCGGCGAGGCCAAGCGCCTCGCGTGCCGAATGGCGGAAAGCATTGCCCGGCACGGCCATTTCCTCGACGGCGGCGGAAACCTGCTCATAAGTGCCGTTTTCGACCAGCAGGAAGCCGGCGCGCATCTTTGCAGCGTCCTGCACGGCAGCCGGCACGGCCTTGTCCTTGGCGATCTCCTGGAATGAAGCGATGGCGCCGGCATTGTCGCCCTTTTGCGCCAGCACGGTCGCGGCCCGCATACGGGCCAGAACCGGATAGGCGCCATGGCCTTCCTTCTCCAGCTTGTCGAGTGCGGCAAGCGCCTCGTCGGTCTTGTTCTCGTCGGCGAGCTTCATGGCAGCGAGGAACTGGTCGCCGGCGCCTGAGGATGCGTTGTCGTCCCAATATTCGTAGGCGACCTTGCCGATGGTTCCGAGCACGATGAGAACGGCAAGCGCAATGATATAGCGGCCGAACCGGGCCCATGCGCCCTTCATCTGGTCGGAACGCAGTTCCTCATTGACTTCACGAATGAAGCTGTCGTCGTTGAATGCCATTCTCGTCTCCGGCCGGGAACTACCCATACACAGTGCAAAACGCACATTGTCGGGCCTTCTACTCCATTTTGCCGCCGTTGTAAGGGGGATATCGCAGAATCGTCACGAAGCAAGCATCGGCAGTGGCGCGACGCCGATAAGCCATTCGTGAACGCGCCAGATCATCAGGGCCCAGACGACCACGCCGATCACGACGGCATAGATATCGTACTTGGCCGAAACGAAGACCGGTAGCGAGACTTCGCCATTCCGCTCGCGCCGCTTGAGCGAAATGCGCAGCACCACACCCCAAGCAAGGAATGCAGCAAAGAGTAGCACCGAATAGGCCTCGCCATTCGAGAGAAGATGGGCGAGTGCCCAGATCTTGATCGACAGCACGACCGGATGTTTTGCCTTCGTCTTGATATGACCGGCCGGCAGGAAACCAGCGACCAGACAGATCACAGCAATCAGCATCAGCGTGATGGTAAGATGCGTCATGCCCATGGGCGGATTGTAGAGCATGCCGATCGGCTGGCTGCGCGCCGCGCCGAAAGCATGGATCACGAAGACCAGCGTCAGGATGCTGGCAGCCGCATAGAAGGTGGTCCAGGCGGATTTGCCGACCTTGTCGATCATGGCCTGCCGGAAGCCCGGCGCGACGATGCGGATCAGGTGCAGGCCGAGGAAGAGAATGAGGCTGAGGGCGAGCAGAGCCATGATGATCTTGTTTTCCTGTTTCTTGGTCAGCCATGAATTACCGGCAGACGAAGAAAAATGCCAGCAATACCGTAGCTTTGCCGCAATTCTGTAACAGGAAAACCGCAATGCAAATCGTCGCGGTGCCCATGTTTCGTTCTGTTTTTTCTGTCTCCCTTGCCCTTTCGCTGATTTTTCCTGCCGCGGCCGGCGCCGCTGACAAGCCCAAGCAGCTCGTCATCATTTCCTTCGACGGTGCCCATGATAACGCGCTCTGGCAAAAGAGCCGCGAAATGGCAGCAAAGAACGGCGCGCATTTTACTTACTTCCTCTCCTGCACCTTCCTGATGAATGAGGCCGCCAAGAAGGCTTATCAGGCCCCGCACCAAAAGCGTGGAAAGTCCAATGTCGGCTTCGCCCAAAGCGACGACGAAATCCGCGAACGCCTCGGCAATGTCTGGCACGCGCACCTTGAAGGTCACGACATCTCCAGCCACGCCTGCGGCCATTTCGACGGCCGGCAATGGAGCGCGGCGGATTGGTCCGCAGAATATGCGACCTTCAAACAGACGCTGAAGAACGCATGGAAAAGCGTCGGCCTCGACGAACCTGATGGCTGGCAGGATCTCGTCAACACCGGCATCAAGGGTTTTCGCGCACCCTATCTGTCGACCGGCGGCGGCGCAGATATGATCGCGGCCGAGAAGACGGCGGGCTTCACCTATGATGCGAGCCTCGTCACCAAGGGGCCGGCCATGCCGATCGAGGAGAACGGTATTATCCGCTTTGGCCTGCCACTGATCCCGGAAGGCCCGGCCGAAAAGCCGATTATCGGTATGGACTACAATCTCTTCGTCCGCCACTCCAAGGGTGAGGAAGATACGGCCGACAGCGCCGCCTTCGAAGAGCGCGCTTATGCGGCGTTCAACGAGGCGTTCGACAAGCAATATGCCGGCGCCCGCATTCCGCTGCAGCTCGGCTTCCATTTCGTGGAAATGAATGGCGGCGCCTACTGGCGCGCCCTCGACCGGCTGGTCAGCGACGTCTGCCACAGAGCCGACGTTGCCTGCGTCAGCTATTCCGAAGCGATTCCCATGATCGAGGCACGCGGCAGGCTGCAGCAGACATCGGGTTTGTAAAGGACATGCTCCTCCTCAAAAATATTGGATATTCAACAATTACTTGCACCTATTGATTGCATCCGATTTGTGCTTTGATAAGCATTGAATCATAAATGCACGCAAAGAGAGGTGTGGGCATGGCAGCTTTTCCGGAACAGGGAGCGCTGGGAGGACAAGACGAGTTTCCAGCTTGTGAAACCGGTTTCTTTACCTGGGATATCATCGCCAATATTCTTTATGGCGATGGAGCGATCGCCGAAATATTCGGGCTCGACCCTGCGGAAACCGCGAAGGGACTCCCGCTCGAATCCTATGTCGCTCGCATCCATCCGGAAGATCAACCAGGTGCCGCCAGGACCATTCACGATACGATCCTGACGCAGGAGCCGGAGCACCAGAGCTATCGCGCCCGCCGCGCCGACGGTGCCTTCCATCAGGTCATGGTGTTCGGACGCTGTTTCCGAGACAAGAACGGTGTGCCCTCCCTATATGGCGGCATCGCTTTTCCCCTGCCCGAGGAAACGCCAGCGGCCACGCCCCTGCTCGACCATTGCCTCGCTGCCTACGACATCGCCGTCCGCGAGGGCAACATGGCGGTCGCCGACCATATTCTGGGTGCCTTGATGGATATGGATTGGAAGAGCGTGGGCTGTAGCCGCCCGAATTGATGTTTCTGCTTTCCTTAAAATGAAGAAGGGCCACCGCATCGGTGGCCCTTCTTGTCAGTATCAACCATCGACGTGAGCAGCGCCGGCCCCGTGCTCCAGATATCGCTGGTCGATATCCGGCAACGGCTCGTCGTCAATCGCCGCTTCGAAGGCCTTCAGGCGCTTGTGGATGGAAAGCAGCTCGATGATCGTCGACCAGGAATTGACGAGATATTGGAATGAATTGCTGACCTGGCCGAAAGCCGTCGCGATCTGTTGGAAGATACCGTAGGTGATGGCACCCGCGACAAGGGTTGGCGCCATGAAGAAGTAAACGAAGAGATTGTCCGCCTGCAGATAGAACGAGCGGGCAACGTTGAAATACATGTAGTGAAAGTAGAGCGTGAAATAGTTTTTCCGCACCCGTGAGAACAGTTCCTGGACGGTTGGAGGCTGCGCCCGGTCGGAGTGGTCCTCACCATAGACCAGTTCCTTGCGGTAAGCAGCTTCCACGCGCTGGTTCTTGAAGTTCAGGCCAGGCAGCTTGATACCCGCGACAGCAAGCAGAACCGTACCGAAGGCCGACCAGAAGATCGCCAGCCAGAAGAGCGAGTTTGGCACTTCACCGAGAAACGGCAGGGTCGTAACGTAGTGCGATAGCGCCAACATGATCGGCAGGAACACGACCAACGTCATGACGGAATTGATGAGGTTTATGCCAAGACCTTCCAGGGTAGTGGAAAAGCGCATCGTGTCTTCCTGCACACGCTGCGAGGCGCCTTCGATATGGCGAAGCTTTTCCCAGTTCGCCATGTAGAAATTGTTCATCGCCGTTCGCCAGCGGAAGATATAATGGCTGGTGAAAAAGTCGGTCATGATCGATACGAACATGGCGAGGAAGGCGATCTGCGCAAATATCAGAAACAGATCATAGAAATTCTCGACAGTGATACCCGGCTTCTTCGCCAGCGCATTTTGCAGCAGATCGCCGAACGGCCGGCGCCAGTTGTTGATGACAACCGAGATCTGCACGCTGAAATAGGTCACGAAGATGATGAGCGCCGACCCCCAGATGGACCAGACCTTCCACGGATGGCTCATCGCTTTCAGATGCCAGAAGCCGCAAAAGAGCAGCGCAGCCAGGAAGAAATATCCATAGAACCAAATGTTCTCCGGCAGCAGGAAGAAAGAAAGATCGATCGGCTGCTGTTCTTCGGGAACCGGCGCAAAGCCGAGAGAAGTACCGAGACCTGCGGCGAAGAAATACCAGCCGAAAATCGCTGCCAGCGTCCAGACTACGAGTGAAGTAAAGAACGCTTTTGGCTGTGGAAAGAAGGAATGAAACACGGGGAGCTTTGCTTTCCTGAACTGGAGTCACGGAAGAGTGGCGAACCACTGATTGCCCGGAAATTAAGGCAGTTCGAAGAAAGCGGCAATGGGCTCAAACCATTGTTACGCACTTGTAACCACTTAAGGGATTTTCTTCATCACCGGCATGACGAGTAGCGCGCAGAAAACCAGCACGATTGCCGCCGCTATCGTCGGTAGCACGAAATTTCCTGTCGCTTGCGCGATCCATCCGGCGACAACCGGACCGACGATCTGGCCGACGCCGAAAGCGGCCGTCATCAGCGCCAGGATACGACGCGGGCTATCAGGTGAAAGCCGGCGCCCGATCTGCAATCCGTAAGCGGTGATCGCGAGGAAGGTCGCGCCGAACAGCACTCCACCGATCAGTGGCGCCACGGAATGCGGCAGTTCCACCGTTGCGAGCACGCCGATCGCCTCGATGATGAGCGCCGTAACATAGACGCCGCCGAGGCCGAGCAGGCGCACGAAGGGCTTCCAGACGAACAGTGCGACGGTTGCGGTCAACCCCGCAACGAACCAGCAGAGAAATTCGACGATCGGCCCCGACGCGCTCATGCGCGCGATCGCGACGAGGAACGTTGCTGTGATGACATAGCCGAAACCGAAGAAGCCGTAGGAGAGCGTCAGCAGCACCATCGGCCGGTTCCAGACCAGATCAGGCTCCTTCGCCTGCCCCGAGCGCACCGGTTCCTTCGGCAACAGAGCCCAGGCCACGACGAGGCTGATGAGGCAGAACAGCGCGCCGCCGATCCAGTCCGCACGCCAACCGCCTGCGGCATCGTCAAAGACATGGCCAAGCGCAAACACCATGACCGAGGAAATCGCGATGCCCGCGCCCGGCCCGCCGAAATGCGCCGCCTGAACATGATCATTGCCGGCCGCCGCGCCATGGCTCAGTACGATGGCGGATGCAAAGATCAGCGTGAAAGCGCTCGCCACACCGGCGAGGAACCGGATGAAGGCAAAGAGCGGGACGGAATTCGTCGCGGCCATGGCGGCAAGCAGGGACAAGAGCGCAACCAGCCGCTCGCGCCCGGCAGCCCAGCCATAGGCACCAAGCACCGCGCCCACGAGATAGCCGACAAAATTGGCGGATGCGATGAAACCCGCATCGGCGGCAGAAAGCGGCACGCCGACCATCATGCCGGGAAGGATCGGCGTAAAGGAAAATCGCCCGAAGCCCATGGCCGCCGCCATGGCGACGGCACCGGCAAACGCTGTGGTGACGAGATTGACCTGATTGTCGTTATTGGGAGCCAGCATAGGCCCGTTATCGCGCTGCAACATGGCCGTCACAAGTGACTAATTCTGATGGCTTCTTCAATTTCGCGAACAGATTTTTCGACGCTGCCCTTGAACGACATATCTTACGATATATGTTTTACGACATAGTGAACGATACATCACAGGTTAAGGAGTATGTCATGAGAGGTTTTCGAGGTGGCTTCGTCGGTGAGGCTATGCGCATGGGAATGGGCCGCAGATTCTCTGCCGGCGAATTGCAGACAATCCTGCTGGCGCTTCTGGAAGAGCGTCCCAGCCACGGCTATGAGCTGATCAAGACGCTGGAAGAGCGCTCCGGCGGCTTTTACGTGCCGAGCCCGGGCGTCATCTATCCGGCACTAACCTATCTGGAAGAGACCGGCCTTGCGGAAGTCGAAAATGACGGGGCGAAAAAGCTCTACAAGATCACGGAGGCCGGCCGCCAGAAGGTGGAAGAGAACCGCGACATGATCGACCAGACGCTTGCCAAGCTGGAGCGCATCGCCGAGGGCATGGCCTTCGTCAACCGCATGTTCGACCCAGACCAGCCGCAGGGTGGCCATGGCAGAGGTGGCGGTGGCCGCGGCCAGCACCGTCGCGACCACGAGGATGATGAGTTCGGCCGGGACCACAGCAATGTCCATGCTGCACGCCAGTTGCTGCGCTCTGCCTTGCGCATGCGCCATCCCTGGTCAGCAAGCGAAGCCGTGAGGATTTCCGGGATCCTTGAGCGAGCCGCGATGGAAATCCTGCAGGGCGGCAAGACCGACCCGCAGCAGGACTAATTCTGCTTGAACGAGTGACGGCCCAAGTGGCCGTCCTCGTCAGTTATCAGATTTCAGAAGACCGCATGCCAGACGCCGGAACGCTTCGACGACCTTTTCCAGAACGGCATGAGGATTATCCGCTGCGGCGATCCAGAGTGCAGCACTGAGCGATGCTCCGTTGAGCAGACGGGCCGCGGCCTCCGCGTCGACGGATCGGACCGTTCCCTCGTCGATCAGCGCCTGGATGGTCTGCGTCGTCGTGCGCAGGCAGGCATTCTGGCTCGGCCATTGCGAAGGATCGCCGAGCACCGCCGGCCCGTCGAGCAGCATGATGCGCTGGATTTCCGGCTCCAGAGCCATTTCGATATAGGCGGTATATTCCGCGAGAAGGCCGAGCCAAGCCGTATCGGCGCGGTCGCGCTCGATGCGTAGTCGCTCCCCCATCTCGCTATCGATCTGATCGATCACGGCCTGCAGCAGCCCCTTCTTATCGCCGAAATTATGATAGAGCGCACCGCGCGTCAGGCCGACATCGGCGGTCAGATCATCCATGGACGCCATCGCATAACCTTTGGTCGCGAAGGCTTTCCGGGCGGCCAGAATGAGCTTCGCCCTCGTTTCCTCCATCATCTGCGCCCGGGTTCTTGCGGCCATAACCATCTCCAAATTCACATACGCGCCGTATGCGTATTGACATACGTGGCGTATCTACCGATATATCCGCATACGGAACGTATATCAATCATCGCTCCGTAGAACGGGCGAGCCCCGTATCCACGAATGCTTCCCCTCTCACGACGAACACGCGTTCGGCGATGGGTACACTTTTGTCTACAGGAGAAAACCAATGACCAAGCGCGACGCGATTTTCCCCGCCGGCCGGCAGGCGCTCTATGAAATCAACCGCTATTCGGCAGCGATCCGCTCCGGGGACCTTCTCTTCGTCTCCGGCCAGGTCGGCAGCCGCGAAGATGGCTCACCGGAGCCCGACTTCGCAAAGCAGGTACAGCTCGCCTTCGACAATCTCAATTCGGTACTCGCCGCAGCCGGCGCCACCTTCGACGACGTTGTCGATGTCACGACCTTCCATACCGATCCCGAGGCACAGTGGCCCGTCATCTCGGGCATACGAATGAAGGAAATCGGCGAGGCGCCCTACCCGAACTGGACAGCCGTCGGCGTCAACTGGCTGGCCGGCTTCGATTTCGAGATCAAGGTCATTGCCCGCCTGCCGCAAGCAGCCTGAAACCGATACAAGCGCCGTGCGTCAAACACGTGCGGCGCTCATGTAATCTTCATGACCTCGAGCTCCTGATCACCGACAGCAACCACATCGCCGACAGCCTTGCCCATGAGAATCCGGGCGACCGGCGCGACATAGGAAATCGATCCGGCCTTCGGATCGGCTTCATCCTCTCCGACGATGCGATAGGTTTGAACCCGTCCATCGTCACGACTGAAGGTGACGGTGCTTCCGAAGGCGACAACCTCTGTCGAAGAGGGAGCAGGAACGAGCTGTGCCGTGCGCACTCGTTCGACAAAATAACGCAGATCACGCAGAGGATTTGCCTGCTGCCGTCGCTTTTCATTGGTGTCTTCGATGGTGCTCGCAGCCTCATAGGCCTGCCGCGCATCCTGCACCTGCAGTTCCAGCGCCTTCAGCCCCGCCTCTGTCACGAGATTGGGATGTGGTGAAATCGGCCGATCCGGCAGCAGCGTTTCCGCTGCGGTTTCGGCACTTTCTTCCTTGGTGAAGGCTACAGCCATCTCGACCTCCAACAGCGAGGGGCGTCGCCCCTCAAGCCGCCAATGTCAGAATAATCGGCCCGTTACGGGTTGCAACGACGGTATGTTCGTATTGTACCGTCGGGGCCTTGGGATCGGCATAGAGCGTCCAGGCATCGTCGCCGCCTTCCGCCCATGTCGCACCGAGCGACAGAAAAGGCTCGACGGTAAAGACAAGGCCTTCCGTCATCATGCGCCGTTCGGACGGGTCCGGCCAGGTGGAAAGCTCCGCCGGCTCCTCGTGCAGCGAACGGCCGACACCATGGCTGGCGAGATTGGCGACGAGCGTATAGCGATTTTTCTGCGCGAAGGCGCCGACGGCGTTGCCGATCTTGGCCAGGGGCTCCCCGGCCTTGATCTGGTTGAGGCCGACCCACAGCGCCCGCTTGCCATCGCGGCAAAGCTTCTCGATCTTGGATTTTACCGGCGGCACGGCAAAGGATGCGCCTGTATCGGCAAAGAACCCGTCCTTTTCCGCCGAAACGTCGATATTGACGAGATCGCCCGCGCGGATGATCCGCGGACCGGGAATGCCGTGAGCGATTTCCTCATTGACGCTGATGCAGGTCGCGCCCGGAAACTGATAGCAGAATTCAGGCGCCGAGCGCGCGCCGGCATCTTCCAGCACCTTGCGGCCGATCTGGTCGAGTTCCAGCGTCGTCATACCGGGCTCCATCGCCGCCGCCATCACCTGTATGGCATTGGCACAGATACGGCCGATATCCTTGAGCTTGGTAAGTTCGTCGTCGTTCTCGATAACCATAAACCGTTCCGGATTTAACCGAGAGCGACAGGCTCTTCGTCAAGCGGTCGCTTTCGCGCCTTCGGATGTTTCAGTCAATGCCTTTCTGACGATCGGCGCCACTTTTGTACCGTAGAGTTCGATGCCGCGCATGATCTGGTCGTGCGGCATCTGGCCGATTGCCATCTGCAGCAGGAAGCGGTCGTTGCGGAAAACCTTGTGGGCTGCAACGATCTTCTCCGCCACGCGTTCCGGATCGCCGAGAAAGAGATTGCCGGCCGGGCCGCGCGCCATGTCGAAATGCGCCCGGCTCGTCGGACCCCAGCCGCGCTCGCGGCCAATGCGGTTCATCACTTCGGCCTGCGGGCCGTAAAACTGGTCGGCAGCAGCCTCCGTCGTATCGGCGATGAACCCGTGGACATTGATGCTGGTCTTCAGCTTCGCAGCATCCTGCCCAGCCCGGCGAGCTGCTTCCCGATAAAGATCGAGGAGCGGCGCAAAACGTGCATATTCGCCACCGATGATGGCAAGCGCCACCGGCAGGCCGAGCGCACCGGCGCGCGCGACGGATTGCGGCGTACCGCCGACAGCGATCCATAGCGGCAGCGGATCCTGAAGTGGCCGCGGATAGACGCCGCGTCCATTGATCGGCGGATGCAATTCGCCTTTCCAGGTGACCACTTCATTATCACGCAGCGCCAGGAGAAGATCGAGCTTCTCTTCGAAAAGCTGGTCGTAATCTTCGAGATTGTAGCCGAAGAGCGGGAAGGACTCGATGAACGAGCCGCGCCCCGCCATGATTTCGGCGCGACCGTTGGAAATCAGGTCAAGCGTCGCAAACTGCTGGAACACCCGCACCGGATCATCTGACGAGAGAACCGTAACGGCACTGGTGAGACGAATATTCTTCGTCTTCGCCGCAGCGGCCGCCAGCGCCACGACAGGCGCCGAGGCCACATAATCAGGCCGGTGATGTTCGCCGAGCCCGAAGACGTCGAGTCCGACCTGATCGGCAAGCTCGATCTCCTCGATCAGATGCTTGATCCGTTCAGCCCCTTCCGCGCCTTTGCTGCGGGACGAATTTGGATTGACGTCAGCGAATGTGTAAAGGCCCAGTTCCATGGTCGGCATCCTCTTTGACTTGCCCCTGAGATAAGGTCCGGCAAGGCTTGGATCAAACGGAAATTCTGGAACGGATCGTTCGATACTATCGATAGCCACGTCAGGCTGCGGCTACCAGGGATTGATGATTTCGATGCCCACTCACTGAGGGTCGCGAAACACGACGCTGAATGGAAACACAGCTTATTTTGCCGCCGAATGCCCCGCCTCTTCCTGCAACTTGTCGATCTCCCGGCGGATATGGGCCGCTTCCGCGGCCGAATGCGCAAGCGCGATGGCACGATCGAAGGCGACACGCGCGGGAGCGATCCGGCCAAGCTGCTTCAACAGATTGCCGTGCAGGCCATGATAATAGAAATAGCCGTCAAGCTTTTCGCCAAGCGGTTCGATGAGGTCGAGTGCTGCCTGCGGACCGTGCAGCTTGGAAATGACGACGGCGCGGTTCAGCGTCACGACGGGCGACGGCTGCACGCGTTCCAGCGCACGGTAGAGCAGATCGATTTCCACCCAGTCGGTATCCGTAGCAAGTTTGGCGCGGGAATGGACGGCGGCGATGGCCGCCTGCAACTGGTAGGGACCGGGCTGGCGGTGACGCAGCGCCTTGTCGAGCAGCGCCAGCGCCTCGTTGATGAAAGGTTGGTTCCAGAGTGTACGGTCCTGATCCTCGAGCAGCACGATCTCGTCTTCGGCACTGAAGCGTGCTTGCCGGCGGGAAATCTGGAGGAGCATCAGAGCAAGCAACCCCATCAACTCCGGCTCAGCCGGGAAGATATGCAGCATCAGCCGCGCCAGCCGGATCGCCTCATCGCTGAAAGCCGCCGCCTCCTGTTTCGGATCGGCCTGGCTGTAGCCCTCGTTGAAAATCAGATAGATCATCGTGCTGACGATCATCAGCCGCTCAGCCCTCTCCTGCGGGCTCGGCGTCTCGAAGGGCACGCCGGCCTTTGCCACACGTGCCTTGGCCCGAGTGATGCGCTGCTCCATGGCGCTTTCGGAAACGAGGAAGGCGCGGGCAATCTGCGTCACCGACAGGCCGGAGACGATGCGCAGCGCCAGCGCAATCTGCTGGGTGGCCGGCAGGTCCGGATGGCAGCAGATGAACAGCAGCCGCAGGATGTCGTCGCGATAGTGGGAATCGTCCAGCCGGTCGGCGATATCGCTCTCGGCATCCTCCTTGTCGGAAATCTGGTCCTCGTCCGGCAGCGCCTGGATCTTCGCCCGCTTGCGCACCGCATCGATACCGCTGTTGCGGCCAACGAAGATCAGCCAGGCGGTGGGGTCGCGCGGTGGCCCCTTTTCCGGCCATGTCCGGATCGCCCTCAGGCACGCCTCCTGAAACGCCTCTTCCGCGGTATCGAGATTGCGGAAGTAGCGTAGCAGCGCACCGAGCGCCTTCGGCCGGGCCGAGGCAAGCGCGAGGTCGATCCAGGCAATGTCTGTCATGATGCAACTTCTCCCGGCCTGAACGTGTAGAACGGCCGAATTTCGTAAGAGGTGGAACCGGGATTGACTACCGAAAGCTCCTTGGAAAAGGCGACCGCCTCATCCAGCGTTTCGAAATCGACGGTATAAAAGCCGAGAAGCGCCTCTTTCGTTTCCGCAAACGGACCATCGACGACGAAGGCCTCGTCCTTGCCCTTGCGCACGGTCGTTGCGGCCGTGGTTGGCATCAGCCGCCCGGTCGGGCCGAGTTTGCCGGCAGCGGCAAGCGGCTCGATCACGGCATGAAGCCTTCCCATGACGGCAGCCTCTTCCTCTTCGGTCCAGGCAAAGACGGTTTCTTCATTGGCGTAGCAAAGGATTGCGTAAAGCATCGGTTACTCCTCTTTCCGAATGACGAAGAAGTAGCCGCTTGTCCGACAGGGTGCATCAAAAATTATCGCTGGGAAAATTAGTAAATACAGTGAAAGCGGCGCGATTAACTATGCGGATGGGCTCGGCAATCGCCGCCATTGAGTTGCCCGATTTGGCCCCGAGAACTTTGCGCGCTTTCCATCACCTTTCCATTCGAGAACCCCATGAACAGATATCAGCGACTTCTCGTATCACTCGCCGCGCTCGCCCTGCCGCTGCAGGCCGCCCATGCCGCCTCGGCACCGGAAAATTTCCTCTATACCAGCTCCGGCAATCTCACAGCCGCAAAGGCAACGCTGTCCCGCCCCGATATTGGCGGCGTGCAGGTCGTTTATAATTGGAAAAGCCTGGAGACAGCGAAGGGTCAGTATGATTTCTCCGCGATCGAGCAGGATCTCGCTGTTGCCAAGAGCCTGAACAAGAAGATGTTCATCCAGGTGCAGGATCGTTTCTTCAATCCGAAGGCACGCAATATTCCCGAATACATGCTAACCGAGCCGGAATATGAGGGCGGCCTGACCCCGCAATTCGATAATCCAGGCGAAAACAAGCCCGTCGGCTCCGGCTGGGTCGCCCAGCAATGGAACCCGGCCGTTCGCGCCCGCTATCAGGCGCTCCTGAAAGCGCTCGCCGAAAAATTCGACGGCCAGGTCTATGGCATCAACCTGCCGGAAACATCGATTGACCTGGATCCCAAGAATGACCCGAAGGGCTTCTCCTGCGATGCCTATTTCTCCGCCGAGATGGAAAACCTTTCCTTCGCCCGCAAGGCCTTCGAGAAGTCGCTGGTCGTGCAATATGTGAACTTCTGGCCCTGCGAATGGGAGAACGACCATAATTACATGGGCCGACTCTTCGATTTCGCGGCCAAGAACAATGTCGGCCTCGGCGGCCCCGATATCGTGCCGAACCGCAAGGCACAGATGAAGAATTCCTATCCCTTCTTCAACAAGTACAAGGGCAAGCTCACCTATGTCGGCCTGGCCGTGCAGGAGCCGACGCTGACCTATAAGAATCCGGCGACCAAGAAGCCCTTCACCAAGGAAGAATTCACCGCCTTCGCACAGGACTATCTCGGCGCCAACGTGATCTTCTGGAGCACGGCGACACCCTGGCTGAAGAAGTAACGAGAAAAGGCAGGCGGCGCCAAAGCCGCCTGCCCTCGACGGATCACTCCTTCGTCAGCCGACCCAGGCTGAATTGCGGATCACGCTGCAAAAATTGCCCTTGTGGAAATGCGGCTCCTTGTCGGCGATCACATCCGCCTTCACATTGCCGAAGGTCGTTTCGGGCTTGTGCTTGATGCCGTCGTAGAAAGTCTGGAGAATGTCCTCCTTGAAATGCGGCGTGCGCGGATGGGCATGCACCACCGCCTCGCGGTCGGACTCATGGAAGCCGTGATAATCGATCCCGAGCACGTCCATCTCCACGCCCGCCGTCACCAGTGCCACCACCGGGTGCATATGCTGCGGAATACCGGGTGTCGTATGCAGAGCGATCGCCGTCCAGACCGTATCGATATCGGCCTGTGAAATTCCATAGCTTTTCAGGAAGCTGCTGGCGGCATTGGCGCCGTCGACCTCGAACCGTTCCTGCTCCGAACTGTGCTGGTGCGTCAATCCCATGTCGTGGAACATGGCGCCGGCATAGAGCAGCTCAGGGTCGAAATTCAGCCCGCGGCGTTTGCCCGAAAGCGCGCCGAAATAATAGACCCGGCTTGAATGGTGAAAGAGCAGCGGCGACTCCGTATCCCTGACAAGTTCGGTAATGTCGCGCGCCAGCTTGCTGTCGGGGATGCTGATGCCTGCGATCGTCAATGCCATCGTCTTTCTCCTTGATGGTGGATGCTAGGAAGAGTAGAAGCGGCAAAGAATGTCAGCAATCAACGCTATCCGTCACTTCCTGCCAAAACCATATCGGCACGGACATGGGGCCGTCAGATGAACCCGAAAACTATCGCCATTCTCGCCGTCCCCGGCGTCCAGCTTCTGGATGTCTCCGGTCCGCTCGACGTCTTCGCCGAGGCCAATCTCCAAAGCGGCCAGGAAGCCTATCGCCCCGTCGTCATCGCCACCGCGCACGGCCATATCCGCAGTTCCTCCGGTGTGCGACTGGTCGCCGACTATACGATCGGGGACGAAACCGGCCCGCTGGATACGCTGCTCGTTGCCGGTTGCCCCAATGCGGCCGAGATCGAGCATGATGCAAAACTGCTGTCATGGCTGCGCAAGACCGCGCCAAACGCCCGCCGTTACGGCTCGGTCTGCAGCGGCGCATTCCTGCTTGCAGCTGCCGGCCTGCTCGATGGCCGGCGGGTAACGACCCATTGGGCAGTCGCTGAAAGGCTGAGACAGGCCTATCCCACCGTCACGGTCGAGGAAGACGCCATCCACGTCGCCGACGGAGCGTTGAGAACCGCTGCCGGCGTCACCGCCGGACTGGACCTTGCCCTCTCGCTCGTCGAGGAAGATCTCGGCCGTGACGTCGCGATGCGCACCGCAGCCCAACTGGTCATGTTCTTCAAGCGTCCCGGTGGCCAGATGCAGTTCAGCCGCAAGGGCGAAGCTGCCCCGGCCGGGCGCTCGGCCCTTCAGGAGGTGCAGCGCTGGATCGCCGCCAATCCCGCTGCCGACCACAGCGTCGCCGAGCTTGCCCGCCGAATGGAACTCAGCCCCCGCCATTTTGCCCGTCTCTTCCGCGATGAAGTCGGCATGACCCCGGCAGCCTGGGTCGAATCCACCCGCATCGCCGCCGCCCGCCGGCTGCTCGAAGGCGGCCATGCGCCGAAACAGGTGGCGAGCGAATGCGGCTTTGCCGATGACGACACCTTGCGCCGCGCCTTCACGCGCCATGTCGGCGTGACGCCCGCGGAGTACCGCAAGCAATATGCGCATTTGAGCCTGACGACTTAGAGCTCGCTCAGAGTCCGCTTCACCGCATTCTTCCAACCCTTGAGCTTGGCAGCGCGGGTTTTCTCGTCCATCGAGGGCTCGAACCGACGATCGCGCTTCCAGGTCGCGGAGAATTTCTCGCGATCAGGCCAGACCCCGGCCCTGCTGCCGGCAAGCCAGGCAGCCCCAAGCGCCGTCGTCTCCAGAATGACGGGACGATCGACCGGTGCTTCCAGAAGGTCGGATAGCCGCTGCATCGTCCAGTCAGAGGCGACCATGCCGCCATCGACGCGCAGCACGGTATCGTCTGTGCCGTTCTTCCAGTCCTTTTGCATCGCTTCCAGCAGGTCTCGCGTCTGGTAGCAGACGGCCTCCAGTGCCGCCCGCGAAAGCTCGGCTGGACCGCTATTGCGCGTCAGCCCATAGATCGCGCCGCGCGCCTTGGCATCCCAATGCGGCGCACCGAGGCCGGTGAAAGCCGGCACGAGATAGACCTCCTGCGTCGGGTCGGCTTTCTCTGCCAAATCATTGGTATCAGATGCCTTATCGATGATACCGAGGCCATCGCGCAGCCACTGGACTGCAGCACCCGCGATGAAAATCGATCCTTCAAGCGCATAGGTCGTCTCGCCATTGAGGCGATAGGCGATAGTCGTCAGAAGCCGATTCTTCGAGCGAACCATGTCACTGCCGGTATTGAGCAACGCGAAGCAGCCGGTGCCGTAGGTCGATTTCAGCATGCCCGGCTCGAAGCAGGCCTGGCCGATCGTCGCCGCCTGCTGATCGCCGGCGACACCGAGAATCGGGATGGCGGCACCAAACAGCTCCGGATCGACCATGCCGAAATCATCGGCGCAGTCCTTCACCTCTGGCAGCATGGCAGCCGGTACCCGCAGGATGTCGAGCAGATCCTCGTCCCACTCATTGGTAGCAATATTGAACATCAGCGTGCGCGACGCATTGGTGGCGTCAGTGACGAAGCTCTTGCCGCCCGTCAGCCGCCAGATAAGGAACGTATCGATCGTGCC
The DNA here is from genome assembly GCA_900471925.1 of Hyphomicrobiales bacterium. Classification (GTDB taxonomy): domain Bacteria; phylum Pseudomonadota; class Alphaproteobacteria; order Rhizobiales; family Rhizobiaceae; genus Rhizobium. Next base: position 20,537 of record UCGV01000032.1, read on the forward strand.
GAAGCAGAGATCGCCGCGCGCAGCCCTCGCCCGCGCACCCTTCACATTGGCGAGCATCCAGGAAAGCTTCGTTCCCGAAAAATAAGGGTCGAGGATCAGGCCGGTCTTCTTCGTGAAGGTGCGTTCCAGATCTTGCCGCTTGAGATTGTCGCAATAGCTTGCCGTGCGCCGGTCCTGCCAGACGATGGCATTCTGGATCGGCTTGCCGGTCTCCCGCTCCCAGACGACGACCGTCTCGCGCTGGTTGGTGATGCCGAGCGCGGCAATATCCTTGGCGCTCACCTTGGCTTCGCGCAGCGCCATGTTGATGGTGGAAACAACCGAATCCCAGATCTCCTCGGGATCGTGCTCTACCCAGCCGGAGCGCGGATAGATCTGTGTGAATTCCTTCTGGCCCATGCCGGCGATCTTCATGTCGCCATCGAAGACGATCGCCCGCGTCGAGGTCGTTCCCTGATCGACCGCCAGAACATATCCACCCATGCGATTCCTCCCGCGCTATCCTGTTGTCGTGGCAAATCAATAGGGCAGGTCCGCCATGCTTGGAAGGGTGTATCGCGCCTTCGATACTTCCCGATTGCCAGCCCGCCGCCTTTGGGCATAACCTCTTGCTAACGCTGCAATGCAGCATCAGTGATCCAGGGAGGATGAAGCATGGCGAGATCAGTCGTCGTCACCGGTTCCACCAGCGGTATCGGGCTTGCGATCGCCACCGCCTTTGCCGCCAAGGGTGACAACGTCACCATCAACGGCTTCGGAAAAGAGGATGAAATCAAGGCGATAATTGAACGCCTTGAATCGTCCTCGAAAGTAAAGGCGATCTATCACCCGGCCGACATGACGAAGCCCGCCGAGATCGCCGACCTGATCGAAACCGCGGCCAAGACTTTCGGCACCGTCGATGTGCTCGTCAACAATGCCGGCATCCAGCATGTCGAGAAGATCGAGGATTTCCCGATCGAGAAGTGGGACCAGATCATTGCCATCAATCTGTCCAGCTCCTTCCATACGATGCGGGCTGCGATCCCGCTGATGAAAGCGAAAATGCACGGCCGCATCATCAATATTGCCTCGGCACACGCACTCGTCGCCTCGCCCTTCAAATCCGCCTATGTAGCGGCAAAACATGGTATATTGGGCTTGACGAAGACGGCAGCACTGGAACTTGCCGAATTCGGCGTGACGGTAAATGCCATCTGCCCCGGCTATGTCCTGACCCCGCTGGTGGAAAAGCAGATCCCGGATACGGCCAGGGCGCGTGGAATGACCGAGGAGCAGGTCAAGACAGAGGTTATCCTCAAGGCGCAGCCGACGCGTGAATTCGTCAAGGCCGAGGAGATCGGCGCGCTGGCACTCTATCTCGCAAGCGAGGAAGCGCGGCAGGTCACCGGCACGCATATCTCGATTGACGGGGGCTGGACCGCGGCATAACCATTTAAAGAAAAACACTCGGGAACAACATGAACGACAGCATCCGCTTCATCCTCAATGGCGAGGACGTGTCTCTTGAGAACGTCCGGCCGACGGAGACTCTTCTCGATTTTCTCCGGCTGAAGCGACGGCTGAAAGGCACCAAGGAAGGCTGCGCCGAGGGCGATTGCGGCGCCTGCACCGTGCTCATCGGCCGACTTATCGACGGCAAGCTCTTCTATGAATCGGTCAATGCCTGCATCCGCTTCATCGGCTCGCTGCACGCGACCCATGTAGTGACGATCGAGCATCTGGCCGCCAAGGACGGGACGCTGCATCCGGTGCAGCAGGCAATGGTCGATTGCCATGGCTCGCAATGCGGCTTCTGCACGCCGGGCTTCATCATGTCCCTCTACGGGCTCTGGCTTTCCAACGAGAAACCGGATCGCGCCGAGATCGAAAAGGCGCTGCAGGGCAATCTCTGTCGTTGCACGGGCTATGAGCCGATCGTCAAGGCGGCCGAGCAGGTGAGCCTGCATCGGCCGAGCACGCTCTTCGATCCCTTGGAAAAGACCCGTACCGAAATCATCTCCCGCCTCTGGGCCATGCAGGCATCAGACACAATCGCAATCGCATCGGAGGAAGGCCGCTTGATCGTGCCGCGCTCGGTCGATGCGCTCGCCCGCGTGCTGGCGGCCGAGCCGACGGCAACTGTCGTTTCCGGCTCCACTGATGTCGGCCTCTGGGTAACCAAGCAGATGCGCCGCCTCGACCCCGTGGTCTTCATCAACCACCTGGCGGAACTCCAGAGGATTACCACGGGTGAATACGGCATCACCATCGGCGCCGGCGTCACCTATACCCGCGCACTCGAGACGATAGCGCAGAAAATCCCCGCCTTTGCCCGCCTCATCACCCGCATCGGCGGCGAGCAGGTGCGCAACATGGGCACGATCGGCGGCAACATTGCCAACGGCTCGCCGATCGGCGACAGCCCGCCGCCACTGATCGCGCTCGGCGCACAACTGACGCTGCGCTCGGCCGCCGGCGCGCGCACGATCCCGCTTGAGGATTATTTCATCGCCTATGGCAAGCAGGACCGGAAAGCCGGCGAATTCGTCGAAAGTGTCTTCGTGCCCTACCCGGTCGCGGACGCCAAATTCGCCGTCTACAAGATCAGCAAGCGCCGCGACGAGGATATCACCGCCGTACTCGCCGCTTTCTATCTGGTGCTGGATGAGAGCGAACACGTCACCGATATCCGCATTGCATTGGGCGGCATGGCGGCAACGCCGAAGCGTGCCCGCAGCGTCGAGTCCGAACTGATTGGCAAGGTCTGGAGCGAGGCGACCGTCGAGGCTGCGCGCCCTGCCTTCGACGCCGATTTCCAGCCGCTGACGGACTGGCGCGCAACGGCGGAATATAGGCAGTTGACTGCCAAGAACCTGCTGACGCGCTTCTATCTCGAAACGGTCGGCGCACCTGCCGAACTGAAGCGGTTCGAGGAGGTGGCGTGATGGCTCAATCTCACATCCCCCCGCACATCTCGACTATGAAAGGCACCTGCCCTCAACCTCCCTCATTCCTGTGCTTGTCACAGGAATCCAGCGTGCCCAAGTCCCTGGGCACGGGAGACTCTTCTTCAATATGGCATGATTCATTCACCGCGCAGACGCGCGGTGGCTGGATTCCTGTGACAAGCACAGGAATGAGGGAGAGAGCGGTAACCGCCTCGCATCTTCCCGATCACGAAGGAGTCATCTGATGGACAAGTCTACCTTCGAGGATCGCAAGCTGATCAACGGCCAGATGCATGTATCACTGCGCCATGATTCAGCGCATAAGCATGTCACCGGAAGTGCCGATTATATCGACGATATTCCCGAACCCGCCGACCTCTTGCATGGCGCGCTCGGCATGTCGGACCGCGCTCATGCCGAAATCCTCTCGATGGATCTCTCGGAGGTCAGGGCCTATCCTGGCGTGGTCTGGGTCTTCACCGGGAAGGACATTCCCGGCGTCAACGATGTCAGCTCGAACGGCAGCCATGACGAGCCGCTGCTTGCCGAAACCAAGGTTGAATTCCACGGCCAGCCGATCTTTGCCGTCATTGCCGAAACCCGCGAGGCAGCACGCCGCGCCGCCCGCAAGGCGAAGATCGAATATCGCGACCTGCCGCATTGGAGCGATATAGACGGCGCGATCGAGAACGGCAGCCCGCTCGTCATCACGCCGATGACACTGCAGCGCGGCGAGGCCAAGGCGGAAATGGCAAATGCCCCGCGCCGGCTGACCGGCCGCATGCGCATCGGCGGCCAGGAACATTTCTACCTGGAAAGCCATATCGCCATGGCCATCCCCGGCGAGGATGACGAGGTATCCGTCTGGTCATCCACCCAGCACCCGAGCGAAGTCCAGCATATCGTCGGCCATGTGCTGCACATCCCCTCTAACGCCGTGACAGTGAACGTGCGCCGCATGGGCGGCGGCTTTGGTGGCAAGGAAACGCAGGGCAACCAGTTCGCGGCCCTTGCCGCAGTCGCCGCCAAGAAGCTGAAGCGCGCCATCAAGTTCCGTCCGGACCGCGACGAGGACATGAGCGCTACCGGCAAGCGCCACGATTTCCGCGTCGATTACGAACTCGGCTTCGATGACGAAGGACGCATCCACGCAGTCGATGCCACCTACTCGGCCCGCTGCGGCTTCTCCTCGGATCTCTCGGGCCCGGTCACCGACCGCGCCCTCTTCCATGCCGATTCCAGCTATTTCTACCCGCATGTGCATCTGATCTCGCAGCCGCTGAAGACCCATACCGTCTCCAACACCGCCTTTCGCGGCTTCGGCGGCCCGCAGGGCATGCTCGGCGCCGAGCGCTTCATCGAGGAAATCGCCTATGCCGTCGGCAAGGATCCACTCGATATCCGCAAGCTGAATTTCTACGGCCAGCCGGGGTCCGGGCGCACGACCACGCCCTACCATCAGGAAGTCGAGGACAATATCATCGCCCGCGTGGTCGAGGAGTTGGAGGATAGCGCCGACTACCGCGCTCGCCGCAATGCCATCGTCGCCTTCAATCGTGACAGCCGCTATATCCGCAAGGGCATTGCGCTGACACCGGTGAAATTCGGCATCTCCTTCACCATGACCGCCTTCAACCAGGCCGGAGCGCTCGTCCATATCTATCAGGATGGCTCCATCCACCTGAACCATGGCGGCACGGAAATGGGCCAGGGCCTCTATACCAAGGTGGCGCAGGTTCTGGCCGACAGTTTCCAGGTCGATATCGACAGGGTGAAGATCACGGCGACGACAACCGGCAAGGTGCCGAACACCTCAGCGACCGCCGCCTCTTCCGGTTCGGACCTGAACGGCATGGCCGCCTATGACGCCGCCCGCCAGCTCAAGGAACGGCTGATTGCCTTCGCAGCGGAGAAATGGACCGTTCCGGCCGATGAAGTCGTCTTCCTGCCGAACCGCGTGCGGGTTGGAGATATCGAGATCCCCTTCCCCGATTTCATCAAGCAGGCCTATTTCGCCCGCGTGCAGCTGTCAGCCGCCGGCTTCTACAAGACCCCGAAGATCCATTGGGACCGCAAGGCCGGCCGAGGCACGCCCTTCTACTACTATTCTTATGGCGCCTCCTGCACGGAAGTCTCGATCGACACTCTAACAGGCGAATATTTGATCGACCGCACCGATATCCTCCACGACGTCGGCCGCTCGCTGAACCCGGCCATCGATATCGGCCAGGTCGAGGGCGCCTTCGTCCAGGGCATGGGCTGGCTGACGACGGAAGAACTCTGGTGGGATGACAAGGGCCGTTTGCGCACGCATGCCCCCTCCACCTACAAGATCCCGCTCGCCTCCGACCGGCCGAAGATCTTCAATGTGCGCCTTGCCGAATGGTCCGAGAATGCCGAGGCCACCATCGGCCGCTCCAAGGCTGTAGGCGAACCACCCTTCATGCTGGCGATCTCGGTGCTGGAAGCGCTTTCCATGGCGGTTGCCAGCGTCGCCAACTACCGCGTCTGCCCCCATCTCGATGCGCCCGCAACGCCAGAACGCGTGCTGATGGCCGTCGAGAGGATGAAGAGGGTCTAGCCATGACACGGCGCGAAATTCTCTCCGGTTTTGTGCCCGGCAGCGACTTCCGCGCCTTTCTGGCTCTGCAGCCGGAATCAATCCTCGTCGAAATAACAGGAACACAGGGCTCGACGCCGCGCGAGGCCGGCACCTTCATGCTGGTTTCTGCAAGAAGCCTCTGGGGCACGATCGGCGGCGGCCAGTTCGAATATCTCGCCATCGGCAATGCCCGCGCAATGCTCGCCGGCAGCGGCGGCACCGACATCATGGATATTCCGCTCGGGCCTGAGATCGGCCAGTGTTGCGGTGGCCGCACGCAACTGAGATTCCGCCGCGTGACGAATGCGGTGAGAGACGAGCTGGAGAAAAAGCAGGAAAGCGAGGCGGAGCGCCTCGCGGAAGTCTATGTCTTCGGCGCCGGCCATGTCGGTCGCGCCCTTGCAGCAGCACTCGCGCCGCTGCCGCTTTCGGTCACCGTCGTCGAAACCCGACAGGATGAACTCGCCAATCTCCCGGCCTCGACGAAGAGCCGCCTCGTGCCGATGCCCGAAGCACTGGTGAAGGACATGCCGGCAGGGGCCGCCCTCGTCATCCTCACCCACGACCATGCGCTGGATTTCCTGATCGCCCGCGAAGCGCTTGCCCGCGCCGACCTCGCCTATACCGGCATGATCGGTTCGGCGACTAAGCGGGCGACCTTTACGAGCTGGCTTACACGAGAAGCGGGCGGTGAGCGCTCATGGTTGGAGCGCCTGACCCTGCCGATCGGCGGCTCCTCCGTGAAGGACAAACGGCCCGAAGTGATCGCCGCCATGACCGCAGCCGAAATCCTGATGGCACTTGCCGCCTACCGCGACCGATCATCCTCGTAGCGCGGATCGCGCCCGTCCAGGAAACCGAGATCGCGCTTGATGCGGTCGGGCGTGACATCCATATCGAGCTGCGGAATGCGGCTGCCGATCCCGCGGACAAGCCGGCGGATGACCGCGGCAAACAATGGCTCTCTTGCTGGTGAACGGCTCTCTTCGATAGCTTGGCAGTTCATGACATCACCTCGATGTTTTGATGAGATGATTGCAGTTTGGCGGGAAAAATGCTGCAATTCTAATCGAACAACCGTCTGCATCTATAAAGAGAACTTATCCATGAAACTGTCGAAGCAGTTCCCGCTGAATGCGTTGCGCGTCTTCGAATCCGTCGCGCGGCTCGGCAGTTTCACCAGGGCCGGCGAGGAGCTCGGCATGACGCAGACGGCCGTCAGCTACCAGATCAAGCTTCTCGAGGAGAATATCGGAGAGCCGCTCTTCCTGCGCCTCCCCCGCCAGATCGAGCTGACCGAGGCGGGCAAACATCTGGCTCCGCGCGTGTCGGATGCATTCAATATCCTGATCGAAGCCATGGCCTCGATGCGCAAGGCGACCGGCGAAACGCTGACGATCCATTCGACCGCGACCTTCGCCCAGCAATGGCTCTCGCGCTACATAGGCACATTCCAGCTGCAATATCCCGAGATCGCAGTAAGGCTTATCACCTCGGGCACGATCGTCGATTTCCAGAAGGAGGCTGCCGATGTGGCGATCCGCTGGGGTCGCGGCGAATGGCCGGGCCTTATCAGCCACCGGCTGATGAAACTCGACTATTCTCCCATGCTGAGTCCCAAGCTCGCAGCCGAAATCGGCGGTGTCCACGAGCCCGCCGATCTCTTGAAACTGTTCCTCATCAGCGCCGGCGATTCCTGGTGGGCAGAATGGTTCGCAGCGGCCGGTGTCAAGGATGCCGATCTATCCCGCTATCCGAAAAGCGAGTTCGGCACCCAGATCCTCGATGCCAGCATCGCCATTGCCGGCGGCGGCGTCGCCATGCTCAATCCCGGCCATTTCCAGGATGATGTTGCCGCAGGCCGACTCTATCAGCCCTTCGAACTGACCGGCAACGACGGGCGCGACTATTGGCTCGCCTATCCGGAAAACAGGCGAAACATCCCGAAAATCAAAAATTTCCGCAATTGGCTGCTGGAGAAATTCGAGGTCGATCAGAAACCCATTTCCGGAGCGTAAAAACAGCGCGGCGTATCCTCGTTCGGAAACAGGCAGAGGTGATAATCACTGTCGCCCGACTGCATGGCCTTGGTCATCGGCAGCAGGAAAACATGGTTACGCGTTATCAGCCGGTGGTCGCCGGGACCAAGCGTGAGGCGGTACCCCTCGGGCGTGATGGCCACATCCTTGGAAGGGATCATCTGGCAATCGCCGTTATGGGCATTTCCATTGCAACAATAGGGGTCGTAAGTCCACCCCGTAGCGGCGTCGTGGGCTGTCGCGAACGACGCATACGCAATCATCACACATGTCAGAATACTGCGCATCGGCATCTTCTCCGTCGATGAATGCGCCGCCAGTCTCGTGCGGTTTCCACCTCATCCCGGCGGCCTGTCTTTAAGATACTGTAACCCGATCCGCACATTTCAAGGAATCGATTGCTCCGGATCGGAGCATTAGCAGTGGATAAAATGTCGCAGAAATCGGCGGTTTTTTAAGGCACTCGAATGAAGCGCTTGTTTTCCGGCGCAGCGCTCAATCGGATTGCCACCTCAAATTGCGCGGATATAACTATTCCCATGGAAGAGCAGCGTTATGCATTCGGCCAATTCACGCTTGATCCCGGCAGCGGCGTGCTGCGTCGGGACGGGCAGCCTGTTACCCTTGGCCAACGCGCGGTCGCGCTGCTCAAGGCGCTGCTCGATGCTGATGGCCGTCCAGTCGGCAAGGATGCGCTGATCGATGCCGGCTGGCCTGGACTGATGGTCGAGGAAGGCAATCTTTCAGTCCAGATCGCACATCTGCGCAAGACGCTCGGCCAGCAGCCTGATGGACAGGAATGGATCATCACCCTGCCGCGTCTCGGCTATCGCCTGCTGAAGAGCCATGCTGCGCCGGCCGATCTCGGCGAGGAAATCATCCCGTCGCTGGCGGTCCTGCCCTTCGAAAATCTGAGCGGCGATCCGGAGCAGCAATATTTCGCCGACGGCATCGTCGATGACATCATCACCGCACTCAGCCGCTTCAAATCCTTTGCCGTCATCGCCCGCAATACCAGCTTCGTCTATCGCGGCGCCGGCGATATCAGGAAGATCGCCGCCGAACTCGGCGTCAAATATGTGCTCGAAGGCAGCCTGCGAAAATCCGGCAACCGGCTGCGTATCTACGCCCGGCTCGTGGACGCGGCAGCCAATGTGCAGCTCTGGGCGCAAAGCTTCGACGGCAATCTCGAAGACGTCTTCGAATTCCAGGACCGCATCACCGAATCCGTCGCCATAGGCATCGAGCCGCATGTTCAGCACGCCGAACTGGAACGCGCTCGCCGGGAACGACCCGGCAGCATCTCCGTCTACGACGTCTGCCTGCAGGTCCTGCCGAAGATTCTCGCAGAAACCTGCAGCCAGAACGCCGAGGCCCATAGAATGTTGACCGAAGCGCTCGCGCGAGAACCGGATAATGCCCGCATTTTGGCGCTTGCCTCCTATACGCTCGAACACCGTAGGACGATGGGCTGGCCACTATTCGGGCCAGATGATGCGGAGAAATGCGTGGCCTTTGCGCGTCGGGGCGTCGCATTGGCAAAAGGCGATGCGACGATCATGGCCACCTGTGGCATGTCACTCATTCAGGTAGGGCGCGAGTATGATTGGGGTCTGGCGATCATGCAGGCTGCGGTCGATCTCAATCCGAATAGCCTCAACGTGGTGCTGAGGGCGGGTATTGCGCATGTTCATTGTGGTGATCTGGATCGAGCGCAGGAATATCTCATGCGCGCCCACCGCCTGAGCCCGCTTGATCCTTATGCGCATATCACTTTTTGTGGCCTCGCCGATATCGAGATGATCCGAGGCAATTATGAGCAATCAATAGTCTGGGCGTCACGCTCATTGGCGCTGAATCCGAACTTCGATCCGACAGTCTGGATTCTGATCACCGACAACATACGGCTTAATCGGGCGGACGAAGCGAAACGCTGCCTGGAGCATCTTCTGCGGATTTCCCCCGACAGCACGTTGTCACGCATCGCGTCCGGGCAGGCAACCAAAATTCCCGAACGGCTATCCCTTGTTCTGGACGGACTTCGCGCCGCCGGTTTGCCAGAGAATTGAGAACGCTTCGTCATTTTTTGGATCTTTTAGGCCCTCGGTAAAAGACCCAAAGACGTCGGATAGGACAATCTCCCCCATCGCGCAGAGAGCGCGACAATGTGGGAGGTTTCAATGTTATCGCCCTTGATGATCCTGTCTCTTGACCAAGGCAAACTTACCACTGCCCCGCCCTCAGTCGGTCAGTTCGATGCCCACCTGCTGAAGGATATTGCGGGCTGCATCGCGGAAGCCGAGACGCAACACTTCGCGAGGCCGCAGAAAATCCGGCCTATCGCTGCCATCGGAGATAGACTGCGCACGTGGCTGGTGGCACCTGCCCGCGAGGCTCTACCCCGACCGGAACAGCTGAGCCGCCTACAACCCTAGCCTAGTGCTTTTTCTGCTGCTGTTCGGCGGCCGCGACGCGGTTCAGCATCGCCACCATCTTCTTCTTGATCGAGCCATAGGTGCCGAGTTCGAAATTGCAGCTGAAGCAGGTGATGATGTCGCTGTCGATCGGCTGCGGGCGCGGAAACTTCATGCGCGTGTTGCGGCACTTCGGGCAAGGGACTTCGATCTGCATGTTTCAGCGGCTCCTTAATCGCATCGTCTGGCGATGCCTTAGCACAAATGCCGTGCCCGGCAAGCTCTTCCTGTGATCTCCTGCGTGGCAAGAAACCCCACATGCCCCCTTTCCTCCCGCCGGAATTTCTCGCAATCTCACGAGTCGGGAAGAAGAACAGGGGAACGGAATGTATGAATATGCAATAGTCTGGGAGTGGCTGGCCTTTGCGGCGCGCTGGTTCCACGTCGTCACCGCGATCGCCTGGATCGGCTCGTCCTTCTATTTCATCGCGCTCGATCTCGGCCTGGTGAAGCGCCCACATCTGCCGGCCGGTGTTCACGGCGAGGAATGGCAGGTCCATGGCGGCGGATTCTACCATGTCCAGAAATATCTGGTGGCACCGGCGGCGATGCCGGAGCACCTGACCTGGTTCAAATACGAAAGCTATTTCACCTGGCTCTCCGGTTTCCTGATGCTGTGCATCGTCTATTACGGCGGCGCCGACCTCTTCCTCATCGACCGCCATGTGCTGGATATCTCGCAGCCCGTCGCCATCCTGATCTCGCTCGCGTCTCTCGCCGGCGGCTGGATCATCTACGACCTGCTCTGCAAATCGCCGCTCGGCAAGAACACCTGGGGCCTGATGGCCATTCTCTATGTCGTGCTGGTCTTCATGGCCTGGGGCTATACGCAGGTCTTCACTGGCCGCGCCGCCTTCCTGCATCTCGGCGCCTTCACCGCCACGATCATGTCGGCCAATGTCTTCATGATCATCATCCCCAACCAGAAGATCGTCGTCGCCGACCTGATCGCCGGCCGCACGCCGGATGCGAAATACGGCTATATGGCCAAGCAGCGCTCGCTCCATAACAACTACCTGACGCTGCCCGTCATCTTTTTCATGCTGTCGAACCACTATCCCCTGGCCTTCGGCACCGCCTTCAACTGGGTGATCGCAGCCCTGGTCTTCCTGATGGGCGTCACCATCCGCCACTGGTTCAACACCACGCATGCCCGTAAGGGCAGACCAACCTGGACCTGGATCGTCACCGTCGTGCTCTTCATCCTCATCATGTGGCTATCGACCGTGCCGAAGATCCTGACCGGCGAGGATCAGAGCGCGTCGGTCGCGCCTGCCTTCCAGCAATTTGCCGGCGATCCACATTTTCCGGCCGTCAAGCAGCTGATCGGCACGCGCTGTTCCATGTGCCATGCTGCAGAGCCGGTCTATGAAGGCATCGCCCGGGCCCCGAAGGGCGTGATCCTGGAGAATGACGCGGAAATTGCCGCCCATGCACGCGAAATCTATATACAGGCGGGCCGCAGCCATGCCATGCCGCCGGGCAATGTGACCGATATTACACCGGACGAGCGCAAGCTGCTCGTCGCCTGGTTCGAAAGCGCAGTCGAAGGCAAACAAGAATGACCACGAAACTCCTGCGCGGGCGCCTGCTCTCTTTTCGTCGCGCCCCGCTCAGCCTCGCCGATAGCGAGAGCTATTTCTATGAGGCGGATGGCGGCCTGCTGATCGAGGACGGCATCATCGCCGCTGTCGGCATCTACGCCGATATCAAGGCGAACGCGCCTGCCGGGGTCGAGGAAGTCGATCATCGCCCACATCTCATCCTGCCAGGCCTGATCGACATGCACCTGCACTTCCCCCAGATGCAGGTGATCGCCTCCTATGCCGCCAATCTCCTGGAATGGCTCAATACCTACACATTCCCCGAGGAATGCCGTTTCGTCGAAAGTGCCCATGCCGAGAGGATCGCCACGCATTTCTACGACGAACTGATCCGCCACGGCACCACGACCGCTGTCGCATACTGCTCTGTCCACAAGACCTCGGCCGACGCCTTTTTCGCGGAAGCCATGCGCCGCAACATGCGCATGGTCGGCGGCAAGGTGATGATGGACCGCCATGCGCCGCAGGGCCTGCTCGACACGCCTGAGATGGGCTACGACGAAACCCGGCAGGTGATTGACGACTGGCACGGCAAGGGCCGCAACCACGTCGCCATCACCCCGCGTTTCGCCATCACCTCTACACCCGCGCAAATGGAGGCGACGGCAACGCTTGCTCGCGAATTCCCCGACCTGCATATCCAGACGCACTTGTCGGAAAATCACGACGAGATCAAATTCACCTGCGAGCTCTATCCCGACGCGATCGACTATACGGATATCTATGCACGCTACGGCCTGCTTGGCCCGAAAAGCCTCTTCGGCCACGCCATCCATCTCTCCGAGCGCGAAGCCGACGCCATGAGCGAGGCCGGCGCGGTCGCCGTCCATTGCCCGACGTCCAACCTCTTCCTCGGCTCCGGCCTCTTCCCGCTGAAGGCGCTTGCTCGACGCGAAAAGCCCGTCCGCATCGGCGTCGCCACCGATATCGGCGGCGGCTCCAGCTATTCCATGCTGCGCACGATGGACGAGGCCTACAAGATCCAGCAGCTTCTTGGCGAACGCTTGAACCCGCTGGACAGCTATTACTACATGACGCTCGGCAATGCCGAAGCACTTTCCCTTTCCGACAGGATCGGCACGCTGGATCCCGGCACCGACGCCGACCTCGTCGTTCTCAACGCCGCCGCGACACCGGCCATGGCACTGAAAATGGACGTCGTGAAGACGCTTCCGGAGGAACTGTTCCTCTTGCAGACGATGGGCGATGACCGTGCTGTGACCGAAACCTATGTGGCCGGCGTGGCGTTGAAGGCCAAGCTTTCCGAACCTGCCGCCTGATATAAAACAGCCCTGAAATCAAATGGCAAAGCGCCGAAAAAGCATGCTACACGAGAGAACCATCCAGATGTGAAGGTTCTCTTCATGACCAAGCCGCTGACCATTGCCGATCTCAAGAAAATGGCCCAGCGCCGCGTGCCGAAGATGTTCTTCGACTATGCGGATTCCGGTGCCTGGACGGAATCCACTTATGCGGCCAACGAGGCCGATTTCCACGATATCAAGCTGCGCCAGCGCGTACTGGTCGACATGACCAACCGCACGCTCGAGACGACAATGATCGGCCAGAAGGTCTCCATGCCGGTGGCACTTGCTCCTACCGGCATGACCGGCATGCAGCATGCCGATGGCGAGATGCTGGCGGCTCGCGCGGCGGAAGAATTCGGTGTGCCCTTCACGCTCTCGACCATGAGCATCTGCTCGATCGAGGATGTCGCCTCGGTCACCACGAAGCCTTTCTGGTTCCAGCTCTATGTGATGCGCGACAGGGGTTTCGTGGTTGATCTCATCAACCGCGCCAAGGCCGCCAAATGCTCCGCGCTGGTACTGACCGCAGACCTCCAGATCATCGGCCAGCGCCACAAGGATCTGCGCAACGGCCTCTCGGCGCCGCCGAAATTCACGCCGAAACATCTCTGGCAGATGGCAACTCGCCCCTCATGGTGCATGGAGATGTTGAAGACGAAGCGTCGCAACTTCGGCAACATCCTCGGCCACGCCAAGGGCCTCGACGACCTTCCCTCGATCACGACCTTCGCGAACGAACAATTCGACCCGCAGCTATCGTGGAAAGATGTCGCCTGGATCAGGGAACAGTGGGGCGGTCCGCTGATCATCAAGGGCATTCTCGATGTCGAGGATGCGAGGCAGGCAGCAGAGACCGGCGCTGACGCCATCATCGTCTCCAACCACGGCGGCCGCCAGCTCGATGGCGCACCGTCCACGATCAGCATGCTGCCGAGGATCGTCGATGCCGTCGGCGACCGTCTCGAAGTGCATATCGATGGTGGTATCCGCTCCGGGCAGGATGTTCTGAAAGCCGTGGCCCTCGGCGCGCGCGGCACCTATATCGGCCGCCCCTTCCTCTATGGCCTCGGCGCCATGGGCAAGGCGGGTGTCACGCTGGCGCTCGAGATCATCCGCAAGGAGATGGATGTCACCATGGCGCTCTGCGGCAAGCGCGACATCAAGGATATCGATTCCTCGATCATATCAGGACGTCAGTAAGTCAGGAAACGCGGCCCGTCGCGAGTGCCGCTGCCCATTCTGGTCGGCTATTGGCCTTTGCCAGCGCCGACATCGCCATGTTGTCGTAGCGGACATTGCGGAACTGCGCCGTCCAACCCGCCGACGTTTTTTCCAGCACCGCATAGCTCGCCATCGCATGGCCGGTTTCGACCTTGTGCGGATAGGGATTGTCGTCCTCATAGCCTGGGCAGCCGACGCTGCCGGGATTGACGATGAGGCGACCGCCGGAAAGGGACACCATGCGCGGAATATGCGTGTGGCCGCAGAGGATCAGCGGCGCATCGATATTCCCCACCAGCGCTTCGATTTCCGCCTGCGGCCGCAAGACGACGCTGCCATCGGCAGTGGCCATATCCAGCCAGTAGAGATTATCGTCGGCAGGCGTCGCATGGCAGAGATAAACCTCGTTCCGATAGATCAGATCGACCGGCAGTGCCCGCAGCCAGTCGAGATGGGCGCCGCCAAGTTGCGCATAGGCGGCAGCATCCGAAAGATGCATGTCTTCGGGCCGCTGCTCGATCAGATAGCGGTCGTGATTGCCGCGCACTGTCGGAATGGCAAGCGGTAGCAGCCGATCCGCCACCTTGCCTGCCTCCAGCGGGCCGCTGAAACAATCGCCGAGATTGACGATATCCGTAATGCCCTGTGTTGCGATATCCGCAAGCACAGCTTCCAGAGCGAAATCGTTTCCGTGAATATCGGCAATGGCAGCGAAGCGCATGTCAGCTGCCGCGATAGGTGGAATAGCCGTAAGGCGAGATTAGCAACGGCACATGATAATGCGCCGACGTATCGGCAATGCCGAAGCGGATCGGCACGAGATCGAGGAAGGCGGGATGCGGCAGCGGCGCGCCCATTGCCCGGAGATAATCACCGGCATGAAAGAGCAATTCATAGCTCCCGACACGAAAGCTCTCGCCGATCAGGATCGGCCCGCCATCGACACGCCCATCCGCATTGGTCTCGACGGTCTTCAGATGATGGCGGAGCTCACCATCGATATGAAAGAGATCGATCCTCAATCCTTCAGCCGGCTTGCCGAGAGCCGTGTCGAGAACATGGGTGGTCAGTCCGGTCATAGCTCTGGCTCTCTGATGATGAAGGGGCTGTCGAAGAAGAATTCTTCCAGATTGTTGCCCGGCCCGTCACGATCGACAACGAGAAAATCACTCGGTTCACCGAGCGCCATCAGCGGATGATGCCAGACATTGCACCGGTAATTCACGCCCTGATCGCCGCGCGCCAGAAAGGCCTGGGGACGACCCGGACGCCCACCTTCATCCTCCGAAACGACGACGAGGAAAGGCCGGCTCGAGATCGGCGAGAAGCTCTGGCTGCCGAACGGATGCCGCTCCATCATGCCGACGTCATAGGGGAAAGCACGCGGCTGTCCACGAAAGAGATTGATGATGACGCGCGCGCCCTCGCCCACCACTTCGGGAGCAGCAAGCGCATGAAACCGATAGGTATTGCCGCCGTTTATATAGCGCATGGCTGCCGGATCGGCTTCGATCACCTCGCCGAAGGGCGCAAAAGTGGATTTCGTCAGCGGCTGTATTTCGAGATATTGGGACACGATGTTATTCACCCTGAACGCGCCAGTGGCGAACATTTTCAAGCTGGGAAACAAGGGCCGGTAGATCGGTTCTCACCGTCTGCCAGATGACGGGCAATTCTGCCCGATAGTAGTCGTGAACGATCAGGTTTCGCATCCCCTTGATCCGGGTCCACGGAATTTCCTGATGATCCTGGACAAAGCCGGGGTCGCCGGCCGAAATACGCGCCGCCGCTTCGCCGAGCAGAACCAGCGACATCGTCACCGCCAACTGGGTGCGAATATCGCGGAGAAACTGTTCCTGGCTCATGCCCTCTGTCAGGTCGAAGGCCTGCTGCGCAGCCTCCTGCATGCGATCCACGTGTTCAAGAAGGCGCTCACGGCTCATATGGCAGAGGCTTCCGATAGAACACGATGCTTGATGCGCTCCGGCAATCCGCCTGAAGTAACCAGATCCACCTTAACCCCCAGAATCTTCTGCAATTCTTCCAGCAGCCCGCCAAGATCGAACAGCGACGTGCCGGGCAGCGTATCGACCAGAATATCGAGATCGCTATCCGGCCGGTCCTCGCCACGGGCGACGGAACCGAAGACACGCGGGTTCGCCGCGTTGAAGCGTTTGGTGGCTTCGCGGATCGCCTGCCTGTTCTTCTCCAGCACTTCCGACGGTCTCATCGCGGCATCACTCCTGATGCCGCGAATATAAGGGACGCCACTGAAAGAGGAAAGAACTCAAGCCTTCACCCCGAAGAGCCTCAGACGCATCGTGCCTCCGTCAGGATGCATGGCATAGCGCACATGCGTGATCGGTCCGATATCGGCAATCACGTCGCTGCCATATTCATGGATATGGTCCATCTGCAATTTGCTGCGCGGCAGGATGGGCTTCCAGTTTTCAGACGCCGCGATATCGGCCTCCGACAGCGTATCGCCGAGATCAGGCAGATAGGCAGCGAACAGCTCGCATGTGTCGGGGAAATTGCCCTTGTAGAAGGCGGTATCGACGATCACGCGCTTGATCGTGCCGGCATGGCCGAGACGGATGATCGCCCAGTCGTGACCGGGGCCACGGCGGCGCTTGGTTTCCCAGCCGTCACCCATGTTGAGACCGCGGCCGGGGCCGAGCAGCTTGTCCGGATGGCCGTAATGCGCATCCGACCAGGCAAGCGCCTTCGCGCCGTTGAAGATGTAGGCGAGGTCGACTTCCTCGCCGGCTCCGACCTTCGACCAGTCGAAATAGGCCGAACCATAAACGCGCAAACGCGCCACGCCACCATCCGGATAAATATGCAGGCGAAGATGCGTCCAGATCTTCTGCTTGTCGGCATTTTCGAAGAAATGGTGAGCGCTGGAGCCGAGCGGCGACTTCGCCAGGATTTCCGTCCAGACAGTCGCATCATCAGGATCGCCGCTTTCCACGAAAGCAGCCTCGATCGAGCAATGCGGCGGATAGTTGCCGGTGAAATAACTGGTATCGACATCGAAGCCGAAGATGCGGCCGGGCATGGCAAGCTTCACGATCGCCCAGTCATGGCCGGGCACGCGCTTGCGGCGGCTTTCCCAGCCGTCCATGTACTTGCCGTTATCGTCGTAAAGGTCGGGATCGAAGCTTGCCGGCACGTCCTGCAACATGCGCTCCAGCGGTGCGAAGAATTCGTCCGTGGCGTAGAGCCCCTTGGCGCCGAGGCGGGCCGAGGCAAGATTGATGGCGCCCGTGGCAAAAGCTGGCAGGCTGGTATCGGTCGTATCGGTCATTCAGGTCTCCGGAAGCATGGATGTCAGGCGCAGCAGTGCGATCTTTTCGACCTGCGCTGCGGCAGTCACGAATTCTTCGTCACTGGTATTGTTGATCCGCTTTTCGAAAGCGGTAAGGATATCGTCCTTGTTCAGCCCCTTCACCGCGATGATGAAGGGAAAGCCGAATTTTTGCATATAGGCGGAATTAAGCTCGGTGAAACGTGCGTGTTCTTCGGGGCTCAGCCGGTCGAGGCCAGCGCCGGCCTGTTCCTTCCTGCTGTCTTCGGTCAATTCGCCCGCAATCGCCAACCGCCCGGCAAGATCGGGATGGGCACGCAGCACGCCAAGACGCTCCGCCTTGCTCGCGGCACGGAAAATGGCGACGAGTTCCGTATGCACGCGGTCTACGGTCAGCTTTTCGCCGACGAAGCCATCGTCATAGGCACGCTCGGCGATAAAGGGCGAATGCTCGAAGACACCGCCGAAGCGGGACACGAATTCCTCACGCGAAATCATCAGATCGTTTCCGGCTTGTGGTTCGCATGCCAATGCTTTGCAATCTCGAGACGGCGCGGGATCCACACCTTGTCGTGCTTCAGCACATATTCCATGAAGCGCTTGAGCGACGCGATACGCCCCGGCCGGCCGACAAGACGGCAATGCAGGCCGACGGACATCATCTTCGGGCTGCCGTCCTTGCCTTCCTCGTAGAGCGTATCGAACGCATCCTTGAGATAGGTGAAGAACTGGTCGCCCGAATTGAAGCCCTGCGGTGTCGCAAAGCGCATGTCGTTGGTATCGAGCGTATAGGGGATGATGAGAAAAGGCTTCTCGTCGATGCCCTTCACCCAGAAGGGCAGATCGTCTGCATAAGAGTCGGACGAATACAGGAAACCACCCTCCTCCTGCACCAGCCGCAACGTATTGTCGGAAGGCTTGCCCTGGTACATGCCGTAGGGCCGCTCGCCGGTCAGCTCGGTATGCAGGCGCACGGCCTCCTGAATGTGCTTGCGCTCCAGATCCTCTGGAAAATCCTTGTATTCCAGCCAGCGATAGCCGTGGCTGGCAATCTCCCAGCCGGCTTCCTTCATGGCCGCGACAGCTTCCGGATTGCGCGCCATGGCAAGCGTTACGCCATAAACAGTCGCCTGAACCTTGAGATCGGTGAAGAGACGCCAGAGCCGCCAAAAACCGGCCCGAGAGCCGTATTCGTAAATCGACTCCATGTTGAGATTGCGCTGGTTCGGCCAGGGCTGCGCGCCAACGATTTCCGACAGCAGGTTTTCCGAAGCCGGATCGCCGTCGAGGATGGAGCTTTCGCCACCCTCTTCGTAGTTGATGACGAACTGCACTGCGACGCGTGCCTCGCCGGGCCATTTCGGGTCGGGCGTCGTGCGCCCATAGCCGACAAGATTGCGCGGATAGGTCTCGGATACCATCAAATCACCTTCTGAAAAGACAGGCGAAACGGTAGCATCCATCGACGGAATGTCGAGCCGTAAAAGTGCCTAATCGGTCTTGTGCCTCAGGCGATCTTGCGTGCGCTCACCTTGCCCATCGGATGCAACGAATGCACCCGGAACGGCCCGCCAGTCCCTTCCTCGATCATCAGCGCGACGTTCGAGACCGTTACCGGCTCGATCAGCACAGGTTCGAAGAGTGACCGCAGCGCCGGCTCTATGCGCGGCATATCCACGGCATTGACCGGACCCGTCACTGGCATGTGGAAGCGGAATTCGTCCATCACATAGGGGTTGCCCCAGCGATGCAGGTTGGCAAACTGCGCGGCCGATAGACCATCCGGATCGCTGCGCTCGATATCGGCCTCGCTGAGCGGGGCGCGGAACCGGTCAAATTCCTGGACGATCGCGGATGAGAGATAGTGGACCTGATCGCAGGGGCGAACCGGGGACAGGCTATAGAAGGTGCCGAGGCGCGCAACTTCCAGGCGCGGAATCTGGAAGGGCGAAAGCGTTCCGCAAAAGCGCATCAGATCGCGCAGCAGTTGCGATTCGGACACCTCGGACGAGAGGTGGAACGGGGCCTTCAGCACGCCGTGAAACCCGTAGCGACGCGGCACTGCCGTATGAAAGGCGATCTCGTGGATGCCGAGACCGCGGATTGCCGGCGGCTCGACCATATCGCCTGAAAATACGTTGCGGCCAAGCCAATTGGCCGCCACATGCGAGAGCGGATCGCTCGCGGGGGGCGTGAAGCAAATGGCATAGCGCATGCGATTTCCTCCATCGGATGGAATGAGCGCGGATCAGGTTCCGCGCTCTCGATGCGCAAGCAGATAGGTGATTTGCATGACAGAATAACGAAGAAGGCAAGCTTCTAATTCACGTTTAACGTGAAGATACCGCGATGTGGTTTGAAATTCCAAAGCTTTCCGGCAGCAAAAATTCTATCGATGCATCGCTTGCAATACATATTGCCGCCTCCGCCAGCCGGTGCGCGAGCCCGAAGCTGACTTTGAACCCGCCTGTCAGCGCGATGAGATTTTGATTCTCCGGATGCGCGCCCACCATAGGATCGCGGTCGATCGCCTTCGGCCGCAACCCGGCCCAGCGCTCGATCACAGGCGCGTCGCGCAGCGCCGGCACCATATCGCGAGCGGCAGCGATCAGCGCATCCAGTTGTTCGTCGGTGGAAAACGGATCGGCAAAACTGTTCTCGCTGGTACTGCCGATGGCGACATGCCCGCCCTCATGCGCAACGACGTAAAGCCCGTCCCGGAAAATCGTCGGCAAGGCGGGATCGATATCAGCAACCAACAATGCCGCCTGTCCTTTCACGGCCTGTCCGAGCGGCTTTTTCAACCCCGACGTCATCTCTTCCAGAAACGGGAAGGAACGATACCCGGCCGCAAGAATGCAATGACCGAAAGCGATCGTCGCGCCACCGATCGAGGCCATCCCGCGCACTGGATCGAGTGCTGCTATTGCCGTATTCTCCAGTACTCGAACATGCCTCGCCGCAAGGAGAAAAGCCTTGAGCGTCGCGACGAGCGAGCGTGGCGCGACACGGGCGGCCAGCGTATCATGGACGAAACCGCTCTCCCCGGCCGCCGGATCTATCCAGTCTTCACCGGGCGGCCTGTCCAACACATGCCAGTGGAAACGCCGCTCCCCTGTCCGCCAGACCGCCTCCGCATCCTCGAAATGGCCGAGTGCGATCTTACGCAGATGCGGCTTCGGAAGCGGGATCAGCCGGCCGGAGCGTCGATAACCCGCCGAAAGCCCGGTGACCTCCTCGATTGCGGCAATCTCGGCCTCCAGCGACACCAGTGCATCGAACTGGAATTGCTTCTTCTCCGACCAGCGATCCGGCATATGCGGCATGAGTGCGCCGAGCAGCCCGCCACTTGCCCCGCACCCGATCTGCCCGGCGTCAACCAGCAGAGTTTCGATGCCGCGGCGCTCTGCATGGACGGCGGCCCAGAGGCCCATGATACCGCCGCCGACGATGAGGAGATCAATGGATTGTTGACCCAGGGCCGGAGCGGGACTATCGGCTTTTTCCATGACAGACATCAATCCCGATCAGATCGGCGCGGGCAAGCCGCAGCCCCTCGAATGGCGCGACGGCGATATGCCCTATTCGACCGCCTTTGGCGACCATTTTTATTGCCAGACCGACGGCCGGCTGGAATGCGGCCACGTCTTCCTCGCCGGAAACGGCCTGCCCGAACGCTGGAGCGGCCGCCTGACCTTCCGGATCGGCGAACTCGGCTTCGGCACTGGGTTGAATTTTTCCGAAACCTGGCGACAGTGGAAGCTCCGCCGCGAACCCGGCCAGCACCTGCATTTCATATCCTTCGAGCTCTATCCGATGCGCCGCGAAGAAATCGACCGCGCGCTGGCCCACTGGCCCGAGATCGACGCCGAGCGGCAGGCGCTCGCCGCCATGTGGCCAGACGCACCCGAAGGCATCGTCTCACTCGATCTGGATGAGCAGACGCGGCTAAGCGTCGTCTGCGGTCGTGCGCTCGATGGCGTCTCTGAAGCCGCTCCCGATTTCGACGCCTGGTTTCTCGACGGCTTCGCCCCGTCGCGAAACAGCGACATGTGGTCGGAAGAGCTGATGCGCCTCGTCTGCGAAAAGACGCGAGCGGGTGGAAGCTTCGCGACCTATGCCGCGGCAGGCTTCGTGCGCCGCAATCTCGCGGCCGCCGGCTTCACCGTCGAGCGGCGCAAGGGTTTTGCCGGCAAGCGGGAAATGCTCTGCGGAGTGAAATCTCAGTAGCCGGAACGACCCGGCTGCATTTCGCCGCCACCCAGCCACTGGCGGATCTTGTCTTCCAGCAGCTCGGGACTGATCGGCTTCGACATATAGTCGTCCATGCCCGCATCGAGGCAAAGCTCGCGGTCGCTTTCCAGCGCATGTGCCGTCACCCCGATGATCGGCACGCGATGGCCCTGCCCCTGTTCTTTCTCGCGGATCAGCTTCGTCGCCTGATGGCCGTTCATGACCGGCATTGAAACGTCCATCATGATCAGGCGCGGCGTATGCTGCTCCCACGCCTCCACCGCCTCTTCGCCATTGTTGACGACGAGGAAGGAAAGCCCGGTTCCCTGCAATATCTGCGTGAAGACAATCTGGTTGACCTCATTGTCTTCGGCCACGAGAACATCGACAAAATCGGCTGCCCGTTTCTGCGGAGCCGCAACAGGCGACGGCGGCGGCGGGGCCTCCGCCTCTTTCTGCAGCCGTGCAATCTCCGCTTCCGAAGCCTGCTTGACGCGGCTGGCCCGCACCACTTCGACGACCGTATTACGCAACAGGTTGGCGCGCGCCGGCTTCATCAGATGCGCATGGCCGTTCAGCGCTGCGAATTCTTTCTCCGTGCCGGAAATATCCATCGAGGTCAGGAAGATGATCGGCAATTCCGCGAAACGCGTGTCAGCGCGCAGGCGACGAGCAACTTCGGCACCGTTCATCTCGGGCATATGGTAGTCGAGCACGACCGCATCGACTTTGATGCCGAGATCAGTGGCCGCTTCCAGAATGGCAAATCCGGTGGCTCCGCCCTCTGCGGCAACGCCATCGAAACCCCAGAGGCCGAGCTGTTCGGTAAGGATGCGGCGGTTGACCTCGTTATCGTCGATGACGATCACGCGCGCGCCCTGCACATTGATCGGCAACGGCTTCGGCTCGATACGGGCAGCAGCTATGGCAAAGGGCAGCTTGACGGTAAAGACCGAGCCCTTGCCCCATTCGCTTTCGACATGGATATAGCCGCCGAAAAGATCGACGAGACCGGCAGTGATCGCAAGCCCGAGGCCTGTGCCTTCATGCCGCCGGGTCGAAGAAGCATCGACCTGCGAGAATTTGTCGAAGACCGAGTCCACCTTCTCGGCCGGAATGCCGATGCCGGTATCCTCGATGCGGATGCTGGTCATGATCTCGCCACCGGAGGAAGGCTCGAAACCGATATCGACGAAGACATGACCGCGCTCGGTGAATTTCACCGCATTGCCGACGAGATTTGTGACGATCTGTCGGAAGCGCCCGGCATCGCCGATGACGGCGGCGGGCAGATCGGGCGCTGCACGCACCAGAAGCTCGATATCCTTCTCGGCCGCCGGCGAAGACAGAAGCGTTGCCACGTCCTCGACCGCTTCGACTAGATCGAAGGCCGCCCTGCGAAGCTTCATCTGCCCGGCATCGATCTTCGAGAAATCGAGGATGTCGTTGATGATCGTCAGGAGCGCATTGCCCGATTTGACGATGATATCGACAAACGTCTTCTGGCGGGTATCGAGATTGGTCTTGGCAAGCAGTTCCGCCATGCCGAGCACACCGTTCATCGGTGTGCGGATCTCATGGCTCATATTGGCGAGGAATTCCGACTTGGCACGGTCGGCGGCTTCCGCACGCGACAGAAGACCGGTCAGCTCCTCCTCGCGCTGCTTCATCTCGGTGACGTCGGTGAAGAGCGCGACCCAGTGCTGCCCCGTGCTGACGGTGGCGTCCATATTGACCCAGCGCGTACCCTCGATATGGAAGACGGTGGAAATCGGCTGTCGGGCGGCGATATTCGTCCGCCACTCCTCCAGCGTGTCGACAGCCTTGTCATGGAAGTCGCCGCGATTGGCGCAGAACTGGAAGAGATCGATCCAGCCGCGCCCCATTTCGGTCAACTCGGCCGGAATGCGCAGCACCTCGGCAAGCCCCTCGTTGGAAAGCTTGATCAGCCCGTCCTGAACGATCGCCAGCCCTTGCGACATGCCGTGCGTGGCATCACGCATCATCTCGCCGAGATCTTCCAGCGCGGCCCGTGCCTCGTGGATTTCCTGCTCGCGCTCCCGCACGGCGGAAATATCGGAATAAGTCAGAAGGATGCGGTTGGAGGAAATGCGCCTGCTATCGAAGATGACGGACTTGCCGGCCGCCCAATCAAGCGCGATCGGCTCCGGATCGGCAGCCTCGAACAATCCCTTGCGGAAAGTGTAGATTTCTTCCGGCGTCTGCGCCTCGCCGTAGCGGCCGAGTTCGTGATTGCGCCTGATGACATCGAGAAACGGCCGGCCGTCAAAACGGTCGTCGAGCGGCAGTTCCCAGATGCTGTAGAACTCGTCATTGACGTAGAGAATGGTATGATCGTTGTCGAGGATCAGCACGCCGACTGGCAGCGAACGCAGGATGCTCTCGATTTCCTGATGCAGCACTTCCTCGTGCTGGTGGGCCTCGATCAGCTCTTTCTCACGCGTCTTCAGCGGCGTGATGTCGGAGAATGAACCGACGACATAGAGCTTGCCATCAGGCGTTTCCACGCGGTTGACGCGGGAGAGCACCTGGAAGACCTCGCCATTCGTGTTCGGCAGGTAGCTCTCGACTTCGGTCAGTGCGCCGTTTTTCAGCGCCAGCAGGTTTTCCTGATAGATCGCCTCGCCGGCCTCGGGGCCGAACATGTCGTGCTCGGTCAGCCCCAGCGCCTCGGAGCGCAGATGACCGGTGAAGGTCTCGTAATATTGGTTGGCGTAGACCAGCCGGTGATCCTCGTCGCGCACGAAGGCGGCAACCGGCAGATCTTCCATGATGGTGCGCAGCAGGTCGCGCTCGCGCACGCTCTCATGCCAGGCTTTCTCGCCCGCCGGCACGGCCTTGCCGACATCGGGCGCAGATTTGCTGCCCTCAGGCGCATACCTGTTGCCCCCACGATAAGCGGCGTTGACGATCAGCGGGCGTCCGTCATCGGCAAAGATACCAATCGGGTGCTCGAGATTTTCAAGCGCCTCGCGAATACGGCCGAGATCGGCGGCCATTGTATCGGCGACTTCAGGGATAGCGTGGCGCGGTTCGCGCAGGTCGAAAATGCCGAGCACATAAGCCCGGTCCTGCGAGGGCGAAAAGCTCTCGATCAGCACCCGCTCATGGCTGAGGCCGGCCGCGTCGAAGGCGATTGCACTCTCTTCCGTGCCGAAAACCAGTGCCCGGCGCTCGCGATCTTCACGCTCTTCTTCCTCGGTCCGATCGAAGAGTTCGCGGCTGCGCTGGCCGATAAAGTCGGAGATCTCGCGGCCAAAGAAGCGGGCATAGGCCTCGTTGACGGCGACATAGCGAAGTTCGCTGTTTTTGACATAGGCCGGGGTATCCAGATCAGCGATCCGGCGACAAGCCAATTCCAAAAGTTCCCCCGCCGAGTCCAAAAAATGTCCACTCCCGCAATGAATGAAATATCCCTTACAACAACCATAACGCCAAGGCTTTTAACAAGCTTTTAACCATAAAATTCCACGGAAGAGAATTTGCAGCCGGCTCATGAAGTTGATGAATCAGAGTGGCAACAATGGCTTGCACCAGGCTGAAATGACCGCAAGATTCACGGGGAAAACCTTCAGCAGCCCCGGCGGGCGTTAACGAGCATGGAGAAAATTTAATCCGGGCGCCGCTTGCGCTACCATCAACGCGCCGCGATCGGAGCGGATTCTGTCCAAGGCTTCAATGACAAGCCTACGATGAAAGGAATTCGAGATGTCCGTTCTTCATAAGACCATGGCGGCGGGCCTGATTGCATTGACATTTGCCGGCGCCTCTCTGGCGACGGCCGGAACCGCCAGCGCCCATTCGGGCAATGCTTTCTGGGGCGGCGTTGCCGGGGGTGTTGTCGGCGGCCTTGTGGGCGGAGCGATCGCCTCCGGTCCCGCCTATCCGGCCTATCCGGCGCCTTACGGCTATTATCCGCGCCCCTATGCCTATTATCCGGCCTATCGGGCCTATCCCGCCTATTATTACGGTCCGCGCTACTGCCGTCCGGAATGGCGCCATGATCGCTGGGGCCATCCCTACCGTATCGACGTGTGCACGCGCTGAACGATTTTAAGGCATCGCTTGACCTCCCGCCGACGCCGGGCCATGCATCGCGTGGCCAGAGGGAGATCATGCGATGCCGGAACCGCTCAAGAATCTGCTGCATCCCGCACTCGTGCGAGCGATGGCCGAAATTATCGCCGCCAATGCTTCGAGCTTTGACCACGGCCGCTTTGCCGCACTGGCAACTGACGGCATCGAATCATTGGAACTGATGGAACGGGCCGCGCTGATCCGCGACGCACTCTTTGCAACTCTACCCGAGAATTTCCCCCAGGCCGCAGCCATCCTCGCCGCCAGTCTGCCAACCGCAGCAAAGTCCGGCCTGACAGGCTGGATGTTGCTCCCCGTCAACCAATTTATCGCCGCGCGCGGCCTTCAGGATTTCGAAGTCGCGCTCGATCTCCTGAAGGCGCTGACGCCACATTTCACCGCGGAATTCGGCATCCGCCAGTTCATCCATCACGATCAGGCACGCGCGCTGGCGACGATCGCACGTTGGACCGATGACGAAAACCAGCATGTCCGCCGGCTGGCGAGCGAAGGCACCCGCCCCCGTCTGCCTTGGGCCATGCGCCTGCCGCAACTCGTCAAGGACCCCTCGCCCATTTTGCCGATCCTGACGGCGCTGATGGACGACCCAGAGGATTATGTCCGCCGCTCCGTCGCAAACAGCCTGAACGACATCGCCAAGGACCATCCGGACCTCGTGGCCGCCTTCATAGCCGACCATATCGAAGGCGCCTCGGCCGAACGTCGCTGGCTCCTGAAACACGCTTCCCGCACCCTCTTGAAGAAGGGCCACGCACAAGCGCTCGCCAATTTCGGCTTCGGCGTGGCTTCATCTCTGGAATGTAGCCTGCACCTTGCCAACCCGGCCGTGCTGTTCGGTGAAGGGCTGGATTTCGGTATCCGCCTGCGCAATACCGGCAAGACACCGCAATCGCTGATGATCGACTATGCCATCCATCACGTGAAGGCTGATGGCACGCTCTCGCCCAAGGTCTTCAAATGGAAGACGGTGACGCTGGCATCGGGCGAAGACCATGTCGTCCAACGCCGCCATGCCATGAGGCCGATCACGACGCGGCGCTACTATCCGGGCGAGCACCGCATCGTGATCCTGATCAATGGCGCCGAGACAGCAACGGAGCGCTTTATCCTGTCCATGCCTTCAGCGCCGACACCCTGACCTCACGTCTCGAGAAGGAACTGCGAAATCAGCCTGTTGATGGCCTCCGGGCTGTCTTCGAAGCTGTAATGTCCCGCGCCCGGCAGGCGATGGATCGGCGCGCCGGGAAAGAGTTCGGCAAAAAGCGGCAGGAAATGCTCGGCATGGAGCGTGCGATCGGCATCTCCCCATAGTGCCAAGGCCGGCTTGCCGCGTATCGCGCTGATGGCCGCGGCATCCGGCGCTTCAAACTGGTGAGCGCGGGTTGCAAATCCTTTAGCCCAGCCGATCGCGCCGAGACAATCGGCAGGATGTGCGAAAGGCGCGCCATAGGCGCTGATGAAACTGTCGGTGATGATTGAATTGTCCTCGAAACCGTTGAGCTTCAACGTGCTCAGTATGTTGTAGCCGAGCTGCCCGAGCACGCTTTCGAGAATGCCCTCGCTCTCGGCCTTCAGGATCCACTGGAACCAGGGGGAGACGCCGGCATTGGCCACGAGCCGGTCCAGACTGTCGGCCTGGCCGAAAGGTGTCGGGCCATTCACCGAGATGATGCGGCCGATGCGATCTGGATGCCGGGCGGCAAGCCCCATACCGACGGGGCCGCCGAAATCGTGCATCACCAGCGTGATACCGGTGAGGTCGAGCGCCAGCACGAAGGCCTCGATATTATCGATGTGATCCTGAAGCCAGTAGCTGCGGCCCTGCGGCGTCTCGCTCTTTCCGAAGCCCATATGGTCGGGAACAACGACCCTATACGTCTCGCTGAGCGACGCGATGAGATGGCGAAACAGATTGCCCCAAGTGGGCTCGCCGTGCAGGCAAAGCACGACCTCGCCATGCTCGAGCCCCTCATCGACATAATGCATCCGGAAGCCCGGTGCCTCAGTGAAATGCGGTGAGAACGGGAACGTGCCGTCAAAAGTAGAGTCGGATTCAATCACGATAATCTCCGGTGTGGTTTCAAATTAAAACCACACCTCGATAACCCTTGCGGTTTCAACTTGCAACCAATATGTTGAAACGGCAACGAGGAACGGACCGGATCACCATGGCCAAGCGAGTAAGTCACAACACGTCCATGTGCGGGGTTGCCCGTCCACTCGATGCGATCGGCGACTGGTGGTCGCTGCTGATCGTCCGAGACGCCTTCGACGGCCTGCGTCGGTTCGGGGAGTTTCAGAAAAGCCTTGGGCTTGCGAAGAACATCCTGTCGGCCCGGCTGCGCAATCTCGTCACACACGGCATCCTGGAAACCGTGCCGGCCTCGGACGGAAGCCCCTATCAGGAATATGTGCTGACAGAGAAAGGGCGTGGCCTGTTTCCGGTTCTGGTCGCGCTTCGGCAATGGGGCGAAGAGTTCTTCTTCGAACCCGGCGAGCCGCATGTCGAGCTGGTCGACAGGAAAGCCGGCCTGCCGATCCGAAGGCTGCAATTGCATGCCGAAGATGGGCGCATCGTCACGTCAGATGATACCGTTGTTCGCCTGCCTGCGGCTGCCCGCAGCGCATCCTCTTGACTTTCGTTGGAAAATAGACCACATGCAGCGCAGCTTTCACCTTCCGGCCGCCGCGTGAGCGTGCCACTGCAACAGATGCTGAAGAAGGACAGAGCGCATTCTGATGATGTCGCACCCAAGAGCGGCAAGACGCGCTGGAAGCTTTTTCCAACTTACAAGTTCCCATTTCACGCGGGGTTCTTGACGCCAGATTGACACCGGACCGCATGTGGCGATCCGGCGTTTTCGTTTGGCGCGCCCTAAAAGGTTATGACTTGACCAATTTTGAATCGCTCGGTGTCTCCAAGCCGGTCGTCGCCACTCTGTTCCAGCTCGGCATCGAAACCCCGACGCCCATCCAGGAACAGGCTATCCCCCTTCTCATCCAGGGCCGTGATCTGATCGGTCTCGCCCAGACCGGCACCGGCAAGACGGCTGCCTTCGGCCTGCCGCTCATCGAGCGTCTGCTCAAGGAAGAGAAGCGTCCGGACAACCGCTCCGTCCGCACGTTGATCCTGGCCCCCACCCGCGAACTGGTAAACCAGATCGCCGACAATCTGCGGAAGTTCATCCGCAAGTCGCCGCTGCGCATCAACGTCGTCGTCGGCGGTGTCTCCATCAACAAGCAGCAGCTGCAGCTCGAGAAAGGCACCGACATCCTCGTTGCCACGCCCGGCCGCCTGCTCGACCTCTGCAACCGCAACGCCATTACGCTGACGGCCGTGCGCTATCTCGTGCTCGATGAAGCCGACCAGATGCTGGACCTCGGCTTCGTGCATGACCTGCGCAAGATCGCCAAGATGGTGCCGAAGCGCCGCCAGACGATGCTCTTCTCGGCCACCATGCCGAAGGCGATTGCCGATCTCGCCGGCGATTACCTGACCGATCCGGTCACCGTCCAGGTAACGCCTCCGGGCAAGGCTGCCGACAAGGTCGAGCAGTATGTGCATTTCCTTCCCGGCAAGAACGACAAGACCGTTCTCCTGAAGAAGACCCTGACTGAAAATCCCGATGGCCGCTCCATCGTCTTCCTGCGCACCAAGCATGGCGCCGAAAAGCTCGCCAAGCATCTGGAGCAGGTCGGCTATTCCGTCGCCTCCATCCACGGCAACAAGAGTCAGGGCCAGCGCGAACGCGCGCTGAAGGGTTTCCGTGAAGGCTCCATCAAGACGCTGATCGCCACCGACGTCGCTGCCCGCGGCATCGATATCCCTGCTGTCAGCCACGTCTTCAACTACGACCTGCCGGAAGTAGCGGAAGCCTACGTCCACCGCATCGGCCGTACGGCGCGCGCCGGCCGCGACGGTATCGCGATTGCCTTCTGCGCCCCGGATGAAGCCCGCCTGCTGCGCGATATCGAAAAGCTGATGGGCATCGAGATCAAGGTCGCAAGCGGCGAAGCGCCGGTTGACATGCGTGCCGCCCCCCGCAGCAACACGCGCGGTCGCGGCCAGAACCAGCAGCGCGGCCCCGGCGGTCGTGGTGAAGGTGGTGAACGTCGCGAAGGTGGCAACCGCGGCGAACGCCGTGAAGGTGGCCGCAGCGAAAGCCGCAATGGCAGCGGTCGTCCCGCCGGCCACGGCGATCGCCGTCCGCGCACCGAAGGCGACATCAGCGAAGTGCGTGGTGGTGAAGAGCGTCGTGCTCGCCCGCAGCGCAACAACCGCAACCAGGACTTCCGCGGCCAGCGCCGCGACGAGCAGGCTCCGAATCTCGGCCCGGACAATGATCTGGCCTCGACCTCGGATTTCCGTCCGGCCCGCAAGCCACAGCAGCAGCGCCCGGCGCAGCCGGCCGATGCGTCAGGCCATCACCGCGGCAACAAGCAGCACGCCCACGGCCGTCCGCCGCGCAATCACGGCGACCAGCAGCCGCAGGGCGAACAGCGCCGTGAGGGTAACGGCGGTCTCCGCCGCAAGGGCCGCAATGGCGGTGGCCCGCGCCGCGAACGCGCTTAAGACCTATGAGTTCAGAAGGGCCGGAGCGATCCGGCCCTTTTTCTTTTCGGGCAAGGTTTGATCCATCGCCCGGGCAGGAAATAATCACCTGCTCATCTTTTGTGCGCGAGGGTCGGATTGACATGAGTCCCGACGGCGCCAGTTCTTGATAAATGCCCAGTTTTTCACCGGCTTTCGGCACTGAAGAAGATTTTATGAATCTTCCATGCGAACTGTGCATGGTTCTTGCATTGCCTATTGCGTTGTATTCAAATGAACAAAAAAGGGGAGCCACACCTTTGGCATTTGATGAAATGATCACCGGGGACGAAAGCCCTCGAGCGCCATATGAGAAATACTTTGAGTGGTACAATAGCCAAGACCGGTCGCATCTGATTGCCAAGTCCCGCGATGCGGAAAACATCTTCCGGAAAACCGGCATCACCTTCGCTGTCTACGGCCATGCCGACAGTTCCGAAAAACTCATCCCCTTCGACATCATCCCGCGCATCATCTCCGCCCGCGAGTGGCGAAAGCTCGCTCAGGGTATCGAGCAGCGGGTGATCGCACTGAATGCCTTCCTGGATGACATCTACCACAAGCAGGAAATCATCCGCGCCGGCCGCATCCCGCGCGAACTGATCGAGAAGAATGTTGCCTTCCTGCCGGAGATGATCGGCTTCCGCCCGCCGGGCGGCGTCTATACGCACATCGTCGGCACCGACATCGTGCGAACAGGCGAAGAAGAGTTCTATGTGCTGGAAGATAATGCCCGCACCCCCTCCGGCGTCAGCTACATGCTGGAAAACCGGGAAACCATGATGCAGATGTTCCCGGAGCTCTTCCATGAGAACAAGGTGCAGCGCGTCGAGGACTATCCCTATCTTCTGCGCCAGAGTCTTGCCTCGCTTGCCCCTCCCGGGTGCAGGGGCAAGCCGCGGGTCGCGGTCCTCACCCCCGGCATCTACAATTCCGCCTATTACGAGCACTCCTTCCTCGCAGACACGATGGGTGTCGAGCTGGTCGAAGGCTCGGACCTTCGCGTCATCGACGGCAAGGTGAAGATGCGCACGACGCGCGGTTACGAGGCAATCGACGTGCTCTACCGCCGCGTCGATGACGACTTCCTCGATCCCCTCACCTTCCGCCCGGATTCCGCCCTCGGCATTCCCGGCATCATGGATGTCTATCGCTCCGGCAATATCACCATCGCCAATGCGCCCGGCACCGGCATTTCCGACGACAAGGCGATCTATTCCTACATGCCCGAGATCGTCGAGTTCTACACCGGCCGCAAGCCGATCCTCGAGAATGTGCCGACCTGGCGCTGTTCGGAAGCATCGAGCCTGAAATATGTGCTGGAGCATCTGGAAGAGCTGGTCGTCAAGGAAGTGCATGGTTCGGGCGGCTACGGCATGCTCGTGGGCCCGACCGCCTCCAAGAAGGAGCGCGCCGATTTCGCCGAGAAGCTGAAGGCCAAGCCCAGCAATTACATTGCCCAGCCCACGCTTTCGCTCTCCACCGTGCCGATCCTCGTCAACAAGGGCATCGCACCCCGACACGTGGACCTGCGCCCCTATGTGCTGGTTTCCGACAAGGTGCAGATCATTCCGGGCGGGCTCACCCGCGTGGCGCTGAAGCAAGGCTCGCTGGTCGTCAATTCCAGCCAGGGCGGCGGCACCAAAGACACCTGGGTATTGGAGGACTGATGCTCGGAAGAACTGCAAACGGGCTCTACTGGATGTTCCGGTATATCGAGCGCGCCGAGAATATTGCACGCCTCGTCGATGCCGGCCTGCGCATGTCGCTGACCCGCAGCGATTCCGGCGACGACAATTGGGATGGCGTGCTGCAAAGTGCCGGCGTGCGCGAACTCTATGACGAGACCCATTCGAAGCTGACCAGCGCCGATGCGATCGACTACATGCTGCGCGACCGGCAGAATTCGTCGAGCGTCATGTCCTGCATCGATTTCGGCCGCAACAACGCCCGCATGGTGCGCACGGCGCTGACGCGCGAGACCTGGGAAGCAACTAACGAATGTTGGATCGATCTCAAGGAACTGCTGTCGAAGAAGCTGAAGGCGGCGGAATTGCCCGAGGTCATCGATGTCATCAAGCATCGCGCCGGCCTCATCCGCGGCGCCTTTCACGGCTCGATGCTGCGCAACGAACTCTATAATTTCGCCCGCATCGGCACCTTCATCGAACGCGCTGACAATACCAGCCGCATCCTCGACGTGAAGTACTACGTGCTGCTGCCATCGATCTCGCAGGTCGGCTCGTCGGTCGATAATGTTCAGTGGGAATCCATCCTGCGCTCCGTCTCCGCCCACCGCTCCTATAGCTGGGCCTATGACGGCGAATACCGCGCCATGAATATTGCCGACTTCCTGATCCTCAACGGCCAGATGCCGCGTTCGCTGGCCTATTGCTACGAGAAGATCGTCAGCAATCTCGGTTATATCGCCAAGGATTATGGCGAACGGCTTGAGGCCCACGATACAGCGGATTCCATCCGCACCACGCTGCAGACCCTGAAGATCAAGGATGTGATGGATCAGGGCCTGCATGAGTTCCTTGAGGATTTCGTGTCGCGCAATAATAAGCTCGGCAACGAGATCTCCGATGGTTACCGGTTCTATGCTTAAGCGGGTCAGATCATGAGACTGAAGATCAGCCACCTCACCGAATACCGCTACGACGAACCGGCGCAGTTTTCGCTGCAGCGTTTGCGACTGACGCCACCGAGCACACCGAGCCAGAGCGTGCTCAACTGGTCGCTGCATGTCGAAGGCGCCAAGCCCGAGGTCGAATATGACGACCAGTTCGGCAATCACGTGAACCTCGTCTCGCTGGAAGGCGAGCAGCAGGTCACCCGCATCGTCGCCGAAGGCGAAGTCGAGACCGAAGACCGCAACGGCGTGATCGGCCCCCATATCGGTTTCTGCCCGCTCTGGCTCTTCCTGCGTGATACGCCGCTTACCAAGGCCGGCAAGCTGGTGAAGGAGCTGATAAAGGGCGCGTCAGGCGAGAACGACCTTGCTCGCATGCATGCGCTGATGGCGGCAATCCACGAGACCGTCGAGTACAAGCCCGGCACCAGCAGCACGGAGACCACGGCCGAACAGGCGCTGGAAAAGAAGACCGGCGTCTGCCAGGACCATGCCCATATCTTCGTCACAGCCGCCCGCGCGCTCGATATACCGGCGCGCTACGTCTCCGGCTATCTGATGATGGAAGAAAAGGTCGACCAGGCAGCCACCCATGCCTGGGGCGAAGCCCATATTCCCGGCCTCGGCTGGGTCGGCTTCGATCCTGCCAACAAGATCTGCCCTGACGACCGCTACGTGCGCATGGCATCCGGCCTCTGCTATCGAGACGCGGCACCCGTATCGGGCATGCGGATCGGCACACCGGGCGAAAAGCTTTCGGTGACGGTGAAGGTCGAAGACGGCGGGCAGATGCAGAGCCAAAGCCAGAGCTGAAGGGTTGCTCTCGGAGCAATTCCAACAGAAGCGCATGGCCATTCTGCCGTCGAAACTGTCTGAAAAGGCTTGGAGCAGGTCCGGCTTTCGAGAAAAGAGGACCTGCTCCACGTGTGTAAGCAACACGCAATAAGTGCTATTGCAACCAATTCTCTACTGCGAACTAACCCTATCTTAAACCGGCTGGCAGAAGCTATGTGCTGTTAAGGCCCGCATTGCGGGCGCCGGCAGGCAGTGCGCCGGTCTTTTGGTTTTGAGTTTTCAGTAGGTTGTTCATGTCTCTTCTTATTATCGATGACAGCAAATCCAGCCTGCTTGCCCTCGAAACTGCCGTGCGCGGCTTTGCCGGCTGCACCATCGAAAGCTTCACCAATCCACTCGAAGCCCTCGAGCGCACGAAAACAGTCGAATTCGACGTGGTTCTGGTCGATTACATGATGCCGCAGATGAACGGCATCGATGTCATCCGCCGCCTGCGCAGCCAGCGCGGCTATGAAACCGTGCCCATCGTCATGATCACTTCGCAGACGGAGCGCGCGGTGCGCCTGGAAGCGCTGGAGGCCGGCGCCACCGACTTCCTCGCTAAGCCGTTCGATCCGCTGGAGCTGGAAGCTCGCATCCTGAACCTGCTGGCGCTCCGCAACGCCCAGCTCGCCCTCGTCGATCGCGCCCGTTCGCTTGATCAGGCGTTTCGCCGCGCCAGCGAACAGGCCGATATTCGCGAGCAGGAGATCATCTGGTGCCTGGCGCAAGCCATGGCCTCGCGCGATGGCAATACCGGCGATCACATCGAGCGTGTCGCCAATATCGCCGAACTTATCGCCGAGGGCATCGGCATGGACCGCATCCAACGCCGCAACATCTATCTCGCCGCTCCCCTGCACGATATCGGCAAGATCGGCATTCCCGACGCCATCCTCCAGAAGCCCGGCAAACTGGAGCCCGACGAGATCGAAAAGATGCGCGAGCATGTACCGATCGGCGTTTCGATCCTGCGCAACAGCTCGGCCGAGCTTTCACGTGTCGCCACCGCCATCATCGGCGGCCATCACGAAAAATGGGACGGTACCGGTTATCCCCTCGGTCTCGCCGGCGACCGGATTCCGATCGAGGCGCGCATCGTCGCCGTCGCGGATGTCTTCGATGCGCTCTGCTCCGAGCGCCCCTACAAGCAGGCATGGCCGATCGACAAGGCCTACCGGGAAATCATCGCCTGCAGCGGCACGCATTTCGACCCGGCCTGCGTTGCCGCTTTCCGCCGCAAATGGCCGGCGATCCGGATGCTCTTCGATCAGACGGAGCCGGAAGACGATCGGCTGCGTTCCAGCGGCTGACCAGCAGAAATATTCCACATAGCTAATACAACTTGGCGTCATCATTTGCCGATGATGATGTGCTATAACGGTACGGCAAGCCTGACAACTCTAGCATCCGGGGGATATGCTATGTCATCAGAGCAAACCGATACCTATTATCTGTTCGGCATTCTCTTGCGCTTCATCGCCCGCAATCCTGATACGGGCGGCACTTTCAGCCTTGTCGAGGCGACCACAGCACCGGGCGCCGGCGCCCCGCCCAACAAACATCCCGCAGACGATGAATCCTTCTATGTGCTGGAAGGAAAATTCGAGTTCCTGATCCAGGGTGAAAAGCGCGTCGCAACACCCGGCACCTTCGTCAAGGTACCGCGTGGCACGGTCCATGCCTTCACCAATATCGACGACAAGCCATCGCGCATGCTGATCATCAATATGCCGGGCCTCGTTCACGATGCCTTCTTCGCCCAGGCCGGCGAGCCGATGCCGCCAGGCACGCGTGAACTGCCGCCGCCGAGCAACGAGCCGCCCAACATCCAGCGCGTCATCGATGCCGGCCGACGCAACGGCGTCGAGTTCCTTCTACCAGAAGGCCGGAGCCACTAGCTTGGGTCCACAATAGCGCGAAAAAGAAAAAGGCGGGCCAAGCCCGCCTTTCCATATCCATATTCGCAAGAACCTTAGTGGCTGTCCTTGCCGACAGCACTTCCGCGACATCCCTTGAGGAAGTCGAGATCGGCGCCGGTATCGGCACCTTCGACATGCTGCTGATGCAGGAAGGCGTAGCCCGAGGTCGGCAGGTCGTGGTTCGGCTGCCATTCGGCCAGACGCTTCGCCAGTTCTTCCTCAGAGATATCCAGGTGCAGTCGGCGGTTCGGCACGTCGAGCTCGATCATGTCGCCGTTCTTGACGACCGCGAGCGGGCCGCCGACGGCAGCTTCCGGCGAGGTGTGCAGCACGACGGTGCCATAGGCCGTACCGGACATGCGCGCATCGGAAATGCGCACCATGTCGGTGATACCCTTTTTCAGCACCTTCGGCGGCAGACCCATGTTGCCGACTTCGGCCATGCCCGGATAGCCCTTGGGACCACAGTTCTTCATGACCATGATGCAATTCTCGTCGATGTCGAGATTGTCATCGTTGATCTTGGCCTTGTAGTCGTCGATGTCTTCGAACACGACTGCCCTGCCCTTGTGCACCATCAGGTGTGGCGAGGCCGCAGACGGCTTCAGCACCGCGCCCTTCGGCGCGAGATTGCCACGCAGGACGACGATGCCGCCGGAAGAGGTCAGTGCCTTTTCGGCCGGCAGGATCACGTCCTCGTTCCAGTTGACGACGTCCTTGACTTCGTCCCAGACCGTCTCGCCCGAAACCGTCACCGCATCCTTGTGCAGCAGGCCGGCTTCGCCGAGGCGCTTCAGCACGACAGGCAGGCCGCCGGCATAGAAGAACTCTTCCATCAGGTACTTGCCCGACGGCATCAGGTTGACGATGGTCGGCACGTCGCGACCACAGCGGTCCCAATCGTCGAGCGTCAGGTCGACACCGACGCGGCCGGCCATGGCGAGCAGATGGATGACGGCATTGGTCGATCCCCCGATGGCCGCATTGGTGCGGATCGCGTTTTCGAAGGCCTGCTTGGTCATGATGTCGGAAGGCTTCAGGTCGTCCTTGACCATCTGCACGATGCGGCGGCCGGTCAGCTGCGCCATGACCTTGCGGCGGGAATCGACGCCGGGGATAGCGGCATTGCCTGACAGTGCCATGCCGAGCGCTTCAGCCATGGACGCCATGGTGGAAGCCGTACCCATCGTATTGCAGGTGCCCGATGAACGGCTCATCGAGGCTTCCGCTTCGAGGAATTCGGCCTGCGTCATCTCGCCGGCCTTCACCATTTCGGAGAACTTCCAGAGATGCGTGCCGGAACCGACGCGCTCGCCGCGGAAATAGCCGTTCAGCATCGGGCCGCCGGTGACGACGATCGACGGCAGGTCTACGGAGGCAGCCCCCATGAGCAGCGACGGCGTGGTCTTGTCGCAGCCGACGAGCAGCACGCAGCCATCCATCGGCTGGCCGCGGATCGCTTCTTCGACGGCAAGCGCTGCCAGGTTGCGGTACATCATCGCGGTCGGGCGGAAGGTGTTTTCGGAGGCCGAGAATACAGGCACTTCGAGCGGGAAACCGCCGGCTTCCCAGACACCGGCCTTCACCTTCTCGGCGAGTTCGCGCAGGTGGCCGTTGCACGGCGTCATGTCCGACCAGGTATTGAGGATGCCGATGACAGGGCGTCCGTCGAACAGGTCGTGCGGGTAACCTTGGTTCTTAAGCCAGCCGCGATGGTAGATCACGTCGCGGCTCGTGCCGCCGTACCATTCCTGCGAGCGCAGCTTGCGCGGCCATTCTGCTTTCTTTTTCATAATCTCTGTCCTTCAGGATATCCCCTGACCGCCTCGTACGATCAGGGTTATCGCGCTGTGTCTCAGGCCAGCGTGTAAGCGGTCTTGACGGTTGTGTAGAATTCGGCGGCGTACTTGCCCTGCTCGCGCGGGCCGTAGGACGAGCCCTTGCGGCCGCCGAAGGGAACGTGGAAATCGACGCCGGCGGTCGGCAGGTTGACCATCACCATGCCGGCTTCGGAGTTGCGCTTGAAATGCGTCGCATGCTTGAGGCTGGTCGTGGCAATGCCGGCAGACAGGCCGAACGGCGTGTCGTTGGCAGTTGCTAAGGCCTCTTCGTAATCCTTGACGCGGATGACGGAAACGACGGGTCCGAAGATCTCTTCGCGCGAGATGCGCATCTGGTTGGTGGCTTCGGTGAACAGTGTCGGCTGCAGGTAAAAGCCGGGCGTGTCGCGCGAGATGAGTTCGCCACCGAAGGCGAGCTTGGCGCCCTCTTCCTTGCCGATCTTGATGTAATCGGTATCGGTCTGCAGCTGGCGGGCATCGACGACAGGGCCGATATGCGTGCCGGGCTTCATGGCATGGTCGACGACAACGGTCTTCAGCTTTTCGGTGAGTGCTGCCACGAACTTGTCATGGATGCCTTCGGTGACGATCAGGCGCGACGACGCGGTGCAGCGCTGGCCGGTGGAGAAGAAGCCGGAATTGGCGGCAGCCTCGACGGCAACGGTCAGATCCGCATCGTCGAGCACGACCATCGGGTTCTTGCCGCCCATTTCCAGCTGGAACTTGCGGTTATGCTCGATGGAGGATGTGGCGACGCGCTTGCCAGTACCGGTCGAACCCGTGAAGGTGATGCCGGCAATATCGGGGCTGTCGAGCATGGCCTGACCGACGACCGAGCCCTTGCCCATGACGAGGTTCAGAACGCCCTTCGGCAGGCCTGCGCGGTGCAGGATGTCGGCAATCGCCCAGGAACAGCCCGGAACGAGATCGGCCGGCTTGAAGACGACGGTATTGCCGTAGCAGAGCGCCGGCGCGATCTTCCAGGCCGGAATGGCGATCGGAAAGTTCCAGGGCGTGATGATGCCGATGACGCCAAGCGGCTCGCGGGTGATCTCGATGCCGATATTCGGACGCACCGACGGGATGACCTCGCCGGCCAGTCGCAAGGCTTCGCCTGCGAAGAATTCGAAGATCTGCGAAGCGCGGATCGTTTCGCCGATGGCTTCCGGAAGCGTCTTGCCTTCCTCGCGAGCGAGAAGCGCGCCGAGCTCGTCCTTGCGCGCCATGATCTCGTCGCCAGCCTTCTTCAGGATGACGTGGCGTTCCCAGATGCCGGAACGCGACCAGGCCGGAAATGCAGCCTTGGCAGCAGCGATAGCCGCCTTGGCATCTTCGGCGCTCGCCTGAGCGTAAAGACCGACAACCTCGTTCGTGTCGGACGGATTGATATTCTCGGCGGCATTAACGCCGGTCCATTCGCCTGCAATGAGATTCTGATGGATGGTCATCGGCCTTGTTCCCTCCTCTAGGGCAAGCGACCGGCCGCTGTCGTGGCGGCCAGCCTTTTGAAATCAGAGCTGCTTGACGGCGATCTCTTCTTCGGCGTCAACCTTCAGCGGGTTGCGCAGCGGCAGGCCGAACTCGGCCACCTCGATTTCAAAGACGTCCCCCTCTTCCGTCTTGATGCCATCCGCAAAGGAAAGCGTCGCCGTACCGAACATATGTACATGCACATCACCGGGGACGCGGAAGATGCCATATTTGAAATGGTGATATTCCAGATTGGCGAAAGTGTGCGACATGTTCGCTTCGCCCGACAGGAACGGCTTTTCAAAGATCACCTTGTCGCCGCGCTTGATGCGCGATGCACCACGGATGTCCTCCGGTGCAACACCGATGCGGATTTCCGGGCCGAAGCTTGCCGGACGCAGCTTCGAATGAGCGAGATAGAGATAGTTGATCCGCTCGGTGACGTGATCGGAAAACTCGTTCGACAGCGCAAAGCCGATGCGGAACGGCGTGCCGTCCTTGCCGATCACATAGATACCGGCCATTTCAGGCTCCTCGCCGCCATCGAGCGCAAAGGACGGGGAGACGAGCGGAGCACCCGGAGCAGCAGCACCATAGCCATTGCCCTTGTAGAACCATTCGGGCTGTACGCCCTTCTGTCCAGCGGCCGGCTTGCCGTTCTCAAGTCCCATCTTGAACATCTTCATCGAGTCGGTCAGCGTTTCCTCTGCCGCCTCGGAGGTCTTCTTGTGCATGGAATCGCGCGTCGCGGCCGAGCCCAGATGCGTCAGGCCCGTGCCGGTCAGATGCAGGTGTGCCGCATCCGGATGTGTGATCGGCGGCAGGAAGCGGCCCTCGTCATAGGCCTTTTCCAGATCGACGGTTTCACCCAATCCATGCGCCTCGATGACGGAGACGAGTGATTTGCCGCTGTCTGCTGCTTCCATCGCCAGAGCGTAGACGCTTGCAGCACCCTTGACGGCCTTGGCGGTGGCACCCGGTTCACGCACGGCGACGATGATCTCATCGCTGGCGCCCTTGATCTGCGAAATAAGCACGTTCCTGATCCTTTTCGTTCGGCGAGGATAAAGCTTCGCCGCTCCGGCTCCTGGAGGAGCCGGAATTCGTTTTCATACGACTGCGAATGCGCAGGCTGAGTTAGACCTCAGCCCTTGTTCTTGTTGTAGACGTCGAAGAAGACAGCAGCGAGCAGCACGAGGCCCTTGACCATCTGCTGGAAGTCGATGCCGAGGCCGACGATCGACATACCGTTGTTCATGACGCCCATGATGAATGCGCCGATGACCGCACCGGTGATTTTGCCGACGCCGCCCGAAGCCGATGCGCCGCCGATGAAGCAGGCCGCGATGACGTCAAGCTCGAAGCCGACGCCAGCCTTCGGCGTTGCCGAATTGAGACGCAGCGCAACGATCATACCAGCAAGACCGGCAAGCACACCCATGTTGACGAAAGTGAAGAAGCTCAGGCGCTCGGTATTGATACCCGAGAGCTTGGTCGCCTTTTCGTTGCCGCCCATGGCGTAGATGCGACGGCCGATCGTCGTGCGGCGCGTCACAAAGCTGTAGACAGCGATCAGTGCCAGCATGACGATAAGAACGTTCGGCAGGCCCTTGTAGGTCGACAGCAGATAGCCGAGACCGAGAATGGCAAGCGAAATGAGAACGTTCTGGCCGATGAAGAAGCCCATCGGCTCGACATCGATGCCGTGGCTTTCATTCACCTTGCGGCGACGCCAGGCGAGATAGAACAGGATGACCGGCAAGATGACGGTCAGGATCAGCGAGGTGAGCTGGGTCGGAACGCCGCCGATGTCGATCATGTCGCCCGGCAGGAAGCCGGTGCTGATGACCTGGAATTCCTTCGGGAACGGGCCGATGTTCTTGCCGCCGAGGACCGTCAGCGTCAAGCCGCGGAAGACCAGCATGCCGGCAAGCGTCACGATGAAGGACGGAATGCGGTGATAGGCGATGAAATAGCCTTGGGCCGCACCGATGATGCCGCCGATGACCAGGCAGAGAAGTGCCGCCAGCCAATAGTTCATGCCCCAGGAAACGGTGAAGATGGCCGCCAGCGCGCCGACAAAGGCGACGATGGAGCCGACCGACAGGTCGATATGCCCTGCCACGATCACCAGCAGCATGCCGAGCGCCATGATGATGATGAAGGAGTTCTGCAGCACCAGGTTCGTCAGGTTGACCGGCTTGAACAGGATGCCGCCGGTATAGAACTGGAAGAACACCATGATCGCGACGAGCGCGATCAGCATGCCATATTCGCGGATGTTGCCACGGATATAGTCGCCGATCGAAACGACGTTGCTTTCCTCTGTGGATGTCGGGTTGACAGGAGTCATTGTTTCTTCTCCCCTGAGCGCATGATAGCGCGCATGATGGTTTCCTGGCTTGCTTCTCCTTTCGGCAGTTCGGCGACGATGCGTCCTTCGTTCATCACGTAGATGCGGTCACACGTGCCAAGCAGTTCCGGCATTTCTGACGAGATCATCAGAACGCCCTTTCCGTCAGCGGCAAGCTGGTTGATGATAGAATAGATTTCGTATTTTGCGCCAACGTCGATACCGCGTGTCGGCTCGTCCAGGATCAAAACATCGGGATCGGAGAACAGCCACTTGGACAGCACGACCTTCTGCTGGTTGCCGCCCGAAAGGTTGACCGTTTCCTGGAAGATGCCCGACGAGCGGATGCGCAGCTTCGAGCGGTAATCCGTCGCGACCCTCATCTCCTTGATGTCGTCGATGACGGTGTTCTTCGAAACGCCGAGCAGATTGGCAAGCGTGGTATTGTGCAGGATATTGTCGTTCAGCACGAGGCCGAGATGTTTGCGGTCTTCGGTCACGTAGGCGAGACCGGCGTCGATCGCCTTGCGGACCGTCGTCGTATCCACCTTCTTGCCGTCGACGAAGACATCGCCGGTGATCTTGTGGCCGTAGGCCTTTCCGAAGACGCTCATGGCGAACTCGGTGCGGCCCGCACCCATCAGACCGGCGATACCGACGACCTCGCCCTTGCGGACATGGACATTGATATCGTGCAGAACCTGGCGGTCACGATGCTGCTGGTGGAAGGCGTTCCAGTTCTTCACTTCGAAGATCGTCTCGCCGATCGGCACCGAGCGTGGCGGATAACGGTCCGCGAGATCGCGGCCCACCATGTTCTTGATGATGATGTCTTCGCTGATCTCGTCCGTATGACAGTCGAGCGTCTTGACGGTCATGCCGTCGCGCAGGACCGTGATCTGGTCGGCGACCTTGCGGATCTCGTTCAGCTTGTGGGAGATGATGATCGAGGTGATGCCCTGCCTGCGGAATTCCATAAGCAGGTTGAGGAGCGCGTCTGAATCGCTTTCGTTCAGCGATGCGGTCGGCTCGTCGAGGATGAGCAGCTTGACGCTCTTTGACAGCGCCTTGGCGATCTCGACGAGCTGCTGCTTGCCGACGCCGATGTCGGTTACGAGCGTGTTCGGAGATTCGCGAAGGCCGACCTTGGCCAGAAGCTGCTTGGTGCGATTGAATGTCTCTTCCCAGCTGATGATGCCGTTCTTGGCATTTTCATTGCCGAGGAAGATGTTTTCGCCGATCGACAGGTGCGGCACGAGCGCCAGCTCCTGATGGATGATGACGATCCCGATTTCTTCTGAATCCTTCAGAACCCTGAAGTTGCGCACGTCGCCTTCATAGACGATGTCGCCTTCATAGCTTCCTGCCGGATAAACGCCGGAGAGCACTTTCATCAGGGTCGACTTGCCGGCCCCGTTTTCGCCCACCAATGCGTGGATTTCACCCTGACGAACCTTGAGGTTCACATTCTCAAGCGCTTTCACGCCCGGGAACGTCTTGGTGATGTTCCGCATTTCGAGGATTGTATTTTCCATGACTAAAAACCCAACGCCGCGACCGAAAATGGCCCGGCGATCATAGAATCGAAGACCGGAACCCGCAATCACGCGGGTCCCGGCCATTCATAATTACTTCAGCTGGTCTTCCTTGTAGTAACCGCTGTCAACGAGAACCGTCTTGTAGTTCTCCTTGGTCACGGCGACCGGCTTCAGCAGGTAGGACGGAACGACCTTGACACCGTTGTCGTAGGTCTTCGTGTCGTTGACTTCAGGCTCCTTGCCGGACATGACGGCGTCAACCATCTGAACGGTGACCTTTGCGAGGTCGCGGGTGTCCTTGAAGATCGACGAATACTGTTCGCCAGCAATGATCGACTTGATCGACGGAACTTCCGAGTCCTGGCCGGAGACGACCGGCAACGGCTGGTCAGCCGTACCGTAGCCGACGCCCTTCAGCGACGAGATGATGCCGATGGAGAGACCGTCGTACGGAGACAGAACGGCATCGACCTTTGCGTCGGTGTAGTTAGCCGAGAGCAGGTTGTCCATGCGGGCCTGAGCCGTTGCCGGATCCCAACGCAGCGTGCCGACCTTGTCCATGCCGGTCTGGCCGGACTTCACGACGAGCTTGCCGCTGTCGATGTAGGGCTGCAGGACAGACATAGCGCCGTCGTAGAAGAAGAAGGCGTTGTTGTCGTCAGGCGAACCGCCGAAGAGTTCGATATTGAACGGGCCCTTGCCGTCCTTGAGGCCGAGCTTGTCGACGATCGTACCAGCCTGGAGAACGCCAACTTGGAAGTTGTCGAACGTGGCGT
This sequence comes from Hyphomicrobiales bacterium, assembly GCA_900471925.1. Classification (GTDB taxonomy): domain Bacteria; phylum Pseudomonadota; class Alphaproteobacteria; order Rhizobiales; family Rhizobiaceae; genus Rhizobium. The sequence continues at coordinate 64,336 of UCGV01000032.1, forward strand.
AGTAGTCAACGTTAGCAGAGTCGCGGATCAGGCGGTCATAAGCGATGACCTTGATACCGGCGTCATGAGCCTTCTGGAGAACGTCGGACAGGGTCGTGCCGTCGATCGAAGCGATGACGAGAACCTTTGCGCCCTTCGTGACCATGTTTTCGATCTGCGAAAGCTGGTTTGGGATATCGTCGTCAGCGTACTGCAGGTCGGTCTGGTAACCAGCGTCTTGAAGCTGCTTGACGATGTTGTTGCCGTCGTCGATCCAGCGAGCGGAGGACTTCGTCGGCATTGCAATGCCAACCAGGCCCTTGTCTGCCGCCATAGCCGGCATAACGAACGATGCGACGCCAAAAGCAGCCGCAGCCATCAATGAGATAATGGATTTCATTTCTCTCTCCCTTGTTAAAGATTGACGGACGAAAAATCGCCCGCCCCGAAACTGTGGCAGGTTCCGTATTGGATAGTTACTTCAGATGGTGAGAAACGAAGTAGGTCTCCTCCACGATCTCACACGTGTTGAGTGCCAACCAGCACACGGCGGCAAACTGGTATGGATTCCTATAACTGTCAAATAGAATAACTGGTAAGGTGCATAACAAATTTGGTATATCGTTAAAAAGTATTACTTTTAATGGAACGCAGCGGGGAGGCTGCAACCATGACGCTTATCTCAGAGCCCTTTTCGTTGGAACATGTCGACATTCACAGCGACAATTTTGGCGATGATGGCCTTTTGCGCGCGGGACTTAAGCTGAATCACCTGCGTATGATTGTCGCAATCGAAGATAGCGGGCAGATTTCGGCCGCCGCCGAGGTGCTGAACATCTCGCAGCCGGCGGCATCGCGAATGCTGTCCGATATGGAGTCGATCGTGAAGACGTCGCTCTATGAGCGGGTGGCCCGTGGCGTGATGCTGACGACCTTCGGCGAAGCACTCGCCAGACGTGCGCGCAAGATCCTCCTGGAGCTGCGCGAGGCGAGCCGCGAGATCGGCGAGTTGAAGAGCGGCAAGGGCGGCTCGGTCTTCATCGGCGCCGTCACCGCACCCGCCATGAGCCTCGTCGTTCCTGCCATCAATACGGTGCGCAAGACCTTTCCCGGCATCGAGGTCAACATCCAGGTCGAGACCAGCAATGTTCTGGCGCGTGAGCTTCTGGCCGCCCGCCATGACTTCATCATCAGCCGCATTCCCGACGACCTGAACCCGCGCCTGTTCGAGGTGCGCGAGATCGGCATCGAGAAGGCCTGCCTGATCGTGCGCAGTGGCCACCCCCTCTTGAAGAAGAAACAGCCGAGCAGTCTTACGGAAATCAACGGCTATGACTGGGTGTTCCAGCCACCCGGCACGCTGCTGCGCCGCACGATCGAAGACATCTTCCTGTCGCACGCCGTCCAGCTGCCGGAAAACGTCGTCAACACTTCTTCGCTGCTCCTGACCTGCGCGATGGTCTGCGAGACGGACGCCATTGCCCCCGTCGCCGTCGATGTCGCCCAGTTCCTGGCTTCGCAGAGCTCCAATGCATCAGACGTGCGCGTGCTGCCGATCGACTTCGAGATCAACGTCAAGCCCTACAGCATGATCACTGTGCGCGAGCGCGCGCTGCCGCCGAGCGCCCGGCTGCTCTATGACATCATTCATGAAGAGAGCATCCGCCGGGCCGTAAGCTGATGCCGTGACCTGAAGCTGACGAAGAGCGTGGGAGATAATCCCACGCAAAAATCCAGCCCGGCGCCACCTTGGCACCGTCTAATGCACCTCCGTTAATGGGAAGGCGCATGCTGTTCGGACAATCGATATTCCAATCCGTTCTCGAACGACTGAAGGAAGAGGAAGACGCGACCGTCGAATCGGAAGAGCCGGTCAGCCACCGCGTCTCCGGTTTTGCGACCGGCCTCGCTTTCGATGTGATGGAAGGTGTCTCTGCAGCCTCGCAGCGTGTCGGCCAGGCCTATTTGGACAATCTCGGCCCCGAGCCTGTCGTCGAGGCGCCGCCTGCACCGGAGCCCGAACCTGAACCGGTCATGCCCGATCATCTCGCCCGCATTGCGCCGGAAGACGTCGCCGCCGAATTGTCGATTAAATCAAACGATACGCAGCAGACGCTGAATGAGAAGCGCCGCGCCTTCGCTAAAGCTAACCACCCTGATGGCGTCGCCCAGCCCTTCCGCGCCAATGCCAACAGGCGCATGATGATCGCCAATCTGCTGATCGATGAGGCCGTTCGGCGCTTGCCGCGCTGATTATTCGGCCTTTTTCTCTGCTTCCGCCGCCGGCTTTTCCTCGCTGTCCTCCTCAGCATCGTCGGCGGCAGGTGTCGCCACTTCCGGCGGCTTTGGATCGAAGGTCCAGATCAGCATATAGAAGGAGTAGCCGCCGGCGCCGAGCGCCAGAACGCCCCAGAAGGGGTCGCCGCCGATGAATTCGAAGATGCCCCAGCCGAAGCAGACCACGACGATAAGGATGCGAACCCAGAGGTGTCGATAGGTCGGATGGTTGGGATCAATCAGCTGCATTTCGGTCCTGTTGTCATGATGAACCGTCTCACTGTCGTGATGACGTCACTTGTCTTTAGGATGGATTTTACAAATGTGAAAGGGCCGCGGTCTTGACGCGGCCATTGGAAAATGGAATGAAAATTCCAAACTTGTATCAATTCGGTTTATTTGTTCCGAATATAGGGAGGCAGTAATGACAGTGAGATTTGGTCTTCTCGGCGCCGGCCGCATCGGCAAGGTCCATGCGAAGGCGGTCAGCAGCGATGCCAATGCAAAGCTCGTGGCCGTCGCCGACGCCTTCCCCCAGGCCGCCGAAGCGATCGCGTCCGCCTATGGCTGCGAAGTGCGCACCATCGAGGCGATCGAGGCCGCCAACGATATCGACGCCGTCGTCATCTGCACGCCGACCGATACCCATGCCGATCTGATCGAGCGCTTCGCCCGCGTCGGCAAGGCGATCTTCTGCGAAAAGCCCATCGATCTCGACGTTGCCCGCGTAAAGGCCTGCATCAAGGTTGTCGAAGAAACCGGCGCCAAGCTGATGGTCGGCTTCAACCGCCGCTTCGACCCGCATTTCATGGCCGTGCGCAAGGTTATCGACGAAGGCAAGATCGGCGATGTCGAGATGGTGACGATCACCTCGCGCGATCCCGGTGCCCCGCCGGTCGATTATATCAAGCGCTCGGGCGGTATCTTCCGCGACATGACGATTCATGATTTCGACATGGCCCGCTTCCTGCTCGGCGAAGAGCCGGTCTCGGTCTTCGCGACCGCTGCGGTGCTGGTGGACAAGGCGATCGGCGAAGCCGGCGACTATGACAGCGTCTCCGTCATCCTGCAGACCGCATCCGGCAAACAGGCCGTCATCTCCAACTCGCGCCGCGCCACCTACGGCTACGACCAGCGCATCGAGGCCCACGGCTCCAAAGGCCTGGTCTCGGCGGAAAACCAGCGCCCGGTCTCGATCGAAGTCGCAAACGGCGACGGCTATACCCGCCCGCCGCTGCACGACTTCTTCATGACCCGCTACACCGAAGCCTATGCTAACGAGATCGCCAGCTTCATCTCAGCGATCGAAAAGGGCTCGAAGATCTCGCCCTCCGGCGCTGACGGCCTTGCGGCGCTGGCACTTGCGGATGCCGCGGTGCAGTCCGTCAAGGAAGGCAAGCTCATCAAGATCGGCTGACTGTTCTCTCCCGACGGTCGCCATTATGAGATGGCCGGGTGAGGAGCCCGGCCATTTCTTGTTCGATGAGATGCGTCCTCAATCCCCGCTCTGAACGCCGGCCACGACGATATCCTCGTCGATCACCGACAGGGCCCGGTTCAAGTGCCCTTCAAACACCAGCATCTGCTCATCGGCCACCACTCGAAGCTCCGGCATGCCCTCCATACGCACCACATGCGACTGGCCGAGCCCTTCTTCGATTCCCTGCCGCAACAGATCGTAAAACCGCGTGCCCGGCCCGGTAATCGCAATCGGCATGCGCTCCGTCATGCTCAGCATACGCGACAGGCCATTGCCGAGCGCAAGCCCGGCCTGACGGAAGGCGAAGCCGGAGATACGGTGGCCCTGCCGCGCTCTCGCGGCGATCTTGTCGAGTTCGGCGAGCGGCACGAATTTGGCGGGGATCGTATCGAGCGGCACTTCAAAGGCGGTGCGCAGGATGGCGTAGAAGCCGGCATAGGCTTCGATACAGCCGCGCGTGCCGCAGCGACACAGGCCACCATTGGCCATGTGCAGCATATGCCCGAAATTGGGCGCGGTCACGTCATGCCCGCCGTGGGTCGTACGCCTGACGATACCGAGCCCGATACTGTGGCCGAGCGAGAGTGCGGCCAGCGAGCGGAAATCGCCGCCCTTCACATTCTCCTCACGCGCACCAAGGGCCGCGGCCACCAGCAGCGTCTCGTTGTCGAGGATGACCTTGGCCCGCCAGTCCGGCTTGAGCGCCGATTCGAAATCGATCTGGTCGCTGCCGAAGATCGGCGACCAGACGAGAACCGGCTCGGAGGAATTGACCAGTCCCTTGCTGCTGATCGAGATGAGCAGCACTTTTTCCTGGGTGATCCGGGAGCGCGACAATATGCGCGCCAGCCCTTCCCGCACCGAATTCATGAAGCGGGCGGCACCATCGGGATCGTGCGACCGTTCCTCGCTGAAACGGTCGATCAGCTTGCCCGAATAATCGACGAGTGAATATTGCACGGCATCCGAGGAGATGATGACGACGATGAGATAGCCGCAGTCGCGCCGCTGGCGCAGCAGCACGCGCGGCCGGCCCCGTCCGCTCGCTGCCTGCTGCTCGGATTTCTCGATGATCTGCGCTTTTTCGAGATCGGCCGTGATCGCAGAAACGGTCGCGGAGGAGAGCCGCGTGAAATCCGATATCTCAGTATGAGCCAGTGCCCCGTGACGGCGAAGAGTGGCGAGCACAAGTACGCTGTTTCTCTGCCGCACGAGCTCCGTGCTCGACTTGGTCAGCATGGATAGCCGCCCTCTTACCCGTTTGTTCCGCCCTCACTTGCCACAGCATCTCCGGAGCCCTCAAGTCAAAGGAAATTAAGCCGGTAGTGCGGTGTTGACAGTTGAAAAAATCTCTGACATCAAATTTCTCGACTGTCGAGAAAAAAATCCGAACCTTTCTGGACAGGCTTTCGCGGTGGCCGGAGGAGGCTGAAGCTGGGCCGGCTGCAATTCACTCGGGAGGACAATATGAAGTCTATTTATAAGCTGATGGCAGGCGCTGCCATCCTCGTTTCGCTGCAGTCGGCTGCCATGGCTGCCGACCTCGTCGTTGGTGTTTCCTGGTCGAACTTCCAGGAAGAGCGCTGGAAGACCGACGAAGCCGCTATCAAGAAGGCTCTCGAAGCCAAGGGCGCAAAGTACATTTCCGCTGACGCGCAGTCTTCGGCTGCCAAGCAGCTGACCGACGTCGAATCGCTGATCTCGCAGGGCGCAAACGCCCTCATCATTCTCGCTCAGGACTCCGACGCCATCGGCCCGGCTGTTGAAAAGGCCGCCAGCGAAGGTATCCCGGTTGTCGGTTACGACCGCCTGATCGAAAATCCGGCTGCTTTCTACATCACCTTCGACAACAAGGAAGTCGGCCGTCTGCAGGCTCAGGAAGTCTTCAAGGCGAAGCCGGAAGGCAACTATGTCTTCATCAAGGGCTCGTCTTCCGACCCGAACGCCGACTTCCTTTTCGCAGGCCAGATGGAAGTTCTGAAGGCTGCGATCGACGCTGGCAAGATCAAGAACGTTGGCGAAGCCTATACCGACGGCTGGCTGCCGCAGAACGCTCAGCGCAACATGGAACAGTTCCTGACCGCCAACAACAACAAGGTTGATGCTGTCGTCGCTTCGAACGACGGCACGGCCGGTGGTGCAGTTGCTGCTCTCGACGCCCAGGGCCTCGCCGGTTCCGTTCCGGTTTCCGGCCAGGACGCAGACAAGGCAGCTCTGAACCGCATCGCTTTGGGCACGCAGACGGTTTCCGTCTGGAAGGACAGCCGTGAGCTCGGCAAGCGCGCTGCTGAAATCGCTCTCGACCTCGCCGGCGGCACTGCGCTGGACAAGGTTGCTGGCGTTCAGACCTTCGAAGGCGGCCCGAAGAAGGTGAAGATGCAGTCCATCTTCCTGACCCCGCTCGCCATCACCAAGGACAACCTGAACGTCGTCATCGACGCAGGCTGGATCTCCAAGGCCGAAGCTTGCCAGGGCGTCAAGGCCGGCTCCGTCAAGGCTTGCGACTGATCCTCGCCTGACGTTTTGAAATACCGGCGCCGCAGCCCCGCTGCGGCGCCGGATGCCGGATGAAGCCCATCGGATGGCGCTTCTCCGTTCTCGCGCGCATCGCGGATGCTTTGATTCCCTGCCAGAATAGTGCCGTTGTGATCGGCTATTTCGGAAGCGTCCCGGTGGTCACAACAAGAACAGGGCGATCGTCGGCCGGCTCACCAGGGGCAGGCCAGCGCCCAAACAAATGGGGGAAACGGCAAACCCATGGCAGACATGACCCACTCCACAACATCAGGTCCGCGCACTGCAGTTGAAGGCCCCTTCACGCGCTTCCTGCGGGCGACGGAAATAGACACCCGCCTTCTCGGCATGATCGGCGCTCTGCTGGTCATCTGGGTCGGCTTTCACATCTATACCGACGGCCTGTTCCTGACACCCAGAAACCTCTGGAACCTCTCGGTACAGACGACCGAGATCGCGGTTCTCGCGACCGGCATGGTGCTCGTCATCGTGACCCGGAACATCGACCTGTCGATCGGCTCGATCCTTGGCTTTGTCGCCATGGTCATGGGCGTGGTCCAGGCGAAGTTCCTGCCGCAATATCTGGGCTTCGACAATTCCTTCACATGGGTGATCACGCTGATCGCCGGCCTGATCGTCGGCACCGCCATCGGCACGTTCCAGGGCGTCATCATCGCCTTCATGGGCGTGCCCTCCTTCATCGTCACACTCGGCGGCTTCCTCGCCTGGCGCGGCCTTGCCTGGTATGTCACGAGCGGCCAGACCGTCGCCCCCCTCGACACCACCTTCCGCATCATGGGCGGCGGTGCCGAAGGCGCGATCGGCGCAACATGGAGCTGGATCATCGGCATCATTGCCTGCGTGCTGATTGTCGTCTCCATCATCGGCTCGCGCCACCAGCGCCGGCGCTTCAACTTCCCGCGTCGTCCGCTCTGGGCCGAATATTTCCTCGGCGTACTCGGCTGCGCCATGGTGCTCGGCGCCATCTGGGTGTCGACCATCTATTACTGGCCGCCAGCCATCGCCAAGCGCTATGCCGATGCCAATAACATCACCATGCCCGAAGGCGGCCTGATGATCCCTTACGGCATTGCCGTGCCGGTCCTGATCGCCATCCTCGTCGGCATCGTCATGACCTTTATCGCCACCCGTCTGCGCTTCGGCCGCTATGTCTTCGCGATCGGCGGCAACCCGGAAGCTGCCGTGCTTGCCGGTATCAAGACTCGCTGGATCACGGTACGCATCTTCGCGCTGATGGGCTTCCTCGCAGCCGTCGCCGCCGCGATCTCCACGGCACGCCTCAACGCCGCCGCCAACTCGCAGGGCACGACTTACGAGCTCTACACGATTGCGGCAGCCGTCATCGGCGGCACCTCGCTCGCAGGCGGCACCGGCACCATCGCCGGCGCCATGCTCGGCGCGCTTGTCATGCAGTCGCTTCAGTCGGGCATGGGTCTCGCCAATGTCGATACGCCCATCCAGAACGTCGTCGTCGGCGCGGTGCTCGTCATTGCCGTCTGGCTCGACACTGTCTATCGCTCCCGTGCGAAGTAAGAGGAGTACGAACCATGGCTGAACAACGCACTCCCCTTGTCGAATTGAAGAATATCTCGATCTCCTTCGGCGGTATCCACGCGGTCGACAACGCTTCCGTCGATCTCTATCCCGGTGAAGTCGTGGCCCTTCTCGGCCATAACGGCGCCGGCAAGTCGACCCTGATCAAGATCCTCTCCGGCGCCTACAAGCGCGACAGCGGCGAAATCCTGATCAACGGCGAACCGGTCGATATCCGCAATCCGCGCGATGCCAAGAAGTTCGGCATCGAGACGATCTACCAGACGCTCGCCGTCGCCGATAATGTCGACGCCGCCGCCAACCTCTATCTCGGCCGCGAGCTGAAGACCCGCTGGGGCACGCTCGACGACGTCGCGATGGAACATTCCGCCCGCGAGGTGATGGGGCGCCTGAACCCCAACTTCAAGCGCTTCAAGGAACCGGTCAAGGCGCTCTCCGGCGGTCAGCGCCAGTCCGTCGCCATTGCGCGCGCCATCCTGTTCAACGCCCGCATCCTGATCATGGACGAGCCGACGGCAGCCCTTGGTCCGCAGGAAACGGCGCAGGTGGGCGAACTCATCAAGCAGCTGAAAAAGGAAGGCATCGGCATCTTCCTCATCAGCCACGACATCCACGACGTCTTCGACCTCGCGGATCGTGTCTCTGTCATGAAGAACGGCCAGGTCGTCGGCCACGCCCGCACCGAGGATGTCACCAAGGATGAAGTCCTCGGCATGATCATCCTCGGCAAGGTGCCCCCCAAGGCCATCCCCGGCCCCGGCGCCATGCAGGTCTGATAAAAGCAGCATCCAGGAAGGAAACTCCGCCGCCCGCAAGGACCGGCGGAGTTTCCATTTATGGCATGAGCTGGGTCGGAAATCGCTTTAAAAGCCAAGTCCCCGAAATTCCGTGAACTTCGCGATTGAAGCAGAGCCAAAGCTAGGCTAAGAACCACCCATCGGACGACGATGAATCAATCGTCAGGCATGCACCCGTAGCTCAGCTGGATAGAGTGTTGGATTCCGATTCCAAAGGTCACAGGTTCGAATCCTGTCGGGTGCGCCACCGCCCTAAATTTTATCAAAAAAATCAATCATTTATCAGAGCGCACGGGATCATATTCCCAACATTCGCTCCCACCTTCAATGTTGGAACAGAACGGAGGTCTTCGGAACTTCGTCGAATTTCTTCTCATGGCTATGGCGCGGCTGCGCTCCCCGAGTGACACCAAGGTAGCGGCCACCCTCATTATTTGCAGGTGAAAAACGTCTCGCGCGATACTGATAGTCATAAGGATTCGGCAATGCGCCGTTAACTTTTCCCTCGGTAGGTTGCGCGCGGGGTGAGATGGTCGAAGATCGGCTGTCTCAATGTTATTGGTAACGACAGAAATTCTCAAAAATCAAAATTTTCGCTAGCGCATGAAGCCTTAGCTATTTTTCGCCAGAGCCGTCCATCAGGGGCAAGCCTAGCGTCAAAGTGGGGTAGGCAATGACTGGTATTTCCAACGTAAATTCAACGGCGCTTTTCATCTTGCAGCAGGCAGGTTCTGTCAGCGCAATCGAGCCAAAGAAGTCGGCGTCTGATAGCTTGATCGCGACGGCAAATGGGATCGCTGACAAGATCGGTGTCACGAAACAGCCGGGACAAGCGGAGTCGAAGATTTCCGAGGCGATGTTTAGCGTCACGAGCGTCGATGTCCTTAAGGAAAAACTCGCCCTGATCGACCGCGCCGCCGAGGCCCTGGGTTTCGATGCAGATTCGTACAGCTCCAAAGCAGACCTCTCGCACGATATGCGGAAGGCGCTCATCGTAATGGGCGCACAGGAAGGCGGCGAAGATCGGATCGCTGCAATGGAGAAGGAACTGGGGCTCGACAAGCTCGGAGTGTCCCTGATGGACGTCGCGATCAGCGCGAAAGACCCTGAAGCCGAAGATATCGTGTCAAAGGCTTTGGAAGAACAAGCAGGTCAGGATAAAAAGAGCGACGAGCTTAAGGACAAGGACGCGAAGTCTGATGCTTCGCAACCATTGTTGGTGAAGCCGGATGACGCTGGTCTTTACAGCGTTGGTGTCACTCAAGCCTGATCCTTGCGGCCTTTTTTAGATTTTTACGAGGTGGGAAGTTTTTCCCACCTCGTTTTGTTTTTACGCAGAGCATTTCCTGTAGCCCGGCGTCCGTCCCTGCCCTTTCAGCTGCTTGCGATAAAAGCGCACCGCTTCCGGCTAAAGCTGTCGCTGGCATGTTGGCTACTTATGCGCTTTCGCCCATCGGTATCATCCCCGATTTCATCGCCGTATTCGGATATCTTGACGATCTGGTCATCCTACCGGTCGGCGTGCTTCGGGCTGGCCGACTTATTCCGCCACCTCTTATGTCGCAGTTCTGGACACAAGCCGCACGCCAGCATGGGCACCCTCAAAGCGAGGCCGGCGTCATCGCGATCACCGCAATTTGGTCGGCCGGCGCACTGCTTTCGGGGTGGTTTGCCTTAAAATACCTCAATTGGGTCGGATAGGTCCGCTTTTAATCTCGCCCGAAGCCAGTTCGCGAGAATGTATGGTGTCCATCAGGGGAGAAAGTCCCATTCGATCCTCTCTCCGAAACGACAATAATCATCAACATCATCGCGCTGATATCGATGGATTGCGCGCTATCGCCATCCTCCCGGTCGTCCTATTTCACGCCGGCGTAGCCGGTCTTGGTGGCGGTTTTGTCGGCGTCGATGTGTTTTTCGTTATCTCGGGCTACCTGATGTCCAGCCTGATCGCCAGCGAGATGACACAGGGTGAGTTCAGTCTACTCGGCTTCTATGGCCGGCGCATAAGGCGAATCTTCCCCGCTCTTTTTGCGATGATGCTGACTTGCGCTATCGTGGCCTGGTTCGCCTTCATGCCGCAGGAGCTTCTTTATTTCGCCCGCAGCATGACGGCCGCCGCCCTCTTCATCTCGAACATCCAGTTCGGCAAGGAAGCGGGCTATTTCGATATCGGCGCGCAGATGAAACCGCTGCTGCATACCTGGTCTTTGGCGGTCGAAGAACAGTTCTACATCGGCTTCCCGCTTATCATGATCCTGCTGCACAGGCTCGCACCGCGGCGGATAGTGCCCGTCACTCTCATCGCATTGGCCGCATCCTTCGCAGCCGGCATCGGGGCGTTGAACCGCGATCCGACGGCAGCCTTCTACCTGTCGCAATATCGCGTATGGGAGCTTCTGATCGGTGTCGTACTGGGGCTGAGGGCCATTCCCGAACTACGGAGCGAGACCAACCGGCAGGTTTTGGCGGCGACTGGCCTCGTGCTGATCGGCATTGCGGTCTTTACCTTTACCGAGACCATGGCCTTCCCGGGATTTGCCGCATGGCTGCCCTGTCTCGGCGCAGCCTGCATCATCCATGCGCGCGCCGGCGATGGCATAGTCGGCCGCGTTCTGGCACAGCGACCCCTGATCTTCCTTGGCCTGATATCCTATTCGCTCTATCTCTGGCACTGGCCCATCATCGTCTTTACGCGTTATTTCACCGGCCATGAGCTCACGCCCGCGCTACGTCTCGTTGTTATTGTCGCCTCACTCGTTGTTGCCATTGCGTCGTGGCACTTCATCGAAAAACCGTTCCGCAAAGGCCGGGTCTTGCTCACGGGCAGGCTTCTTCCGACAATGGCGGCGGTTGTGCTCGTCGGGGTGACGGCGGGCGCTGGGGCGCTGGTGGTCATGAGCGGCGGAGCACCCGGCCGATTGCCGGCCGATGTCCGCGCCATCTACGCCGCAACGTACGATCGCAGCAATTTCTATCGCGAAGGCTGCTTCAGCGAGTCCGATCACAGGGGGCCGTCCAACGCCGATATCGAAAATGGCAGGGTCTGCGCCTTGGGTAACCTGGCCGATCTCGGTCCCGACTTCCTCGTCTGGGGCGATTCACACGCCGCGGCGATGGCACCGGCAATCGATGCCGCCGCAGCGGCTAGCGGCTTCGGTGGCATGTTTGCGGCCCATGCCTCCTGCCCGCCGCTTACCGACGTGCCACTTGCAACCAACGGTGATACGCGCCGTTGCACCGCTTTCAATGACGCGGTGCGTGACCTGATCCGCGAGAAGCACATCCCGCTCGTGTTCATGCTGGCCTATTGGCCCAAATATGTTCACCAGTCCGAATTGCCGAATCAGGGCGACTATTTCGACGCTTCCGTTCCCCCGAGCCTCGCCGACTACTCTACGCCCGTGGCAACGGCGCTCGACACCACCCTGGCGCAGTTGAAGCAGGAAGGCGTCAAGGTCGTCCTGGTCATGGACGTGCCGGAGATGGGCCATTTTGTGCCAGAGGCACTTGCCAAGGCCAAGCTTGAAGGCACCTCGTCGGATATTGCTCCGCCTCTGTCTTATATCGCCGAACGACAGGCGCTTGCTCGCTCCGTTCTGGAAAAATCTGCAGCCAAATACGATGCGATGATCGTCGACCCGCTGCCCTCCTTCTGCGACAACGATCGCTGTCATGCGTCCCGAGGCGGAGTTCCGCTCTATATCGATGCCGATCATATCACCGCCTCCGCTGCCAAAAGGCTCGGCTATCTTTTCGCACCCGTATTCAAGATGGCGCAAAACATCTGAGGACCAGGCCGATCAACAACTGCAGGATAATGCGTTGGTGGGCCTGAAGCCGCGGCTACACGCCGGATTTACGGCGGTCCTTGGCTGATACTGGAAATCGACGGGGTTGGAGCTTTGATGCGTCGTGCAGGATAAAGCCGGGGTGGCGAGGCCGATCATCAAGCCGGATATCAAAGTGTGCCGAGTCCGCCCATTACGGCAACCTTCCAGTACCTCGAACCATAGACCCGCCAGATGACCAGAAAAAGCCCATCGACCGACCCAACTCCTGCACGCAGCTTGCAATTGGATGCGTCAGGTCTGGGTACGTGGCTGTTGGCGTTACTGATGGGAATGAAGCGCAAAACAGCCACAGAAAGAACCCGCCCATGCCGGCTGCCTCCAATCGCATAGGCTAGTGGCAACCCCGCTTCTGCATCCGCTTTATAATCTTCGCCTTTTTCTCTGCTTCGTCGCCAGGCCTCTTGCCGCCCGTCGTTCGCGATAAACGTTCCTGCATCTGTTCGCAGGTTCGGCGCGGGCTATTATCGTCCCGATCTTTTCGGCGCGCGTCAGCTTCGTCGATGCCGCTCATCAAAATTGCAGCAGAAACGAAGCTAGCAATTGCGGTTCTCAATTGAGCCTACCTTCGGGGCGGATTGATTGCGACCCACAGATCACCCGGACATCATACCATGATTGGGTGGTGAATGTTTGCGAATACGCCTCCCCGAAAAGTAGAAACTCCAGATGGCATTGACAAAACTCTCTCGTGCGCAATGTTTGATCGTTAACGCGGTGGCGTGCGGTTGGGCTTTCCTGAATTTTCACTGAATAAACAGGCTCAGTGAGACTTCTGTCGTCGTTCAATACTGAGTTTCTCAGGGGGCGGGATGTCGGTTCGCATATATAGCAAGGCGGTATACGTATTCACGGATGCGCGAATGCTGCCGGCAGCATGCTGCACGCTTCTGTCTGTCGTGCGTCACAGTCAAGAGAACGATATCAAGCTGGTCATCGTCGGCATCGACCTGCCTGAAGACCAGAAAGCCTGCGTTGCCAGCTTCAACAGTGTGAACGGCATCGATATTGACGTCATCGATTTTGCCTTCCCCGCAGACATACCCGAAACCGCCGGCCGCTGGCACAAATCCACGCTTGCGCGCCTCTACCTCGACGAGTTGATGGACAAGGCGCTGGAGCGCGTTCTCTACCTCGATGCAGATATATTGGCCGTTGGCAATGTCCAGGCGCTCTTCGATGCCGATCTCAACGGCAAGGCGATCGGTGCTGTCGATGACTACGTCACTGCCTTCCCCGAGAAAATCGAACAGCGCGAGCGGGAGCTCGGCCTCGATCCGGGCGCCGGATATTTCAATGCCGGCGTCTTTCTCATGGATTGCGCCGCCGTTCGGGCCGGCGCTTATTTCGAGACTGCGCGTTCGCTGCTGCGATCGGGGCGATGCTTTGCCTCCAACGACCAGGATATTCTCAACATTGCCTTTCGTGGAAGGTGGCAGCGGCTGGACAACCGATGGAATGTTCAGACCGGGATCATGCCCTATATCCGCAATCCTGTGCTGCTGCATTTCACCGGACGTCGCAAGCCGTGGCATTCTTCGCTTCAAACAGGGCAATCTGCCTATGCCGAGATCTATTCCAGCATGCTCGCGAAAACGCCGTGGTCGGGATTTGTCAGCCGGCGCAGTCCTTCCCGAAAGGCGACCGATTATCTTCTGTCGCTTGGCAAGCGTGCCGGCGCAGTGCACCGCTCCCAACAACTGAAAGCGCATTTTAGCTCGAATGAGGTCTCGATGGCTGAAAGGAATGCAACCCCTGAGAGTTCCGGAGATCAAGTCTTTGATGCAAAGGGGGATGACGCCTGGCGGGCATTCTTCAATCGCTATTCGCACATCGTTCTGGTGGCCAATAGCGAGGCTGCCGATCCGGAATCGATGCGGGCGGAGTTTCCGGGCGATACGTTGTTCGTCTTCTTCAACAAGGTCTACAAGGTTCTCGACGAGACTTTTCCCGGGCATACCATTCTCGTGGCGCGAAGCGGCATGATGGGCGCCAATATCGTCCATCGGCGGGAAGTGGATGAGGTGCTGAAATTCTTCACTTCGGACAAGTTTCTCGGCGTTCTGAATCTTCGTACGACACCCGAGGAGCGCTTCAGTCCCGTCGCCGCATTCAACGGTGCGACCGTCATGTACGGCGATCTCGAGACGCTGATGGCGGGGCACTATCCGCCGGACAAGATCCCGACAAGCGGCTTTGCGCTGGTCGCGTGGATGCGCGAGCTTCAGCTGACGCCAAAGATCGTGCTCGCCGGATTTTCCGGAAAGCGCAGCGCACGCTGGAAGGTCTTCGACGTTCATGACTGGACATTCGAGCGCATCTATTTCAGGCTTCTGGCGCAAAGGGGTCTCATCACCAGCGCTGAACACACCAGGCCATCGCGCTTCGATCTTCTGACACGGCATTTTCCCGACGCGAAATTCGAGGAGATTCAGGCGGCGACCAACGATGCGCTCTCCACGCGGCTCGATCACGCGCTGACCCTCATCGACAACCTGATGTCACTCACCAAATGGCAGCGGGCGCTCGATCAGGCTTTTCGCAAGGCGCGACCAAAGACCCGCAAGCAGCGCGAGCTCGACCGCCAGAAGAAGCAAGCTTCCTGAATGAAACACACAATTTATGCCAAGGAGAAATTGATATGACCGATATCGTCAACATCTATGTTGGTTTCGATTCAAAGGAAGTCGTTGCCCATCACGTGCTGTCGCAAAGCATTCTGGAAAAATCGAGCGTACCCGTGCGGATCACGCCGATCTACCTGCACAATATCGCAGGCATATTCACCCGTGAGCGCAACGCCCTTCAGTCGACCGAGTTCTCCTTCTCGCGCTTCCTGACGCCCTATCTCAGCCAGTATGAGGGCTGGAGCCTGTTCATGGATTGCGACATGCTTGCGCGCACAGATATTGCCGAGCTTTGGGCGCTACGCGATGAGCGCTATTCCGCCATGTGCGTGAAGCACGATTACCAGCCGAAGGTCGAAACGAAGTTTCTCGGCCAGGTGCAGACGAAATACGAAAAGAAGAACTGGTCGAGCCTGATCCTCTTCAACAACGCGAAATGTAGGGCGCTGACGCCCGATTACGTTAACACCGCAACCGGACTGCAGTTGCACCAGTTCAAATGGCTCGACGGCGACGACCTGATCGGCGAGCTGCCCGTCACCTGGAATTATCTCGTCAACGAATATGACAAGCGCGATGACGCCAAGATCGTGCACTTCACGGATGGCGGCCCCTATTTCGACGAATACAGGAACGACGACTACGCCGAGGAATGGTTCGCGACACGCGAGCGCATGCTACACGTCCAGCAGCGCGGCTGACCGGCATGCCGGGCGGATGGTGTGCTTGCCGAAGGCCCGGCCTCCGAAAACGGAGTAATTTTGGGGCGAGCTCGCTTTGTCGGAAGCAACGGCGACAGACACGCGCCGAATAGCCGTTGACAATACATTGACTGTACCACACCAGCCTGACTACAAAGGGTTGCAGCTTGTAGATTTTTCGCAGAAGATGTGTGACGCCAGATAACGGCGGGCGCGGAGGTTCAATGGTGAACGATGGAAGCCCCCTTGTGGAAGTTGTGCTCGATGGCTTGGTAGCCCTCGTTGTCGTGCTTGGTGTGGCAACTTTGATCGTGATGGCAGTAACCATGGCCTCTTTCGTTGGTCATGCTGCCGGAATTGTGAACCAGCCAGGCGCGACTAGCTTGCTGGTCGCGACATCAGCTATTCTTTTACTGTCAACCGCCCTGTCGGTTCTCGCCTCGATAGCGGCTCAACATCTCGGCCTGGACTGACGCCGACTGCGCCGGCATAGCGGCCAAACACACTCGACATCGCCACGCCTCCCTGTTCGCCGCCACGGCGCCATCAAGGTCTCGGGCGCCCTTTCAATTCCATACTCGACTTTCAAGAAGCCTCCCGGTTGCCTTGGCACGCCTCTTGCTTAGTTAACAATACGCCATCCCATCGGGAGTATTGTGTAATGGAATGGGACACCCCAATCGAATTCGATCCCGTAATCCTGATGCTTCATGATCCGGACAGGCTCCTGTCCGTCCGAACGGCTATTGGAGCCGCCAACGCCCTCATGAAGGAATTCCCCATCGACGACGGGGAAGAATTTCTTGCGGCGATCAAGATCTGTCTTGATGTCGTGAAGGGTAAAGCCGACCCTGGAGAACTGAGAGCGGCAATCATTCGCGCGGCAGACGAGGCCGGCATTACGACCATCGCCGTGCTCCACTGAGCCGTACGCCTATTGGAAATAGAGCTGGGAGATAGAATGCGCCGCAGCCTTGACTCTATCAGAATTAAGAACATAAAGAGAACAAAATAACGGAGTTCTCGCTATGATTCGCTTTGCACCCGCCGATGCAGTCCCCGCGCCGAAGGCCCTCAAGGCGGAGGTTGCTCGGCCCGTCATCAAGATCGCCGCAGCAGCAAGCCCCGCCGAAGCGCCAACCGTCTTGAAGGAAGAAGCGGCACCGATTGTAGCGACGCCGACTGCCGAGCCCCTGGCCCTTTCGGGTGAAGAAGTGCCGAAAACCCGCAAGGCGCGCAAGACTGCACCTGCAGCGAAACGCAGCCCCACCGCAAAGAACGCGCAAGCGGACGCCGCCGCAGTCCTGCTACTCGATCTTCAAGCCTGAATTCGTCTCGCGGTCTGTGGCGATAACCGCCGACGCATTTGAGGGGACGCGAGACGCCCCTCAATGCGCGGTATAGGCTCCATCCACCAGATAGTGGGCGCCAGTAATGAAGCTCGCCTGTTCCGACAGCAGGAAGGACACGAGATTGGCTACCTCGTCCGGTGTGCCGCGCCGGCACATCGGCTGCAGCGAGGCCATTCGCCGCGTGCTCGCCGCTTCCAGATGTTCCGACAGAAGCGGCGTATCGATCCAGCCCGGACCGACGGCGTTGACCCGGATGCCGTAGCGCGCATATTCGATCGCCGCAGCCTTCGTCAGCCCAACGACCCCATGCTTGGCCGTGGTATAGGCGGCTGCGGTCGGCAATGCGACCTCGCCCAGCGTCGATGACATGTTGACGATCGCCCCTCCGCCCGATTTCAGCATCGCGCCGATCTCGTATTTCATGCAATAGAACACACCGTTCAAGTTGATATTCATCAGCCTGTGCCAGTCTTCGAGCGGATAGTCGGCCACTGCGGCGCGCGGCCCATCGACCCCGGCATTGTTGACGGCGAGATCGAGGCCGCCGCATGTCTCGACTGTAAAATCGACAAGCTTCTGCACGCCGGCAAAATCGGCCACATCGACGACAAAGGCGCGCGCACGACCGCCATCGGCGCGAATGGCTCTCACCGTCTCATGCGCCGCATCCTCGTTGATATCGGCAATGACGACCTCGGCACCTTCTAGCGCGAGCTGGCGGGAAACGGCTGCTCCGATACCGGAACCCGCCCCCGTCACGATACCGACTTTTCCTTCCAGACAAAGTTTCATCGCTTCCTTCCATTTCCGTATGCTAATATTCCTGCAAAACGAGTGGTCGAGGCAAGGAGATTCGTGGATGGCCGAAAGCCATACTATTGCAAGTTGCGCAGCTTGTCCGCCTGCCAAAGACAAGGTTCCACAGAAGCATACGGGCATCAGGCAAGGCCGCCGCTGACCGGAAACATCGAAGCTGACCGAGGGTAGGTGGAAATGAATGAAAGGGTAGCAGTCACACGCCGTGGCCTCGTTTTCGGGGGCTTGGCTCTGATGCTTCAGGGATGCACGACGGGCAATCCGGATGGCCCGCCGCTAGGCTACCGGGTTCTGGGACGCGACCCCGATGTCGACTCTCGCTACCGGCGGCAGGAAGTGGCATATGACGGTGGCGAGCCGCCCGGAACCATCGTCGTCGATACGGGCGCACGTTATCTCTACTTCGTCGAAACCGGCGGCTATGCCACGCGTTATGGCGTTGCCGTCGGCGAGGAAGGCTTGAGCTTCAAGGGCGAGGCCACGATCGGCCGCAAGGCGGAATGGCCCTCCTGGAAACCGACCGACGACATGATCGCGCGCAAGCCGCGGCTTGCCCAATATGCCGATGGCGTACCGGGCGGACCCGACAATCCGCTGGGCGCAGCCGCCCTTTACCTCTACCAGGGTGGCCAGGACACGCTCTTCCGCCTGCACGGAACCAACGCCCCCTGGTCGATCGGTCAAGCGGTTTCGAACGGTTGTATTCGCCTGACCAATGCAAACATCGTCGATCTCTATTCCCGCACCCGCGTCGGAACGCGCGTGGTGGTGATCTGATGATATTTACCATGAAAAACTAGGGGGTTGGTCACATCGGTTAGTATCTGCTAATGTAGATTCGTTGCATGTGAATGACTCCTGCACTGTTCAAAGTGCCGATATCGTCAAACTATGAGGCATCGTCCTTCAGGGCCTATGCCAGGATGAGGAGAGGACTTCTTTATGAGCAGAATTTTATTCGTGATCCTCGCAACGCTTGCGGTGGCCAATCTGAGTTCCTGCGGGTCGATTGGTAAAGGCAAGGGGAAAGCTCCGCCGCCGGCATCAACGGCCGTCTACAAGTAAAATTCGCAATGAAACCAGGAAGGGCTGGCAAAGCCCTTCCCCTCCCCCACATCCCGAAACCGGCCAGGATCGATCCCCCTGCCATTCCGCACGGGACCGGCTCGTCATCTGGCGTCAGGCTCGCGTCGTGACGAGCTTGCACATGGAGCGTGTTGATGACGCTTGGAAGAAGCCGCTTGTGCCTGGTCGCTCTTGTCGCGGTCGCGCTCTCGTCGTGCCAGACGGAAGACAAAGCCCCCCAGCCGCACTACACATCCGATGCCAGCGACTTGAAGAGGCCGGCCACCGCCCGGCAGGAAGCCAATCGAAATTTCATCGAATTTCGGTCGCGTTACGCGCTGACCTACGGCCACACCTATGTCGTCTTCGGCCGCGCCGACAGGAATGGGCGGATGATCAATCCGGAGGTCGCGGGCCTTGCGCCGGCTTCGGAAGATGCAGCACCCTACGTCATCGGCCATTTCATTCCCGTTCCCGCCTCGACGGGCGCCACGGATGGCGACCTCGAGGAACAGTATCGCTCGGCAAGCTGGCGGGTGATGTTGACGGATGACGAATATAACGACACGGTGGCCTATATCAGAGGCCTGCAGGCGCGAAGCAAGCTCTGGGAGGCGACAGTCTACAATTGCAATGCCTTCGTGGCGGATATCGCCCGCCACATGGGCTACAAGACACCCGGCATCTGGCTTCGGCCGCAGCAATTCATCACGAACCTGCGGCAGATGAATACGGGTTGAGACAATGGCAGGGCGATCCGCAGGGAGGATCGTGGAAAGGTTCTGGTGCCGGCTTGAGCTTGTCAGTTCACACCATTGGCGAGATCGTTTGGGTCGTTGGAATTATCGCATGGTACGTCATCCGATACCCGTTTGAGCGCCGCGGCAAGCGCGTGCCCATCGCCAGCAGCAGGCGTAGCGCAACGGAGAGGTTTGCGCTCGCGGCAGCCCTCGCCGGGCTTGCGGTCGTACCGGTCATCTATGTCGCGACAGGTTTTCCGAAAGCGGCCGATTACCCTGCGCAGGCCTGGGCCGTTGTAATCGGCGCTTTCATCTTCGCACTCGCCATGTGGGTCTTCCGCAGAACGCACAAGCAGCTTGGCCGCAACTGGTCCATCACGCTTGAAATCCGCCAGAAGCACGAGTTGATATCGTCAGGCCCCTACGCGCTGGTTCGCCATCCCATGTACACCTCCTTCATGCTGATGGGGCTCGCACAGGCCTTCCTGCTCGCAAACTGGGTGGCCGGTCTTGCTGGCCTCGTCGGCTTTGCCGTGCTGTTCTTCCTGCGCGTGGACAAGGAAGAGCGTATGATGCTCGACGTTTTCGGTCCGGAATACCGCGCCTATATGGACAAGACGAAGCGGATCATCCCTTATCTCTATTAGAGCAATTCCAGCAAAATGTGTAGCGGCTTTGCATCAGGAATTGCGTAAAAACATGGAGATAGGACATTTGCGTGTTTCGAAGAAAAACGGAAATGCTCTAGGGGGAGTGGAAGGATGAGGGGACGAGCAGTAAAGCTTTCGCCCGCACGGCGGCTTGTCGGCGATCTCATGCGATTTTCGATCGGCATCCCGCGCGTCACCGTACAGCGGCAGATGAATATCCGGCGGCTGCTGGAAGCGAGAAGCGCTTGCGATCCACGCCCGTCATGGACCGTGCTGTTTCTGAAGGGCTATGCGCTGCTGTCGAAAGAGACCCCGGACCTGCGACGCGCCTACATCAAATTCCCGATCCATCAGCTCTACGAATACCCGGAAAGCGTCGCCTCCGTAGCCCATGAGCGCGAACATGAGGGCGAGCGCATCGTTCTCCTGAGCAAGATAAAAGGCCCCGAACAGCGCCCTATTCCCGAGCTGGATAGGCTGATGCGCGAGGCGCGTTCGCTGCCGATCAGCGAGATCAAGGACTTCCGACGCTCGCTGAAGCTTGCCCGCGCGCCGGCTCTGTTTCGCTGGGCCACGATGTGGCTCGGGCTCAACCTCGGCAAACGGCGCGGTCATTATTTCGGCACGTTCCAGCTCTCGGTCTATTCCGGCCTCGGCGCCGAATCCCTCAATCCGCTGACGCCGCTCACGACGCTCCTGAACTATGGCCCGATCGATGCTGACGGCACGGTCACTGTGCGCATCCATTACGATCACCGCGTAATGGATGGCGCCACCATCGCCCGCGCACTGGAGCGGTTCGAAAACATATTGAACGGCGAGGTCGCGGAAGAGGTCAAAGCGCTGCGGCAGAACGGAAAGCCAGAAGGCATATCGATTGCGGGAATTGCCCCATGAGCGCCAGCGCCGATCAGCCCCTTGCTGTCGTCGTTCTTGGAGCTTCCAGGGGCATCGGGCGGGCCATTGCGAAAGTGGCCGCCCGCGACGGCAATATCACCGTGCTCGTCGCCCGCTCCCAGGAGGGCCTTGCCGCGACGGCTGCCGAGATCTCGCAAGCCGGCGGGAAAGCCTTCACGATCGCACTCGATCTCGCCTTGCCAGATGCATCCGCCCGCCTGGAGGCCTATCTCGCTGAAAACGGGCTCGCTTGTGGCGTTCTGGTCAACAGCGCCGGTTACGGGCTGCGCGGTGCCGTAACATCGCTACCATCAGAGGATCAGCTTGGGATCATCGACGTCAACATCCGCGCGCTCGCAGACATGACCCTGCGCTTCCTGCCGGGCATGGTGGCGCGCCGCAGCGGCGGCGTCATCAATCTCGGCTCCGTCGCCGGCTTCGCCCCCGGCCCCTACATGGCCTTCTATTACGCCAGCAAGAATTTCGTGCGCGCCTTCTCGACCGCCCTGCACGAGGAGGTCCGCCGCTTCGGTGTAACGGTAACCTGCGTTGCCCCCGGCCCTGTCTCGACCGACTTCCTGGAAAAATCCGGCGCCGACCGGGCCGCCCTCTTCAAGGTGCTGCCCAAGCTCGATGCCGATTACGTGGCCGAGCAGGCATGGCAGGGTTTCAAGTCCGGCCGCCGCCTCGTCATTCCCGGCATCTCCTCGAAACTCGCCGCCTTCATTGCGAGGATCTTGCCGTCAGCGGCGGCGCTCCGTCTGATCGGCCGGGCACAGCGCCGAAAAAGGGATCCGAACCCGCAGCGGCCGGAGACAAGCCCACCGGCACCGGTGCGTAAACCGGAATCGATCTTCGAAAAGCCCGATGCATAGCTTGAGGGATCATTGCTGGTCAGTGCTACGCGCGAAAACCTGCTTCGAACCTAACCGCTGATCGCCCTGCGGTGCCTCACGCCTGATCCGCAGCCACCAGTTCGCACTGAGACGCGGCGCAGTCAGCTGTCCGTCATGCGGCGATGGTTTCACCACCTCATACTGAATGCGATTGCCTTTTCCCGGCGCAATATCGTCGGCACAAGCCATGGTCACGGGAACAGCAAGAGCCGCGCTCGCAAGGAGCGCTCTCCAGGCATGTCTTGCAGCGCTTGGCATGACGGGCCGGTTTCTCATCCGCCTATTCAGCCAGAACATTAGCCTTTGCGGAAGTACGCAACGGTAAATAGGGCGGCCAAAAACGCAAATTAATGCTGCGTTGCTGCCAATAGTCGAGATTGCGGCTCACCGCTGACCTCGTCTCGCCTCACCACTTACACGAACCATAAATTCATTCGATTGACTGAAATCTCATTCTGGCCTATACATGAGACATGACTGATGAACAAAACACACCAAACCGCGCCGAAATAACCCGCGAGAAGCTGCTCGCCGCAGCCCTCGATGTCTTCGGTCGTTATGGCTTCGACGGCGCCTCGACGCGACAGCTGAGCGAGGCAGCGGGTGTCAACCTGCAGGCCATTCCCTATTATTTCGGCAGCAAGGAAGGGCTCTATGTCGCCACTGCCGAATATCTGGTGTCGCGCATCGAGCAGCATGTCGGCGCCCTGCGCCGGGAGATCGGCGCCAATATCATGGCGCTCGATGCTACCGGTCAGGTACTGACGGAAGACGACGCCCGCCGCCTGCTGACGCAGCTCGGCGAGACCATGATCGGCCTCTTCGTCAGCAAGGAGTCGGAGCCCTGGGCGCGTTTCATCATTCGTGAACAGATGGAGCCGACGGAGGCCTTCACCCGCATCTATCAGGGCCTGATGGGTCCGATGATCGGCATGGCCCGCCGACTGATCGGAACCATCCTGCGAGAAGATCCCACCTCCGAGCATGTGCGCCTGCGCACGCTGGCCTTCGTCGGCAACATCATGATCTTCCGCGTCGCCCATGCCGCCGTCCTCGCCCAGATGGAGTGGCAATCGGTCGGCCCCGAACAACTCGTCACCCTGCGCAAACTTGCTGCAGAGCTTGTCGGCAGGCTTGAGCCGGCGAAAGGAAACCGCCCATGAAACGCATCGTCGCTCTCGCCATCATCATTCTCGCCGCCGCTGGCGGTGCCGCCTGGTGGTACGGCCTGCCGCAGAAGCTCGGCTGGCTGCCGGAGCACTCAAAGGAATTCGCGCTCTACGGCAATGTCGATATTCGCCAGGTCTCGCTCGGTTTCCGCGTCAATGGCCGGCTTGCCTCGCTTGCGGTCGATGAAGGCGATATGATCAAGAGCGGCGAAGTGCTGGGCAAGCTCGACGCCACGCCCTACGAGGCGGCCGCTGCCTCGGCGCAAGCCAATGTAGCCGCCCTGCAGGCAACGCTCGACAAGCTGAAGGCCGGCCCTCGACCGACGGAAATTGCCCAGAGCAGCGCCCTCTACGATGAGAGCCTTGCCGCACTCAGCAATGCCAACATCGCCTATGACCGCGCCCGCCAGCTTCGCCCTCAAGGTACAATTTCCGAAGCCAATCTCGACCAGGCGGTCGCCAACCGGTCGATGGCGGCGGCCCGCGCCGATTCCGCCAGCCAGGCCCTGAAGCTTCTACAGGAGGGCACCCGCGTCGAAGATATCGCCAATGCCGAGGCGCAACTGAAGGCCGCCCAATCGGCGCTGACCTCAGCCAAAATCTCGCTGGCCGATACGGAACTGCGCGCCCCCAATGACGGCGTCATCCTGTCGCGCGTTCGCGAGCCCGGCGCGATCGTCTCGCCCGCAGATACCGTTTATGTACTCTCGCTGACGCAGCCTGTCTGGGTGCGCAGCTATGTCGCCGAAGGCGATCTCGGCCGACTGCATCCCGGCATGAAGGTTCAGGTCACCTCGGATACGCAACCCGACAAGCCCTATGACGGCACTGTAGGATTCATCTCGCCGGTCGCAGAATTCACGCCGAAATCGGTCGAAACGCCGGAGCTTCGCACCGATCTCGTCTATCGCCTGCGCATCGTCATCGACAAGCCCGGCCCGGATCTGCGCCAGGGCATGCCGGTCACCGTTCGCTTTCCCGAGCTGGCCGCCAAATGAGCCCGTCCTCTTCCCTGATGGATGAGGCGCTGGTCCGCCTGACCGATGTCACCAGACGCTTCGGCGATGCGCCACCGGCCCTCGATGCCGTCTCCGGCGAGGTCAAGGCAGGCGCCATTACCGGTCTCGTCGGCCCCGACGGCGCCGGCAAGACGACGCTGATCCGGCTGATGACCGGCCTGATGCTGCCCGATAGCGGCATGGTCGAGGTGCTGGGTTTCGATACGCACCGCAATCCCGCCGCCATCCAGGCTTCGATCGGCTACATGCCGCAGCGCTTCGGCCTCTATGAGGATCTGTCGGTTCAGGAGAATCTCGATCTCTATGCCGATCTGCGTGGATTGCCGAAAGGCGAGCGCGCCGCCACCTTCGACGAGCTCCTGACCTTCACCGACCTCAAACGTTTCACCACACGCCTTGCCGGCAAGCTCTCGGGCGGCATGAAACAGAAGCTCGGCCTTGCTTGCGCGTTGCTCAAAAAGCCACGCCTGCTGCTGCTCGACGAGCCCGGCGTCGGCGTCGATCCGATTTCCCGCCGCGACCTCTGGAAGATGGTCGAGAACCTGACGCAGGAAGGCATCGGCGTGCTCTGGTCCACCGCCTATCTGGACGAGGCCGAAGCCTGCGATCATGTGCTGTTGCTCAATCAGGGCAAGCTGCTCTTTTCCGGCAAGCCGCATGACCTGACCGGCCGCGTGGAAAACCGTGTCTTCAAGGTGTCAGGTGTCTCCGGCCGCAGAAGGCAGGTGCTGGCCGAACTGCTGCAGACGAAAGGCGTTATCGACGGCGTCATCCAGGGTGACGCCATCCGCCTCGTCGCGGCCAAAGATGGGACGCCCGATATCACCGTTGCCGGTAGCGAGGGGAAGCTTGACCCCACCCCACCCCGCTTCGAGGATGCCTTCATCGACATGCTCGGCGGTGGCCCCGGCGGGCGTTCGAGACTGGCGGAAGCTCAAGGGGCGCCAAGCGAGACCGGCGACCGCCCCGTCATCGAAGCGCACGGCCTGACCAAGCGCTTCGGTGATTTCACCGCCGCCGACAACATCACTTTCGATATCAAGCGCGGCGAGATCTTCGGCCTACTCGGCCCCAATGGCGCCGGCAAGTCCACCACCTTCAAGATGCTCTGTGGCCTGTTGAGACCGACGGAGGGCGAAGGCCGCGTTGCCGGTTTCGATCTGCGCAAAGATGCCGCCGAGGCCCGTAACCAGCTCGGCTACATGGCGCAGAAATTCTCACTCTATGGCGATCTCACCGTCATGCAGAACCTCGAATTCTTCGCCGGTGTCTATGGCCTTTCCGGCAGCAGGCGGCGCGAGCGCATCGAGCTGATGACCGACATCTTCGATTTCGGCCGCCACTCCCGCTACTCGGCCAAGGATCTGCCGCTCGGCCTGAAACAGCGCCTGGCGCTCGCCTGCGCCGTCATGCACGAACCGCGCGCCCTCTTCCTCGACGAGCCAACCTCCGGCGTCGATCCGATCACCCGGCGCGAGTTCTGGACCCATATCAACGCGCTCGTCGAAAAGGGCGTTACCGTGCTGGTGACGACGCATTTCATGGACGAGGCCGAATATTGCGACCGCATCTCGCTGATCTATCGCGGCCGCTCGATTGCGCTGGGTTCCCCCGACGAGTTGAAGGCCCGTATCGCCACGAAAGAGCAGCCCGACCCGACGATGGAGGATGCCTTCATCGCGCTGGTGCAGGATTCGGAAAAGGAAACGGAAAAGGACAAGGCCGCATGAGCTCCTCTTCCCGCATCCGCCGTTTTGCCGCGCTCGTGCGCAAGGAAACCTATCAGGCGATCCGCGACCCCAGCACCATCCTCATCGCCTTCGTGCTGCCGCTGATCCTGCTCTTCCTCTTCGGCTACGGCGTGTCGCTCGATACGACCCGCACCCGCATCGGCCTGGTACTGGAACAGGCAACGCCGTTGACGCAGGATCTTGCCGCAAGCTTCCAGGCGTCGCGCTATTTCGCCGTCACAGTCGGGCGCGACCGGCGCATGTTCGAGGATGATCTTGTACTCGGCAACGTGCGCGGCATCGTCGTCATTCCCGCCGATTTCGCCACGGATTTTGCCGCCGGCAACCATCCGCAGATCCAGGTTCTCGTCGACGGCTCGGACCCGAACACCGCCAATTTCGTGCAGAACTACGCGCAGGGCACCGTCGCCAACTGGGAGCGGCAGCGCCAGTCGGAAACTGTTGCCGCCGGCCCGCCGATCTCCATCGAGCAACGCTTCTGGTTCAATCCGGAGCTGACGAGCCGCAATTTCCTCGTGCCCGGTTCCATCGCCATCGTCATGACGCTGGTCGGCACGCTGCTCACCTCGCTCGTCGTTGCCCGCGAATGGGAGCGTGGCACGATGGAGGCTATGATGGCGACACCGGTGACCTCAGCCGAACTGCTCGCCGGCAAAATCCTCCCGTATTTTCTGCTTGGCCTCGCCTCGATGACGCTCTGCGTGCTGCTCGCGACCTTCCTCTTCGGCGTGCCCTTCCGTGGCTCTGTCATCGCCCTCTATGCGCTCTCGGCGGCCTTCCTGATCCCCTCGCTAGGCCAGGGCCTGCTGATCTCGACTGCCACCAAGAACCAGTTCCTCGCCTCGCAAATCGCGCTGATTTCCGCCTTCCTGCCGGCCTTCCTGCTCTCGGGCTTCCTATTCGAAATCAATTCGATGCCAGAGATCATCCAGTGGATCACGCTCATCGTACCCGCCCGCTATCTGATCCCAAGCCTGCAGACGGTGTTTCTGGCCGGCGATATCTGGCCGATGTTTGCCCGCGCCATCGCCACCATGCTCCTGATCGGCGCCATCATGTTCGTGCTTGCGGCCCGCAGCACCCGTAAGAGGATCGCCTGATATGTGGTGGACCCGGCTGAAAGCCCTCATCACCAAGGAACTGCTCGCCGTGCTGCGCGATCCCAAGGGCCGTTTCGTGCTCATCGTGCCACCCGTCATGCAGCTTCTCGTCTTTTCCTACGCAGCCACGCTCGAAGTGCGCAATGTCGATGTCATGGTCCTGAACCGCGACAGCGGCCATTGGGGACAGGAGCTGATAGAGCGCGTCCAAGGCTCGCCGACCTTCCGTCGCATCGAGACCGCCGAGAACCAGAGCGATATCCGCACCGCAATCGATGAACAGTCGGTGATCGCGGCTATCGAGATCGGCCCGGATTTCTCGCGCAATATCGAAGCGGGTATCCCTGCCGACCTGCAGATCATCCTCGACGGGCGCCGCTCCAACGCCTCGCAGATCGTCTCCGGCTATCTCACCCAGATCGGCATGACGCTCTCGGCTGAGACGCCAACCGGACAGCGCATGATGGCGCAGACGGTCGCGACCGTGCCGCGCAACTGGTTCAACGCCAACCTCACCTATCAATGGTTCATGGTGCCGAACCTGATCGCCAGCATCGCGCTTCTGATCGGCCTCATCGTCACGGCGCTCTCGATTGCCCGCGAACGTGAACTCGGCACCTTCGACCAGTTGATGGTCTCGCCGCTGCGTGTCCACGAGATCCTGATCGGCAAGCTCGTGCCGCCCATGATGATCGGCCTCTTCCACATGACGCTCTATCTGCTGGCAGCGATCTTCATCTTCGATGTGCCTCTGCGTGGCTCGCTCTTTTTGCTCTATGGCAGCTCGATCTTCTATCTCGGTTCCGTCGCCGGCCTCGGGCTCTTCATCTCGGCCCTCTCCATGACCCAGCAGCAGGCGATCCTCGGCGCCTTCCTGGTCATGGTGCCGGCGATCCTGCTCTCCGGTTTCGCGACGCCGATCGAGAACATGCCGGACTGGCTGCAGCCGATTACGATCGTCAATCCGCTTCGCTATTTCCTGATCATCGTCAAAGGCGTCTTCCTCAAGGATATCCCCACAGCCGAGGTCGTGAACCAGACGATCCCGCTGGCGCTGATCGCCATCGCCACGCTCGGTGCCGCCGCCTGGCTTTTCCGCCGCCGGCTCGAATAGGCCTCACGCTATATAACCCGCATAGCCAATCCGTGACTTCTTGAAGCCGGAACAACGAAATGTCCGGCTCGTTACCTCAGCGCAAACCAAGGCAGTTCCAAGAACACGCGACGCAGTTCGGCGTCCGGAATTGCTGAAGAAGCAATGAGATAGAGCATTTCCGTCTTTCCCTGGAAAACGCAAATGCTCTAAATCCAAGGAGTACCAAAATGTACAAGATCATTCTCGTTTCCGGCGCTCTCGCGCTTTCCTCGCTCGCCACCAATGCGATGGCTGACGGCGCCGTAACCGGTGCTGCCGGCGGCGCCATCACAGGCGCTATTGTCGGCGGCCCTGTCGGCGCAGCCGTTGGTGGTGTGGCCGGTGCCGTGACAGGTGCCGTGATCGATCCGCCGCCGCGCGAGGTCGTTACTTATGTCCAGGAACAGCCGGCCCCGCCATCAGCTGTCGTCGTCCAGCAGCCGATCGTCGTCGGCAAGCCGCTTCCGGCCGAAGTTCAGGTGATGCCGGTACCGGATAACCCGCGTTACGCCTATACGGTCATCAACAATCAACGCGTGATCGTCGAACCGCAGACACACCGCGTCGTTCAGGTCATCGAATAAAGGAAAAGGCCCCGCTTTTGCGGGGCCTTTTTCATGTATGCCTATCAGAAGTGTCAGGGCTTTTGCGGCGTCGTGAGTTCCTTGTCCTCGGTATCGACCACGAAGACTGCCAGCAGCTTTGCCGGTTTCGTCTTGCTGGCATTGGCGCTGACATCGTGCCTGTCACCCGGCAGTTCGGTGAAGTTCATGCCCTTGGTGAATGTCTTTACCTCGCCGCCGTTCACCGCACTCTTGATCGCGCCTTCGAGAACCGTCGCATAGATGAGTGCCGACTTCGCATGGGTATGCGCGGAACTGTAGCCACCCGGTTCGTATTCAACCAGCACGCCTTTCACACTCTTGCCCGGAGCGTCCGGAAGCACGTGCTCATAAACTTCGGTCACCTTCGCCCCCTTCGAGTCGTAGACGAGATCACTCTTGGTGACGTCGTGCGCCGAGGCGACCGTGAGAGGAAGAACGACTGCCATTATGGCATAAAAGATTGTTTTCATGATGCTTTCTCCACTTGCGTTGGATGTTTCTGTTGCTGGAGCCAGTCTGCAAGCGCGATCTGCCCCTGCATGAAGGCTCCCTTGGGAACGAGCGAGGTGGCGGTGACCGGAGCGCCGAAATAGCCGAGCGAAGCATTCACTCCGACGGTGCGTTTATCGCCTTTCCCCGCAAGATAAGCGCGCATGACCTGCGCGAAGGCGCCACGCTCGGGACCGGCAAGGTCGATGATCCCATTATGCGGATTTCCGAGAGCGACCTTGACCAGGGCGGCCGCGACATCATCGGCGGCGATTGGCGAAACGCGATGTCAGGCACTTTCAGGCCGGCACCATCGGCATAGGCTTCGGCCATCGTATCCATGAACTCGTAGAACTGCGTGGCGCGCACGATCGTATAATCCTGGCCGGACGCCTTCACCGCATCCTCCTGCGCCTGCTTGCCGCTGACATAGGGATTGCCCGCAAGACCATCCGTACCGACGATGGAGAGAACGACGTGGTGGCGAACGCCCGCAGCCTTCTCGACTTCGGTCAGATTGCGGCTCGACGTTTCGAAGAAATTTCGGATCACAGGCTCTTCGAAGGACAACAGGTTGGAAACGTCGATCACCGCATCGGCTCCGGAAAGCGCCGCTTCGAGACCTTCGCCGGTAAAGGCGTTGATGCCGTTTCTGGAACTGGCGACCACGACCTTGTGCCCGGCCTTGCGAAGAATGGTGACTGCCTTCGAGCCTACGAGGCCGGTGCCGCCGATGACGACGACCTTCTTGGACTTGCTCATTTTAACCTTCTCCTATGACGAGGCCTGATTGCCTGTCTTCCTTTCGTGGCGTTCGAGGAATGCGCAGCCGCGCGCGGCAATACCGCCATCGTCGTCTGCCATGACGTCAGCCGCGATATCGGCAATGCTCACCTTGGCGAGTTCGGCACGATAGGCCTTCTCGGCCCGGAGCATTGCCGCATTGATCTGACAGGGCCTGGTAAAATACCGCCCCGGCAGGGGATTGGGCCCGCGCTGGCGGATCTCGGCGCAGCGGAAGGCCGGTGCCGGCCCCTCCACCGCAAGCACGATATCGAGCAGGCTGATCTCCTCTGGGCCTTTGCCAGGCGGTATCCGCCTTTCGGACCCGGTGCCGTGATCAGCAATCCGGCACCGGCGAGAACCTGCAGATGCTTGAGAAGATAGCTTGGAGAAATGCCATGAAGCTCGGCTAGTGCGGCCGCCGACAACACGCCCTCGTCCGACAGGCCTGCCAGGAAGGTCATGCAATGAATTGCCTGCTCGACACCTTCGCTGAGTTTCATCGTTCATCCCCTAATCGTGGATAAAAATTATCCGCGATTTTGATTGCCGTCAAGATGCGTAATGTGAACGATGCGTTCAGCGAATTTTCCGCACCGCCGCACACTCCAGCGCATCGAGCAAAAGAAAAGGCCCCGTTTTCGCGGAGCCTGAACCTCTCTTCCGTCATGCTCGGGCTCGTCCCGAGCATCTAAGCCATCGCCTCTATCATCAACGTGGCAGATCCTCGGGACAAGCCCGAGGATGACGCCGAGTGAGGAGCGGCCTTTCTTTACCCTCGATTACGCAGCGCTTCCGCCTGCGCATAAAACTTCTTCTCCCACTCCTTGTGATTATCGAGCCCTTCGCGGATGAACGGCGTGAAAATCGCAAGATTGAGCAGGGTCCAGTTGATCAGCCGCGCCGGGAATTTCAGCGGCTTGACGAAATCGATGAACAACACGACACGCGTCTTGTCCGTGTGGTTCCAGGCTTCGTGCTCATAGGCGTCGTCGAAGATCAGCGCCTTGCCTTCCTGCCAGTGGCAAATCTGGTCCTTGACGCGGATGGCAAGCTTGTCGGCAGGCTCCGGCACGATCATGCCGAGATGCAGGCGCAGCACGCCATTATAGGGGCCACGATGGGCCGGCAGATGTTTGCCCGGCTCGAAGATCGAAAACATCGCCGTCTTCAGGCCGGGGATCTTCTGCACCGCCTTCCAGGTTTCCGGGCAGGCCTGGATATTCTGTTCCGATTTTACCCCGAAACCGACGAGGAAGAAGGTCTTCCACTTGTTATCTTTGGAGATGGTCTGCACGTCGGTAGAGATTTCCTGGAAGCTCGGCAGCTCGCTCTGGCGCACCAGTACGCGGTCGAGTTCGGCGCGGATCTGCGGCCAGGCCTTTTCCACCTCCTTCGCCCAAGGGAAGACGGCATTGTCATAAACAGGCGGATTGCCGAGCTTGGCATATTTGAAGTTCAGGCCTTCCGCCCAGGCGACAATGCCCATGAAAAAGCGCGTGATGGCGCTCGGGCGATCCATGGGGGCAATGCCGGCGGTGGCGAAGCCCTGTGTATCGGCAGTGGAGGCGTTTTTTTCGGGAAGGGATGAATTGGAGATAACGTCAGTCATGGGCTTTCCATTGGGGGCTCAAGGAAATTGCATGGCCTGCCGCGCAAGAGCCGACACGAGGTTTACGCGTTGACCATTGAACAAATATGGATAGCGCCGGGCGTGGCTCAAGTACACTTAAGTACAGGTTTTAGCGATGAATTGCCGCATGTTACCGCCGCCCTTGCCGGGCGGCAGTAACAATCTCCAGCGCATTTCTGGGAGAAGATCAGACCTTCAGTTCGCGTCGTTCGCGCTCGGTGACCATGGCAAGGTCGAGCACTTTCTGCAGGTTGGCCGCATGGCGGAAGTTCGGGTCGTTCTGTACGCCGCTCGCCACCGCTTCGGCAAAGCGCTGATAGTTGGTCGCAACTGGTGGCACTTCAATCTGCTTCCAGGTTGCCGTTTCCACATCCTCGCCAAGGCAGCCATGCAGCTCCGAACCAGCCGGTCGGTGGATGACCTCGAGGCTGCCCTTCTCGCCATAGATGCGCAGCTTCAGCTCGTTGAGATGGCCCGTCGCCCAGCGGCTGGCATGGATGACACCGAGCGCACCATTGGCGAAATCGACCGACATCGTGAAACTGTCATTGGCATCGAGAAGATACTCGCCGATCTGCCCGCCCGGCGCCTTGTTGAAGGTCTTCAGACGCGCAAAGACGTGGTCGATATCGGTCGCGGCGCCATAGGCCGCGAAATCGAGGATATGGATGCCGACATCGCCGAGCACACCGTTCGAGCCGTGGCCCGTTGAAAGGCGCCACAGCCAGGTCGATTCCGTGCGCCAGTCACCCCAGGCGCGCGATACCAGCCAGCTCTGCAGATAGGAGGCCTCGACATGGCGGATCGTGCCGAGTTCGCCCGACAGCACCATCTCGCGGGCCCGCTGCAGCGGCGCGACGTTACGGTAGGTGAGATTGACCATGTTGATGACGCCGGCGGCCTCGGCCGCTTCCGTCATCTCAAGCGCCTTCGGATAGTTCTCCGCCAACGGCTTTTCGCAGAAGACGTGTTTGCCGGCCGCAATCAGCGCCATCGTCGTCGGGTGGTGGATGCGATCAGGCGTCACATTCGTCGCCGCGTCGAATTCACCCCAGGCGATTGCTTCCTCAAGTGTGAGGAAGCGCTTTTCGATATTGAACTTGTCAGCAAATGCGGCAAGCCTGGCAGCATCGGTATCAACAGCGCCGACCACCTTCACGCCGTCGATGCGGGTGAAGTGGTCCAGCTGGTTCTTTGCCATCAGGCCCGTACCAAGAACGAGTAGTCGCATGGATGTTCCTCAGCGGTAACCGGCTTCGCCGGCCTGGTGCAGTCTCGGGCCGCGTTCGACGATCGGCTCCAGCGCATTTTCTACCGGCACATTTGGAGCATCGGTAATGCTCGTCAACGCACCCTCGGGGTTATAGGCCCACTTCACGCCGTTGATCAGCACCTTCTGCACGTTGGTATCGTGGTACGTCGGATAGGTTTCATGACCCGGACGGAAATAGAAGATATTGCCGGCGCCGCGGCGCCAGGTCAGGCCCGAGCGGAAGACTTCGCCGCCCTGGAACCAGGAGATGAACACCGTTTCCAGCGGTTCCGGCACGGAAAACTGCTCGCCGTACATTTCCTCGTTTTCGAGTTCGAAATGCTCGCCGATACCGGCGGCGATCGGATGGCGCTGATTGATCGTCCACAGACGCTCGCGTTCACCCGCCTCGCGCCACTTGAGAGCACAGGGCGTGCCCATCAGCCGCTTGAAGATCTTCGAGAAATGGCCGGAATGCAGCACCAGCAGGCCCATGCCTTCCCATACCCGCTGGGCGACGCGCTCGACGACGACGTCGGAAACGGCGCCATGGTCCTTGTGGCCCCACCAGGTCAGAACATCGGTCTCGGCAAGGCGGGCTTCGCTCAGGCCGTGTTCCGGTTCCTGCAACGTGGCGGTCGTTGCAGAAATCGCCGGATCGGTATTCAGCGCATTGGCGATCGCCGTGTGCATGCCTTCGGGATAGATGCCCCGGACAATGGAATTGGTATTCTCATGAATGTTCTCACCCCATACGACGGTGCGGATGGCCATGGCGGATGCTCCTCTAGAACTCTTGGATTTGTTCGGCAGGCGGCGGGACTCAAAGCGCTTTGGAAAGACGGCCAGCCAAAGCAGCCCCTCCTCCGCATCAGAGGAAGACATAGACCTTTGTCGGTATTTTGACAAAGAGGATTTTCCCGGGCTTGCGACCCGGGACCTCTTTTTTACCTCAATGGGAAACGGACTTCGAGAACAGGTTGACGACAACTACGCCCGAGATGATCAGGCCGAGGCCGATAATGGCGGGCGTATCCAGGCGCTGCTTGAAAAAAATCATGCCGACAGAGGAAATCAGTACGATTCCCAATGCGCTCCAGATCGCATAGGCGATGCCGACGGGAATATGCTTTAGCGTCAGCGACAGGCAGTAGAAGGCGGCCGCATAGCAGGCAACGACGAGCGCCGTCGGCCCGAGGCGGGTGAACTGCTGGGACAGCTGAAGGGCGGTGGTGCCGATCACTTCGAGCACGATGGCTGCGACAAGCAGCCCATAGACGGCAGCCGGGTTCATGGCGGTAGTCCTTTTCAAACAAAATCGGCGGGAAGCTGCACGGCCTCTCATGCGGAATTGCATAAAACCAATCTCCAGCAGCTTCGGTGAACGTGGGAGCCGTTTGTGCCCGGAATTGCTTGAGAACGAAGAGATGGAGCATCCCCCATCATCTTGAGAATGGAGGGACGCCCCGGCTTTATTTGCGGGTCAACTCGATCAGGCGGACGATCAATTCCTGCCTCTGAGCGCCGCTGACATCATGGCTTTCCAACGTATCCGCAAACCACAGACCGTCGGCGGCGAAACGCACGATCAGCGTGTCGAGCGCGGAGTCGGTGCCGATATATTCCTCGGCCCTTGCCGCCACCCATTCGCGCCATCGGTGGCGCAGCCTGGGTTCGGCAAGCAGCGCGATCGTCACCTGCGTCCAGCTTCTGGAATCGTCGGGACGATCCTTAAGCCCTGATACCGCCTGCAGATAGGCGCGTGAGAAACGGCCTTGCGGCAGCGGGTCGCTGCGCATCAGCTCGTCTATGTCAGCGTCAAATCTCTCCAGCAGACTTTCGAACAGAGCGTCCAGCAGCGCATTCTTCGTGGGAAAGTGATGCAGCAGCCCGCCCTTGCTGACGCCTGACGCTGCCGAGACCGCATCGAGCGTGACAGCGCCCATGCCCTGCTCACCGGCAAGACGTGCCGCGACCTCCAGCAACTGCTGGCGAACGAGCACGGGTTGTTTCTTGCGATGGTGAGCGTTTGACATGAAATCACAAAGATACCGTCTGGACGGTTTTGTCAAGGAGAATCTGTCGAAGCCCCTGACCTGCAAGGGATTATGCGCGAAATGACGCGGCGTTTTGATGACAGTTGCGATCCCTTTTGATCGGGTGCATTTAGAGCCGGGGATTTTAGGATGGTTTTGTGGCGGAAGAGACAACGACGCAGGTAACGACTTTATACGAGGCGATCGGCGGCGATCCCGCCGTCCGCGCTCTGACGCATCGCTTCTACGAGCTGATGGATACGCTGCCGGAGGCGAAACATGTGCGCGCCGTGCATCCGCCGAGCCTCGAGGGCAGCGAAGAGAAATTCTACGAATACATGACCGGCTATCTCGGTGGCCCGCCGCTCTATACCGACAAGCGTGGCCATCCTCGCCTGCGCAGCCGCCATTTCATCGCCGAAATCGGCCCCGTCGAACGCGACGAATGGCTGCTCTGTTTCCGCCAGGCGATGGACGAAACGATCGCCAGCCAGGCACTGCGCGATCTCATCTGGGCACCGGTCGAACGGCTCGCCTATCACATGCAGAACAAGGAATAGACATGAGCCTGAACGCGCGTCTGGAGCCAGTGCTCTATCTCTTCGCCGGCCTCTTCGGCCTCGCGGGCGTAGCGCTTGCCGCCCTTGCCGCACACGGCGGCGGTGCCGCCAATCTTGCAGCCTCCGCTTCCGCCATGTGCCTCGCTCACGCCCCTGCCCTTCTGGCCCTGGCGCTGGGTGCTGCCAAGATCAGAACCGCCTGGCTGGCCGGTTTGCTGATGATCGTGGGGACGCTGCTCTTTGCGGGAGATCTCGTCACCCTGCGTTTCACCGGCTCCGGCCTCTTCCCCTATGCCGCGCCGACGGGCGGCTGGGCGATGATGCTGGGCTGGCTGGCGGTTTCAGCGAGCGCATTCATCCGCGCCAAGAGCTGATGTCAAGGCTGCGGTATGCGGCCGAAGCGCAGCAGATTGCCGTGCGGATCATGGATATAGAATTCCTCCATATTCCACGGCCGCACCTCCATATCCGACAAGCGCGCAACGCCCCTCGCGCGGTATTCCGCATGGAGGGCGCCGATACCGCCGCCACGCAGGTAGACGGACGTCTTTTCCGGCAGGTTTTGATCGTCCGTCAGCCAGAAATGCAGTTCCATCTCGCTGCGCCTGACAATCAGATAATCGCTGGTCTTGTAAACGACTTTGGCAAAGCCGAGCTGATCACCATAGAAGGCGAGTGTCTCTGCGATATCGAGAGACGGCAGGACCGGCATCACCTCGATACGATCGGGATCGCCGCTCATATGCCGTCGACGACGTTAAAGCCTTCGAATACCGGCGGCCCCTTGTACATGCCCTTGTGATCGCCGGCATTGCGATGGGCGGAACGGAAATTCTCCGACTTCGTCCAGTTCAGAAAATCCTCTTCGCTGCGCCAGAGCGTATGCGAGGAAAACAGCGTATAGCCCTCTTCCGCATTGGCCTTGCCGCGCAGCAAGCGGAATTCCACGAAACCCGGGACCTGCGAGAGACTGGAATCGCGATTGCGCCAGACAGTCTCGAAATCAGCCTCAGCGCCGGCAGCCACCTTGAAGCGGTTCATCGCGATATACATCGAAAACCCTCACGCCTTCCTTTTCGTCACCCCACCCGCATAAAGCGGAAAGGCGACGATATTATTGCCGTCGGCCGCATCCGCCCCGATGGGCTTTACCGGTGCTTCGCCGGGCATGCGCGCTTCCCAGGCGGGAAACAGCACAACATTGGGATAGCTGCGCTGGCGCGCGGCATTTTCCAGGAAAACCTCGTAAAGCTCCGGCACAAAGCCGTCGCCGCCGTGAGCGGCGAGCTTGTGCAGGCCGATCATCGTGAACCCGTCAGGGTGCCCGTTATTCATAGAAAAAACGTCCATTCATCGGGAATTGTCTCGTTCGTTCATCGTGTGCAGCGCACGTTCCAGGCTGGACTTGCTGCCGTTGCGCAGTGGAATGAAAGCCTTGCTGAACTTTTTACAGCCGGTCTTCACGCGCAGGCAGGCATCGTGGCTGATACAGTCGATGGGGCAGAACACGCAGTCGACGGACGGAAGCAGCGTATCGATACGCGAAACCGCCTCACGAAGACCGCCATCGTGGTGGATGAGTTCGGCACCGAAGCTGCTGGCGATTTCGCGCAAATGCGCCACCTGGCAATCACGGCCGCCGACATAGAGGAAACTGCGGCCATCCAGCTTGGAGCGCCCGGAGGAAGCCTGTCGCACCTCCTGATCGGCCTGAACACGGATCTCCCGGTTCGCCCCCTTCTTCGCCTTTCGAGCCATTTACCACCCGTTCGCTCGTTGATCGTCACACGATTCCTGCGTGTGCGAACGGACCTTATTAAACTTGATTTTTAGAGTAAAGTATAAAGTTGATTGTTTTTATCATATTATCGAGACGTGATCTCGATCGGCGCCGACATGGTCATGGCCTGCCCGCCCGGCGGAGGGCTGAACGGTGCCGCGCGACGGACCGCATCGAGAGCGAGCTGATCGATCTCCGGAACACCGGAGCCGCGCGAAACACGAGCGGACGTCAGGCTGCCGCTGCCACTGACCGAGAAGGTAACGACGACGCTGCCCTCGACTCCGCGCGGTTGCCGGATCGCGCGGCGAATACGGCTGCGAACTTTGCCGGTATAATTCGCGGTGGCGGCAGTCCCCACGCCATTATTGCCGTTGGCGGCCTGCGAACTGTTATCGGACTGCGCCGACGAATTACCTTCGGCGACACCGCGAGTGGACGTCTGCTGCCCCTCACCTTTGTCGCCCGCTGTCTTCTGCGGCGGACGCTTCTTCTCGACCGGCTTGGGCTTCTCCTGCACCGTCACCTTGGCCTTCGGCTTCGGCGTAACGACCTCTTCAGGCTGCTCGGGCTTCGGCTGCACTTCCGCCATTTCGACGGGCTTCACCTCTTGCGGGGGCTCCGCGACATCAGGCGGAGTTTCCACAGGCTGCACTTCGCTCGGCTGAACCGCAGTCGGCTGCACCTCGGATGGCTGGATTTCGGACGGCGCCACCGTATCGACAGGCACCTGCTGCTGCTCCGGAACGACCGTCGACATCGGCTGTGCAACGGATTGCTCGGCCGGCACTTCGGAAACCAGAATTTCGGGCTCGACGGCAGCAGAGGTCTCGGGTGAAACGCGTGTCACCTCCGGCGCCGGCGCCTGCTGGACCGCCTCCTGCGTTTCGACCGGCGCAACCTCGCTCGGCTGCACGGTTTCCGGCTGCACTTGCGCCGTTTCCATCGGCTGGATCGTTTCGGGCTGCACCTCTTCCGGAATGATCTCCTGCTGGACGGTCGTCTCGGTCTCGCCTGCTGCGGCCTGATCGACATCGGAATCGCCGTACATGACGACGCTCATCGCCTGGCCGGCTTCCTCGATCGCCTCCTCAGGCGCCTTCGGAAAAGCCACGATCAGCGCGGTCGCCAATGCCGCATGAAAGATCAGCGAACAGATGCAGGTCAGCGTCACCCGGCGCCGCACCGGCGCTTTCTCGTCCTCCTGCTTTTCCACCGCCGCATCCATCGGTGGCGGGGTGACGGAAGAGGCCGGCGCGGCTTCCGGATGATCGGGGAAAGAGGAGATCTGCGCGAAGCGCGCATAATGGATGACCTGCTCGCCGGCGGGCTGACGCTGCGCGTTGCGCAGGTCGGCCAGTTCGTGGCCGGGATGCATGCCGGGATTGTTGTCGTTCAGGCTGGCGTCAGCGCTCGCCTCCTCGATGAGCACGTGTCTCGATCTGGATTTCGCTGAAATTGCCATTTTACGCCTCGGATAGCCTGAACCATGCACGCCGGGCTTACTCCCGGCGTGTACTCAACCTTCGAAGGGAACTGAGATCTGCGAACGGGTCACGAGACCCTTCATGCACTCGCCTGCCGCCGGTCCGTCACAGACCGGCGTGTCGTTGATGAGCACGCGTGTGACCGTCTCGCATTTCACGTTCGGCATATCGAACTGGCGCACGCGCTTCTTGCCCTGCGGCAGATCGCGGAAATCGAGCACGGTGATGCGGTCGACGGCATTCTTGTCGTTGAAGAAGGCGAGTTCGAAGGAGACCTTGTTGATCGGTGCCGCCAGATCATTTTGCGCAACGAAGGTCATCATGCAGCCCTTCTGCGAAGGCGTCAGCGCATTGAGCTCCACATCGAGCTTGGAAGCCGCTGCCGCATCCTGCGCATAGGCCTGCGCAACGCCCGAAACCGAAAACAAAACACCAGCCGCAAACGCAGCAAACCGACCCATCATTATCGCCTCTCCAAGAGCAAATTGACCGCCGTCCGGCAGCTTCGAAACAGCGGCATCAAAAACTTGACTGCTTTTGTCTTCAATTATTGCGTCTTTAAAAAACTATGAGTATGAGAGTCAAGATAAATGTCACCGGACCCGGGGTCTTGACCCCCGCAATCACGGGAAAAGCCGACCGAAATGATGGTTGAAAAGCCAGATAGTTTTAAGTTCGCACAGCTGCGCAACGAACCAGCCGTGGCCGAGATCCGCGTTCTCGAAAGCGGCGATCTTTTCGCCGGCACCAACGAGATCATGATCAGGCACGATGGCGTGATCTACCGCCTGAAGATCACCCGTCAGGGCAAACTCATTCTCAACAAGTAACTCAGTAGTAGCAGGGTAGGACATGACCGAGCAGACCAGACCGGCACCAGCCGAAATCCGCGCGTTCCGCGCTGAAAATCCGAAGATGCGCGAGCGCGATATTGCTGCGCAGCTCAAGATATCCGAAGCGGCCCTCGTCGCAGCGGAAGTCGGCATCAGCGCCGTGCGCATCGATGCCAGCGCGGTCAAGCTGCTGGAACGCGTCGCAGACCTCGGCAAAGTCATGGCTCTCTCGCGCAATGAAAGCGCCGTGCACGAGAAGATCGGCGTCTACGAAAACATCTCGGCAGGCCAGCACAATGCGATCGTGCTCGGCGAAAACATCGACCTGCGCATCTTCCCGAGCCGTTGGACGCACGCCTTTGCCGTCACCAAAAAGGACGGTGATGAAGAGCGTCTGAGTCTCCAATATTTCGACAAGACCGGCAATGCGATCCACAAGATCCACCTGCGCCCGGAATCCAATGTCGAAGCCTATCACCGCATCGTCGCTGAACTGAAGCTGGAAGACCAGAGCCAGGAATTCTCGGAAGCCGAAGCCTCCTTCGGCTCCGATGAAGACGGCGAAGTCACCCAGGAAGAGCTGCGCGACAACTGGAGCAAGCTCACCGATACGCACGAATTCTTCGGCATGCTGAAGCGCCTGAAGATCGGCCGTCAGGCCGCCGTACGCACCGTCGGCGATGACTATGCCTGGAAGCTCGACAACGCGGCGACGGCCGAGATGATGCACGCCTCCGTCAAGTCGGGCCTGCCGATCATGTGCTTCGTTGCCAATAATGGCATCGTGCAGATCCATTCCGGCCCGATCTTCCGCGTTGAGCCGATGGGGCCTTGGATCAACATCTTCGACGAGACCTTTCACCTGCACCTGCGCCAGGACCATATCGCCGAGACCTGGGCCGTGCGCAAGCCGACCAAGGACGGCCACGTCACCTCGCTCGAAGCTTATGATGCCGATGGCAACATGATCATCCAGTTCTTCGGCAAGCGGAAGGAAGGTTCCGACGAGCGCAGCGAATGGCGCGAGATCATGGAAAACCTGCCGCGGGCCGCAAGCGTCGCCGCATAAGGATCAGAGCGATGACAATCCGAAACAACCTTCGCCGGCTCCGCTTCTGGGAACTGGCATTGACGGCGGCCGTCATGGCCATGCCGCTGATCCCGGCGGCACCGATCGGTAATGCATTCGTGCGCGCCGCCCATGCGCAAGACAAGAAGCTCGACACGTCACGGCTGGTTTCGGTCGGCGGTGACGTCACCGAGATCATCTATGCGCTCGGCGAGGAAGGCAGGCTGATCGCCCGCGATACCACGAGCATGTATCCGGAAGCAGCCCTCAAGCTGCCCGACGTCGGCTATATGCGCGCGCTTTCGCCGGAAGGCATTCTCGCCATGAACCCGACGGCAATCATCGCGGTTGAGGGCTCCGGTCCGCAGGAAGCGTTGAACGTTCTGAAGAATGCCAGCGTGCCCTTCGAAACCGTTCCGAACGCCTATACCCGCGACGGCATCATTGCCAAGATCGATCGTGTCGGCACTCTCCTGAACGTGCCGGACAAGGCAAAGGCGCTTGAAGAAAAGGTTGGCGCCGATCTCGATGCCGCCGTCACCGATGCCGAAAAGCGCCCAGAGGCCGAGCGCAAGCGCGTGCTCTTCATCCTCAGCGCCCAGAACGGCCGCATCATGGCGTCGGGCACCGGTACGGCTGCCGATGGCGTCATCAAGCTTGCCGGCGCGATCAATGCGGTCGGCGAATTCCCTGGCTACAAGCCGCTCACCGACGAGGCGATCATCAGCGCAAAGCCGGATGTGATCCTGATGATGGATCGCGGCGATGGCGCCGGCACCAAGAACGAGGACCTGCTCGCCCAGCCCTCGATCGCGCTGACGCCGGCCGGCGAGAAGAAGGCGATCATCCGCATGGATGGCCTGCATCTCCTCGGCTTCGGCCCGCGCACGGCAAGCGCCGTCCGTGACCTCAACGCGGCGATCTACGGGGGCTGACGATGGCCGTTCCGGAAGCCATGATGGAAAACAGGCGATCCCTTTCGGCGGTCTTCCGCAGAAACCGGCAGGCGGGCGACAGAACCGAGCTTGCCCTGCTGGCGATCGCCTTCCTCCTCCTGGCTTCCGCCTTCGCCCTGCTTTTCTCGGTCACGACGGGAGCGTCCGACGCCTCTATTCTCGATGTCGTCAGAAACATGGCGGGCAACGAAACGGCGCTGAGCGCTCGTGACCGCATCATCATCTTCGATATCCGCCTGCCGCGCGCTATCCTCGGCTTCCTGATCGGCGGATCACTCGCCGTCTCCGGCGCGGTCATGCAGGGCCTGTTCCGCAATCCACTCGCCGATCCCGGCCTTGTCGGCGTCTCCTCGGGCGCCGGTTTCGGCGCCGTCGTGATGATCGTGCTCGGCGGCACGATCGCAGCCCCCCTCTACCTTGCGCTCGGCATCTATGCCTTGCCGCTCGCAGCCTTCGGCGGCGGTCTGATCACCACGCTGCTGCTCTACCGGGTCGCGACCAGCCACGGCCAGACCTCGGTCGCCACGATGCTGCTTGCCGGTATTGCGCTCGGCGCGCTCACCGGTGCGCTGACGGGTGTGCTGGTCTATATGGCGAACGACCAACAGCTGCGCGACTTGACCTTCTGGGGCATGGGTTCGCTTGCCGGCGCCACCTGGGTCAAGATATCGGCTGCCGGCCCCATCATCCTGCTCTCCTTCATCGCCCTGCCCTTCATGGCGCGCGGCTTGAATGCCATTACGCTCGGCGAAGCTGCCGCTTTCCATATGGGCGTGCCGGTACAGCGGCTGAAGAATATCGCCATCGTCACCGTTGCCGCGGCAACCGGCGCCTCGGTTGCTGTCAGCGGCGGCATCGGCTTCGTCGGCATCGTCGTGCCGCATATCCTGCGCATGGTGATCGGCCCGGATCATCGTTTCTTGTTGCCGGCCTCCGCACTGCTCGGCGGCTCGCTGCTGATCTTTGCCGATGTGCTCGCCCGCACCATCGTCGCACCGGCCGAAATGCCGATCGGCATCATAACGGCAGCCGTCGGCGGCCCGTTCTTCCTCTGGATTCTGTTGCGACAGCG
This sequence comes from Hyphomicrobiales bacterium, assembly GCA_900471925.1. GTDB lineage: Bacteria > Pseudomonadota > Alphaproteobacteria > Rhizobiales > Rhizobiaceae > Rhizobium. The sequence goes on from UCGV01000032.1 coordinate 107,282, forward strand.
CTCGCGCCTCGCCCTTTGAGTTTGTTTCGATGATCGAAGTTTCCGGCATCAGCGTACGCCTCTCCGGCAAAACCATCGTTCACGATGTCGCCTTCACCGCGAAGGCCGGCGAACTCACCGCCATTGCCGGCCCCAATGGATCCGGCAAGACGACGACGATGAAGGCGGTTTCCGGCGAGCTGATCTATGACGGCTCGGTTCGTCTGAACGGTCAGGAAGTCCTCTCGCTGAAGCCGTGGCAGCTCGCCTCTGTCAGGGGCGTCCTGCCGCAATCGAGCGCCATCTCCTTCCCGTTCACGGTGCGCGAAATCGTCCGCATGGGCCTGACATCGGGCCTCAACCTTCATCACGACAAGGCTGATGAAACAGCCGCCAAGGCGCTCGCATCGGTTGATCTCACCGGCTTCGAAGGGCGCTTCTATCAAGAGCTTTCGGGCGGCGAGCAACAGCGCGTGCAGCTTGCCCGCGTGCTTTGCCAGATCGCCGAGCCTGTCGTTGATGGCAAGCCCTGCTGGCTGCTGCTCGATGAACCCGTCTCCAGCCTCGACATCAGCCACCAATTGACGATCATGGCGCTGGCGCGCAATTTCTGTGAGCGCGGCGGCGGCGTGATTGCCGTCATGCACGATCTCAACTTGACGGCCCTTTTCGCCGACAGGATTGTGCTGATGAAATCCGGGCGACTGGCCGCTGAAGGCAGCGTGCGTGACGTGCTGACGGACGACACCTTGGAGTCTGTTTTCGGCTGCCGGCTGCGCGTCAACCAAGCGCCGTCAGACGGCACGCCCTTCGTGCTTGCCCACAGCGCGCTTGGCCGCCTGCCGCCGCAGTGAACTGAGGAACCTTTCCGGCTGAAATGCGTTGTCCGCAATGATTTGGGTCAAAGCCGGGCGCTCTCTTTCGTGCCATTGATGGCGGTGACCCCGTGTGCAACCGGGCGGTGCCGACCCGCGCCCAGCAATGGAGACAGACATGGCCTATTCCCTCTTCCAGTCCAGCCGCAGCCGCCGCAACGGCGCTCTCCACAATCTCGAAGCCAGCATCGAGGACCAGATCGAAACGCTGCGCGAAGAACTCGCAGAGTTGACACAGGTGCTCGGAAAGACTTCGCGCCGCCAGGGCGAAAAATTGCGCTCGCAGGCTTCCACAAGCTATGAGGATATTCTCGGCCGCAGCGAGGATCTTCTGAACGAGCTGCAGCAAAACTACCTGCGTGGCGCAAGCGAAGTGCGCGCCACGGTCCGCCGGCACCCGCTGGCAACGGTCGGTGCCGCTGCCGCCTTCGGCCTGGTGATCGCCATGCTCGCACGCCGATAGGCTGTTTCCCGCAGTTACCGAAGACAGCCTATCTCTTTGTTTCAACTCAATTCCAGACGCAAAACCGCTACGCACTTTTGCTGGAATTGCTTTAGGAGGCTCGATGCTCTTCCCGATCCTGAGCCTGCTCGTAGGCAACAGCGTTCAGCGCACGGTTGAACGCACCAAGCGCAACGGCATCTTCATCGCCGTTGCGTTGCTTTTTGTGCTCACCGCCTATGCGCTCGCCGTCACTGCTGGAGCGATCTGGCTCGCCGGCATCTATGGCGCGGTTGGAGCGGCACTGTTTCTCGCTGCCTGCGCGCTTCTGATCGCCGTCATCGTCTTTGTCATCATGGCGATCATGAACCATCAGGAAGCCCGCCGCGCTCGCGAACGCCGTGCAGCCCTTGAATCGCTCGCCACCGTCGGCCTTGGCCTCGTCCGTTCCCAGCCGCTACTGACCGCCGGTATCGTCGCCGCTCTCGTTGCAGCCAACCTCGTCGGATCAAAGCGGGACGACTGACGTCCTGTCTTTTCCAAGAGATATGCCGCGCTCAACCCCTTGAGCGCGGCATTTTTTTGAACGCATCGTTGCGTGATCCTGCTGCAAACAAAAAAGCCGGCGCCCCCTAAGGGCAGCCGGCCTTCCTTCCTCCCACGGAAAGGCAGTGATTCACATCGGGATCAGAAGGCGAAAGCCTTGGAGGTCAGCGGTGCGGATGTGGCATCCGGGCCGAAATCCGCCTCGCCCGATATCTGCAACAGTTCCTGCAGGCGCTGGCGGGCGCGGTTCACGCGGCTCTTGATTGTGCCGACCGCGCAGCCGCAGATCTCGGCCGCTTCCTCATAGGAAAAGCCCGACGCCCCGACGAGGATGATCGCCTCGCGCTGGTCCGGAGGCAACTGGTCGAGCGCCTTCTTGAAATCCTGCAGGTCGAGCGCGCCGTATTGTGAAGGATGCGTGGCCATCGACTCGGTAAACAGGCCATCGCTGTCCTGAATCTCGCGGCCAGCCTTGCGCATCTGGCTGTACAGCTCGTTGCGCAGGATCGTGAAGAGCCAGGCCTTCATATTGGTGCCCATCTCGAAGTGATCCTGCTTGGCCCAGGCTTTCATGATGGTGTCCTGGACAAGGTCGTCGGCCCGGTCATGCCGGCCGATGAGGGATATGGCGAAAGCGCGAAGGCTTGGCAGGGCCGCCAGGAGTTCGCGCTTGAAGCTTGGTTGCGCTTTTTCCATGCGGGTATCCCTATTCGGCCATCTTTGCGGAAGCCATCATTTCGACCTGATCGAGCTTTTCCAGCAGATCGAGGAAGCGATCGGGAATGGCTTCCTCCTGCGCGGCGGCGTAAAGCGAACGCAACCTGACACCGATCTGATTGTTGGGATCCAGTATGTCGCTCGCCCGCAATTCCAGCTGACGCTCGTCGGGTGCTTCTGTTTTCTGTGTTGTCATCAATTGGTCACTTCTTGCCTGTTGTCTTGGGATGAAAGGCAATGTCTGCTGCTAATGCCAAATGGAACGGCCATCCAAGCAGTCAAGACGGTTATCTCAAACCGTTGACGCTTCAGATCCGTTCCATTCACATGGGTCAAAACGTGACGCCCTTCCTTTGTCGGCTAGGATAATGCGACGCTGCAAAAAAAGTTCCTCACGTCCGGAACTTTTTTATGAAGGCCGCGTTTTCTCGTCATTGCAGCCATTTACCGGCATGTAGACGGGAGTTTTTAATGACACTTTCCACTCGAATTGCGCCGCACCTTCCTTATCTGCGTCGCTATTCCCGCGCTCTCACCGGCACTCAGACTTCTGGCGATGCATATGTCGCCGCCGTTCTGGAGGCGATTATCGCAGATCTCAGCATCTTTCCGGATACCGCGAACGATCGCGTCGCACTCTACAAACTGTTCACGCAACTGTTTGGTTCCACTGCGGTCGAGATTCCCGAGCCCTCTTCCCCCTATGCCTGGGAACAGCGCGCCACGCTGAACCTTTCCAAGGTTTCGCCGCTCGCAAGGCAGGCTTTCCTGCTGGCTTCGGTCGAGAATTTCCGCGTCTCCGAGATCGGCGAAATTCTGGAAATCACCGAAGACGAAACGATGCAGCTGCTCGATAGGGCATCGCACGAAATTTCGCGCCAGGTCGCGACGGATATCATGATCATCGAGGACGAGCCGCTGATCGCAATGGATATCGAACAGATGGTCGAAAGCCTCGGCCACCGCGTCACCGGCATCGCCCGCACCCATACGGAAGCCGTCGCCCTCTACGGCAAGACGAAGCCAAGCATGGTGCTCGCCGATATCCAGCTCGCCGACGGCAGTTCCGGCATCGATGCGGTCAACGACATCCTGAAGACGTCGAGTGTTCCCGTCATCTTCATCACCGCCTTCCCCGAGAGACTGCTGACGGGAGAGCGTCCCGAGCCTACCTTCCTCGTGACCAAGCCTTTCAACCCCGACATGGTCAAGGCCCTGATCAGTCAGGCGCTTTTCTTCAACGAAAGCACCCGTGTCGCGGCCTGAAGCATGAATTTCCGCCGCACCGGAACTATTCCGGCATCAATACGTTCCGGCTCTGCCGGAGCGTAGCTGCGTCCTTAACGGTTTTTGCAGCGCTTGCTTTTAAAGTGACCGGCAGTTTTGTCGGGAGGGATGACACCCTCCATATGTTCGAAGGGACTGAGGAAAGGCGGCCGCGTGAATACGACTGGACCATTGTCCGGAACGCCTTTCACTACCGAAGGCAAGGCGGCCGTTATGGAGCGTGCGCTCGCCAGCGCCGCTATCGCGATCCTCTATCAGGATTCGGCCCTGGCTATCCTCTATGCTGAAAATCTGCTCCCGTATTTCCAGAAGCTCTTCATAGCCGGCGGTGATGACGTATCGCTGTTCGGCGAAGTACATGGCAAATCCCTCATAGAGATGAAGCAGCGAGTGCTGGAAACCGGCGCTGCCAGCAATGCCGAGATCGACGTAACCATCGACGGCGAGGGTAGAATCTTCGAACTGAAAGTTCAGCGGACCGGCGAACACGGCAATTACGGCCTGCTCTCCATCATGTCGGAAATCACTGAAACGCGTCATCGCGAGAAAGTGCTGAAATCACTGCTGCGCGAGCTTTCCCATCGTTCCAAGAACCTGCTCGCCATTATTCAAGGCATTGCCACGCAGACCGCCCGCAACACGATTTCTCTCGATGTCTTCCTGGTGAAGTTCCGCGGCCGCCTCCAGTCGCTCTCGAACTCCCAGGATCTGGTGACCGATTCAAGCTGGCGCGGCGCCTTCCTCTTCGAACTCGCCGAAAAGCAGTTCGCGCCCTATTGGCCGGAAACGGCCGGCTCCGTGCCCATATCAGGGATAGATGCCCATCTGACCCCGAACGCTGCCGTGCATCTCGGCCTCGCGCTGCATGAGCTGGTCGTCAACTCCGCCTCCTACGGCGCGATTGCCGGTGGCGCAACGTCCGTGACCGTGAACTGCCGGCAGGCCAAGATTGCTGGCCGCAAGGCGATAGAGCTCGTCTGGGTGGAGACCCTTCCCGATAGCGCCGATGTGCACGAATTCAGCGAGAATAGTTTCGGCCGCACCGTGCTGGAGCGGGTTGTACCCTCCTCCGTCAACGGCAAGGCCGAGCTGACGCTGGCGCCCGGCCGCGTCGAATATCACCTGACGGTTCCGGAGACGGAATTCGAGATCCTGAAACGCGCCTGAAAAGATCGACCGTCGAAAGCCCGGCCCAAACGGAAAAACAGCCGGTGCGAGGGCGGCGCACCGGCTGTCTTCACTCACCGGGAGGGGACCGTGAGTTCGTCCGAATGATGTGTTGGGGGCGCGCATGTTGGGTCGATGCGGTCATCATTCGGATATCGCATTAACGATGCGCATTAAATTTGGTTCCGCCGGATCGGAAAAAAATTGGGCTTTTGTCAATTTTTTCTCAGATGGGCGGAAAACGGTGGTTGCCTCCTCCTTCTATTTACCGGGCAGGCGCTGCCTAAAGAATTATCATTGTAAATAAAATCAATTGCTTACGAAGTAAAATTGCCAAAATTTTACCGTTTGATAAATTTTTGAACCTGAGTTACGATTCCCTCACTAGCCGTTACCGATAAAGAGGGAACTTCAATGGAACGTCTGGAAACTGGGATTCGTGCCGGCCGGCTTTCGTCCGCCGAGTATGAGGCTAATTTTTCCGATCTTCATCCGCGCCTCGATAATCACGAGGCGCTGGTCGCAGCAGACCGCTGCTATTTCTGTTATGACGCGCCGTGCATGACGGCCTGTCCCACCTCGATCGACATTCCGCTCTTTATTCGCCAGATTTCGACCGGTAATCCGCTCGGTTCGGCGAAGACCATCTTCGACCAGAACATTCTTGGCGGCATGTGCGCCCGCGTCTGTCCCACCGAAGAGCTGTGCGAGCAGGCCTGCGTGCGCAACACTGCCGAAGAGCGCCCCGTCGAGATCGGCCGCCTGCAGCGCTATGCGACCGATGCGGCGATGGCTGCCGAAAAGCAGTTCTACCGGCGCGCGGAACCGACGGGCAAGAAGATCGCTGTCGTCGGCGCCGGTCCTGCCGGCCTCGCTGCCGCTCACCGTCTCGCTGTCAAGGGCAATGAGGTCGTCATCTACGACGCCAAGCCGAAGTCCGGCGGCCTCAACGAATATGGCATCGCTACCTACAAGACGGTCGATGACTTTGCTCAGAAGGAAGCCGAATACGTTCTTTCTATCGGCGGCATCGAAGTGAAGCATGACCAGCAGCTCGGCCGCGACTTCTCGCTCTCCGACCTGCAGAGCCAATATGATGCCGTCTTCCTCGGCCTCGGCCTTGCCGGCGTCAACGCATTGCGCGTCGACAATGAAAACCTGCCCGGCGTCGATGACGCCGTCGATTTCATTGCCGCCCTGCGCCAGGCCGGCAACAAGGGCGACATCGCCATCGGCCGCCGCGTCGTTGTCTTGGGCGGCGGCATGACGGCAATCGATGCCGCAGTGCAGGCCAAGCTTCTTGGCGCCGAGGAAGTGACGATCTGCTACCGCCGCGGCAAGGAACATATGAACGCCTCGGAATTCGAGCAGGATCTTGCCACCTCCAAGGGCGTCATCATCCGCCACTGGCTGGCGCCGAAATCCATCCTCTCGCAGGATGGCAAGGTCGCCGCGATCGAAGTCGAATATACAAGCCTCGTCGATGGCCGCCTCACTGGCACCGGCGAGACCGGCGTCATCACCGCCGATCACATCCTGAAAGCCATCGGCCAGACCTTCGAAGCGTCAAGCCTCGGCGCGCTCCGTATGGAATCCGGCCGCATTGCCGTGGATACCGAAGGCCGCACGTCGATATCAGGCGTCTGGGCCGGCGGCGACTGCGTCTTCGGTGGTGAAGACTTGACCGTGTCTGCTGTCGCTCATGGCCGCGATGCGGCCGAATCCATTCACCGCACCCTCACTGCTGCAGCGGCTCCCGCTGTCGCCGTCGCCTGAAGGGGAGAATGAACAATGGCTGATCTCCGCAATAACTTCGTCGGCATCAAGTCTCCGAACCCCTTCTGGCTCGCCTCCGCACCGCCGACAGACAAGGCCTATAATGTCGAGCGCGCCTTCAAGGCCGGCTGGGGCGGCGTGGTCTGGAAGACGCTGGGCGAGGAAGGCCCGCCGGTCGTCAACGTCAACGGTCCGCGCTACGGCGCGATCTGGGGCGCTGATCGCCGCCTGCTTGGCCTCAACAATATCGAGCTCATCACCGACCGCGACCTACAGACCAATCTGCGCGAAATGAAGCAGGTGAAGATGAACTGGCCGGATCGAGCGCTCATCGCCTCGATCATGGTCCCCTGCGAGGAACAGGCCTGGAAAGCGATCCTGCCGCTGGTCGAAGAGACCGGTGCCGATGGTATCGAGCTGAACTTCGGCTGTCCGCACGGCATGTCCGAGCGCGGCATGGGCTCGGCTGTCGGCCAGGTGCCGGAATATATCGAAATGGTCGTGCGCTGGTGCAAGCAGTACACGCGCATGCCCGTTATCACTAAGCTGACGCCCAACATCACCGATATCCGCCGCCCAGCGCGGGCCGCCAAAGCTGGCGGCACGGATGCCGTCTCGCTCATCAATACGATCAACTCAATTGTCTCGGTCGATCTCGACAATTTCGCGCCAAACCCGACGGTCGGCGGCAAGGGCAGCCACGGCGGCTATTGCGGACCGGCGGTCAAGCCGATCGCACTGAACATGGTCGCCGAAATCGCCCGCGATCCGGAAACCTACGGCTTGCCAATCTCCGGTATCGGCGGCATCACCACCTGGCGCGACGCGGCTGAATTCCTCGTGCTCGGCGCCGGCAACGTGCAGGTCTGCACCGCAGCTATGACCTATGGCTTCAAGATCGTGCAGGAGATGATCACGGGCCTGTCTGATTGGATGGACGAAAAGGGTCACAAGACTCTCGACGACGTCACCGGCCGCGCCGTGCCCAATGTCACCGACTGGCAGTACCTCAACCTCAACTACATCGCCAAAGCGAAGATCGACCAGGACGCCTGCATCAAATGCGGCCGCTGCTACATCGCCTGCGAGGACACCTCGCACCAGGCGATTACCAACTTCGTCGACGGCGCCCGCCATTTCGAGGTGATGGACGAGGAATGCGTCGGCTGCAATCTCTGTGTCAGTGTCTGCCCGGTCGAAAACTGCATCACCATGGAGCAGCTTCCGGCAGGCAGCCTAGACAAGCGCACCGGCAAGGTCGTCGATCCGAACTACGCCAACTGGACGACCCACCCGAACAACCCGATGGCCCGGCAGGCTGCCGAGTAACCATCCGTCTTGCCGACGCAAGATATCGACGCCCGCCTGGACGGGCGTCGATTGTTTTTCAGTCATTGGCGGATCAAAGCCGGAAGGCTTTGACCTCATTACCACGCTCGATCGTGCGGTTGGCAATGAAGCGCCCGGCTTTCGCCGCCTCCTGCTTTTCCGCCTCGATATCCTGCAGCATCGCTTGTAGCCGCCGGATGGCCAGCGCCTTGTTGCGATGCTGCGAGCGTTCGTCCCGTGCCGTGACGACGAGACCGCTCGGACGGTGCAGGACACGAACCGCACTATCGGTCGTGTTCTGATGCTGTCCGCCAGGCCCGCCGGCCCGCAGTGTCTCGAACTGCAGGTCGGCGGGATTGATCGCCACCACATTGCCTTCGGGTGGAAGATCGATGCGCCGCACGGCCACGTACCAGTTCTGCCGCTTGTGGCCGGGACGAACCGGGCTCTTGAAGGTAAACCGGATCGAGCCGCAATAGCCGCTGGCAACATTTTCGGCCGCATCGCCTTCAATGCTGACGATCGCCGACTTCGCCCCGTGCTGATCCGGCATCGGTCCAAGATTGATCGTTACCGAACAACCCTGCTGCCTGGCCTCACCTTCAAGGATGCGCAGAAGAGCCGAAACCGCGATACGACATTCGACGGGACCGTTGCCCGACGTAACAAGGAGATCAATAGCGCTCACGGCCACGCCCTCCTTCCCGCCGGTATTCCGGTTTGCGCCGCCGCTGCTCGGCTTCGGCCTCGTCAACCGCCTTCTTGAAGGTGACGAGAGGGCGAAAGCTCGCAAGCACCGTGACCAGCTTCTCGCCCTCGAGATCGGCGACGACCTGCCCGGCATCCTTGTAGGCGGAGGCCGCCTCTTCGACGACGAGCGCTCGATCATCGCAAATGGCAATGCCGCCCCAGTCATTGCGCAGCAGCTGCTCGCGCTCCGACCTGTTGCGCCCGGCCCGCCCATGCATGCTGGCACGATCATATTTGCGGCCGGCGCCGTGCGATATGCCGCCAAGCGAGCGGGATACACCCTCCGTCGGGCACACGACATAGCTGAGGCTTGCCCGCGATCCGGCGATCGGCGCAAGCATACCCGGTATGACCGCAGCCGCCCCCTTGAAGTGCACGAAATCACCGCCGGAAGCCCGGACGAGATTATGTGGCACATCGGCGACGAGCTGCAGATCGGCACGCAATGCCGCCGCTGCCCTCGCCGCGATCAGCCGCCGGTTCAGCGATGCCCAGGCAACGCACCGGTCATGGCTTGCAAGCCATGCGAGGCCCGCTTCCGAACCCGGCAGGAGCCCTGCTGCAAGATCTGCGTTAGTGCTGACCGTCTCGGAAAAGACGGCTGCACCGAGAGACCGCGAGCCGGAATGGACAAGCAGGTAAAGCGCCTGCCCATCCAGACCGGCGGCAGCTCCGACTTCGGCCAGACTATCCACCGCCTGCAATTCGCAGAAGTGGTTGCCGCCGCCGATCGTGCCGAGCGCATCCGGCGCCAGAGAGACAGGCAGGCCCACCTCCTCGAGCAGGAGAGCGGGATTGCCAATCTCTTCAGCCTCAAGCCGGCGAAGCCGTTCCGCCGCCTTGTCGATCTTCAGTTTGCGCAGCGACAGGTCCAGGCGAAACAGCGACATGCCGCAGCCGATATCGTTGCCAACGAGCAGCGGATGCAGCCGCTCTGACGCCAGCGCCACACCGGTTGCGCCATATTTGCCGGGATGCAGATCCGGAAACGCGGCAATCTGCAAAACTCCCGCAAAACGGGACATTTCGGTCAATTGGTCGAGCGCCGCGCCTTCGATCCAGGTGCGGCTGGAAAAGAAATGATGGATGGCTGCAGGCGTTGTCGCCGGCAGCATCGGGGAGCTTCCGCTCCCAATGGGATTGCCCATGATTTTGAACTCTGGATATGAGTGGTCTTTCATCGCGCAAATGGCGATGTTCAACCGGCATGCGTCAGGCCAATGCCAGACTTACGCCGAAACCCTCTCGGGGCGTGCTGAGATATTCGCCATCGTGCGCTCCCTTTCCAGAAACAAATGATGGCGACCCTTTAGGCGAAGCAAAAACCAAATGCAAGCCTGGGACGTATTAATTACCGAAGGACTTCCGGTAGCTGCTCGGGCTGGTGCCAAGCCGCCGGCGGAAGTGGTGGCGCATGGTCGCGAGCGTGCCGAAGCCGCTGGCAATGGCGATATCGTCGAGCGATACGGCAAGCTCCTTCTCAAGAAGGTCGCGCGCATGCCGCAGCCGCTCCTTGAGCAGCCATTCGCCAACACTGTCGCCCGTGGCCGCCTCGAAGCGGCGCTGGAAGGTGCGCATACTCATGCCGGCCTTGTCTGCAAGCAGGCTGATCGGCTGCTCCTCGGAGAGCCGCTCGCGCATCCACTCGATCAGCGGCCCGAGACGGATGCCCTCGCGCTCCTCCGGCACGGGAGCGGAAATGAACTGCGCCTGCCCGCCTTCGCGATGCGGCGGAACGACGAGCCGGCGCGCCACGCTGTTGGCAGCATCGGGGCCAAAATCGCCGCGCACCACATGCAGGCATAGATCAATCCCGGCCGCACTGCCAGCCGCCGTCAGGATGCTGCCCTCGTCCATGTAGAGCACATCGGCATCGAGCGCGATGTCGGGATAGCGCTCGGCAATCGAGGCGACGTAGCGCCAGTGGGTCGTCGCCCGCCGGCCCGCGAGCAGGCCGGATGCCACCAGCACGGCGACACCTGAGCACAGCGACATGACTCGCGCACCCCGTTCATGCGCGGCCCGCAAGGCTGATGTCAGAGGTCCCGGCACCGGCGCATCGATCGCCCGCCATCCCGGCGCGATGATGAGATCCGCCTCGTCGATAAGTTCCAGTCCCTTGTCGACCGCAACCATCAGCCCGCCAGCCGCCCGCAGCGGACCCGGCTCGATGCCGGCGACGGAGAAGCGATACCAACCCTCGCCCATCTCCGGCCGCGGCAGGCCGAAAACCTCATAGGCGATGCCGAATTCGAAGGTACAGAGCCCGTCATAAGCGAGTGCCACGACATGCGGCCCCTGTGTTCGATGGAGATCCGATTTTGGCATGATCTTTACGCTATCAGTCATAATGGCCAATTTCGCCCAGCAGTAACATCGGCAATGATCGGCTGCAACATCGAGCAAGAAAGGAAAAGATCCATGCCGAGCCCCGTTTCCGAAATCCCTGCCGCCTCTCCCGAAACCGCTGTCGAACATTTCGCCCGCAAGCTCACCTTCGAGACCGATTGCTCTGACGTGAACGCCGCCTTTGCCTCCGGCAAGGTTGATTTCGTACTGCTCGACGTGCGCTCGCCGCAGCTCTTCGCGCAGTCACGTGTGCCGGGCGCCCTCAATCTGCCGCATGGCAAGATGACCGCGCATCGCATGTCGGAATGGCCTGCTGATACGCTCTTCGTGGTCTACTGCGCCGGCCCGCATTGCAATGGTGCCGACAAGGCGGCGCTACGCCTTTCCCGCCTCGGCCTCTCCGTGAAGCTGATGATCGGTGGACTGACAGGCTGGGCCGATGAAGGTCTCGCTTTTGAAGGCGAAGCAAGCGGCGCCGCATGATCGGAACTCCCGTCTCCAGGCCCTGGAGACGGGAGACCGTTTGACTGCGATCGACTAGCTCGACGCCCGTCCTACGACCACGATGGGGAAGAAGCGAAATCCATGTTTTTCTACGGCTTTCTCTGGAAATGGCGCAGCACCGCCGTATATCGGTAGTTTCGCACCCCATGGGAGCGAGAGCAGGCGCCACTCATTGGGGAATACGGTTCAGCATGTCACTTCGCACTGCCCTTCGTGCACAAACAGCAGATTGCCACGCCGAGGTCGACGCCATCTTCGGCAGGTTCAGCCTCTCCGATACCAGGCAATACGAAGCATTCCTGCGCGCCCATGCCCGCGCCGTTCCCGCAGTCGAAGAGGCCCTGGAAAAGGCCGGCATCGCCGCGCTGCTGCCGGACTGGCCGGAGCGCCGCCGCGCAGCCCTGCTTCTCGCCGATCTGGCCGACCTCGGCGAAATTCCGCCGCCCCCTCTTCCGCAACCCGAGCTTGGCGGGGAAGCCGCCCTCTGGGGTGCCGTCTACGTGATGGAGGGCTCGAAGCTCGGCGGTGCCATGCTGGCAAAATCGGTGCCCGAACACCTGCCGAGCCGCTATCTCAGCCCGCAGGGACCGAAGGGCTCGATGCGCGCCTTCATGGAACGTCTTGATACCAGCGGCATTGACAATATCGCAGGCGCTGTTGCAGCTGCGCGCGACATCTTCGATCTTTTCCAGAAGGCTGCGCAGCTCGAATTGGAAGCCGTCTGATGAACGATACCAACGCCCCAGTCGACCTGACCAATTGCGACCGGGAGCCGATCCATCAGCTCGGTTCCATCCAGCCTTTCGGCTTCCTGCTCGCCGTCTCCTCAGACTGGATCATTACCCGCGCCTCCGCCAATCTCGCCGAATTCCTCGATACCGCCCATAGCGATGCGGTCGGCCGGCCCGTTTCGTCGCTCCTAACACCCGAAGCCCTTCATACCCTGCGCAACAAGCTCGCCACACTCCGCGGTCCCGATATCGTCGAGCGCATTTTCGGTATCGCGCTGACGTCGAGCCCGGCGCGCTTCGATGTCGCCGTGCATGTGAGCAACGGCCAGATCATCATCGAGGGTGAGCGTTCCAGCGAGAGCAGATCCAGCGCGCCGTCGCTCTCCATGCGCAGCATGATGTCCCGCCTCGATCACACGGAAACGCTGGAGGCCTTCTTCCGTGAAGGCGCGCGCCAGGCTCGCGCCCTGACCGGTTTCGATCGTGTGATGGTCTATCGCTTCGATGACAGTGGCTCCGGCGAGGTCGTGGCCGAAGCGGCCCGGCCGGGCATCGGCTCATTCCTCGGCCTGCACTATCCCGCATCCGATATTCCGGTTCAGGCCCGCGCGCTCTATCAGCGCAATCTTTTCCGTATCATCGCCGATATCGATGCCGTTCCGGTGCCGATCCTTCCCTCACTCGATGAGCACGGCCGCCCCCTCGATCTCTCGATGTCGGTGCTCCGCTCGGTCTCGCCGATTCACATCGAATATTTGAGGAACATGGGCGTCGGCGCCTCGCTCTCCATCTCCATCGTCGTGGACGGCAAGCTCTGGGGCCTCTTTGCCTGCCACCATTACAGCGCCCGTCTGCCCTCGGCCGAAAGCCGCTCGACGGCGGAACTTTTCGGCCAGATGTTTGCCTCCCGCCTTGAAAGCCGCGAACGGCGCCTGGCACTCGACTACGAAACCAAGGCACGCCGCATCGCTGACCGGCTGCTCACCTCCGTCGCCGACAACGCGAGCCTGCTCGACGATCCCACATGGCTGATCGACGCCCTGGCCGATGCCATCCCCGCCGACGGCATCGGTGTATGGATCAACGGCCGGCTGGCAATTGCCGGCCTTGGGCCCGATGAAAAGGCTTTCGCCGCGCTCATCCGTCACCTCAACCGCAATGCCGCCGGCCGCGTCTTCGCACTCGACCGGATTGCCGAAACCTATCCGGATGTCGAAATCAGCGATGCCGTGGCCGGCATGCTCGCCATTCCGATTTCCCGTTCGCCGCGCGATTATGTCGTGCTGTTCCGCCAGGAGATCGTGCGCACCGTGCGCTGGGCCGGCGATCCGCACAAACCGGTGGAATACGGACCGAACGGCCCGCGGCTTACCCCGCGCAAGAGTTTCGAAGCCTGGTCCGAGCTGGTGCGCGGCCGCTCCCTTCCCTTCACCGAAGCCGAGCGACGTGTGGCGGAAACCATTCGCGTCACCCTGATCGAGGTGGTGCTGCGCCTGACGGATGAAGCCAGCATGGCTCGCCAGCTTGCCAATGAGCGGCAGGAACTGCTGATCGCCGAGCTGAACCATCGCGTGCGCAACATTCTCGGCCTCATCGGCGGCCTGATCCGCCAGTCGCAATCCACATCGATCAGCCTGCCGGATTATGTCCGGCAGCTCGAAGGTCGTGTCCAGTCGCTCTCCAGAGCCCACGACCAGATCACCCGCGACCACTGGGCACCCGCCTCGCTGCGGCAATTGCTGCTCGCCGAGGCCGCCGCCTATCTCGGGAAAAATGCCCAGCGCATCCGCATGAGCGGCGACGACGTGCTGCTCGAGCCGCAGGCTTTTTCCACCACGGCGCTCGTCTTCCACGAGCTGGTGACCAACAGCGCCAAATACGGCAGCCTGTCCGGATCAGGCGTCGTCGAACTCGGCTGGCAGCGCGATGAGGAAGGCAATCTTCATATCCGCTGGCGCGAGAAGGACGGCCCGCCCGTCACGGAACCGACGCGGCACGGCTTTGGCTCCACCATCATTCGCCGTTCCATCCCCTACGATCTCGGCGGCAAGGCCGAGGTGCGCCACATCGAGGAAGGGCTGGAGGCCGATTTCTACATTCCGGCCAAGCATGTCAACGCGGTTACTTCGGCAAGCGATCGTCCGACGTCTGCGCCGGTGGAAGTTTCCGAGCGCGCCGGCACAATGGCATCAAACCATGAGCCCCTTGCCGGCCTCAATGTGCTGCTGGTCGAAAACAACCTGATCATCGCCATGGACGGCGAAGACATCCTGCGGCGCCTGGGCGCGGAGGTCGCGACTGCGCCAAGCGTTGCCGACGCGATGGAATTCCTCGCCGGCCAGTCCTTCGATCTCGCCCTTCTCGACGTCAATCTCGGTGATGAAACCAGTTTCGCCATTGCCGACCGGCTGGCGGTCAAGAACGTGCCCTTCGTCTTCGCCACCGGTTATGGCGAGGGAATAGCCCAGGCAAACAGCCATTCGGATGCACCCGTGCTGCAGAAGCCCTATACGATCGAGGGGGTCACGGACATTCTCGTGCGCGTGCCTCTTCCGGACAGACCCTGAGCAACAGGAATGCGCCAAGGTTTGCGTCCGAAACCGTGTGAAACCTTCAGGCGTCCGAGTGATCCTGTAGAAGCCCGTTTACGAAAAGCTGCTCCAGGAAACGCGCAGCATCCTCGAAGCGCCCGTCGCCGGAATGCTCTTCGCCGAGCACAGCGCGAACCTGTACGTCGAAATCGGCATAATGCTGTGTGGTCGACCAGATGGAGAAAATCAGGTGGTAGGGATCGCAGCGGGCGATCTTGCCGCCTTTGGCCCAGGTGCGGATGACCGCCGCCTTTTCATCGACCAGCTCCTTCAGCGGCCCTTTCAGCATATCGAGAACATGCGGAGCGCCCTGCAGCATTTCGTTGGCGAAGAGCCGGCTTTCGCGCGGGAAATCGCGCGCCATCTCCAGCTTGCGCCTGATGTAGCTGCGGATCTCCGATTCCGGATTGCCTTCCGCATCGAAAGCCCTCAGCGGCTCCAGCCAGTTGAACAACACCCGGTCGATCAGTGCCCGGTGCATGGCTTCCTTGGTACGGAAATAATAGAGCAGGTTCGGCTTCGACATGCCGGCCACTTCGGCGATCTGGTCGATGGTCGAGCCGCGAAAGCCACTGACCGAAAACACATCGAGCGCCGCTTCCAGGATCTGCTCTTCCTTCTCCTCCTGAATGCGCGTCCGCCGAAGTGTCTTCGCCGCTCTCGGTATTGCCATTCGCTCTTTCCCCTTGAAATTCAACTCCTTCGCTCAAGATTGGAAGAGCGGCCTCCCCTGCCGCTTTAAAAGGCAACTGCCTGTATTTTTGCCTGTATTTTTGTGTCTATTTTTCGTGATTTCGTCTTGAGCGCAGCGACGGAAGTTGTAATGTTTACCAATCGGTCAAATTATCCGCCAGATAAAAAACAAAGGCAACTGGCGATTTTCCGGCGCTGACAGAACAAGAAGCAGCAGCGGAATTTGATCACGGGAACAAGGCGGCCATGTACTTCGCATGACTGCCGCAAAAACAGGTGAGGACTTTCAGTATGGTGGCAGCGCCAGGCGAAAACATGCGCGTCAATGGGGACCGTCTCTGGGACAGTCTCATGGACATGGCGAAGATCGGGCCGGGAATTGCCGGCGGCAACAACCGCCAGACGCTGACGGACTCCGATGCAGAAGGCCGCAACCTCTTCAAGACATGGTGCGAAGCGGCCGGCATGACGCTCGGCATCGACAAGATGGGCACGATGTTCGCGACCCGCCCCGGTACCGATCCGGATGCCCTGCCCGTCTATGTCGGTTCGCATCTCGATACCCAGCCGACCGGCGGCAAATATGACGGTGTTCTCGGCGTACTTGCCGCACTTGAAGTCGTCAGGACCATGAACGACCTCGGCGTCAAGACCAAACATCCAATCGTCGTCACCAACTGGACCAACGAGGAAGGCGCCCGCTTTGCACCGGCCATGCTGGCCTCGGGCGTCTTCGCGGGCGTGCACAGCCTGGATTTCGCCTATAACCGCAAAGATCCCGAGGGTAATCTCTTCGGCGACGAACTGAAGCGTATCGGCTGGGTCGGCGACGAAGAGGTCGGCGCCCGCAAGATGCACGCCTATTTCGAATATCACATCGAACAGGGCCCGATCCTCGAAGCCGAAAACAAGCAGATCGGCGTCGTCACCCACTGTCAGGGCCTGTGGTGGCTGGAATTCACGCTGACCGGCAAGGAAGCGCATACCGGCTCGACACCGATGGCAATGCGCGTCAATGCCGGCCTTGCTATGTCGCGTATCCTGGAGATGGTCCAGGGTGTGGCGATGGGCGAACAGCCAGGCGCCGTCGGCGGCGTCGGCCAGGTCTTCTTCTCACCGAACTCCCGCAACGTATTGCCGGGCAAGGTCGTCTTCACGGTCGACATCCGCTCGCCTGACAAGGCCAAGCTCGACCGCATGCGGGCAAAGATCGAGGCCGAAGCGCCCAAGATCTGCGATGCGCTTGGCGTCGGCTGTTCCGTCGAGGCGATCGGCCATTTCGAACCCGTCACCTTCGACGAAAAGCTCGTCACGTCAGTCCGCTCCGCCGCCGCGCGCCTTGGCTACTCCCACATGAATATCATCTCCGGCGCCGGCCACGACGCCTGCTGGGCCGCCAAGGTCGCGCCTGCCACCATGGTCATGTGCCCCTGCGTCGGTGGCCTCTCGCATAACGAGGCGGAAGAGATCTCCAAGGAATGGGCAACCGCCGGCGCCGACGTGCTGTTCCATGCGGTGGTCGAGACGGCGGAGATCGTAGTCTGAGGTAGTCGCAGCCAAGCTCGCCTTTCAAAACATAAAAAATAGGGAACGATCATGACCACAGTCATCAAGAACGGCACCATCGTCACGGCCGACCTCACCTATAAGGCCGATGTGAAGATCGACGGCGGCAAGATCGTCGAGATCGGCCCGGACCTTTCCGGCAACGAAGTCCTCGATGCGACCGGCTGTTTCATCATGCCGGGTGGCATCGATCCACATACCCATCTCGAAATGCCTTTCATGGGCACCTATTCCTCCGACGATTTCGAAAGCGGCACGCGCGCGGCGCTATCCGGCGGCACGACCATGGTCGTCGATTTCGCCCTGCCCGCGCCCGGCCAGTCGCTGCTCGAAGCGCTGACCATGTGGGACAACAAGTCGACCCGCGCCAATTGCGACTATTCCTTTCACATGGCGATCACCTGGTGGGGCGAGCAGGTCTTCAACGAAATGAAGACCATCGTACAGGACAAGGGCATCAACACCTTCAAGCATTTCATGGCCTACAAGGGCTCGCTGATGGTGAACGACGACGAGATGTTCGCCTCCTTCCAGCGTTGCGCAGAGCTCGGCGCCCTACCGCTCGTCCATGCGGAAAACGGCGACGTCGTCGCCTCGTTGTCGGCCAAGCTGCTCTCGGAAGGCAATAACGGCCCGGAGGCGCACGCTTATTCACGCCCTGCTGAAGTCGAGGGCGAAGCCACCAACCGCGCCATCATGATCGCCGACATGGCCGGCTGCCCCGTCTATATCGTCCACACCTCCTGCGAACAGGCCCATGAAGCGATCCGCCGCGCGCGCCAGAAAGGCATCCGCGCCTATGGCGAGCCGCTGATCCAGCACCTGACGCTGGATGAGACGGAATATTTCGACAAGGACTGGGATCATGCCGCCCGCCGCGTCATGTCCCCGCCCTTCCGCAATAAGCAGCATCAGGACAGCCTCTGGGCCGGCCTTGCTTCCGGCTCGCTGCAGGTGGTTGCGACCGACCATTGCGCCTTCACCACCGCGCAGAAGCGGTTTGGTGTCGGCGACTTCACAAAGATCCCGAACGGCACCGGCGGCCTCGAAGATCGCTTGCCGATGCTCTGGACCCATGGCGTCAATACCGGCCGCCTGACGATGAACGAATTCGTCGCCGTCACCTCGACCAATATCGCCAAGATCCTCAACATCTACCCGAAGAAGGGCGCGATCCTCGTCGGCGCCGATGCCGACCTCGTCGTCTGGGATCCGAAGCGCTCCAAGACCATTACGTCAAAGAGCCAGCAATCGGCGATCGATTACAACGTCTTCGAAGGCAAGCAGGTCACCGGCCTGCCCCGCTACACGCTGACGCGCGGTGTCGTGGCAATCGAGGAAGATACGATCAAGACCCGCTCCGGCCATGGCGAATTCGTCAAGCGCGAACCGGTCACCGCCGTCAGCAAGGCGCTGTCGACCTGGAAGGAGATCACCGCTCCCCGCAAGGTCGAGCGTACGGGCATCCCGGCAAGCGGGGTGTGATATTGATGCGCGGCCATCTACTTCTGACAACAGTCTGCCTGGCCGCGCTCTCAACCGCGGCATATGCCGACGCGCTGCCCATCAAGGGCAGCTACGGCAACAAGGATGGCTGCGCCTATGCCAAGACAGGCGAAAGCACCGGCTCCGATAATTTCTTCCTGCTGACCTCGGAGGCGATCACGACGGCCGCCTCCTATTGCGACATCAAGAAAGTTCTCAAGACCGAAGGCAAGAACTTTACGGCGGCGGTCTCCTGTCAGGCGGAGGGCGAAGAGGCCAGCATCGACGATACCGCGGTGATCACGTCAGGCCCGAAGGGCTACACGATCGGTTTCACCTCGGATGCCGAGATCAAGTGGGGGCCGCTGCCGCTATGCAAATAGCCTCACGCCGGCACGATCTTGTCGAGTTCGGGCAGCAGGACGACGCTCTCCTGTTCGTTCGGATCGGTGCGGGCGATGATCGCCGTACAGGGCGTGCTGCTGAGGTTTGCCGGAAGATGCGGCACACCAGCCGGAATGTAGAAAAGCTCACCGGCGCGCACGATTATATGGTTTTCCAACTCGTCACCGTACCAAGTATGCGCCTCGCCGGAGAGCATGTAGATCGCCGTCTCGTGCGCCTCATGCAGGTGCGCCTTGGCGCGCACGCCGGGCGGGATCGTCAGAAGATGCATGCAGATGCCCTTCGCGCCCACCGTCTCGGCCGCAATACCCTCGAAATAGCTGAGCCCCTGCTTACCGTCATAGGTATGGTCGGGGCGAACGATATGGCAGGTGGGCTTTGATTTTACGTCCATCCTCATCCTCCAAGGACTGTGCTGTCGGTCGGGCCGGCGGCAATGATATCATGGAAAATCGCGCCGACACGGCGAAAACAAGACTGGTTCATTGATGCAAGCACCCTCCGTCGTATCCGCCAAGGATCTCTGTCTCACCTACCAGACGAATGACGGCGCGGTGCATGCCCTTGCCGATGTCAATCTCGATATCCGCAAGGGCGAATTCGTTTCCTTCATCGGCCCCTCCGGCTGCGGCAAGACGACGTTCCTGCGCGTCATCGCCGATCTGGAGCGCACGACCTCGGGCGAGATCGCCGTCAACGGCATGACGCCTGAAGAAGCGCGCAAGGCGCGCGCCTACGGCTATGTCTTCCAGGCGCCGGCGCTTTACCCCTGGCGCACGATCGAGAAGAACATCGCCCTGCCACTGGAGATCATGGGCTATTCGAAAGCCGATCGAAAAAAGCGCATTGCGGATGCGCTCGATCTCGTCGAACTCGCAGGCTTCGAGAAGAAATTCCCCTGGCAACTGTCAGGCGGCATGCAGCAGCGCGCCTCCATCGCCCGCGCGCTCGCCTTCGATGCCGACCTGCTCTTGATGGACGAACCCTTCGGCGCCCTCGACGAAATCGTCCGCGACCACCTGAACGCGGCCCTTTTGAAACTCTGGGCGCGCACCAACAAGACAATCTGCTTCGTCACCCACTCCATTCCGGAAGCCGTCTACCTCTCGACGAAGATCGTCGTCATGTCGCCGCGCCCGGGCCGGGTGACCGACATCATTGACTCGACACTGCCGAACGAGCGGCCGCTCGATATCCGCGAGACGCCGGAATTCCTGGAAATCGCCCACCGAGTCCGCGAAGGGCTGAGAGCGGGGCATAGCTATGAGCAGTAGGCTCGCGTGCGAGATTTCGGGAGACGCTGCATGAAACCCGACACCCTCAAGGACAAGATCGTCCCCGTCCTCACCGTCCTGCTGGTCCTCGTCGCCATCTGGTACGTCGCCGCCGTCATCATGAACACGCCGTTCCAGCGCGACATGGACACCCGTAACAACATCACTTCGACCACCATGGAATTCATCGGCAAGACGCTGTCCCAGCCGAAGCCGGTCCTGCCGGCGCCGCATCAGGTAGCGCAGAACGTTTTCGAAAACACCTTCCTCAGAAAGCTCTCGAGCAATCGCAGCCTCGTCTACCATGCCGGCGTCACACTCTCATCGACCGCGCTCGGCTTCGCCTTCGGCACGCTGCTCGGCATCGTCATTGCCGTCGGCATCATCCATATCAAGGCGCTCGATCGCAGCCTCATGCCCTGGATCATTGCCTCGCAGACCGTGCCGATCCTGGCTGTCGCGCCGATGGTCATCGTCGTTCTCGGCTCGATCAACATCACTGGCCTGATCCCGAAGGCGTTGATATCGACCTATCTCTCCTTCTTCCCTGTCGCCGTCGGCATGGTGAAGGGATTGCGCTCGCCCGAAGTCATGCATCTCGATCTGATGCGCACCTATAATTCCACGGCAGCACAAACCTTCTGGAAACTGCGCGTACCCGCCTCCATCCCCTTCCTCTTCACCTCGATGAAGGTTGCGATCGCCGCGAGCCTCGTCGGCACAATCGTCGGCGAATTACCGACAGGTGCCGTTGCCGGCATCGGCTCGAAACTCCTTGCCGGCTCCTATTACAGCCAGACCATCGATATCTGGGCGGCTCTCGTTGCCGGTTCGGTGCTTGCAGCCATCCTCGTCACGATCGTCGGGCTCGTCGCAAAGCTCCTCGATCGCGCAATGGGCGGGAGGCCGGCATGAAGCGGATGACGCTTTCCTGGCAGGGTCTCGTCGCCCTCCTTTGCGTAGCAGCAGCCATGTTTACGCTGCCTCTCTATGCGGCCGGAGCCGCCTCACCTCCATCCGCCGCCACGACCTCGCTGATCTTCGTGCTCGTCATCGCATCGGCGCTGGTCTGCTTCGCGCCCCTATCGACGGCATCAGCCGCAACCGCCCTCTTCATCGGTGCGCATGGCGCCGCGTGGCTGCTGATCGGCACACTCTCGGGCAACGAGCGCTTCGCCGGCACCTCCTTCTTCCTGCTGCTCGCCGCAAGCTGGCTGCTTGCCGCGCGCTGCGTCACGGAACTGTCCGAACTCCAGCCATCGACACATCCCGGCAAATGGCTGCTGCGCCTGTTGATCCCGGCGATCTTCGGTGCCTGGATCCTCATCATCTGGGAAGCGATCACCCGCGGCGGCGGCATTCCCTTCGTCATCCTGCCGCCTCCGAGCGCGATCTGGACGCGCATATCCGGCTCCCTGCCGATCCTTGGCGAAGATATCAGGCAGACGATCTTCAAGGCGGTTCTGTTCGGCTACATTGTCGGCTGCATCAGCGGCTTCGTGGTCGCCATCCTCGCCGACCGCTTCGCCTTTCTCCGCCGCGGCCTGCTGCCGATCGGCAATATGGTCTCGGCTCTCCCGATTATCGGCGTAGCGCCCATCATGGTCATGTGGTTCGGCTTCGACTGGCAGTCGAAGGCCGCCGTCGTCATCATCATGACCTTTTTCCCAATGCTGGTGAACACCGTCGCCGGCCTTGCCGCCTCCGGCAATATGGAGCGCGACCTGATGCGCACCTATGCATCGAACTACTGGCAGACGCTGCTGAAACTCCGGCTTCCAGCCGCAATGCCCTTCATTTTCAATGCGCTGAAGATCAACTCGACGCTGGCGATGATTGGTGCCATCGTTGCGGAATTCTTCGGAACGCCGATCGTCGGCATGGGCTTCCGCATCTCCACGGAGATGGGCCGCATGAATGTCGACATGGTCTGGGCCGAGATCGCCGTCGCGGCGCTTGCAGGCTCGATCTTCTATGGTGTCGTCGCCCTTGCTGAGAGGGCGGTGACGTTCTGGCATCCGTCTATCCGTGGTGGTTAGGCGTGCCTCGGCTCCGCACCAGGGCTTGGGCATAACTTCAGAGGGAAAAAAGAAAATGAAAAAGTTGATGGTTGCAATGATGGCGAGCGCGATGTCGCTTGCCGCCGCCCATGCAATGGCGGCAGACAAGGTGACGCTGCAGCTGAAATGGGTCACTCAATCCCAGTTCGCCGGCTATTATGTCGCCAAGGACAAGGGCTATTACGAAGAAGAAGGCCTCGATGTCGATATCAAGCCTGGTGGCCCTGATATCGCGCCGGAACAGGTGATTGCCGGCGGCGGCGCCGATGTGATCGTTGACTGGATGGGCGGCGCGCTCGTTGCCCGCGAAAAGGGCGTTCCGCTCGTCAATATCGCACAGCCCTACCAGAAGTCCGGCATGGAAATGATCTGCCGCAAGGACGGCGCGGTCAAGACCGAAGCCGATTTCAAGGGCCACACGCTCGGCGTCTGGTTCTTCGGTAACGAGTACCCATTCTTCGCCTGGATGAACAAGCTCGGCCTGAAGACCGACGGCGGCCCCGATGGCGTGACCGTGCTGAAGCAGAGCTTCGACGTACAGCCCCTGCTGCAGAAGCAGGCCGACTGCATCTCCGTCATGACCTACAACGAATACTGGCAGGCGATCGATGCCGGCCTGAAGCCAGAAGACCTCACCGTGTTCAACTATACCGCCATGGGCAACGACCTGCTCGAAGATGGCCTCTATGCAATGGAAGACAAGCTGAAGGATCCGGCCTTCAAGGAAAAGATGGTCAAGTTCGTCCGCGCTTCCATGAAGGGCTGGAAATACGCCATGGAAAATCCTGACGATGCAGCCGAGATCGTCGTCGATGCCGGCGGCCAGGACGAAAACCACCAGAAGCGCATGATGGGCGAAGTCGCCAAGCTGATCGGTGATGGCACCGGCAAGCTCGACACCACGCTCTATGACCGCACGGCGAAAGCCCTGCTGGACCAGAAGATTATCAACAAGGATCCGTCAGGCGCCTGGACCCACGACATCACCGACGCCGCTGCAAAGTAAGGGCGTATCGATACCGAAATGCAACGCGCGGAAGAGATTCTCCCGCGCGTTTTTATTTTTTTGCACTCGATGAAAAAAACGCCTTGCAACTGTCGCATTTATCAGGCGTCAAACGTCTACACATTGTTGGCCGATCAATCATCGTCATGTTCACATAACCCTGAGGTGATTGATGAGCCCCGCAATGGTAATTATTGTTGTCTCATGGGGAATTATTTTCTGCCGGGCTTGCGCGTGGAGCAAATCGATACCACGTACTAGCCGGATTTGTCGGATTGGGACATAAGTTCCGGCAAGTGGGATGCGGGTAAATACCTCTGAGATTTTGGAAGACGGCATTCGCCCGATCGCGAGCCTGTGCAAGGTCGCGTGTGTCAGGCCGATCCCGTCAAGAGATTGGACCAAGACGCATGGCACTCAAGCCGCACGCACGACTACGCGCATCCACACTTCTCGTCACCGCATTTGCGGCCTCTACCTCTTTGATGGTCGCCTTCGCGGCTCCAGCTGCCTTCGCGCAGGAACCCAAAACCTCCCAGCCGCAAGCTCAAGCGCCGCAGAACCTGCCGGCAATCGTCGTCACCAAGGCGACCGAACGCGCTCTGGTCGATCGCGTGATCGGCACTGGCACGGTTCGCCCGATCGAGGAAGTCTACATCCAGCCACAGGTAGAAGGTCTCTCGATCCGCAAGCTGAATGTCGATGTCGGTGACGAGGTTGCCGCTGACAGCACGCTCGCAACGCTGAATGACGACGCGCTTCTGCTGCAGAAGAGCCAGATGCAGGCCACCAAGGCCAAGGGTGAAGCAACGCTTGCCCAGTTGCGCGCACAGCTCACGGAGGCGCAGGCCAATGCCGAGCAGGCCCGCCAGCAGCAGGCCCGCGCCCAGGAAATGGGCAAGAAAGGCACGGTCTCCACGGCAACGGTCGAACAGGCCGATGCCGCAGCAGCAGCCGCCAATGCCCGCGTCAACTCCGCCGAACAGGCAATCGAAGTGGCCGAGGCCGACCTCAAGGTCGTCGACAGCCAGATCGCCGATGCCGACCTGAAGCTCGCCCGCACCGACGTGAAGACGCCGTATGCAGGCGTCGTCTCCGCCAAGAATGCCAAGATCGGCGCGATTGCCGCAGGTAACGGCGATCCGCTCTTCACCGTCATCAAGGATGGCGCGATCGAACTCGTTGCCGACCTCTCGGAAACGGATATCCAGAAAATCAAGGTTGGTCAGAAGGCGATCGTCACCGTTGCCGGCGGCAATACTAAGATCGAAGGCAAGGTCAGGCTCGTCGCCCCGATCGTTGACCAGACGACCCGCCTCGGCGCGGTTCATATCGCCATCGACGACGAAAGCGGCGCCCGCGCCGGCATGTATGGCAGCGCCGAGATCATCGTTGCCGAAACCAAGGCGCTTGCCCTGCCGCTTTCGGCCGTCAACACCAGCCGCAACGGCTCCTTTACCCGGATGGTGGAGAATGACGTGGTCAAGCAGGTGAATATCGGGACCGGTATCCAGGATAGCGGTTTCGTCGAGATCACAAGCGGTCTGAAGGCCGGTGACGTGGTCGTAGCCAAGGCCGGCGCATTCGTGCGCGACGGCGACAAGATCGCTCCGGTGGCGGAAGATTCCGCTGCATCGAACTGACTGAGGTTAGCTCCATGAACTTCTCCGCCTGGTCGATCCGCAATCCGATTGCGCCGCTGCTCGGCTTCGCGTTGCTGCTCTTTGTCGGCATCCAAGCCTTCTATGCGCTGCCGATCACCCGTTTCCCGAATATCGACGTTCCCGTCGTCTCCATCACCGTGACCCAGAGCGGCGCCTCGCCCTCCGAGCTCGAGATGCAGGTGACGAAGGAAGTCGAAGATGCCGTTGCCTCGATCAGCGGTATCGACGAAATCCAGTCGACGGTAACAGACGGCCAGTCGCAGACAGTCGTCGTCTTCCGCATCGAAAAGCCGACGGCCGAAGCCGTGCAGGACACCAAGGACGCGATCGACAAGATCCGCTCCGACCTGCCTTCCGGTATCGAAGAGCCGATCGTGTCCAAGGTCGATGTCGAGGGACAGGCGATCCAGACCTTTGCCGTCTCCTCGCCGAACATGACGCTCGAGGAGCTTTCCTGGTTCGTCGACGATACCGTCAAGCGCGCCCTGCAGGGCCAGCCGGGCATCGGCCGTATCGACCGCTATGGCGGCTCCGACCGCGAAATCCGCGTCTCGCTCAATCAGGACAAGCTGAACGCCTACGGCATCAACGCCGCCGACGTGAACCAGCAGCTGCGCGGCACCAATGTCGACCTCGGCTCCGGCCGCGGCCAGGTCGCCGGCAACGAGCAGACCATCCGCACCCTCGGCGACGCCCGCAGCGTCGCCCAGCTGACCGAAACCTCGATTGTCCTTCCGAACGGCCGCTTCGTGAAGCTTTCCGAACTCGGCACCATCAGCGACACCTATGAAGAGCCGAAGTCCTTCTCGCGCTTTAACGGCACGCCGTCGGTTACCTTTGCCGTCTTCCGCGCCAAAGGCGCCAGTGAAGTCTCGGTCGCCGAAACCGTCGCGACAAGCCTCGACGACGTGCGTAAGGCCAACCCCAACGTCGCCATCCAGATGGTCGACGATTCCGTCTACTTCACCTACGGCAACTATGAGGCGGCCCTTCACACGCTGATGGAAGGTTCGATCCTCGCCGTCATCGTGGTGTTCCTGTTCCTGCGCAACTGGCGTGCAACATTGATTGCCGCCGTCGCGCTGCCGCTCTCTGCGATCCCGACCTTCTGGATCATGGATCTCATGGGCTTCTCGCTGAACCTCGTGAGCTTCCTGGCGCTGACACTGGCGACCGGCATTCTGGTCGACGACGCCATCGTCGAGATCGAAAACATCGCCCGTCATATCAAGATGGGCAAGACGCCCTATCGCGCGGCGCTCGAAGCTGCCGACGAAATCGGCCTTGCCGTTATCGCCACCAGCTTCACCATCATCGCCGTCTTCGTGCCGGTTTCCTTCATGCCGGGCATTGCGGGCCAGTACTTCATTCAGTTCGGCCTGACCGTCGCTTTCTCTGTCTTTTTCTCGCTCATGGTGGCGCGTCTCGTCACGCCGCTGATGGCCGCCTATCTGATGCGCGCAGAAGACGGCATGGAAGACCATGAGGATAATGACGGCCTGCTGATGAAGGCCTATACCCGCCTCGTCACGGGCACGACCCGCAAGTGGTACTGGCGCTACACGACATTGCTCGCCGCCATCGCCTTCCTAATCGGCTCGATGATGCTGCTGAGCCATGTTCCCGGCAGCTTCATGCCGCCGGACGACTCATCGCGTGTCGTTCTCTCCGTCGAACTGCCGCCGAATGCGACGCTCGATGAAACGGCTGCCACGACCGACAAGATCTATGATGCGGTTCGCCACATCGACGGTGTCGAAAGCGTCTTCATCCTCGGCGGCGCCTCGCCAAAGGGCGATCTGGAACTGCGCCGCGCCACTGTGCGTGTCATTCTCGGCAATATCGACCACTCGCTGGTCAAGACGCTGGTCAACAAGGGCCTCGGCGCGCTGCCCATCATCGGCCAGTATGTGCCGAAGGTGGAGGAGCATGGCCGCACGCGTCCGCAATGGGATGTGGAGAAGGATATCTTCGCCGCAGTACGCTCTATTCCGGACGCCCGCATCTCCAAGGTCAACGATCGCGCCGAACGCGACCTCTCGTTCAACTTCCTCTCGTCAAACGAACAGGACCTGAACGACGCCGTCAGCCTGCTCGAATCCAAGCTGCGCGCTTCGCCGATCCTGGCGAACGTTTCATCGGAAGGCGCCCTACCCCGACCGGAACTGCAGATCCGTCCGCGCATGGCCGAAGCATCGCGCCTCGGCATTACGCCGCAACAGATCTCCGAGACCGTCCGTATCGCCACGATCGGCGATATCGACGCCAACCTCGCCAAGATCTCGCTTGACGACCGGCAGATCCCTATCCGCGTTCAGGCCTCGCTCGATGTTCGCCGCGATCTGGCGTCCATCCGGGCGCTGAAGATCAAGACGTCCACGGGCGTTTCCGTACCACTCTACAGCGTCGCCGACATCGACTACTCGGAAGGTCCGAGCTCGATCAAGCGTAACAACCGCAACCGCGTCGTTGCCATCGGCTCTGATGTGCCCTTCGGCACGGCGCTCGATACCGCATCCGGCGAGTTCAAGCGTATCGTGGCGGAAACAGAGCTACCGAAGACCGTGCATCTGGCCGAAGCCGGAGACGCCAAGGTTCAAGCCGAACTGGTCGCCAACTTCGGCAACGCCATGCTCATGGGTCTTCTGCTGGTTCTGGTCGTGCTGATCCTGCTCTTCAAGGACGTGATCCAGCCCTTCACTATCCTGTTCTCGCTGCCGCTCGCAATCGGTGGCGTGGCAGCCGCACTGATCATCACCCAGAACGCGCTCTCCATGCCGGTTCTGATCGGCATCCTGATGCTGATGGGTATCGTGACGAAGAACGCCATCCTGCTGGTGGATTTCGCGATCGAGATGAAGCGACACGGTCTGGAACGTGTTCATGCCATGGTGGAAGCCGGTCGCAAGCGCGCCCGCCCGATCATCATGACCTCGATCGCCATGTCGGCGGGCATGCTGCCGTCGGCACTCGGCGTCGGTGAAGGCGGTTCGTTCCGCGCACCGATGGCGATTGCCGTTATCGGCGGCATCATCGTCTCCACCGTGCTGTCGCTGCTCGTCGTGCCCTCCTTCTTCCTTATCATGGACGATCTGTCCCGCCTGCTCGGTTGGCTCTTCGGCCGCCTCGTCGGCAAGAAGGAAGAGGAGGAACTCGCCATGTCGCGCGAAGACCTGACCCGCGAACTCAAGACGAGCCGGAACACGATCGAGGCTCTCGAACAGCGCCTGGACGCAATCGACAAGCCGGAAAGCAAGCGCAAGACCGGCAGCGACACCAACGTGCTGCGCCTGCCGCCCTTCGCGGCAGAATAACGCGGACCGATCGTATAAGGGAAAAGGCCGGGCATCGACCCGGCCTTTCTATTTCCAGCTGTAAGCGCCCGCACATTCGATCTCGTCACAATCCCTGTTGATCATCCGCTTCGATAAGCATCTCAACCATGCCCGTTTGACCAAAATCAATTTCTGCGCGCTTCACTTCCCTTATTCTGGCATCATCAGGGGAACATTGGCGGCATAGGCCGCTGCCGGAGGCCGGAACCATGAACAGGATGCTGATGCCAAGCAGCCGCGAGCGGGCGCTGCTTTCGAGAGCCGGAATATTTTCAGAGCTGGACGGCTCGGAAGCCGAGGCGCTGCGCGCCTGCTCCACCGTCATGGCATCCGGTTCGCACGACATTCTCTTTCAGGAAGGTGAACCTGCCGCTTATTTCTACAGCGTGCTCGAGGGCTATGTCCGGCTCTTCCGCTTGAACGGCGAAGGCCGCGAGGCGGATATCCGCATCTGTGAGCCCGGAGACAGCTTTGCCGAATGCCTGATCCAGGCAGGCGGAACCTATCGCTACGGCGCCCAATCGATGGACAATACTGTCCTTGCCCGCTTCCACATCGGCAAGGTCCGCACCCTGCTGGCGCAACACCCGCGGATCGGCACGGCGATCATGCGCAGCCTGTCGATGCATCTGCTGGCGACAATGGAATGCCTTGCCAACGACCGCATGCAGACCGCGCCACAACGCGTGGCCCATTACATCCTCTCGCATTGCGTGGAAGAAGGTCCGGCAACCGCGTCTCTGCGGCTGCCATTCCCGAAGAACCTGCTCGCCCGCAAGCTGGGGCTGGCGCCGGAAGCATTGTCGCGCGCCTTCTCGACGCTGAAATCCGCAGGGGTGACCGTGCGCGGGCGCTCCATCGCCGTCAACGACGTCAATACGCTGCGACGGATCTAAGCCTCGCCAAATCCGGCAAGACCCGCTGCGCTATTGCCGCCATCGCTGAAAAAGCAAAGAGGTCTTTTAGAGACCGCCCTGCACCCGCAAAAAATCGACGATCGAGCTGATGCCGTCGCCGCGCTTCATGTCGGAAAACACGAAGGGGCGGGTCGCCCGCATGCGCGTCGCATCCCGGTCCATCACGTCGAGGTCGGCCCCGACATAGGGCGCCAGATCCTTCTTGTTGATGACGAGAAGGTCGGATCGTGTGATGCCCGGCCCGCCCTTGCGCGGGATTTCCTCACCCTGGCAGACGGAGATCACATAGATGGTGATATCGGCAAGGTCGGGCGAGAAGGTCGCCGCCAGATTGTCGCCGCCGGATTCGATGAACACGACGTCGAGATCCGGGATACGCTCGTTGAGGCCGGCAATGGCCTGCAGGTTGATCGTCGCATCCTCGCGAATGGCCGTATGCGGGCAGCCGCCGGTCTCTACGCCGACGATCCGATCCGATGGCAGCGCCTGCATGCGCACCAACGCCTCGGCATCCTCGGTCGTGTAGATGTCGTTGGTGACGACAGCGACGGAATAGTCGTCGCGCATCGCCTTGCAGAGCTTTTCCGTCAGCGCCGTCTTGCCCGAGCCGACCGGTCCGCCGATGCCGACGCGCAGGGGTCCGTTTCTTGATTTCATATGTCTTACTCCTATCGAAGTCGGATGATAGCGAAGCGCCGCTTTCCCGCCACCGTCAAATGACGCAGATATCAGGATAAATCCTGCTCAGGAGCGGAACAGCCGCGTCTGCTGCGTCTCATGGCGAAGCCCGGCAATGTCGGCCTGAACCGTTGCCGAACCGAGATCATCGAGGCTGGAGCGGGCCGCACGTGCGACAACGTCAATCACATGCTCCTCCAGCCCGGCCAGAATGGCAACGCCATCCTTCTGTCCTGCCACACCGAGCCGGATGCCGGCCGAAACTGCCTGGGAGAGATAGGCGTGCAGGAAGACGGCAAGCGCCTTTTCAAGCGCTATTCCATGCGCACCCGTCACCGCACCGACCGCGACCGGATAAGCCGCCTTCTTCGGCAATCGGCTGAAAACCTCGTCAGGCCATGCTTGTGCAGCAGTCAGGAAAGCTTCCCCGAGCAGCATCGTTTCCTGATGCCGCTCGCGCGAACCAGCAAGAGCCGCAGTGAGTTCGGCAAGCTCCGCAAGGCGATCGCCATCGCCGTGGCCTCGGTGGCTCGCGGCAAGGAGCACGGCATCGTTCCAGACTGAGCCATTGCCAATCAGCGTCTGCAGCCAGCGCCGCAACATATCGGCATCGAGCACGAGCCCATCGGTCACCGCCCGCTCCAGCCCACCAGAATAGGCAAAGGAGCCGACGGGAAACGCCGGCGACAGCCATGCCGTAAGGCGCAGCAAGGCCTGCAGCTCACGATCCTCAGCCATCAGGCGTCAATCGTGCTTGTGATTGTGGTGGCCGTGATTGTGACCATGCTCGTGGTCATGATCATGGTGCTCGTGGTCATGATGTTCATGGTCGTGATGCTCATGATCGTGGTTGTGACCGTGATCGTGGTGATCATGCCCGTGCGAATGCCCGCCCTGGGAATGATAGGCGCCGCGGGCCGGCTGGAAGGGCTCGTTGATATCGAGCACCATCGCGCCCAGACCCTGCAGCATGGTGCGGATGACGTGGTCGCGCAGGATCACGATGCGATCCTCCTCGATCTGCGCCGCCAGGTGGCGATTGCCGAGATGCCAGGCGAGTTCGATCAAATGGACGCGGTCGCGGCCGCGAATTTCGAACAGCTTCTCATCGGCGGCAAGAATTTCGATCAGCTCGCCGTCTTCGCGCACCAGCATATCGCCATTGGCGAAAAGCACCGGTTCCTTGAGATCGAGCATCACCATATCGCCATTCTCCAGATGCAGGAGCTTGCGGCGCAGGTGCCGCAGATCATGCGGCAGCTTGACCTGTGCGGTCGGGTGGGAGGAAGGGGTGCCGGCTGGGAGATAAGATGTGACGCGGTGCATGACATATCCGTTAAACTGGGATCTAGACCATGCAAAATAGCCCTTCGCGATGCAAGCACCAATGCACGTTTCGTAAACGCGCCGCGGCAAAAGGCTTCTAGATTCCGGAAGCCTGCATCAGGCCTGTGTCGTCGGGCGCGATACCCTGTACACCCAAGCCGTTTTCCACGAGACCGTGCCAGGCATGGTTCAGCCCTTCCCGTTCGTGAACGACGCGGTTGCGGCCGAGCGCCTTGGCGAGATAAAGCGCCTTGTCGGCGGAAGCATAGACGGCCTCCTTGTCGCGCCCTTCATGCAAGTCGGCGATACCGCCCGATATGGTGATTGTGACGTCATGCCCGTCAGCCGCAATCGGCCGCGCGGCAATCAGCGCCCTCACCGCTTCGATGCGCCCCACCCTCTCCTCCGGGGTTCCGCCCTGAACCACGATGCCGAATTCTTCGCCGCCAAGCCGCGCCACCACCGACGCGCTATCGAAAGCTTCGGATAACATGGCCGAGACGGCCGTGATGACAGCATCTCCGCAGCCGTGGCCAAAACGGTCATTGATCGCCTTGAAACGATCGACATCGAAAATGGCAAGACAGGCGTCCCCGTCCACCCTTTCCAGAGCGTCGGTGAAGGCGCGCCGGTTCAACAGCCCCGACAAAGTGTCGGTGCGGCTGAGCTTTTCGAACTTGGCGCGTGAGATGGTCAACTCATGAATGGCGAAGCCTGCGATGAGCGACAAGGCACCGGATACCAAGCCACCAATCAGCCAGGACAGAACGATCGCGAAAATCATGGCATGGCCAAGGGTGATCGGCAGCATCCCCATGAAGTCGAGGGGCGGCAGCGTGATGACAATGATGAAGCCGGACAGAATGACGGCCAGAAAGCTCATCTTCAGCGCAAAAGCGTAAACGGTTTTGCGATCTTCGAAACTACCCAGCTCGGGCTGAAGCGATATCCAATTTTCCATGAGAATCGACCTTCCTGCCCCGCTCTTGCTAGGCATTGATAGGATCGCAATTGCTGCGGGGTTCTTAATCCGATCGTTAAAATTCGAGCGATTTCCAACGTTTCGGTGAATCTGCTTTTTCTATCAAGGAGTGCAACTTTCCGCGACCAGAATCGTGCCGGAAACCGAGACACTTAAGCCACTGATTTAAAACAAACTTATTATTTAAAATGCCGCGACTGTTTCAGAATGAACTATGTGGAAAAACAACTGTCAATTCGCTGATTTTCACAACTCCACGACGTGCGCGGCTCAGATTTCACTTTAAGAGCCATGGACAGGTGCAGTGCAGCAAAAAGACAAGGGTTCTATACCAAAAATAACGCCCAATTTTGGCCAGCGTAAAAGTTGCCGAGCGCTCATTATACTTCAATTATAGAGATTAAGTGAGACGACCAGTGTTTGCGGCAGCGGGTTCCAGAAGCCGGTCCGCAGGCCGCCCGCCCGCAATGCCGCCGCGGTCCATGTATTGCAGCCGAACAGCGCATTGAAGAAGCCCTTGGCCTCAAAGAACCTGTCGTAATCGCCATATCCCCGGTTCCCGACGGGCAGCACGGCACCGCCGTTACGGACGAAACTGTCATCGACGAAATCGAGCATCTGTTCGAAGCGCTCGCCATCGATCTCAAGCATTTTCACGGCCGGATGCGTTTCGGAAATGCTGCCGGCTACATCCACATGCATGACCGACCGGTCGATCGTCAGCGCTCGAAACACGGGCATCGGCTCCAGGTCAGCCCAGGTCGGCGTTTCCAGATAAAACGAGCGGCCACCCCAACCGAAGATCAGCCATTGCGCGGCGGGATCGCTCACCGGGATACCGCTCTCTTCAAGGAAGGCAAAGGATGCCCGAAGCCGATCATCGAGCGGGATTGCGATATCCGTATGGATCGGGCCTGACAGCAGTAGAACCCGGTATGACGGCGCGGTCGCCGTAGAAGCTTCAGCTGCGACAAGCAGCGGCCGCGGAATAAAGGTACCACCAGCGACCAATAGCAAAAGCAGCGCGAGTGCCCTTATAAGCCACCGCGCTACCAGCTTCGCACCGACCATGAGCGAAACTCAGAACAGGAAATAGCGCTGCGCCATCGGCAGCACCGTCGCCGGCTCGCAGGTCAGCAGCTCGCCATTAGCCCGCACCTCGTAGGTTTCAGGATCGACCTCGATATGGGGTGTCAGATCGTTATGAACCATCGACGCCTTGGAGATGCCGCCTCGCGTATTCTTCACCGCAATGAGATCCTTGGCAACGCCGAGGCGTCCCTTGAGGCCGGCATCGAGCGAAGCCTGCGAGACGAAGGTAACCGAGGAATTCGTCAAGCTCTTGCCGAAGGAGGCAAACATCGGCCGGTAATGCACCGGCTGCGGCGTCGGGATCGAGGCATTCGGATCGCCCATCGGGGCTGCCGCAATGGAGCCACCGAGCAGCACCATGTCCGGCTTCACGCCGAAGAAGGCCGGGTTCCACATAACGAGGTCGGCGCGTTTGCCGACTTCAACGGAGCCGATCTCATGCGACAGGCCATGGGCGATAGCCGGATTGATCGTGTATTTGGCAATGTAGCGGCGAACACGGAAATTGTCGTTCTCGCCCTTCTCATCTTTCAGCCGGCCGCGCTGCCGCTTCATCTTGTCGGCCGTCTGCCAGGTGCGGATCAGAACCTCGCCGACACGGCCCATGGCCTGGCTGTCCGACGAGATGATCGAGAAGGCGCCGATATCGTGCAGGATGTCTTCCGCCGCGATCGTCTCCTTGCGGATACGGCTTTCGGCAAAGGCGATATCCTCGGGGATCGACGACGACAGGTGATGGCAGACCATCAGCATGTCCAGATGCTCGGCGATGGTGTTGACTGTATAGGGCCGCGTCGGATTGGTGGACGACGGAATGACGTTCGACTGGCCGCAAATCTTGATGATGTCAGGCGCGTGACCGCCGCCCGCACCTTCCGTATGGAAGGCATGGATGGTGCGGCCGTCGATCGCCTTGATCGTATCTTCGACGAAGCCGCTTTCGTTCAGCGTATCCGTATGGATCATCACCTGCACGTCATATTCATCGGCAACCGACAGGCAGCAGTCGATGGCACCTGGTGTCGTGCCCCAATCCTCATGCAGCTTCAGCGAGGTGGCACCCGCCAGCACCATTTCTTGCAATGCACCGGGCAGCGAGGCATTGCCCTTGCCGGCAAAGGCCAGGTTCATCGGAAAGGCATCGGCAGCCTCGATCATGCGAGCGATGTGCCAGGGACCGGGCGTGCAGGTGGTCGCGAGCGTCCCATGCGCCGGCCCGGTGCCGCCGCCGAGCATGCAGGTCAGGCCGCTCATCAGCGCTTCCTCGATCTGCTGCGGGGCAATGAAATGGATATGGCTGTCCATGCCGCCAGCCGTGATGATCTTGCCTTCGCCGGCGATCGCCTCAGTGCCCGGACCGACAATGATGTTGACGCCCGGCTGCATGTCCGGATTGCCGGCCTTGCCAATCGCCGCGATGCGCCCGTCCTTGAGACCGATATCGGCCTTGTAGATGCCGGTATGGTCGATGATGACGGCATTGGTGATGACGGTGTCGACCGCTCCGCCTGCACGCGTCACCTGGCTCTGGCCCATGCCGTCACGAATGACCTTCCCGCCGCCGAACTTCACCTCTTCGCCATAGGTGGTGAAGTCGTTCTCGATCTCTATGAATAGCTCCGTATCGGCAAGGCGCACCTTGTCACCGGTGGTCGGACCGAACATGCCGGCATAAGCCTTGCGGGAGATCTTGTAGGGCATCTATCAGGCTCCTTGGGAGGAAGAGACAAGCGGTTTTCCGGCAAGCCGCGTCAGGCGGCCGGCCGCAATATAGGAATCGACGAGCTGCTTTTCGGCGGCGAAGGGATGCAGTTCCCAGCCCACATGGCCGAAGCCGGCAAGCGTCACCGTGTCGTCGGGAAATCGGTCGAGCACGTCGCCGATGACGATCATCCCGCTGCTCGGCACGACATAAGGCGCCGGCGAAAAAGCGGAAAGCGCGCGATCGACACCCTCATGAATCTTGACATCAACGACCCGATGCAACTTGCCAGTACGCACGCAGAAGTCGTTGAATTGACTCGTATAGTCATCACAGAAATCGTCGAGTTCGGGATGGGAGACGGCGAGCGGCGCACGCATAGCCGCGAATTTCTTCGGGTCGCGCACGCTCCAGATTTCCGAAGCCTGGACGGTGCCCGGATGAGCACGCCAGCTGTCGGAACCGATCATTGCCTTGCCCGGACGGCCCGTATTGCAGACGGCGACCACATCGGTACGCGTCCCGCCGGCACCATAGGAGCGGCACTCGTTGAAGCGGATAACGAAGTCGGCGGCGTTGACGATCTCAGCCCCGCCTTCTCCCACGTCTCCGTTGCCCACGATCATGATTGTCCTGCCCACGCTACTGGCCCATCCCGTCGGCGAGATCCTTGAGCTCCTTGGTCCTGGCGTCCGTCAGGTCGGCAAGGCAACCTGCCACGAGCATCGGCTCCATCGTGCCGCCGCGGGCCTGGAAACCGTAGTTCTCGCACTGCGCATCCCGATAGCTGATCCAGGCGCGCTGTGCCTTGAGAAGCGCCTGTTCCGCACCCTTCATGTCGCCATCGAGATCCTTGTCGATCGCCACCATGGCAGCTCGCGTCTGCTTGTACTGGACGTTGAGTGCTTTGTCGGCTTCGTCGTAACGCGCCTGCGCGCAACTCGTCATATCGGACTGTGTCTGCGCATTGTCGCAATCCACGTCCTCGGCATGGGCTGCACCGGCGGCAAGCAGCATGAGCGCTCCACCGACAAGCCCGATCTTCAAGCGCATGAATTTCCTCCCGTCATTTTCTTTTGATTAGAGCTGGCCCATGACCAGCTGGCGGAAGCCATAGACTTCGCGCTTTCCGGAGAGCGGTATCAGCGTCACTGAGCGGGTCTGTCCCGGCTCGAAACGCACGGCCGTACCGGCGGGAATGTCGAGGCGCATGCCGCGCGCCTGGTCACGATCGAAGGACAGGCCGGCATTGGTCTCGGCAAAATGATAGTGGCTGCCAACCTGAACCGGACGGTCGCCGGTATTGGAAACCTCAAGCGTCACGGTCGGTGCGCCGGCATTGAGCTCGATCTCGCCAGCAGCGGCAATGATTTCGCCAGGGATCATCTGTCTCTCCTTAAGCCGCCTTGGGCGCGCAGCCCTCGGCCTTCAACACACGCTTGGTGGAAGCCGGATTGTTCACGAGTTTTGCCGCAGGCCGGATCGGCCTGACAACGAGATTGCCGCCACAATTCGGGCACGCACCCTTGAGGACATTATCGACGCAATCCGCACAGAACGTGCATTCGAAGGAGCAGATCATCGCTTCCGCGCTGTCAGGCGGCAGATCCTTGTCGCAGCATTCGCAATTGGGTCTGATGTCCAGCATGACACGCTCCTCAGCGGATCGGTTTATGAACGGTCACGAGCTTCGTACCGTCGGGAAATGTTGCCTCGACCTGCACGTCATGGATCATCTCGGCAATGCCTTCCATCACCTGGTCGCGGCTGATCACATGGCCACCGGCCTCCATCAATTCGGCGACCGCGCGGCCGTCACGCGCACCTTCGACGACGAAATCGCTGATGAGCGCGATAGCTTCCGGATAGTTCAGCTTGACGCCGCGCTCCAGCCGTCGGCGGGCCACCATGGCGGCCATGGAAATCAACAGCTTGTCTTTTTCTCTCGGGGTGAGGTTCATCGTCTATCCGCTTGTTGAACTCATAGGTTCCAGACTTTCGGCACAGGCGCTCCATTGCGCAAGGCGGAAATGACCGGGATCAGGATTTTTCTCAGTGCAAAGCCATCGGCTGCGGCAAGGCGCACGACGATCTTGTCGCTCCAGGCGCTCGCCCCGCCCATATGCCCATCGACCAGCGGCCGCACTTTGGCGAGATAGGCCTCGGACATGGGCCCCGCATAGAGCACCGTCGCAAAGGCCACCTGCCCGCCGAGCACAGCCTGTTCCGCCGCAAGCAGCGCTACCGCATCGGAAAGGCGCAGTTCCTCGGCATGGATCAACTGGCCAGAGCGGCGGATGCGCCAGCGATCCCGAAAAAGGCCCGTCTCCATCGTCTCGCCCATCGCCGTGCGGCCGAGCAGGATCGCCTCGACGGCCAGAAACTCGGCGCTATCGTCAAGATCGACATCCAGACGGCGATAGAGCGAAGCGCGATCGAAGAGGATCGTCTCCTGCGGCAGCCAGTCGACACGCGCACCCGGCCCGACCTCGATTTGTGTCGTTATCTCGGCCGTTCCGGCCGATGCCTTGTAGATCTTCTCGCAGGCCTGTGTCGTCACATCGATGCGCGTACCGGCCCCGGCCGATACACTCCAGTTCATCCGGTCGCCGCCGGTCAGCCCGCCGGCCGTGTTGATGATGACGGCCTCCATTGAGGCATCGAACGTATCCGGCAGGCGGATCTTTGCCGCACCTTCCTGATAAAGCTCCTGAATCCGCGTGCGTCCGCCCTGCACCTTGGCAGCAAGGTGCCCGCGTCCTTCCGCTCTCTGCGGTCTTGTGGTGCCC
Source organism: Hyphomicrobiales bacterium (assembly GCA_900471925.1). Lineage (GTDB taxonomy): Bacteria > Pseudomonadota > Alphaproteobacteria > Rhizobiales > Rhizobiaceae > Rhizobium. The sequence continues at coordinate 145,299 of UCGV01000032.1, forward strand.
GCCGCCGCGCCTGTCATGCCACCCCCGTGCAGACGCCGTCCTGTCTGGCATCTTGCGTTGAATGTGTCTCGTGACTGCTGGAAAGCAAGTCCCGTGCCGCTTTCCGAAAGCCCGCGCCCCCACGGGTGATCGGCACGGCACGCGGAAGGCGTTTGCCGCAAAATGCGGCAGATGCCAGCGCCTTGGCCAGAGCGGTCATACTGTCAGATGGCGGCGCGCTTCCGGCGTGTCCAGCGTTTCTGCAAGGCCCTCATGCACGATCTCGCCGCGGTCCATGATGTAGACATAGTCGGCAAGCTCGCGGCAGAAATCGAGATATTGTTCGACCAGCAGGATCGCCATGCCGGTGGAATCACGCAGATAACGGATCGCCCGGCCGATATCCTTGATGATCGAGGGCTGGATGCCTTCGGTCGGCTCGTCGAGCACCAGGATCTTCGGCCGCGTGACCATGGCACGACCGATCGCCAGCTGCTGCTGCTGCCCGCCGGAAAGATCGCCGCCGCGACGCGACAACATCGACTTCAGCACCGGGAAGAGACTGAAGATATCGTCAGGGATGTTGCGGTCGCGGCGGCCAAGCGGAGCAAAGCCGGTTTCCAGATTTTCCTTCACCGTCAGCAACGGGAAGATTTCACGCCCCTGCGGCACATAGCCGATGCCCTGCTTGGCGCGAGCGAAGGGCGGCAGGCCGTTCAGCTTGGCATCGTTGAAGGTGATGGTTCCCGCCGATATCGGATGCTGGCCGGTGACCGCGCGCAAAAGCGAACTCTTGCCGACACCGTTGCGCCCGAGCACGCAGGTGATCTTGCCCATCTCGGCCTTGATCGAGATGCCGCGCAGCGCCTGTGCTGCGCCATAGTGTAAATTTGCGTTTTCGACTGTCAGCATCTCAGCGCCCCAGATAGTTCTCGATCACCTTCGGATCGTTACTGACGAAATCGATGGAGCCTTCGGCCAGCACCGAACCTTCCGCAAGGCAGGTCACCTTCACACCGAGATCGCGGATGAAGCCCATGTCGTGCTCCACGACGACGACAGAGCGCGTCTTGGCGATATCCTTGAGCAGGATTGCAGTTTCCGCCGTTTCCGCATCAGTCATGCCTGCCACAGGCTCATCGACAAGCAGCAGCTTCGGCTCCTGCGCCAGCAGCATGCCGATCTCCAGCCATTGCTTCTGACCATGCGAGAGGTTGGCGGCAAATTCATCGCGGCGATGCGTCAGCCGCACCGTCTCGAGGATTTCCTCGATGCGCGCCTTGTCCTCACCGGAGAGCCGGTAGAACAGCGTCGAAAACACCGTGCGTCGGCGGTTCAGCGCCAGTTCCAGATTGTCCCAGACCGTGTGACTTTCGAAGACCGTCGGTTTCTGGAATTTCCGGCCGATGCCGAGCTGGGCGATATCCGCCTCGTCCCTCTTGGTCAGGTCCACAGTGCCGTTGAAGAACACCTCGCCCTCATCCGGCCGGGTCTTGCCGGTGATGATATCCATCATCGTCGTCTTGCCGGCGCCATTGGGGCCGATGATCGCCCTGAGTTCGCCGGGTTCGATGACGATGGAGAGCGAATTCAGCGCCTTGAAACCATCGAAGGAGACCGAGACACCACTGAGATAGAGCACGCTGTTGGGTTTGACGTCAGGGATCATGGCTCTACTCCGCAGCCTGGATTTTTGCTTCGACACCCTCTTCGGCAGCAGCCGGCGGCACGCTGGTCGAGACCGGTTTCCGCTTGCCGAGATGCTGGGCAATCGTACCCACAATGCCCTTGGGCAGAAGCAGCGTGACGAGCACGAAGAGACCGCCGAGCGCAAAGAGCCAGTAATCGGGGAAGAGGCCAGTGAAGATCGTCTTGCCGCCATTGACGAGGATGGCGCCGATGATCGGCCCGATCAGCGTCGCGCGACCGCCGACGGCCGTCCAGATGACGACTTCGATGGAGTTGGCCGGTGCGAATTCGCCGGGATTGATGATGCCGACTTGTGGCACATAGAGCGCCCCGGCAATGCCTGCCATCATCGCCGAAACGACGAAGGTGAAGAGCTTGAAATGCTCGACGCGGTAGCCGAGGAAGCGCGTACGGCTTTCCGCATCACGCACACCGACCAGCACCTTGCCGAATTTCGAACGAACGATAGCCGACGAGATCATCAGCGAAAGCGCCAGGAATATCGCCGTCGCCGCAAAAAGCGTCGCACGCGTGCCATCGGCCTGCACATTGAAGCCGAGGATATCCTTGAAATCGGTCATGCCGTTATTGCCACCGAAACCCATGTCGTTGCGGAAGAAGGCGAGCAACAGCGCATAGGTCATGGCCTGCGTGATGATCGAGAGATAGACGCCGTTGACACGCGAGCGAAAGGCAAACCAGCCGAAGATGAAGGCCAGCAGGCCGGGTACCAGGAGCACCATCAGTGCCGCGAACCAGAACTGGTCGAAGCCGTACCAGAACCACGGTAGCTCCTTCCAGTTCAGGAAGACCATGAAGTCGGGCAGAATAGGGTCGCCGTAGACACCACGTGGGCCGATCTGGCGCATCAGATACATGCCCATCGCATAACCGCCCAGCGCGAAGAAGGCGCCGTGGCCGAGCGAAAGAATGCCGCAGAAACCCCAGACAAGATCGAGCGCCAGCGCCAGCAGCGCGTAGGTCAGATACTTGCCGAACAGCGCCATGATATAGGTCGGCACATGCAGCGGATTGTCCGCCGGGGTCGCCAGGTTGAGCACCGGCACCAGAACCGCGATCACCAGCAGGACGGCGATGGCAATCGAGATCCGGCGATCGAGCGACCGGAGAAGGAAGGCCGTAATCATGCTTCCACCGCCCTTCCTTTGAGTGCGAAGAGCCCGCGCGGCCGCTTCTGGATAAAGAGAATGATGAGGACGAGCACCAGGATCTTGCCGAGCACCGCTCCGGCAAAGGGCTCAAGGAACTTGTTGACGACGCCGAGCGACAGCGCGCCGACGAGCGTGCCCCAGAGATTGCCGACGCCGCCGAAGACCACGACCATGAAACTGTCGATGATGTAGCTTTGGCCGAGGTTCGGCGAGACGTTGTCGATCTGCGAGAGCGCCACTCCCGCCATGCCGGCAATGCCGGAGCCGAGCGCGAAGGTGAAGGCATCGACCCAGCCGGTACGGATACCCATGGACGAGGCCATGCGCCGGTTCTGGGTGACGGCACGCATCTGCAACCCGAAGGCGGAGCGCTTGAGCAGCATGAGCAGCGCCACGAAAACGGCCATAGAGAAGACAATGATCCACAGGCGGTTCCAGGTGATCGACAGACCGCCGAATTCGAAAGCACCCGACATCCAGCTCGGATTGCGCACTTCACGATTGGTCGGGCCGAAGACCGTGCGGACCGCCTGCTGCAGGATCAGCGATACGCCCCAGGTAGCGAGCAGCGTTTCCAGCGGCCGGCCGTAGAGATAGCGGATCACCGACCGCTCGATGATGAGACCGACGAAACCGGTAAAGATAAAGGCGGCAGGCACGGCAAAGGCCAGCGAATAATCGGCCATGCCGGGAAAGGTCGAAGTGATATATTCCTGCACCACATAGGTCGTGTAGGCGCCGATCATCACCATTTCGCCATGCGCCATGTTGATGACACCCATGACGCCGAAGGTGATGGCAAGGCCGATTGCCGCAAGCAGCAGCACCGAGCCGAGCGAGAGACCGTACCAGACATTCTGGACGATGTTCCAAAGGGCCAGGCTGCGGTTGATTGTGGAGATATGCGCCTGGATGGCAGGCTTGAGATCGTCGGGCGCCGTTGCCAGCGCCGTGGTCAAAATGGTCAGCGCATCGCGGCCGCCACGGGCCGCGACGGTATCGATGGCAGCCTTCTTCTCATCGGCGCTCACATCGCTCTTCAGCACCATCACGGCGCGGGCCGCTTCCATCGTGCTCTTGATCTCGGCATCTTTTTCATCCGCCAATGCAGAGTTCAGCAGATCGAGGTTGGCGGGATCGGCATCTTTCAGCAGACCCTGGGCAGCCGCAAAACGAGCACCGCGATCGGGGCTCAGCAATGTCAGCTGGCTCATCTGCGTGGCAATGAGCGTGCGCACCGAATTGTTGACCCTGACCTTAGACATCGTGTCGGGATCGATATCGGCAACGGCCTCGCCGGTGAGCGGATCTGAATAGGTCGGCTCGTCATCGGTGCCGCCCTGCAGAAGCACGGGACCGCCCTCGTCCGAATTGACGTAAAGCAGGCCGTCGCTCAACTGCTGCAATATCTGGCTGACATGCGCATCCTTGGAAGCGACGAGCGCCTTGATGGCCGCTTCGCGCTCCGGAAAACCGCCGACGCCAAGCGCATCGACAAGGGCGTGGACATCATCCTGGGCCTTCAGACCGGTCGTCAGGCCCGAAAACGCGAGGCAAACAGTCAAAAGAAAGATCTTGATGGCGCGATACATCGGCTTTTCCCGCCTAAATCATCGTAAGTAGCCGCTGGGGACTGAGCTTCCGCCCGGATCTGAGATCCGGACGGAAGTCTTGTGGCTCATGTCGGACGGGCTAACTCAGGAACCCTTGCCGCCGCACTTGCCAGTGGCAACGTTGAAGTTGCCGCAGTTCATCGGCTTGCGCCAATCGGAGATCAGATCCTTGGAGTCCGGCAGGAAGTCGGACCATTCGTCGCCGACGACTTCAGGGGTCTGCTGAACGATTTCGAACTGGCCGTTCGCCTGGATTTCACCGATCAGCACCGGCTTGGTGATGTGGTGGTTCGGCATGACGGTTGCCGTACCGCCGGAGAGGTTCGGAACGGAGACGCCGATGATGTGGTCGAGAACCGCATCCGTATCGGTCGTGCCGGCAGCCTGAACGGCCTTAACCCAGGCGTTGAAGCCGATATAGGCAGCTTCCATCGGGTCGTTGGTCACGCGCTTGTCGTTCTTCGTGTAGGCATGCCATTCCTTGATGAACTTCTTGTTGATCGGCGTATCGACCGATTCGAAGTAGTTCCAGGCAGCGAGATGGCCGACGAGCGGCTTGGTGTCGAGACCGGCAAGCTCTTCTTCGCCAACCGAGAAGGCGACGACCGGGATGTCGGTTGCCTTGACGCCCTGGTTGCCGAGTTCCTTGTAGAAGGGAACGTTGGCGTCACCATTGATGGTGGAGACGACAGCGGTCTTCTTGCCGGCCGAGCCGAATTCCTTGATCTTGGAGACTTCCGTCTGCCAGTCGGAGAAACCGAACGGCGTGTAGTTGATCAGGATGTCTTCCTTCGGAATGCCCTTGGATTCGAGATAGGCTTCCAGGATCTTGTTGGTCGTGCGCGGATAGACATAGTCGGTGCCTTCGAGCACGAAGCGCTTCACGCCTTCGGTGTTCATCAGGTAATCGACGGCCGGGATCGCCTGCTGGTTCGGAGCGGCACCCGTGTAGAAGATGTTGCGCGAGGATTCTTCACCTTCGTACTGGACGGGATAGAAGAGCAGCGAATTCAGCTCTTCGAAGACCGGCAGGACCGACTTGCGCGAAGAGGAGGTCCAGCAACCGAAGACAGCCGCAACCTTGTCCTTTTCGATCAGCTCGCGAGCCTTTTCTGCAAACAGCGGCCAGTCGGAAGCCGGGTCGACGACGACGGCTTCGAGTTTCTTGCCGAGGAGGCCGCCCTTCTTGTTCTGCTCGTCGATGAGCATCAGCATGGCGTCTTTCAGCGTCGTTTCGGAAATCGCCATCGTGCCGGAAAGTGAGTGCAGCACGCCGACCTTGATCGTGTCGTCGGCGGCAATTGCGCCGTGAAAGGCGGCCGATGCCGCCATGACGGCGCCGAGTGCTGCGCCCGTGATAGTGGACCTGAGATTCATCTGGTTGAACTCCCCTCTTCTTGTTCCGCAACAGGGCCGGAAACGGAGATTAACTGTTGCTTAAAGAACTATCGGGTGCTGCATCGCAAAACCGTATACGTCGATTGACGTAGCCGACGGGGCTAAATGTGCAGTTTTGCGCTGCAGTGCACTCTTAAGCGTCGGGATGATCCGTGTTACGAAAGCGTCACAAGGGGAACAAAAGGCCTGAAGGAACCGTATGGCAGCGCGCCAACGCATCATTCCAGTGCGACGCGAGTATAACCGTTGGGTCGCAAACCAGACGCTGGAAGACTACGCGCTGCGTTTCACCGCCAAGAGCGCCCGGCGCTTCTCCTCCCAGCGCATCTCGCAGACCGCAATCGGCGCAATCTCCTTCCTGGCACTGGAGGCGATCGGCGGCGCCATCACGCTGTCCTACGGCACGACCAACGCCTTCTTCGCCATCATCGTCGCCTCCATTGCCATGCTGGCGATCGGCCTGCCGATCAGCCGCTACGCCATTCGCCACGGAGTCGATATCGACCTGCTGACGCGCGGCGCGAGCTTCGGCTATATCGGCTCCACCATCACCTCGCTGATCTATGCGAGCTTCACCTTCATGCTGTTTGCGATCGAGGCCTCGATCATGTCCGGCGCGCTTGAACTGACGCTCGGCATACCGTTGTGGGTCGGCTACATCATCAGCGCCGTGATGGTGATCCCGCTCGTTACCCACGGCGTGCGGCTGATCAGCAAGTTTCAGCTGATGACCCAGCCATTCTGGATCATTCTGAACATTCTGCCCTTCATCTTCATCGCCTTGATGGACTGGCAGAAATTCGATGTCTGGCGCGCATTTGCCGGCATCCGCCACGCTTCCGGCCCGCCCGGTACGGTCGCCGATTTCAACCTTGTCGAATTCGGCGCGGCCTCCGCCGTGATCCTCGCGCTTATGTCGCAGATCGGCGAACAGGCGGACTTCCTGCGCTTCCTGCCGCCGGACCCACAGCGCAAGTGGCGACATCGCCTCGCCATTTTTCTTGCCGGCCCCGGCTGGGTCATCATCGGCGCGCCGAAGCTGCTTGCCGGCTCCTTCCTCGTGGTGCTGACCTTTACCTCTGGCGTGCCCGTCGATCGCGCCGCCGACCCGGCGCAGATGTACCTGACCGCCTTCGGCTACATGATCCCCTGGCACAATGCCGCGCTGCTGTTGATGGCTGCCTTCGTGGTCGTCTCGCAGCTGAAGATCAATGTGATGAACGCCTATGCCGGCTCGCTCGCATGGTCGAATTTCTTCTCACGCCTCACCCACAGTCATCCCGGCCGCGTCATCTGGCTGGTCTTCAACGTGGCGATCGCCCTGCTCCTGATGGAACTCGGTATCTACCGGCTGCTCGAGGAAACGCTCGGCATCTTCTCGATCATCGCCATGGCCTGGCTCTGCACGATCTCGGCAGATCTCTTCATCAACAAGCCCCTCGGCCTTGCTCCTCCCGGCATCGAGTTCAAGCGCGCCCATCTCTACGATATCAACCCGGTCGGTCTCGGCGCCATGACGCTTTCGGCCGGCATCGCGCTCGTTGCCCATTTCGGCACCTTCGGCTCGATCGCCGCTTCGCTTGCCCCTTACATCACGCTGGTGATCGCCCTCATCGCGTCACCCGCCCTCGCCTCCATAACGAAGGGCAAGTTCTATCTGGCCCGCAAGCCGCGCCATGCCTGGAAGAACCTGACCAGCATTACATGCTCCGTCTGTGAGCATCCTTTCGAGCCGGAGGACATGGCATGGTGCCCCGCCTATGCCGCGCCGATCTGCTCGCTCTGCTGCTCACTCGACAGCCGCTGTCACGACATGTGCAAGCCGAATGCCCGCTTGAATGCGCAGGTCGGCGCCGTGGCAAAGACCCTGCTGCCCGAGACCATCGTGCAGAAACTGACCACGCGACTCGGCCGCTACGGCATCGCGGTCGTTCTAGCCCTGACGGCGGTGGGAGCAATCCTTGCCATGATCGCCCATCAGGTGAGCTCGGCCTCGCCGGAGACGGCCGAAGTCGTCAACCGCACGATCCTGATCGTCTTCTTCGTCTTCTCGGTCATCGCAGGCATCGCCTGCTGGTTCTATGTGCTCGCCCATGACAGCCGCGTCGTCGCCGAGGAGGAATCCTCCCGCCAGAACACGTTGCTGCTGAAGGAAATCGCCGCCCATAAGAAGACCGACGCGGCACTGCAGACCGCCAAGGAAACGGCCGAAGCCGCAAATCGCGCCAAGAGCCGTTATGTCGTCGGACTGAGCCACGAATTGCGCACGCCGCTGAACGCCGTGCTTGGCTATGCGCAGATTCTCGAGCGTGACGAAACGATCCCCGCGCCGCGCCAGTCCTCCATCAAGGTGATCCGCCGCAGCGCCGAACATCTCTCCGGGCTGATCGACGGCCTTCTCGACATTTCGAAGATCGAAGCCGGCCGTCTGCAGGTCTATTCCAACGAGATCAATATCCAGGATTTCCTTGACCAGATCGTCGATATGTTCCGGCCGCAGGCGCAGGCGAAGGGCCTCACCTTCATCCACGACCGCACACCCTCCCTGCCGCAATTCGTGCGCACCGACGAGAAGCGTCTGCGCCAGATCCTCGTCAACCTGCTCTCCAACGCCATCAAGTTTACAGATGAAGGCAGCGTCACCTTCGACATCGGCTATCGCAGCCAGGTCGCAACCTTCACCGTCTCCGACACGGGCCGCGGTATCGCCGAGAAGGATCTGACGCGCATCTACGAGCCTTTCCAGCGGGGTGAGGCCGAGACCGTTCGGCCCATGCCCGGCCTCGGGCTCGGCCTCACCATCACCCGCTTGCTCACCAACACGCTCGGCGGTGAAATCTCCGTCACCAGCGAAAAGGATAGGGGTTCCACTTTCCGCATTCGCCTCATGCTGTCTGCCGTGATGCGCCCCGCAGCGCCGCCACAGGAAAAGAAGATCGTCAGCTATGACGGTCCGCGCCGTACCGTTGTCGTCGTCGATGACAATGAGGATCATCGAGAGATGATGCGTGAAATCCTGGTGCCACTCGATTTCATCGTGCTGACGGCGGCAAGCGGCCCTGACTGCCTGACGCTGGTCGAAGGCATCGAGCCGGATCTTTTCCTCGTCGACATCTCCATGCCCGGTATGAACGGATGGCAACTCGTCTCCCGCCTGCGCGAGACGGGACGCACAGCGCCGATCCTGATGCTCTCGGCCAATATCGGCGATGCCGCCGCCCACAGTGACAGCGACGACAGCCATAATGATGCAATCGGCAAGCCGGTCGACATCAAGCAACTGCGCGATAAGCTCGCCCTGCATCTCGGCCTGAAATGGCTCTACGCGGACGATCAGGCGACGGTGCCCGCAACCACAGTCATGCCGCTCACAAGCCCCGGCGCGGCACATCTGCAGGAACTGCTGCGCCTCGGCGAAATCGGCTATATCAGGGGCATAGAAGCCAAGCTCGCCGACCTTGCCAAGGTGGAGGCAAATCAGCCATTCACGGAAGAACTCCGTTCCTATGTTGCCGCCTTCGATCTCGCCGGCTTCATGGATTTCCTGAACAGGTTCGAAGAAAAAGGTGAAACCGTTGGCTGAGCTTCCCCGCGACATCGTTCTATTGGTCGATGATTCGCCTGAAGCCCTCGGCTTCCTGACCGATGCACTGGAACAATCGGGCTTTTCCGTGCTGATCGCCACGTCAGGCTCGGCCGCGCTCAATATCGTCGAACGCATCACGCCCGATCTCATCCTGCTCGATGCGGTCATGCCTTCGATGGATGGTTTCGAGACCTGCCGCCGGCTGAAGGCCAATGCCGCCGTCGCCCAGGTGCCCGTTATCTTCATGACCGGGCTGACCGAAACCGAGCATGTCGTGCACGCGCTGGAATCCGGCGGTGTCGATTACCTGTCGAAGCCGATCAATATCGACGAGTTGCGCGCCCGCATCCGCGTTCACCTGCGCAATGCCCGTTCGGCGCAGAGCGCACGCGTGGCGCTCGATGCCGCCGGCCGCCATCTGCTGGCGGTCAAGGGTGATGGCGCGATCCATTGGTCCACGCCGCAGGCAACCCGCCTCGTCAATGCCGCCATGGGCAGCGATGATGGGATGGAGGTGGTCTCACGCACGATCGGCAACTGGATGAAGGAGCGTGCCGCAGCAGCCCGGGATGCCCTCATTTCCATCGCCCATGCCGGTCAGGCCGCTTTGCAGCTCGCCTTCCTCGGCGCCATCGGCCCGGATGAATATCTCTTCCGCCTGACGGCTGCCAACAAACGCAATGATGACGAAGTCCTGCGCCAGCATTTCCTGCTGACCCAGCGCGAATCCGAAGTGCTGATGTGGATCGCCAAGGGCAAGGCCAACCGCGACATCGGTGAAATTCTCGGCCTCTCCGCCCGCACGGTGAACAAGCACCTGGAACAGATCTATGTGAAGCTCGGAGTGGAGAACAGGGCATCCGCCGCCGTCAAGGCAGCGCATGTCCTGCACGAGATCTGAGACGCCAGGGAACGGCGGGCCTCAGACCACCCTGTCCGGCACTTCCCGCCCCTCGAAAAACGCCGTCAGATTGTCCACGACCTTCATCCCCATCGCCGTGCGCGTCTCCTCCGTCGCACTGCCGAGATGCGGCAGCAGAACGACATTCTCCATCTGCCGTAACGCTTCCGGCACATGCGGTTCCGCTTCGTAGACATCGAGTCCCGCGCCGCGGATCGTGCCGCTCTGTAACGCCGCAATCAGTGCAGTCTCATCGACCACGTCACCACGCGCCGTATTGATGAGGAACGCACCCCGCTTCATCGCCGCAAACCGCGCAGCATTCATCAGATGCCGGTTCTCCGCACCGCCGGGGCAATGCAACGAGACAAAATCGGACGCGGCAAGCACCTCTTCCACCGAGGCAAGCTGGCGGGCGCCATAGCGTGCCGTCTCGGCCGGATCGACCTGCGAGCGGTTGTGGAAGACGACATCCATGCCGAAGCCAAAATGGCAGCGCTGCGCAAAAGCCTTGCCGATCCGCCCGAAGCCGATAATGCCGACAGTCTTTCCGGTTACCTTCGTGCCGATCATATGCGTCGGGCACCAGCCCTTCCAGTCGCCGGCGCGCAACTGCCGCTCCCCCTCGCCGCCGCGCCGTGCGACAGACAATAGCAGCAACATCGCGATATCGGCTGTGCAGTCGGTCAGAACACCCGGCGTATTCGTCACAACGACGCCCTTCGCCTTGGCGCTGGCAATATCGATATGATTGAAGCCGACCCCGAAATTGCCGAGGATTTTCGCGCGAACCTCTCCGGAAAACACTGCAACCGGCAGCTTGTCGGAAACGGTCGGCAGCACCGCATCATAATCCGCCAGAGCCTGACGCAATTCGCCTTCGCCGAGGGGCACATCATCGATGTTAAAGGTTACATCGAAACGCTCGGCCAGCACGGCCTCTACCGCAGTCGGCCAACGCCGGGTCACGAGAATGCGTGGCTTGCTCATCAATTTTAGTTCCTCCATCCGTCAACTCTGGCTTAGGCCATGAAGACCGGGAATGGAATGGCCTTCGAACGTGCGAGCGTCGCCAATCCGGAAACGAACCGTCGGGCCGAAACGAAAGAAGCCCGGTCGATGACCGGGCTTCCATAAAAAGCATTCCTGCCAGAGGCTGAGATTAGTCGGCCTTCGGGAAGTAGCTGTACTTGCCGTCGTCGCCCTTCTTCCACTCGTACATGACGTAGCCCGGAAGCTTCGGGTCGCCCTTTTCGTCGAAGGAAATGTCGCCGAGAACGGTCGGGAACGGACCCTTTGCCTTCATTGCGCCAGCAACAGCTTCAGCGTCCGTAGCGCCGGCAGCCTTGGCGGCAGCGGCGATCGTCTGCATCGCAGCGTAGGAATAGAGCGTGTAAGCTTCCGGGTTGAAGCCGGCAGCCTTGAACTTCGCTACGAGGTCCTTGTTGGCCGGGTTGATCGTCGGATCCGGGCCGAAGGTGTTCAGCGTACCGGCAACGGCGTCACCAGCGATGGAAGCAAGTTCGTTCGAGACGATACCGTCACCCGATACGAGCGTTGCCTTCAGGCCCTGGTCGGCCGACTGGCGGATGATGAGGCCGGCTTCGGTGTGCAGACCGCCCCAGTAGATGATCGAAACGCCGGCTTCCTTCATCTTTGCGATGAGAGCCGAGAAGTCCTTGTCGCCGACGTTTACGCCTTCGTACATGGCTTCAGTGACACCAGCGGCATTGAGAGCCTTCTTGGTTTCGTCAGCGAGACCCTGGCCGTAAGGAGTCTTGTCGTGAATGACGGCGATCTTGGCGTCCTTGAAGTGGTCGGCCAGATACTTGCCGGCGATAGCGCCCTGCTGGTCGTCACGGCCGCAGGTGCGGAAGGTGTTCCACAGGCCGCGCTCGGTGAATACAGGGTTGGTAGCAGCTGGGGTGATTTCGAGAATGCCGTTTTCGGCATAAACTTCAGAAGCCGGGATGGAAACGCCCGAGTTGAAGTGGCCGATAACGAACTTCACGCCGTCAGCAACGAACTTGTTGGCAACGGAGATGCCCTGCTTCGGGTCGGAAACGTCGTCGCCGAGCTCGATCTTGATCTGCTCGCCGTTGATGCCGCCGGCAGCATTGATATCAGCGGCTGCCTGCTCGGCACCCTTCTGAAGCTGCGCGCCGAACGCTGCGTTTGCGCCGGTCAGCGGACCAGCAACGCCCACCAGGATGTCAGCTCGTGCGATGCCGCCGAAAGCGACGATCGCCGTCAGTGCCACTGCTGACAAGAGAGACTTCTTCATATTGTTACTCCCAATTTTTGGGCGGGTTTCGTTTGAAGACCCGGCGCACTACCCACCATTGACTGCGCCAGGAAAGCTGTTCCACTCTGATGGCAATTCATGCCTAGTTTCAACGGGCTGTCAATGTTTGTCCTTCCACGAAAACGCGGAAGTTTTTTCGTACAGCCAGTAATAGTTGTTGACCATTTGGTTGGTGCGGCGATAGCGGAACCCGGCTGTCGAGAAGATCAGCAGAGTTACGAAATCGACGATGTAGAAGAAGGCGCTGAGCATTGGTCCGTCGAACAGCGCATGGTGCAGAAACTGCATCGCCCAGGCGAGCAGGAACGTATAGACGACGACGAGCGGATAGTTGCTCCAGCCATCCGCAACCGCCTTACCGGCACGCCACGCCGTCCAGAAGCCGATGAGTACCACGATGCCGCGAATGACGAGCTTCACACCGGCGTCGTTTTCGAAGAAAAGTCCCTGCATTTCAAACTCTCCCTTCCGCGGCGCTCAATGCCGCCCGCCTTCGAGATAGGCGGCGCGAACTTCCGGATTGGCAAGCAACTCCTTGCCGGAGCCGCTCATCGTCACCTTGCCGTTCACGAGCACATAGGCGCGATGCGACAGCTTCAGAGCTGCGAACGCGTTCTGCTCCACGAGGAAGACTGTCAGCCCCTCGTTTTCGTTGAGCTTCTTGATCGCTTCGAAAATACCCTTGACGATCAGCGGCGCGAGGCCAAGCGAGGGCTCGTCGAGAAGCAGGAGCTTCGGGCGCGCCATCAGCGCACGGCCGATAGACAGCATCTGCTGCTCGCCGCCCGAAAGCGTGCCGCCGCGCTGCGACTGGCGCTCCTTGAGGCGCGGAAACATCACGAAGATTTTTTCCACGTCCTCATGGAAATATTTGAGATTGTCGAGACCGGCACCCATCTGGAGATTTTCCAGAACGGTCATGCGCGGGAAAATGCGCCGCCCCTCGGGCGACTGGGCGATACGCAGCCGTGCTATCTCATGCGTCGGAAGCTTGGTGATATCCTGGCCGTCAAAGATGATCGAGCCGGTGCGGGCCTGCGGGCTGCCGCAGATCGTCATCATCAGCGTCGACTTGCCGGCGCCGTTGGCGCCGATCAGGCTGACAATCTCGCCCTTCTTCACTTCGACATCGATGCCTGCGAGCGCGCGGATATTGCCGTAATACGTCTCGACGCCCTGAACCTTGAGGAGCTGTTCTCCGGCCGCCATCAGATTGCGCCCCCTTCTACGGTCGCAATGACCTCTTCGACTTCTTCGTCTTCGACACCGAGATAGGCAGCAATGACCTTCGGGTCGTTCTTCACATGATCGGGCGTTCCGTCCGAAATCTTCCGGCCGTATTCCAGAACGATGACGTGGTCGGAGATTTCCATGACCACCGACATGTCGTGCTCGATCAACAGAATCGACGTGCCGGTTTCAGCACGAATGCCCTGCAGCAGCGCATTGAGTGCAGCCGATTCGCGTGGATTGAGGCCGGCTGCCGGCTCATCGAGGCAAAGCAGTTCAGGACCGGTGCACATGGCACGGGCGATTTCCAGACGGCGCTGGGCACCGTAAGGGAGATCACCGGCCGGATCGTCGGCGCGGTCGATCAGATCGGCCTTCTCCAGCCAATAGCGCGCAAGCTCGATCGCAGCCGCAGCTTCCCGCTTGTAGGGACCGATGCCAAGCAGGCCGAGCACCGTGAAGCCTGACGCCTTCATCAGCTTGTTGTGCTGGGCGACGAGCAGGTTTTCCAGAACCGTCAGACCCGAAAACAGGCGAATGTTCTGGAAAGTACGGGCAACCTTGGCTTCCTTGGTGATGCGGAAGTCCGGCAGACGCTCAAGCAGATAGTGCTTGCCGCTCTTCTGAGTCATCGTGATCATGCCCATCGTCGGCTTGTAGAAGCCGGTGATGCAGTTGAAGACGGTCGTCTTGCCTGCACCATTCGGACCGATCAGCGCGGTGATTTCCCCGCGCCGGGCTTCGAAGGAGAAGTCGTTGATGGCCATCAGACCACCGAACTTCATCGACAGGTGCTCGACCTTGAGCAAAGTGTCATTCGACATCGTGTTCTCGACAGGGCTCATCAACCATGGCCCTCCTTGGTAAAGCTTCCGGATACCGCCTTGCGCTCCTTGAGGAAGGCGGTCGGTTCACGCGAGCCGACGAAACCGCGCGGCTTGAACAGCATGACCACGACCATGGCGAGGCCGAAGAGCAGCATGCGGTAGAGTTCCGGCGTGAAGTCCGGCCCGAAGATGACCTTCAGGAAGTCCATTTCGCGCAGCAGTTCCGTGCCACCGACCATGACTACGGCTGCGATGGCAATACCGGTCAGCGAACCCATGCCGCCCAAGACGACGATGGCGAGGATGACGGCCGATTCCAGAAACACGAAGGATTCCGGCGAGACGAAACCCTGACGGGCGGCGAAGAACGAGCCGGCGAAACCGCCGAACATCGCACCGGTGGCGAAAGCCGTGAGCTTCGTCGTCACCGTGTTGATGCCGAGCGAGCGGCAGGCGATTTCGTCTTCGCGAAGCGCTTCCCATGCACGGCCGATCGGCATGCGGCGCAGCCGGATCGTCACATAGGCGGTCAGCATGCAGAGCGCCAGAATGACGTAAAACAGGAAGATCTTGTAATAGGCGGATGACATCGGCAGACCGAAGGCCTTGGCGAAATTGTTCGCCTTGCCGACATCGAAGCTCCAGATGCCGAAAACCGAGGCCTTAGCGATACCGGAAATACCGAATGTACCCTTGGTGACTTCAGTCCAGTTGATGATGACGAGACGGATGATTTCACCGAAGGCGAGTGTCACGATCGCCAGGTAGTCACCGCGCAGGCGCAGCACCGGGAAACCGAGGATAACGCCCCAGAGTGCCGCAAAGATGCCGGCGAGCGGCAGAAGCACCCAGAAGGACAGGCCGAAATGGGCCGACAGCAGCGCATAGGAATAGGCGCCGACTGCGTAGAAGGCGACATAACCGAGGTCGAGCAGACCGGCGAGACCGACGACGATGTTCAGGCCCCAGGCCAGCATCACGTAGATCAGGATCTGGATGCCGAAATTGTCGACCCACTTCAGCGCGCCCTGCGGGCCGAGAAAATAGGCTGTTGCCAGCGGGTAGAGCAGCAGGAAGGCCAGAGCGATCTTCAGGAAATGCGTGCGGAAGAAGCTCTTGTCCGACGAAATTTCCAGATCGCCGTGACGTGCCTTGGCGAGCTTGCGTTGGTCGAGATGCGGCTTGACGAAAACGACCATCACGAAACGGCCGATCATGGCGATCAGGACGAAGATTGCGAGCAATCCCCAGCGCTGGACGACGATCAGTTCGTTGTTGATGTTCTGCTGCGTGCCGAGACCGACATAGAGAACGAAGAGGCCAAGCGAGATGAGGCCGGTGAAGAAGGCTTCTTTAAGCCCCTTCTGGACAAGCGCGGCCTCGAGCTTGCCAGAGGAAGTGTCGATGTTTGCCATGACTTATACCTTCTCGACTTCCGGTCGCCCGAGGATACCCGTCGGCTTGAAGATCAGCACGAAAGCGAGGATGGCGAAGGTAGCGACATCCTTGTAGGCGATCGTGAAATAGGCTGACCAAAGGGATTCGATGAGGCCGATCATCAGTCCGCCGAGAACAGCACCCGGCAGCGAGCCGATGCCGCCGAGAACGGCTGCGGTGAAGGCCTTGACGCCTGGGATGAATCCATCCGTGAAGGAGGCAACACCATAATACATGAGATACATCGTGCCGGCGACGGCTGCGAGTGCTGCACCCATGATGAAGGTGATGGAGATGGTCTGGTCGACATTGACGCCGAGCAGCGCCGCCATCTTGCGGTCCTGTTCGGTCGCACGCTGGGCACGTCCGAGCGCCGTCTTGTTGACGATCCACCAGAAGGCTGCGAGCAGGACGACGGTCACGATGATGATGATGATCTGCTTCAGCGAGATCGACAGACCACCGATATTATAAACCGTGCCGACAAGCGGCGGGATCGGCTTGTTGCGCGGGCCCTGCGTGACCTGGATGAAGTTCGACAGCGTGATCGACATGCCGATCGCGGTAATCAGCGGCGCCAGGCGGAATGAACCGCGCAGCGGACGGTAGGCGACGCGCTCGATCGTCCAGTTCCACAAACTCGTCATCAACATCGCGACCACAAGCATTGCCAATAGCAACACGGCTACCGGAAGACCTGCAAACATGGATGTGAGAACGAGAAAGACGATAAGAGCAGCGAAACCACCAAGCATGAAAATATCGCCATGGGCGAAGTTGATCATACCGATAATGCCGTAAACCATCGTATAGCCAATAGCCACCAGGCCATAGATGGATCCGAGAGTCAGCCCATTGAAGAGCTGCTGGACAAAATACTCCATATGTCATTTCCCCTGGATGCGAACCGATTTGAAGTTGCATCTCTTATTGGTTTTATCGCTCCCGCTTTCACAGGAGCCTCTAGCTCGCATTGCATAGCGGTTTCGTTGGAAATGTGAAGACAAAAAGGATTTACTGCGTCAGAATCTTGGGCAAACAGGGCTAAATGGCGCAATTCGAACCAAAATCCACACAAAAGCGGCATTGGCTGGCATTTTTTTAGCCAGAATCGACTTCGGCAATTAATCTTTAGGCATCGAAGAAAAGCGGGAACTTTCGTTTTGTGCGTAAACTGTTCCACAAGTAAGGAAGTTGACGAAATTTCAAACTCGAAGATGCTGTCAATCGCGAATACCATTTCATGGGCAAATGCTCATCCTGCTCCTCGCGCAGAGTGACGAACTTGTGCTAATGTTACGCGATGACAGCGGAAGGATGCGGCGGAACCGGCGATACACTATATAGAGTACGGCAGCCGCAGGGCGGGTTTGCAGACAAACGGCAGGACCATGCTGAGGACATTTGAACGGGCGGCACTTGAAGCCGGCAAGGCTATCATCGAGGTCTTCTGCAATGGCTTCCCGGTGGAAACGAAGGCCGACGAAAGCCCGGTAACGATTGCCGACCACGAGGCCGAGCGCATTATTCTGGCGCATCTCCAGCGCGATTTCCCAGACATCCCGGTAGTCGCCGAAGAATCGGTCGCAGCCGGCAAGGTGCCTGATGTCGCTGGAAGATCCTTCTTTCTTGTCGATCCGCTCGATGGCACCCGCGAATTCGTCGACAGGCGCCGGGAGTTCACGGTCAATATCGCCTATATCGCAAACGGCATCCCCGTCGCCGGCATCGTCTATGCTCCGGCTCTCGGCATCGCATTTTCCGGCGAGGATGCAAATGCGGAGAAACTGCTGATCGACGATAGTTTCGCGATCACGGAGAGAATGCCGATCAGGGTGCGCAGGCAGACGGCAGAGACGATGGCACTCGCCAGCTTCCGGCACGATAGTCCCGAGACCGGCCTGTTTCTCGCCCGGCATGCGATCTCCAAATGTACGAATATCGGCTCGTCCCTGAAGTTCTGCCTGTTGGCCGAGGGCAAGGCCGATGTTTATCCCCGTTTCACCCGCACAATGGAGTGGGATACCGCGGCCGGCGACGCGGTGTTGCGTGCTGCCGGCGGCTCCACCGTCACGATGGACGGCCAGCCGCTTGCTTACGGCAAGATCGGTGCCGCGGCCGATTTCGACTTCGCAAATCCGCACTTCGTCTCATGGGGCGGCGCGAAGCCGGTGCTCGAGCAGGCATAGGTGTCGCGACCACACCGCTTCAATCAGATCACGGCAGTTACGTTTTCTTGCCGAGGGCAATGAGAGCTATCGCCGACCGATGACGTCCCCTTGGCTTTCATCGCGCTGATTCGCGGCCGCCATTTTACGTCTGGCCAAACCCGCCTCCCAGCCACAATGCCGCCACAATTCCCGTCGGCATCATCCTGTGACTTCGATAACACGGCCAGAATGGACCTACATAATTACGGAATAAAACCCGTAGTTCCGGTGCCATATCACAAGGCAAATCGCGCCATTCCCACTCTGGTACAACTGGCAGAGATTCGATCTGGCCCATATCGGGATTGCCTCGGAGCCGTCGGGGTTGGAGCGTTTCGGCACGAGACAAGCCACGCGCATCCTCCCCCGTCCCCGCGTGTCCCAAATCTGCCAAACGCCTAAAATTCCTAATAAAAACCCCGGTTGAAAAATAAAACCGCTGATTTTGCATTAACTTAACGCAACTGCGAACTTTGCTGCGATGCGAAATTTCTCTGGACTCGGTTAAACAAATGTCGCAAATTTAGGATGTAGTAGGGTTAAACATCGCCTAACGTTACGACGTCTTCAAACGCCGTTAACCACACCACCGAACGACACAGCCGAAAGCTTCAAAATACAAAGGGCAGATCCTTGAGCGTCATGGACCTTAACAAAAGTATTTCTGAAGAGAGCTTTCGCGTTACGCCTGTTCTGCAGGTCAACGCGAGGTTCCCAGTTACCGCACTCGACAGCATCACACCGCCGCCCGCCTCCGTGCAGCTGGTGATGAAGCGGTCATTTGATATTATTGCCTCGATCAGCGCTCTCATCGTGCTGGCGCCGATTCTTCTCGTCGTCGCAGCGCTGATCAAGCTGGACAGCCCCGGTCCCGTTCTTTTCAAGCAGACCCGCTGGGGCAAGAATTGCCGCGCCATCAAGGTCTACAAGTTCCGTTCGATGCGCACGGATATGCAAGACGTCACCGGCGTCGCGCAGACAGTCAAGAACGACCCCCGCGTCACCCGCATCGGCTCATTCCTGCGCCGTTCGAACATTGACGAGCTGCCGCAGCTCCTCAACGTACTCAAGGGGGATATGTCTGTTGTCGGTCCGCGTTGCCACGCGATCGGCATGCGTGCCGGCGGCATGCTCTATGAAGAGCTGGTTCCGGAATATCATCACCGTCATGCCATGCGTCCGGGCATCACCGGCCTGGCACAGATGCGCGGCCTGCGTGGCCCGACGGATCGCCCCGCAAAGGCACGGGCGCGCATCGCTTCGGACCTGCACTATGTCGAGAACTTTTCCATGCTGATGGATATCCGCATCATCGTCGGAACACTTATTTCCGAAGTGAGCGGCGGCAAGGGCTTCTAAATCAAAGACAGGTATCGGCTGTTACAGCAGCCGATACCGAAATGCCCGGGCGACGGCCTGCATGCGGTTCACTGAATCCAGCTTGCGCATCGCACTCTTCAGATATCCCACCACAGTATGCGACGACAGATCGAGAATGATCGCAATCTCGTCGCTGCTCTTGCCCGCTGCTGACCAGCGGAGGCATTCGACTTCGCGTCGCGTAAGTGCCTCAGACGGCCGATCTTCCGGCTTCTCGTCGCTTGGCAACGTATCCAGAAGTTCCATACAGCCATAGATGAGTGCCATTGCCTCCTCGCGAGACGGCATGTCCCGCGTGCCGGAAAAGGCGAAAATGTATTGTTTCAGGTCAGCGTCATGTAGTGCGAAGGCGAAGGTGAGTTTCAGCCCGTGCATCTGGAACATGGCGTTAAGGCGGCGATCTTCCTGGTTAGCTGCGCTGCCGCCGAAAGGGCCCTCGTCGCAGAAGATCGGCATGATGGTGCGCTTCATCACAGCGACCAGCTGGCTGCAATAGAAGAGGTCCGCCTCCTCATAAAAATTGACGAGACTTTGCGGCCAATTACTGATCAGCTTGTTCTCGAGAAAAGCCGTTCGGTCGCCGCGCGGGAAAACCGAAAACAAGTGAAATTCGAAACCTGCGGCCTTTGTAAGCTCATCCAGGCGGCTTGCCCCGTCAACGGCTGAAACGCCCGCAGAGCGGGCTTCCAAAGGCGAAAATGCGGCATCATCGGCGCAGTTGCGGACTGCGCGCTCACGTCTCTTCATTCTCTTGTTCCTTTGCGGGCCTGGGCCTCGGCTCGCTCCGCAACCGGCCGCGGATTGGACGCGCCGGACGATCAGGAAAGACAGCATCGGCCCCGTATCCGCAGGATACGAAGCATTCAAATGGCAATCACTGATACTGCTGGGAAAGCGGAGACGAAGTCTTTGCGCTCATGCTTATGTTGCAGCGCTTATAAATTTTTCCGAGAAAAATATGTAACATTTATTCCGCATGGCTCCCATGCAGCCGCATCAAATTGACGTAACGGCAGGCTATTCGCAAATCACCCGGCAGATGGGCGTCTAAATTTGTTATCAAAGTCTTACTATGCGTTTAGGCAATTTTTAAATGTGGCAAGTTAGAGTGGCGTCCGTGGTCTTGCGTTGTGTAGAGAGTCCAATGACCGAAATGATACGTCCCCGAGTAAAATATGTCATCGGCCCCGATGGCAGCCCCCTGACGATTGCGGATCTTCCGCCGCCAAATACGCGGCGTTGGGTCATCCGCCGGAAGGCAGAGGTTGTCGCGGCTGTTCGCGGTGGCCTGTTAAGCTTGGAAGAAGCCTGCGAGCGGTACACGCTCACCGTCGAGGAATTCCTCTCCTGGCAGTCCTCCATCAACAGCCACGGCCTTGCCGGCCTGCGCACGACGCGCATCCAGCAGTACCGCCACTGACCACACCCCATCTGATCTGATTATTTCGGGCCGGACGCATCTCTTCCAAGAGCGTGCAGAAGGCCCGAAATCATTGCCGAGGCTGCGTAACACCAAAGGCCGGGCTGCGTAAACGCATTCGCAATCCCTGTCGTCTTCGCCGCCGCGATCACGATCGCAACGAGCAGCACGTCCATCATAGACCACTTGGATAGATGCGGCACGACATTCCGATAAAACAGACTGCCGGTGCCGCCGGCTGTCATCGATTCAGCAGTAATGCCGATCATCTTCAGGACCGGTAGCACGATCGAGACCAGAACGACTACCGCGGCCAGTACCATATCGCCCCCATTCCAGAGTGACGCCACGATTTCCAGAAGCGACGGCGTCTCCTCGAAGAACCAGAGCTTTTCGAAGCGGACCAGCGGCAGGACGAGACCGAGAGCCAGAAGGAACGGTGCCCCCACCACAAGCACGGGCCGAATCGTCGAAAGCCTATTCAATTCAGCCTCCCCTTTTGAACACACTGTCTCCTGCCGCAAAGGCTTGGCATGCCAAAGTCGGCATGTCACGTTCGCCGGCAGAGAATGTATCGAGAGACGGACATGGAAATCAGGATCGAAGAAAGCGACTCCGGCGGTCGTTATGTGGCAGAACTCGAAGGCCGTGAGGCGGAAATGACCTATTCCCGCACATCCCCCAAACTCATCATCATCGATCATACCGGCGTGCCGGACGCTTTGCGTGGCAAGGGCGTCGGCCAG
Source organism: Hyphomicrobiales bacterium (assembly GCA_900471925.1). Classification (GTDB taxonomy): domain Bacteria; phylum Pseudomonadota; class Alphaproteobacteria; order Rhizobiales; family Rhizobiaceae; genus Rhizobium. Next base: position 167,192 of record UCGV01000032.1, read on the forward strand.
GCACTCGCGCTTCATGCGGTCGAGGCAGCCCGCGAGGGTGGTTGGAAAATCATTCCGCTCTGCCCCTTCTTCAAATCGCAGGCGCAACGCCATCCCGAATGGAACGATGTCGTAAACTGAAAATCCAGCATCACGCAACAAACACCAAAAGCCATGCATAACGGACACGGTGCCCGTCATGCATGGCTTCTGTGATCATCCCCCAAGGCGCCGAATGCCGGCGCCCGCAATATCCGTCAGGCTCGGACGCGGACCGCGCCGTCGCGCTCTTCGAGCGCCGTTGCCCTGGCATATTCCGCCTGCATTTCCTCAAGCGCCAGTTCGAGCGCCTCCTCTTGAACCTTCAGCTCCTTGATGGAAACCTGAAGATTGTCGGCGCGCTGACGTGCGGCCTTTGCGAAGGTCGGATATGCAAAGTGATTCGGGTCGGAAATACCGGACTTCTTTTCCTCGACGACGATCTGGCTCTCCAGATCCTTCGTCATCCGTTCAAATTCAGACATCATCATCTGCAATTGCTGCAATTGACGACGCTTTTCGTTCACCTGAAACTCTTTCAGGCGAACGAGGCTCTCTCGCGACTTCATACGCATTACTCCCGTGATGCGAGACCCCGGCTCTACTCGAAACTGCCCTTGCGCGCCGCTTTGACACGGTTTGCCGAAAAATTTCCTGCGATATTAACAAAAACCTACCGCTGGTAACCTTTCGTTTACGGGCATCGTTAATGATAGGCCCGATGATTTAAGGCTCGGTAAACACCAGGACAGGAATACCAAACCTTTTCATTCGTGAGTCGGATGAATCACTTAGCGTCGCTTCTTAATGTTGAAGTTGAGAATTGGCATTTGAGATTCCCATTGGAAAACAGGGAAATGGAAAAAATATTTAATAAATTCGATACACCTTGCCAGAGGGAATTAGAATTTGTTAACCATTTCGTGGCAGCCTCCAAATCACGTAGCTTATTCGGTATCGCGTAGGGGGCCATGCCACCTTTCGGCGGCGGTAAAGGGGATAATTATGCGGGTACTTCTAATCGAGGATGATAGCGCTACGGCGCAGAGCATCGAACTGATGCTCAAATCTGAGAGTTTTAATGTTTATACGACAGATCTTGGCGAAGAAGGCGTCGATCTGGGCAAGTTGTATGATTACGACATCATCCTTCTCGACCTGAACCTTCCCGACATGTCCGGATACGAAGTGCTGCGCACTTTGCGGCTGTCGAAGGTCAAGACACCGATCCTGATCCTTTCGGGCATGGCCGGTATCGAAGACAAGGTGCGCGGCCTCGGCTTCGGCGCTGACGACTACATGACCAAGCCGTTCCACAAGGATGAGCTGGTCGCCCGCATCCACGCGATTGTCCGCCGCTCCAAGGGCCACGCCCAGTCGGTCATCGTCACCGGCGAACTGATCGTCAACCTCGACGCCAAGACCGTCGAAGTCGGCGGCCAGCGTGTCCACCTGACGGGCAAGGAATACCAGATGCTGGAGCTTCTCTCGCTCCGCAAGGGTACGACCCTCACCAAGGAAATGTTCCTGAACCACCTCTATGGCGGCATGGACGAGCCTGAACTGAAGATCATCGACGTCTTCATCTGCAAGCTGCGCAAGAAGCTCGCAAATGCTGCCGGCGGCGCCAACTACATCGAAACCGTCTGGGGCCGCGGCTATGTGCTGCGCGAGCCCGATGGTGCCGAATACGCCGAAACCGCCTGATCCGCCGAATCCCCTTATCGTTAAAAGTCCCGCCCTCGTGGCGGGACTTTTTTGTTTTGTTGATACTGTCGCAAAATGAAAAAGCCGCCCCGAAGGACGGCTCGCGTTAACGATTTGAGCGACGTGTTCAGGCGGCGATTGCGCGATTTCCGAACACGGCCGTCAGGATCTTGCGATCGAAGGGCTTCAGCAGAAAATCGGTTGCCCCTGCCCGCTTCCCGGCCATCAGCTTCTTGAGGTCGGCCTCGATGACGCAATAATAGATCTTCACCTCTTTTCCGCCATCCATGGCTCGGATCGCGGTAATCAGATCGAGCGCACCCTCCATGCCCGAATCGACGATCAGATATTCGGGAAGCTCGGCCTGGCAGCGCTGCAGCGCTTCTTCGGCATTCGATGCTTCGCTGACCAGAAAATCAAGTTCGGAAAGGATGCGCTTGCCGACCTTGCGAACGATGTCCGAACTGTCGGTGATCATGAATCTCTGCATGGCGGCTCCTTACCCCTCGCGCTGTCTCCGACGAGGGCCTTCCTAACCTTCGAGGATAGGTTCATCAGGCTAAGGAATCGTTACCGCTCATGCTTCGACAATCAGCGATCGCTGGACTACGCCGCAGCGACCTTGGCGGTAAACACGATCTCTTCGGCGCTGGCCGCGTAATCCAGGACCATGCCGCATTCTTCCGCCAGCAGCACCGTGTAGTAAGGCTGGATCGAATGCGCATCGATCGCTTCTTCGATAGTGCCGGTGGCAATCTCGATGAATTTCGGCGGCACGCGCATCAGCTTGCCCTTGGCGACAAGTTTGAAACTCGCGTCGAATTCCGGATTTTCCAGAGTGATATCAAGATTTCCGCCACGCGGAATGGAGGAGTAGGCGACAAGGAAGAGGTTCAGCAGCAGCTTGACCCGGTTCTTCGCAACGATCGCACGCGGGCCGCTCCAGCTGACCTCGGTTTTCTTCTCGGCCACGGCAAAATCCTTGGCGGCGCGCTCCGCCTCGCCGGTGTCGATCGATGCGCCGACCGAACCGGAGGCGCCGAAGGCGAGCCGTGCGAATTTGAGACGGACCGAGGCATTCAGCGCGCTGGTACGGATAAGATCCATCGCGTCCGAATCCGCGCCGCCTTCGTCCAGCAGTTCCAGACCGTTATTGATCGCACCAACGGGCGAGATCACGTCATGGCACACGCGACTGCACAGAAGCGCAGCCAGGTCCGGGCCGGACAGAGTAAGATTCGGGTTCTTGGACATCATTGTCTCCTGAGGGCGGCAGTGTCATTCCACCCGGTAGTGTGCCTATTCAAAATTGCGCGAAGTTTGCGACCGTACTCGCCGCCATAATGACACCATATTTGGTAAACCGATTGTTAAGACGATCGGCGCAAAATGCATCAAATGCCACTACGCCCGACAATGACGAATGGATGACATCATGCGCCTCCAATTTCTCGGAAGATTTATCGGCTTCTGCAAGTTGCTGACCGCTATCATGCTCTCGTCGGTGATGGTTGCAGGCCAGGCCGCAGCGCAGCAGGACAGCAGCCAGTACACGATGCAGGAAATCGTTGACGCCGGTCACTCCTTCTTCGGTTCGACCAGCGGCGGTCTTGCGAAAGTCGTTGAAAGCGCCTTCCAGAAATACGGCCTGCCGAACGGCTATATTCTCGGCCAGGAAGGCGGCGGCGCCTTCATCGCCGGGCTGACCTACGGTGAAGGCCAACTCAACACCAAGAATGCCGGCGAGCACCCTCTTTACTGGCAGGGCCCGTCCCTTGGCCTCGACTATGGCGGCCAGGGTTCCCGCGTCATGATGCTGGTCTATGATCTGCCTTCGATCGATTCCATCTACGCGCGTTTCGGCGGCGTCAGCGGCTCCGCCTATGTGATCGCCGGCTTTGGCATGACACTTCTGAAGAACAACAACGTTCTGGTCGTGCCGATCCGCACCGGCATCGGGGCGCGCCTCGGCATCAATGTCGGCTACCTGAAGGTTACGTCGAACCCGACCTGGAACCCCTTCTGAAAAGCCCGATAGAGCGCTAATATCCTTGGGAATATGGTCCGGCGGATGGCTCCAGCCTTGCTGATTCGCACCCTGCGTGCTTAATCATCTGGACTGACCCGTATCAACCTTCGAATCGATGGCCGCGCCGTGATCGAATATGCTCTATTGTTCGGATTGGGCTTCCTGACCGCGGCCTTCCTCGTTTTCCTGGTCTCTCCTGCCGTCCACCGTCGCATCGTCTGGTATACGGAAAACCGCCTCAAGGCGACGATGCCGCTGAGCCCGCAGGAAGTGCGGGCGCAGAAGGATATGGTGCGCGCCCTCTACGCCGCCGAGAACGCCCGTACCGCGCAGGATCTTCAGCGTGAACGCGAAAAGTCGCTTTCCCTGCAGCTGCGCCACGATGCACTCGCCGTCGATGCCGGCAGGCTTGCCTCCGAGGTCAACGAGGCACGCGCCCAGATCGGCGAGATGCAGGTCGAGGCTGCGGAACAACGCTCTCACCTGCGCAAGGATGAGAACTATATCAGCCAGCTGAAGACCAGCCTGCACATTGCCGAGCAGACGGGCTCCAACAAGGACAGTGAACTGGAAACGCTGCGTACGCGGCTTTCCAAACTTGCCGAACAGGCCGACAATCTGAAGATTGATCTTGCTGCCCGTGAGACCGAAGCCGAAAGCCTCAAATTTCGCGCCAATGCATTGCGCGACGAACGCGACACGATGCGCCAGGACTTCACGGTGCTGCAGAAGCGCGCCAAGGATGCCGAGCAGAAGCTGAGCCAGCAGCAGCACATGGTCATTCGCCTCGAGGACAAGGCTGCGCGTGAAGCAGCCTCCGCGGCCGACAAGGAAAGCCTTCTCGGTCGCCGGCAGCAGGAGATCGCCAAGCTGAAGGATCAGGTGAAGGCGGCCAATGCCGAACTTCGCAAGGTCGCCAAGGTACTGCGCGATGCCGGGCTTGCCAGGTCCGTTGCGGATCTGCCTGCCGATGTCGCCGGCGACGATGCCGGGTCTTCCACGCCCGACACGATCGCCATCGCGGCCGAGATGAGCGACAATGTGCGCCGCCGTAGCGCCGCCCTGACCGATCATCTGCAGAAGGCGAGAAACAATACAGGGCGAGATGGCGCGCTTCGCGAGGAAATCACCTCGATTGCCGCCAACATGGTAGCGCTGACCGCCCTCAAGGAAGGTTCGTCGTCGCCGATCAACGCCTTCCTGCCGAACGGCAAGGAAAAGAAAGGCCCGAACGACCGCGTAAACCTCGCCGACCGCGCGGCTGCGATCATCACCGATCCGCAGCGCTGAACCGCCCACCAGTTTTGCGACAACACACCACCGAAGCGTCACAAGTGAACCTGAACGACCGCGGCACGCTTTGAAACGCGTCAGATCCGCGTCATGGCCGAGGCAATGGCAAAGAGCGCTATACCCGTTGCGGTCGCCACGTTGAGACTGTCCAACCCTTCCGACTGGGGAATGCGCGCAGCACGAAAGCGCGAAAGCACCTCCTCCGGCAAGCCTTCGCCTTCGGTGCCGACGACGAGCGCCACACGGTCACCGGTCGCAATCTCTCGTATATCCGTCTCACCGCGTGGCGATAGCGTCCAGATCGCAAAGCCCCGCTCGGCCAGGCCGACGAGGATGTCGAGCCCATTGCCGCCGCGATGATAGGGCGTATTCAGCACCGAACCGACTGATACGCGCAGCGCCTTGCGGTAGAGCGGATCGCAGCATGTTTCGTCCAGAAGGATGGCATCAGCCTTGAACGCGGCCGCGTTCCGGAACATCGACCCCGCATTGTCGTGGTTGGAAATGCCGCAGCCAACCAGGACCAGCGCCTTGCCCGGCAACGCATCGAGAAGCGCCGTTTCCGCCGCCTGTTCCCGGCGTCCCAGGGCAAGCACGCCGCGATGCATGTTGAAACCGACAATCCCGTCCAGAACATCGGCCTCTGCAACATAGACCGGCACATCACCTGGAAAGCGATCGAGAATTTCGCCGACGCCATCAAGCCTGTTGCGAAGCAGCAGGATCTTCTCGGCAAAGAAGCCCCTGCCCTGCCCGTGAGCTTCGGCCAGCATCCGCAACACGACCGTACCCTCGGCAATGAAGCGGTTCTGCCGACCCGTCAGATCCCGCTCGCGAATATCACGAAACTCCGCAATCCTGGGATCGTCGGCGCTTTCGATCGTGAGCGGCATTGCGGCCATGTCGGCCTCAATTGCCTGACAGCGTAACGTCGGCCACCATGCGGCCGGCCCTGATGTCGAAAACCAGCGCCTTGCGCTTGCCATCGACAGCGGTGCCGTAAAACATGATCTGCTCGCCCGAAAGCGATGTCTGCTCAATTTTGAAGCCGAGCGGCAGCGATGCGGTCAGGACGACGGGAGCATCGGTCGGAACGCCGGAAGAGCCGGCGGCTGCGTTGGTCTGAGCCGGTTCGTTGTGCATCGCCTTGTAGACAACAGCTCCGAAGACCGCCATAAGGCTCACGAACATGATGGCGCCCGAGACGATCTGCAGGCGAACCATCTTGCGCCGGACATTTTCCATAGCCGGGTCAAGGGGCTTTTCTTCCTGCACGTCGTCGGCTGGCTCGAATTTCGTCATCTATGGCGTCCCGTTCTAAAAATACGTCGGAGAAGAAGCGTCTTGAGCGACCCCTTTAAACAAGCAGATGACAATAGAAAAGTCCTGACCGCCGATGAGACCGCCGAAGGCCGCCTCGATGCCTGGTTGACCGCGCAGGTCGGCGAGGAGTTCTCCCGCAGCCGTATCAAGGCGCTCATCAAGGATGGACAGGTTTTTCTGAAGGGCGCACCGATTACCGATCCGCAGCGCAAGGTGCGCGCCGGAGACAGCTACGAGATCATCCTGCCCGAGCCCGAAGATCCGGCGCCGAAGGGCGAGGATATTCCGCTCGATATCCTTTATGAGGATGAAGACGTCATCGTCATTTCGAAGCCTGCCGGCCTCGTTGTCCATCCCGGACCGGGCAACTGGACGGGAACGCTCGTCAATGCGCTGATTCATCATTGCGGCGATAGCCTGTCCGGCATCGGCGGCGTTCGCCGTCCGGGCATCGTCCATCGCCTCGACAAGGATACGACCGGCGTCATGGTCGTCGCCAAGAACGATATCGCCCACCGCCATCTGTCGCTGCAGTTCGCTGACCACGGCCGCACCATGCCGCTGGAACGTGCCTATCAGGCGATCGTCTGGGGCCGCCCGCGTTCGCTTTCAGGCACTATCGACGCCCCGCTCGGCCGCGCCACAGGTGACCGCACCCGCCGCGCCGTCAAGCGCGCGGACAGCGAGAGCGCCGACGAGGCGATCACCCATTACGAAGTGCTCGAACGCTTCCACGAAAGCAATGACGCAAGCGCGCTTGCCTCTCTCGTCGAATGCCACCTTGAGACCGGCCGAACGCACCAGATCCGCGTTCACATGGCCCATATCGGCCATCCGCTTCTGGGCGACGCCGTCTATGGCGCCCATTTCAAGACGAAGGCCAATCTTCTGCCGGATGAAGCCCGCAAGATCGTCAAGGCTTTCGACCGGCAGGCGCTGCACGCCTTCATGCTGCAATTCGAGCATCCCCGCACCAGCGAGGTGATGCATTTTGAAGTGCCGCTGCCGGATGACATGATCGAGCTCGCCGACGCCCTGCGCGGTTGATCAACAGCGACTATTAGTGTTTGGCGCCGGCGCCTAGGACCCGGTTGGTCGCATTGTCGAGGGCGTGGCTCGTATCACGTCCATCCTGTGCCAATCCTCTCGCGGTGTTTCCGCAGGATGAAAGAGCGGACGAAATCGCAAGCAGCAGTACAGCGGCTAGAACAGGTCTGATCATCGGGTTCCCCTCATCAAGGCGGCGAGCAAGCGTGCCGCCGCCACTGGAAAACTGCGGCAGCTTGCTGTAAAATCAATGCCACGATCAGATTGCGACGAGCGAGAAATACGGCCCCTCGCCAAGGCTCAGGTGGCCTTGAATCCCTGTTTTGCCATACTTATCTACATATAGACTTATTGCGGGCTTGGAGAGAGCCGCATGTCCCGGTTTGCCTTTAGCGCGAGACGCGTTTCATCGGGAACCGGAATCCATATAAGGAGGGTGCATCATGGCCCGAAATAACTTGCCGTCCATTACAGCCGGCGAAGCCGGTCTCAACCGTTACCTCGACGAAATCCGCAAATTCCCGATGCTGGAGCCGCAGGAAGAGTACATGCTCGCCAAGCGTTACTCCGAGCACGGTGACCGCGATGCCGCGCACAGGCTCGTCACAAGCCACCTTCGCCTCGTTGCGAAGATCGCGATGGGTTATCGCGGCTACGGCCTGCCGATCGGCGAAGTCGTGTCCGAAGGTAACGTCGGCCTCATGCAGGCCGTGAAGAAGTTCGATCCGGAACGCGGTTTCCGCCTCGCCACCTATGCAATGTGGTGGATCAAGGCCTCGATCCAGGAATATATCCTGCGCTCGTGGTCTCTGGTGAAGATGGGTACGACCGCCAATCAGAAGCGCCTGTTCTTCAACCTGCGCCGCCTGAAGGGCCGCATCCAGGCCATCGATGACGGCGACCTGAAGCCGGAACATGTGACCGAGATCGCCACCAAGCTGAACGTGTCGGAGGAAGAGGTCATTTCGATGAACCGTCGCCTCTCTGGCGACGCATCGCTGAATGCGCCGATCAAGGCTTCCGAGGGCGATAGCGGCCAGTGGCAGGATTGGCTCGTGGACGATCACGACAGCCAGGAAGACGTGCTGATCGAGCAGGATGAGCTCGATACCCGCCGCCGCATGCTGTCGAAGGCAATGAGCGTGTTGAATGACCGTGAGCGTCGCATCTTCGAGGCTCGCCGCCTCGCAGAAGATCCGGTTACGCTGGAAGACCTCTCGGCCGAATTCGACATCAGCCGCGAGCGTGTCCGCCAGATCGAAGTCCGCGCCTTCGAAAAGGTGCAGGATGCGGTTCGCAAGGAGGCGCTGGAACGCGCCAAGGCGGTACGCGTGGTCGAAGCCACCGCATAATCTGCGGGCGGTCTGAATTAAAAAAGGCGGGTCCATGCGGCCCGCCTTTTGTTTTGCGTGATTTCCAATCAGCCGGAGGACCCGGCCATTACTGGCTGGTCGAGAGATCCCCGAGCGCGGTCCATTCCTTGATCGCCGTGTTGAAGGCATTCCCGCCCGTGGCACCCTTCTGCATGGTCAGCAGCGCGCGGCGGCCGTTGCGATAGGTGATCGGAATGTCGATCCAGTCACGAGTGGCAAGCAGATCGAGATTGGACTTGCGCGCATCGGGATAATCGTTGAGCGCGATCATGTGGAAATCGTCGGTGATCTTGGCCGGGACCGCGATCAACGGATCGCCGCGATCCTGCTCAGTGCGCTTCATCGAGATGCGCTGAACGCTGTCGATGCTGCCGCCTTCGAAATTCGGCGGAACGGAGAAAACGATCTCGACGAGATGGCTTGCCGGAAGCGACGGATCTGAATTGCGCTTGAAGGTCACGAGCGCCGAAAGATTGCGTTCCGGCACGGTGACATTGCCCTGAACGGTCGACTCCTGGCGGCCGTCCTGACCGGCTTCATGCTGTACGGTCCAGACCACCGAACCCTCGATCGCCGTCGGCGAGCTTTCGCCGATCCGCTCTTCGTAGAGGAACATCTTTTCAGTGGCACCGACAGGCGTGTCCTGCGTCGCGGGCGCTGCTGCTGGGCCGTTCGGCGTCAGATTTTCAGCAGGCGCCGCATCCGACTGGACGCTCGGCGAACTGGTATCGGCCGCAGCGACATTCTGCTCGGCAACCGACTTGCCCTCCGCCGTCGGCGTGCCGGGCGCGACCGCAGGGCCGTTATCCGCTTCCGTACCATCGGCAAGCAGCCGTTGGGTGAACTTGGTATTGGCGGCCGAACCATCGAGTGAGGCGACCTCCCTGTTGGGCTGTGCCGGCGGCGTTGTCGAACTCTGGTTTGCCGGTGGCTTGGTAGCCGGCGTGCTGTCCTGTTGTGCCGGCGCCGTTGCGGGTGCCGCAGTCTCGTCGCGCGCGGCCTGCGACGGCGCGGAACTGACGAGACCGTCCACCATTTCCATCACCGCATCGCGGTTCATCCAGCCCGCATAGGCACCGCCGCCGAGAATACCGAGCGTCACGAGAATCGCCAGGATGGAACCGATGCCGAAACGCCGGCGCTTTGGCTCCATGCGGAAGCTCTTGCCCTGCATCTTCGAAGCGACGATCTGGTCCAAATCCATCGGCGGATTGCTGTCGTCATCATCGGTGATCGCGGGGCGGCGATCATAGCCACGCAAGGCCCGCGCCTCGCGCCAGCCTTCGCTTGGCGCCGCCGGTGCGGGAGCAGCCGATCCAGCCGCTTTGCCCCCATGGACTTCCGCGAAAATATCGACGTCGTCAAAATGCGTCGAAGCCGGCGCCTTCTTCTCCGGGCTGGCTTCGATCGGCGGCAGGTCGTCGAAAGCAGCCGCTTCCCATGAGAAATTCGGCTTGGCGGCCGGCATGGCAGCAGGCGCAGCGCTGTTTCCGAGCGTCGAAATCACCTCGTCGAAGGCACGCGCCGAAGCGTCGGCGGGAACCGCCGGGGCAGCCTCGGCATAGCTGTGAAGCTCTTCGCGTGCCCATTCCGTCTCGGCTTCCTGCGGCGCAAGTGCCGGCGCCTCGGCGACAGGCTCGGACCACATGCGATCGAAATGCGCTGCCGCGTCTGCAGCAAGCGGCTCTTCGCGCGTGTGTTCGATAAACTCGTTGGGTTGCGGCTGTGGCTGCGGCTCGAAATCAGCCATCGGCTCCACAAGCCGGTTGGACGCGCGGTCTAGGCTGCGCGGAGCCGGTTGATGAGCCTCTTCGCGCTCAATCTCTTCCACTACCTCGTGGACGGTTTCGGCTGCCGGCTCGGCGCCAACCTCCTCCGGCAGCGGCTCTTCCGGATAATATTCCTCTACGGGCTGATGGTGACCCTCGGGTTCGGCATGGACGGCAGCCTGCTCGGGTGGGTGCCATTCCTCCACCGGCCCTGCCGCCTCTTGAGGCGGATGCCATTCGGCATGCTCGGGCACATGTTCGGCAGGAGCCGCCGCATAAACTGTCTCTTCAGGCTCGGCATGCTGCTGCTCGTAGACAGGATGTTCCTCCTGCCGTTCCTCGCTCTCATAAACCGGCGTCGGCTCAACCGGCACCGGCTCTGGGGTGGGCTCCTCTACCGGGACGGGCGCGTCAAGAATTTCGGGCTCCGGAGGAGCGGCCGCAACCTGCTCTTCGACAGGCGCGGCTTCCGCATGCTCAGCCTCAACTTCGCGGATTGCAGCCTCGAGCTTTTCGAGCTGGCGTTGCAGCATAGCCTCCGGCGGACGCGGCTTCATGTTCTCGAGCTGCCGCTGCACAGCGCCGCGCGCACGCTCGTAGACTTTTACCCGCATCTCGGGCGTATTTTCGGACAGGCCGTCGACTGCCCTCCGAATAACTGCAATAAAATCCGCCATCAGTACTTTCTCAAGAAGTCCGGCACACTTCCGAACACTCGCCCTAGGTGACCCACGACATTAATCCTCAAACGGATCAGTCACAAGTATGGTGTCGTCACGCTCAGGGCTTGTCGACAGAAGCGCGACAGGCGCGCCGATCAGCTCTTCGACCTGGCGAACATATTTGATAGCCTGTGCCGGCAGGTCCGCCCAGCTCCGAGCGCCAACCGTCGATTCCTTCCAGCCTTCCAGCGTGATGTAGATCGGCTCGACCCGAGCCTGCGCCGCCTGGCTTGCAGGAAGATGATCGATCTGCTCGCCGTCAAGCGTGTAGCCGACGCAGATCTTCAATTCATCGAGACCGTCAAGCACGTCGAGCTTGGTGAGCGCAATGCCGCTGATGCCGTTGGTAGCAACCGACTGGCGCACGAGCGCGGCATCGAACCAGCCGCAACGACGCTTACGGCCCGTCACTGTGCCGAATTCATGGCCCTTCTCGCCGAGGAACTGACCGATCTCGTCCGTCAGCTCCGTCGGGAACGGACCTTCGCCGACGCGCGTCGTATAGGCCTTGGTGATGCCGAGGATGTAGCCGAGAGAACCCGGACCCATGCCCGAACCGGCAGCGGCCTGGCCGGCCACCGTGTTGGAGGAGGTCACGAAAGGATAGGTGCCGTGATCGATATCGAGCAGGCTGCCCTGCGCACCTTCAAACAGGATGCGGGCGCCCTTGCGGCGCTGCTTGTCGAGGAACAGCCAGACGGTATCACGGAACGGCAGAACGCGGTCGGCAATCGAGGTCAGCTCGTCCATGATTGTCTGGTGGCTGACTTCGGCGACGCCGAGGCCGCGACGCAGCGCGTTGTGATGGGTAAGGATGCGATCGACCTTGCCCGGGAGGGCTTCGAGGTCAGCAAGATCCATGACGCGGATGGCGCGACGACCGACCTTGTCTTCATAGGCAGGGCCGATGCCGCGGCGGGTCGTGCCGATCTTGGTGCCGCTGTTGGAGGCCGCGTCTTCACGGAAAGCGTCGAGTTCGCGATGCAGCGAGAGAATGAGGGTAGCATTGTCGGCAATGCGCAGGTTTTCAGGCGTAACCTTCACGCCCTGGGCTTCCAGCCGGCCAATCTCGGCGATCAACGCATGCGGATCGACGACGACGCCGTTGCCGATGACTGCCATCTTGCCGGGACGAACGACGCCGGAAGGCAGCAGCGAGAGCTTGTAGCTCGTACCGTCGATGACAAGCGTATGGCCGGCATTGTGTCCGCCCTGATAGCGCACAACGATATCCGCACGCTCCGAAAGCCAATCGACAATCTTGCCCTTGCCTTCGTCACCCCATTGCGAACCGACCACGACTACGTTCGTCATCAAACTCTTCCTGTTACCGGCGGAGAACCGCACACCTGCTCAAACCCGCGCATCTATAAAGCTTTGTTTTTGGGAAAGCGACCCTGTTGTCACAGCAGATTCGGCTTTTTACGTGACAAAACAGCCGTCGACGGGCTAAGCCCGGTCATAAAAGCCTGACGGAGCCGACCCGCAGACGATAAAGACAGGAAGATCACCTTTGCAAGCCACAGCTTATATCTGCCTCGTCATTGCAACTTTGTGCTGGGGTGGCAATGCCGTTGCGGGCAAGCTGGCGCTTGGCCATGTCAGCCCGATGGCGCTGACTTTCCTGCGCTGGTTTCTGGCGGTGATGCTGATCGCCGCCATCTCGCTGCCGCAGCTGAAGAAGGATTGGCCAGTGGTGCGCAAGAACCTGCCCCTCCTCCTCTTCTATGGCGTGATCGGCTACACGACCTTCAATGCAATGCTTTATTCGGCCGTGCAGTACACGACGGTGATCAATGTCGCCATCGAGCAGGCCGGCATCCCCATGCTGATTTTTCTGCTGAATTTCGTCTTCTTCCGCACCGGCGTTTCACTGGCTCAGATCATAGGCTTCAGCATGACGCTTGTCGGGGTAGCCCTGACGGCGGCCCATGGCGATCTCGCAACCCTGTTGCAGCTTAATCTGAACCGCGGCGATGCCTTGATGCTGATCGCCGTCGCAGCCTATGCGGTCTATACGATTTTCCTGCGTTGGAAGCCCGTCGTCGACTGGCGCACGCTGATGGCGATCCCCGCCCTTGGCGCGGCCCTGACCGCACTGCCCCTGCTGCTGTGGGAAGCCTCCCGCGGTGCCGTTCAATGGCCTGACGGCGAAGGCTGGGCGATCGCGTTCTACACTGCGATTTTCGCCTCCCTCCTGGCGCAGATTCTCTATATCAAGGGCGTCGAGGAAATCGGCGCCAACCGCGCCGGCCTGTTCATCAATCTGGTTCCGGTTTTTGGCACGCTGCTTTCGGTCGCCCTGCTCGGCGAAACGCTGCAGCTTTTCCACATGATCGCTCTGGTCCTGACGCTCGGCGGCATTGCTATCGCCGAAAAGGGCCGCCCGAAGGCCGCCGCTTCAACGGCTCCGGCTTCGCCTGTCGACTAGGGTCAAAGCCCAATCAGCCCCTAGCCCAGTTCGAGCGTCGTCACACCGTAGACATTCTTCAACGGGATTTCCGGTGCCGGCCCACGATACATGCGTGCGCTTTCCATCATCGGCTCCAGCCCCATGCTTTTCACCAGCGCGATCGCCTCGGCATTGTCGACCGGAATATCGATGAAGATGGACGCGCCATGCGCGAGCGGAACGAGGCCAGCCAGAAGCGCCGCGGCGCTATCCGCATCACTGGCGAAAAGCGGGCCGATCTTGTAGCCCTCATAGCAGCGGCGGATCGTGCCATAACCGCGGATCTTGCCGCTCTTTCGCACGACAACCGAACTGCGCCCTTTGCGGCCAGTGCACCAGGCAGCAAGGAAAGCTGCCCGCGATTCAGGGAAAATGCCGCTGTCGTAGCGTAACAGGCCCTCGAGCCGCGCGTCGGGAACCGGTTGTGCTGCGAGCGAGGATTCCGGCACCGATGTCGGCACCCCGCCATAGCGGATCGTACGATAGGCGATGTCGAAGCCAGCCTTGCCATAGAACGGCTGCTGGGCGACGACGCCATCGAGACCGATCGTGCGGCCTCCTGCCGATGCGATACCCGCATTCCAGATGGCCTTGCCGTAACCACGGCCACGGAAATCAGGATGTACGATATAGAGGCCGAGGAAGGCGAAATTGTCGCCATATTTGACGACTGAAATCGAACCGACGGGCACCTCACCGATGACGCCGACGAAAAATCCGGAAGGATCGGCTTCATGGAACGCGATCGCATCATCCAGGCCAGGATTCCAACCCTCCTGACGCGCCCATTCCAGCGCAAGCTCCAGTTCGCCGGGTCGCATGGAACGAACGCCAAATTCCGAATTCATGCGACCTTCCCAGATTTAAACTGGCCCATATTAAGACCCGCAAGTCCATTCCACGATGCGCCAAGCAATCATCAGATCGATTGCCGGAGCGCTCAGACCAGTCATGATGAACTCGCGTTCACGGCTTGAACGATGCGTGTCGTCGTTTTCGATGCAGTGCAAAAGAACTTCGACCTCGCCTTACCATGAAACAATGTAATTGCAATCTCAAGAAAATTACTGTGCCCGCAAGATCCTTCCGGCGGGCACAAGTCGAAAATCGATCGCTATACGTATGTAAGCGTTAACGCAGGAACGGGCCGAGCGCTTCCGCAGTGCCGATCGTGTGGGCAGCCTGATTGAGAACGCTGTCGAAAACCAGCCCGACAACCACGGTCAGCTGGCGCGAATAGGCCTTCAGCTCATAGCCTTCGCTTTCGACCCGTGCCGGAGCGTGCAGAGCAAAGGGGACGTTCGGACGAACGAAACCAGCACTTGTCGTCATCGGCTCCTCGGGCATATGGCCGATCGCCGACGTGTACATAAGATCGCGTCCGAAACCGCCCGGGCCAAAGGCAAAGGCCTGCTGGCCGGTGGTCGACACCGTGATTGCGAGCGTGGCGGCGAGAAGAATTCTGCTCATCCTGAAATCCCCATTTTCCAATTCGGCAGGCGATTTCCGCCTGACCGCAGCGCCGGTCGCATCTGTCCATGCCCGGCCGCTTTCATGAGGGTCACTCTACGTCTCAGTATTTGCAGGCCTTTTAAGCAGATCCGTACAATTTTATTGAAACGCGATTTTTTAGACTGTTGCCCTTAAGGCGCGAAACATTCTTTACCATACGCCTTGACGGTATCTTCGCATCCTTACTTTTAATGTGCCTCAAAACAAAACAGGGCGAAAACGATGCACGAAGTTCCAGTCAAATCCAGAATTATCCAGCACGTCTATTTCAGCCAGGAGGACGGGCGCCTCCGTATCTGTTTCCGCAATGGTGAAGAGCGCCTGTTCGAAGGCGTGCCGACCGCGGACGTCGAGACGATGGTGGCCGCGCCTTCACCGGGCCAGTACTATATCGACCGGATCAGAACCCGCTATCGCCGCATCGCGGCATGACGCGCATCGGTCCCGGACAGCACGGCTCCGGATCGTTTACGCCGCGCTTCGGTCCCGATCGATTGCCACATCGCTCCGAGCCTTATAAATGATGGCTTCCATTGTCCGAGGTCTCGCAAACTGACGATGCCATCGTCCGATCAGAACATGAAACTGGCGCCCCGGCCGAAAAAGGGCCGTGCCGTCATGTGGCTGCTGATCTTTCTGTCTTTTTCGATCATCTCCGCGACGGTGCTGCTGTCGAACGACATGCGGCATCTCAAGTCGCTGGCGCATTATTTCGGCATAGAGCTTTTCCCACCACCGCCCCCTCCGCC
>UCGV01000031.1 GCA_900471925.1 Hyphomicrobiales bacterium
AATTCGTTGCGCGAGACCTGACGTGAAAATTGGCGCTCGCCGACAAGCCCAAGGGTCAGCCCCATCAGCGCCGGCCCGATCACGGCACCCACGATCGCGGTTGCCGATTGACCACCGAAGACCGCAGCATTGCCGGGGTTCGCCAGCGTCCAGAGTGCGGCTGCCGTGACCAGAAGTACCGGCAGGACAATGAGGAGCCGCTTGCAGCGTGTCGCGTCCACGAAAGCGCCGAATAATGGTGTGGCGATCATGCCAAGCACGCCGCCGATCGTGGCGACGACTCCAAGCGTCATGGGGGACCAGCCTCGGGTGGCAAGAAAACCGTCGAGAAAGGGACCAAGCCCGTCTCTGGCGTCAGCCAGGAAGAAGTTCAGGATGGCGAGAGCGACAAGCGATCGATCTTTGGTGGAAGATGTGGTTGGCGGCATCGACGGCTCCGTCTGAGGCGAGGCCTGGGCTTGAACGAGAAGCAGGCAGCGGGAAACGGTCGCTTGCGGCAAATGTTCCGAGGCAGGTGCCTCGTTGCTGGATGATGTCGCGCGTCGGCTGCAGGTGGGAACTCTTTGACGTTGCTCTCTGCGAGATGGAGACCGTTCTATAGTCTGCGGTTTTATGACAGAAACAGTCCGGTCGCTGCTTTCGATCCGGAATAGTATCAGAGCGGTTTATCGCATCCGGTATGCATCACCTTATCGTTTCAGGATATGCGAAGCGATGGCGTGATCTTCTCGCTTCGGCCGACGCGTCCTCATAAGGCCAGGAGCGATTTTGAGGTGCCGTTCCGGCAAAGTTGACGTCATTGTTCTCGTGCTGCTCGGGCCACTATCCTTCGCCAGCGTGTCGTGGCACGACGTATTCAGCACCGCGCCACGTAAGCAGGATCACGCCGCAATCGGCGGGCTTGTCGGATCAGGTTGGCCGTCGAAGAACAGATAGGCGGCCGAAATGCGTCCTTCCCTCGCGACGACGAAGTCGGTTCCCGCATAGGCTGGCGCTTCGCCGGGAGCACCCGATACCCACCTCAATCGGCCCGCCTCATCGCGGAGAACTTCGGCCGGTGCAAGAGGAGTATATTTGAACTCCGGATGCATGGCGCGGATGACACCGGCGATACGGACGATCTCGTCCCGGACGCCAAGGGTATGAAGTCGAAGCTGCGGGCGATTGCTGCTGCCCGCAATTGCGACAGTGTTTCGAACTCCCGGACGTCTGTCCCCAGCCAGAGTTCAAGGTAATCGCCATCGGCGTCTGGGAATGCCTGGAGGAAGAACGTCTGAAGCGGGCGGTCGTAGCCGATAATGGCCTCGGGGTCGGCATGGCGGGGTGCGATTCGGGTGACGGTAATCGTGTAGCGGCTCATAGCGGCATCCTTTCGGATGCGGACGCCCGCCCCGATATCGGGGCCGGCGGTCCGGTTCAGGCGGGGCTTTTCCAGAGGATGACCTTCTTGCCGGGTTCGCCGCCGGGTGCCGGGGCAACGTTACCGAAGATGACGCCGATCTCGGGCGCTTCGAGCTTCGTGGAGATGTATTCCTCGCCGCTCTGGCGGGAGATGCGGTTCCAGCCTGCGCCAATCTCGAAGCCGGTCTTGCGGTGAATGATGCGGTAGTCCGGGCTTCTTCGCTCGCCTTGTTGGCGTTCGGGACGAGGGCGATCGGGGCGTTGACCCGGATGGTGGCGAAGATGCCTTCGAGCGTGCCGTCGGTCCTTTCGGTGAGGGTTGCGATCGTGGTAGCCATGGTGGTGTCTCCTTCGTTGCATCGGGACCATTCCCGATGGCGCCCGAAGAAGGGGTTGCGCCGCAGGCGTCACCGGAGCGAAGCGCAGGGGAACCCCTTGCGGGTTGACGCTGATCGCGGCCGGTCCCTTAGAAAAGGCAACAGGAAGAACGGGAATGGTCTCTGATTGCGACGTCAGCGGGAGTTCCGTCGTGGCGACCGCTTTGCGGCCCGCCGGGCGTACCGTGCTGGTGTTGGGCATTGCCGGTGTTCAGGTCAACGCACTCTCGCTGTCAATGGGCTGAACAAGATGCGTCCGCTCCGCCCCGACCTAGCCTATCGCCGTCTGCACCGACCGCTTCGGTCAGCGCGAGATTCGAATTGCCTTCCCCCTGACGGGACCACAGTTGCACTGAAGCACGTGTGCGTGACTGCCATGATTTCCGGGCGTTGCTCCGGCCTCCAGTGATGGAGAGGAGTCAACATCGGTCGAACGGGCGGCAGCCGGCCAGCCGACGCTGCCAGGGTCGACATTGAGCATCGACAGTGCCAGCATCCCCAATGGCGGAAGACACGCCCGGGATGACAGCAATAGGCGTCGGAGAGGAAGGAGGCTGTGCCTGGAGGCCGGCAAGTCTCAATCGAGGCGATTGACTCGGCCGGAGCGGCTCCGCGCTTCAGCGAACATGCCGGCGATCTTCACCATGAAGGACTTGCTGAAGCGGCCGAGGATGTCCTGATCGGGCTCGATGTACCAGGAGCGCTCGACGATATCGTAGTTGTACTCGTCGACCATGATCCAGCTCTGCTTCAAGTCGCCAAGGCCGGCGCGCTTGCGCTCGATATCAGGGATTTCGAGAGCGCTCCGGCCTGCCTGCGGCGGCTGGGTGGTGATGGCCAGAAGCGCCAAATGCGTGTTTCCGTCGCGAGTGCCACTGATCGCGATGACGACGCAGACCGGGCGGTGCTTGCGCCCCTCGGTCTCGCCGCACCGGGGCGGAATTCACGGCCCATCGTCGTAGCCTTCGCCGCGCGCCAATCGATCGAGCGCCTCGTCGAACAGTGCGACATGCTCGTCGGGCATTTCCGAGATATGATAGGCACGGCGCGGATCGCCGCCGGTGCGCATGCGCTCATAATGCTCGTAGCTCATCAGCACAAAACGCGGCTTGTTGTGGCGGGTGAGGACGACGGGTTCCCGGCTTGCGGCGTCGGTGACGTCGCCGACTTGTTTGTTGAGATCGCCTGTCGTGAACTGCTTCATCGACATAGTCTCCGCTTCGCTTTCCATATAATCCATGTTCCCCATATTTTCAAGAAAACGGCGCTTGGACGATCTGGAGTGGACGTGACGCAGCGAGCGAGCACTCCAGGAACAGCGGTTGTCCGCTTCACGACTTCGGCTTCGCCCCGTCGTTTGGCACGCTTCTGAAGGTCGATGTCCTCGATCCGTGCCTCTATCGTCCGGCGATGTGGCGGTTTGAGCCCGACCGAGACGCAGGTCGTCTGTACATCGCGAATGAATTGAGAAACGCCCGGACGGTTCTTATTCAAGTAGTATCAGTTTATGCTGGTGCGTATGATTTCCTCTCGCCTGTCGTCGAGCATCCTGCGGCCGCTAGGCCGGCCGGGTTTGCGCTCCACCAGCGACATCACCGTTCCTCCAGCTCGAAATAGCTTGATAAGGCGGAATATAGTTGCCCGACTGACGCCTAGTTCGGCAGCCAGCAGCGCCATATCCCCGGCCGCTGCCTTGCCACACCGGCGCCTCAGAAATACTCGGATGGCCTCGGCTCGTCGACACGCCTCATCCCAAAGCGCTTCGTCAATTTCTTGAGGGAATAGATCAATCATGCAGAAATATCGTCGATTGCCTCGACGATAAATACCAACGCTCAATGACTAGAACTCATCCGCCCATTTTCGGTGGCCGATGGACATGATGCGCCACGCCTGGGTTTCGAGTTTCCTCCAAGCATCGCAGCAATGGTCAACGATGTCTTCGTAGGATTTGAAGACCCGATTTGAGAGCCAGTTCTGACGCATGAACTGCCAGAGGTTTTCCACTTGGTTCAGTTCCGGCGATTTACTCGGCAGCGGTAGGATGGTGAAGTTTTCAGGCACGACGAGATGATTGGACATGTGCCAGCCGGCCTGATCCATGATGAGGATGGCGTGCGCGTCGTCAGCAACATGGCGCGAGATTTCGGCTAGGTGCTGTGTCATCGCATAGGTGTCGCACCATGGCATGACGAGTGCGACCGCCTTGCCGAGCTTCCGGACAGATCGCACCAAAGATGCAGGCCGATCTTGTGCGCTGATCATGTGGCACTGAAGGTCGTGTTCCGCGCCTACCCCAGCGTCGTCTCATCTTGTTCTTCTGTCCGATTCGGGCCTCGTCCTGGAACCAAATCTCTACTCGCTTTCCTCGGGCTGCTACGGCGGCACGACTGCCGCCCCGTTATACCTATTTGCCAGAAAGGTATAACCGGGATGTCAAACCGCTGTGATTGCCCGCTCGCGATTGAGGTTCTGACAGCCAGTCCAATGAAGGGGCTGGTCGCGGCCCGTCTTCAGGCCTAGAAACGCAAGTGCAGATAAACGCCGCTTCGATGTGGGCGATAATAGCGGTCGTGGTATCGCCAATGGCGATGTTCCCGCCAGCGTCGCTCAGCGCGCCAATGGCGATGGTAACGATGATGGCGCCAGCCGTGCCGATAATAGTGGCGATGGTGCCTGTAGTGGCGGTGACGCACCTGAACGATCTCACTGTTGTCGGCGGCTACCAAAGGAACCGTTGACCGCGGCATCGCCGCAGCAGGCTCCACCGCAGCAAAGGCCAAACCGAATGCCAGTGCGGCTGCAACGGCAACATGGGCGATTTTTATGGCTCTTCTCCTTGCGAGGTCATACCCAAGGGTGGCTCCATCGGCGTGAACTCGCTGTGAAGAAGAGCTTCATGTGAGGTTCATGCAGGGCGCGCCGGCGTTGAAATGACGATAGAGGCCCAACCCACGACCTCGCATGCGCGTTAAAGCGCATCAGCGGTCGCCAGTGGCAGACTAGGACACTATCTGCGCGGAGGCCGATAACGTCCCTTATCTTTGGGGAGATCAGCGGCAGTCGTCAGGCAAGGTGCCGTCACGCTTTTCGGCACGCCACTCTCGCGTACCCGGCCTCGGACAGGCCAGCGTGGACGGTCGATCGACCGTGATGCTGTCGGTCTCAATAGGGTCCAGCGGGATCGAAACGCCACCCTGGTCATAGTCCTGGCGATAGCGGTCCGTTCCGGGAGGCATGCCGCCAAACCGGCCACTGGAATCCATATCGCCAAAACTTTGTGAGAAGGCCGGGATGCTAAGTCCGAGAAGAATGATCGACGTTGCCGCAATGAACCTGCGCATGAATGATGTCCTCTGAGGTTTCTTCGAAGGGGAAATGATCTTGCCCAGCTCTTGTTCCTGGCAAATGAGCAAAGCGTGTTTGCATTGCCATGCTGCCAGGTTAGTCGAGGCACGCTCTGTATCAGCGCCATGTCCGCGAATAGCTGACGATAGCTCGGTTGAACCTTATTTAGAGGGACGCTTCCCGCGCAGGTGCGGAACGCATGGCGGGCAGGCTGATGGGGGACGCGATGGTAAGGTCAGGCCGGGAAAAGGGTACCGAGTAAAATCGCCCTCTGCAAAGGCGTCGTGGACGAAACGCAATTGATCATCGCGACGGTCTATTCGATCTTGAAAAGGGCAGGGAGGCCAAACGATGACGCTTGGGGAGTTGATCGATTGGTACCGGCCGCGTCTGGCCGATGAGCCCGTCGCCATCCGACGCAGCTGGGAGGAGATGTTCACCTATACTCTGCGGTTTTACGGCAGAAACAGTCCCGTAATGGCCTTTGACCCCGACGTTCTCTCGGAGCGGCTTCTCGCATCCGGCATGCATCACCTTATCGTTTCAGGATATGCGAAGCGATGGCGTGATCTTCTCGCTTCGGCCGACGCGTCCTCATAAAGCCAGAAGCGATTTTGAGGTGCCGTTCCGGCATGGTTGACGTGATTGTTCTCGTGCTGCTCGGGCCACTATCCTTCGCCAGCGTGTCGTGGCACGACGCATTCAGCACCGCGCCACGTAAGCAGGATCACGCCGCAATCGGCGGGCTTGTCGGATCAGGTTGGCCGTCGAAGAACAGATAGACGGCCGAAATGCGTCCTTTCCTTGCGACGATGAAGTCGGTTCCCGCATAGGCTGGCGCTTCGCCGGGAGCACCCGATACCCACCTCAATCGGCCCGCCTCATCGTGGAGAACTTCGGCCGGTGCAAGAGGAGTATATTTGAACTCCGGATGCATGGCTCGGATGACACCGGCGATACGAACGATCTCGTCCCGGCCGCGATAGATCCCGTGCGGTTCGACAAAGACCGCGTCTTCATGAAAAATCTCTGCGGCCACCCTCCGGCGGAGGGCTTCGTCACCCTCGCCGAAGATGCCCTGCAGATTGCGTTCGAGCAGTGTTGCGATATCCGTCATGGCGCTCCTCCTTGTTCCGGCCGCATCAAATCTGAACCTGACCGCCATCGACGAACAGTTCGACGCCGTTGACGAATGAGGCATCGTCGGATGCGAGGAAGAGGACGGCCTTGGCGATTTCTTCGGGCTGGCCGATGCGGCCGGCAGGAATGAGGCTTGCGAGGTAGTTCTTGGTATTTTCGGCCTGGTCGCCATTGCCGAACAGTTCATTGAGGCCGGCGGTATCGGTAACGCCGGGGCTGACGGCGTTAACACGGATATGGCGATCCTTGAGATCGAGGATCCAGTTGCGCGCAAAGCTGCGGATAGCAGCCTTGGTGGCGGAATAGACGCTGAAGGCGGGAGTGCCGGAAACGCTTGTCGTCGAGGAGGTGAGAATGATCGACGCGCCATCGCGCAGCAGCGGCAGCGCCTTCTGGACGGTGAAGAGCGTGCCTTTCACGTTCGTGGCGAACGTCTTTTCGTAATGTTCTTCAGTGATCGCGCCCAGCGGCGCCATCTCGCCGCCGCCGGCATTGGCGAAGACGACATCGATATGGGCATGTTTCTGCTGGACAGCGTCATAGAGGCGGTCGATATCGACGAGCTTGCTCATATCGGCCTGCACGCCGGTTACGCGGCCGCCGATTCCGCGTACGGCGGCTTCGAGCGCTTCCTTTCGCCGGCCCGTGATGAAGACCGATGCTCCCTCCAGCGAGAAGGCTTTGGCGGTTGCGAGGCCGATGCCGCTTGTGCCGCCGGTAACGATTACGACTTTGTTTTCGAACTTCCTGGTCATTGTCTTGCTCCTTGCTTGCGGCCAGTTGCCGTTGGACGAGAACATGCCAGCAGAACGCTGATGTCAGTAGTCGGCAAATATGTTACCCATCGTTCTACATGGAGAACGATGATGCGAACTGATCTGAACGATCTGGTCTATTTTGCCGAAGTGGTGGCCCATGGCGGCTTTGCTGCGGCAGGCCGGGCGCTACGCGAACCGAAGTCGAAGCTGAGCCGACGGGTGAGCGCGCTCGAAGCCCGTCTCGGCGTCAGGCTGATCGAGCGATCGAGCCGACGTTTTCGCGTGACCGACATCGGGCAATCCTTCTACGAGCGCTGCAAGGCGATGCTGGCGGAAGCCGAGCGCGCCCAGGCGCTGGTCGCAGAAGCACAATCAGAGCCGCATGGGCTGATCCGGATGAGTTGCCCGACCGGCCTCGTCGAACCGATCTCGGCTCTCGTTGTCCGTTTCCTGGCACAATATCCGAAGGTACGCCTTCAGCTTGTCGCGATCGACCGTCCTGTGGACCTCATCGAGGAGCGCATCGATGTTGCGTTGCGGGTGCGAACATCGCTCGACGGTGACGCGTCGCTGACCATGCGCTCACTCGGAAACTCGGTGCGGATTTTGGTCGCGAGCCCACAGATTGCAAGCCGCGTCGGTGACATCGCCGGGCTCGCCGATCAGCCGACGCTTTCCACAACCGATGATCAGGGCGAGGTCAACTGGTTTCTCGAAACGGATGACGGGCAAGCGCATACGCTGCGTCATGAACCGCGCATCGGCTGCGCCGACTTTGCGGCCGTCCGAGCGGCGGCGATCGCCGGGCTCGGCGTCGCACTTCTGCCTGACCACACCTGCCGACAGGCGATCGACGAGGGAAAGCTCGTCCATGTGCTTCCGACCTGGCGCGGCATGAAAGGGCTCGTCCATCTGGTGTTTACGACCCGCCGCGGTCTTCCGCCGGCTGTGCGCGCGTTGATCGACAGCCTGGCTGCCGGCTTCCCAAGGGATGCACTCGCGCGCTGACGGTGTCTCTCCGACCGCCCTATGCTGCTGCTAGTCGGTCGAGCCGCTTGTGGCTACGCAAATTGGCTTTCGAAATATAGCGCGATCCATTGAGAAGCCAGCAGGAATCCTCTTCCAACCTATCACGCCAGTCTCGAGTACCGCTCTGCCCCTTGGAGCAAGTTGCTAGTCCGACAAGCCCCAGGGATCGATGACCGTCGCGCCAGTGTCCTCGAAATCCCTGACATTGCGGGTGACGAGGATCAGGTCGTGGATGATCGCGGTCGCTGCGATCAGTCCGTCAATATCACCTCGGGGCCGGATTGCTGCAATGCGTCCCCACTCGACGGAAATCTGGTCGGTTACCGGCAGGATGCGATCACCATGGTCATGCCGGAGTTTGCGCAACCACTCGGCAAGGTGAGAGGCGGCCCTCGGATCGGACTTTTGCTTGAAGGCGATGCCACGCATGATTTCGCCGAGGGTCAAGGCGCTCAGGTGGACGCTGAGGGGATCGACCGACCGCAGCCAGGACACCGCCTGCGGTGTTCCGCGACGCGCCTCAGAAACGATGTTGGTATCCAGCAGGTACATCAGAAGGCCACGTCGCGGCTTGGTGTTTTAGAACGTTCCTCTAATGCATCGAGGAGTTCATTGTCCCAAGCCTGACCGGCCAGAAGATCATCGACGAGCGTCGGGCGGCCGGCGCGCAAGGCATCGTAGTCGCGAGAGGACAACACCACGGCAGTTCTCTCACCGCGTACCGTTATTTCCTGCGGACCCTCAAGTCGTGCTTTTTGCACCACTTTCGAAAACTGGTTTTTAGCGTCCTGTAGCTGCCATTCCACGGTTTTGCTCCTAGTTAGCTAGCCTGTCTAGCTATATAGGCGTTTCGGGTCGTCGAATAAAGCGGAAAATCAGGGGTCAGGCTGTTGTTGCTCCTTCAGGAGCTCGGGCGTGACCTCAAATCGATCACTATCGATACTGGTTACGTGTCACACCGGGGTCGCGCACGATATCCGCCACCTTCCGTGTATCCTCGTCGGAAAAGAACCAACGATCTTTGCGATGCCGCGAGGCGGCAATCGATGCATGCCGAATTCTTCGGCGTGTGGGTGGGACGGAAACGGTCGCAGGGACGACCGTGTCCCCGGTTCTGATATCCACCCGGCATGCATTAGGCGTAAGCCTACAAAGATTGCTTCGGACCTGGAATATCAATTTATGAAAATAGGGGGGAGCTTGACGACCTGGGGTTTGCTTTCGCCCGACTCAATGATCTCGAAGACTTTTGCCAGCATGCCCGGGACGTCCTGACGGACCATTTCTATGCCGTTGCCGAGTAGGGTAACGAAGGGATCCCAGTCGAAGCAGCCGAGCACGAGGTTGCGGTCGTCGAGATCTCCGGAGCGGCGTATCCAGCGGATGACGCCTTCCAGCGAGATCGTCGAGTTGACGAACATGCCGCCGGAAACTGCATTGCCTTTCAGAGCCATTGCTTCCAGCGCCTTCTCGGCCTTCTCCGGGGCGTAACCGCAGGCGAGGATGAGATCCTCCTCGACGGGTACGCCGAGATCGGCATGCGCCTGACGCCAGCCACGGATACGCTCGGCGGTATTGTGGTCGCTGCCGCGACCGCCGATGAAGAGCAGCGGCTCCTTCTTTCCAAGCCGTTTCTCGCAATTCATCAAGATGCGCCGCGTTAGTTCCCGCGCGCCGGCGAAATTATCGGAGATGACGGATGGGGCAAGCGCGCCGGGAAGGTCGAGATTGAGGCTGCGCACACCGGCGGCCGCGCACATCTCCGTGATTTTGTCGGGGTCGGTCGCACCAGTCGCGACGAGGCATTCGACCTGGTATGACAGCATCGTGCGCGCCGCCTCAATCTCCAACTCGGGGTCGCGTCGTGTACATGTGATGATCGGGAAAAGGCCGCGGGCGCGGGCCATGTCCTCGAACAGTTCGACGATCGATCCGAAGTAGCGATTGTCGTATTTCGGCACGATCATCCCAATAATATGGGACTTCTCGCGCCGCAGTAGGCTCGCCTGCATGTTGAGCGCATAGCCCTGCTCCTCGGCGATTTTCGTGATTTTTTCGGCGAGCTGGCTGCTGATCCGCCGCTTCTTCCAATTGCCGTTGAGCACGGCGCTGACGGCGCTGGCGGAGGTGCCCGCGAGTTCCGCCAGATCGTAGATCGTCGTCCTCTTGGCCTGCTTTACGTGATTCAAAATTCATTTCTCCGTTTCGGCGTAACTTGACACCAATCGGGAGAAGTGGCAATTCTTGCTTCATCGATTGAGCAAGCTTGCGCAATCGATGTTACAAGCCAGCCTCATCGCTGGTGCAGGGAGGTATTTCTAAGAAGCTGCGGACAGGCTGTTCTTTTGCAGGGGTTCTTCGCATGGCCTTTTCCAGGCGGCGAGGACGATCGCAAACGGGAGGGGCCGCGGTGACTGCCGACAGTGCCTGAGCCTGTCATCGAACACACCAAGGAGGAGAAAATGAACTATCGCAATTTGCTTATGGCGACTGTCGTCTTGGGATTTGCCGGCGCCGCTTCGGCACAGGAAGCCTCGACGGTCGCTTTCCTGATGCCTGACCAGGCGTCCACCCGCTACGAGCAGCATGATTTCCCGGGCTTCAAGGCCGAGATGGAGAAACTCTGCGCCAAGTGCACCGTCGTCTATCAGAACGCCAATGCCGATGCTTCGCTCCAGCAGCAGCAGTTCAACTCGGTGATCGCGCAGGGCGCCAAGGTGATCGTGCTTGACCCGGTCGATTCCGCCGCCGCCGCCGGCCTCGTCGAGATCGCCCAGTCGCAGGGCGTCAAGGTTATCGCCTATGACCGTCCGATCCCTGACAAGCCGGCCGACTATTACGTCTCCTTCGATAACGAGGGTATCGGCTACGCGATCGCCAAGTCGCTGGTCGAGCATCTGAAGAAGGAAGGCGTTGCCGATGGCGCCGGCGTTCTGCAGATCAACGGTTCGCCGACCGATGCAGCCGCGGGTCTGATCCGCGACGGTATCCATCGCGGCCTGAAGGAGTCGGCCTACAAGACGCTCGCCGAATACGACACGCCGGAATGGGCGCCGCCGAAGGCGCAGGAATGGGCTGCCGGCCAGATCACCCGCTTCGGCGGCGACATCAAGGGCGTGGTTGCCGCCAACGACGGCACCGGCGGCGGTGCGGTCGCCGCCTTCAAGGCCGCCGGTGTGAAGCCGGTCCCGCCGGTCACCGGCAATGACGCGACGATTGCGGCATTGCAGCTGATCATCTCCGGCGACCAGTACAACACCATCTCGAAGCCCTCGGAAGTGGTCGCTGCGGCCGCGGCAAAGGTCGCGGTGCAGATGCTGAAGGGCGAAACCCCGGCGCCGAAGACGACGCTCTACAATACGCCGTCCGAACTGTTTGTCCCTGCCGTCGTCACAGCCGAGAACATCAAGGCTGAAATCTTCGACAAGAAGATCCAGACGGCTGAGCAGATCTGCACCGGCGAATATGCCGATGGCTGCAAGAAGCTCGGCATCACCAACTAAATCTGCCTATATGTTTCCGGCCGCGCTCGCCGCGGCCGGACGTATCCCGGGCAAGAAGGGCTCCAGCCAATGGTTACCGATAAGGGTATGCCGGAGAAGGGACAGACGAT
The DNA here is from genome assembly GCA_900471925.1 of Hyphomicrobiales bacterium. GTDB lineage: Bacteria > Pseudomonadota > Alphaproteobacteria > Rhizobiales > Rhizobiaceae > Rhizobium. The sequence goes on from UCGV01000031.1 coordinate 11,667, forward strand.
CCTCCGGCTCAGCAATGTTTCCAAGAATTTCGGCGCGGTTTCGGCGCTGACAGATATCGAACTCGAGGTGAAGGCCGGCGAGGTCGTGGCGCTGGTCGGCGATAACGGCGCGGGTAAATCGACACTCGTCAAGGTTCTGGCGGGCGTTCACCAGCCCTCTTCAGGGACAATCGAATTCTGTGGCCGGGAGGTGACGCTGGATAGCCCCGGCAAGGCCCTGGAGCTGGGCATCGCGACCGTTTTCCAGGACCTCGCGCTCTGTGAAAACCTCGATGTCGTTGCCAATCTTTTTCTCGGTCACGAGCTCTCACCATGGAGCCTCGATGAGGTCGCGATGGAAGTTCGCGCCTGGACGCTGCTGAGAGAACTTGCCGCGCGCATTCCCTCGGTGCGAGAGCCGATCGCGTCTCTGTCGGGTGGCCAACGCCAGACGGTGGCGATTGCCCGCTCGCTGATCCTCGATCCGAAGATCATTATGCTCGACGAGCCGACCGCCGCGCTCGGCGTTGCGCAGACGGCCGAAGTGCTGAACTTGATCGAGCGCGTCCGCGAACGCGGCCTTGGGGTCATCATCATCAGCCACAACATGGAAGACGTGCGTGCGGTCGCCGACCGGATCGTCGTCCTTCGTCTCGGACGCAACAACGGCGTCTTCACGCCTGATGCGTCCAACCAGGAACTTGTCGCCGCCATCACCGGCGCGACCGAAAACTCCGTATCCCGGCGCCTCGAGCGCAAGAGCAGCGCGGCCCAGGAAAACAGCGGGAGCCCGGCATGAGCCAGAAACCATCCACCATCCTTGCGCCGGCTGTGACGCTTGATCGCAGCGACGAGCGTGTCCGTCATGACGACAGTATCGGCGCAATGATCAAGGCCTTCTTCGACCGTGTCCGGTCGGGCGATCTCGGCATGCTGCCGGTAGCCGTCGGCCTAATCGTCATCTCGACGGTCTTTTCGATCCTCAATCCTGTCTTCCTGGCGCCGAACAATCTCGTCAACTTGCTGTTTGACTGTGCGACCGTCGGCGTCATCTCGCTCGGCATCGTCTGCGTACTGATGCTTGGCGAAATCGACCTCTCCGTAGGCTCCATGAGCGGGCTGTCCTCGGCAATCCTCGGTGTCCTCTGGGTCAACACCGGTTGGCCCCTGCCATTGGCGATCGCCGTCGCGATCATTGCCGGTATCGTCGTCGGCTCGCTCTATGCGATGCTCTATAACCGATTGGGTATGCCGAGCTTCGTCGCGACGTTGGCAGGCCTGCTCGCTCTTCTCGGCATGCAACTCTACATTCTCGGGCCGACCGGCAGCATCAATCTGCCTTTTGCATCGTCGCTCGTCCGCTTTGGTCAGATTCTGGTCATGCCGGCCTGGCTGTCGCATCTGCTGGCGCTGCTTCCGGGCCTGATCCTTGTAGTCGCCGGCTTGCGCAAGCGCCAGCAGCGCCGGTCAGTCAACCTGTCGGCGCAGCCGCTCGGTGCGCTTGTCATCAAGGCCGTGGTGCTGACGGCCGCGCTCGAATTCGCTGCCTATTATCTCAATCTCGGCCGTGGCGTGCCGTGGATGTTCGGTCTGTTCGTAGCGATCGCCGTCATACTCAACTACGCGTTGACGCGCACCCAGTGGGGCCGTTCGATGTTTGCCGTCGGCGGCAATCGCGAAGCGGCGCGCCGTGCAGGTATCAATGTGCGCCGCATCTATCTCAGCGCCTTCGTGCTTTGCTCGACGCTTGCGACAATTGGCGGCATCCTGTCGGCGTCGCGTCTCGCCTCATCCAGCCAGCAGGCTGGCACCGGCGATGTCAACCTCAACGCCATCGCCGCCGCCGTCATCGGCGGTACCAGCCTCTTCGGTGGCCGCGGCAGTGCCTATTCCGCTCTGTTGGGAATCATCGTCATCCAGGCGATTTCCAACGGATTGACGCTTCTCAATCTCAGCTCGTCGCTGCGTTACATGATCACCGGAGCCGTTCTGGCGATCGCCGTCATCGTCGATTCGCTTGCCCGCCGTTCGCGTGTCAGCCATGGACGCGCCTGATCCGCATTTTATGAAGGAGTATTCCTATGACTGAATCGATGAAGGGCAAGGTTGCCGCTATCACCGGCGCTGCATCGGGTATCGGGCTCGAATGCGCCCGCACCCTGCACGCCGAAGGCGCGACGGTCATACTCGTCGATCGCGCCGAGGACAAGCTTGGGGCGCTCTGCAAGGAAATCGGCGAGGGAGCCCTGCCGCTGGTCGTCGATCTCCTGGATGGCAAGCAGGTCTCCGGCATGCTGCCGCGCATTCTGGAGCTGGCGGGCCGCCTCGATATCTTCCATGCCAATGCCGGTGCCTATATCGGCGGACCGGTGGCGGAAGGTGATCCTGATGCTTGGGACCGGATGCTGAACCTCAACATCAACGCGGCCTTCCGCTCGGTTCATGCAGTGCTGCCGCATATGATCGCGCAGAAGACAGGCGACATCCTGTTCACCAGTTCGATCGCCGGCGTCGTGCCCGTCGTCTGGGAGCCGATCTATACGGCTTCGAAATTCGCGGTTCAGGCCTTCGTGCATTCGACCCGCCGCCAGGTGGCCCCGCATGGCGTGCGCGTCGGCGCGGTTCTGCCGGGTCCCGTCGTCACCGCTCTGCTCGATGACTGGCCGAAGGAAAAGCTCGACGATGCCCTGGCCAACGGAAGCTTGATGCAACCGAAGGACGTGGCTGATGCGGTGCTCTTCATGCTGTCGCGGCCGCGCAACGTTACAATCCGAGACCTGGTGATTTTGCCGAACAGCGTCGATCTCTGAGCTTTCGCGATCGAACCCGTTCCGCCTGACTGAAACGAGAGACCATGAGCGACACATCTCACACGCCAAAGGCGGGTGCCAAACACGTCATCGGGATCGATGTCGGCACCGGCAGCGCCCGAGCCGGATTGTTCGACCTCACCGGCCGCATGCTGGCTTCCGCCAAGCGGGATATCACGCTGTTCCATGAGCCGGGTTCGATGGTCGAGCAGTCGAGCGAGCAAATCTGGGCGGCGATCTGCTCCTCGGTGCGCGAGGCTGTCGCTGAAGTCGGCGTCGACCCGGCCTCGATCGTGGGGCTGGGTTTCGATGCGACCTGTTCGCTCGTGGTGCTCGGCGCAGGTGGCAAGCCGCTGCCAGTCGGTCTCTCGGAAAATTCCGAACGCGATATCATCGTCTGGATGGACCACCGCGCGCTTCCCCAGGCGGAGCGGATCAATACGCTCGGCCATGAGGTGCTCCGCTATGTCGGCGGCAGGATGTCGCCGGAGATGGAAACGCCGAAGCTGCTCTGGCTGAAGGAGAACCGACCGCAGGTTTTCGATGCTGCATGGCAATTCTTCGACCTTGTCGACTTTCTGACCTGGCGGGCGACGGGCGACTTGTCGCGTTCCACCTGCACCGTCACCTGCAAATGGACCTATCTGGCCCATGAGAAACGCTGGGACGCGAGTTATTTCCGGGAGATTGGCCTTGGCGTTCTTGCGGATGAGGACTTCGTGCGGATCGGACAGTCGATCGTCGAGCCCGGCTCGCCGCTTGGCAACGGCCTGACCGCGACTGCAGCGGCGGAGCTCGGACTGCTACCGGGCACCGCGGTCGCTGCGGGACTGATCGACGCCCATGCCGGCGGCATCGGGACGGTCGGAATCGGCGACGGCGCACGGGCCAATCTCGCCTATGTTTTCGGCACCTCGTCCTGCACGATGACCTCGACATCCGAACCCGCTTTCGTACCAGGCGTCTGGGGCCCCTATTACTCGGCGATGGTTCCCGGCCTATGGCTTAACGAGGGTGGCCAAAGCGCCGCCGGTGCAGCGATCGACCAGCTGCTCTCGTTTCATCCGGCCGCTCCACAGGCGCGCGAGCTCGCCGGGCGTGCCGGCAAGCCGTTGCCGGTCTTACTGGCGGATATGGCAGCGAAGGAGGTGGCACGGCCTTCCGAGGCGGTACGCCTTGTTGCAGGACTGCATGTCGTCCCGGAGTTCCTGGGCAACCGCGCCCCGTTTGCTGATCCGCATGCCCGCGCCGTTATCACCGGTCTCGGCATGGAACGGGATATAGACAACCTGGTGCTGCTCTATATCGCCGGTCTCTACGGCATCGGCTACGGCCTGCGCCAGATCATTGACGCTCAGGCGGATACAGGCGTAATCGTTGAAAATGTCGTCGTCAGCGGCGGCGCTGCCCAGCACGATTTCGTTCGCCAGCTGCTTGCAGATGCAAGCGACATGCCCGTCGTCGCGACGAAAGCCGCGGAGCCCGTTCTTCTCGGCTCGGCGATCCTCGGTGCCGTTGCGGGCGGCGCGTTCAGCGATATCGGCGAGGCGATGAGCAGCCTTTCCTCCGTCGACCAGATGTTCGCACCGGCCAAAGGTGAGATCTCCGCACTGCATGACGCGCGCTACCGCGGCTTCAAGAACCTGCAGGTGCTGTCGCGTGAATTGCGAAACTACTGAAGGCTAGTGAGACCAATTGGTTCATTTCCACTTAGCGCAACCGGCTCCTTCATCCGCGCGGCTTCCGTGCAATTCCGGTCAAGAGCCCGACGACGGTTTGGAGGTATAGAGCGGTTCTATGCACCCACGTCGACCGATAAAGTCCAACTGCCCTGCCATTCGTGATCGCTCACAAATGCGCTCCACTCATCTCAAGTCTCCCTCTGCTTGAGGACAGAGGACAGCGCTGCGCATTTGTGAAGGCTGCGGCAGGTCGGCAATCTATCAAGTCGTCGGAAAACCATCCCGCCGTTTCGCACTCGAATCGGCCATAACTCGATTTGGGTGAACCCTTAAATCATACCTTGAAGATTGATGTCATTGTGCATAGTTTGATATCAACGCTGCCGATCCAGGGGGATTGCTATCAATGCCTGCCGTTACCATTCGAAATTTGTCAGAAGAAACGCATCGTGCCCTGCGGGTGCGTGCGGCTCACCATGGCCGAAGCACCGAGGCCGAGATCCGCGACATCATCGAGACCGCCGTTCGTCCGTCGGAACGCGTCAAACTCGGCTCTTTGCTTGCGGCTATAGGCAGGGATGCTGAGCTTTCCGACGATGATGTTGAAGCTCTGCAGACAAATCTCGATGAAACGCCTGCAAAGCCGATGATCTTCGAATGATCCTGCTGGACACCAATGTCATATCTGAACCGTGGAAATCTGCGCCAGACGAGCGCGTAGTCGCATGGTTGGATGCTCAGGCAATCGAAACCCTGTTCCTCTCCGCCATCACGATCGCAGACCTTCGTTTCGGAATTGCAGCTATGCCAAGCGGCAAGCGGCAGACAACGCTTCGTGATCGCCTGGAAAGTAGTGTGCTTCCACATTTCGCCGAGCGGATCCTATCATTCGATGTCGTCGCTTCGGAGTTCTATTCGCAGTTGATGGCGCGTGCTCGTGCTTCCGGCAAAGCGATCGGCACATCGGATGGCTATATCGCGGCCACCGCTGCGGCACATGGCTTTTCGGTCGCAACTCGCGACACCAGTCCGTTCGAGGCCGCCGGATTGAAAGTGATCGATCCCTGGTTCCGGGGACTGTGAACTGGATTGACGTGTTCGTCGGCTCGAGCCCGGTCAAGGCGAGAGGAATTACTTTCGGCCGTGAGGCCACATTCGAATGCTTCGGTTTCGTGCCTCCGCCCTCGCAACCCGATGCGCGCTGTTAAAGAACGCGTGAGCGAGACTATCTTGCACTTAAGCTCCAAGCCACTACACTGAGTAGTTATCGTTGAAGTCGTCGTTTGCGTGGCCAATCTCATGCTTGGCAGCTCGAACCAAGAACCCTGATCGGGTCAACCCTTGGGCTTCGGCGAACGCATCAATTGCCTTTAGGACGTCTTCTGGCAGAGTGATATTTACGCGAACCGCTCTTTTGGCTTCGGTCTTCACGCCAACGAGAATTGCAACGCCGTCTTGGTTCTCTGCGTCTGCCATCACAGCCTCCAGTGTGGAGGGTTTGGGAATCGCTTCGCCATCTTCGGCTAGACCTTCGATGTGTAGGGCCAAGGCTTCTTCGGCCATAGCTCGCGCGTCGTCGAGGTCAGTTCCAGCCGTGATCAGACCAGGAAAATCGGGAAAGGATACACCGTAATCACTGTCGGCATCCTTATGGATCAATCCGATATAATTGCGCATGTTCGTTACCTCAATTTAAGTCCGGTTTGCTTCCCGATACTCTTTAGTGTTCCGGTTGGCATATCTCTTTTCGGGGGTGGAACAGTGACGCGCCCGAGTTTGTCTGGATGCTTAAACTGAACATGGCTGCCCTTCGGGGCGACCTCGTACCAGCCATCCTTTTGCAAGGCCACAATGACATCACCGCTCTTCATGGGCCAGTAATACACACGAATGTGTATTTGCGCAATGGTTGTATACGGAGGCTCCGAATCCTCCTTTGGTGAGGTTCTAGGGAACAGGAGCCACCAACATTTCACAATGAAACATTGAGACGGTCGCATAATCCAAGGAAGGGAACTGGCCTTGCCGACGAACAAGGCTGGTTTGTGCCACGCGCAAATGTTCCATGTTCGTGGTCTTTGGTTCGACCTATCAAGGCCGTTCAATTCCGGACCGAGGTAACCGACTGCTAAGGAAAGACCGCTAGGGAGCGAACATCATGGGAGCGACTGTAACGACACCATCGTTACGGGCCTTGTAACGACGGTGTCGTTACGTTATATAGCGTTATCACATTGGAGTTGCCTATGCCAACGTCACATAAAAGCAAGGATGTGGACGCAAGCGTTCCACTGAATATCCGTATCAAACCCGCGACGCGCAATCTTATCGACCGAGCGGCTGAACTGCTCGGCAAAACACGGACCGATTTCATGCTGGAGGCCTCCGAACGCCGAGCCGAGGAAGTGCTGCTTGACCGTACCGTCTTCACGGTTAGCCCCGAGGTGTATGCCGAATACCTTGCTCGACTCGATGCGCCCGCGCAGTCGAATGAGCGTCTGAAACGTACTATGTCGACCAAAGCTCCATGGGATGAGGCGTGACCCTCACTTCCCCTTCTCCTTTGGCCGATCATCATGAGCTTGTCGAGTTTAATTCCGGCGTTCCAGAGCTAGATGATTGGCTGCGTCGACGAGCGCGAGCCAATCAAGCGGGCGGTGCGTCTCGTACCTTCGTGGTATGCGAGGGAAATCGTGTCATTGCCTATTACGCTCTCGCCTCGGGTGCGCTGAGGACACCGGCAGCACCAGGCCGCTTTAAGCGAAACATGCCAGATCCGATCCCAGTCGCTGTTCTTGGTCGACTGGCTATCGACCAGTCCTATCAAGGTCGCGGTATCGGTCGGGCGTTGGTGCGAGATGCCGGTCTGCGTCTACTCAATGCCGCCGAAATCCTCGGTATCCGTGGCGTAGTGGTGCATGCCATATCCGATGAGGCACGTGCCTTCTACGAAGCTGTCGGATTCTTGCCATCTCCGTCCGACCCAATGATGCTGATGATTGGATTGAAAGATCTCAGCAATGCAATAAGCGCCTAGACGGTCAGCGATTGCAATGATCTAAATGCGAGAGAGCTTACGAGCGTCTGACGGGCCGGCGTATCGTACGGCAGCTCTCAATCCGAGGGTCTGCAGGGCGGCTGCCAAGGTGAATATCACCCAGCCGGGTCTGTCGGATGCGATCCTGGCGCCGGAGAAGGAACTCGGCGTGCAGCTCTTCAGCCGCACGACCAGGCGGGTGGAGCTGACGCGGGCAGGGGCAGCCTTCTACGAGCGCCCGATCCTCAGCGAGCTGGAGCTATCGACCGAGATCATCCGCTCGATCGCCGGCAAGACGACGCGCAAGATTGCGATCGGCACGGTCTATCCCGCCACGATCGGCGTGCTGCCGGCCTTCCTGTCGCGCATTGCCCGCAAATATCCCGATATCCGCATGCATATCGAAAGCGGCACCACCGATGACATCATCCGCCATATCGAGGCCGGCCGCATCAATCTCGGCTTCATCCGGCCGGTGGAGAATATCGGTTCGCTGCGCTTCTTCTCGATCGCCCATGAGCGCTACCTCTTGGCGGTGGCCAAGGAGAGCCCGCTGTCGTTCAAGAGCGAGATCGACCTCGAGGATCTGCGGAGCGAGAAGATCATCTCATTCTCCCGTCAGAAGCTCTCATACAGCGAGCGGTACTTTGCGGAAAAGTTCGAGGAGCACGATCTGACCGACAATGTCGCCTACACTTGCGACGACACCTTCTCGCTAGTCTCACTGGTCTCGGCCGGCCTTGGCATCGGTTTCGTGCCGGAATGGACGCAGGATCTGCCGAACCGCGGGTTTGAGCTGAAGACGGTGAGGGGCGTCGATTTCAAGATCGGGCTCGGTGTCGCCTTGAACCGAGAGGATCCAACCGCCGGTCGCGACGACATCATCGATATTGCCCGATCGCTGGCGCGGCCGGGAAGGGGAGGCAGAGGGCCGATCAGGCATAGCAACAGTTTATTCGCCGGTTATCGACGAAACCGGCAAGTCGCCGGTTCCATTTCACCCGCCGTGTCCGCAAAAGCATGTGGCGTGCCCCCTGCGATCTTAGCAAGGGGGCGCCATCATCAAGCACGATAGAAGCCGTCACCGTAACCCGAAATTTGAACCGGCCGGAAGCCCTGTGCTGAGAGCCCGTCGAGTTCCTGTTGATAGCCGCCAGCGTCGAACCCATGGCGCGCCTGCCAGGTGCTGCCTTCGGTCTTGTGCCAGAGAGCGGCATAGCGTGCGATGCCGGTATCGCTGTAACCGCTGACCCATTGGAGCCTGAAGCCTTCGCCAAGCTTTGCGTCGAACTCTGCCTGGTACTCGCTTGCGGTCAGACCGTGACGGCCGACAAAGGCGACACCCTCGCGCCGCTCCCACAGCGTGGCGAAGCGCACATCCACGTTGACGCGGTAGCCGCAGGTCATAATCGGAACCAGTCCTTCGGCGGTAAACTCGTCAAAGGCCTTCTGATAGTCTGCTCGCGACAGGCCATGGCGTGCCTGCCAGGCCGGTCCCGCGCCCTGCTCGAAGATCGCCGCGTAGCGGGCCTCGCCGTTCTCGGCATATCCGCTGACGCAGGTCAGCCGGAAGCCCTGAGCGACCAGACTGTCGAATGTTGCCTGGAACTGCGCTGCGCTTAGTCCGTGGCGGGCCTGCCAGGCAGGACCCGGCCGTTGAACCCAGACCGCGTTGAAGCGTGCCTGCGTCCCTTCGGAGTAGCCATTGACGTTGACGAGGCGGAAGCCCTGCGCGGTGAGCTGGTCGAATGTCGCCTGATAGGTCGCGCCATCAATGCCATGGCGGGCCTGCCAGGCAGCACCGTCGCTCTTTTCGAAAAGTGCGGCAAAGCGCGTACGGAAGCGCGACATCGTGACGGGCTGGCGCACGCTGATGCCAGCTGCATGATAGATGTCCTTGAAATCAAGGCGCGCGTCGAGGCGGGTTCCGGTCAAGGTGCCTGGTTTGACCGGCGCGGTCGATGGCGCGATGTGGAGTTCGATCGCGGCGCCATTGTCATGAAACTGGCCGTTGACGTCATGTGGGCCGTCACCGAGATAGGCGGTTCCAAGCTTGGTGGCGGTACCGGGAGACGCAAAGTCCTCGGATCGCCGCAGCAGCATGCGGAAGCTCGAATTGCCAAGGCTCACCTGCCAGTTTCCAAGCCAGCACGCCTGGTTCTGAACGAAGGTCGGATCGACGACATCCTCGATATACCAGCCGCTATTGATCGTGAAGGTCGGGTCATTGGCATAGGCGATCTCGATGAAGCTTCCTTCGCCCCAGCTGTTCTTGGCCATGAAGACCTTTCGCGTCCGGTTGAAGCCGATGAGCACGAGCACATGTCCGCCGCCCGAAGGCACATGTGTCACGTCACACACCAACTCGTGATTGGCGAGCAGCGTGTTTTCGAGGGCGGAGATGGAGGGGTTCGATCCAAGCGTCTTCCACCCCGTGGCGCGGTAGCGGGCATTGACGCGGGCAAGCAACTCGACATGCTGTTCGCAGAACTCGATCGCGTCAAAATCCTCCTGGGTCGAAAGGGCGGCCGCCCCGGCAAGGCCGAGGATGGGGAGGATCGCTTCAAGTGCGGACTGGCTCGTGATGTAGGGCGCCGTTTCTTCAGGCGGGGCGGCATTTTCGCTGATCTTCTGGACGATATCGCCGCTGCCCTGGAATCCGGTCAGGGAAGAGTTGTTCTCCACAGGCTTGACTGCAAACTGCGCTGCGTCGCGGTTGAGCGCAAACGCCTTCCCCATGTGGAAGACATATTCCTCGGAAATATCGACCTGAAGGTTGAAACGGCGGCGATAGGCCGCCTCCAGCACCGCGCAACCGGCAAAGGCCCAGCATGCACCACGGTCGCGCTGATCCTGAAACGGCGATTGCCACTGCGCCAGGCTGAAGACGTCCTCATGAAAGAGTTCGACAACGGGACCTTGGCGCTCCAGTCGTCCGAGTTGCGTGGCAAGGTCGATCGAGCGGGCGACTTCGGTCCGGTGCAGCCGGCCGTCGAGCAGGGGGTGGCGGAAACCGGCCCGTGATGAAAATTCATCGCTTGCATTTGCCATCGTATGTTTCCTCTCAAGGGTGGCAGGCGATCGCCTGCGCGAGCAAAGAAATGGAATGGGCATGCTTGAGGCTGGTATCTCCCGTCCTTGCTCGGGCGGCAGTTGACGTGATGTTTTGGACATGGGTCATCTGCCGCCGGTCGCGATGTCGGACCAGCGGATTGTCCGGAATTGTTCGGCCGAGGCAAAGACTTCCTGCGGTACCGTGACTATTTGGTCTTGCCGGCTGCGCCATCGTGGAGAAGTTTCGACAGCCGCTCGACCTCCTTCAGATCGACCTTCAGTTCGGCCATGACCTCCGCCGGATCAAAGATTTTCGGCGGACCGCCAGGCGGCAGGCACTCGGCCGCAACGCCGCCGCCCAGCCGCGATCCGTACTGGCGGATGATCTCGACGATGAGATAGGGGCTTTCCTTGAGATCGATCGTCGCGCCGTAGCGTTCGATGATCTCCATCACGAGCTTGTCATCCTTTGACTTTGCCATTCCGCGTCTCCTCTGTCCGCTTCGCAATAGGGAAGTTCATGCTCAAATGTCGTCAGGATTGTCTTGCGTCCGCGCCATACAGGCCGGCCGGCGTGGATCATCGCATGGTTGCAGTGCCCGGTCGGCAAGAGATTGTTCCACACGATAAGCCGCCCCCGGCGCGGGGAAACACGTTTGCCCAGTGCGCGAAAATGTGTCGCTCCGCCGGCCTGTGGCTCTTCGATCACGATCAGGATGGTGCGACGGCGCTCGCCGGCCGGATGGTCGCCATGGGCTCCGCAATCAAGATGATAGTCGAAACCGTCGCCGCGCCGGTAGCGGGTCAACTGCCAGGGTTCCAGATGGGACGCTACGATCGAAAAAAGCGCGGCAAGCTCGGCCTCGATCGCCTCGAACTGATCCGGTGCGCGGGTCCGCAGGTCCGGCCCGCAAAGCGACTGGCTGCGGCGGGCGCGTCCACCTCCGACCATGGTTCCGTCGCGGCGTGCAACCGTGCTCTGCTCCCAGTCCCCCGCATCGCCGATTGCCAGCATTGCATCGCACGCATCCCGCATCAGGAACGCATCGACCACAGTCACTGCATTGGCAGCTTCAAACTCGCTCATGTCGATCTGCCCAATCGCAAGGGAAGACCGATCTGCTTCTCGTAATCGCAGGGCCGGCGCAGGCTGCCGAGCGGATAGTCGCGGTGGCCGCGCCCGCTAAGGATGCGGCGCACGCGCGAAAGCGATCGGCGGTCGACATCCGACCAGTCCTGGTGGTCCTCCCAATGGCAACGCCGCGTCGTCCGGTCGTAGACATGCCATGCCAGCACCCGGTGCGGATGGAAGAAGTCGTAGCCGTGGCAGAAGGCCCTCAGCCCCGTCGTGATCTCGTCGCCGAAGAAGTAGATGTGCGGATCGAGCGGGATGTCGCTATTGAAGCGGCCCTCGGCAAACAGGAAGCCGAGTGCGAGAAACTGCGCCGGGATCGGTGATCGCAGCCATTGCCACAAGGCAAGCCTGTGTCCGGCAAAATGCAGGAGCATGTCATCGATATAGGCTTCCTTGTAGATCTTGAGCGGCACGCGCGATCGCCGTGCCGGATAGGTTTTCGGATTAAAATCCGGCGGGTAGCCGGTGATGATCGGCCGTGGCGAGCCGGCTGAGCGCCTGTCTTCCAGCATGTCGACGAGATCATCGTCCCAGTGCCTGGCGAAGCGCAGATGGGAATCGATGATCATTGTGTATGGCTCGTACCGCCAGGACCGCTGCACGCGGCGTCTGGCCCAGTTGGCGCCGCGGCTTTCCCGGAAGTCGACCGCATCGATTTCGATCGCCTTTTCTGAGACGAGGTGATCGGGCAGCGTCTCGTCATCAGCGTGCTGCCAGCAGACCCGCACCCGCAGGCGATCGGGATGAGCGGCCTCGCAAAACAGGCTGTCCAGCGTGTGGGCGAGTTCGGGATCACGATAGGCGGCGATCTGCACGTAGATATCGCGACGATCGATCTTCGACATTCGAAGTGGATGCTGCACGACATATGCCTCCCTCAGTTCCCCCTGGAGCCGTTCGAGCTTGTCGCCCATGCGACCGGACTTGCGCGCTCCGCATCGACAATTCAGGCCTGATCTACTGCGGCGCCTCGATCTTCAAAGGCCCGGCAAAGGAATAGGCCTGGTTGAAATGCGCCGCTGCGCCCGCGCAGGCGCCAACAAATTCCATGAAGCTCGGCAGGCCCGTCTTGGCGATGTGGAAGGTGAGTTGTCCTTCGCAGCGCGAGCCGAGATCCCATGCCATCTTCCCCGCGACCACGCGTCCACCGCCCGCTTCGGCTTTCTCCGTCGCTTCCGAAAGGCCCTGACGCAGGAGGTCGTTCACTGATGGCATGCGCGTGTTCGTTTCGGTCGTGATCGGCGACTGCGTCCAGTCGTCGTCGCTGCGCACCCATTGCGTCTTGCCAATGACGATCGTCTCCATGCCGCCCGCCTGTGGGTTTTTCAGCGCATGGGTCCGATCCGGCCGTACCTTGTCGATGTACCAGAGATCCGACACGCTGCCGTACTGGGTGAAGAGCCGCACGCGTTCGATCGGCGCGGTCTCCTCTTTCTTCAATGCGGAGAGCACGGTGTCGATCGGTGTCGATGCCGCCAGAGCCGGCGTTGAAAGAGTGGTCGCGGCGACGATCAGGACGAAGCCGGCGGAAAATGAGATCGCCATGGTACCGAAAATTGCCGTCATAGCAGGATGTCCTCGAAGCTTCGGCCGCCCGGCTGATGACGCGAGTTGTAGCCCTCGAGGATTGCCTTCTTGAGCACGTCAGGATTAACGGCATCGACCGTGCGCGGAGAGGTCACGCCGGTGCTATGTTCATAGTTCCAGATGATGACGTCGAGATAGACAGGCTGCTTGAGATGGCGCGGCGTCAGCAGGGTGACGAGGGCGCGCGCGACAGCGGGATAGGGCGTGTATTCGCTATTGCGCAACCATTCGGGCACGCCCGGATCGCTGTAGTCGATCCCAAGCCCGGCCAGAATGATCAGATCCGGAGCCTGTCCCTCTCCGCTCGGAGAGGTGGTGCCAGGACCGGGGTTGCTCGAGCCGGAGGAGCCCGCGGGCCTTTTTGGCGGCGGCTTGTAGCCATCGGCAACGGTAAAGTCATCGGCCGCATTGGCATGCGTTTCGGGCGGCAGGGAAATACCGGCGGCAAGCTTTTTGATATCGGGGGCCTGCTCGAAGGCTCCGGCGGTGCAGCCGCCCGACGTTGCGCGCTTTTCAAAGGTCAGATCGACGCCGTCGACGGGTGCTGCCTGGCATGCCGCACTGTCGCCCGCGCCACGCGCCGGGCTTGCGGCCATCGGCACATAAAGCGTATCAAGCAGGCTATCGGTTGGCCGTAGTCCGGGACAACTGCCATCCGAGGCGATATTGCCGCCGGCAAGGACTGCCGCGCTCGCATGGCCGCAGTCACTTGGCCGGTTGTTTGACAACAGCGTGTTGGTGATACGAGCGCTGTCGTTTGAAAGCAGCAGGCCGGCGCCCGCATTGTTGGCGACGGTCACGTTGGTCAGCGTTATCGTGCCGCCCTCGAAGATCCCGCCGGGGCCGGCATTGTCGATCGCCAGGCTATTGGCGATCAGCGCCCGGCCAGGAGGCATGCCGAGTTGGCCTTTCTCAGCCACGAAAATTGCCGCACCGCGCCCGCCCGCGCGATTGCCCCGCATGAGGGCATGGCTGATCTGCAGCAGGCCGCCAGTCACCGCCGCGACACCTCCGTCTTTCGGTGTCACGTTGTTCAGAAAGATATCGCCGGTCGACTGCATCCCTGCGGAATGGGCGAGATTGGCGGCGATCGCGCCGGCGCGATTGGCCTCGAACCGGTTGTAGGACGAGATGAAGGGCACGTGTACCGATCCGCCGGGTCCCGACGACATATCGAGAAAAGCGATCGCCCGTCCCCCGTTCGAGGCAAAGACATTTGCGCGCATGGTGACCGGGCTGGTGCCCGATGCCCCCTGGCCGATCGCAAGCGCTGTGCCGTCGTTTTCGGTAAAGCTGTTGCCGACGATAAGGGTAGGGGAGCTCCCGACAGTGATCGCCGTTCCGCTTTGATGGCTGAAACTGCTGCCGCTGACCGTCCCCATGTTCATGAAGAGCGCGATCTCGTTGCCATCGAACCGGTTGCGTCGAGCATCGAGTGTCCCCTTGCTGTGGATCACCGTTCCTGTGTTCGACGCGAAACGCGAATCGAAGATTTCCGCCTTGCCCTCTATCACAAATGCGCCCGCGCTTGCCTCGAGCGTCACGTGGTCGAGTTGGGCGTCACCGAAAGCATGAAGGGCGCTCCCGTCCGGCAGGACCGGTGGCTTGCCGAAGTTGCGCAGACCGATGTTGCGCAAGGCAATCGGCGTCCAGGTGGTGATGAAGGGGTCCTGCATGCCGCCGCCATCGAGCGTGACGGCGCCGCCGCCATCCATGACGAGGCCGGCTTTCAGCTTGTAATGCCCGGTGACGGTGATCACGCTGTTGGCCGGGCACTGGAAGCGGATGGACCCGGAACTGGCGATCGCCTGCGCAAGGTTCGTTCCGGCGCCGTTTTGCGTATCGCTGCCACAGGCCGTCACGATTGCCTCGGCCGATGCAGCACGACTGGCAAGCGCAAGGCTTGAAAGGCAGGAGGCGATGACAAAGACGGTGACGTGCAACGCGATTTGCGATCTCATTTCAATATCACTCCGTTGCCCGCACCTGGAAGCGCCGGCACAGTCCGTCGTGGGTTTTGCCAGTCGGTGAAATCAATGATGACAGCAGGTGTGCCGTCGGCATTCTTGATCGTCGCATGGCCCTTGCCGTCGGCATCGACGACGGCACCAGCCGTTGTCCAGGCAGGCGGAGCCGCCCCGTCGATCGCAAGCACATCGGGATGGGTCTCCTTCAAGGTGAAGTCGACATTGACGCCGGCGGTAGTCCGATAGCTGGCGCGGCCGTTCTCATCGGGCTTGATTGCGGCCAATGCGGCCTTTCGATCGGCCTTGAACTGCTCGAAGCCTGGAATGCCCGGTGTTGACGGGTCGACAATATCCATGACGCCCCAGAAGCGCCCGCGTTCGCAGAACGTATCGGTGCAGGCGCTTGATCTTCCCGCGAGAAAGAAGGCGGGGCGCACGTCTGGCTGGCATGTGAGCGAGTTTATCACGTAGAGGTGCTCACCGGGCGTGCCTTCGCTTTCGGTACAAGCGGCAAAGCGGCCGAACCAGGGCTGGACGCCGCAGGCAAATCCGGGCGCAACACAGGTATTTGCGCTGCGCTCCTGCTGGACGCCGACCCCGTCAAATCGAAAAATGTCGTCATACTGCCAGCCGGAGATTGTCGGAATGATTGTCGTCGGCATGGCAACGCCGTAGTCGTTGTCGTCGGATTTTCCGAGAACCGACGCCGTGGGCTCGGTCGGAATGCCTCCAGCGGTAATCAGATAGGCTGGCGCCTGATAGACGCGCTCGACACCGGTATGGCTGAATGTCTGCGCAAACGTCCGTCGCTCGACGGCGGTGCCAAGGACGGCGTCCGGCAAGCGATAGTTGCTGGTGACGGTGGTGACGAGATGGCGAATCGCTTCCGGCGTTGCGCGCTGGTCGGGCAAAAGCTGTGTCTGGTTGGCAAGAAACATCGCGCGCGCGACCTCGAAATCGGCACCCTTGACGATATTGTAGAGCTGGTTCGAATCCGGTGTCGGAGCATGAGTGCCGGCGTCGTAGCCGTCATATTCGCTGCGTCGCCGGAAAGGGGCGATGCGGCGTCCGCGATTGGAGGTCGCGGCAAATTTCGCTTCGGAGAGATCAAGGACGATCCACGCAGCCGTCTGCATCGCACTGTCGCCATGGGTGGCGCCGAAGTCGAACAGATTGACAATGGCATTCAGACTGTAGCGCGTATAAGGCCTGGAATTATATTCGCTGAAGTCATGGATCGCGATCGTCTGCAGACGTTGCAACAACCATTCTCTAACCTTCGCCTGATCGGCCTTGATGTCATCGACATGCGGATAATTCTCTTTCTCGAGCCGCGCGATCATGTCGGCATTGACGAGGAAGCGCGAGCTCTCGATCATCAGGCGATGATTTTCCGTCTCGGCGATGTGCACATCTGTGAACGGTGTGACTGGCGCCAGAAGCGGAGTTGCGTCGATATGCGTTCCGCCGAGCACCAGAAACGGGGTGGCTGACAGAACCGCCGGCTGGATGGCCGAAAACAGCGACAGGCGCACGAAAAGTTGGCTCAGCCATTCCAGGCCGTCGAGGATGGAGCTTGCCAGCTCCTTGTACCATTCATTCTGGTCTGCCCGGTCCTCGGGCGTGCCCAACGTATCGCCTGCGGGCAAGCTGTCACAGGTCACGAGCGAGTAGGAATCCGGGGAAGGCGGACCGCTCGTCAAGAGCAGGTTCTGATACATCGCCTTGACCGTGTCATCGGTCAAGGGACCGTGGGCCTGCTGTGCGGACAGGTAGAGCAGGCGCGTAAAGGCGACGACGCTCGCATCGGCATCGCCCTTCGTCGACGCATCCGAAGCAAAGGGATTTTCCAGACAAAAGAGGCCATCCGTGCCAAGCCGACCGAAGGCGCGCAGCATCTGCATGATCTCGTTGATCTGGTAGGTCATGCACGTGTTCGACACCGTTACGCCGACAAGATCATCGGGCTGCTCGGGGAGCGCGATGGCGCATTCAGGCCGTGCGTAGGTCTCGCGCAGGCCCGGCAGATCCTGTTTTCTCACCTGGCCAGTGCATGAATGGGTTGGGTATCTGGCCAGGTGAACGACCTTGGCCATCAGGATTTCGGTGATCTCTCCCTCCTCGCTGAAATCGGGAGGATCTCGCGTGTATCGGGTCCGGTAAAAGCCGTACTCGCCTTCCCGGTTGCAGGCATTGAACTCGATGGCGGCAAGATCGCGTTCGGCAAAATTCTTGATCGCCGCGGCCGAAGATGGCGAGGCCTGCGGGTAGGACAGGACCGGGGCGAGTGCAGGCGGCGCATCGTCTGCCTGTGCCTGCGCTCCAAGGAGGCTTGCGATCATCAGGACGGCAAGCGTCTTGTGGATAAGCTTAACGACAACCCGCAGGGTCTGCCGCCACAATGTGCTCGCTCGGCTTGTCGCCGCCCCGACCTTGAGCCCGACAATCCCTGGGGCTCGATGGCGCCATCCCTTGGCAAAAAAACGGCCGGACATGTCGTTCCCTTCACATAGCGGAAATTCGGGCTCTGCGCTGGCGGGCTGATCGGCTGTGCTCATGATCGCGCCCCATTCACGGGCAGGCGTTGTCGCAATGGTAGGTGCTGAAGATCGCACCCGTCGCATCCGCCTGCGGGCGCCAGCAGCACTTGGGCTGGGATGTCCCGCCGGCCCCGCTCGTTCCGGTGCCGGTCGATGCCGGTTTAGGGCGAGGCGGATAGCACTGGACCGCGAGCGCATCGACATAGGCGCCGGACCGTCCCGTCAGACCGTTGATCCGCTGCGAGCTCGTGCAGGTCGACACATTGGTCAGCCCGGTGCCGTCATAGGGCCCGGGATTGGGGTGGCGATCCCAGCATTTGTCGCCGCTGTCGAAACAATGGGATGCACCGCCGGTGCAATGGACCTCGACGTAATCGAGAAACTTCGGCTTGCTGCCGTCTCTGGTAAAACCGTATTTGATGCTTGAGACATACTGAGATGGTGGGCACGAAAAATCATGGGCGCTGCCGCCGTTGCCGCCGGTCAATGCCTTCTTGCCGCTCGGACATATGACGCCGATGGCATCGATCCAGGTACCGGAACGGATGGTTACGCCTTGTACCACCTCGCTCGGGCAAACAAGTGTGAAGGGGCCGCCGCCAGGACCGCCAAAGATCGGATTTGGTTCGCCGTCTTCGGCAATCGCGACCGAGATCGCCGCCAGGAAGAGAACAATTGAGACTATCGATCTACGCAATACGGTCACGGCTCACTTGCTCCCGATTGAAGGGTCTGCTCGGCCAATTGAAATGCGAAATCCTGGGGCCATGCGGTCATACCCCCCTTGGGGTCTGACCATCTTGATGCCCGCTGGCGCCTCGATGCGCCGTCATGGCATGAGGACGCCGATGATCGAAGTCTCGTCCGCCGCATCCCCAGTCCATAGGATCGAATTGCTGCCCGACCCGCATCCACCATTTGGTGGATCAATCCGTCGAAGTCGTGCAAATCCATGCAAATATTGGGACCGGCTGGACCAAGGCCGCCTCAAAAGACGGTTCGCAGTGAAAATCACAAGCAGCAACATCGACAGCCGGGTGCGAGACTTGTAAAAGATTATTTGGCCATGATCCTGATTAATTCGGCCTTTGCGTGTATATCTCCCTCAATGC
This sequence comes from Hyphomicrobiales bacterium, assembly GCA_900471925.1. Classification (GTDB taxonomy): domain Bacteria; phylum Pseudomonadota; class Alphaproteobacteria; order Rhizobiales; family Rhizobiaceae; genus Rhizobium. The sequence goes on from UCGV01000031.1 coordinate 30,570, forward strand.
TTGTGAGATATATGATTATCGAGATTTTTTAATCATCGATCACCGGTAATTCTACCCTGCCGCGTCAATAAGTATTCTAAACTCAAAATAGAGTTATGTTAGGCTCGCTCGTGTTTTTCGAGTTTCGAGGTGAGCATGACAATATCGCAGGGGCATATCCCGCTACGCATGATGGCGGCCATCTCGGACATTATCGGACGTGTCTACGACTGTGTGCTGGATCCTGGGCAGTGGCAGGCGACCATGGAAGCCATCCGCACCGAGCTCAATTTCTGCTACGCGATCCTTGCGGCCTACCCCCTGCCTGCCGGTTCGGTGACACTCAGTGTTGCGGCGGGTATCGATCCGGCCTGGCTGGCCAGATTGCCGGCCTACGGCGAAGATATCGTCAACACCTGGGGCGGCAACGATCGCATTCTTCAGTTTCCGCTGGAGGAGCCGATACTGCAATCTCAGGCCGTTGCGCCGACATTGCTGGAATCGAGCCGCTTCATCCAGGAATGGATCGCGCCGCAAGGGGTGATCGACGCGATCGCAATCGGCCTCGAACGCAACGACCGTATGGTCTCCACCCTGTCTCTCGGTCGCCACACCGATGCCGGCATGGTGACGGAACTCGAACTGGCTTGCCTGAGAATGATCGCTCCGCACATCCGCCGGGCTCTGGCCATCAGCCAGATCCTGCAAATCAGGACGATAGAGGCTGAAAAGTTCACCGCGGTGCTAGAGGGGCTCAGCGCAGCGGTTATCGTCGTCGACGACGAGCGGCGCATCATCCACACCAATGCCGTTGCTCAGTCAATGTTGCGCGTAGGCGACCCTATTTTCATGCGGGCTGGACAGGTTCGGTTGCACGCGGTCGCATCTGATACGGCTCTCGACCGGGTTGTCCGCCAGTTTGCGGGAGGAGCGGACGGTGCTGATACGCATAGCGGAAGCGGTATATCTGCGGTGCGGCAAGATGGACCGCCGTGCCTGATCCACATCCTTCCCTTGCAGCGAATGCAGGCTTATTCCGGCCTGTCGGATCGACCGGCCGTCGCACTCTTCATTGCCGACGCCGCGGTTGCTCCCCGGTTCCCCGCCGATGCCCTTGGCGCCCTCTACGGCCTGACGCCAGCTGAACAGCGCGTGTTCGAACTGGTCATCGAAGGCAAGTCGCCCAAATCCATTGCGCCGATCCTCGGAGTTGCCGTGAGCACGGTCAAAACCCAGTTGCTGAGCATTTTCGCAAAAACGGATTGCGCCCGCCAGGCTGACCTGGTGCGGCTCGCTTCAAGACTCTCGTCACCGATTGGGGCACCTGATCAAATGAGCATGGTTTGATCGCGCTGTTCAACCCAGCGCCGAGATTGTCGCGCACCGGGTCGCAATGTCGCAGCCGGGAGGCGTCAGTTGCCGGCATGTCTAGGACCAGTGATCTTCCAGCCCGTTGGATTTCGGCAAGCCGGGAAGGAGAATGACGAGCTCGCGGCAAAGCTGTGCGATCTCCTCGAAGAAGGCACCGTTGTAATCGTTTCTGTACGTGATGAAATATTCAAGCTTGGGCAGCGTTATCGCGGTGTTCACAATGCGCAGACGTCCATCGCTGACATATTTGGCGAAGAAGGCTTTTGGAAGAATGGTGACGCCGAGGCCATAGGCCGCAAGTTCCGCCAGAGCCGCCATGTTGTTGCTTGCGATCGTTTTGACGAATGGCAGTTTCGGATTGTTGATGACGTCGTGCAGGATCGGCCACAGGATCGATCCGGCCGACTGGATGAGGAGCGGAAATTTCAAGAGTTCGTTGATCGAGAGCTCGCGATCCTCCCCGTAAAGCTTTGGGCTGCACATCCAGACGAGCTCGATCTCCCCCAACCGCATGTTGATGAACTGCGGGTCCTGCGTCAGCCGAGGGCAGATGACAAAATCGATCTTCCGATCGTTGAGACGCTTCAGAAGTCCAACGGTGAGATCAATCTCTGGCTCGAGAGTGATCCCCGGATAGCGATCCATGATCGTCGCCAAAAGCTGCGGCAGCAGGGAAAGCGCAACTAGATCCGTCACGCCGAGGCGGAATCTCAATGGCGGAGCGTTGGACGAGCGCGCCGACAGAGCCAATCGATCGTTGAGCCGGAGCATCTGCTCGGCAATATCTCTGACGTCCTCGCCCTTCTGGGTCAGCGCAGAATGGCGACTGGTTCGGTCGAACAGGGGAGTCGAAAACCGCGATTCCAGTTCGGTGATGCGCTTCGACACGGTCGATTGGGTGACGTTCAGATAGGAGGCGGCGGCCTCGAAACTTCCCAAGGTGGCGACCCAGTACAGCGCTTCCATCTGCTTAATCGTGAACATGTGCGAACCATGAAGAAAAGCGATTTGGTTTGGTCGATATTTATCGCTTTTCTGCTTGGAAACACAAGTTTACAAAAACGTCATATAGGAGCGAGCCACTACGAGGAGGACTTATGGCCATCGAAGAATTCCCGATCCCGGCGCCAGTGGAGGCTGGACTGATATCGGAGTTCCGCGGCGTCGCCACGTCGATCATCAGCGACAACCTGGAACGGTTGCCAGGTGCCACCGGCATTTTGCCGTATCATCGCGGCGGGCAGATGGTTGGGACCGCTGTGACGGTCAAGACCCGCCACGGCGACAATCTTGCCATTCATGCGGCCCTGAAAATTGCCCGTCCGGGCGACGTCATCGTCGTCGACGGCGGCGGTGACATTTCCCAGGCTTTGATCGGCGAGATCATGATGACCCAGGCGCAGTCGATCGGATTGGCGGGATATATCATCGATGGCGCGATCCGGGACGTTTCTGCGATCCGCACATCCGACCTGCCGTGTTTTGCACGTGGGGTCACCCACAAGGGACCCTACAAGAACGGGCCAGGGGCGATCAATGTCCCTGTCTCGATCGGGGGACTTGTCGTCAGTCCCGGGGACCTCGTCATCGGTGACGAGGACGGCATCGTTGCCCTGTCGCCGGCGGTCGCCGCCGCGCTCATTCCCGGCATTCGGGCACAGGAAGAGCGAGAGCGGGCCAAGATCGACAAATACAAGGAGGCGCGGCTGCAACTCGTGAAGGGCTGAGCCGTTGGACTGAGACAAGGCAAGCGGAGGATACGCCTTTGAAATTCTGGAAATCGATGACGGTCGCACTGGCGGCCACAATTGCGATGCCGGCAGGCATTGCTATGGCTGAGAGCGGAACGTCGGTCACGATCGTCCTTCCTGCAGGCCCGGATCGACTCGATCCGTGCGAAACGCCGCGATCCGTGATTGGCCGCATCATCAAGCAGAATGTCGTCGAAACGCTTGTCGAACTGGATTACGACAAGCATACGACGCTGCCGCGGCTGGCGGAAAGCTGGACGCAGACCTCACCGACCGAATGGATCTTCAAGCTTCGTCAGGGCGTGAAATTCCATGACGGAGCGCCATTCGATGCGAAGTCGGTCATCTACTCGGTGGAACGCACGGTCGATCCGAAGCTAACCTGCATTACCCGCACCAAGTATTTCGACGGCACGGATGTGACCGCAAGCGAGGTCGATCCGCATACGGTGAAGTTCACCACCAAGACGCCCGTGCCGATCCTGCCGACACTGCTTGCGCAGCTCGCGATTTCCTCGCCCAACACGCCGAAGGGCGAATATACATCGAAGCCGGTCGGCACCGGACCCTACAGGTTCGATCACTGGACGCAGGGCGAGGAAGTTGTCCTTGTCCGTGACGATAGCTACTGGGGCGCAAAGCCGACAATCGACAAGGCGACCTATGTCTGGCGCAGCGAATCCTCGGTCGCCGCAGCGATGGTGGAGACAGGCGAGGCCGATCTGGCGTTCTCCATCGCGCCACAGGATGCGACCAACACGGAAACCGACAAGGTCTATCCGAATTCTGACAGCGCCATGTTCCGCCTGTCGGTGGATATTCCGCCGCTCAACGATGTGCGCGTGCGCAAGGCGATCAACCTTGCCATCGACCGGAACGCCTTTCTCGGCAGCATCATCAGTGATCAGGCGCAACTCGCCATGCAGCAGGTTGGCCCGAGCGTGCTTGGCTTCAATCCAAACCTGAAGCCGTGGAAATATGATCCCGAGCAGGCAGAGGCTCTCCTGCAGGAGGCCAAGGCGGATGGTGTCGACGTTACCCGCGAAATCCGCATGATCGGCCGGCCGGCAATGTTTGCCAACAGCAACGAGTTCGTGGAGGCTGCTGCCGAAATGCTGCGACAGGTCGGCTTCAACATCAAGCTCGACAATCTCGAAATGTCGCAGTGGCTGCAGATGGCAAACAAGCCCTTTGCGGCGGATCGGGAGCCGAACATCTTCCTGACCATGCATGACAACAATTCCGGCGATGCTGCGTTCACGGCATTCTTCAAGTACCATTCGAACGGCCGCCAGAGCGAGTTGCATGATCCCGAACTCGACGCGCTTATCGTCGAAGCCGGCACGGAACAGGGTGATAAACGCGCCGCCACCTATCAGGAGGTCTTCCGCCGCATCTACGAAGACAAGGTCGCAGACGTCCCGCTTTTCCATATGGTCAACTATATGCGCGTCGGCAAACGGATCGACTTTTCGCCGACGATCGCCAATGCGGTCGAACTTCAGCTCGCAAATCTGACGCTGAAATAAAGAGGGAGCCAGGCGCCGGCTTGCCCGGCGCCTTCCCAAGCTGTCCGAGAAGGACGTCAACAATCCAGATCCGGCGGAGGAGCTGATATGGGTTCATTCATTTACAAGCGGTCTTTCCAGAGCCTGTTTTCGCTGATCGTGCTTGTCGTACTCGTGTTTTTCCTCGCCAGGATGACCGGTTCGCCTGCAGATCTCTATCTGCCACAGGACGCGTCGGCGGAAGTCAGGCATCAATTCAACGAAAGCCTGGGTTTTAACGATCCCCTTTATATCCAGTTCGGGCGGTTTATGTGGGGTCTTCTCCACCTCGACATGGGGCAGTCGCTGCAATTCTCCCGACCGGCGCTCGATGTCGTTCTGCAGGCCTTTCCGACGACATTGATGCTTGCGGCTGTCACCATGCCGCTGGTGCTCGCGATTGCCATTGTCACAGGGTCCTTGGCCGCGTTCAAGCCGGGTGGTGTGTTCGACAGGCTGGCAAGCTTCATATCGCTGCTTGGCGCCAGCACCCCGAATTTCTGGGTGGCGATCGTTGGGGTTCTGGTCTTTGCGGTGACGCTCAGAATTCTGCCGACGTCCGGCACCGGTACGCCGATGCACTGGATCTTGCCCGTCGCGGTGCTGGCACTCAGGCCGACCGGTGTCCTCGTGCAGGTGGTGCGCACCTCGATGTTGACGGCTCTGTCGTCGGCCTATGTCAAGACGGCGCGGGCCAAGGGTGTGAGTTCACGCGCGATCATTTTCGTGCATGCGCTTCGCAACGGTTTGTTGCCCGTCATAACGGTCGCGAGCGATCAGGCCGCCGGCATCGTCAATGGCGCGGTGATCGTGGAAACGGTCTTCGGGTTTCCAGGCATCGGCAAGCTGATGATCGATTCCGTTCTGCTTCGCGATTTTGCCGTCATCCAGGCCGCCGTCCTGGTCACCGCACTTGCCGTTTTCATCATCAACATTCTGGTGGATATAAGCTATGCCCTCGTCGACCCGCGCATCCGGTATCACTGAGATGGCCGCCCCGCTCGTGGCCACAGCAAGCCGTCCAGGCCGTTCTTCCGCCACAAGGGACATTATCCGGCTCCTCTGGCAGGACAAGGCTGCGTTCATCTCGGCGATGCTTGTGGCTGTCGTGATCGTTTGCGCGCTGCTTGGTCCCTGGCTGCTGGCCGATCAGGCGCGTGCGGTCAACCTCATGGCTCGAAACGTCGCTCCTTTCTCGTTCAGCAAAGGCTGGCTCTTTGTCCTTGGCGCAGATGCGCTCGGTCGAAGCCTGTTGGCACGCATTATCGTTGCAAGCCAGAACACCCTGCTGATCGCCAGCAGCGCGGTTATCCTTGCCACGACGATCGGCGGCTTTCTCGGGCTTGTCGCGGGTTACAAAGGCGGTTTTGTCAGCGCAACGCTCCTGCGTTTTGCCGACGCCATCATGAGCTTTCCCTCGATGCTGCTCGCGGTCATCGTTCTCTTCGTCTTCAATCCAGGCGTTGAGAACGTGATCCTGGTCCTGGCGGTTTCGCGCATTCCTATCTTCCTGCGCACCGTCAGGGCAGAGGTGCTCGAAATCAAGGAGCGCATGTTCGTGACTGCAGCGCTTGCCATGGGCGCCAAGACCGACCGCATCCTGCTTCGGCACATCGCGCCAATGGTCCTGCCGACGGTCATCAACCTGGCGGCTCTCGAAATGGCCTTCGTGATGCTGGTCGAGTCCGGTCTAAGCTTTCTCGGCATCGGGATCCAACCACCGCAGGTCACCTGGGGCCTGATGGTCGCCGACGGGCGCAATTATCTGGGCTCGGCCTGGTGGCTGTCCTTCTGGCCAGGTGTTGCGATCATGGCAGTGACGATCGCACTCAACCTCCTTTCGAACTGGCTTCGACTGGTGACCGATCCCGTCGAGCGTTGGCGCTTCCAGACATCCGCAGGTGCAAAATGAGCAGGCAGGCACTTCTTGAAATTCGCAATCTCAGCATCGCTTTTCCAAGCCGGGCCGGCACGGTCCACGCGGTCAATGGCGTGAGCTGGTCGGTCAATTCCGGCGAGACGCTTGCGATTCTCGGCGAAAGCGGCTCGGGAAAGAGCGTCAGCGCGTCGGCGGTCCTCGATCTGATCGATACGCCACCTGCCGTCATCGCCGGCGGCGAAATCCTGTACCGCGGTCGCGATCTCCTCAAGGCTTCGCGAGATGAACGTCGCGCCATCAACGGCAGGAAGATTTCGATGATCTTCCAGGATCCGCTGGCCGCGCTCAATCCCGTCTATCCGGTCGGCTGGCAGATCGCCGAAACGCTGCGCGTCCATGGTGTCGACAGGCAAACCGCTCAAGCCCGCGTCATCGACCTTCTCTCAAAGGTCGGCATCGACGAGCCGGAACGCCGCGCCCGCCAATACCCGCACCAGTTCTCCGGCGGGCAGCGCCAGCGTATCATGATCGCTTCGGCGATCGCCCTGGAACCGGACCTGCTGATTGCCGACGAACCGACCAGCGCGCTTGACGTCACAGTTCAGGCGCAGGTCCTGACACTCCTTAAAACGATCCAGGCCGAAAACGGGATGGGCATGGTGTTGATCACGCATGATCTCAGTGTCGTTGAGAAGGTCGCCGATCGCGTCGTGGTCATGCAGGAGGGGCGTGTCGTCGAAGCTGGACCGGCCGAGACGATCATGAATTCGCCCGCCCATCCCTATACGCGCCGGCTTCTTGACGCGATGCCGGGACGGCACGGTTTTGCCACCGGCATAGCAGCCGACAAGGGGCGGACAGTGCTCGAAGTTGAGGGTGTGTCGCGCATCTACGGTGTTTTACCGGGCAAGGCTTCGGAAGCGGGGCCAGCCGCGATTAGAGCAGTCGATGACGCAAGCTTCGTGCTTCGAAGCGGCGAAACGCTCGGGATCGTGGGGGAATCCGGATCGGGAAAATCGACACTGGCGCGTATGCTGCTTGGCCTCGATCGGCCGACCTTCGGAACCATTCGCTTCGACGGCAAGGATCTGAACGGCATGACCGCCTCGGAAACATTCCGAGTGCGACGGCGCATGCAGTTCGTCTTCCAGGACCCGACTGCCTCTCTCAATCCGCGCATGACGATCGGACAGATCCTGTCCGAACCCTGGGCCATCCACTCCGACGTGTTGGAGCGGAAGGAATGGCGAGGCAGGGCCATCGAGCTTCTCGAACGCGTCGGCCTGAGAGCTGATCATATTGACCGCCACCCGCATCAATTCTCCGGAGGACAGCGTCAGCGCATCGCAATCGCTCGGGCTCTCGCACTTAAGCCTGAAGTCGTCGTTTGTGACGAGGCTGTCTCCGCGCTCGACGTCTCCGTGCAGGCACAAGTGATCGAACTGCTCAAGCAGTTGAGAAGCGATTTCGGACTGTCCTACATTTTCATCGCGCACGATCTCGCCCTCGTGCGGGATTTTGCGACCGATGTCCTGGTGATGTATCGTGGCCGTATTGTCGAACACGGCAAGACCGAGGATGTCTATACCAACCCTTCGCATGATTATACGAAGCAGCTGCTGTCAGCCAGCATGGCGCATCTGCCGAATGCAGCTTGATCATGACTGACGGTAGCGCAAGCGCAGGCACAACATCTGCTGCCAGTTTGGTGGCAATCTTTGCGGTTTGCTTCAAGATCGGCACCTGGAGGTTCGAATGTGACGAAGTGGATTGGTGCACAGGATTCCGGTGATCTGTTCATTTCCGCAATCACGATCCTGGAAATCGAGCGCGGGATATTGGGCATCCAGCATCGCGATGCGATCAGGGTTCTCGCTTGCGAAGATGAATGGACAGCCACGTTCGCCCTGAATTTGCCGGGCGCGTTCTGCCAATCGATGACGCGATAGCAACGCGTTGTGCTCACTTGCATATTCCAGACCGCCGCAATGAGGCTGACGCAGTGATCGCCGCGACCGCGTTGGTTCACGATTTGGCTGTCGTTACGCGCAACGTCCAGGATTTTGATGATGCTGGTGATCGTCATTGATCCTTGGCAAGACTGAAAGCAGGTGTGGGTACCTGCTCGGGACGTTCTTGTCGCAGAAATTTCCAGGGCCTCCCTGCAACCTTGTCACATTGTCGGCGGTTCGTATCTATTCAAGAGCTTCGCTCATAACGTTTGGTTTGCGCCAGAAGCGGTCACCCATTCACGCGGTGCTACCTCAAAGGCTTTCACCCGGTAGCGATGGTCATGGAGATGCTGATCGAGACTGCGTTTGCGGTAAAGAAGCGCGAGAGCCGCTGTGTTGTCAGCTTCCATCGAAAGGCAGTTTGCGTGAATCCCTATCCCGATTGCCCATTTCCGAAGCGCCGAAATGACGGTATGTGCTAGCCCTTTCCCCGCCTGTTACCACGCGATGACGGGCTCGTCCGAGGCATTGCTAACAGGCAAGACCTCGACATTCAGCGAGACGACTGGCGGCACGGCGTTCGCGGCTAACTGGTTCCTGCAAGACCCGTATGGCGACGGCGGGCCGGCGGGCCAGGACGTCTATTCGGGTATCCATCTGGCCTGACCGCAGATCATTGGCCGAACGGAACCGCTTGCCGGGGGCAGTCGATCCCGGTTTCCGCCCGTGGGCGGCGCTTTGCTAAACCTCCTGCGGCTGCCCTCTTGACCGGTCAAGCGGTGCGCGAACGGGCTCGGCCGCCCGGCGTCCTTCGCCTGGTACGCTCTTCCTACGCTTGGGCGGGGGCTGCGGCGCGTCTCGATTCCATCGTTGCTCGCGCTGCGTGCGCGCCCTTGCCCCCGCCGGTCTTCGCCGCGGGAGGGATCTGCCTCGCAGAAAAAGGACGTAGGACATGATGCTGGGGCTGAGAATTGGGCGACCATCGCCTCACGCATCGAAACGTGTAAACTCAATGCGGTCGATCCGCTGGCCTACCTGACCGCCACACTCGCTTCCATCGTCAATGGCCATAAGCAGAGCCGGATTCACGAGCTTATGCCGTGAAACTACCCAGGGCGAACAGACCCCTAAGTCCGCTGTCGGCTCAAAGCGGACCCTTGAACAACTTATCGTTTTCTGAAGTACGCCTCGTTGGATAGCATTTGGCCTCGCCCAGTAAGACGTACACCTCCTCTTTCATCGATCCAAGCAAGGCCGATGTTTAATAGCTCTTGCTCTAAAGCGATCCGCCCTTCTCTTGTATTTGTGCCCCAATTCCAGCGATAGATCGCGTCCATTTCTATCGGTGACCCGTTTCGGGAGCCGACGACTATTTCTTTGATGGCCTTCCCTCGATCATTGAAATCTTTACGCGAATTGTCCCAAAGATGAAGTTCCTCAAGAAGATTTGTATTCCCATAAGTCCCAATCACGCGATTGGTGTAGTCACGAACCGCTTCCAGCTCATCTTTCGAAAAGTCAAATTCTTGGGTCATCTGCACCCGCCGTTTAATCGTAGAATTTCATCTAAGCAGACATAGACCAAAAAATTATCGACTGAGTTTTGCGCGTGTATTACCTCAATGACAGCTTGTGGCGCTTCTGCGCCATGACCGCAGTTGGCCAATTCAGCCATCAAAGTTACCATTTCGGAACGGCCTATCGCGCTTGGTCAATGTGCGAGGAAAACAGCCCTTACCAATCTCGTATAGCTCGCTAGTCCGCAAATGGCGCGAAGCGCCGTCCCGTCATTGCGGCAACCATCGAAACTACCTGAAGCATCTTGCTCAAGGTGCGGCCGCGGCACCGCTTACGACGTATCTGGCCACTACACTCACCGCCATCATTGACGGTCACAAGCAGAGCGGAATTGAGGAACTGCGGCCCTGGCACCAAGCACAGGGGATAAGCGGTGCAGGGTACTTCAATCCACTTTAAGCAGTCTTCTGCGGAGCCATTTTGGGAGGCCTCCTTCCGACTCCGAAAATGCCTCGCGAAAGCGGTTGGAATAAGTTTCCTTGGACCATGCGTCAGGATCGAGAAGCAGCTTCTCATTGATCCGTCTTCGCAACTCTTCAGCATCAGGAATTCTTTGGGCGAGCACAAACTCTTGTCGGATGCATGTTTTCTCGACACGATGGCGGTTGCCATACGTGTCAGGAATGCCGACGTTTATAAATCGGGCATGTGTCTTCTCATGAACAATCGTCGATGCAATAGTTTCAATCGGTGACGACAGGACAAATCCTTGATCGAGTTGGCATCTCCTCAGTTCGGGGACGTATTGTCCAACGGACCCAAACAGGTAGTTCACCCAAATGCGGTCGAATGATGCAATTGCCCGTTTGTACCGTTTGACATCGTAGGCCTTTATTAAGGCCAACGCACTTTGTACGCGCAGTAACGCCTCATCCTGATCTTCATCACAGAAAGCCCCAATCCAAAGGCCGTCCACGCTGATCGACTTCGAAAGTCCAAGAAGCGCAAAATCGACAAGGCGATAGATTACTTTGCGTACCTTGCCCACCATGCGGGGTCCCTCCGTGCTCACGCAGCGATCGTAAATCAATTAACTTCCAAGTCCTTTAAACGTGAGGGACACCCCACGGTGGGAGCGGGACATCGCTCTGATGTCCGTTGTCAATGCTTTGGGCACCAGGAAGCCACCGCTCTCTCGAGCGGGTCTTTCTTAAGGATCGCGTATGGGTGGAGGCGGAACTCAAGGACGTCGGTGATCAAGCTCTGATGCGCGGATTGGCTGCCGCATTCCCGATTGTACGTCCGGGGCTGTTCCTATCTTACTGCGGGCGTCGGTCGATACCGGCCACAAAGCGTCTGACGGATATTCCCCTGCCGTTGTCCCGCCTCCGCCCATGCGCGAGGTGCCAGTCAGTTGCAGGGACCTATGCCTGGATCAACTGCGCCTCCCTTGCGACAGCCCACATGAAGCCGGCCAGCTCTCGGGCAATGGCAGTGCAAACCACTGTCGTCCGCTTTCCCCTTCCTGCCAACTTGCGATAGCGGGCCGTCAACCGGCTCTGCGCCTTCCATGCGATCTCTCGAATTTGCGATGGCGCATGCTCCATGAGGTAGAGTTTTCGTGCACCGACTTTCGGAGGATGCCTATAGGTCCATGCGCTTTCGACCAGCATGTGCCGGACCCGGCCGTTGCCGGCCTTCGTTATCCCGCCCCGTCTCACCGTTTCGCCTGTGGATCGCTCACCTGGAACCAAACCAAGATATCCCATCAACTGGCGAGGGCTTTCGAATCGAGTAACGTCGCCGACTTCCGTAGCGAAAGTGACGGCGACTATCAGATCCACACCTCGCAAGGTTTGGAGCGCTCGAACAACAGGAGCGAGCGACCAGATCGGAACAAACTCCTCGATCACTTTCTCCAATCGCTCCACACGCTCTTTCGAGATGCGTACCGCCTGTACCATTTCTTGCAGTGCTATTTGATGTGCCGGATGATTGAACTGCTGCTCTTGTAGCCAGCGCAAATACCTCATGCTCCAGCCCTTCTTGCGCGGATAGATACGACCGTGCTTGAGCATGAAGGCGCTGACTTGTTGCCGGTGAACACGCAGTGTCTCGACAGCCGACGCTCGTGCTCGCACGAGATCTCGCATGGCCTCGTGACTTTCGTCGGGAACCCAGACAGGCGTGAGCTCGCCGGCCCTCAATAGCCGGGCGAGCGCAAGCGCATCTCGGCGGTTCGTCTTCACGCGGTCACCTGGCTTTCTCGGGATCAGCGACGGAGCGACAACCATGCAGTCATGGCCCATCGACGTGATGAGCCGGTGGAGGCCATAACCCGTGGGGCCGGCCTCGTAGCAGAAATGCACGCAATCAAACTTTGCGGCTATCCGCTGGATAATGCGGCGCATGCTGGCATCCGATGCCTCAACCTCGCCGAAATACCGGATCTCTCCATCCCGGCCGGAATCTGCAATCGCAATTGCGTTCTTTAGTTTGGCAACATCAATTCCGACAAAAGCTTCTCTATACTCTGCCATGGCTCGTCCTCCTGTCGTGAGGATCGGCTCGGCCTATCCGAGCAACCCTCGGAAGACCAGTGTAGGGCGAGCCACCTCGGCCACAGAGACGGACATACGGTCTTACCCATCTCCTGGCGATTCCCCATTGGCATCGAGGTCGGCGCAGACCGCGTTCGGTCGCGCGGCGGCCCGATGGTGCATGATGGGCGTCGCCTGACGGCCAGGGCTGTCGGCCAAGCTGAAGCCTGGCTTTGCCAGTCTTCCCCCTTCGGGCATCCATCCTTGACGCCAGGTTGCGCTTGCGGCTCGCCGGCCGCAAGGGAAGCTTCGCCGCGGTCATTCTCTCGATCAAAGGTTCTCATCGCGCCCTTGCAGCCGACGTCCTTCGCGCCGGCCAGGTGGAAGACCCTCGGTATGAGGGAAAGCCAAGGAGCGAGACATGGACAGAGAGACAATCGAAAAGGTTCGAAACAGGGTGTCCTGCACGGCAGTGCTGGTCGGGGCCGGGTTTGTTCTCGATAGCCGAGAGAGTAGCCGCCGTGCGCTGAAGTTTCGTCGGGGCGGCGAGATCGTCATCGTCACTCATGGCGGCGCCGGCTGGTTCGATCCGCTGTCGGAGGAAAAAGGCGACGTCTTCGCGCTGGCGAGCCGTCTCGAAAACATTCCTTTCGCCGCCGCGGTTGCGCGTGTGAGCGGACTTGCTGGTTCGGATCTGCCGGTCCTGCCGTATCGCCCGGCGGTTCGTCGATCCGCGGCGCCGGTTGGAGAGCGTTGGAATGTAAGGCCGGCGCTTGCGAGGCTTTCCGACGCGCACCGTTATCTCGAGGAGATCAGGGCTTTGCCACGTTCCGTCCTGCGTCTTGCTGGCGAGGCCGATCTCATCCGGCAGGGGCCGTATGGCAGCGCCTGGTTTGCGCATCGCGACGAGGCGGGCCGGCTGTCCGGCTGGGAGGAACGTGGTCCGGATTGGCGCGGCTTTTCGACGGGCGGAGCAAAGACGCTCTTTCGCTTCGGTCCGAGGCAAACCTCGAGGCTCTGCATCACCGAGGCTGCGATCGATGCGCTGAGCCTTGCGGCCATCGAGAATGTTCGGCGCGACACGCTTTATGCCAGCACCGGCGGAGGCTGGTCGCCATCGACCGTCGAGGCGATCCAGGCGGCTGCCATCGGAGCCATGCTGGTGGCAGCGACCGATGCCGATCCGCAAGGCGAAGTCTATGCCGACCGCCTGCGCGGGGTCGCCGAGGTGACCGGCAGCGATTTTATCCGACTGCGGCCGCGCGCGGTCGACTGGAACGAAGAGCTGAAGGAAAGGAAGAGGGAGGAAGGAGACCTGCCGCATGCGCGGGCGACCGGCTCAAGGGTAAAGCTCCGCCCGCCGGACGGCGGCCCCTGACACGTTTCCCGCGAGGCGGCCGTGGGGGAGGGGTGATCAAAGGCTCACAGGAAGTCGATCGGCGACCCTGCGGCCGCCACCCCTGAAAGGAACCATCCATGTCCGAGCTTTCCGTCTTCCAGCCGCCGTTCCGCAAAGTCCTCGAAGGCACCGCCAGCCGCCAGCAGATGTATTCCCTCTTCAACCGGCATCGCCAGGCGCCTTTTGATGAGAAGCGGATGACCGGCAGCCAATATGCCGGCGAGTGGTTCGAGGTGACCGAGCGTGACCACGACCGCATGTCCGAGATCCTGCCGCCGCTGTTTTACAGCGGTGACATGTTCGCCATGCGCGAATTCATCGGCGCCAGCATCACAAGCGTCTTCTTCACCCTGTCCGTCGGCGGCCGTCAGCGCTGGTTTCACGGTTATTGCGATCTCGCCGAGCACCATTCGTGCGGAGAGCAGTCCGTCGGCCTGCCGTGCCCAGACGGCATGCGCAACACCATCCTCGAGCGCGAGAGCCGGGCCGATCGCACCATGAATGCATCGCGACTGTCGGCGGACGTCGGGGAGGGCTTGCTACCGGTGGGGGTCAATCGCCCCTCGAACGACGGTTCCTCGTCCTCGAGGAGCGATACGATGTCGGGCTCTTCGGTTTCGTGATGGACGAAGACCGGGACGGGTCCTATGACGGGCCGTCGAGCTTTGCCGGCTAGGCTGGGCGATAGTATCGCGTCACAGCTCCTGCGCGCCGTACCGGCAGCGCCCGCCGTGGAGGCTCCCATGCATTGGGGCGCAGACACTTGCGTGGCGGATGCTCGGTGATCGTGTCCGTTGGATCGGTTCCCGGTGGCGTCTGATCAACCGTGCGACCGCGCCGTGCCGATAGGATGAACACCGTGAGTATCCATCCATCGACGCGGCTCCTCGGTTTTGCTGCGGTCTGAACCGGACGCATCCCGGTCAAAGGCCGCGTTCCGCGCCGCGGGGCGGCAGGACCGACGCACGCGGTCGCACGGCCGGGCCGCGTTTTCTGCAGGCCGCCGGCGGCTCGCAGCCTCCGCAGCCCCACCCTGCTTGCTCCGCATTGTCCTGGCCTTGGGCCGGGCCGCTTGCCCGGTTCCTGTCGACCGCACCCGAGGAGCAGCACCGGATGAATGCCTCCTTGGGCTTTGCTCAACCGAACCGACAAGGACATCGACATGGCACCGCTCAATCATACAGCCCACAAATCCCGTCCCGCCGCCCCGCGCGCAACAACCCTCGACATGGTCCGTCATGCCTGCCCGGATACGGTCCAGGCAGTCCGCATCTCCGAAAGCTTCGGGCTTTCCGTCATCGACAGCGATGGGATCCGCGAGCTCCACCGCCAGCAACTGATCGACAGTGCCGATGCCCTCAAGGACGGCCTCGGCGAAAAGGCGATGCAGATCCACATGCAGCGCATTGTTGGCTCGTTTGTCGGCTCGGCCTATGGCGCGGGACAGTTCTACAGTCGCTCGGTCACCGAGGCCCGCGACCTGACCACAAAGCTCGCCAACGATTTCCGCGATGAGGATCTGAGCGGACCGGTCGGCTTTGACAGCCGCGCTCAGCGCAAGCGGGAATTTGCCGCCGACATGGGCCTGCAGGCCCATGTCCTGCGCATGGCCGCCGAAGGGGCAGTGTCCGCCTATGAGGACATCACCGGCGAGACATGGAAGCCCTATGAACGCGGCGCGATCGCGGCGCCGGCCGCCTCGCTGGATCAGAGGGCCGCCTCGTTGCAGATGTCCGCCTTCGACTGAAGGCGGCACTCGACATACAGTCCGTTTTGAAAGGCCGGCACCGTTCCGGCCTTTTTTTCGTGTCGCGGACAATGGCGCGCGCGCCCGATCTGCTCGTCCCGGATTGCGGTCTAGCCCGAGGGCGGCGGGTAAGCCGCGCAACGGGCAAGCCGTCCTCCACTTCCGTTTCGGCCCGGCACTCCTTCTCCCCCGGGCGCGATGGCTTCGAGCCGGGTGCGCCGCTGCCGCCCTCGCGCTGGTCGACCGCCGTGACGAGCCGCGATCGGCGCGGTGTCGAAGATGAAGGAAAAGACGATGAAAAAGCCCATGAAAACCTCTGGACGGAGCGGTGCGGCGCGCTCGGACGTCTACACACGGATCACCGATATCGTGCTCGCTCATTTGGAAGAGGGGGTGCGCCCCTGGGTCCAGCCGTGGAGTGCCGCCCGGCTTGCAGGATGCGTGTCGCGCCCGCTTCGCTTCAATGGCGAACCCTATTCCGGCATCAATGTCCTGCTCCTCTGGTCTGAGGCCGTAAGCCGCGGCTTTGCCGCCAGCACCTGGATGACGTTTCGCCAGGCGTTGGAACTTGGAGGCAACGTGCGCAAAGGCGAGACCGGGACTATGGTCGTTTATGCCAATCGCATCAAGAAAACCGAGACCGACGCCAACGGCGACGACGTCGAGCACGAAATCCCGTTCCTGAAAGCCTATACCGTTTTCAATCTCGAGCAGATCGAAGGCCTGCCTGCGGGTTTCGGCGCACCGCTGCAGACGCCGGCCGTCAAGCCTTTCGAGCGCCTTGAGCATGCCGACGCCTTTTTCCGGGCAACGGGGGCAACGATCCGCCATGGTGGTGCGGCAGCCTTCTATGCGCCCGGGGCGGATGTAATCCAAATGCCGCCCATTGAGACGTTTCGCGATGTCGAGAGCTATTATGCGACGCTTGCACACGAGGAAATCCACTGGACGGGTCCATCACATCGCTTGAACCGCGATTTTTCCCGCTATGCGAAAGACCGCTCTGAGCGGGCGCGCGAGGAACTGATCGCCGAACTTGGCGCGGCGTTTCTCGCCGCCGATCTCGGCATTCTACCGGAGCTTGAGCCCCGTGCCGATCATGCAAGCTATCTCGCTTCGTGGCTTGAGGTGCTCGGCGGCGACAAGCGCTTTATTGTCCAGGCCGCAGCGCAGGCGCAGAGGGCCGTGGCTTATCTGCATGCGTTGCAGCCTGGCTCTGCTAAGATGGCGGCATGACGTGTTGCAAGTCGGTTTCTGTCGCAGCCGACTTGCCTTAATTACCTAGAATACGTATTTTACGTAAGTGCATGGAGGTTCTCATGAAGCAGTTTTCGTTTTCCGATATGAACCGGGCCTCCGGTGAAATCCTCGAGGCAGCATTGATCGAACCGGTCGCGCTCACCAAGCGCGGCAAGGAAAAGCTCGTCATTCTGACGGCGGAACAGTATCGGCGCCTCGTCGGCGGCTCGCACACGCTCGCCTACGGCCTCGACGATGCACCGGATGCCGTCCATGCAGAACTGATGACCGGCCTCGCGCTGCTTGAGGACAATCATGCTTAATGCGGGCGACGTCGTCCGTTTCCATTATCTCTGGAAGCGATAGGCCGATGCCGGCGAGGAAAGCGGCGCAAAGCCCGCCTGTCTGCGTCGTCGTGCGCACACCCGAAATCCCGGGCGCCGTTTTTCTCTTCGCCATTACCTCGCAGTTCCGCTTGCCGATCGGCTGTTTCTGCCGATCAGCCAGATCGAATGCCGCCGCGCCGGCCTCGATTTTCCCTGTTGGATCATTCTCGACGAATATAACCGTGTCGAGCTCAACAAGGCTTTCGACTTCGAAACAAGCAGGCCACTCGGCAGCTTCAGCCCGGCCTTCCTGAAGAACATCGCACGCATCGTGAAGGATGCAGCGGCAAGCCGCAGGCTGGCGGCGGTGAACCGATCGTAGCCAGTGGCACCGTCGGGACTTCCGGCATCGGGCCGATCACGTCGGCTACGTCTTGAAATCCATTTTGGCATATCGGAGCGAAGCCACGCGGCCAGGCCTCTGGTACCTTCAATTGGCGATACTGGATATCCTCGGCAACGCCGTCCGGAATCACGCCGGACATTGACGGTGCCATCGTCTGGACCATCCCCAAGCAACGGCTCGCCCACTGCGGTCTCGATGCGGCTTGTCTGACCAAAAAACGCCTCGCGGGCTCGGCTCGATCGTCTTCCCGCAACGGCCTGCTCGTTTTCTTCCCCTGGCCACGCCCACCCCACATGACGGGTCATGTGGGGACCCCAGATCTGCGGCCATTCCTCGCGAGACAAGAAAGACTCGGCTAATGGCCGTCCTCCACTTCGTTGCGGCCCCAAGGGGTGCGGTCCGATCGTTTCCGGTCTTGTCGACAGCCATCGAGGCCGCGATGGGCGCGGCCCGAGCAACTGAAAAGGATCACGACAATGGCAACCATCGGCTCTTTCACCGCTTCCGAAAACGGCTTTTCCGGCACCATCAAGACCCTTAACCTCAACGTCAAGGCCAAGATTATCAGGGTCGAACGTTCCTCCGACGACGCACCGGACTTCAGGGTTCTTGCCGGCAATGTCGAGTTCGGCGCCGGCTGGCAGAAGCAGGCCCGCGAAACCGAGCGCGATTACATCTCGGTCAAGCTCGACGACCCGAGCTTCCCCGCCCCGATCTACGCGACGCTGACCGAAGTCCAGGGGCAGGAAGGCCTGCAGCTCATCTGGTCGCGCAGCACGCGCCGCTGACGAACTGACTTAAAGGCCCCGCTCGATCCGAGCGGGGCTTTCGTCGTGTCACTTGTTCAGCGCATCCTTCAGCGCCTTGGCCGGCTGGAAGCTCAGCTTCTTGGCGGCTGCGACCTTGATGGTCGCACCCGTCGACGGATTGCGCGCTTCGCGCTCCGGCGTTTCCTTCACCTTGAACTTGCCAAAGCCCGGCAGCGAGGTCTCGTTGCCGGCAACCGCAGCTTCGGTGATGGAGGCGATGACCGCCTCGACGATGGCTTTGCCCTGGACCTTGGTGAGGCCGTGCTCGCCTGCAATCTTGTCGGCGATTTCATTGGTGGTGGTCATCTCATGTCTCCGCATCGTGATCGGTGCGAAATCCCTGCCATCGCCGTCGCCTGATGTCATC
Source organism: Hyphomicrobiales bacterium (assembly GCA_900471925.1). Taxonomy (GTDB): domain Bacteria; phylum Pseudomonadota; class Alphaproteobacteria; order Rhizobiales; family Rhizobiaceae; genus Rhizobium. The sequence continues at coordinate 49,400 of UCGV01000031.1, forward strand.
GACGCGCTGCGGCAAAAGCTCCTGGCCCTGCCGGATTTCCACAACTACCGACCGGTTTGTAGCCCTTGACCTTCTTATTGTGTGCCATATCCAGAAAGTGGATTGCTGCTTCCCGTTCACTGAGATCGCGTAATATCGCGCCATGTTCCGGGTGGCATCGATGCGCTTTCAGTAGAGATGCAATGGATAGTCCGGCGTTTAGGCAAGGTCGCCGAAATGGGCCGTCTCCGTCCAACGAGAGTTTTGAATCGATCACCGGGTTCGATTCACATCGGTGATGATTTGTGGCTATTTGCGCTTTCTGCCGATAAAAGCCGCTCACCATCAAAGAAAGGGGAACGTCGTCGTGCAAGAGGCAATCAAGATCGACAATCGTGGTGATTTCGGGCTCTGGGCAATCGAGGTGGCAAAGCTGATCGTCAGCGAGCAAGGGTTCGAGCTGGCAAGAGCTGCCCGTGACGGCTCGGAAGACGATGTCCGCGCGGCGGGCGCCGCTCTCGGCCAGGCGATCACCAATGCACTGCTCGAAGTCTACGACGGTCTCCTTGAGGGCGCGCCGGACGAGTGATCACCACGATCAGGTCGGGATTGCCGGCATGTCGCCTTCGGCAACGCGCCAGATCCAGGCGCCAAGATCGGGCCGCGCTTCTATCATGTCCTTGAGTGCTTCCTCGAAATCAGCACTGGCCGACGGCGGCACTATGTAGAGTGCATGCGGCCGCGGTCTCGTCTCCAGCAGCATCGCATTGGCCAAAGGCCGGTTTTGGCCAAGGTTGAAACGCAGGCCCTTGACCGACTTCAAGCGCAACCGGGTCAACCGCTCGACCAGTTTTTGCTCGAAAGCATTTTCGATCGGCAGCCACTGTTCGCTGACGCACATCAGCGCGATCTCATCGATGGTGACGATCCCGGCCTTGCCGCTGCCGATCGTCGCGATCAGCATCAGGTGCAGGTTTTCCCCGCTTTGCCAAAGAGCAAATTCCGCTTCGAAGCGGCGCTGCACGCTCTTCCATGCCGTTTCTTCAAGATAAAGCCGGAAGCCCGGCATATGCTTGACCACCACGAGCCGGCCGTCCCTCGTCTCAGCGAATTCCTTGATCTCACCAAGAAGCAACATCAGGCGCTTCGGACCTTGCTGGAAAAGAGCGGCCATCTTCTGCGCCCGCCTTTGTTCGATCGCTGTCTTGTCCTCGGTCCTGAAAGGCTCGGGGATCATCAACCGCTCCGACAGGCTCTCGCCGCGCACCGCCATGTTGCCGGCGGCCTCAAGCAGATGATGATAGACCTGCCACCAGTGGCGCTTTCCGGCCCAATGCGCGATCCATTCGGTCAGGCCGCTCTGATGCCACAGGAAATGCAACAGGGCGCGTAGCGACAGCTTTCTGCCTTCCGCTTTCACGCTTTCGCCGGAAGGTTCCGGTACGCCGGGACGATTGCTCGCCGCTCGCTTGGAAAGGGAAAAATCAAGCTTCAATGAGGCGGTCCCGACTGAGGCATCCATCTGGATTGCACTTCCCATCAGCGGGCCGAGCCCGGACAATTCATAGGGCGGTTCGTAGGAGGGACATCCCGGGTCATGGCCTCCACCGGAAAGCGGCATGCGCTTGATGACGAGTTGATTGCCGATATCGGCGATGTACATCGGCGCCGCCGGCTCCCGGCAGAGACAAAGCGGTCGGACTTTGGCGCGGTAGGCGCGGGCCAGGAGTCCCACGAAATCCGGGTGATCCTCGTCGCATTCGACACTTTCGAACCGGAATCGTCTCATGGGGACGGGTCCCCGCAGCGGCCCGTGGCAAGCAAAAAGGGGTGCCCAACGAGAGGGAAACCTGTCTGCTCAGATCGGGCGATTGTGCCGGGCGGGAAGAGCCAGCTCAAGGCCGCGCGGCCCCTCCGATTTTCTCTCCGTTCCGTTTCACTGCACTTCGACAAAATCGGTTCCTCCGCGCGCCGGCTCCGCCGGTCGTGTTCCACGAGCCTTGACCTGTCTCTCCCCACCCTGCGTGCCGCCGTCATCTTCCACAAACGTCAAGGAGACGACGATGACGATCGACCAGCACATCGAAGAACTGCGCGCTGAAGCCCGTAACGCCGAAACCACCTGGGAACGCCGGGCGCTGGAAGCCGAACTCGACCTGGCGCTGGCCGAGCGCGAAGTCATCCGGGCCGAACTCGACGGCCGCATCGAGGCCGAGCCGCCCTTTTGAGGCGGCCCTGCCGTCACATCCGCCACACAGGGATACCACTTGTTCAACGGGCACGCCGGCTGTCGCCAGAAGCGGTCGCGGACCCTTTTGGTCCGCGGGTCTCTTCTCTTACTGCCGTCCGATTTTACTCCAGCAAATCCGGCGTCAAGGACGGCGCGGTCCCCCCAATTTTGCCGCAAGCGACAAAATCGGCTCCCCCGCTTGCACGCCGCGTCCCGCGGTCCTTGACCCTTCTTTGCTACGGAGCGGCCGATGTCCGTCATTAAGATGAAGGAGATCACATCATGACATCCAACGAGAACCTCACGCTCTACGTCAAGCTTGCAGGCTTGCGGCTCAACGTCCTGGCAAACCGATTCGGCTGCGACACCGAATTTCTCCGCGACCTTCACGATCGCCTGGTCGGCGGCCTTGACGCTGCGATAAGCCGCATCCGCTCCATCATGGCAATGGAACGAAACCTCCTTGCCGGCGATGACGAATTCGCGGAGTTCCAACTGGAAGGCGAGATGGAGATTCTCCGGCGCTTCACAATCGATCTTTTGGACGATCTCGAAATCGATTTCGGCACCCATGAGTACCGTATCAAGGGTGGCAACTGGATAATTGCGTTGGCGGCCGACTGCACGGGGGGCGAGATAGACTATCCGGAACTGGTGGATGTGCCTGAGAGCGAACTTGGTTCGCTGGCTCTGCTGATAGCTGAGATCACTGCCGAAACCGGAATACCCGTGCGAGCGTCGCGCATTGTCTGAGGCAGCCACGACACGGTGGTTTCTGGCCGGATCGGCTTTCGATCGATCGAAGGGCAGCGAAAGTTGCCCTTCGATTTGCGCCAGTCGCCCCCCGGCGCTCCGGCGCCCGCGTCTCTCTGTCGGTCTCCTGCGCTTCGACACGTCGCATCTGTCGGCGTTCCCCTCAGTAGCCATTGTCTTCAAGATAGGTTCCGATGGCCGCCTGCATGATGACGGTCATCTTCACGTCGTTTTCATGCGCGGCCTTCATCAGACGCGCCTTCATCTTCTGCTCCAGCGGCACGTTGACATAGAATTTGATGGCGCGGTCCTTGGCGCGCTTCAGGCTTTTTAGGCGCCGCCGGGTATCGTCCTGGTCGGCAGCCCGCTTTGCGCTTCGCCGTTGCCGCTCGTCTTCGGGGAGGGCGGGAAGCACCGTTTGGCGGCCGATAGGCGCCGGAGCCTGATGGTGCAAATCGGCGGCTTGCTCGTCAGCGGCAACCTCGAGCAGGCCTTCGTTCGTATCGTGAACTGCGGGCTTTCGGCGTGGCGCGAGAGAGAACTGCTGGAAGTCGATCGTCCCTTTGTTCATGCCGCCGCCTCAGCCGGTCCGGCCACCCGGCGAATTTCGATCTCATCGACCAACGCCTTTACCTCGAAACGCGCCTTTCGGACTGAGTCTGTCAGGTCCTGCATTTGCAGTGTCCCGAGGCCGTTCTGGATCTCGCGATAGATGTTGCGTTCGTAAAGCTCGGTTTCCAGAAGCATCGTCTGGTAGTTCGCATCGAGAAGACCCGCAACGAACGGCCGGATGTAACGGTAGGCTTCAAGATTGCGGCCGGGCAGCGTGATACGGGTGCGCACGTTCATATGCACGATCGATAAACCGAGGCGATCGTTGATCTCGTTCACCTCGGCGACGGTCTGGCCGGCGGCCTCGATTTCCTTGATGCCTGGCTGCACCGGTGACAGGACCACATCCGACGATCGAATGATCGTCGTCTGCAACACGCTATCGACGCCAGGCGCATCGATCAGGACGACATCGAAAGAGCTGGCCAGCTTCTTCAGGACATCGTCGATTGCCCGTTGGGTCGCGGCAATCGTCACCTCGATATTATCCGGTACGTTGGCCTTGCTGTGGCAGAGCTTCCACCAGCCGGCCAGATTTTGACGGCTGTCGGCGTCAATCATCAGGACGCGCTGATCCGAAAGAGCGTATTCGCCGGCAATCAACGTCGCCATCGTCGTCTTTCCGGCGCCGCCCTTGTTGCTGACGACTGCATAGGTCCGAGGCATGACCTTCTCCTGCTACCGAACTGTTCCGGCGTCATGCTCGAAACATGAACTATAATAAATCGAAAATTGCGGGCGTCCAGCCGCTTTTTATTGGGGTGCATCGCGTGGCAGATCATCCACCCGGTTGGTCGGTAGCACTCTTTCGAAGCATTGTCTCATTCCTCATGGAAGGTTATCCACAGGCCGTTAACCCTCGAATTTTACTTGTCTAACCTCCACTTTCCTGCATCGAATAACGCTGCCGATGTTTCACACGAGTTGGTCGTGTGATGTGAAAGTGGCGAACTTCCGAAGAGTCCTATCTAGCATGAATGGCTTTCAAAGCGAGGGGGTCGAGTCTTGCAATTATGAACTAAAATAGTTTATATTGGTTTGGCAGGATACGCAAATTTGTGATACAAATTTGCTGACGATCGGCGGACAGGCCGCCGATGGCGCCTGCGACGAACACATGAAGAGACGATGGTATGGTCGGAAATGGTAGGTCACGGCCCGCAGGTTCCGCGGCCAAGGAGCGTAAGGAGCGCGTCGTGCATGCCCGCTTTTCCGCGCCCGAGCACGCCGCTGTCGAAGTCGCAGCCAGGCAGTCGGAGATGTCGGTGTCAGCGTTTATGCGCTCGTTGACGGTTGATGGTGCCGGCATCTTGCCGTTCCTGTCGGAAGACGACCGGGTGATTTTTGAGCTCCTTCATCGTGACCTGCGGGCCATTGGAGTGAACCTCAACAGTCTCGTTCGGCTCTCGCATCAACGCTCCGTTCCGGCAGATGCCATCGCTGACCTGCGCGAACTGCAGCCCCTTGTCGCGGGCCTTGCTCTTGAGCTGCATCGTCTCGCCAGCCGGCCAGGCCGCAGGATGGGACATCGGGACTGATGGAAATTTTTCTCGGCGCCTTTACGGGGGAATGGGAGCAGCGCAGAGCGGCATATCTGCACGAGCGGTTGATCGGCAGAAATTCTCCCAGTGACGAGGAAGAGCGCCGGCGGCGGGGAGTTGCTTCAGGCGGCGGCGTTGGCGGCCGTCTCAATGTCGGCGGGAGAGCCGCGCGGGAAAGCTTCGCGCGGCCCGGGCCCGCGCCGCGTTCGATGGCAACACGGTTTGCCGGACTTGCCGGCAGAAGTCAGCCCGCGGTCGTGAAGATGACATCGTTCGGCGGCGGCGGACGCCTGGGCGCCATGGCGAGCTACATCTCCCGAAACGGCTACGTGCCGATGGAAAATCAGGCGGGTGAGAAACTGCGCGGCCGGAGGGCGGTCGCCGGCCTTTCTGAGGACTGGGCGCACCTGATTGGCAACCGTGCCGAGAGCCGCGACATTGGGACATTCCGTATCGACGTCGAGGGGAGGCCCGCTGAAGGGCAGACGCTGCACGCATGGGCGCGCGATATCGTCAACACGGCGCTTGGCGAGCGCTCGTTTGCATTCGCCGTGGAAGAGCGGCAAGGGCATTACCGGATCGATGGCGTGGCCGTCTTGCGCGATCGGGCCGGCGAGCGGCTGACAGCCGACGAAAAGGCGCAAGAGATCGTTCAGGCGCGAATGTCGGAAAACGGGGGCCCGTCGGCCGAGTTCCATTTTACCGGCTATGGCAATGGCGTCGAATATGGGACCGCACGTTTGCGCAAGCTTGTGGAGAAGGCTGAAGGGGCCATGCAAGACAATCGTGGCGCGGCGAACTGCATAGCCGCACGCCGCTCGATGTGATGCACCTCGTCATGTCGGCCAAGGCCGGAACAGATGTGGACCCTTTCGCGCCGCGGCGCGCGAGTTTCTGGCGGCGGAATTCGGCGAGCACCGGTACGTCCTGTCGCTCCATAATCCGGGCCTGGATACGAAGGCAGCGGCAAACGGTGGAAAGCGCCCTCATGTCCATGTGCACGCCATCGTCGCCATGCGCTCGGAGGATCGCGAGCGTGTCGAGACATCGATCACCTCTTCACGGCGTTGGCGCGAAGGGCTGGCGGAGCAGGCGCGCGCTCAGGGCATTCGGATGGAAATGACCGATCGCCGCGACCAGGCAAACGCGGCCTCCTATACCGAAAATCAGGTGCGCCCGATCAGCCGGGAGGGCCGCACGGCGCATGAGGGAACAACCGAAAGTTCCGCGCGGCGGTATGAACAAAAACGGCGTGCGGTCGTGACTTTGGCGACGACAGGAGAAAGCCGAAGCTATACTAAATCAGTTCATAATGAGTGAAGCGCCGTCGCTCGGGAAGCAGAGGATGTCGACGTTAAGGGTTTTGCGAAAGGCACTATAACGCGGCTGGAGGCGGCTCTTGAAGGCGGTGGCTTGAGCGCCGCAATGCATGCGGCTAGCGCGAAAATGGACCGCAATTCCAAACTATATTGGTTAGGCGTTCCGAGCTTACGGAGATCGACAACATGAACACCATGACACGATCCCAATTCGAGGCTTAAGAAAAATGCGATGAGACCGCCCTGTTCCAGGCCGAGTGACGCAATTTCGAAAATTCTGCCGCGGCCGCGCGAGCGCGTCGATGTTCGCCGGGAAATGATGGAGCAGGCTGAGCAGGGCGGTGATCGCATCCCGAGGGATGGGGCGCCTCGACGGGTCGAGCCAATCGTCAATGGGATGAGGCGATCGCGCGAGCGATCAAAGGACCGCACTGACGATGCCGCAGCAGACCGTGCAAAGTCTGGTGGCGAACAAGAGGCATCTGGGCATCGTGGCGGCGATGAAAATCGAACCGATCTGACCAAGCAACTCGTGCCAACGCTGGAGGAGCTCAGTGAGAGCCGGGCCATGAGCGGGAACGGGAAGATCGGGAGTGATAGGAGCAGCTATGCAACACGACAGACGAATCCCCTATTCCGACAATAATCCGAAATCTAACGACGTGTTCGGAGGGTCACGTCCGGATCTTTTGCGGGGTGATGATCATTGCACAGCTGGATCGGAGATCGACCATCGCTGGGCACGAGCTTCTGGCCTGAGGCAGGCGAGGGGCTCTACCGTCACTTGGCTGCTAGTCGCAATCTCGGCTGGATCGGAGACGGTGCTGGAAAGGATATAGGGAATGCTCTTTCGCTGTTTTGGCGACAGGCGGGGGAGCCACCGACAGTTCTCTCGACAGCAGCTTTCAATCTTTGCGCTGTCATCGCAAGGCTGCCCTCCACTCTCGCGAGGCTTTCGCGTGCTTCTCCGATCCGGCCGATCCCCACTGAGTTCCGCATGACGGTGCGGATCTGTCTCAGGGTTTTCTTATCGGATGTGGTTTCCTTGGTTTCTCGTGGCAGGTCAGGCTTTTCCGCATCTACAGTTGGGACCGCCCATAGTCCTGCAAGAGGGCTGGGACCATTGGCATAATCGCGAGCTCGACCTCCGGAATTTCGCCGCTCCCTGTCTGCGAGGTTGCGACAGCGGTCCTGAACAGTGCGGCCTTATAGTAGCGGATCTTTGTAGTCTGCGCTGGCCGTTGCCCGTCGACGAGTAGGATTACGCTGTACTAGCACCTATCTGATCTCCTGCGGCATTATCGAGTCGCGATCGCCAATCTGCGGGACTTCTGTTGGACGCGGAAGTCCGAGCAGTTCCAGTATCCTCGATGCCGACTGGTAGCGTATCGTTCGCTTGCCGAGCGCGCGACAGGTTTAGTCGGCCGTCGCCCGATCGTTGGCGCCGATCGAGAGTGATCGCCCGGCCGATGGGCACGCGTTGGCGCTGGCCGACGGAGAGCTGTTTGGGCAGGCGATCGCGATGAGCAGTGAGCTGCAGCATGTCGGCCGCCACTGCGACGCACTTTTCGATCGTGGCTTTCGGCATCTTCGCCGTCTTCAGGCCAAAGCTCATGTTCTCGCGCACCGTCATATGCGGGTAGAGCGCGTAGGACTGGAAGGCCATGGCAATTCCGCGTTCGGCCGGCGCCGTGTCGTTGACGACCTTGCCGTCGATGGCGATTTCGCCTGATGAGACTTCCTCGAGGCCCGCAATTATGCGCAGCAAGGTCGACTTGCCAGAGCCTGACGGGCCGACAAAGACGATAAATTCCCCGCTGCGGATATCGAGGTCGACGCCATGCAAGACAGTGAGCGCTCCATAGGTTTTTCGGAGAGATCTTATGCTGAGACTGATCATGTGCCGGGCTCCTCCACCCAATGACAGTGATCACGCCGTGATCAGCACTTCAGTGTGCCGACCTGCCGGCGAACGTCGTCCATCGTTTCCATCACTTCGATGGCAAAATCGAAGGGGTGAAGTGGCGAATCCGTCAGGCCGTCGGCAATGTGCTGCGCGACGGCCGCAGCCTCGAAGGCAAGGCCATCTCGGAATTCGAGGCCGGTATCGTTGATGAACTGAATGCGAACGTCACCCTTGCCGGGTGCGACGAGTTCGAAACCGGCCGGCACGGCAAACCAGGGATTGACCTCGATGCGCCCGAGTGAGCCGCTGATACTGGCGCGTGCTGGGGTAAACGCCATCAGCGTGGTGCTGAGCACGGCCTGCGCGCCGGTCTCGTAGCCGAGCACGATCGCGGTTCGGGCATCGACGCCGGTTGAGGTGAGATTGCCGATCGCCGTGACGCTTTTGGGCTTGCCGAGCCAGAGATGGCTGAACCAGATCGGATAAATGCCGAGATCGAGAAGTGCGCCGCCGCCAAGTTCAGGATTGTAGACGCGGCTTGATGGATCTGGGGAGCCGCGCGTTCCAAAATCCGCCATCGCGAGCTGCAGGTCTCCGAGCACGCCGTCCCTTTTCAGCTGCATCATCACGTCGGTCTGTGGCAGGTATCGCGTCCACATGCCCTCCATGGCGAAGGTGCCGGCGGCTTTTGCTGCGTCGCGGATTTCCCGTGCATCGGCCGCCGTCAGCGCGATCGGCTTTTCGACAAGAACATGCTTGCCGGCCGAAATCGCAAGAAGCGCCATGCGCTTATGCTCGCTGTGCGGGGAGGCGACATAGACGATGTCGACCTCGGGATCGCCGACAAGTGCTTCGGCGCTCTCATGAACGTGCGGAATGCCGGTTGCGACCGCGAAAGCGGCCGCCCGTTCAGCAGAGCGGCCCGCGACGGCAACCGCGCGCTGGTCCGTATGCCGGTGCATGGCATTGACGAAATCCTTGGCGATCGCGCCGGGCGCAAGCACGCCCCAACGCAGTTCCGGGCCGCCTCTGAGCGGCGTCACGCGGGGTTCTGGCAGGGAGGTCGGAAAATTGCTCATGCGCGACTTGTATAATATGTCTTTACAAATAACAAGGTTTTTGGTTGCTTGACCCGGCAATATCTATGTGTTTACATTTTATCATTATGTCAGCCCATCGCCAATGCCGATTTCACTGCGGGCATCGCGACAGATCCATCGAAAGGAAATGCAATGACCAAGTCTCTTGGTGTCGTGCTCGTAGGCTGTGGCGGGATTGCCCGCAGCCATGCCTTTGCTCTGTCGAAGGTTCCGAATGCCCGCATGATCGCAAGCGTCGATATCAACGAGAAGGCGGCAATCACCTTCAAGGAGCGCTTCGGCTTCGAGACCCACTCAACCGATCTGGATGCCGTGCTTGCCCGCCCCGATGTCGATGCGGTCGTCATTGCAACGACATCGAAGATCCACGGTGCGCTGATCACCAAGGCGCTCAATGCGGGCAAACATGTGCTGGTGCAGAAGCCGATGACCGCGTCGCTGGAAGAGGCGCACGAAGCTGTAGCGCTCGCCAGGAAGACCGGGAGGAAGCTGATGGTTTCCTTCTTCGAGCTCTTTCTTCCGCCCGTCGAACGCGCCCGTCAGATCATCGAAGCCGGCCTTATCGGTGAACCCTTCCTCTTCAAGGCGATGATGGCCTGGCATACGCCTGATGTGACCGCCGGTTGGCGTTTCGATCCTGAAATCGCCGGTGGTGGTGTCATTCTCGATGGTAATGTCCATCATGTCTCGAATGCGCTCTATCTGCTTGGCAATCCCAAGATCGAAAGCGTCTATGCCGAATATGGCGCCCTGACCGCCGATGTGAAGGTCGAAGATACGGCGGTGATCCTGGTGCGCACCGACAAGGCGATCCTCGAAATCTCAGGTTCGAACCGGCTGCAGGAACCGGGCGGGGCGACCACCGCTTTCAAGGATTACTGGCAGGTCTTCGGCACCAAGGGCACCATTCAATGGGATGCCGCCGCGCGCCCGACCTTTCGGGTCTTCACAGATGAGGGCAAGGCTCTCGATCCGCTGCTGTCGAATGGTTGGGTATCGCCGAAGCTCCCCGTCATGCCGCCGGATCATCGGGAATTTTCCATGCATATCAATGGCGAGGAAAGCCCGTGGGTGCCGGAGCACCAACATTTCGTCGATTGCTGCCTCAATGATACGCCCGTTCGCAGCGACGCGGAATTCGGCCTGACGACGCAGCTCATTCTCGAAGCGGCCTACAAATCCGGCAGGGCCGGACGCAAGCTGACGCTCGAGGAGGCGCAGGCATGAAGCGCCAGATCATCGACGCCCATTCCCATATCGGGCGCACCATGACCAACGGTGTTGCTCAGAATGTCGAGACATGGCTTGCCGCCATGGACAAGGCGGGCATTGAGCAGGCGATCATCTCGGTCGCTGCCGGCGGCCTGCAGGCCGAAGGCCTTGCCGATACCAGACGGGCGAACGACGTCATCGCCAAAGCGGTCAAGGACCATCCGGATCGTTTTCCGATTGGGCTCGGCAGTATCGAGGTGCGTCACGGGGAGGCGGGCCTTGCCGAAGTGCGCCGGGTGATGGGAGAGGCCGGGCTCAGCGGCCTGGTCTTTCATGCAACCTTCGAAGGGTTCAGTGTCGATTCCCCGGTTTTCCATGACATATTGAAGGCATTGGGCCACGGTCCGGCGCTGGTGCTGATGCATTCGACACCAGATGCCAGGGCAAACCCCAAGGCCATTGCGGCTGTTGCCGAACGGTTTCCGCAGATCGAATTTCTGCTCGGTCATCCCGTTTTCACGGATGACCAGCGCACGCAATGCGTCGCGGCGGTGCAGGCCAATGCCAATATCCATCTCGATCTCGCCTACCAGGCAGAGCCGGGCATTGCAGAATTCTTCGTGCGCGAAGTGGGAGCCGAAAGAGTGCTCTACGGCAGCGACGCTCCCTATTTCGAGCCGTCCCAGGTGATTGCCTCGATCGAAGCGGCCAATATCACAGAAGCCCAACGTGAGCAGATCTTCAGCGCAAACGCCAAGCGACTGATTGCCGCCGTTTCCTGAAGATCGAGGCCGCCTGCTGCCTCACAACGGGCGGCCGCCTTTCTTGATCAGCGTTGATCGATGATGACGCGGCGTCCGCTCGAAATCGATTGCTCGGCGGCCGCAAGGATCGCCGTTACACTGGCGCCAAAGCGTGCATCGTAGTCTGTCGCGGCACTGGCATCGGCAAGCGAAGCGATCGCGTTACGATAGGCTTGCGTCGAATCTCCCATCCAGTCCGTCGAAGCCGGCACCTCGTTCTTTCCCGACGCACCGAACAGGACGGTGCCGCCCGGAAGCGGGGCAGGAGCATCGAGCGTCATGGCAATGGTGGAGATCGCACCGGCGCGGTGGGTCAGCGTCGTGAGCGTCAGGTCGCCACGCCCCTTCGTTGCCGACACTTCGACGACATCGCCGAGGGCAGCGCAGAGGAGCGACACGGCATGAGGGCCGATATCCCAGAGCCCGCCGACTTCAGAACGCCACTGGGTACCGTGGAACGGATTCCGCGGATCGGTGATCACTTGCCCGAAAGCCTCGGTTCTCGCCGAAAGCCAGCCGCCGGTTGCCGCCGCTTGTTCCGCCCATTGGCGCGTGCTCGGGAGGAAGAGCCGTGTGAAGAAGACCGCGGAACGCACGCCATACCGCTCGCAAGCGTCGGCGATCGCGTTCGCGGCCATTGGGGTCGTCGCAATGGGTTTTTCGAGAAGCAGGTGCTTGCCGGCCTTCGCCGCAGCAATGGCAAGCTCCGGCTGGGCATCCGGTGTCACCGATATGCCGACGATATCGACGGAATCGAGGAAGGCATCGAGTGCGGTGAATGCCTGGACGCCGTGAGCGTCAGCGATTTCGTGCACTGCGGCTTCACGTCGGCCGAAGAGAGATGAGAATTTCACCGCATCGCAGGTCGCGGCAGCAGGTGCTTGAACTGTTTTTGCCCAGATGCCCGTGCCGATGAGGCCAAAACGCAATTTATCCTGTGTCATGGGCACTATCAGTGGACGAAGGGGCGCAGATTGTCACGCGCGATTTCGAAGCCGCGCTGGACTTTCTCGACGCTGCCCTCGAAGGCGCGGTCCTCATGCTCGATCGAGGCCACATAATCGTAGCCGACGGAATAGAGTGCGCCGAAGAAGGCACCCCAATCGACCTCGCCGAGACCGCACAGACGCGGCGCCTGCCAGCCGACACCGGCGCTCATCACGCCGTGTTCGTAGAGACCGTCGCGGCGCACTTCCAGATCCTTCGCGTGAACATGGAAGATGCGCTTGCCGAATTCCCGAACGGCGCGCGGGATGTCGATGAACTGCCAGATAAGGTGAGAGGGATCGAAATTCAGACCGAAATTCTCGGCGGGGACGATCTCGAACATCCTGCGCCAATTGGCAGGGTTATAAGCGAGGTTATTCCCGCCCGGCCATTCGTCGCCGGAGAAGATCATGGGGCAATTTTCGATCGCTATCTTGATGCCGTGATCTCGGGCGAAATGCACGAGATCCGGCCAGACCTTGGCAAAGGTGTCGAAATTCTCATCGATCGACCGTGTCTTGTCGCGTCCGGCAAAGGTGCCGACCACCGGAACCTTCAGGAGCTTCGCCGCGGTGATGACTTTGCGCAGGTGTTCGAAGGCCGCAGATGATGCGGCCGGATCGGGATCGAGCGGGTTCGGATAATAGGCCAGTGCCGAGATCGAAAGCCCTTTGGCAGCCAGACGGTCGACGATCGCGGACGCCTCGGATTCGCTCAATATGGTTACGTCGATGTGGGCGGTGCCGGCATAACGGCGCGCGGACTTGCCACCCGTCGGCCAGACGGCGATTTCCAGCGTCTGGAAGCCGGATCTGCTGGCCCAGTCGGCGACTTCGTCAAGGTTCAGCGTCGGAAATGCGGCGGTCAGGATGCCGAGTTTCATGGCGTGGTTTTCCTCTTATTCGTTGTCATCGCGCCGGATCGCAGTCCATCTGCCGCTGCGCGCGCTTTCGGCGACGGCCTCGACAACAAGCGCCTCTTCATGCCCATCGTCGAAGGTCGCATAGGCAGGCTGCGCGGATGGTTTTCCGGCCGCGATATCGGCATAGACGGCCCGACACATGGCCTTGAACCCGTTTTCGAAACCTTCGCCGTGGCCGCCGGGGAGCGTCGCAATGGTCGCTGCTTCCGATGACAGGAGAGACGGGTCACGCATCAGGATTTCATTGGGCTTCGAGCGATGGCCGATCCACAGTTCGTCGGCTCTTTCGCCTTTCCAGGCGACAGAGGATTTTGCGCCGTTGATCTCCAAAGTAATGCCGTTCTTGTGTCCGGCACTGACCTGCGACGCCGTGACGACGCCACGCGCGCCATTCCGGAAGCGCACAAGGATCAATGCGGCGTCCTCGGAGGTTATGGTCACATTGGTGGTCGCCCCGGACCCGGCATTGGAGAAAGTCTCCACCGGTCCGATCGGACGCTTGCGGACGGGCACGAATGTCGGGAGTTCGGCGAGGACCTCGACGATCGGCTGGCCCGTGACGAAACTTGCAAGATCAAACCAGTGCGAACCGATATCGCCGACGACGCGCAGATCGCCGCCGCGTGCCGTTTCCACCCGCCAATTCCAGTCCGTGTCGTAGAGCAACCAGTCCTGCATGTAGCTGCCGGTGACGAGAAAGGGCGTTCCGGTGGCGCCGCTTTTGACGCGGCTGCGCATCTCGTGGACCTGCGGATAAAAGCGAATGTTGAAGTTGACGGCAGCAATGAGACCGGTTTGCGCTGCAAGCCTGCGCAGCCGTCCTGTTTGAACCGAGGTCAGCGCGAGCGGCTTTTCGCAGATCACATGTTTGCCGGCCTTGAGCGCGGCCTCGGCCTGGGCCGGGTGGTCGTCATTGGGTGAGGTAATATGCACGACATCCACCAAGGGATCGGCAAGCATTTCCTCATAGCTCGCATAGGCGTGGTCGATACCGAATTGCGCCGCCTTTTCCCGCGCGCGCTCGGCTGATGAGCCGACGATACCGCCGATTTTCGCGCCAAGCCGGCGAATGGAATCGATATGGACGGCGCCGATGAAGCCGGTGCCGACAACGGCCGCATTGATCTGACTGACAGGTTTCACAACAGACGTTCTCCTCCAATCGTCTCTCGCATCGTGACGCTATAAGGGCAGAGTTTTCTTGTCAATTGGTTAGATTGATAATACATATTGACAGGCGTTTACGGTCGCGCCTCCTTTCATCAAGCCAGCTGGAGCCCTCCCTTGACAGAGCTTACCCCCAAGCGTCCTCGCGTCGTCATCACCGGCATTTCCCGTGGCATCGGGCGCGCAACGGCGCTGGCCTATGCCGCCCTCGGCGGTCGCGTCACCGGACTCCACCGCGGCAGCGATCCCACCGTTTCCGAGGAACTGAGCGATCTGATCCGGCAGGCCGGCGGCGAGCCGCTGATCCGCGTCGGCGATACCAGATCCACCGCCGATATCGATGCCCTGGCCGATGCGACCACAGCCGCCTTTGGCGGCATCGATGTCTGGGTCAACAATGCCGCGCGTCTGCTTGTGCAGCCGTTTCTGGATATGAGCGATACGGACTGGGCCGATCTCCTTGATTCCAACCTCATGGGTTATATCCGTGGTGCGCGCGCCGCCGCGCGGCACATGGTACCGGCCGGATACGGCTCGATCGTCAATATCAGTTCCGCAGTCGATCCCTTTCCGCCGACCGACATGGCCGGTTACGTCACCGCGAAGGGCGGGATCGGCGGCCTCACACGCGCTCTGGCCGTCGAGCTTGGTCCGCACGGGGTGCGCGTCAACGCTCTTGCGCCCGGTGCGACGGAAACGCCGCTGAACGACGAGGCCTGGACCGAGGCGGTGAGGGCAACCTATCGCGAGCGTATTCCGCTGCGGCGTATCGCAACTGCCGAGGAGATCGCCGATTCCATCGTCATCATCGGCTCGGATGCCGCCCGTTACATCACCGGCCAGGTGCTGCTTGCCGATGGCGGCCTGACGCTGAACGGTTCGGTCGGCCACAAGCGGAACTGATGAAGGGAGCGGCCGGTGCTATCGTTCGCCGGCCGCCGGCCGCCGGCCGCCGTCAGCCGTCAGCCGGGAAGGATGATCGTCTTGATGCCTTCGCCGGCTGCGGCGGCATCGAAACCTTCCTGCCATCGATCGATCGGGACCCGTCCTGTGATCAGGGGCGCCAGGTTGACGAGCTTCTGCTCGATCAGCGCCATGGTCCTGCGCCAGGATGTCGGGGTCGAGGCAAAGCCGCTGGAAACGACGAGTTCCTTGTAGAGCACGAGATCGAACGGCACGGTCACATCCTTGCCGAAGATGCCGATCTGCACGTAGCGTGCGCCGCGTCTTGCCGAGCGCAGGGCGACATCGGCCGCCGGGGCGCTGCCGGAGCACTCGATCACCACATCGAAACTGTTGGCCTGAGGGATTTCGGTTGTGGTTGCGATGCCGAGGCCAGCAGCCGTTGCCAGGCGCTCTGTGTCGCGCGGAAGGCCCGCGAGCGTCACGATGCCTCCCTGGGCCATGGCGACCTGTGCTGCGAGCTGGCCGATTGCGCCGGGCCCTGTTACCAGCACCCTGTCGCCGGCGCTGACGACCGGCGGATCGAGCAGCGCCTGTGCCACACAGGCAAGCGGCTCGGCAAGCACGGCTTCACTGTCACTCACGCCGTCGGGCACTTCATGCAGGTTGATGACCGGCACCACCACATAGCGGGCGAAGCCGCCATTTTCGAAGGAGCCGATCGAGCGGCGCGTCGGGCAGAGATTGCGCCGGCCAGAACGGCACCAATCGCAGGTGCCGCAGGTGGAAAAGTAGGTCTCGCAGACGAACCGCCGGCCGACCAGCGCGGCATCCGCCTCACTGCCGACGGAATCGACGATCCCGAGCACCTCGTGCCCCATGATGACGGGAGGGTCGCAGGCATATTCGTCGCGTGCGATGTGGATATCGGTTCCGCAGATACCGGTGGCAATCACCTTGACGCGCGCAAGGCCCGGTCCGGCTGTCGGCTCTTCGACGTGCTCAAGGCGAACATTATCGCTGCCCGGGCCAATTTTGACGACGGCCAGCATTTCAGGATGCGGAGCAGATGATAAGGACATGCACGATCTCCTTGCTGTGGGCGGCCGCTCGCCGGGTGCTATTTAAGCTTACAAATATGTTAGTTTGTCTTATTATTAGGATCATGTTAGGCGCGCGATGCGGCGAGTACGATCCCAAGCCTCCCTCCGCCAGCGCGCATTACGAAAGTGAGTAGATGACGATTTCGATTGAAGAGCTGTTCGTGAATCTCGATCGCTCTGGGCCAATCCCGATGTACTACCAGATCGCCAAACGCATGCGGGAGGCGATCGAAAGCGGAGACCTTCCCTCCGGCGCACGTATCGAAAATGAGGTGAAGGTCGCCGACCAGCTCGGAATTTCCCGTCCGACCATCCGCCGCGCCATCCAGGAACTGGTCAATGAAGGCCTGCTCGTGCGCCGCCGCGGCATCGGCACGCAGGTCGTTCGCGGCAAGCTGACGCGCAATTTCGAGATCACCAGCCTCTACGACGATCTCAAGCTGAAGAACCGGGCTCCGAGCACCAGGGTTCTGTTGCATGAGGTGATCGTTCCGCCCGTGGAAGTTCTGGAGGCGCTGGCCTTGCCGGAAGGCACGCAGGTGCTGCACCTGCGCCGGTTGCGTTATACGCAGGACGTTCCCTTCGCGCTGCTTGAAGATTTCCTGCCGCCCGATTTCATCAGCATTACTGCTGAGGCGCTGGAAAAACACGGGCTCTACCAGCTGATGCGAACCCGTGGCACGACGTTGCGTATTGCCAGGCAATCGGTCGGCGCGCGCGCCAGTACGTCCGAAGAGGCAAAGCTCTTTGAACAGAAGCCGAGAATGCCTGTTCTGACGATGTCGCGCACGGTTTTCGATCATTCCGGTCATCCGGTCGACTACGGCGTGCATGCCTATCGGCCGGACCTTTATTCCTTCGACATGACGCTGGTGGAGAAATGACGGGGCAGGGGCGGGATGGCGTTGCCTCCCGCCCGCTTCGCAAGATGTCATCCCTTCACCGCCCCGCCGGTCGTGCCGGCGGCAATATGCTTCTGGACGAAGAAGCCGAGGATGATCAGCGGCAGCATGGTGGCGGTCGCGGCAGCACTGCTCAGTCCCCAGTCGACTGAGATCGATCCGACGAAGCCGGCGATACCAACGGGCAGCGTGTAAGTATCGAGCGTCGTCAGCTGCAGCGAGAAAAGCAGCTCGTTCCAGGAATTTTGCATGCTGAGCACGAAAGCTGCTGCGATCCCGGGCAATATGACCGGGAATAGCACCTTCCAGAAGGTCTGCATGCGCGAACAGCCGTCCATCATCGCCGCCTGCTCCAGTTCGTGCGGGACGTCACGCAGGAAACCCATCATCAGCCACACGACGAAAGGAAGGTTCAGCGCCACATGCGCAATGATTGGACCTGCCAGTGTGCCGCGCAATCCGACGCCGTTAATGATGACGAAGAGCGGCAGGAGCATCGAAATGACAGGCACGAGCTTGCCGAGGAAGAAGCCGCTGGCAATCGTATTGGCTGCATTCAGTTTGAAGCTCGTCAACGCATAGGCAGCAAATGTGCCGATGATGATGACGATAACGGTTGAGATGAGCGCGACGATCGTGCTGTTCATATAGTAGAGGCCGAAATTCGCCTTGGTGAAGGCATTCACATAATTGTCCAGCGTCGGCGTGAAGAAGAGCCGGGGCGTCGTGGTGAAGATATCCTTCGCCCTTTTGAAGGAATTCAGCACCACGAGCGCGATCGGCACGACGGTCCAGAGCGTGAAGAGGCCGAGAATGATCCAGGTCGCAACGGATCCGAGCTTGAGCTTTTTCATCGACGTCGCTCCCTACGCACCGCCTGCGTCCTGCGCGGAATTGCGCATGAACGGACCAAAGAGAATGATGAGACAAAGCAGGGTGATGACGGAAACCGCCATTGCAAAGCCCATCTGGTTGTTTTCGAAGGCTTCCTTGTAGGCATAGACGCTGAGCGAGGTCGTCGCATTGGCCGGCCCGCCACCAGTCAGCCCGTAGACGAGATCGAAAATGCGGAAAGCATCCGTGCCGCGAATGAGGATCAGCACAGTCAGGACCTTGGCCATTAGCGGGATGGTGATCTTGTAGAACATGCGGAAAGGCGAGGCGCCATCGATGCGGGCAGCTTCATAAAGCTCTTCCGGGATCACCGTGAGACCGGCCGAGGCGACGAGGATGATGAAGGGGGTTGCGTGCCAGACATCGGTAATGACGATGCAGATCAGCGCCGTCGCCGAACTGGTCAAGCCGCCGAAATTCTCCAGCCCGACAAGACCGAGCAGATAGTAGACCAAGCCATAGGTCGGGTCATACATGTAGCGCCAGATCAGGCCGACAATGATGGGGGAGATCAGCACCGGCATTGCAAAGATCGCCCTCAGGATGTTGGCGATCTTCGGCTCGATGCTTTTGAGAAGCACGGCAATGCCAAGGCCCATCGACAGGCAGAGCGCTAGCGACAGAACCGTGAACACCACGGTGTTCAGCAGGGAGCGCAGCGCCACCGGATCGGCAAAGAACCTCACATAATTGTCGAGGAAGACGAAGCGCATATTGTCTTCCTGGCCGAGGCTGTAGTCGTAAAGGCTGGCGTAAAGGGCGAAACCGAGCGGCAGGATCATCACGACGAAGATCGCGGTCGCTGCCGGCAGCAACAGCAGGACGGCAAGCTGCTGATCCCGCTGAATGTAGTTTGCCCTTGTGGTGCGAAGAGGAATAGATTCGGCCGCAGTGATGGTCATAATCCCGTCGATCCCGATGCTTGCTTGCGAAAGGACGGCCACGGCCTGCATCAGCCGCCGTGGCCACTTCAGGCTCGAGCCTCAGAATTTCGATGCCTGGGATTTCTGGACGCCGTCCAGCATCTTTGCGGGATCGTCGCCGTTGGTAACGACACCGGAAAGCCCGGTCGCTAGCGCATCGAGAAGCTGGGGCGCCGCCGGCTGCAGCGGCAGCGTCACGCCATTGGCGAGCACCGTGTTGGCCGTCGCCAGCCAAGGCGCTTTCTTGGCGATCTCAGGATCGGAGGCGAGCGAGGCGCGGAAGCTGATGAAGGAAGGATCTGCCTGGCTCATTTCGGTCAACGCCTGCTTGCTGTCCAACCAGGCGGCAAGCTTGAACGCTTCCTCCTTGTTCTTGCTGTCGGCGGGCACTGCCCAGGCCCAGGTCTGCAACAGGCCGGCCGGCTGTTTGTGATAGGGGATTGCCGCATAGCCGAGCTTGCCGGCGACATTGGACTCATCGGCATCTTCCAGCGCCTTGAAGAGGCCCGACGCGGTGATGCCCATCGGCGCCTGGCCGAATTGCAGTGCCTTGTTGACTTCGTCCCAATGCCAGCCATTGCTGCCATTGAGGCTGAATTTGCCGAGATCCTGCATGAATTTTACCGTCTCGATGACCGCAGGCTGCGTAAGATCGAGCTTACCATCGGCATCGAAGAAACCAGTGCCGTTGCCGGCGAGCAGGATCGCCATGATGTTGGTGATGGCCGAGCCCTGGCGGTACGGTAGGGCAATGCCGGAACCTGCATCCTTGAAATGTTTGGAGACCTTCAGCAGGTCATCCCAGCTCTTCGGCTCCTCAAGGCCCGCCTGCTTGAGTGCATCCTTGTCGTAGACGAGAAGCGGGGTCTGGACGAAATAGGGCAGTGCCTGGAGTGAGCCGCCGGCAGTGTAAACATCCAGCCCGGCCTTGGTGAAATCGGCGAAATCCCAGCCGTCGCCGGTCAGCTTGGCATCCTTCACATAGTCGTCAAGCTTCGCTAGATAACCGGCTTTGGAATATTCGCCGAACCAGGCTTCCGGCACATAGATCAGGTCATATTCGCCGGTCTTCGTGCTCATGTTGAGCGTCTGCTTCTGTTTCAGCTGACCATAATCGATCGCATCGAATTTGACGGTAACACCGGTCCTTGCAGCATATTCGTCGAGCAGCTTTTTCTGCGCGTCTGCCTGAGGGCCGGCCCAGCGCGACACCGTGAGCGTGACATCCGCGGCATTGGCAATGCTCGCAAACGCGGCCCATGCCGCCAACGAGGCGGCAACCGTAACTCCCATATTCCGTGTGCGACGCATTTCATCCTCCCTTGCGTTCGTCACTTCATCGATTTCGAACCGGCCACGAAATGCCGGCGACGATCATCGCCTCGGCATTAGGCACCAAGTCAGCTGTTCCCAGGATTTCTTCTTGTTTCAGGCCGCGAAAACGCGTACCGCTCACTTTGATAATTCATCCTAATGTAATATCAAAGTCTCGTCAATGAGGGGTGCGGATGTGATCCAGGCGTGGTTCTCCGACCTACTGTTGCAGCGAGTTTCGCTGATACCCATATAAACAGAGACGGCTCAGGTGCGCCTCATTGCGCCCATGCGTTGCCGCCTCATCCAAGGAGAAATGCATGACCGAACAGCAAGACGCTTCCGCGTCCGCTAAGCCTTATGACGCCAAGACGCTGGCGAAGAAACACCGGATCAGCGTCGAGGATGCACAGAAGATCATCGATCAATATGGCGCTGACCGAAAAGCGTCCGACAAGGCTGCCCGTCGAGTGGCAGTCTAAAGCGAATGCGGCTGCTCAACGCAATGCGTTAGAGCAGCCGCCATCACTGGACCAGCGCCGACAATTGGGATTAGGGAATAGACTCGCTATTTTATTGAAATCTAATTTACTTTCTATAGGCTCCCTGACGGGAGGACTACCATGCAACACATTGATTCGATTGCCGCCGACTCCATCGCCGAGACGAAGGTATGGTGCATTGCCGACTTCTGCTCGCAGCACCGGCTGGACCGTAAGGAGGAAGCGAAGCTGACTGCGCTCTTCGGTACGTTCGCGACCACCAGTGAGCTTGTCCACAACGTCACGCGCAGGTCCAGGTCAAGGTAAAAGACCGGCCGCACGGCCGAATTGCACCTCATGTTTCCATCGGCAATCTGAAGCCCTCACAAGAGGCCGAATGTGGTCGTCCTAACCAGGGCGGTTTTCAAATGCATTTAACCTCCAACACCTATCGCTCGGATCTGCGCGAAGATCCTGTGCGACCTGGTAAAATCGAGCGTCGCGGCGACCGAATATCTCGCTAAGTCGATGCTTCACCGCATTTTACAACGCTTAACAGGCAGAGCGCGCCGTTCACGCCTAAGCTCATCACGTCAAACAAAACGTCAGACTTGCCCCGACGCGCCCAGGATTGGTTTCGTCGCGCAAGTCTTCGAAAGGAAAAGGCACGCCTTGCGGTAAGGTGATCCGATGACGGGCAGGCCGTGAAGAACGGCACTGGCACGCGCAACAGGTTGTCCTTGAAGATGTGCCGATCCCGGACGTCGAAACAGACGAAATCATTGATCAGGTAGACCCTGGCGCTGAACGCAACTTCATTCAATCCGAGAGAAAATCATGACACAACACGTTCTGTTTATCGTGACCAACGCAGCTGTGATCGGCCCGCACAATCGCAAGACCGGCTTCTTTTTCGCCGAGGTCGCTCATCCCTTCGACGTGCTCGACATGGCGGGGATAGCCGTGGAATTCGCGTCACCTGCTGGCGGCTGGACGCCGTTCGATGCCTATGACGAGAATGATCCCGCCCAAAAGGGTTTCATGGAGAGCAAGGCTTTTCGCCGGCTCAATCGCAGCCGCAAACTCTCCGAGGTTGACGCCGCGGACTATGACGCAATCCTGATACCGGGCGGTCTCGGGCCGATGGTTGATATCCAGCGCAACTCGGATGTCCAGAAGGCCGTCGCGCGCGCCTGGAATTCGGGCAAGCTGGTAACCGCTGTTTGCCACGGTCCGTGCTCGCTGCTCGGCGTCGATCTTGGCGATGGCAAGCCATTCATAAGCGGCAAGAAGCTTACATCGTTCTCCAAGATGGAAGAATACGATTATGCCCGCGATGACGTGCCCTACGAACTTGAGGACGCTTTGACGGCCGACGGTGCCAGCTATTCATCGGTAGCGAACTGGCAGCCGCATGTCGTCGTTGATGGCCGCCTTATTACTGGCCAGAACCCCGCTTCTGCAGGACCGCTGGCGAAGGAATTGCTCGGCGCCCTGAGGAAGCTGGCGTGACCCGATAAACATGCGCGGCAAGAAGCCCTACACGCTTCTTGCCGTCCTGTCGTCTGCCGTCAGCGAAGCCGGAGGCGCCCCGTCAATGTCTTGGCGCGGCGGATCGTCGTGAGGGCCGCGCCCACGATTATTATCCAGAGACCGATCGCCAGGATCTCGTTTCGCCCACCCCACAACGGTTCGAAAAGGGATGCCAGAGCCGCCGCCGTAATTGTTGCCATTCGATGCTGTTTCGCCATTGGGCCTGAGAAATCGGCGGGATTGCCGGTGGCGCGGCCGAGTTCGCGAACGTAGGCCGTCAACACTGCGAGAGCTCCTGCGGCCCAGCCAAGCCCCGGCACCCCGATGCCATAGCCGACGCCGGCAAATATCAGCAGGTCGGCGACGCGGTCCGGAAACTCGTTCCAGAACGGGCCGTCTGCCTCTCCCTTTCCGCCTTCGACGGCAACCATGCCGTCGAACAGATTACAAAGCAGGCGTGCCTGGCAGAACAGAACGGCGAGCAGCAGATAGCAGGTCCGCGGCCAGCCCGCTGCTTCTCCCGCCATAAAGAAAGCGCCGCCTGCGATTGCCGCGGCCAGCATGCTGGCCTGCGAAATCTGGTTCGGCCTGATGGCGCGCGCAGCCAACCACCGGGCGACTGCGCCCGCCCAGCGGGTATTACGGCTTGCAAGCGGGCGCCTGTCTCCTGTCTCCATCATGTGTCGAAACCTCGTCTTGCGGCGATCGAATAATTGTACGCTGCCGCATAGGTCGTCGAGACAAGCAACGGCAGCGCAATGGTTCTGAATATCTCCGGCGTGCCGCTTACCGCGTGGATTGCCACGAGAATGCTGGCAGAGCCGACGCATGCGATCAGCGGCGGCGCCCAAAACCGTGTCGAGCCGCCAAAGCGGCTGGAAATCCAGTCGATCACCGATTTCAGAAATAGCGTCAGACAGGCGGATATCGCCCCCTGCACAAGGCCAGCATAGAGCGGCGCCGGCATGTCGTGAGCGCGATTGGCGAAGACAGCCCAACTGCCCATTGCCAGAAAGGCGAACAGGACATGCACCACTGAGCTGCGCAGGAGACGTTGCAGCACAACAGGCATCACACCGACCACCAGTATCGGGTCAGATGGAAGAAGATCGGTGCCGAGAAGACGACGGAATCCAGCCTGTCGATCAATCCCCCGTGGCCCTCGATGAGATTGCCCCAGTCCTTGACGCCGCGATCACGTTTGATCGCCGACATGACCAGCCCGCCGAAAAATCCCATCAGCGTGATGACAAAGGCGAGAAGCCCCGCCTGAAGCGGCGTGAAAGGCGTGATCCACCAGAGGCCGGTTCCAATCAGTGTGGCGCTGATGATGCCGCCGACAAAACCTTCGACCGTCTTCGACGGCGACAGCCTCGGCGCGATCTTCGTGCGGCCGAACAATTTGCCCCAGACATATTGCAGGACATCGCTGAGCTGGACGACGATCACCAGAAAGGCAATCAGCAACACATTGCGGCCCTCATATCCCGGAATTTTCAAGGTCAGCAGAGCCGGCACATGGGACGCGCAGAAGACGCAGATCATCAGCGCCCACTGTACTTCCGCGATGCGAACGAGAAAGCGCTCCGTATCACCTCGAAGTACCGAGATGATCGGCATCAGCAGGAAGGCATAGACCGGAATGAAGATCGAGAAGATGCCGTATTGCTCCGCCCAGAGCAGAAAATACTGGATCGGAACAACAACGAAGAAGGCAGCAGCGAGCGCCCAGTGATCGGCCCTCTTGGTGTTGATAAGGGTTATGAATTCGCGAAGGGCTGCGAATGAGCAGAACCCAAATAGGATCAGGACGCCGATACGGCCCGCCATGAAAGCGATGCCGATCAGGATCACCATGACCCACCAGGCGTTGATGCGCGCGTTGAGATTCTCGACAGCCGCATTTGAACCGGTCGGCGAAAGCCGTTGCTGTAATATGTAACCGATGACCGACGCTACGATCAGCACGCCGAATATTCCGGCGACCAGTGTCAAAAGATCGGAATTTGCACCACTCATTCCCCACCACCTACAGGGTTTGGCGACAGAGCCAGCAGAGCGGCTCGCATCCGTTCGAGAAAAACATCCTTGTCTTCGCCCGGCGTCAGTTGCAAAGCGCTGCCGAAGGTAACCGTGCAGATCAGCGGTATCGGAACGATCTCACCCTTTGGCATGACGCGGTTCAGATTGCTGATCCAGACCGGGACGAGATCGATATCGGGGCGCGCTGTCGCCAGATGGAAGATCCCGCTTTTGAACGGGAGCAGCCGCGCGTCGGACAGGTTCCGCGTGCCTTCCGGGAACAGGATCAGCGAGGAACCCGCATCGATGGCCGAGGCCATCTGCGTCACCGGATCCTGCGTCCGCTTGTCCCGATCCCTTCCGATCAGCACGGCCTTGAAGACATCGCAGCCGATGAAGCGATTGAGCCTGGACTTCAGCCAGTATTCCTCTCCTGCGACCGGACGAGCCCGGTGTCGCAGCCTTGGCGGCAATACCGTCCAGATCAGAACGAAATCGCCATGGCTGGAATGATTGGCGAAGTATACGCAGGGCCGGGAAGGCAGCCCGTCTTCCGGCCATGCGGCACGAACCGCGGTAACCGCGCGTGCGAACAGAACGATGACCGCAGCCACGGCCTTTGTAAGCAATGCCTGCATTCATCACTCTATTGATGTTAGCCGGATCACGAATTGAAACTCTAGCATTGTGGCGGGCCGAAGCCAGTGGCTTTGCGGGTATTCAACCAAAAAGACTAGTCGCTCGGTAATTGCCGCTGAGAATTCATCCGGTGGCGATCAAAGTTTCGGCGGTTGTGGGATACGTTAATTGGCGCGGCAGGAGGAGTTGGCGGAAACGCGAAGCGTTCAGTTGATCGAACGTTAGGCCCTCTGTAGGGCGGCAAATCAATCCGTTATCGATGGCTGACCATCCGAGAAATTGGCAACGGTCCAGTCGTCTCCAGCGGAGCATCAGAATTTCTGTCATTGTGAGCAGTAGTCGCCAATCCTGGGCGTCAGCCCCTTATGATTTGCAGAAAGATCGCTTCCCTAAGGCTTGTATTTCTCCACCCCGCATTAGGGCTCCCGACGTCGATACACTAATCTCATGTACTGCGACGGTAACTCGATGGGGGCCGGCCAGGTCAACGCGGACCTTGGTTATTCCCATATTTTCAAGAATACCGGCGACGCCACCATGTGGGATCTGTTTTTCGCGAGTGCCTCGCTGCAATTCTGAGCCAGAGCTTTCGCAGGTGGAATGTAGAATTCCACTTGCTGCGCATCTGCCTCTAGTTTTTCATTCGATAGCCGAGTGCGCGGCTGATCTCGTCTGCCGCGGAACGCAGCATCAGCAGCAGTTCCTCACGCCTCTCGACATATCGGCTTGTCAGCGTTCCAAGATTGATGGCTGCAGCCACATTGCCCTCTGCGCTGAAGACCGGTGCGGCGATGCCCGTGGAGCCGGTGACAAATTCCTGGTCGTTGATCGCGTAGCCATCGCGGCGGACCCTTGCGAGCACCTCGCGGATCTGTTTGGCGTCCGTAATCGTGTAGCGAGTGTAGGACAGAAAGCGAACGCGGGCGATATAGCCTTCGAGCACTTCCGATGGCGCGTGGGCGAGAAGCACACGCCCGGTCGCCGTGCAATGCGCCGTAATCGCCGCGTCCATATTGACGTCGTAGCGGATGGGATGGTGGCTGACGCATTTCGCAAGGCGGCGTACATCGCAATGGGCGTTCATGGTGCCGAGCAGAACCGTTTCGCCAGATTCATCCCTCAGCCGCTCCATGAAGGGCATTGCGGTCACGACCAGCGGCTCCTCGTGGCGCCTGAAGGGAAAGCCGTGGCGGCTGGCCTCGACCAGCATGTAGCGGCCGCCTGCGTCCTGAACGACGTGGCCGCGCGATGCGAGCGTTTGGATGAGGCCGTGCGCGCTGCTCTTGGGCAGATTGAGGTCGCGGACGATTTGGGAGAGCGACACCGCCTCGCGCAGACCTGACAGATATTCGAGGAGATCGAGGATGCGCCCGGCGCTCTTCACTTCGGAGTTCATATATGTGAACAAAACCCCCGTTGATGGCTATTCGCTCGGCTTATAACAAATTTGCCTAGAAAAATGACAGCGGCAAAACCGCATCCGGCATCGCCGAACGAGAGAATATCATGAGCGCAGCAGAACAGCACGACAAGAACCAGCCCTGGCTTTGGCCGGACGATGTCTGGCAGACAAGTGTCAACAAGGTGCGGGCCGGCCGCTCGTTGAAGCCGGCGCAGTGGAAGAATGGCGCGCGCATGGCCGTCGCCCTGTCCTTTGATGCCGACCATGAGACGATGGAGTTGCGAAACGGCGGCATTTCTTTCGGCCGCATGAGCCAAGGCCAGTACGGCGCACGCTCCGGCATGCCGCGCATCCTCAAGCTGCTCGAAAAATATGCGGTCCCGGTTTCCGTTTACATGCCTGCAGTGTCCGCGATGATCAACGCCGACGAGGCCCGCGCCGTCGTGGCCGCCGGGCATGAGATCGGCATGCACAGCTGGATCCATGAATTCAATTCACGCCTGGACGAGGAGACGGAGCGCGATCTTGCACTGCGGGCGGCCGACGTCCTCGAGCGTATCTGCGGCACTCGTCCCGTCGGCATGCGTACCGCGTCCTGGGACTTCAGCCCCTACACGCTGAAGATCGCCCGCGAAATGGGGCTGCTCTACGATTCCTCGCTAATGGCCGATGACGAACCCTATGAGCTTCTGGAGGATGGCGAGCCGACAGGTGTCGTGGAAATTCCGGTCGAGTGGATCCGCGACGATGCACCCTATGTGGCGATGGACCGAATGACGGGCGCGCGCCCCTATGGCGCCCCCGCCATGGTTCTCGACATCTTCCAGCGCGAACTCGAGCTCGCCTATGCCGAAGGCGGCCTTTTTCAGCTGACGATGCATCCGCATCACGTCGGACATCGGTCGCGCATCTTCATTCTGGAAGAGATCATCCGCCAGGCGCAGGCCAAGGGCGGTGTCTGGTTTACCACCCATGCGGAACTTGCCGCCTACTGCGCCGAGGAGGCTGGCATCGGCCCAGCCGCAAAATAGCCAAGGCATTGGAATTTCTGGAAGAACATATCAAGACACAATAAGAGAGGGTAACACGAATGTCTTTGAAATTTGCATCCGCCGCTGCATTGGCACTGGCTCTCATGGCTTCGACCGCCATGGCCCAGTCACCCAAGGACACGCTGACGATCGACCTACCGAATGACGCTGCGACGCTCGATCCGCATCTCCAGTGGGATACCGACAGCTATACGATCTACCGCAATATCTTCGACAACCTGATCACCCGCGACACGTCTGGGCAGATCGTGCCGCAGATCGCGGCGTCGTGGAAATATCTGGATGAGAAGACCCTCGAATTCCAGATCCGCGATGATGTGAGCTTCCAGGACGGCAGCAAGCTGACGGCTGATGATGTCGCGTTCAGCATCAATCGCATCATCGATCCGGCGCTGAAGAGCCCGCAGCTCTCACAGTTCGACCAGATCATCAAGGCGGAAGCCACAAGCCCGACTACCGTGAAAATGACGACGAAGTCGCCCTATCCGGCGTTGCTTGCCCAGCTCGTCAAGCTGTCGATCGTCCCGAAGGTCTATGTCGAGAAGGTCGGCAACCAGGAATTCAATCTGAAGCCCATGGGCAGCGGTCCTTACAAGGTGGCGCAATGGCAGAAGGGTGTACAGACCGAACTCGAGGCAAACGACCATTACTGGCGCGCCAAGCCGCCTTTCGCTCATGTCGTCTTCCGTGCGGTTCCGGATGTTTCCACGCGCCTCGCTGACCTGAAGACCGGCAAGGCCGATCTGGTGCGCGACCTTCCCGCCGACCAGGCGATCGACCTGAAGAGCGATGCCAATTCGCAGGTGCTCTCCGTTCCGACGGAGCGTGTCGGCTACATCTATATCAATGCCCAGGCCGGTGCGACGAAGGACGTTCGCGTGCGTCAGGCGATCGCTTATGCGATCGACAAGCAGGGGCTGATCGACGCGCTGCTGCAGGGCTTCGGCTCGCAGGTCAACGTTCTCGGCGCAGCACCCATCTTCGGTTATACCGACAAGGTCGAGGGTTACGGCTTTGATCCCGACAAGGCTCGCGCGCTCATCAAGGAAGCCGGTGCGGAAGGCGCCAAGGTCGAATTCCTGACCTCGCCATCCTACGACCGTGCCATGGTGGAAGCGATCCAGCAGATGCTGAACGACGTCGGTCTCGACACCACGATCACCTCGCTCGATCAGGCGACCTTCCTAAAGCGTCGCCAGGGTGATCCGGCCAATGCCGGTAGCATTGCGCTCGGCAAGTGGTCCTGCGCCTGCCAGGATGCCGACGGCGTGATCTTCCCGCTGTTCCGGACCGGCTCCAGCTGGGCAAAGTACAGCAATCTGGAATTCGACAAGCTGGTCGATGATGCTCGCGGCACGCTCAACAATGACCAGCGCATGCAGGACTACCAGAAGGCCTACGAGATCCTGAAGGATGATGTGCCGGGTCTCGGTCTCTATCAGGTCCAGGCGGTCTACGGCGCTGCCAAGAATCTGAAGTGGCAGCCGAGCCCCAACGAAGCCATGTTCGTCATGGACATGAGCTGGCAGCAGTAAGCAGTCGGGCGAGGCCGAGATGTTGAAATATGCCGCAGGGCGGCTCCTCCAGGCAGTTATCGCAATCTTCGGAGTGCTGACGATTGTGTTCATCGTCATGCATCTCTCCGGCGATCCGACCCTGCTGCTGGTGCCGCAAGGCGCCTCGACGGAAATGATCAACGAGCTGCGTCATCAGCTCGGTTTCGATCAGCCGCTCTGGGTGCAATATCTGCAATATCTTGAAGGCCTCGCCCATCTCGATTTCGGTATGTCCGTTGTCCAGCGCGTCCCGGCGATCGATATCGTTGCTTCACGGCTGCCCTATACGGTCATGCTGGCGGCCGGCGCGCTCATCGTCGCCATCGGTATCGGCATTCCGGCGGGTATCCTGATGGCGACGCGTCGCGGCGGGTTCCTGGAGAAGGTGCTGACGGCAATCGTCATCACCGGCCAGAGCGTGCCGACCTTTCTCTCCGGCATCCTGCTGATCTTCTTTTTTGCCGTCACGCTTCGCTGGCTGCCGGCCTCTGGCGTGGGCGGTTTTTCAGCACTGATCATGCCGTCGGTTGCGCTTGGTGCAATATCGATGTAGACCTTCGCCCGCATGGCGCGCATCTCGGTGCTTGACGAACTCGGCAAGGATTATGTTCGGGCAGGGCGCGCTCGCGGGTTTTCGCTGGGTGCCGTCGTCATCAGGCATGTGCTGCGCAATGCGTCCATTCCGGTGATCACGATCGCCGCACTTGAAATCGGCAATCTGCTTGCCGGTGCCGTCATCATCGA
Source organism: Hyphomicrobiales bacterium (assembly GCA_900471925.1). Classification (GTDB taxonomy): domain Bacteria; phylum Pseudomonadota; class Alphaproteobacteria; order Rhizobiales; family Rhizobiaceae; genus Rhizobium. The sequence continues at coordinate 79,400 of UCGV01000031.1, forward strand.
GACAGTCTTTGCATGGCCGGGTATCGGTCAGCTTGCCATCCAGTCCATCCAGTCGCGGGATTTCCTCGTGGTGCAGGTGATCGTACTGCTGATTTCCTTCGTCTATGTGCTGACCAGCGTGCTTGCCGATTTTGTCTATGCGTTGGTTGATCCGCGCATTCGTCTGGCGCGTTGAGGAGAAAGCCGTGAGCACAGCCATTCTTTCCCTTCGCCAGCGTCTGCGCCGTATCCCGCTCTCGATCATCATCGTCGCGATCGTGCTTGCGATCATTCTGGTGCTGGCGGTCCTCGCGCCCTGGATCGCGCCGGCCGATCCTGCGCGCCAGAACCTGCTAGCCCGCCTCAAGCCGCCGGGCTTCGAGGCGAGGGGCGTGATCTACTGGCTCGGCACGGATGATCTCGGCCGTGATTTGCTTTCGCGCATTCTTTATGGCGCCGGCGTGTCGCTCAGCGTCGCCATCCTCTCCGTCGTGGTATCGACGCTGGTTGGCGTCACCCTCGGCATGATCGCCGGCTGGTTCAGAGGCATGGCGGAAATCCTTATCATGCGCCTCGTCGACATCATGATGTCGATACCGGCCATCCTTCTGGCGGTGCTGACTGTCGCCGTTCTCGGACCAGGCTTTATCAAGCTGGTACTCGTGCTGGGTCTGACACGCTGGCCGCGCTACACCCGTGTCGCCTATGCCCAGACGCTGCAGGTGTCGAACCTGCCGTTCATCAAGGCATCGGAACTGGCGGGTGCCGGTGCTGCGCGTATCCTTTTCCGTCATGTCCTTCCGAATATTGCCGGGCCGCTGCTGATCGTTGCCACGGCCGAATTCGGACTGATGATCCTCATGGAAGCCGGTCTTTCCTTCCTCGGGCTCGGTATCCAGCCGCCGGCGCCGAGCTGGGGCTCGATCATGAGCGTCGGTCGCCAATATGTCGAACGCGCCTGGTGGATTGTCGCCTTTCCTGGCGCCGGGCTCTTCCTTCTCGTCTTCTCCGTCAATGTTCTGGGCGACTGGTTGCGTGACCAGCTCGATCCCCGCTCCCGTTCGCGCTGAGGTCTAACATGGAATTCGAAAACAAGACTGTCGTGATCACGGGCGCCGCCGGCATTTTCGGCCGCTGGATTGCAGCCTATTTCGCCCGCGAGGGTGCTCATCTCTGCCTTTCCGACAAGCGCGAGGATGCGCTTGAACAGGCGGTGGAAGAGCTTGGCCTCGACCGTTCGAAAGTTCTGCTGCATGCCACGGAGCTGACGAGCGAGGCTTCGATGCTCGATCTTGTCGATCTCGTGCGGCGGAAATGGAAAGCGCCCGACGTGCTGATCAACAATGCCGGCATCTATACGCGCTACAATCTGATGACGATGGAGTTCTCCGACTGGGATCTCGTTTTCGACGTCAACCTCAAGGCGCCATTCGTGCTGACCCGTGAAATGGCCCGGCTGATGATTGCCGAAGGGCGCAAGGGGTCGATCATCAACATTTCGTCCGGCGCTGCGCGTGGCATGAACCGGGAGTCCGTGCCCTATTGCACATCCAAGACTTCGATCGAGCGGCTTTCCAAGGGCTTTGCGCTCGAACTCGCCGAAAGCGGCATTCGCGTCAATGTCGTCGAGCCGGGATTTGCAGCGGGCAGCGAGGTCAGCCTGCTTACCGAGGAATATATCGACAGCATGCTGAAGCGCATTCCGCTCGGTCGCCAGAGCGGTCCCGAAGATGCGCCGGCGGCGATCGCCTATCTCTGTTCGGAGAAGGCAAATTTCATCACCGGCGCGGTGCTGAGCGTTGATGGCGGCAATTCCATCGGAACATTCCAGCGCAGCCAGCCGGCGGCCGGCGGCCGCTGAGGGGATGGATATGGGCATCGAAGCCAGGCCGCTCCTGACCGTGGAAAATCTCACCATCGATATCGCCGGTGCGAAGGTGGTGGATGGCGTCTCTTTCACTGTCGGCTCGGGCAAAGTAATGGCGCTGGTCGGCGAATCCGGCTGTGGCAAGTCGCTGACCTCCTATGCCATGCTCGGTTTGCTGCCGCCGGCAGCGCGCCGGGTGGACGGGAAGATCCTGTTGGGGGATGTCGATCTTGCCAGCCTGTCCGAACGGCAGCTGCGCAAGGCGCGCGGCAAGGATATTTCCATCATCTTCCAAGAGCCGAGTGCTTCGCTCGATCCATTGACGACAGTTGGGTCACAAATCTCCGCCGCCTTCCGAGCGCATCAGTACGTATCGAAATCCGAGGCGCTGGCGAAGGCGCGCGAGATGCTGGTCGATGTCGGTATCCCTGATCCTGACCGGCGACTGCATCAGTATCCCTTCGAGCTTTCCGGCGGCATGTGTCAGCGCATCATGATCGCAATTGCGCTCATCTGCGGACCGCGCGTGCTGGTGGCCGACGAACCGACGACGGCACTCGACGTTACCATTCAGGCGCAGATCCTCGATGTAATGAAGAAGCTTGTCGCGGAACACGGCACGTCGATCGTGCTCATCACCCATGACATGGGCGTCGTTGCCGATATCGCGGATCAGGTGGCGGTCATGTACGCGGGCCGTATCGCTGAAATCGCGCCGGTGCACGCCCTCTTCAGCGAACCGGCGCATCCCTATACCGCGTTGCTTCTTGCCAGCGTTCCCAAACTCGATGTCGTGCCAAAGGCGGACCTGGCGACCATCGAGGGCTCGGTGCCGACGCCGAGCGAATTCGGCGTCGGCTGTCGTTTCGTCAGTCGCTGTCCGCTTGCCACCGATAAATGCCGGACCGAGCAGCCACCGCTCTTCGAGCACGAGGAAGGGCATTTTTCCGCCTGCTGGCATAGAGACAGAATGGCAGAGATGCGTGAGGTGACAGCATGAGCGGCACGGACAATGTTCTCGAAATCCGTGATGTCGCCGTGCACTTTGCCGGCCGCGGCGGGCTGCTTGGCGGTCAAGGCGCGACGGTAAAGGCCGTCAACGGTGTCAATCTCGATATCGCAAAGGGCGAGACGGTTGCCCTCGTCGGGGAGTCTGGCTGCGGCAAGTCCACGCTGTCGAACACCATCGTCGGTCTGCAGCACCCGGTCGCCGGCAGCGTCAGGATTGGCGGGTCGGAAGTCGTCGGCGCAAGCCGCCGGGAACTGAACGATATCCGCCGCAAGGTGCAGATGATCTTCCAGGATCCGGCCCTGTCACTCGATCCCCGTTCGACCATCGGTGCGACGATCGGCGAACCAATGGTCGTTCGTGGCATCGCCCGCGGCAAGCAGCTGAAGGAGCGTGTCGCCACGCTTCTCACTCAGGTCGGTCTCAGGCCGGAACATGCCGATCGCTACCCGCACCAGTTCTCCGGGGGGCAGAGGCAGCGTGTCGTCATCGCGAGGGCACTGGCGCTGGAACCGGATCTCGTCATCTGCGATGAGCCGGTCTCGGCGCTTGATGTCTCTGTGCGCGCCCAGATCCTCAATCTGTTGGTCGCCATGCAGAAGCGCACCGGCGTTTCCTACCTGTTCGTGTCGCACGATCTTGCCGTGGTGCGCCATATCTGCGACCGCGTGGTCGTCATGTACCTCGGCCGTTTCGTCGAGATGGCGGATCGCGACACCTTCTTTGCTGCTCCGAAGCACCCGTATACGCAGGCCCTGATGTCCGCCGTGCCTGAGGCCGACCCGGTTGTTCAGCGGGCCAAGCAGCGTTTCGTGCTCGGCGGTGAGTTGCCGAGCCCGGCCAATATTCCCTCCGGCTGCGCCTTCCATACGCGTTGTCCGCTTGCGACCGAGGTCTGCTCCCGGGAGCGGCCGGAACTGACACCGCGACCGGACGGAGCCCTGGTCGCCTGCCATCACGCCTGACGGGAGCGGACATGACCGAGACCATCGCCAATGAAACTTTGTCTCTGCACGGGCTCAAAAACCCGGCGGAAATTCGTGTCGACCGCTGGGGTATCCCCCATATCAGGGCGGAGAATGAGGCGGATCTCTTCTTCACTCAGGGTTTCAACGCCGCACGCGACCGACTCTGGCAGCTGGATCTTTGGCGCAAGCGCGGCCTTGGTCTCCTCTCTGCCGATTTCGGCCCGGGCTATCTTGCCCAGGATCATGCCGCCCGACACTTCCTCTATCGCGGCGACATGGAGGCCGAATGGATCTCTTATGCGCCGGATGCGCAGGCGATCTGTACGGCATTTGCCGCGGGGATCAACGCTTACATCGCCCTTTGCGAAACCGAGCCGGTAAGGCTGCCGCCGGAATTTGTGTTTTTCGGTACCAGACCTGCGCTCTGGCAGCCTGAAGATGTCGTACGGGTTCGCACGCACGCGCTCACCCGCAACGGCGCATCCGAGATCCTGCGCGCCAACATCCTGACGCTGGCCGATGCAGAGACAGATCTCTTGCGCACAAGGATTGAACCTCCTGTCGAATTGAAGGTCGCCGAGGGTGTGACACTGGCCGATATCCCACTTGCGGCGCTGAGATTGTTCAAGCTTGCGACCGCACCGGTTACCTTCGAACGTGAGCGGCTGGCCGCCACGCTGGATGATGTCTGGACATGGACAGAAGTCACCGACCTCGGCGATATCATCAGGGCCACCAGCGAGGAGGGGTCCAACAACTGGGTCGTGCACGGTTCGCGTACACAGACCGGCCGACCGATCCTGGCAAGCGATCCGCACCGTGCCCATGCCGTTCCTTCGTTGCGCTATCTTGTCCACCTGCAGGCGCCCGGCTTCAACGCCATCGGCACCGGCGAACCGACAGCCCCAGGCATTTCGCTCGGCCATAATGGGACGACGGCTTTCGGTCTGACTATTTTCGGCGCCGATCAGGAAGACGTCTATGTCTACGAGACTAGGGAAGGCGACCCGAATTTCTATCGTCATCGTGACGGCTGGGTGGCTATCGAGCGGGGGGAGGAGACTTTCGCGGTCAAGGGGTGTCCTGAGCAGACACTGACGATCGCTTTTACCCGGCATGGTCCAGTACTTTATGAGGAGCCGGAGAAGCGGCTTGCCATCGCCTTGCGGTCGGTCTGGCTGTCGCCGGGCTCGGCAGCCTATCTTGGCAGCCTTTCAGCCATGCGCTCCTCCTCAGTTTCTGCCTTTGGCTCTGCGCTTCGCAACTGGGGCACGCCCTCGGTCAATCATGTCTGCGCCGATATCGACGGCGACATAGGATGGTTTACGGCGGGCTTCACGCCGGTGCGCAAGAATTGGCATGGACTTCTGCCGGTACCGGGTGATGGCAGCCATGAATGGGACGGTTTCTTGCCGGTTGAGGAGCTGCCGCATATTATCAATCCCAGGGACGGTTTCTTCGCGACAGCCAATGAAATGAACCTGCCGGCGGACCGTGGCCCGGACGCGCCGAGCATTGGTCACGAATGGGCGGAAGTCAGTCGTGCGGAGCGCATCAAGTCGGTGCTTGCCGCCGATAACGCCCATACGACAGCAGCATCGATGGCACTGCAGACCGACACCTATTCACGCCCGGCCGCCCGGATCTGTGCTGTCCTGTCTGACGTAGTAAAACGCTCGGCACTGACGCAGGGGCAAGAGGAAGCATGGACGCTGCTGAGGGAATGGGACTTTCGACTGAAGGCCGAAAGTGCGCCGGGAGCCCTCTTCGAGGTCTGGTGGATGAAGCATCTCCGTCCCGCAATATTTTCGTGCTTTGCCCCCGATCCTGCCGTCCGTGCGTTGCTTGCACCGGGAGATGTCGACACGCTTCTTGCGATCATCGAAGCGCCTTGCTTCAAGAAGGATCCAGGTCCGACGGCAGCGCGCGACAGTATGCTGCTTCATACGCTGGCTGCAGCTTTTGAAGATTGCACGCGCCGGCTTGGGGCGGATATGACGCACTGGGCGTGGGGTAAGCTGCACCAGGCACTATTCGAACATGCGGCAAGTCGCGTGAAGCCTGAGTCCGGCAGCGAATGGAATGTCGGTCCCCTGCCGATGGGCGGAAGCCGATCGACTCCGGCGCATGCCGGATATCGTCTGAGCGATTTTCGCGTTACCGCGGGCGCGTCTGTGCGCCTGGTCATGGATGTCGGCGACTGGGACAAATCCTTCTGCATCAATACCCCCGGCCAATCAGGCGATCCGCGGTCACCGCACTATGCGGATCTGGCGCAGGATTGGTCGAAGGGAGCCTACGTGCCGTTGCTTTACAGCGACGAAAAGGTCGTGTCCGAGACCGAACGCCGCATTCTGCTCTTGCCTGCCTGAACCCGTTGAAAGATTTCCGATGCCCCGCACCATTTCCGCCTCCGATATCGATGAATCCGTACTTCTTTTCGAGCTGAAACAATGGGTGGAAATCGAGACGCCGACCCGGGATGCGGCGGCCGTGAACCGGCTTGCGGACCGCGTGGAAGCGAGCGCCAAAGGCGCCGGTCTGGTTACGGAGCGCACGGCCGGTACGCTGGGTTTCGGCGATATCCTGGCGGTTCGGTCGCCGCGTCCAACCGGCAGCAACGAAAAGGGTGTCCTCATTCTGGCGCATCTCGATACTGTCCATGCGACAGGAACGATCGGGCAGGATTTGCGCCTGCGCCCGGAAGGCGACCGGCTCTATGGTCCTGGCATCTATGATATGAAATCCGGGGCGCTGATGGCGCTGGAGGCCATGAAGATCGCCGTGGGCATCGGAGGTCATCTTCCGATCGACCTGCTTTTCATGCCCGATGAGGAAATGGGCAGCGCGAGTTCGCGCGATCTCATCGAAGCCTACGCTCGCAACGCTGCTTACGCACTGGTGGTCGAGCCTGCACGTGACGGCGGCAAGATCGTTATCGCTCGCAAGGGTGTCGCAATGTACGACATCCTGGTTCGTGGTCGCGCGTCCCATGCCGGCAGCAAGCCTCAGGATGGGCGCAGCGCCATCCGAGCAGCCGCCCGTCTCGTCCTTGAGCTTGAAGCCATGAATGATCCGGAGCGAGGCATCACGGTGACTGTCGGCACGATCCATGGCGGGACCGGGCGCAACACCGTACCGGCTGAATGTCGCCTCCAGGTCGATCTGCGCCTTCCCGATGTCGAAACAGCGAATGAATTTCAGAGGAAAGTGGAAAGCCTCGCCCCGGTCGATCCCGACATCGGCATAGAAATCAAGGGCGGCCTCAGTCGTCCGCCTTTCGCACAGTCGGAAGAGGGCAGGCGGCTTTTTGAGCACACCGCGCGTCTCGCAGCCAATCTCGGTATTACATTGGAAGGTGTCAGCACCGGCGGCGGTTCCGACGGAAATTTCACGGCAGCCCTTGGCGTACCGACCCTTGATGGCCTTGGCGCCGATGGTGCCGGTGCCCATACATTCAACGAATATATCTTCGTCAGTAGCCTTGCGCCGCGCACCGCACTTTTGGCCAACCTGATGCTCACCCTGAACGGCGATCTGTGATGTCTGGCAACGGTCTCAGGCTCTTTCTCAGGTTCGCCGCATCATGACCCTTTCGGACATTATCGGTTTCGTGCTGATGGCCGGCATCGCAGCCTATGTGCAGACCTTGACGGGCTTTGCCTTTGGTTTGTTGCTGATGGGAGCGGTTGGCCTGACGGCTGTCATGCCGCTTCGCGATGCAGCGGTAGTGACAGGCGTTTTGACGCTCGTCAACGCCGCCATCATGATGATGAAGGGCTGGCGCGATGTACTGAAGGCCGAATTTGTTCTGGTGCTATGCGCTAGCCTGCCGACGCTGGTCGGCGGCTATTTTCTGCTCGATCATCTCGCGACCAACGGACTCATCTATCTACGCATTCTCCTCGGCATCGTCATCATCATCTCGGCCCTGCAACTGGTCATGCCGCCAAAGAAGGAGGAGGAAGAAGCGACCAAAGCTTCATTCATCTTCTTCGGCGCTTTTTCGGGGATCATGAGCGGCCTGTTTTCGACCAGTGGGCCGCCGCTTGTCTATCATTTCTACCGTCAACCCCTGCCGATCGCGGCGATCCGCGAGACCCTCGTGGCCATATTCAGCGTCAACGCACTCATTCGCCTGGTGGTCGTCATCGCCGACGGTACATTTCCGAAGCCGGTCTATTGGCCTGCTTTTTTTGCGATCGTTACGGTCTCCTTGGGTACACATCTGGCGCGGCGCGCACCCTTGCCTCTGTCTCCCAAAGCGTTGAGACTGATCGTCTTCCTGTTGCTTTGTGCCTCAGGCGCCTCGCTGGCGCTGCCGGCTATTCCGAAAGCCCTTGCGTGGAGTTGATTGCCAATGCTGCTGCCCATCCCGGAAGCCGAACGTCTTGTCGCGCAGATGCTGGAGAAGAACAGAGTCAGTCCTGATAACGCAAAATCCGTGGCTGTCGCCCTCGTTGCTGCTGAAGCGGCCGGACAGAGCGGCCATGGTTTGCGCCGGCTTTCGGCCTATGCCGCTCAGGCTAAGGCTGGAAAGGTCGATGGGTTCGTCACGCCGGTGGCTTCACTCAGCGCGCCGGCGGCACTGAGGATCGATGCCGGTCACGGGTTTGCCTATCCGGCTCTCGATCTTGCGGTTTCCGAACTTCCGGCCCTTGCTTCCAAGAGCGGCATAGCCGCTGCTGCCATTCATCGCTCTCATCATGCGGGCGTGATGGGGTTGACGGTGGAGCGTTTCGCCGAGCGCGGACTCGTGGCCTTGATGTTTGCCAACACCCCGGCGGCTATGGCGCCCTGGGGCGGTAAATCACCCGTCTACGGCACCAACCCGATTGCCTTTGCTGTGCCGCTGGCTGGTGACGAGCCGCTTGTCATCGATCTCGCAATGTCCAAGGTCGCACGTGGGAAGATCATGGCCGCTCACCAGAAGGGTGCCGATATCCCCGATGACTGGGCTCTCGACGCGCAGGGACAGCCGACGACCGATGCGGGCGAAGCCCTGAAGGGGACGATGGTGCCGTTCGGCGAGGCAAAGGGCGCTGCATTGGCCCTCATGGTGGAAATCCTGGCGGCAGGCCTTACGGGGACAAACTATTCTTTCGAAGCCACGTCACTTTTCGACGATCGCGGCAATCCACCCGGGCTCGGTCAGATGATCATAGCCATTGATCCTTCAGCAACGGGCGGAGCTGGCACAGATTCCCGCCTTGCCTTGCTTGCATCCACAATCGTTGCTGATCCGGATGTGCGGCTGCCGGGTCGCCGCAGTCAGGGCCGCCGTCAGGCAGCGCTGACGACAGGGATCGAAATCGAGGATGAGGTGGCTCGCCTCATCTGCCCTTGACCTCGCCGCTGAATTCTTATCCCGCGGCAATTGGATTTGAAGCGTTAGCCGTCGTCGATAACTCCGACATTACCTCCATCCTCTGTATGCCAAAGAGCGGTATTCGCGTGTAAGCAGTTCTCTCGATTGGACCTCAGTGGCGCCGTGTCGAATTGATCGCTCGCGGTTCATCTTGCTGATGTCGTAATGCGGTGCGCCTGGCTTGTCCTGGAACCGCCTCTGGACGCCGAGACGATCGGCCATAGCATGAAGCTCTTCGAGTGTGTCCGCCGCCGTGTAGCAGACGATCATATGGCCAAGTCGGGATTTTGCCGAATCAATATACACGGTCACAACGCCGCTCCGGCAGCAAAGGACGGTCTATCCCGTCGTACGGCCCCAAGAGATGGGGGGCGTTTCGGGTTCGCCAGTAAAAATCAATGGCCTGTTTATGGCTGTAGGTGAGGTTCTCTCGGAAAGCGAGAATGACCGCAAGCGATTGTAATCATCGTCGAAAACAATAGTTTTAAGGGAAATCATGGTGGGCGATGAGAGACTCGAACTCCCGACATCCTCGGTGTAAACGAGGCGCTCTACCAACTGAGCTAATCGCCCTCGATGCTCTGTGTCATCGTTCGGTGCAGCGTCTCTAGCGATATTGCGAAAGAACCGCAAGCCTCTTTTTGAGTTTCTGAACAATTTGCCTGTGCATGTCGCTCTTCCCCCTACTGGGCATTCTCTGTAGAGGTGCTTCTACCACGTTATGGAGTGAAAATGACGACGCGAGAGCAGCGCCTGGCCCTTCGACAAAGCACCCCCCGAACCTTTCTGGATGACGCCCACACAGAGGGTTCCAGATTGCTGCCTGATCGCAGCACGCTTCTCGACAATTTGCCGAAAGGAGGGGTTGTCGCGGAATTGGGTGTCGCCGAGGGGGCATTCAGTGAAGAGATACTCGCACGTAACCGGCCGCAACGGCTCTATCTCATCGATCCCTGGAATATGGACCGTTATTCGGAGGGGCTGGAGATCATCAATGGCAAATTCAGATCGGAGATCGATCAGGGGAAAGTCGTCATTCGCCAAGGCACGTCGCTCGACATGCTATCGCAATTTGATGACGGAACCTTCGATTGGGTTTATATCGATACGGACCATTCCTTCAGCCTGACATGGGAAGAACTGCAGCTTGCGAATCGCAAGGTGAAGCACGACGGCCGTATTGCCGGCCACGATTTCTGTACGGGAAACACGGTCAAGCCCGTTGTCTACGGGGTCGTCGAGGCGGTCAATAAATTCTGCGTCGAATACGGGTGGCGTTTTGAATTTCTGACGCTTGAGCCGGACGCACATTTCTCCTACTGCCTCAGGCGCATTGGCGCGCCATGACAGCATAGAAAGCCTACATATCGACCGAGCCGAGTTCTTGTCTAGCTTCCAGGTACCAGTCGACGAAAGCCCTGGCGCCGGTTTCAAGAGTTGTATTCGGTCGATAACCTGTGAGGGCCAGAAGGAGGTCCGGGCTTGCGAAGGTGCGTGGTACATCACCTTTCTGCATGGGAAGCATGATGCGCTCTGCTCTACGTCCCATCGCTTCTTCCACTTTTTCGACGAAGTCCATCAGGCTGGTCGGCTGCCCTCCGCCGATATTGACGATGCGGAAAGGCGCTTGATGCGAAAGCGTGTCAATCTCTCCATCGGTCACGCGATTGAGTTCGGAGGGAACGACGTCTGAGAGCCTGACCACCGATTCGACGAGATCGTCGATATATGTGAAGTCACGACTCATATTGCCCTGTCCGTAGATCTCGATGGGCTTGTCTTCCATCATGTTCTTGACGAATTTGAAAAGCGCCATGTCGGGTCGGCCCCATGGACCGTAGACGGTAAAAAATCGAAATGCGGTCGTCGGTATCTTATGAAGGTGGGAATAGCTGTGCGCCATGAGCTCCATCGACTTCTTGCTGGCGGCATAGAAGGTCAGAGGTTCGTCCGCGCGGTCTCTTTCATGGAAGGGAACGGTCGGATTGGAGCCATAGATCGAGGAAGTCGAAGCAAGCATGAGATGGCGTAGCTCGATACGGCTTGCCAGTTCCAGGATGTTCCAGGAGCCCTCGATGTTCGAACGCAAATATGCCTGCGGGTTCTCGATGCTGTAGCGCACGCCGGCTTGTGCAGCCAGATGAATAAGGATGTCTGGCTTTGCAGAGAAAACAGCAGCTTCCAGCGCGGCCCGGTCTTCCAGCATAGCGACAACCGGACGAAAGGCAGGAAACTGCATTAGCGCAGCATGCCGCATCTCTTTCAGTTTGACGTTGTAATAGGGTGTCAGACCGTCGAAGCCCGTTACTTCATGCCCATCTTGCAACAGCCGGCGAGCCAGATGAAACCCAATGAAGCCTGCCGTTCCCGTAATAAAGTAGCGCATTTCAACCTTTTCTCAGATCTGCCGTCGATATTCACGCAAATGAATCCGTGCTTCTTTTTCCACTTATCGGATGGCCATTCGCCAGATCAACAATGACCTTTATTTGGGAGTGTTTTTAGGGCGTATCTCCGCTGTGGTGCTCGCACATTGATTGGGCGGGTTCAAGTAGCTTGACGATTGCTGCTCCGTCAGGCTTTCAAGGGGGCATACCGTCGGCGCCGGCGTCACGAATTTCAAACTGGCGGGCAGACGCAGCTATCGATCACGATTTCCTCCGGGCCGGAATTCTCGATAGAACGAGAGCTGCCTTCTATAGAGTACCAGTTTCCGGTAGCGCTTGGACCTCTCCGGTGGCCATCCCCGGGTTTTTGATGGGGCTCGGAATCCGGGGAATGAGCCAGTTTCGGGAGGTGACTTAAAACATCCTTTAAAAACAGTTAGTTATAAGAAACTGTATTTTTTTGGATTTGGCATGTTGACGGTTGGGTGGGGAAGGATCTATAAGCCCGATCACTGACGAGGGGGGCGGCGCTGCTGGCGACGAAGTTACTCGTTCTTAAGACATCAAGCGGGTTGGCGGAA
>UCGV01000064.1 GCA_900471925.1 Hyphomicrobiales bacterium
CACAACCGCCGGACTTACGTCCGGCGGTCGCTAATGCCTAGGTGATAGAAAATCCTGGTGCCGTCGCCCCGCGTTAAGCGGCGCGGCGACCCTGATATTGAGCCGGGGCGGCAGCGGCAGAGCCGGTGCGGAAGCCGCGGATGAGGCCGAGCAGTTCGTCGGTATCGGCAGCCAGCGTTTCAGCCGATGCCGTGGTCTCTTCGGCCATGGCGGCGTTCTGCTGGGTGGCGGCGTCGAGCTGGTTCATCGAGGACGAGATCGAACGCAGCGTCGTATCCTGTTCGGAAGCGCTGTGGGCGATCTTGGCGACGATTTCGTTGGCGGCCTTGATCTGGTCGGAGATGCGCTTCAGCGCTTCGCCTGCCTCGCCGACGAGACGGACACCGTGATCGACCTGGCTGGACGAACGGGCGATCTGATCCTTGATCTCCTTGGCGGCAGCCGCAGAGCGCTGGGCCAGTTCGCGCACTTCCTGGGCGACGACGGCAAAGCCCTTGCCGCTTTCGCCGGCACGCGCTGCCTCGACACCGGCGTTCAGCGCCAGCAGGTTCGTCTGGAAGGCGATCTCGTCGATGACGCCGATGATCTTGGTGATCTCGGACGAGGACTTCTCGATGCCGCTCATGGCTTCGATGGCCTGGGTGACGATCGCATCGCTGTGCGTGGCTTCGGTCGAGACCGAGTGAACCCGCTTGCTCGCCTCATGAGCGCCATCGGCGGTCTGGCGAACGGCAACAGTCAGTTCGTCGAGAGCAGCCGAGGTTTCTTCCAGGCTTGCGGCCTGGCGCTCGGTGCGCTGCGACAGTTCGTTGGAGGCGCGGCGGATCTCTTCCTTGGCCACACCGATATCACCGCCCTTGGCGCTGACGCGGGCCATGGCAGCTTCCAGATGCGAGAGCGCATCGTTGAAGTTGTCACGCAGGGCTGCATACTTCTGGCCGATGTCGGCGCAACGCACCGTCAGGTCGCCGCGGGCGATCTGTTCCAGAGCCTGGCCGATCGTCGAGACGACGCGGGCCTGTGCCGATGCCTCGTCCTGCTGGTGGCGCAGGTTGGTCTCGCGCTCGCCTTCGAGCGCCATTTGCTGGGCCGCTTCGCGTTCCGACATCGCATGACGCTCGCGGATCTTCTCCTGCAGCGACAGCGTGGCCTTCGCCATCATGCCAACTTCGTTGTTCATCCCCGT
>UCGV01000051.1 GCA_900471925.1 Hyphomicrobiales bacterium
ATCCTGAAGGGTGGCGCCGGTGCAGACACGCTCGACGGCGGTACTGGCAGCGACTCGGCCAGCTATTCCGGCTCCACCGCAGTCAACGTCAACCTGGCGACCGGTGCCGCATCAGGCGGGCATGCCGCCGGTGACAAGTTCATCAGCATCGAAAACCTGGCTGGCTCGGCCTATAATGACGTGCTGACCGGTGATAAAGGCACCAATACGCTCTTCGGCGACGCTGGTGCAGACAAGCTGGACGGCGGTGCCGGCAGGGACTTCCTTTTTGGTGGTACCGGTAAGGACACGCTGACCGGTGGCGCCGACGCCGATACGTTTATCTTCAAGACAGCGGCGGATGCCGGGAACGGCACAAGCCGGGACGTCATCACCGACTTCCAGAAGGGTCTCGACAAGATCGACATCTCGGCGATCGATGCGAACGGTTCTGCGGCAGGCAATGGAACCTTCCATTTCCAGGCGCAAGAGAATGCCCAGTTCGACCACAAGGCTGGTGCGCTCGCCTGGCATATGGAAGACAATGCCGGAACCGCGAACGATCACACCATTATCCAGGGCGACCTGAATGGTGACGGCGTTCATGACTTCGAGATTGACCTGAAGGGCCTCGTCCACCTGCAGTCAGGCGATTTTCTCCTATAATCAAACCTGTCGTGGCGGCTATCCGGCCGCCACGACAATCGTGCGAACAGCACGGGAAACAAGTCAAAAGACCACGCACGCGGCGCGCTATCTGTGCGCCGCGTTTTTTTGACTGATATCAGCTGGCATTTCGCGCGCGACTTTTTTCAAAGCGCGGTCAGCATTCAATTTCTCGTCTGCAGTGCCAGTCGGCAAGCAAGACCGGTGAAGACGGTTGCCAGCATATATTGCGGCAGTTTCGGGAAACGGCTGATGGAACCGAGCCGCGTGCGGATCCGGCTTCCGAGCAGGATGACGGCACCGTTGACGATGAAGCCGACGCCGTTCAACACGCTCGCCAGTACCAGCATCTGCACGGCCATCGAACCGCCCTCGACCTTCACGAACTGCGGAAAGAGCGCCATGACGAAGAGCGCCATTTTCGGATTGAGCAGATTGGTGGCGAGGCCGGCAAGGAAGATGCGCCGGCCTGAGAGCCGCTTCAGCGTGGAGGCGGGCGCAAAGGCCATGCCTTCCGAGCGGATCGTCCTGTAGGCCAGATAGAGCAGGTAGCAGCAGCCGGCCCAGCGTACCGCCTCAAAGGCGACGGGCACGGTCATGAAGAGCTGTGAGAGCCCGAAGGCCGCGGCAAGGGCGTGGCAATAGGTACCGAGCGCGATACCGGCATAGGTCAGAAATCCGGCAGCGCGTCCCTGACTGATGCTGCGCGAGGCAATCAGCAGCATGTCGGGACCGGGCGTGGCAGTCAGCACCAGCGCGGCGGCGGCAAAGAGTATCAGTGTAGAAAAATCCGGCATCATTCATCCTCTTGGGTTCGAGCCGGAATTCCGGTCTACTTGGGATTTCTCCAAGGTTCAAGTCAGCAGGATTTGTCAAATCGGGCTATGCTTTGGTGCAGCCGATCGATTTGCAAAGGGTTTGACATGACAGGTGAAACGGCGTGGGCGCTTTATGAGAACCGTCTGAGACGGGTCTCTGCCTATATCCACGATCATCTCGACGAGGATCTGGATATGGAGCGGCTGGCCGAGATCGCCTGCCTGTCGAGCTATCACTGGCACCGGATCTACAGGGCGATTTACGGCGAGACGCTGGCGGCAACCGTCAAGCGGCTGCGGCTGCATCGCGCGGCGGGCGAGATCGTTCGCACGGAACGGGATGTCGGCGAGATTGCGAAACGGTCAGGCTATCCCAATCTCCAGTCCTTCAACCGCATCTTCAAATCGGTCTACGGAATGCCGCCGGCACGCTACCGGAAAGAGGGAAGCCACACAGCCTTCGAACCCTCAACATCCGGAAAGGCGCAAGCCATGTTTGACGTTACGCTCAAAACCATCCCGCCACTCGAACTCGTGGGCGTTGCCCATACCGGTTCCTATATGGAGATCGGCAGGGCCTTCGAGACGCTGTTCGGCACGCTCCACGCCCGTGGGCTCGCAAGGCCCGACATGCGGATGATCGGTGTCTATCTCGACGATCCCGATCTCGTGCAGCCCGAGAACCTGCGCTCGGTCGCCTGCGTGACGGCAGGAGAGGAGACGACCGCCAACGCGCCACTGGAGCGACGTTCGGTGGAAGACGGTGAATATGCCGTGCTGCACCACAAGGGGCCTTATGCCGATATGCATAAGGCATATCAGTGGCTCTATGCGGAGTGGCTGCCGGCTTCCGGTCGGCAGATCCGGGACAAGGTCATGTTCGAGGAATATCTCAACAATCCGCGCGAAGTCGCCCCGACCGAGTTGCGGACGGATATCTATATGCCGCTTGCCTAGCAAGAACGTTATGCGGCTTGCATAGCCTTCGCTGCCTCGTCATCCAGCGCGGTAGCTCTCTTATAGGCATCGCGCTCGGAAAGCCGGCCGAAATAGTCGACGAAGGCCTGGCGTTTTTCGATGCTGCCGAAGGCGAGACCCCAGCCGATATGGGAGCCGACATAGACGTCGGCTGCCGTGAAGCGCTTGCCAGTGATATAAGGAGAGGCGGCCGAAACCGCCTTTTCCAAAGTGCCCATGACATCGCCGAAGGAGCCGCAACCGGCCATGCGCAGCCGCTCCTGCGGGATTTCGAAGCCGAGCGCCTTCAGCGTGACAGAGGCTTCCAGCGGCCCGGCGGCGAAGAACATCCAGCGGTAATAATCAGCCCGCTCCTCGGGCTGCGGGCCGAGGCCTGCTTGCGGAATGACGTCCGCAAGATACGCACAGATCGCCGCGCATTCCGTCACGATCGTCTTCCCATGCCGGATCGCCGGTACCTTGCCCATCGGGTTGACGGACAGATAGTCCGGCTCCTTCATCGTTCCGCCGAACGTCAGGATTTCGGTACGATATGGGACGCCGGTTTCTTCCAGCATCCATCGTGCTATCCGGCCGCGCGACATCGGGTTGGTGTAGAAGGTGATTTCCTCGCTCATCCTGCTCTCCTCTCTCCGCTGCTCTTTTCGTAACATTAGCACGGGAGATTTCAACCTTGGGGGCAGGTTTCGGCACCGGCGGAGCCTTCAAAGCTTCGCGAGGAATGACCTCCGTCGAAGGCGGCGCCTCGGCTGCATCCGCATGGCCGGGGGCCACTCGCCAGCGCTGATTGTAGTGCTGGGTCTGGGTCTCCAGCAGCGCAAGATCGAGATAGAAGACAATCATATCCTGGCCCTCGCGACGCGCGAGAAGCCTTACAAGCTGCAGAAATTCAGGGACGAAACTCTTCTTGGCCATCAGAACCTCCATGCCTAAGCGAGTATCTTGATAGGCTTTGCAACTTACGTGAAGCTTACGTTTTAAAGTAATCTCTAATTCAATCAGCGGTACAAGCAGACAACAAAAAACCCGGCGCGAAGGCCGGGTTTTTCGATCTTTATCCTGATAGGGCTCAGGCCATTGCGGCCTGCAGGTTCTGGTCGATCTTGTCGAGGAAAGCGGTGGTGGAGAGCCACGGCTGATCCGGACCGATGAGCAGCGCCAGGTCCTTGGTCATGAAGCCGGCTTCGACGGTGTCGACGCAGACCTTTTCCAGCGTTGCAGCGAACTTTGCGAGCTCGGCATTGTCGTCGAGCTTGGCGCGGTGCGCGAGGCCACGCGTCCATGCGAAGATCGAAGCGATCGAGTTCGTCGAGGTTTCCTGGCCCTTCTGGTGCTGGCGGTAGTGGCGGGTAACCGTGCCGTGAGCGGCTTCGGCTTCAACCGTCTTGCCGTCAGGCGTCAGGAGAACCGAGGTCATCAGGCCGAGCGATCCGAAGCCCTGGGCAACAGTGTCGGACTGGACGTCGCCGTCATAGTTCTTGCAAGCCCAGACGTAGCCGCCGGACCACTTCAGCGCAGAAGCGACCATGTCGTCGATCAGGCGGTGTTCGTAGGTGATGCCGGCTTCCTTGAACTGATCCTTGAATTCGGTCTCGAAGACTTCTTCGAAGATGTCCTTGAAGCGGCCGTCATAGGCCTTGAGGATGGTGTTCTTGGTCGACAGGTAGACCGGCCACTTGCGCATCAGGCCGTACATCATCGAGGCGCGGGCGAATTCGCGGATCGACTCGTCGAGGTTGTACATGGCCATGGCAACGCCGGCGCCCGGTGCGTTGAAGACTTCCTTCTCGATGACGGTGCCGTCTTCGCCGACGAACTTGATCGTCAGCTTGCCCTTGCCCGGGAACTTGAAGTCGGTTGCGCGATACTGGTCGCCGAAAGCGTGACGGCCGACGACGATCGGCTGCGTCCAGCCCGGAACGAGGCGGGGAACGTTGCGGCAGATGATCGGCTCGCGGAAGATGACGCCGCCGAGGATGTTGCGGATCGTGCCGTTCGGGCTCTTCCACATTTCCTTGAGGTTGAATTCCTTCACGCGGGCTTCATCAGGCGTGATGGTCGCGCACTTGATGCCGACGCCGTACTTCTTGATGGCGTTGGCGGCATCGACCGTGACCTGGTCGTTGGTGGCGTCGCGGTTTTCAACCGAGAGGTCGAAATAGTCGATGTCGAGGTCGAGATACGGATGGATCAGCTTATCCTTGATGAGCTGCCAAATGATGCGAGTCATTTCATCGCCATCGAGATCGGCGACGGGATTGGCGACCTTGATCTTCTTCATGTATCTGCCTCGTAAGCTTAGGAAGGGACTGATGCCCCGGGTGGGTGATGTGGGTCCGCAGCGCTATAGCATTGTGAGCCGGGAACGCAAAGCAGAACGGGCAGCGGCGTGACGTTTTTGCCGCCATTGCCAAGAGCGGGAAAATGGCTAACCTCCGCGCCATAAGCCCCCGAGTCCCGGACATTCCGACATGAAAAAGATCGCCGTTTTCTTCGCCGGCCTCATCGCCGCTTCGTCCGCCCTGCCGGGCTTTTCGCTGGCGGCTGATGCGACCGCGCCGGTCAAGGAGATCATGGCCGATACGCAGAAGAACTGGGCAGGCGACAACAGCGACTGGATCGATATTTTCGAGGATGGCGTGCTTGGCCGCCTCTACAGCAAGGATTTCGGCGAGAAGTACAAGGCGGCCGCTCAGAACCCGGCCGCCGACGAGGACGGCATATCGCCCTTCGATTACGATGTGATCGTCAACGGCCAGGACGCATGCCCGCTGCAGGATCTTTCCATGGCAAGCGGCCAGCCGGCGAACGGTACGACCGAGGTAACCGTCAAGTTCAAGGCGGCGACCTGCATGGATGGCACGCCCGAAAAGGATGCCTTTACGACCGTCCGTTTCGAGGTGATCGAGGAGGCGGGCAACGCCGTCATCGACGACATCATGATCCAGGGCGAGGAGGGGCCGATCTCGCTCAAGGAGGCGATGGTGCAGATCGCCAACGGCGAATAGCGCCAGCGCCACCGGCCAGTGACACCTGAGATCGGCATGGCGGACGAGGCCAAGGTGTGATTTGATTTCCGCAATGGCGGCGGTATCTCGCATTACGGCATCGGACGCGCGTGAGGACTGGCAAGATTGATTTCCGGCTTTGATTTCCGAGACTGGCTGCTTGCCAATGACCCGGCGCTTTCGCGCCTGCGCATGGGGTCTCGGGTCACGCTGTCGATCCTGCTCTCCTTCGCGATCCTGCTTGCGATCCACATGTTCATCGTGCCCTTGCCGACGGCGTCCTATGGTCTCGGCATCCTTCTATCGATCGAAGGCGGCGTCGCCGTGCGCGACAAGGGTTCGTCTCGCCAGCTGGTGACACGGCTGCTCGGCTGTTGTGCGAGCATGGTCGTCGTCGGCCTTGCGGCGGCACTGGAATCGCACCGCTATATCTCGGATTTCGTCTTCCTCGTGGTGATCTTCCTCGCCGCATCCGGGCGCGTCTACGGTCCGCGCGGCTTTGCCATCGGCATGTTCGCCTTCACCTCTTATTTCATGGGCGCCTATTTCCAGCCGAAGGTCGCGGAACTGCCGCTCGTATTGATCGGCCCGGTCGTCTCGGCGCTTGTCAGCCACTGGGTGAGGGCGGTTCTGCTGCCGGATAACTGGCGTCGCGACCTGTTGCGATCGCTGGAAAGTGTGCGCGGCCGCATCAACCAGATCCTCTACAAGCTCGCGGCACTTGCGATCGACGGAAAGGTGGAGGAGGCCGACCGGCAGGAGCTGCGCCAACTGGAGGAGCGGCTGAAGGAAGTGGTGCTGATGGCGGAAAGCTTCATCCCGCGTCCGCCGGGCGGCGTCTTCGATGGCGCGTCCGATCCGGCCGCCGAACTCGCCATCCGGCTCTTCGATGCGCATTTGGCGGCCGAGAGCGCAATCGTGCTCAGCTACCAGAACCCACCATCTTTCGCGCTCGTCCATGCGGTGATCGAGAATGACAGGGCGGTGCTCTCGGCACAGGAACAGGCAGTCGCCGATATGGAGGGCCAGCCGCAGGGCGAGACGGCGCGGGCGCTGCTCTGGCTCGGGGCTGCGCGCCATCAATTGATGGAAACGATCGATAACGGACGCAGGACGGATTTTGCCGCGATCGCATCCGTCGAGGAGGTCGGCACGCCGGCCGCCGTCGATTTCTCGCTGAAGAACCCGGTAATGCGCTCGGCGCTGCAGATCACGCTGGCAACGGCTATTGCCATGACGCTCGGACTTGCGCTGTCACGCGAACGCTGGTTCTGGGCGGTGCTCGCCTCCTTCCTCGTCTTCAGCAACACCAATTCGCGCGGTGACACGGCCATCAAGGCGCTGCAGCGCTCGATTGGCACGCTGTTCGGCATCACCTTCGGTCTGGTGTTGGCGTCGTTGCTTTCGCACCAGATGGGCATTGCCATTGCCGTGTCGATCGTCTGCGTCTTTCTCGCCTTCTATTTCCTGCAGAGTTCCTATGCGACGATGACCTTCTTCATCTCGATCGTTCTCTGCCTGATCTACGGCATGATGGGTGTCTTGACCTTCGATCTCCTGAAGCTTCGCCTCGAGGAGACGCTGATCGGCGCGGTGGCGGGAACGATGGTTGCCTTCCTCGTGCTGCCCGCGCGCACCCGCGGGGCGTTGGATACGGCGGTCGATAAATGGTTCGCCGCGCTGCGGGAACTGCTGTCGGCACTATCGGGTGAGAAGGGGCTGATGGAGCTGGTGGCGATTTCGCAGAAGGTCGATGCCCGCTACCGTGACATCACACTTGCCGCGCGCCCTCTCGGCTCCTCCTGGTCGATTGTCACCAGGCCGGGACAGATCCGCCAGACGCTGGCGATCTTCCTCTCCATTACCTATTGGTCGCGAATTCTGGCGCGCAACAATACGAATGAAGCGATCGATGACGATCTGAAGCGACGGATATCAGCCGATATCGGCATGCTGGACGCCGTTGCACCGCGCGGCTCGGAATGTTTTCTCGTCAGCCGCAAACAGCAGATGCGACCGACAGGCCGCCATCTGCCGCTCTGGCACGAGGGCACGCGGCTTGCCGTCGAAATGATCGGCTCGACGCTGGAACGGCTCTATCCCGCTGAGACACGGGACTTGCCTGTTGCATCCGGCACAGTTATTGCGCCCGTAAATCAGGAATAGGAAAAACAAGTAAGCACCATGGCGGGCACGAACAGCGAGCGTCAACTTCTGGCCGAAGGGCCTGTCATCATTCTGGTCGAGCCGCAGATGG
Source organism: Hyphomicrobiales bacterium (assembly GCA_900471925.1). GTDB lineage: Bacteria > Pseudomonadota > Alphaproteobacteria > Rhizobiales > Rhizobiaceae > Rhizobium. Next base: position 7,707 of record UCGV01000051.1, read on the forward strand.
GCGAGAATATCGGCATGGTGGCGCGCGCCATGGCGAATTTCGGCCTTGTCGATCTACGCCTCGTCAATCCGCGTGACGGTTGGCCGAACGAGAAGGCGCAGGCAGCGGCCTCCAAGGCCGATCATGTGATCGAAGGCACGAAGGTGTTCGACACGCTGGAAGAGGCGATCGCCGACTTGAACTTCGTCTATGCGACGACGGCGCGCAGCCGCGACAATTACAAGCCGGTGCGCTCTCCGGTCTTTGCCGCAAGCAACCTTCGCGGCCGCTTCAGGGCAAGCGAGGCGACCGGCATCCTGTTTGGCCGCGAGCGCTGGGGCCTGACGAACGAGGAAGTGGCGCTTGCCGACGAGATCGTCACCTTCCCGGTCAACCCGGCCTTCGCCTCGCTCAACATCGCCCAGGCCGTGCTCTTGATGTCCTATGAATGGATGAAGTCCGGCATAGAGGATCTGGAGGCCGTGCCGTTCCAGGCGCTGGAGCAGCGGCCGTCCACCAAGGAGCAGTTGTTCGGCCTGTTCGAGCAGCTGGAAGAAGCGCTGGATTCGCGCAACTATTTCCATCCGCCCTCGAAAAAGCCGAAAATGGTCGACAACCTGCGCGCTGTCCTCTCCCGCCGGGCATTCACGGAACAGGAAATCAGCGTGCTGCGCGGCGTCATCTCCTCCCTCGACCGCTTTACGCGCGACAAGCCGCGCGCAAGCGGTTCCACCCGATCCGGCAAGGATGCGCCTAGCGATGACAGCGCCGACGACTGAGCTGAAACCCGTCCTCGTTTTCGATTCAGGCATAGGCGGGCTGACCGTGCTGCGCGAAGCGCGCGTGCTGATGCCCGAACGCGGCTTCATCTATGTCGCCGACGATTCCGGCTTTCCCTATGGCGGCTGGGAGGAACAGGCGTTGAAGGAGCGGATCATCGGGCTCTTTGCCAAGCTGCTTGAAGACTATGATCCCGAAGTCTGCATCATCGCCTGCAACACGGCCTTCACGCTTGTGGGCGCGGATCTGCGCGCCGCCTTTCCGCAGATGACCTTTGTCGGCACGGTGCCGGCGATCAAGCCGGCTGCCGAGCGCACGCGCTCCGGGCTCGTCTCGGTGCTGGCGACCCCCGGTACGGTGAAGCGCGCCTATACGCGCGATCTCATCCAGTCCTTCGCGCAGCAGTGCCACGTGCGGCTCGTGGGTTCGGAGAACCTGGCGCGCATGGCGGAGGCCTATATCCGCGGCGATGCCGTTTCCGACGAGGCCGTCACGGCCGAGATCGAGCAATGTTTCGTCGAGAAGGACGGGCACAAGACCGATATCGTCGTGCTTGCCTGCACCCATTATCCCTTCATGGCCAACATGTTCCGCAGGCTGGCGCCTTGGCCGGTCGACTGGCTGGACCCGGCCGAAGCCATTGCGCGGCGCGCTCGTTCGCTGGTGCCGCAGGTGGCGGATGCGGTTCATCCCGACAATTTCGACTTTGCCGTCTTCACCTCGGGCAATCCGGATTTCGCCACGCGGCGGCTGATGCAGGGTTTCGGTCTCAGCGCCTGAGGGGGCACTGCGCGCTTTATTTCACCTGTCTCATCGCGCAAGATCGCCGCCGGGAATCGCGAGCGGGTGTTTGCCGCTTAAGATATAAAGGGATGTGCCGTGCCGCTGCAAAGACTTGTGATGCTGATCTTCTTCCTGCAACCGATCGCCTTTGGCGCCTGGTTGCCGCGCATTCCCGATATCCAGGCGAAACTTGAACTCGGCACTGCCGATCTCGCCGTCGCCCTCCTGGGATTGCCGATCGGCACGCTGATCACGCTGCCATTTGCCGGCCGCCTTGTCGCGCGCATCGGCGGGCGCATGGCGATCATCTACGGTTTCATCTTCTTTCTTGCCGTGGTGTCGCTGCCGGCCTTCGCGCCCAGCACCGTGCTCCTATTCTTTGCCTTGATGATCGTCGGGGTCGCGCTTTCGACGGTGGAACTTGGCATGAATGTCGAGGCCGATGTGACGGAGAAGGCGACCGGGCTGATCATCATGAGCCGCTGCCATGGCTTCTGGAGCTTTGGCATCATGGTCGGCAGCCTCATCGGTGTCGGCGCCATCGCTATCGGGCTTTCGCCGCATTGGTCGATCCTGATCACGGCGATCATCGTCCTGCCGATCGCGCTGAGTGCCAGCCTGCGCCTGCCGAAATTGCCTGAAAGTCACCACGAGGAGAATTCGCAGGCAAAGACCGGTTTCAAGCCGCCAAGCCTCGCCCTGCTCGGAATCTGCGCCTTCGTCTTCGGCGTCACCATGACCGAAGGTGCGATCGCGGATTGGTCGGCGATCTATCTCCGCGATGTCATGAATGCGGCAGGCGCGCAAATCGGTCTCGGCTATTCGATTTTCGCCTTCATGGTAGCGGCAGGGCGTTTCAGCGGTGATTATATGAAAGGCCGCTTCGGAGCGGTTGCCATTGCCCGCGGCTGCGGGATCGCCTCGCTCGCCGGCATGCTCGTCGTTCTCTTTGCGCCGGCGACACCACTTGCGCTCATCGGCTTTGCGGCAGTCGGTGTCGGCGTTTCGGTCGGATTTCCGCTTGCGGTGACCGCCGTCGCTTCGCTGACCGACCGCCCGGCGGCGTCAAGCGTGGCGATGCTTTCGTTCACGGCGCTCAGCGGTTTTCTCGTCGGGCCGCCGATCATCGGCTTTCTCGGCGAACATCTTGGCCTGCGCGCGGGGCTTGCGGTCCTGCTGGTGCCGCTTTTCATCAGCCTACTCTGCACCCGTTTGCTGATCCCCGCGCGAGAGGACATGGCGGATGGCCTCATCGAACGCGAGGCGGTATGAAGCCATCCTTTCGGGGCTGACTTTCCCTGTGGGTTTTTAAAGGTTTGACGACAACAGCGGCTGCGAATCTGCTACAGACGAGCCGGGAATTTGCAAGAGGAAATTGGCGTGCAGGTTGGCATCGATATGGGAATGGCGTCCGGCAGCCCGGCGACGCTCGATATCGAGGAGCTGCTGGCGACGCGTCTTTTGGTGCAGGGCAATTCCGGTTCCGGCAAATCGCACCTTCTGCGCCGCCTGCTGGAACAGTCAGCTCAGTGGGTTCAGCAGGTCATCATCGACCCCGAAGGTGATTTCGTCACGCTCTCAGATCGCTTCGGCCATGTGGTCGTCGATGGCGAGCGCACCGAGGCCGAGCTTGCCGGCATTGCCAACCGTATCCGCCAGCACCGCGTTTCCTGCGTGTTGACGCTGGAAGGGCTCGATATCGAGCAGCAGATGCGGGCAGCAGCGGCCTTCCTCAACGGCATGTTCGATGCCGATCGCGAATATTGGTATCCGGTTCTCGTCGTCGTCGACGAAGCGCAGATGTTTGCGCCCTCGGTCGGCGGCGATGTCTCGGAAGATGCGCGCAAGGCCTCGCTCGGCGCCATGACCAACCTGATGTGCCGCGGTCGTAAACGCGGGCTTGCCGGCGTCATCGCCACGCAGCGTCTTGCCAAGCTTGCCAAGAACGTCGCGGCCGAAGCTTCTAACTTCCTGATGGGCCGTACCTTCCTCGATATCGACATGGCACGCGCCGCCGACCTGCTTGGCATGGATCGCCGCCAGGCGGAAATGTTCCGCGACCTGAAGCGCGGTCATTTCGTGGCGCTTGGCCCGGCACTGTCGCGCCGTCCGCTGCCGATCCAGATCGGCAATGTCGAGACTTCGGCGCGCTCTTCGAGCCCGAAGCTGATGCCGCTGCCGGACTCGCCACAGGATGTGGAAGACCTGATCTTCACGCCCGATCCGGAGGAATTCCAGCGGCCGATGGTGCGCCGCGCACCGCCGGCACCGCGCCCGACCACCGATATCCTGGCCGAACTGTCGCGCTCGACCCCGGCGGCAGCCCCGATTCAGGCTTCCGAGCCGCGAGTGGCGCAGCCGGAAATTTCAGC
>UCGV01000010.1 GCA_900471925.1 Hyphomicrobiales bacterium
ATTTTTGTAACAGGTTGATTTTGCTTACAGTTTTCACACCTCCCGCCAGAAGGGGAGGAACGCTGCCAAAATCACCCCACTTCAGATCGATTTTGGTCGATACGAGCCCGTCAATAGCCGCCTTGGGTGCGAGCCTTATATGGGAAGGCTCTCCACGAATTTCCAGGGCGCTTGCCTCGATCAATCCAATCGGTAGTTTGACGGTGATATATCCAATGCCTTGCGGAGTTCAGGATGCTTGTCCTCGATAAAGACCAGACGCGATCGGCCCTACCCTGGGCGCAGCTTATCGACGCGATCGAGGCCATGTTTCGGAGTGAATGCGTGATGCCGGTCCGGCATCATCATGACATGGACGTTCCTGGCGAGGAGAATGCCACCCTGCTTCTGATGCCAGCCTGGCTGCCCGGACGGTATACGGGCATCAAGACCGTCTCCGTCTTTCCCGGCAATGTTCGTCGCAGCCTGCCGGCAATATTCGGAAGCTATCTGCTGTCCTCAGCTGCGACAGGGGAGATGCTCGCCGTCATAGAAGGTGGTGAGTTGACGGCGCGCCGTACCGCTGCAACTTCGGCCTTGGCGTCACGTTACCTGTCTCGACCGGAAGCCGCGGAGATGCTGGTCTGTGGGACTGGGCGGCTTTCACTCAATCTCATGCAGGCACATGGGACCATCAGGCCGATCCAGCGCTACCGCATCTGGGGACGCAATCATGAAGCGGCCAAGAAAACTGCCGAGGAAGCGCAGGCCCTTGGGCTGCAGGCCGAAGCGGTAAGCGATATCGAAGCGGCTGCACGAACGGCCGATATCATTTCCTGCGCGACGCTTTCCAGCGAGCCGCTTGTTCGCGGCAACTGGCTGAAACCCGGCGCTCATCTCGATCTGGTCGGCGCGTTCAAGCCAAGCATGCGCGAGAGCGACGATACGGCCGTGCTGCGCTCTGCCGTTTATGTCGATACGCGAGAAGGCGCGCTCAGCGAAGGCGGCGACATCGTTCAGCCGCTGAAGGCGGGGCTGCTGAAAGAGAGCGACATACGTGGTGAACTGGCCGAGCTGATATCCGGCACTTGCGCCGGACGGACAAACGACAGCGAGATCACGCTCTTCAAATCGGTCGGCGCGGCACTTGAGGATCTTGCCGGCGCCATTCTTGCCTATGAGACGATGACGAGCGGAAAGTGAAGGTCATGCCCGCACTACCGGAGCTTCCGGTCTCGCATGTCCTACCCGATATCAGCGCGGCTCTCGGCAAAGAGAAACGCGCCGTGCTTTCAGCGCCGCCAGGCGCCGGCAAGACGACACTCGTGCCGCTGCATCTGCTGAACCAGCCATGGCGCGAGGACGGGAAAATCATCCTGCTCGAGCCACGCCGGCTGGCGGCGCGTGCTGCAGCAGGCCGGATGGCATCGTTGCTCGGCGAACAGGTTGGTGACACAGTCGGTTATCGCATGCGTCTCGACAACAGGATCTCCGCCAGAACCCGGATCGAGGTCGTCACCGAAGGCGTTTTTGCCCGCATGATCCTCGACGATCCGGAACTCTCCGGTGTCTCGACCGTGATCTTCGACGAATTCCACGAACGCTCGCTGGATGCCGATTTCGGCCTCGCGCTGGCGCTCGACGTGCAATCGGCTCTGCGCGAGGATCTGCGCATCCTCGTCATGTCGGCAACACTTGATGTCGAACGGGTCGCGGCACTGCTCGATCATCCGCCTGTTATCGAGAGTATGGGGCGAGCCTTTCCGATCGATATCCGCTATCAAGACCGTCCGGGCGGCGAACGAATCGAAGACGCGATGGTGCGGGCGATCGTCGAGTCGCATGCCAGCGAGACCGGATCGATCCTGTCCTTCCTTCCGGGGCAGGCGGAAATCAGCCGAACGGCGGAGAGATTGGAAGGGCGCTTCGGTCCGGAGACGCTGATTGCGCCGCTCTATGGCAATCTCAGTCAAAAGGAGCAGGACGCGGCGATCCGTCCCGCTTCGCCCGGCACCCGCAAGATCGTGCTGGCAACGTCGATTGCCGAAACTTCCATCACCATCGACGGTGTACGCATCGTGATCGATAGCGGCCTGCAGCGGTTGCCGGTCTTCGAGGCATCGACGGGGATCACGCGGTTGGAGACCGTTCGCGTGTCGCGCGCTTCCGCCGATCAGCGCGCCGGCCGTGCGGGACGAACGGAGCCCGGCATCGCGATCCGTCTGTGGCATCAGGGCCAGACGGCGGCACTTCCGGCTTTCACGCCACCGCAAATTCTTTCGAGCGATCTCTCCGGCCTCGTCCTCGATCTTGCCCATTGGGGCGTTCAGGATACGAAATCGCTTGCCTTCGTCGATCAGCCACCGGAGGCAACGATCCGGGAGGCCCGGGCGCTGCTCCTGCAACTCGGCGCGCTCGACAAGGATGGCGCATTGACGGCGCGCGGAAAGGTGATGCGCGGTCTTGCCCTGCCGCCGCGGCTCGCCGCCATGGTGGTTTCGGCCGGTGAAACAGGCCATGCGAAGGATGCAGCACTGATATCCGTGCTGCTGACGGAACAGGGGCTTGGCGGCAACAGCATCGACCTGGAGGACCGGCTGCGACGGTTCAGAAACGAGAAGGGCGAAAGGGCGGAGGCTTCACGACGGCTGGCGGGTCGGCTGGCGGATGGGCTGAACAGGGTTTCGAGTAACGAACCCGTGCTCGCTGGGCAGCTCTTGCTCCATGCTTTTCCAGATCGTATCGCGCTGCAGCGCGGCGGGCGCGGACGTTATTTGATGGCAAACGGCCGCGGCGCTGAGCTTGCCGAAACGGAGCGCTTGGCCGGCAGCCAGATGCTCGTCATCGCCGATCTGACCGGCCGGGCGGCACAGGGCAGGATCCTGGCAGCAGCAGAGGTTTCACGAGCGGATATCGAAGCCGAGCTGCCGGGCGAGATCCGAACAGACGACCAGACCTTTTTCGACAAGCAGAGCCGGCAGGTGCGGGCGCGTCGTGCGACGAGACTTGGCGCAATCGTGTTCGACGAAGCACCGCTTCCGCGCCCCACCGGCGAGGCAGTATCGAAGGCGCTTGCTGAAGGATTGCGGGAGATCGGGCTCGATCAGCTTCCGTTCTCGAAGGAAGCCCAGCAACTTCGGGAACGGATCGGCTTCCTGCACAGGTCTATCGGGGAGCCATGGCCCGAGATGAGTGACGAGGCGCTTCTTGACCGCATGGATGATTGGTTCATTCCGTTCCAGATGGATGCCCGAGGGCTTGCGGATATTTCCGCCGCCGGCCTCTCAAACGGACTGATGGCACTCGTGCCGCATGATCTTCAGCGCGATCTCGCGCGACTGGCGCCGACACATTTCGAAGCCCCCACCGGGCAACGTCATCCTATCCAATATGACGGAGAAGAGCCAATACTGACGATCCGCGTGCAGGAACTTTTCGGCCTCAGACAGCATCCAGCGGTCGCCGGCGGGCGGTTGCCGCTGCTGCTTGAGCTTACTTCGCCGGCTCACAGGCCCATCCAGACGACACGCGATCTGCCCGGTTTCTGGGCCGGTTCATGGAGGGACGTGCGCGCTGATATGCGCGGCCGCTACCCGAGGCATCCCTGGCCAGAGCGCCCCGAGGATGCAGCTCCGACGACAAGGGCAAAGCCCCGTGGTACATAATTTGGCGGCACGGTGGCCAGCAAAAGTGGAATGAATGCACGGCGCTCTGAAGGAGCATGGCGTGGTTGAGAAGACCGAGATACAAACGCAGGAAGACCGGCTCAGCAGCCGGCGACTACGACTGCAGACATTGGTGCGATTGCGATGGCTGGCGGTGATCGGCCAGGCGGTGACCGTCTTCATCGTCGCCTTCCTGTTGAAATTTCCCCTGCCCCTAGTTGCCAGCTGTTCGCTGATCGGGGCACTCGCCTGGGTGAATTTCTATCTGACCATCCGCTATCCGCCGACACACCGGCTGGAGCCGCCTGCTGCCTTCGCGCTCCTGGGCTTCGACCTCCTGCAGCTCTGTGCGCTGCTGTTCATCACCGGCGGCCTCGCCAATCCCTTTGCGGCGCTAGTCTGCGTGCCCGTCATCATTTCCTTCGCTTCGCAGCCGATCCGTTACAGCACCCGGCTGATCGGCTTTGCGATGGTCTGCATTACCGTGCTCGCTTTTTCGCCCTTTCCGCTTCCGTGGTTCGACGGAGTGGAGATCAACGTACACAATGTCATGCAATTCGGCGTCTGGTGCTCGATCGCCTCCACCATGGGCTTTGCCGCTTTCTACGCCTATCGCGTGTCGCTGGAAGCAAGCCAGCTTTCCGAAGCGCTGGCGGCAACGGAACTCGTTCTGCAGCGGGAAAAGCATCTCTCGCAGCTCGACGGGCTTGCGGCCGCCGCCGCGCACGAACTCGGCACGCCGCTTGCGACCATCAGCGTCGTTGCGAAGGAAATGGAGCGCGAACTCAAGGATGACGACCGGTTCCGCGAGGATGTGCAGCTTCTGCGCAGCCAGAGTGAGCGCTGCCGCGATATTCTTCGCCGACTGACGACACTTTCGGCCGAGGGCGACGCGCATATGCGACGATTGCCCCTTTCCTCGATGATGGAAGAGATCGTTACGCCACACCGCGAATTCGGCATCAGGCTGGAGCTCATCGAGAAAAGCCCTCGCAAGGGCGAACCGGTCACGGAGCGCAACGCCGGCATCATGTACGGGCTTGGCAACCTGATCGAGAACGCTGTCGACTATGCGCGGGAGAAGGTAACGGTCACGGTCGAGCATGATCACGAAAAGGTGCTCATCGTTGTGGAGGACGATGGCAACGGTTATGCGCCCGATATTCTGACCCGGATCGGCGAACCCTACGTCACTAAAAGGCAGAAGGAAGATACCGCAGGAGGCCTGGGATTGGGCCTTTTCATCGCTAAAACGCTGCTGGAACGCTCCGGCGCATCATTGGTTTTCGAAAATCGCGATCCGGAAAGCGCGGGCGCGCGCATCAGAATCGAATGGCCGCGTGTGTTGATAGACGCAAATTCGACAAAATGACTTTGTGGGCATAAACAGGATATAAATAAGCGGTTGACTCATTCTGGACGTTCAACTGCCGGGACCGTAGCGATGACAGATCAGAACCACGAGATTTCCGTCGACTCCAACGAGGAGCATATCGGGCCCGACCCGAGCCTGCTGATCGTCGACGACGATGGCCCCTTTCTGCGTCGCCTGGCGCGCGCCATGGAAGCACGCGGTTTTCATGTCGAGACAGCCGAATCGGTTGCTGAAGGTGTGGCGAAGTCCCGGGGGCGGCCGCCGAAATATGCGGTGGTCGATCTTCGATTGGGCGACGGCAACGGCCTCGATGTCATTGAAGCTATCCGCCAGCGCCGCGACGATACGCGAATCATCGTGCTCACGGGCTACGGAAATATCGCCACAGCAGTGACGGCGGTGAAGCTCGGGGCTGTGGATTACCTCGCAAAACCCGCCGATGCCGATGATGTGTTTGCGGCATTGACCCAGCGTCCGGGAGAGAAGGCGGAACTGCCCGAGAACCCGATGTCGGCCGATCGTGTGCGCTGGGAACACATCCAGCGCGTCTATGAGATGTGCGAGCGCAACGTCTCCGAGACGGCGCGCCGGCTCAACATGCATCGCCGCACATTACAGCGCATCCTCGCCAAACGCGCACCGAAGTAATCAGACGTCGTCGACGTTGAACGGCTTGCCGTTTGCCCATTCGGCCATCATCAGCCGTTGTGCGGCAGCGCGCGAGAAGTTGAGCGTTACGGCCTTGCGCGTGGCCGGCGGCAGACGGTGCTCAGGTGCTTCTCGCAGCATGTGCGCCCCGTAACCATCTGAAAGAAAAAGGCCGCACTCTTCCGGGAAGATATCGAGCGGCACATCCTTGTGCGTGGCAAAGAAGAGCCGATCGCAATGCAGGCGATAGTCCGGCCACTTGCGATCGACCTTGAAGTCTTCGATCGAGGTCTTGATTTCGATGATCCAGACTTCGCCCTTTTCCGACAGCGTGATCAGATCGGCGCGCCGGCCGCTCGCTAGCGGCAGCTCCGGCAGCACGGCATGACGCATGTCATGAAGCAGAATCTGCATGCCACGGCGCACCATCATGGCCCTGTCCGATTGCCGGCCATCGATTAACGGATTGTTATTATAAACGCTCAAAATCGTCATTGATAACCGTCAGGTGGGCTGGTCTGTTGTTGCAAAAAAGCCATGCGCTTCTAATTTGCGGCGCAGATGGATTTTGTCGCACCGCAGCAGCCTTGCAAAGGCAAAGTTAATCGAAAATAAACCATAAATAACGATGGTCGAAAGACTATCCCCCATTGCCCAAAACCTTCACGAGTCATCCATGCGCATCCGCAATGCATTCCCTGTATTTGGCCTGCTGGCGACACTGGCACTGGCCGGCTGCTCCACGACGTCCGAAACCGCGTCCGTCAATGACAAGGGCGCAGGTCCGACCGTTCAGACGGCACAAATCTTCAACGACGCCTATGGCGTAACTTCGGATGCCGGATACTCCCTGCCGGCGATCCCGATCGACCGCGTCAAGCCGGAATTCCGCCGCCAGATCGTCAGCTATCAGAGCGACGAGCGTCCCGGCACGATCATCGTCAACACGCGCGAGCGTCACCTCTATTACATCCTGCCGAACGGCAAGGCCGTTCGCTACGGCATCGGCGTCGGCAAGCAGGGCTTTGCATGGTCCGGCACGGCCTATGTTGCCTGGAAGCAGGAATGGCCAAACTGGCATCCGCCGAAGGAAATGGCTGTCCGTCGTCCTGAAATCGCAAAGTATGTCGAAGACGGCATGGGACCGGGCCTCACCAATCCGCTCGGCGCACGCGCCATGTATCTCTTCAATGAAGAGGGCAAGGACACGCTCTTCCGCCTGCACGGCACTCCGGAATGGGCTTCGATCGGCACCGCTGCTTCTTCCGGCTGCATCCGCCTGATGAACCAGGACGTAATCGATCTCTACAGCCGCGTCCGCCCCGGCAAGACCACCTCCAAGGTCATCGTTATCCAGTAAGCTAAAAGCTGAATTCGGTATAAAAAAGGCCGCCGGACTTCGGGTCCGGCGGCCTTTTCGTATCTCAGCTGCTCAGGCTCAGGCAGACGCCTTCGCCTTGAGTTCGATGCGACGGCGATGCAGTACCGGTTCGGTATAGCCGTTCGGCTGTTCCCTGCCCTTGAGGACCAGATCGAGAGCCGCCTGGAAGGCGATCGAATCATCGAAGTGGCCAGCCATCTGCATGTATGCCGGATCACCGGCGTTCTGCTGATCGACGACGCCGGCCATGCGCTTCATCGTTTCGACGATTTGATCTTTGGTGACGACTTTGTGGTGCAGCCAGTTCGCCATGTGCTGGGCGGAGATGCGCAGCGTCGCCCGGTCTTCCATGAGACCGACATTGTTGATGTCAGGCACCTTGGAGCAGCCGATGCCTTGATCCACCCAGCGCACGACATAACCCAGGATTCCCTGCGCGTTGTTGTCGAGTTCGCGCTGGATTTCCTCCGGCGTCCAGTTCGGCCGCACGACCACCGGCACCGAGAGGATATCGGAGAGTTTGGCGCGGCTGCGATCCTTGAGCCCCTGCTGCACGTTGGCGACATTGATCTGGTGATAATGCGTCGCATGCAAGGTAGCGGCCGTCGGCGACGGTACCCAGGCAGTGTTGGCGCCCGCCTTCGGATGAGCTATTTTCTGCTCCAGCATCGCGGCCATCAGATCAGGCATGGCCCACATGCCCTTGCCGATCTGTGCGTGGCCGGAGAGGCCGCATTCGAGGCCGATATCGACATTCCAGTTTTCGTAGGCGCCGATCCAGGCGGCCTGTTTCATGTCGCCCTTGCGGATCATTGGGCCGGCTTCCATCGAAGTATGGATTTCATCGCCGGTGCGGTCGAGGAAACCGGTATTGATGAAGACGACACGCTCGCGAGCGGCGCGAATGCATTCCTTGAGATTGACGGTCGTGCGGCGCTCTTCATCCATGATGCCCATCTTCATGGTGTTCCGCACCATGCCGAGGGCATCTTCGACGCGCGAGAAGATCTCGACGGCGAACGCCACTTCCTCGGGGCCGTGCATCTTCGGCTTGACGACATACATGGAACCGGCGCGCGAATTCTTGCGACGTCCGGACGGGCCGACATCGTAGAGCGCGATGAGGCCGGTGATCATGGCATCCATGATGCCTTCCGGCACCTCGTTGCCATCACGATCAACGACCGCAGGATTGGTCATGAGGTGGCCGACATTGCGCACCAGCATCAGCGAACGGCGATGCAGTTCGAACGCCTCACCGCCAGGCGCTGTGTAAGCGATATCCGGATTGAGCTTGCGCACGAAGGTTGAGCCGGCCTTGCTCACCTCTTCCTGCAGGTCGCCCTTCATCAGGCCGAGCCAGTTACGGTAGACGACGACCTTGTCTTCGGCGTCAACAGCGGCAACGGAATCCTCGCAGTCCATGATCGTTGTGATGGCCGATTCCAGCCAGACGTCGGAGATATGGGCCGTGTCGGTCTTGCCGATCGGTGTCGAGGCATCGAGCACGATCTCGATATGAATGCCGTTGTTCTTCAGGAGGATGTGCGTCGGCGCATTGGCGTCACCGCGATAGCCGGCAAAATGTCCGGCATCCTTCAGCGCCAGAGCCTTGCCATCCGTGGCAGCAATCGACAGCGCACCGTTCGTGACGGCGAAAGAGCCGGCGAACTTCCAGGAGCTGCCTTCAAGCGGAACCGCCGAATCGAGGAAATCGCGTGCCCAAGCAATGACCTTTTCACCACGCTTGGGATTATAACCCTTGCCCTTCTCGGCGCCATCAGCTTCCGGGATGGCATCGGTGCCGTAGAGTGCGTCATAGAGCGAGCCCCAGCGAGCATTGGCGGCATTCAGCGCGTAGCGGGCATTCATGACGGGAACGACGAGCTGCGGGCCGGCGATCGAGGCGATCTCGGCATCGACATTCTCGGTCGAAACCCGGAAATCAGGGCCTTCCGGCAGGAGATAACCGATTTCCTTCAGGAAGGCCTGATAGGCATCCATATCCGTTGGCGCGCCGTTCTGGCGATACCAGTCGTCGATCTTGGCCTGCAGCTGATCGCGCTTCAGAAGCAGTGCGCGGTTCTTCGGCGCCAGATCATGCACAATCGCCGAGAAATCGGCGAAGAATTTGTCTGCATCGATGGCAAGGCCCGGCAGCGCCTCTTTGACGAGGAAATCATGGAGGACGGCTTCTATGAAGAGACCATTCTTTTCAATGCGGCTCATGCGGTGTCTCCCTTGCAATGGCAGCTTTTTTCATGCTGCCACTTTGCCCGGCTTTCACGCACAGTCAATTCAGCAACAATTCGAAAGATTTATGCGAGCGCGGAAACAGTCCGGCGCGTGACGCGCATCGGCAGGCCATTCTGCGGCTGGGTCGTCAGCTTCTGTACGGGCCAGGGGTTTGTCTGATCGATCGAATCAAAGCGGTAGCCGTGCATCAGGACGGCAAGCGCGATCACTGCTTCCTGCAGCGCGAAAGTGGCACCGATACAGACGCGCGGGCCCGCGCCGAAGGGCAGGAACTGGAAGCGGCCGATAGAGGCACGGTTTTCCGGTAGGAAACGTTCCGGCATATAGGCGCGCGGCCGATCCCAATGGAGTTCATGTCGATGCAGGGTCCAGGGCATGACAAGCACGGTGACGCCGGCCTCGATCTCGACCCGTTCGCCCTTGGGGCTCGTCCAGGAATCATCCGATATGGCGGCGCGATTGATCGACGGAGCCGGCGGATAGAGACGCAAAGCCTCTTCGAAAGCAGCATGGGTCTGCGGCATCAGATCAGGCCATTCGACGGGTTCGGCGCCTGAAGCGAGAACCCTGTCGATCTCCTCTTCCATCGCCTCGCGGATATGCGGGCTGTTGGAGACGCAGTAGAGGGTCCAGGCGAGCGCGCGGGCGGTGGTTTCGTGGCCGGCGCCGATGAAGGTCAGGATATTGTCTTCGATCTCTTCCTTGGTCAGTCCGTCGGGACCGGTCTGTTCCAGAAGCAGGGTGAGAAAATCGTTCGGCGCCGCGCTACGGTCGGCCTTCATCCTGGCAAGGCGCATATCCATGGTGTTGCGGACGATGGTGCGGAACTTCTCCAGCACTTTCTGACCACCGATGCGTGTCACACGTGGAACCCAGGATGGGGCTCGCAGCAGATCCATCGGATCGACGCGGCCCATGCGGTGCAACAACTCGTTGACGTCATCCGCGAAGTGGCCGCTGGAGGTGACGATCTCGCCCGAGAACAACGTATCGGCAAGGATCGCGAAGGTCAGTTCCGTCATGTCGGTGCTGATGTCGAAAACCGTACCAGTCTCGCCGACATCAGCATATTTGCGGGCATAGTCTTCCGATTGCCGCAGCATCTGGCCGGCAAAACCCTTGGCATGACGGGGCGTGAAGACGGGTGCGACGGCCTTGCGCGAGCGTTTCCAGACCGGGCCTTCCGCCGTCAGCAGGCCGTCGCGCAGGATAGGGCGCAGCACGAGCTGGCGCACGTCCGACATGCGATAATTATTGGCGTTGTCGACCAGCACGTGCTTGATCAGGCCGGGATCGTTGACGATCAATGTCCGCTGGCCGAAAAAATTGGTGCGAATCCAGGGCAGCGTATAGGAGGGCTCGCCCCAGAGCTCGAGTGGATTGCGGAAAATCGTCCTGATGATTTCGAGCCGCGAAGGCGGCACGGTTCGCGGCAGCGGTGCCGGTGGGACGAACGGGTCCGGACGCATATCCATCAGCATAGCCTTTCCCGGGAGATAGCGGTCCCGGCAGGCCTGACGTTAGAGCAGGCCCTTGAGCTGGTCCAGTTTGTCGTTGATCAGCCAGCCGTAATAATTCTCTTCCGGCCAGACCGTCGTGCCAGTAGCACGGTTCTTGGCGGCGAGCGCTGCGGCGCGCTGGCGGGAATTGCCGACATTATAGAGGGTCGCCGTGACACCCGGATTGTTTGATATATCCATGCCGGCGATCTCCTTGTAGTCGTCGATCGACCTCCGGATGGAAGCAGCGACGAAAGCGAGCGAGATATCGGGATCCATGATCGCCTTATAGACCGAGCCGGCATTCTTCTCGTTCAGCTTCGGATAACCCGAAATACGGGTCACGAGATCAGACAGCATCAGAGCCGTCAGCGGATTGACCTGGCCAAGACCGAAGGTCTGGCCGGCATAGAAGGGCTGGAAGAAGACAGCACTGAAACGATTGTTCGGGTAGCTCTTGCCGTCCACGGTCTTGCCGCGGAAGTCGCTTTCCCAGACATCCTCGCGGCAGGTCCAGAGCGTGTAGGAATCGCTCTTGCCGTTGCAGGCGGCAAATTGCGGCCGGTCAACGAAATCATCGACGCTTTCGCCATCATAGGCGAAACGGAAGCTCTCGCCGGCATAGGAGGCAGCCTTCACATAATAGGCCTGAAGGCGGTCATAAGCATCGACGTTATAGGTGTGCTCGCCGACGATCGCGCCGATCACATGGATCGGATCGATACCATAGGCATTCGAGATTTTCCTGATCTTGCCGAGCAGTTCATGGTCGGTCGACAAGAGGTCATAGACCTTCTCGTATTTTACATCGAACGTCGTCTTGGTGCCCTTGGTGCGGCGAACCGAAGCGCCCGGGATATCCGGTTGCTCGGCGTGACGGTTGCCGGGCGGAACGACCTGCGCAGCAAAGGCAGGAACCACACCCGCAATGGTCACGGCAATCACAAGGCTTGTCAAAAGGCGTCGCACGATCTGCTTTCCCGTCTTTCCCTGTCGTCTTTGTGTTGCGGCTGACTGAACCAGAATCTTGTCCGAATAAAGCCAGGCCAAAAAACAAAGCAGGCCCTTCACTAAAAAGTAAAAGGCCCGCTGTCGAGAGTTCAGATTATGAAAGTTTCGACACTACCGGCACGAAAACGGGAAATGTCTTTACCAGTTACAGGATGAAGCGAGACAGATCGGTATTCTGCGCAAGGTCGCCGACGTGCTCGCGCACGTAATCGGCATCGATCTTCACATCGGTGCCCGCCCGATCCGGCGCGTTGTAGGAAATATCGTCCAGTACGCGCTCCATAACCGTCTGCAGACGGCGCGCGCCGATATTCTCGACGGATGAGTTCAGGTGAACGGCGACATCGGCAAGCGCGTCGATCGCGTCATCGGTGAAATCGAGCGTCAGGCTTTCCGTCTCCATCAGCGCCTTGTACTGGCGAATGAGGCTTGCCTCGGTCTCCGTCAGGATGCGTCGGAAGTCGTCCTTGTTCAGCGGACGCAGTTCGACGCGGATCGGCAGACGGCCCTGTAATTCCGGCAGCAGGTCCGAAGGTTTGGCGACATGGAATGCGCCCGAGGCGATGAACAGGACGTGATCCGTCTTCACCGGGCCGTATTTGGTGGAAACCGTTGTGCCCTCAACCAGCGGCAACAGGTCGCGCTGCACGCCCTCGCGCGACACGCCTGCACCAACGCCGCCGTCGCGAGCGGCGATCTTGTCGATCTCGTCGAGGAAGACGATGCCATCATTTTCGACCGAACGAACGGCCTCGCGCTGGATGACCTCGTTGTCGATCAGCTTGTCGGACTCGTCGCGGATCAGATCCGAATAGGAGGCTTTCACCGTGGTGCGCACCTTCTTGGTGCGGCCGCCCATCGCCTTGCCGAACATTTCCGACAGGTTGAGCACGCCGATATTGGCGCCCGGCATTCCCGGGATTTCGAAGCCACCACCGCCCGAACCGGTATCGGCGACTTCGATATCAATTTCCTTATCGTCGAGTTCGCCGCTGCGGAGCTTCTTGCGGAAGCTCTCGCGCGTGGCGGGCGAGGCCGTCGCACCGACCAGTGCATCGAGAACGCGTTCCTCAGCGCTCATATGGGCCTTGGCCTGAACCTCGGCGCGCTTCTTTTCACGCACGAGGCCGATACCGACTTCGACCAGATCGCGGATGATCTGCTCGACATCGCGGCCGACATAACCGACCTCGGTGAATTTCGTGGCTTCGACCTTGATGAAGGGCGCACCGGCGAGCTTGGCGAGGCGACGGGAGATCTCCGTCTTGCCGACGCCGGTCGGGCCGATCATCAGGATGTTCTTCGGCATGACTTCATCGCGCAGGCTCGGATCGAGCTGCTGACGGCGCCAACGGTTGCGCAGCGCAATCGCCACGGCGCGCTTGGCCTCATGCTGGCCGATAATGTAGCGATCGAGCTCGGAAACGATCTCGCGGGGAGAAAAAGTGGTCATTGTCTGTCATTCTCCTGGCGGTCCAGGGCCATCAGAAGTGCCCGGCCGTAATTCGTAGTAGTTTCGCCAAGTCTTTGAAAGCCCGCCTTGGTATAGGCTTTGATTGCAAAAATATTGTCCGGATGCGGATCGACCAGCACGCGGTTTTTGCCTCTGTCGAAAAGCACCCGGCAGAAATGTGTCATAAAGGCCGGGCCGTGCCCCTTTCCCAGAAGCGTTTCGACGCCGATGAACTGATCAATGCCACATGTGCCTTCCGGCTGGCCGTCCAGTGCCGCATCGTCTTCACCATCGAGCTCTGCCACCTGAATGAAGGCAAAATCCCTGCCGTCCAGCATCACCATATAGGGTTCGACCGAGGGATCGCTCAGATGATTCTCGATCGAGAGAAGCGCCTCCTGCGGCTCGCTCCACCAGCGACGGACATGCGGCTGCTCCAGCCATTCGGCCAGAAGAGGCAGGTCGGCTGCTGTGACGAGACGGAAGGCGTAATCCGTCATTCCGCGTCCAGCGTTTCCACGATGACATTGTGGTTGGTGTAGACGCAGATGTCGGCGGCGATATCGAGCGAGCGGCGGGCAATCTCCTCGGCAGACTTATCGGTGTCGGCAAGCGCAAGAGCTGCGGCAAGCGCGAAATTGCCACCCGAGCCAATCGCCATGACACCATGCTCGGGTTCCAGCACGTCGCCATTACCGGTGATGGCAAGCGTGACCGATTTGTCGGCGACCAGCATCATGGCTTCGAGATTGCGCAGGTAACGATCCGTGCGCCAGTCCTTGGCGAGCTCGACGGCAGCGCGCATCAGTTGGCCGGGATATTGCTCGAGTTTCTTCTCAAGCCGCTCCAGAAGGGTGAAGGCATCAGCGGTCGCTCCAGCGAAACCGGCGATCACTTCGCCCTTGCCGATGCGGCGAACCTTGCGGGCATTGCCCTTCATGATGGTCTGGCCAAGGCTGACCTGGCCATCACCGGCTACCACGACCTTGCCACCTTTTCGAACTGTAATAATTGTCGTCATCAAACACCTGTTGCCCCAACTCGCGGGCGGTTCCAGCGGACCGAACACCGGCCCTGTTGAGCCCTATGTAAGAGGGCCTGCGACGATTGCAAATGGCCTTCCTTTTCTGCCCCCACGCTGCTGGATATTTCGTGATGCGCCTGATAAGGAACCACCTTGATTTCAAGGAGAAAGCCATATGGCCGAGACCGCAGCAAGCCGCACGGGCAGTGTTTCCCGCAAGACCAACGAGACGTCCATTTCCGTTTCCGTCAATCTCGACGGTACCGGCAAATCGACGATTTCGACGGGCGTCGGCTTCTTCGACCATATGCTGGACCAGCTGTCACGACATTCGCTGATCGACATGGAAATCGAGGCCAAGGGTGACCTGCATATCGACGACCATCACACGGTCGAGGATACTGGTATCGCTATCGGCCAGGCGATCGCCAAGGCGCTCGGCGACCGGCGCGGCATCACCCGCTATGCTTCGATCGATCTCGCCATGGACGAGACGATGACTAAGGCTGCCGTCGACCTCTCCGGCCGCCCGTTCCTCGTGTGGAACGTTTCCTTCAGCGCGCCGAAGATCGGTACGTTCGATACCGAACTGGTGCGCGAATTCTTCCATGCGCTTGCCCAGAATGCCGGGATCACCCTGCATGTTCTCAACCACTATGGTGCCAACAACCACCATATTGCAGAGACATGCTTCAAGGCCGTCGCCCGCGTCCTGCGTACGGCGACAGAGATCGATCCGAGACAGGCGGGCCGTGTTCCCTCGACGAAGGGCACGCTCGTCTGAGCCCCAACAGGGAGCGTCAGATGGCATCCAGCTACGTTTTTCTTGTTCCGCCCAGCGGTCAGCGCGAGGATACGCGCACCGTCCGCGACGGTTTCTCCTGGCTCGCCTTCCTCTTTCCCTGGATCTGGCTGCTTGCGCATCGTCTCTGGCTTCATGCGATCATTGCCTTTGCACTACAGGTGATCGGCGGCGTGTTGACCGAAGAGCCAGGTTTTGGGCCGGCGGGCATGGCGCTCGCCTTCGCCGTCAACCTGTTCGTCGGCTTCGAGGGCCAGAATTTCCGCATCCGCAATCTCGCTTCCCACGGCTCGCGCGAGGAAGCGGCGATCGGCGCAACCTCGATCGACCTTGCGGAAGAGATCTATTATTCCAATTTCGAGACCGGCGCCGATCTGAAAGCGCCCGAATGGAACCAGGCATCCAGCCCGCAGGCAGGGCAGCGCCATTCCACTTCGCTCGGTCTCCTCGGGTTTGACGGAGGACGCAAATAATGCGCGTCGCAATTATCGACTACGGCTCTGGCAATCTGCGCTCGGCTACCAAGGCTTTCGAACGCGCGGCCCGCGAAGCCGGTATCGACGCTGAAATCAACCTGACGGACAAGGCAGAGGTCGTTGCCGCTGCCGACCGCATCGTGCTTCCGGGCGTCGGCGCCTACGCCGATTGCCGTCGCGGGCTTGATGCCGTTCCGGGCATGACGGAAGCACTGCTCGAGGTCGTCGAAAAGAAGGCGCGTCCCTTCCTCGGCATTTGCGTCGGCATGCAGCTCATGTCTTCGCGTGGCCTCGAAAAGACGGTGACGCAGGGTTTCGGATGGATCCCCGGCGATGTCGTGGAGATGACGCCTGATGACCCGGAGCTGAAGATCCCGCAAATCGGCTGGAATACGCTCGACCTGAAAATCGAGCACCCGCTTTTTGCAGGCATTCCGACCGGGCCTGACGGACTGCATGCCTATTTTGTGCATTCCTACCATCTTGCCGCAAAGAATGCCGGCGATGTGATCGCGACGACCGACTATGGTGGCCCGATGACAGCCTTCGTCGGTCGCGACAATATGGCCGGCTCGCAGTTCCATCCGGAAAAAAGCCAGAAGCTCGGGCTGGCACTGATTGCGAATTTCCTGCGCTGGGCGCCTTAAGGGCTGGCTTTTAATACGCGCGCCTTATTTCCCCTGTAAGTGAAGGGCGATACAGGAGCGCGCTCGATGCCGGCTTCGCAGAAATCAGGCAAGATATTCTACCGGTTGCGGCCCGCGAGAGAGGGCCAGCCACCTTTCGTCGATATCCGGCTGCCCGGCGGCACGATCATCCGGCAGGTCGATGAGGCCCTGCATCGCAAGGCGCTTTCCAACGCCGCCAAGGCCCTGAAAGAAAGGCTTGAGCGCTGATGCAGGAGAGCTTTCCGGGACACGAAAATTCAAGGCTGCGACCGGGCGAGATCAACGTCGGCGATCTTGCCGAGGCCGTTCTGGAATTCTACGTCGAAGGCGAGGATGACCTGATCGGCCTGCTTGCCTATGCACTTTACGAGCGCCAGAAGCGCGATTTCATCGTCAGCTACCGCAAGCGCAATGCCGGCCGTTCGCCCAATGAGGCGGAAATTGCCGCTGTCACCAGCAATTACCTTTCGGCGGACCTGCGCAACACCTTGCGCGAGCGTGCTTCACAGATTCTGTCGAGTTACGCCGAAACCTATGTCGAAGCCATGGAGCCGCAGATCCAGATCGTGGCCACCAATAGCGAGGCGCTGCGGCAGGTTCGCGACATCGAGAAATCCGTGAAGAAACGTATCGGCTTCTGGCGGCAGGTGCGGGTTGGTTTAACTGTGACCCTGCTGCTGATCACGCTTTTTGCCGCGGTTGCCATTGCCGCTGTCTTTTTTCGTTCGGATATCGTAGATGCGTGGCATGCACTGAGAGTGCCCACGACGCTACGGACCTGAGACGAATGATCCTTTTTCCCGCGATCGACCTGAAGGGCGGACAATGCGTTCGCTTGAAGCTCGGCGACATGCAACAGGCAACGGTCTACAATACCGATCCGGCTGCCCAGGCGAAATCCTTTGAAGAACAAGGTTTCGAATGGCTGCACGTGGTCGATCTCGACGGCGCCTTTGCAGGACATTCGGCCAATGGCGATGCGGTCGAGGCGATCCTGAAGGCCACGAAAAACCCGGTTCAGCTCGGCGGCGGCATCCGCACACTCGATCATATCGAGAGCTGGCTGTCGCGCGGGCTGCGACGCGTCATCCTCGGCACAATCGCCGTTCGTGATCCGGCTCTCGTCATCGAAGCCTGCAAAAAGTTTCCGGGCCACGTCGCTGTCGGGATCGATGCCAAGGGCGGCAAGGTGGCTGTCGAAGGCTGGGCGGAAGCATCCGAACTCGGCATTGTCGAGCTTGCTAAGAAATTCGAAGGCGCCGGCGTTGCCGCAATCATCTATACCGATATCGATCGTGACGGCATCCTGACCGGCATCAACTGGAGCTCGACGCTGGAACTGGCGGACGCCGTCTCCATCCCGGTGATCGCATCCGGCGGCCTCGCCTCGATCGACGATATCAAGCGCATGTTGCAGCCGGATGCGCGCAAGCTCGAAGGCGCCATTTCCGGCCGCGCCCTTTATGACGGCCGGATCGACCCCAAGGCAGCGCTCGATCTCATCAGGGCCGCACGGGCGAAGGAGACTGTATAATGAGCCTGAAAGCCCGCGTGATCCCCTGTCTGGACGTCAAGGACGGCCGCGTCGTCAAGGGTGTCAACTTTCTCAATCTGGTCGATGCCGGCGATCCTGTCGAAGCGGCCAAGGCCTATGATGCGGCCGGCGCCGATGAGCTCTGCTTCCTCGACATCACCGCTTCCTCGGATAATCGCGAGACAATTTTCGATGTCGTGGCGCGCACGGCCGAGCAATGCTTCATGCCGCTCACCGTCGGCGGCGGCGTTCGCACCATTGCCGATATCCGCAGGCTACTGCTCTGCGGTGCCGACAAGGTCTCGATCAATTCGGCAGCGGTTAACAATCCGGATTTCGTCGCCGAAGCGGCGGACAAGTTCGGCGACCAATGCATCGTCGTGTCGATCGATGCGAAGCGTCGGCTGACGCAGAAGGTCGGTGGCGACAATCTGAGTGCCTGGGAAATCTACACGCATGGCGGCCGCAACGCGACCGGCATCGATGCCGTGGAATTTGCCCAGAAGATGGTTGCCCGCGGCGCCGGCGAACTGCTCGTTACCTCCATGGACCGTGACGGCACGAAAATCGGCTATGACCTGGAGCTGACGCGGGCGATTGCCGATTCCGTCCGCGTGCCGGTTATCGCCTCAGGCGGCGTCGGCGACCTCGATGACCTCGTGGCCGGTGTGAAGGATGGCCGTGCCAATGCGGTGCTTGCCGCATCAATCTTCCACTTCGGCACCTATTCCGTCGGCGAAGCGAAGCGCTATATGTCTGAGCGCGGCATCGCGATGCGGCTCGACTGAGTTTGAAGGCAGTATCATGAGCGGATTTTCCCTTTCCGACCTTGAGCGGATCGTCGAAGAGCGAGCTAAGGCCTCACCGGATGAATCCTGGACCGCCAAGCTGGTGGCCGCCGGGCAACCGAAAGCGGCCAAGAAACTCGGCGAAGAAGCCATCGAAGCCGTGATGGCGGCGGTCACAAATGACCGCGAAAACCTCACCTATGAAGCAGCCGACGTTCTCTATCACCTAATGGTCGTATTGAAGATTGCTGAAATACCGCTAGAGAATGTCATGACCGAACTTGCGCGGCGGACCGCGCAATCCGGCCTCAAGGAAAAGGCCAGCCGGCAGAGTTCATGAGCATCGCAACGCAGATTATCGGAGTGGCGGAAAAGGTGGATGATTTCCAGACCGCTTCTTATTCCCCCTACCATTTCTTCAGCTCGGACCAGTGGGCGCATTTTCGTGCCGACACACCGCTGACGCTGACGGGAGACGAGGTCAAGCGACTTCGCTCCATGGGCGACCCGATCGATCTCACCGAAGTCAGGCGCATCTATCTGTCGCTGTCGCGTCTGCTTTCGGCGCATGTGGAATCTTCGCAGCTGCTGTTCGAGCAGCGCAACCGGTTCCTCAGCCTCTCTGACGTGACGAAGACGCCTTTCGTGATCGGCATCGCTGGATCCGTGGCCGTCGGCAAATCCACGACGGCACGTATTCTGAAGGAACTGCTCGGCCGCTGGCCCTCCAGCCCCAAGGTCGACCTCGTCACCACGGACGGTTTTCTGTACCCGAACGCCGTGTTGAAGCGCGAGAACCTGATGCAGCGCAAGGGTTTTCCGGAAAGCTATGATACGGGAGCGATCCTGCGTTTCCTGTCGGCCATCAAGGCCGGCCTGCCGGATGTGAAGGCGCCGTCTTATTCGCACCTCGTCTATGACGTGCTGCCGGATGAATACAAGATCGTCGACCGACCCGATATCCTGATCTTCGAGGGCATCAATGTCCTGCAATCACGCGACCTGCCGGCCGACGGTAAGATCGTGCCTATGGTCTCCGACTTCTTCGACTTCTCGATCTATATCGATGCCGAGGAAACTCAGATCCACAACTGGTATGTGACGCGCTTCATGCGGCTCAGGGAAACGGCCTTTCGGGATCCGAATTCCTACTTCCATCGCTATGCATCGATCAGCGAGGAAGAAGCCATCGCGATCGCTGAAGATCTCTGGGCGAATATCAACCTCAAGAATCTGCGCCAGAACATTCTGCCGACGCGTCCCCGCGCCGATCTCATCCTGCGCAAGGGCAAGGATCACCTGATCGAGCAGGTCGCACTGCGAAAGCTCTGAATTAGGGATTGACCCGGCGGAGCGTCAGATTGATGCGGCCGCCGTTTTTCAGGAGCGTGGAGGTGGCCGGATAGATGCGGTCAACGCCGTGGAAAGAGAGCCGCCCCTCCCCGCCCAGAACAACGAGATCGCCGCTCGACAGCTTGAAGGACATGGTCTTGTCGTTGCGGTTCAGACCGCCGACACGGAAGAGGCAGGCGTTGCCGAGGGAAATCGATACGACCGGTGCCTTCAGGTCGTTCTCGTCTTTATCCTGATGCAGACCCATGCGTGCCTCATTGGAATAGAAATTGACGAGGCAGGCCTCCGGCGGCTTGTCGTAGCCCGAAACATCGTTCCAGATATCGAGCAGTTCCTGCGGGATATCTGGCCATGGATTGCCGGTTACCGGATGCACCGGCTGGTAACGATAACCGCGCTCCTTGTCCGTGACCCAGCCAAGCGAACCGCAATTGGTCATGCGCACGGACATGGGCTTGCCGGAACCGGGCATGACCGGCACATAGAGCGGCGCTTCCGCCACGATATTTCTGATGATGACGACCAGCGCCTCCTGGCGGGCACGATCCAGATATTCGGGCAGGTGGCAGATACCGCTCAGAAGCTCCGGCATATCACTCTCCGCCGCCCGGTCGGCCACGCATCTTCTTGACTTCCGAGCGGCCTGATTTTTCTTTCAGGCGCCGTTCGACCGATCCCTTGGTCGGCTTGGTCTTCTTGCGCGGAGGCGGTGGCGGCTTGGCGGCCTCGATGATCAATTCTTTCAGTCGTTCCCGTGCATCCTCGCGATTGCGGTCCTGACTGCGGAACCGACTTGCCTCGATCATCAGCACGCCGTCCTTCGACATGCGCCGGCCGGCAAGCTTGATGGCATTGGCCTTCACCCGCTCATTGAGCGAAGGCGAATTCGGAATGTTGAAGAAAAGCTGGACCGCGGTCGAGACCTTGTTGACATTCTGGCCGCCGGGACCGCCTGCCAGAACGAACTGTTCCGTCAGCTCCCATCCGGCGATGGTGATCCTGTCATCGATATAGAGCGCGTCGCTGGCCATACCGCCTTCTAGCGCATAATGACCGCGAATTGAAAGCAGCAGAAACCCGGCACTTCGATGCGCCGGGTTTCACGTGAATCGTCAACGGATTATTGCAGAATTATTCGGCTGCGACCTTGATGCCGGGAGCCGCATCGCGCACGCCGCCATCGACATGATGTTCGAACTTGGCGAAGTTGGCGATGAACATGGAGACCAGCTTTTCGGCCTGCGCGTCATAGGCCTGCTTGTCGGCCCAGGTCGAACGCGGATCGAGAATGCCGGTATCGA
The DNA here is from genome assembly GCA_900471925.1 of Hyphomicrobiales bacterium. Lineage (GTDB taxonomy): Bacteria > Pseudomonadota > Alphaproteobacteria > Rhizobiales > Rhizobiaceae > Rhizobium. Next base: position 21,214 of record UCGV01000010.1, read on the forward strand.
CACCGTCGACAGCGACCGGAACGGCAAAGCCGAAATTCGCATCGGCACGGAGTTCGGCCTTGGCAAGTTCGCCCGAAAGAGCTGCGGTCAGCAGCGCACGCGTAGCCTTGATCGGCATGCGCTTGCCGACGCCGTAAGCGCCACCGGTCCAGCCGGTATTGACGAGCCAGCATTCGACACCGTGGCGGCCGATCAGTTCCTTCAGAAGGTTGCCGTATTCAGCCGGATGACGGGGCATGAAGGGAGCGCCGAAGCAGGTAGAAAAAGTTGCCTCAGGCTCCGTGACACCCTTTTCCGTGCCCGCTACCTTGGCAGTGTAGCCGGAGAGGAAGTGATACATGGCTTGTTCAGGCGTCAGCTTGGCGATCGGGGGCATGACGCCGAAGGCATCGGCCGTCAGCATGATGATCGTCTTCGGATGGGGTGCAAGGCCGGTTTCCGATGCGTTCGGGATGAAGTCCATCGGGTAGGCGCAGCGGGTATTTTCCGTCAGCGACGCATCATCGAAATCCGGCTCGCGGTTTTCGTTTAGAACGACGTTTTCAAGCACGGTGCCGAAGCGCTGGGTGGTAGCGTAGATCTCCGGCTCGGCTTCTGCCGAAAGACGAATGGTTTTGGCGTAGCAGCCGCCTTCGAAATTGAAGATACCGTCTTCACTCCAGCCATGCTCGTCGTCGCCGATGAGCGTACGGGCCGGGTCGGCCGAAAGCGTTGTCTTGCCAGTGCCGGACAGGCCGAAGAAGATAGCAGCATCGCCGGCCGGGCCTACATTGGCCGAGCAGTGCATCGGCATGACGCCGTTTGCGGGCAGCAGGTAGTTCAGCACTGTGAAGACCGACTTCTTCATCTCGCCGGCATAGGAGGTGCCGGCGATCAGCACGATGCCGTTCGTCAGATCGCAGGCGATCACCGTTTCGGTGCGGCAGCCGTAGCGCTCCGGATCGGCCTTGAAGCTCGGCAGATCAATGATCGTCAGCTTCGGCACGAAACCTGCGAGCGCATCGGCCCTCGGGCGGATCAAGAGGTTGCGGATGAAGAGCGAATGCCAGGCGAATTCGGTGACCACGCGGGTCGGCAGCGCCTGACCGGCATCTGCGCCGCCGATCAGATCCTGCACGAAGAGATCCTTGCCGGCGGCGTGGGCCAGCATATCCTTATGCAGCAGGGCGAAATGCTCCGGCGACATCGGCTTGTTGTTGTCCCACCAGATCTGGCCATCCGTATGCTCGTCGCGAACGACAAACTTGTCCTTCGGCGAGCGGCCAGTGTGCTGGCCGGTGGTGGCGCGAAGGGCGCCCTGCGCTGTCAGTTCGGCCTCTCCCCGGCGAATCGCCTCTTCATAGAGAAGAGCGGCGGAGAGGTTGTAACGTACGCTCCGTACGTCGCTGAAACCGATCGTCGCCAGCTCGATTGCCTGGTTGTGAACTCCGAACGTCTCCATAGCTTTTCCCTTCGCTGAGGCGCCTTGGCCGTTAAAATCTGCGCGAAAGTAAGAGGAGAAATTTTAAATGGCAATAGCTCGAAACTTGGAAAATATAATAATATCAATTATTTAATCGATTTAAATTCTTGTCTTCCGTTTTAAATCGTTTGAAGACCTGCTGTTGAAACAACTTGTCGCACCACTTCCGATTGCGGGCCGCAGACATGAGCAATCTACCCCTTTATCTTTGCCACAATTTGTTCCACCTTTATCCTCCATAAGCGCAACCGGTCACGAAGACCGCCTGGGGACCATCAATCCGGGAGATTGCGCACTGATGACGGAGACGAACACCATGCCGACAATCGCGCTCGTTGACGACGACCGCAACATCCTCACTTCGGTGTCGATCGCACTGGAAGCTGAAGGATATAAGGTCGAGACTTATACGGATGGCGCCTCGGCGCTCGATGGTCTGCTCGCGCGGCCGCCGCAGTTGGCAATCTTCGACATCAAGATGCCGCGCATGGACGGGATGGAATTGTTGCGCCGTCTTCGCCAGAAGTCGGACATACCGGTCATCTTCCTCACCTCCAAGGACGAGGAGATCGACGAGCTCTTCGGCTTGAAGATGGGCGCTGACGATTTCATCACCAAGCCTTTCTCGCAGCGTCTGCTGGTCGAGCGCGTGCGCGCGGTCCTGCGTCGCGCGTCAAGCCGCGAGGCAGCGGCTGCCGGCGGCAGCACTTCTGCTGCGGGAACGCCGAAACCGGGCACAGTTCAGCAGGCACGATCGCTCGAACGCGGCCAACTGGTCATGGATCAGGAGCGCCACACCTGCACCTGGAAGGGCGAAGCCGTTACCCTCACGGTCACCGAATTCCTTATCCTTCATTCGCTGGCGCAGCGTCCGGGTGTGGTGAAAAGCCGCGATGCGCTGATGGATGCCGCCTATGACGAACAGGTGTATGTTGATGACCGCACCATCGACAGCCACATCAAGCGGCTGCGCAAGAAGTTCAAGATGGTCGATACTGACTTTGATATGATTGAAACGCTTTACGGTGTGGGCTACCGCTTCCGCGAAGCAGCCTGACGCTTCGAGGCGTGGGAAGAGACGAATGAGGGTGGCGGGCCGGTAAGGCTGGCCCCGCCCTCCGAAAGGGCCTGTCATTGGCACAGTTGGTGCAGGAAAGGGATCTGGATGATGCGGAAGGGGTGAGCACCCGCCGCATCAGGGGAAGGCGTTGGTCGCATCCCTTCACGCTGATCCGCCGTATTTTTGGCAATGCCGTATTTTCGAGCCTGACCCGCCGTATCGTCTTCTTCAACCTCGCGGCGCTGCTTGTCCTTGTCGGCGGCATTCTCTATCTCAACCAGTTCCGTGAAGGCCTGATCGACGCACGCGTCGAGAGCCTGCTCACACAAGGCGAAATCATTGCCGGTGCGGTTTCGGCCTCGGCCTCCGTCGATACGAATTCGATCACCATCGATCCGCAGAAGCTGCTTGAGCTGCAGGCTGGCCAAAGCATCACGCCGGTGCCGAACGACGAGGATCTGGAATTTCCGATCGATCCGGAGAAGGTCGCTCCCGTTCTTCGCCGCCTGATCTCGCCGACGCGCACCCGCGCCCGCATCTTCGATGCCGATGCCAACCTGCTGCTCGATTCCCGGCATCTCTATTCGCGCGGCCAGGTTCTGCGTTTCGACCTGCCGCCGGTGGAAGAAGAAAAGCAGACCTGGGGCGAGTGGTTCACGGCGCTTTTCAACAAGGCACTGCAGCCGGGCAATCTTCCGGTCTACAAGGAAGCGCCCGGTGGCGACGGCTCCATCTATCCTGAAGTGATGAATGCGCTCACGGGCGTGCGCGGCGCAGTCGTACGCACAACCGAAAAGGGCGAGCTGATCGTTTCGGTGGCGGTTCCGATCCAGCGTTTCCGCGCCGTGCTCGGGGTTCTTCTTCTCTCGACTCAGGCAGGCGATATCGACAATATTGTCCATGCCGAGCGCCTTGCCATCATGCGCGTCTTCGGTGTTGCAACACTCGTCAACGTGCTCTTGTCGCTTGTCCTCTCCTCGACCATCGCCAATCCGCTGCGCCGGCTTTCGGCAGCGGCCATCCGCGTGCGCCGCGGCGCCAAGGAGCGCGAGGAGATCCCGGATTTTTCCGTGCGTCAGGATGAAATCGGCAATCTTTCGATCGCACTGCGCGAAATGACGAACGCCCTTTACGACCGCATCGATGCGATCGAAAGCTTTGCGGCCGATGTCAGCCACGAACTCAAGAACCCGCTGACTTCGCTGCGCAGCGCCGTCGAGACGCTGCCGCTCGCCAAATCAGACGATTCCAAGAAGCGGCTGATGGATGTCATTCAACACGATGTACGTCGCCTCGACCGCTTGATCAGCGACATCTCCGATGCGTCCCGTCTCGATGCCGAGCTGGCGCGCGTAGATGCCGGGTCCATCGATCTGGAGACATTCCTGCGCGACCTCGTCGACGTATCTCGACAGATCCGTAGTACCAAGAAACAGGTCGAGATCGAATATGTCGTCGACCGCAAGCCGAATGTGAAAACGCGCTTCGTTATCAAGGGTCACGATCTGCGCATCGGCCAGATCATCACGAACCTGATCGAAAATGCCCGTTCTTTCGTGCCGCAGCAGGACGGCAAGATTATCGTCCGGCTTGTTCGCACTCGTTCGCGCTGCGTCGTCTATATCGAGGATAACGGGCCGGGCATTCAGGCCGAAAATATCGATCGTATCTTCGAGCGCTTTTACACCGACCGGCCCGAATCCGAAGGCTTTGGCCAGAACTCGGGCCTTGGTCTTTCCATCAGCCGGCAGATCGCCGAGGCGCATGGCGGATCGCTGCGGGCCGAAAACATCGTCGACGACGAAAGCGAGAAGCTGCTCGGCGCCCGCTTCATCCTGGCCCTGCCCGCCGATGCCGCGGCATGATCAATATCCACGCGACCGCAATCGTCATCGGAAAGACCGGGCTCCTGTTCACCGGCCCCTCAGGCTGGGGGAAGTCGATGACGGCCTTTACCTGCATGACGGAAGCAAGACGGCTGGGGCTGTTTTCAGCGCTTGTGGCCGATGACCAAGTACTGCTTTCGAAACAGGATAGCGCCATCATGGCCACCTGCCCGCCGGCCATTGCCGGCCTCATCGAATTGCGCGGCACCGGTATCGTGAAGCACGATCATATGTCGCCTGCGCCGCTGCATTTTGCCGTCCTGCCCGGCAGCGCAACCGGTGAAAACCGGCTTCCTGTCGATGGGGAGACTGCCATCCTTGCCGAGGGTTTCGAGCTGCCCGCTCTGCGACTTTTGCCCAACATTCCGCTGCCGCTTGCCGTCCTGATGGCAAAAGTACCTGATATCGGCGGCTGAGGCCTTCCGAAATATCCGTCCCAACCTATATGTTCATATTTTTATCTTGCACTTCGGCTTTTGATCGCCAAGATGTGCCCCCACCGGTGGACGTGATTGCTGCATTGCGATATTGGGGCCACCGTTCGCGTATGCCATTGGGAGCAGTAATATCATGATCGGACTTGTGCTTGTCACTCATGGCAAGCTGGCTGAAGAGTTTCGTCATGCTGTAGAGCACGTCGTCGGTCCTCAGAAATTTATCGAAACGGTCTGCATCGGACCGGAAGACGATATGGACCAAAGACGACAGGATATTCTCGAAGCCGTTTCCGGCGCGGACGATGGCCACGGCGTCGTCATTCTGACCGACATGTTCGGTGGTACACCTTCCAATCTCGCCATTTCCGTCATGAGCAGCGGCCACACCGAGGTCATTGCCGGCGTTAACCTGCCGATGCTGATCAAACTTGCCGGCGTGCGCGGCGAGAACAATATGGAAAAGGCGCTTGCCGAGGCTTCCGAGGCAGGCCGTAAATATATCAACGTTGCGAGCCGGGTACTGAGCGGAAAGTAGGACGCCTTTATGACACCGCTTTCCCGGGAACTCCTTATCGTCAACAAGCGCGGCCTGCACGCGCGCGCCTCTGCCAAGTTTGTCCAGACCGTCGACGCCTTCGATGCGACGATTACCGTTTCCAAGGATGGCATGACTGTCGGCGGCACATCGATCATGGGCCTGATGATGCTCGCGGCGAGTCCGGGCTCCAGCGTTGTCATCTCGGCAACGGGCAACCAGGCCGCCGAAGCCCTCGATGCGCTGGACCAACTCATCCAGAACAAGTTCGGCGAAGAAATCTAATCTTCACCGTCATATAAAGATATAAAGACTTCTTTATATCCCCGTTGCCTTCCCGGCCGAAGCCTGCTAAACGGCGAGCATGACGTGCATTCCGCACGCGTTCCATCCGTTGCGGTCATCGTCGCGCCTTCGCGATGTGTTTGAGACGTTTTCAGCCTGGAGAGCCTTATGAGCACTGAAAAAGATTATATTGTCGCCGATATCGGCCTTGCAGATTTCGGCCGCAAGGAAATCACCATTGCCGAAACCGAGATGCCAGGCCTCATGTCCTGCCGCGCCGAATTCGGTGAATCCAAGCCGCTGAAGGGCGCCCGCATCACCGGCTCGCTGCACATGACGATCCAGACGGCCGTTCTGATCGAGACGCTGGTTGCGCTCGGTGCCGAAGTCCGCTGGGCTTCGTGCAACATCTTCTCGACGCAGGACCATGCCGCCGCCGCGATCGCCGCTTCGGGCGTTCCGGTCTTCGCGGTCAAGGGCGAATCCCTCGAAGATTACTGGGTTTACACCGACAAGATCTTCCAGTGGGCCGATGGCGGTCTCTCCAACATGATCCTCGACGATGGCGGCGATGCCACCATGTACATCCTGCTCGGCGCCCGCGCCGAAGCCGGTGAAGACGTTCTCTCCAATCCGCATTCCGAAGAAGAGGAAATCCTCTTCGCGCAGATCAAGAAGCGCCTTGCCGCTACGCCGGGCTGGTTCACCAAGCAGCGTGAAGCCATCAAGGGCGTGACCGAAGAAACCACGACGGGCGTCAACCGCCTGTACCAGCTCAGCCAGAAGGGCTTGCTGCCTTTCCCGGCGATCAACGTGAACGATTCCGTCACCAAGTCGAAGTTCGACAACAAGTACGGCTGCAAGGAATCGCTGGTTGACGGTATCCGCCGCGGCACCGATGTCATGATGGCCGGCAAGGTTGCCGTCGTCTGCGGTTACGGCGACGTTGGCAAGGGTTCTGCCGCTTCGCTTTCCGGCGCCGGCGCCCGCGTCAAGGTAACGGAAGCCGATCCGATTTGCGCTTTGCAGGCAGCCATGGACGGTTATGAAGTCGTTCTGCTCGAGGACGTCGTTTCCTCTGCCGATATCTTCATCACCACCACGGGCAACAAGGACGTCATTCGCATCGACCACATGCGTCAGATGAAGGACATGGCGATCGTCGGCAATATCGGCCACTTCGACAACGAAATCGAAGTCGCCGCGCTGCGTAACCTCAAGTGGACCAACGTCAAGCCGCAGGTCGACCTGATCGAGTTCCCGAAGGGCAACCGCATCATCCTTCTCTCCGAAGGTCGTCTCCTGAACCTCGGCAACGCGACGGGTCATCCGTCCTTCGTCATGTCGGCCTCGTTCACCAACCAGACGCTGGCGCAGATCGAGCTCTTCACCAAGCCTGGCCAGTACGAAAACAAGGTCTACATCCTGCCGAAGCACCTCGATGAGAAGGTCGCACGCCTGCACCTCGACAAGCTCGGCGTGAAGCTTACCCAGCTCAGCGAAGAGCAGGCTGCCTATATCGGCGTGAAGCCGCAGGGGCCGTTCAAGTCCGACCACTACAGATACTGATTTCGGATTCAATATCCACAAGATATAGTAGCCCCGGCATTGACAAATGCCGGGGCTTATTTTTTGGGCGCTCCCTTCCCGAGGATTCCCTAACGAAGTATTGTTTTAAAACTTGATTCGTGGCTTCGGACCGCTCGGTTTTCCACGAAAATGGGATGTCTTGTCGTAATGCGGCACATTGAGGGACGGAGACAGACCGCCTATGTCGGAAATGAAAAACAGTCTGCTCTGGCAGGCGGATGGTGGCGCTTATGCTGCTGACCGTGCGCTTCAGGCGGACCAAGAATATAAGTTTGCCGCAGCTCCCGTGGCTGCAAGGCAAAGCCGTTGGTCTTTGGCACGTCTTGCAAAGCTGTGCGCTGCAAGCACCGCCGTTGTTATTCCCGCATGGCCGGTTCTGGCACAGGCAGCGAATGGCGTTAGCGCATCTGCGCGTCTGTTCACCTCCTCACAGGTCGTCGGCCTCTCCGTCGTCATCGGTGTGATTTCGGCCGCTCTGCTTTCGACGCTCTGGCTGGTACGCCAGCGCGGAAATCTCGAAAACGAAAGCCGCGAGATCCGTTCGGCGCTTTCGGATGCGCAGCAGCGCATATCACAATATCAGGCGCTGATCGCCGACAAGAACCGTCGTATCGTCATCTGGGATGGTGTGGCCCGGCCGGAACTGCTCGGCCAGCTGCCGCCCGAAACTGGCGCGCCTCAGGACAATGAATTCCTCGCCTTCGGCCTCTGGCTCAAGGCACGCTCGGCATCCGAGCTGGAGCGGGCCATCGGCCGCCTTCGCGAGCAGGCCGAAAGTTTCGACATGGTGGTCGAGACAATCCGCGACGAAGTGCTTGAGGCCCAAGGCCGGGTTTCCGGCGGCCGCGCCTTCGTTCGTTTCGTCGCGCTCAACAATCTGCGCGCCGAACTCGCCGAATTGAAGATCGAGCGCGATCGATTGATGACGTCGATTTCTGCGTTCCAGAGCATGCTCGACGCCATCGACATGCCCGCCTGGCAGCGCGACAGCGCCGGCCGCCTGACTTGGGTAAACCATGCTTATGGCGATGCCGTCGAAGCGCAATCACCCGGCCAGGCCGTCAACGAGGGCCGCGAGATACTGACGACGATCGCACGGGAGCGCATCCGCGCCACCGCAACACCGGAATCACCGTTTCACGACACGATCTCGACCGTGGTGCGCGGCAACCGTACCTTCTTCGACGTCGTCGATGTGAAGGTACCCAGCGGTTCGGCCGGCATTGCCGTCGATGTCTCCGATGTAGAGGCTGTGCGTGCCGAGCTGGAGCGGACACTCAAGAGCCATGCCGAGACGCTCGATCATCTGGCAACCCCGGTTGCGATCTTTGATGGCGACCGCCGGCTGCAGTTTTACAATCAAGCCTTCGTTTCGCTGTGGGAACTCGATATCTCGTTCCTCGAAAGCAAGCCTGACAACAGCGAGCTTCTCGAGCGCCTTCGCGCCGCCAAGAAGCTGCCCGATCAGCTGAGCTGGAAATCGTGGAAGGAAACGGCGCTTTCCGTCTATCGCTCGCTCGACACGCAATCCGATCTCTGGCACCTGCCAAACGGCCAGACGCTTCGCGTCTTTGCCACGGCGCATCCGCAAGGCGGCGCAACCTGGGTATTCGAGAACCTGACCGAACAGGTCGATCTCGAGACGCGTTACAACACTTTGGTCAAGGTGCAGGGCGAAACGATCGACCATCTGTCGGAAGGCGTCGCGGTCTTCGGGCCTGACGGTCGTATTCGCCTTTCCAACCCCGCCTTCCGGGCGCTCTGGGGCGTTACCGAAGCGGAGGCCAAGCCCGGCACCCATATCCGTGCCATCGGCGAAGCCTGTGCCCCATCCTATGACCAGCCGGACGGCTGGAAGACATTTGCCGAGCTGATCACCAGCTTCGACGACGAACGCCGTTCCAGCCAGGGAACGCTGGAGCTCCTGTCCGGTCTGGTGCTCGATTTCGCCGTCATCCCGCTGCCGAACGCTCAGACCATGCTGACCTTCGTCAACATGACCGACAGCGTTCGCGCCGAACGGGCGCTCACGGAAAAGAACGAGGCGTTGCGCAAGGCGGATGAGCTGAAGAACGATTTCGTTCAACACGTCTCCTACGAGCTGCGCTCGCCGCTGACGAACATTATCGGCTTCACCGATCTGCTGCGCACGCCGGGCGTCGGTCCGCTGAACGAGCGACAGGCCGAGTATATCGACCATATCGCCACCTCGTCCTCGGTGCTGCTGACACTTGTCAACGACATCCTGGATCTCGCGACCGTCGATGCCGGCATCATGCGGCTGAACTATGCGGAAATCGATCTTGCGGAGCTGCTCGACGACGTCTCGATGCAGATCGCCGACCGGCTGCAGGAAAGCGGTGTATCGCTCGAGATAACGGCACCCGCCTATCTCGGCTCGATCGTCGCCGATCCCCAGCGCCTGAAGCAGATATTGCTGAAGCTTCTGGCAAACGCTGCCAATTTCTCGCCCGAAGGTGCGTCGATTGCGCTGGAATGCCGTCGCGAAGGTACGGATTTTGTCTTCTCCGTGCGGGATCGCGGTCCTGGCATTTCGCCTGACATGGTGGCTACCGTCTTCGACCGTTTCGCAACCGGCGCGAAGAGCGGAAAGCGCGGCGGTGCCGGGCTCGGTCTTTCGATCGTCGACAGTTTCGTCAGCCTGCACAATGGCGAAGTCAGCATCGACAGCGAGCCTGGAAGGGGGACGACGGTGACCTGCCGCATCCCGTCCATCAACCTGCCGCATTCCGTCGCCGCCGAATGACGCAGGGCGACGTCATCTCGCTTTTCCTGGAAGACGAGTCGGCGACCCTGCGCCTCGGGAACGATCTGGCGCTGGCGCTGAAGGCCGGCGATTGCCTTGCTCTTTCAGGCGATCTCGGTGCCGGAAAATCCTCGCTGGCACGCTCTTTCCTACGCACGATGGCGGATGATGACGGGCTGGAGGTTCCGAGCCCGACCTTCACGCTGGTGCAATCCTACGAGCTGCGCATTCCCGTCTCGCATTTCGATCTCTACCGGCTCGGCGACGCCTCGGAACTGACCGAACTCGGTTTCGACGAGGCGCTCGAAACAGGCATCTGCATCGTCGAGTGGCCCGAGATGGCAGAAGGCGAATTGCCGTCGTCACGCATCTCCCTGAAGCTGGAACACGAAGGTACTGGCCGTCGCGCAACGATAGCGGCGCCGAGCAACGCGGCAAGCCGTATCCACCGCGTGCTTGCAATCCGGAAGTTCCTGACGAATGCCGGTTACGGTGATGTCCAGCGACGTTTCCTGACGGGAGACGCCTCGGTTCGAGCCTATGAATATTTCCGTCTCAGCGACGGTACCCGGAAAATCCTCATGGATTGGCGACCGCCTCCGGAGGGACCGCCGATCTATGACGGCAAGCCCTATCCGAAGGTCGCGCATCTGGCGCAGGACGCCTATCCTTTCGTTGCGATCGCCGACGCGCTGCGGGAGCGTGGTTTTGCCACGCCTGAAATCGAGAGGGTCGATTACGAACAGGGTATTCTGCTGATTGAAGATCTCGGCACCGAAGGCGTTGTCGATGAAGAAGGCCGGCCGATCATCGAGCGCTACCGCGAAAGCGTTGGCTGCCTTGCTCATCTTCATTCCATGCAGATCCCACAGGATATTGCGGTTTCACCGACGCATACGCATCACATTCCGGATTTCGACCGCACTGCGATGAAAATGGAAGTGCGGCTCGTGCTTGACTGGCACATTGCCTGGAAGCGCGGTACAGGGCCGACGGACGCCGAGCGCGACGAATATCTGGCGATCTGGGATCATCTGATCGACCAGTTGCAATCAACCGAAAAGAACCTGCTGCTGCGCGACTTCCATTCGCCCAATATCATCTGGCGCGAGCAGGAGAGCGGTATCCGCAAGATCGGCCTGATCGATTTCCAGGATGCGATGATCGGGCCGACGGCCTACGATCTCGCCTCCATCGTCCAGGATGCGCGCGTTACGATCGAACCTGATCTTTTCTGGCAGCTGATGGACGACTATCTCTCGTTGCGGCGCGCGCAAGGCGGTTTCGACGAAGCCGAATTCATGAAAGCATGGGCCATCATGTCGGCGCAGCGCAACTGCAAGCTTGCCGGCCTCTGGGTGCGGCTCCTGCAGCGCGACGGTAAACCCGGCTATCTTCAGCATATGCCACGCACGCTTACCTATCTTAAAGTGGCGCTGGAACACGAGGCACTTGCCCCCTTGCGCGAATGGTGCACAAGGACTGGAATACTGCCAGTCGAATCATAAATCCGGACCAGCATGACCGTCAGACAAGCCATGGTACTGGCTGCGGGCCTCGGAACCCGTATGCGCCCGATCACCAATACGATTCCGAAACCTCTGGTGAAAATCGGCGGAAAGCCGATGATCGACTATACGCTGGATTCGCTCGTAGAAGCCGGGGTCGAGCGGGCGGCCGTCAATGTCCACCATTTCGCAGACCAGATGGAAGCGCATCTGCAAGACTATCGTGGGCTCGATATTCTCATCTCCGATGAGCGCGGTGAATTGATGAATTCCGGCGGGGGCCTGGCGAAAGGTCTGAAGCTGCTCGATCGTGAATTGGTGTTCGTCATGAATGCCGACCTTTTCTGGATCGGCGAGCCGGCTGACCGGCCGAGCAACCTTCGACGCTTAGCCGGATTCTTCGATGCCGAGCGCATGGACATGGCGCTGCTCTGCGTGCGCATCGAACATACGACCGGCCATAATGGCAAAAACGATTTCAGCCTCGCTGCCGATGGGCGATTGACGCGCTATCGCGACGATCCCTCCAACCCGGTCGTCTATGCCGGGGCCATCGTCATGAGCCCCGCGTTGCTCGACGACGCACCCCAAGACGCTTTCAACCTCAATATATATTTCGACAAGGCGATTGCCCGCGGCCGCCTTTTCGGCATGATGATGGAAGGCCATTGGCTGACAGTCGGCACCCCTGATGCGATCGACGACGCGGAGGAGACGATCCGGCGGTTCCGGACGTTTGCGTGAGATATGGCGGAACGATACCGGCCACGCATTCTGACGATCCCTGCAGGCCTTCCCTTCCTGAAGACGCTGGCGGCTTCGCTCTGTGACGGGCGTCTGACGCCGCTTTTCCGACATGATCCCGCCGATCCGCTTTCGCTCGCCAAGGTGACGATCTATCTGCCGACGCGCCGCGCAGTGCGCGTGTTGCGCTCTGAATTCGTCGATCTGCTTGGCGGCCGCTCGGCCATCCTGCCGGTTATTCGGCCACTCGGAGAGACGGATGATGACAGCGGTTATTTCGACGAAGCGCTGCCGGCGACGATCGATCTTGCGCAGCCGCTTTCCAACACGGCCCGTCTGCTGGAACTGGCGCGGCTGATTCTTGCCTGGCGCAACAAGCTTCCGGAGATCGTCCGGCATATCCATTCGGAATCACCGCTCGTCGCCCCCGCAAGCCCTGCGGACGCCATCTGGCTCGCCCGCAATTTGGCGGAACTGATCGATTCGATCGAAACCGAGGATCTCGCATGGTCGGAGCTTGGCAAGCTCGAAACGGGCGATTATGCGGCTTGGTGGCAACTGACGGCGGAATTTCTGCAGATCGCCAGCGCCTTCTGGCCGGAACGCCTGACCGAGCTTGGCCGCTCCTCACCCGCTCGCCATCGCAACGCCATTCTGCGCGCCGAGGCTGGGCGGCTTTCGATGGCGAAGCCTGGCGGGCCGATCATTATCGCCGGCTCGACGGGGTCGCTGCCGGCCACGGCCGATCTCATCGGTGCGGTGGCCAGTCTGCCTGAAGGCGTGATCGTGCTGCCCGGGCTGGACCTTTCTATGCCGGAGGAACATTGGCGCCTGGTCGCGCCCGATCTCCTGCCTAGTCAAAGAGCCAATCCGGCAAGCCGCACGCATCCGCAGTATGGTCTTTCCATGTTGCTGAAGCGGCTGAAGCTCACCCGCGAGGATGTGCAGCCGATCGAAGATGCGGAAGCGGATCTGCGTTCACGCGCCGAAGTGCTCTCGCGGGCGCTGACACCATCGGAAGCGACGAGCGGCTGGGGTGACTGGAAGAAGAACCTGCCGGGAGGAACCGTTGACGCCGCGTTCGCGCACGTCTCGATGATCGAGGCTGCGAATGAGCGCGAGGAGGCGACGGCCATTGCCGTTGCCTTGCGGCTTGCACTGGAACAACCGGGCAGAGAAGGCGAGAGCCGTGCGGCATTGATTACGCCGGATCGCAATCTGGCGCGCCGCGTCATGGCGGAGCTTTCGCGCTTCGGCATCCTCGCCGACGATTCAGCCGGTACGCCGCTATCGGCAACACAGCAGGGCACATTGCTGCAACTGCTTTTGGAAGCGACGCTGCGCCCCGGCGATCCTGTTGCCCTCGTTTCGCTGCTCAAACATCCGCTAGCGCGCTTCGGACTGGAACAGGGCTTTCTGACCTCAGCAGTCGAAGCGCTGGAATTGCTGGCAATGCGAGGCGGCGTGGCGGAAGTGGATGCAGGATCCCTCGCAGCCCTGCTCGATCATCAGCTTTCCGAACAGGCGCTCAACCGGCACGCGCCGGTCTGGCGAAGATCGTTGCCAGCGGCGGCGGCAGATATGGCACGCACGCTCGCGCAACAGGTCGAACGCGCCCTCGAGCCGCTGGTACAGCATAAGCGGGATGCCGACGCGCCGGCGCTGGTCTTCACACTGTCGCAGTGGGCTGAACGGACGGGCCGCGCGTTGGAGCGCGTGGCAGCAGACGAGCGCGGCAATCTGGCGGGTCTCTGGTCCGGCGAAGCTGGTGACGCCCTGGCGAGCCTGCTTGGCGAAGTCATCGACACCGATGGCCAGATGGAAGCAAACGGACCGCAATGGATCGATATCATGGTGGCACTTTCTGCCGGCCATGCTGTCAAACCCGGCGCGCTAAGCCACCCTCGCCTCTTCATCTTCGGTACGCTGGAAGCGCGGCTGCAGAATGTCGATACGCTGATCCTTGGCAGCCTCAATGAAGGATCATGGCCAGGACAGACGGCCAACAATCCCTTCGTGTCACGGATGATGAAAACGGAGATCGGGCTGGAGCCGCCGGAACGGCGCATTGGCCAGCTGGCGCATGATTTCGAGATGGCGAATGGGACGCGCCACCTGATCTATTCGCGCGCGCTGCGTCAGGGCTCGACGCCAACCGTTGCCTCCCGGTGGCTGCAACGGCTGCTGGCGCTCGGTGGGGAGGATTTCGAAGAGCAGTTGCGCGAGCGGGGTACGTGCTTCGTTCACTGGGCAAACCAGATCGATCTCGGCGACAGCCAGGCACCGGCGCAGAGACCATCTCCGAAGCCGCCACGGGGTCTGCAGCCGAAATCCTATTCTTTCAGCGAGGTCGGGCGGCTGCGCCGCGACCCCTACGCAATTTACGCACGGCGCGTGCTGCGGCTCGACCCGGTCGATCCGTTCAATCGTGATCCGGGTGCGGCGGAACGCGGAACGCTCTATCACAAGATCATCGACCGTTTCGTCCGCGAGGGCCATATCGCGGGAACGCCTGATGCGGCAGCGGCCATGGAGACCATCCTGAGCGAGCTCTTTGATATGGAGAGCCTGCCATCGCATATCGATGCCGTCTGGCGGCCGCGTTTTCGTGAGGTGGCGCGAGCTTTCCTCAAATGGGAGGCCGGGCGACAGCCCGATGTACGCAAGCGACTGACGGAAGTGAGAGGCGGGGTCGAACTCGACGGGATCGATATCCGGCTTACCGGCGTTGCCGACCGTATCGATATCAAGGGACCAAACGGCGCCGATATCATCGACTACAAGACCGGCTACAATCCCTCCCCGACGCAGGCGCGGGCGTTGCTCGACCCTCAGCTTGCGCTTGAAGCGGCGGCCCTCCAGGCCGGTGCTTTCCGCGATGCCGGCAGTCTCGTCCCGAATGATCTCCTGTATGTCCGCCTCCGTCCGGGAAACCGCTTCCTGGTCGATAAGGTCAACAATGAGGAAGCGAATGGCGACAAGGCAAAATCGGCAATGCAGCTCGCCAAAGAATCGATCGACCAGCTGGTAAAATTCGTCACCCTGCTGCAGTCGGGCGAAAGAGGATTTACCTCGCGGCTGATCCCTGCCCAGCAGTTCGATTTCGGCGGCGACTACGATCATCTTGCCCGCGTTGCCGAATGGGCGACCGCCGATACGGATGGAGGTGGCGATGATTGATCCGACCGCGCTTCCAGACGGCGATGATCCCGGCACCTGGATCAGCTGGACAACGATCCAGCAGGCGATTGCTTCCGATCCGGTCCGCTCGGCCTGGGTGTCTGCCAATGCAGGCTCCGGCAAGACGCATGTACTGACGCAGCGGGTGATCCGGCTGCTGCTTGCCGGCGCGAGACCGTCGGCAATTCTTTGCCTTACCTATACGAAGGCCGCTGCGTCCGAAATGTCGAACCGCGTCTTCGAGCGGCTGGCTGAATGGGCAATTTTTCCCGATGAGGAATTGGCCAGGCGCATCACGCAGATCGAAGGTCATGAGCCGGATTCCCTGAAGCTTGCGGAAGCGCGGCGGCTGTTTGCCAAGGCGCTGGAGACGCCGGGCGGGCTGAAGATTCAGACCATCCACGCCTTCTGCGAAGCATTGCTGCATCAATTCCCCCTGGAGGCAAACGTCGCCGGTCATTTCTCTGTTCTGGATGACCGCGCGGCGGCGACATTGCTTGCCGATGCCCGCCGCTCTTTGCTGACGGCGACGGCGCCAGACAGGGATCGCGACCTCGCCGAGGCATTTGCCTATGTGCTTAATCTCGGTGATGAGTCCGGGCTCGAAAACCTGCTCGGCGAGATCGTCGCCAACAGAAATGCCATCCGCCGCTTCATGCTTGCAGCAGAGCCGCACGGCGGGGCTGACCGCCTGCTGCGCAAGAAGCTTGGCCTCTCACCCGACGATACCGAAGAAGCGCTGGCTGAACGCTACTGGCCGTTGCCGGGACTTTCAGGGGCGACACTCGAACTCTACTTGTCGCTTGCCACGACGAAAGGAGGCGCGAAGGCTCAAGACGTCGCGGAAGGGTTGCGGCGCGCTTCCCGTGAACAGGATGTAGCGGCCCGCTCGCAAATTCTGGAGAAGACCTTCCTGACGTCGAAGGGCGAACCTAAGACGGACGGGCAATTCTTCGTCAAGGCGATGCTTGCCGAAGCGCCGCAGCTTGCCGACGCGGTCGCCTCTGCGCGTACGCATGTCGCTGCCTGCCGTGACCGATTGAAAATGATGCGGATGCATACGGCAACCCAAGCCGCCCTTGTGCTCGCCGATCGGCTGAACCGGGACTACGAGGAGCTGAAGAAGCAGCGCAGTCATCTCGACTTCGAAGACCTGATCACGCGCACCGCCGACCTGCTGACGAAGAGCGGCGTCGGTCCGTGGATCCACTACAAGCTCGATCAAGGTATCGACCATATTCTCGTCGATGAGGCGCAGGACACGAGCCCCATTCAGTGGAGTGTTATCCAGTCGCTGGCGGAAGATTTCTTCTCAGGCGAAAGTTCGCGGCCGGTCGTCCGCACATTGTTTGCCGTTGGAGACGAGAAACAGTCGATCTACTCTTTCCAGGGTGCTCGGCCCGAACGGTTTTCCGAGGAAAAGGAGCGGACACAGCGCCGGGTGCAGAATAGTGGTCTCGCCTTTTCGACGGTCCGCCTGCCGCTCTCCTTCAGATCCACCTCCGACGTGCTGCTCGCCGTTGATCACATTTTCACGCCACCCGAGAATGCGCGCGGTCTCGGCGGCGAGCCGGTCGTGCACCGCTCCAGCCGTATCGGCCATCCCGGCGCCGTCGATCTCTGGGAAACGGTCGCACCCGATGTCGTGGTGAAGGACGAGGATTGGACGGCACCCTTCGACGCCACGCCCGAAAGCGCGCCGGCCGCCATTCTTGCCCGGCGGATCGCGCATACGATCGGCACCCTCGTCGGCCGCGAAACGATCATCGAAAAGGGCAAGGAACGGTTCATAGAGGCCGGCGATATTCTCGTTCTCGTCCGTAAGCGCGATGCCTTTGTCAACGCATTGACAAGAGAGCTCAAACGACGCGGCGATATCCCCGTCGCCGGTGCGGACCGGCTGGTGCTGACGAGCCATATCGCCATCCAGGATCTGATGGCGCTGGGCCGTTTCCTGCTTCTGCCGGAAGACGATCTTTCGCTTGCCGCCGTCCTGAAAAGTCCGCTCTTCAATCTCTCCGAAGAGGATATTTTCGCGGTTGCGGCACTGCGCGGCGACAATGAAGGTGTCTGGCAGCATCTTCGCAAATATGCAGCTGACGGAAACGAGCGGCTCGGTGCGGCCGTTGCAAGGCTTGAACTCTTCCTTGCCCAGTCGCGAAGTCTTTCAGTCCATGATTTTTATGCGCGCGTGCTCGGCAGCCATGGCGGTCGGCGGCAGTTCCTGGCGCGGCTCGGCACCGAGGTCAGCGATATCATCGATGAATTCCTGACCTTTGCGCTCGACCACGAAACCTCGGGCCTGCCTGGGCTGCAATCCTTCATTTCGACGCTGGAGCTCGAGGCACCGGAGGTGAAGCGTGAGCAGGACAAGGGGCGCAACGAGGTTCGCATCATGACGGTGCATGCCTCCAAGGGTCTCGAAGCGCCGATCGTCTTCCTGGTGGATGGCGGCTCCAAGGCCTTCACGCATACGCACCTGCCGAAGCTCCGTTTGATCGAAACCGGATCGGACGATCCGCCGATGCCGGTGTGGATTCCAGTCAGCGATCTCGGAAACTCACTGACAACGAACGATGCAGCACGCATTCAGCTCCTTGCCGAAGAAGAATACCGCCGGCTGCTCTATGTGGCCATGACACGCGCTGCCGACCGGCTGATCGTCTGCGGCTATCGCGGCGTGCGGCTGAACAACGATACATGGCATATGATGATTTCCGCTGCGCTCAGCGAGGAACATCCGCACGTCCAGAAGACGACATTCTCTGGCCCTGATGGAGAATGGGAAGGCATGCGCTGGCGTGTGCCACAGGTCGAACGCAGCTTCGATAAGCTGGATCGCGCGCGGGAACAGCTCAGCATCGATGCACTCCCGCCGGACCTCTTCCGGGCCTTGCCACCACAGCAGCAGTTACCGCGACCTCTCAGCCCATCGGGTGCGGGCACGATCATCGATGAGGAAGCCGACGATCTGCTGGTGACTTCGCCATTGTTTGCCGATGCCGAAAGCAGTGACCGTTCGCTGGAAAAAGGCCGCCTCATTCATCGGATGCTGCAATCCCTTCCCGATATTCCGATTGCGGAGCGGGCTGAGGCGGCAAGACGCTACGCCGATCGCGCCGCGCGATTCTGGCCGGCCGCGGAGCGATCGGCGCTCGTCGCTTCTGTCGTCAGACTTCTGGATGACCGGAGGCTTCAGGATGTCTTCAGCGTCCATGCCCAGGCGGAAATCTCGATCATGGGAACGCTGACGCTGGAGGAGCGGGACTATGCGGTATCTGGTCGCATCGACCGGCTTGCGGTCCTGACCGACAGCGTCGTCATTCTGGACTACAAGACGAACCGCGTGCCGCCTGTCGGCGAAGAGGCAATTCCCTTTGCCCATAGGGCGCAGCTGGCCATCTATCGCGAAATCCTCAGGCCACTTTATCCGACCAAACGGATCGATTGCATGCTCGTCTATACCGAAAACGCGACCATCCATACGCTGAGTGAAGAGGCTTTGGCTTCCGCACTTGCGGGACTCAACACAAAGTGAAATATCGGACATTGAAATTCCGGCACCGCACCCTCACATCTTGTTCAACAGCAAATTCCGGTAAAGGAGCAGCCTATGGCTACCGTTAAGGTCGATATCAACAATTTCCAGTCGGAAGTTCTGGAATCCGCAGAACCCGTCGTCGTCGATTTCTGGGCTGAATGGTGCGGTCCGTGCAAAATGATTGCTCCGAGCCTCGAAGAAATCGCCACGGAACTCGCCGGCAAGGTCAAGGTGGCCAAGCTCAATATCGATGAAAACCCGGAACTGGCAGCCCAGTTCGGCGTTCGCTCGATCCCGACGCTCGCAATCTTCAAGGGCGGCGAAGTCGCCGACATCTCCGTCGGCGCGAAGCCGAAGACGGCGCTTTCCAACTGGATTTCCAGCGCAGCCTGAAGATATCGATGGTTCAATACAAAAAGCCCGGCAGTTGCCGGGCTTTTTCATTTGGGGGGAGTGCCATTTTCCGCCAGCACGTCGCCGACGAGGTAAAGCGATCCGCCAATGAGTATCCTTGGCGGCGGCGCTGTCGGATCGGCGACAGACATGATCGCATCGAGGGCATCGGTAACCGATGACATCGGCTCTGCTACCAGACCCGCATCGTAGGCGGCATTGCAGAGGATGACCGGATCGATCATCGCTTCGCTGCCACGGATCGGCACGCAATAGATCTTTTCCGCCAGATCCGCGAAGGCCTTGAAATAGCCGACCGGATCCTTGGTATTGATCATACCCGAGATCAGGAACAGCGGTCGGGATTGACGCTCCTCGAAATTCGCCATGGCTTCGGCGATCACCTCGCCCGCACCCGGATTATGGCCACCATCCACCCAGATTTCCGACCGCGCTGGTGCATGGCTCAAAAGACGGCCTTCCGTCAGCTTCTGCAGACGGCCCGGCCATTCCACCGTCTCCATCGCCTTTTCCATCATCGTCTCGGTGACGTTGAAGCCCGCCGCCTTGACGGCGCGAATGGCGGCGGCGGCATTGGCATATTGATGGCGGCCGGGAAGACGCGGTAGCGGCAGGTCCGCCAGACCGAATTCATCCTGGTAGATCAGACGGCCATATTCCTCATGCGCAATGAAATCCTGGCCGAAGATGGCGCTCGGGCAGTTCAGCCGTTCGGCGGTCGACATCAGCACGTCGAGCGCCGCGTCATATTCCTGATGACCGATGACGACGGAATGGCCGCGCTTCATGATGCCGGCCTTTTCTGCGGCGATCAGCTCCACTCGATCCCCGAGATAGGGCTGATGGTCGAGCGAAATCGGCATAATCACCGAAACGGCGGGGTTCTCGATAACGTTGGTCGCATCGAAACGGCCGCCGAGGCCAACCTCGATAACCGCGGCATCGGCCGGATGTTCAGAAAAGAGGATGAAGGTGACGGCTGTCAGGATTTCGAAGACGGTGATCTTCTGGCCGCCATTGGCCTCGGCTACGCGCCGCAGTGCTTCGGCAAAAACGGCATCATCGACAAGCTGCCCGCGCCCGCCCGCGACACCCATTCTATAGCGCTCATGCCAATTGACGAGGTGCGGAGAGGTGTGGACATGAACACTGTAGCCGCCAGCTTCCAATAGCGCGCGACAGAAGGCTGTCGTCGAACCCTTGCCATTGGTACCGGCAACATGGATGACGGGCGGGAGATTACGCTCGGGATTGCCGAGCGCTTCGAGAAGACGTTTGATGCGGTCCAGAGACAGATCGTAGCCCTTGGGATGCAATCCCATGAGCTTTTCGATCTCCTGAGCCGCCTCACTCACTGCGATCTGGCCTCTGTCTGTCATCGGCCCGCCCTATCTTGTGAGGTCTGCTGCTCAGGCGCTCGCCGCCAGAGCAATGACCCCGTTGGCATCATTTGCAGCCGAAACCGGCTTCTTCGTCAGAATCTTCAGGAGGCGCGCCAGCGTCTCGGGAATATCGTGACGCTTGACGACCATATCGACCACGCCATGCTCGAGCAGATATTCCGAGGTCTGGAAGCCCTCGGGGAGCTTTTCACGCAAGGTCTGCTCGATGACACGCTTGCCGGCAAAGCCGATTTCGGCACCCGGTTCAGCGAGGTGGATATCGCCGAGCATAGCGTAGGATGCGGTGACGCCGCCGGTGGTCGGGTTGGTCAGAACCACGATATAGGGCTGGCCGGCTTCCTTCAGGAGATCGACGGCAACCGTAGTGCGCGGCAGCTGCATCAACGACATGATGCCTTCCTGCATGCGGGCTCCGCCGGAGGCCGGGAACATGACGAGGGGGCACTTTTCCGCAATCGCACGTTCAAAGGCTTTGACGATCGCCTCACCGGCAGCCATGCCGAGCGAACCGCCGATGAAGTTGAACTCATGAACGACGGCGACGAGCTTCACGCCCTGCACATGACCGAGACCAGCGAGGATCGTATCCTCCTGTTCGGTCTTGAGGCGGCTGTCGCGCAGGCGATCGCTGTACTTCTTGGAATCGCGGAATTTCAGCGGATCCTGGGCGACTTTCGGCTGCGGCAAGGATTCAAATTCGCCGTTGTCGAACAGATCGGCAAGCCGTGCCTTGGCCGGCATCTTCATGTGATAGCCGGAGGCCGGAATAACCCACTTGTTGCTTTCGAGGTCCTTGTGAAAGACCATTTCGCCCGTTTCCGGGCACTTGATCCAGAGGTTCTCCGGCACTTCGCGACGGCCCAGCATGGAATTGATCCGCGGGCGAACGTAGTTAGTGATCCAGTTCAACTCGAATACTCCTGATTGACTATTGCCAATGTGGGCAAACTATTCGGCAGCAACAAGGCGCGCCGAACGCGTTCCTGTGGAAAGACCGCGAACCAGCGTCGCAACGGCCTGAACCGTATCCGCCGTCGCCTTTCCGTCCGCCGTCAGGCTGGTGGCCACCTGATTGACGATTGCCGTGCCCACAACCACGCCATCGGCCGAGCCGCCGATGACCTTTGCATGTTCCGCCGTCTTGACGCCGAAACCGACGCAAACGGGGAGATCGGTGTGATCCTTGATGCGCTTGACGGCACCCGAGATCAGCGAGGGGTCCGGCAGTGCCGAACCGGTGATGCCGTTCATCGAGACATAATAGACGAAGCCCGACGTGTTCTTCAGAACAGCGGGCAGGCGCTTCTCGTCCGTCGTCGGCGTAGCCAGGCGAATGAAATTAATGCCCTTCTTCAGCGCCGGGATGCAGAGCTCGTCGTCCATTTCCGGCGGCAGATCGACAATGATCAGGCCATCGATGCCGGAGGCAAGCGCATCATCGAGAAACTTCTCGACGCCGTAGATGTAGATCGGGTTGTAGTAGCCCATCATGACGATCGGCGTCGTATCGTTGGTCTTGCGGAAATCGGCTGCGAGCTGCAGCGTCTTCTTCAGCGTCTGACCGCCCTTCAGGGCACGCTGACCGGCCAGCTGGATCGCCGGCCCATCGGCCATCGGATCCGAAAAGGGCATGCCGAGTTCGATGACGTCGGAGCCGGCTTCCGGCAGCCCCTTCATGATGCCGAGCGAGGTTTCGTAATCGGGGTCGCCGCCCATGAAATAGGTTACGAGCGCCGGGCGGCCTTCCGCCTTCAGGTCGGCGAAGCGTTTATCCATACGTGCGGTCATATTTCTTACTGCCCCATTCCCAGGATCTTGCCGACGGTGAAGATATCCTTGTCGCCGCGGCCGGAGAGGTTCATCAGGATGATCTCGTCCTTGCGCATCTTGGGCGCACGCTTGATGACTTCAGCAAGCGCATGCGAAGGCTCGAGTGCCGGAATGATACCTTCGAGACGCGTCAGCGTCTGGAAGGCTTCAAGCGCCTCATGGTCCATGATCGGCACATATTCCGCGCGGCCGATATCGTTCAGCCACGAATGTTCCGGGCCGATGCCGGGATAGTCGAGACCTGCCGAAATCGAATGGCCTTCCTTGATCTGCCCGTCACCGTCCTGCAGCAGATAGGTGCGGTTGCCATGCAACACGCCGGGCGAGCCCGCCGTGATCGAGGCACAATGCTCATCGCCCTGGAGGCCCTTGCCGCCAGCTTCGACGCCGACGATCTTCACGTCCTTGTCGTCGAGGAAGGGATGGAAGATACCGATCGCATTCGAACCGCCGCCGACAGCAGCGATAACGAGATCCGGCAGCCGACCTTCGGCTTCGAGGATCTGTTGCTTCGCTTCCGTGCCAATGACGGCCTGGAAATCACGTACCATTTCCGGATAGGGATGTGGGCCGGCAGCCGTGCCGATCAGGTAATAGGTGTCATCGACGTTGGTGACCCAATCACGCAGCGCCTCATTCATAGCATCCTTCAGCGTGCCGTGACCGGCGGTGACCGGCTTTACCTCGGCACCCAGCAACTTCATGCGGAAAACGTTCGGCGCCTGACGTTCGACGTCGGTCGCGCCCATGTAGACGACGCACGGGAAGCCGAAGCGGGCAGCGACGGTCGCGGAAGCCACGCCATGCTGGCCGGCACCTGTCTCGGCGATAATGCGGGTCTTGCCCATGCGCTTGGCAAGCAGGATCTGACCGATGCAATTGTTGATCTTGTGCGAGCCGGTGTGGTTCAGCTCTTCACGCTTGAAATAGATCTTGGCACCGCCGAGATGCTGGGTCAGGCGTTCGGCGTAGTAGAGTGGGCTAGGACGACCGATATAGTGGGCGCCGAGATGCTTGAGTTCCGCCTGGAATTCCGGATCATCCTTCGCCTTGTTCCACTCGTCCTGCAGTTCGAGGATCAGAGGCATCAGGGTTTCGGCCACGAAGCGGCCCCCGTAGATGCCGAAGCGGCCATCTTCGTCCGGACCGGCGCGGAAGGAATTCGGTTTAGGCGTCTCGTTCACTTTCAACTCCCTGAGATCGTTTCAGGCAGACATGCCTCTTCGACCGCATCGAAAAACTCATCGATCATGGCTGGGCTTTTCACACCCGGTGCGCTTTCGACACCGGAAGCCGTATCGACACCCGGCGCCTTCGAAATTGCCAGCGCCTGCCCGACATTATCCCTGTTGAGCCCGCCGGAAAGCATGTAGTCGATGCTGCCGTCAAGCCAGGAGAGCAGGCTCCAGTCAAAGGAAACGCCATTGCCACCGGGCAGTTCAGAGCCTTTCGGCGGCTTGGCATCGAACAGAAAACGATCGGCGATACCGATATAGGCCTCGACCCGCTTCAGGTCATCAGCCGTGCGGACCGCCAATGCCTTGATGACGGGGATGCCGTACACCGCCTTAATGGTCAGCACGCGCTCGGGGCTTTCATTGCCGTGGAGCTGCAGCATATCCGGGCGCAAAAGCGCAACGATTTCATCGAGATCGTCATTGATCGGGTCAACCACGACGGCAACGATCTTCGCCTTGCCGCGCGCCGGTTCGGCGAGCTTACCGGCAATATCAGGCTCGACGTAACGCGGGCTCTTTTCGAAAAAATTGAAGCCGAGATGCGTCGCTCCGCGCTTCAATGCGCGTTCGATGGCCTCAGGCGTCTTCAAACCACAGATTTTGATATCCGGTCTCATGGCAGCGAAGTGACATGAAACGCGCAAAGAGTCGAGCCAATTTGCATGGACTGGCGGATTTAACGCCGCTGTTTAATCGAAGTCTATGGCGTGCAGCTGGCTGCCGTGGCGCTTCAGCCAGGACTTCGCCTCTTCCATATGTGGGCAAAGCTTTTTGCAGAGCGCCCAGAAATGCGGACCGTGGTTCATTTCCTTCAGATGCGCCACCTCATGGGCAGCGAGGTAATCGATCACCGACGGCGGCGCCATGACGATGCGCCAGGAGAAACTCAGATTTCCTTCCGAAGAGCAGGAGCCCCAGCGGCTGCGGGTGTCCTTCATGGAAATCGAGCTGATGGGCGCCTTGATGGAGCCGGCGTGCAGGCGCGACAGCCTCTCCAGGTCTGCTCGCGCTTCCTTCTTCAGGAAGGTCGCGATACGCCGGCCGATATGCTCCGGCATGCCGCTGACGCGAAGCACTGCCTTGCCATCCACGGCGACGGCCTCCGTCAGCCCTCGCAGGCTGCCGGTATGCTCTATGCGATGTTTGACGCCGCGGAAAAGAATTTCACCACCATCCTGCAGGCCCGTATCGGCAGAGAATTTCGCAAGCTTGGTCAGCAACCAACCCTGATGACGATCGAGGAAGGCATTGACTTCGCGGGCAGCAAGCCCCTTTGGCACCGTCATCTTAAGTGCCCGCCCGCCTGGTTCGATCCGCAACGTGATGCGGGTTGCGCGATCATGCTGCTTGATCGTCAATGGCATCAGTCGACCGGCGACATCCAGCGTCCGCTTTTCGGGCGGTGCCGGCTTTTTCGTTGGACGGCGGATCTTCGGGAGCGGAAACATAGGCTTTTTCTATACGATTCGGCGGAAATCCAGGCAAAGAAAAACCGGCATCGGAAGCGATGCCGGCCGTAGAACTCTATGATCGCGCTTTACGGCGTCTGGTACTCGGCGACTGGACCATTGTCGTCGCGTCGGTTGTTTTTGCGTTCGCGCATGAAGCGATCGAACTCTTCCTGATCCTTGGCGCGACGAAGCTCGCGCAGGTAGGAATCGAATTCTTCACGCATTTCATCGAGCTTGCGGCGCTCCTCCTCGATGCGATCGAGCTCGGCTTTGCGCCAATCATCGAAAGCAACGTTACCCGTCGAGAAATGCGGGCGGTGACGGCCATGCGAGCGACGGCAGCCTGCAAAGAAGCCATCCGTTGCCTGGTTGACGTCACGCTTGAAGCCACGCAGCCGCTCGCCGAAGATGATATAGGCAAGCATGGCCAGACCCAGAGGCCAGAAAACCATGAAGCCGAGGATCATCAAGGCAACGGTAGCCGGAGTCCAATCCGGTCGAAGCAATGCTGACTGGTTCATCGTGCGGTATCCTCGCGTTCAGCACCCGACAGGATGCCGAGTGCTGAAAAACCAGATGGTTACCGGCGAACGGGCCTTCAAGACGATGCCAGCTTAAATCGAACAAGGTCTTGAATCGATGGCATTAAATCAGCATTCTCTAACTCAAGCCGATTTGCCGCCCTTGATGATGCGCTGAACCGCTGGCTTCTTGGCCCGCGAGTGCTGGCGCGTGAAGCTGACGATCCGCGGTGCAATCTCGCGCCGGAAGCGCGAACCATTGAACACGCCGTAGTGGCCAACATCCGGCTGCAGATAATGCATGCGCATCTCTTCCGGGATGTTCACGCAAATGGTCTGTGCCGCCTGCGTCTGGCCGACACCCGAAATATCGTCGTTCTCGCCTTCAACAGTCAGCAGGGCGACGTTGCGGATCGCCGAGGGATCCACGCGCTTGCCACGATGCATCAGTTCGCCTTTCGGCAGCGCATGTTTCATGAAGACCTGCTCGACCGTCTGGAGGTAAAATTCCGCAGTCAGGTCCATGACGGCAAGGTATTCATCGTAGAAATCGCGATGCTTTTCCGGCTCACCGTCGTTCTTCACAAGGTGCATGAAGAATTCCTTGTGAGCGATCAGATGGCGGTCGAGGTTCATAGACATGAAACCGGAAAGCTGCAGAAAGCCCGGGTAAACAGGACGCATGAAGCCCGGTTGCGGCCAGGGCACGTTCATGACGACGTTATCGGCAAACCATTCGAGGGGGCGTTCCTTGGCCAGCTTGTTGACGGCCGTCGGATTGATGCGGGTATCGATCGGACCGCCCATAAGTGTCATGGACGACGGTGCCAGCGGATCCTTTGCCTCTTCCATGATGGCAGCGGCGGCCAGTACCGGCACCGAAGGCTGACAGACGGCGACGACATGCGTGTCATGGCCGAGGAAATGCAACATCTCGACAACGTAGTCGATGTAGTCGGATAGGTCGAAGTTACCCTCCGTCATCGGCACCATACGCGCATCGACCCAGTCGGTGATGTAGATATCGGCACTCGGCAACAGAGCTTCGACCGTGCCGCGCAGCAGGGTCGCATAATGGCCGGACATCGGTGCGACGATGAGAATGCGCGGATCACCGCTACGGCCGGCCGGCAAGTCACGAGAGAAATGCAGGAGACTGCAAAAGGAGCGTGTCCAGACCACTTCCTCGCGAACCGTAACCTTCTTGCCGTCGATAACGGTCTCGTTGAGGCCGAATTCCGGCTTGCCGTAGCGGCGCGTCGTCCGCTCGAACATTTCGAGGCTGGCTGAAATGGTGCGGCCAAGCGGCGTCTGGGAGAAGGGATTCAGCGGATTGGCATAGGCAAAACGCATCATATCGGCTGCAGCGCGGAAAGGCGCCATCGCTGCGTGGTTCAATTCGTAAAGCTGGTAGAACATGAGGGGCGCCACCTTTCTCTATCCGGTAAAGATAACGCCGATTGAAAGGCGTCGGGTTCTTTCCGTTAACGCTGGCACATCAACGTACGCTAACAGGTTTTTGTTGCACAGCAACATAACATTACAGTCGGAAAGAAAAATGCCGGAAAATTGATCTCCGGCATTATCTTGGCGCACAAAGTTTAAGCTTCTCAGTAGGAAAAGCCGTTAACGGTCTGCTACGAAAAGCTGCTTCTGAGTGCCTAGACCTTCGATGCCGAGCTCGACGATGTCGCCGTCCTTCAGGAAGCGCGGAGGTTTCATCCCCATACCGACGCCCGGAGGCGTGCCTGTGGAGATGACATCACCCGGCTGCAGGGACATGAACTGGCTGAGATAAGAGACGACGAAAGCGACGCCGTAGACCATGGTGTTGGTAGAGCCGTTCTGCATCGTCTGGCCGTTGACCTTCAGCCACATGCCGAGGTTCTGCGGGTCAGCGACCTCATCCCGAGTTACAAGCCACGGGCCGATCGGGCCGAACGTGTCGCAGGACTTGCCCTTGGTCCACTGGCCGGAACGCTCGCTCTGAAAGGCGCGTTCGGAAACATCGTTAGACACGCAATAGCCGGCGACATAATCCAGAGCGTCAGCTTCGCTCACATATTTCGCGGTCTTGCCAATGACGACGCCGAGCTCGACTTCCCAATCCGTCTTTTCGGAACCGCGCGGGATCTGAACATTGTCGTTCGGGCCGACGATCGCGGAGGTGGCCTTCATGAAGATGACGGGTTCCGGTGGCACGGTGGCACCGGTCTCAGCCGCATGGTCGGAATAATTGAGACCGATGCAGATGAACTTGCCGGTACCGGCAACGCAGGCGCCGATACGATCCGCCGTCAGTTCCGGCAGGCTTTTCGGATCAAGCGCTGCGATCTTCGCAAGGCCTGCCGGCGTGATTGCTTCGCCGCCGATATCGGCGACATGGGCGGAAAGATCGCGGATCTTGCCATCGGCATCGAGCAGGGCCGGCTTTTCGCGGCCTGCTTCTCCAACGCGCATCAGTTTCATGAATATCCTCCTCATGGAACGCAGGTGCGCCACCTATGAACGAATTATTCATCGGTGTCATTATGCCTTTCCGCCGAAGCGGTACGCCCGTTTAGAAAATTTCCGAGAGTTCCGGGCCGGCGGGTACGATGCCTGTCGGATTAAGGCTTTCGATCGAATAGTAGCCACGCTTGATGTGATCAAAATTCACTGTTTCGGCGACGCCCGGCCAATCCAGCATCCGGCGGCAAAATGCCCTGAGATTGGCATAGTCAGACAGGCGCCGAAGGTTGCATTTGAAGAGACCGTGATAGGCGACATCGAAACGCACCAGCGTGACGAAGAGGCGGATATCGGCCTCCGTCGGATGGTCGGCGAAGAGGAAATTTTGTCCTTCAAGCTGAGGCTCAACCCAATCGAGGCACGCAAAAACCTCGGCAAATGCCTCCTCGTAGGCGATCTGGGTCGTGGCGAAACCCGTGCGATAAACCCCGTTGTTCAAGGAGGGATATATGCGGTCGTTAAAAGCATCGATCTCCTCGCGCTTGGCCGCGGGATAGAGATCTGTATGGCGACGAGCGAGATCACCAAATCCGCTGTTCAGCATGCGCAGGATATCGGAGGATTCGTTATTGACGATTGTTCCGCGCTTCTTATCCCAGAGCACAGGTACCGTGGCGCGGCCCGTGAATTCGGGATCCGCCTTCGTGTAGACTTCGTGCATGTATGTGGAGCCGTTCACCTCGTCTGCGGTGGCACCGGCATGGTTGCCGAAACGCCAACCCTGCTTGCTGAGCGCCGGTTCGACGACGGAAACGGAGATGGCGTCCTCCAGTCCCTTGAGCTTACGGCCGATCAGCGTGCGGGAAGCCCAGGGGCAGATATAGGCGACGTAGAGGTGGTAACGTCCCGCTTCCGCGGCAAAGCCACCCTCACCCGTCGGTCCGGCGCTGCCGTCAGGTGTCACCCAGTTGCGGAAACTAGATATCTGGCGAACGAAGCCGCCTTTTGCATCCTTTGCCTGGACCGGTTGCCAATCCTCGGTCCATTTGCCATTCACCAGCATGCCCGCATCTCCTGATCGATCGGATTTTGTGGTGGTTTATCCGGAGATTTTCGCGCGCGTAAGCCTCGTTTCTTGAAACAGATTGTGCACCTGTCGCGACCGAAGTGAGCTTGCCAAGAAAGCGAGCATGGAAATATCAATAGGATGATCTCCGCAATGGAATCCCCCGTCCATCGCCAACATCCGGAAACCAGCATGACAAAAGCCAATAGCCGCGAATCCGAATACCCGATCGATCCGATGTTTCTCGACCGCTGGTCGCCCCGCGCCTTTACAGGCGAAATCATCGAAGAAAGCGAGATCTTGCCGCTGCTCGATGCCGCCCACTGGGCACCTTCTTCGGCAAACATGCAGCCGTGGCGGTTTCTCTACGCATTAAAGGGTTCCGAGCACTGGGAAGAATTCCTTGGCCTGCTCAACGAATCCAACCAGGAATGGGCGAAAAACGCTTCGGCACTGATCTTCGTGATCTCGCGCAGCTTCAATGGCGCTCGCAGCGAGGGGCGTGCAAGCTACACACATTCTTTCGATGCTGGCACCGCTTGGGGTCATCTCGCCATCCAAGCCCGCATTTCCGGCCTCTATGCCCATGGCATGGGGGGAATCAAGCATGACGAAATCAAAGAAAAGCTTCGAGTTCCCGATGGTTATCGCGTGGAAGCCGGTATTGCGGTCGGCCGTATCGCCGACAAGAACACGCTTTCCGAGCGCAATCGCGACCGCGAATTTCCGAGCCAGCGCAAGCCGCTCTCGGAAGTCATCTTCAACGGCCATTTCGTCGAGAACGATTGATCACACATAGGAAAGCCCCGCGAACCTGATGGCTGCGGGGCTTATTCTTGACCGGGCGTTCGATCAGATATCGAGGTTTGCGACGCTCAGGGCGTTGTCCTGAATGAATTCGCGCCGCGGTTCGACTTCATCACCCATGAGACGGGCAAAAAGGCCGTCGGCATCGGTCGCATCATTGACCTTGACCTGCAGCAACGAGCGGACGTTCGGATCAAGCGTCGTTTCCCAGAGCTGCTCGGCATTCATTTCGCCGAGGCCCTTGTAGCGCTGCATCGTCAGGCCCTTGCGGCCGCTGGCGAAAATCGCGTCGAGAAGGGCGCGCGGACCAGAAATTTCGACATCGCCATCACGTCTGCTGAGTGCCGGCGGCGTCTGGTAGATTTCCTTCATGCGCGGCGTCAACTGATCGATAAGGCGGGCATCCTGCGAGCCAATCAGAGCCATATCGAGCACGATGACTTCCTTGACACCGCGAACCATGCGCTCAAGACGAATGCCGCCTTCGCTCGTGAGGCTACCTTCCCAACCACGCTCGGTTTCTTCGGCAATGATGTCGAGGCGCTTTGCCACCTCGGTTGCCAGTTCCGCGGCGCGTCCGGCATTGCTGACGGTTTCGGCATTGAGCGCACCAGCGATCGCCGCCTGTTCGACAACCGCGCGGTTGTAGCGCGAATGCAGGTTGTCCAGCAGTGCGCGCAGGCGCAGGGCATCGTGAATGACCTCATTCAGGTCCTGCCCGACGCGGACTTCGCCGCTGGAAAGCTTCAACGCCGCGTCTTCGAGACCCTGGCCGATCAGATAATCTTCCAGCGCCTTTTCGTTCTTGACGTATTGCACCGACTTGCCGCGCGACACCTTATAGAGCGGCGGCTGAGCGATATAGAGATGGCCGCGCTCGATCAACTCCGGCATCTGGCGGAAGAAGAAGGTCAGCAGCAATGTCCGGATATGGGCGCCGTCAACGTCGGCATCCGTCATGATGATGATCTTGTGATAGCGCAGCTTTTCGGCATTGAACTCGTCCTTGCCGATGCCGGTGCCGAGCGCGGTGATCAGCGTGCCGATTTCCTGGCTCGACAGCATCTTGTCGAAGCGGGCGCGCTCGACGTTGAGGATCTTGCCGCGCAGCGGCAGGATCGCCTGATTTTCGCGGGAGCGACCCTGTTTCGCCGAACCGCCGGCCGAGTCACCCTCGACGAGGAAGACTTCTGATTTGGCCGGATCACGCTCGGAGCAGTCAGCGAGCTTGCCGGGCAGCGAGGCGATATCGAGCGCACCCTTGCGGCGCGTCAGTTCGCGGGCCTTGCGCGCGGCTTCGCGAGCGGCAGCGGCTTCAACAACCTTGCCGACGAGAACTTTGGCTTCGCTCGGATGTTCCTCGAGCCAGGTGCCAAGGGCTTCATTGACGAGGCTTTCGACGACGGGACGGACTTCAGATGAAACGAGCTTGTCCTTGGTCTGCGACGAGAACTTGGGATCCGGAACCTTGACTGAGAGCACGGCGGTCAAGCCTTCGCGACAATCGTCACCGGTGAACGTCACCTTTTCTCTTTTGGTGATACCCGAACTATCGGCATAGGAGGTGATCTGACGTGTCAGCGCGGCGCGGAAACCGGCCATATGCGTGCCGCCGTCGCGCTGGGGGATGTTGTTTGTAAAGCAGAGCACATTTTCGTGGTAGCTGTCATTCCACCACATAGCCACTTCGACGGTGATGCCATCCTTCTCACCGCGGATCGCCACCGGCTTTTCAACGAGTGGCTTCTTGGCGCGGTCGAGATAGGAGACGAAGGCTTCAAGGCCGCCGTCATAGACCATCTCTTCCTGCCGGATATCAGAGTGACGCTTGTCGGTCAGCAGGATGCGGACGCCGGAATTCAGGAAGGCCAATTCGCGAAGGCGATGTTCGAGCGTGCCATAGTCGAACTCGACCATGGTGAAGGTTCCGGAGCTCGGCATAAAGCTGACTTCCGTACCGGTTTCGTTGCCCGCTTCACCCGTCTCCTTCAACGGCGCATCTGCAACGCCATGCGTAAAGCTCATCTCATGGACTTTACCCTGACGGCGGATTTTCAGCTTCAACCAGACGGACAGAGCATTGACGACCGAAACGCCAACCCCGTGCAGTCCGCCTGAAACCTTGTAGGAATTCTGGTCGAACTTACCGCCGGCGTGCAGCTGGGTCATGATGACCTCGGCCGCGGATACGCCCTCGCCGGTGTGAATATCGGTCGGGATACCGCGGCCGTTGTCGGTGACAGTTACCGAGCCATCCGGATTGAGCGTAACGGTAACGATATCGGCATGGCCAGCCAGCGCTTCATCGATCGCGTTATCGACGACTTCGTAGACCATATGGTGAAGGCCGGAACCATCGTCGGTGTCGCCGATGTACATGCCCGGGCGCTTGCGCACGGCATCAAGGCCCTTCAGGACCTTGATGGAATCTGCGCCATATTCGGTGTTTACGCCGTTTTCCGTCGCGGGTGCATCGGTCATACTGTTGAGATTTTCCCTGTTGTAGTCAGCAACGGCGCGCCTTGCGAATCACCGGCTTTTTCAATGTCGAATATAGGTTTTTTGCGGCAAGTTCCCAATGGCAAGGCCCTAAAACAAGGCATAAATCAGGGGATTATGACGCTTTTCCGTCCACTTTGCCGCCATTTTCGAGAAGCGCCGATAGCCGGGCGATATCTGCCCTGTCAAGGTCACGAATCTGCTTGGCCAGACGGTTGGCAAATTCGGTGTGTTCGGGCGGCAGGCCCGCAGTATCGAGCACCACGCGCGGGTCGGAGGCGCCGGCCACAAGGAAAAGTTCCTCGGCCTCATCCCAGATAATGTTGAAGTAGCCGGCGATGCGCTGCAGGAGATCGAAACTCGGCAAGCCGCGCTTCCCGTGCTCGAGCGCGGAGAGGTAAGCGGGCGAGACATTCAAAGCTGCAGCCATCTGCTTCTGGGTGACGCCCTTGCGGGCGCGAAGCTTGCGGACAGCTTCCGCAAACGGGGTCACGGTTTTTCTCCGGCACGGCGCGCAAGACGAATGTAAAGCGCGCCTTCGCCGCCGTGATGCTGGGCGGCCGGCTCATAGGATGAAATCAGAAAACGGAATTCCGGTTTTGAGAACCACAGCGGCACGGCGCGTTTCAAAGCACCTTCGCTCCCCATGGAACTGCCCTTGCCGGTGATGACCAGGACATGCCGCATGCCGCGCTCATGAGCACGGATCAGAAAATCAAGCAGGAAGGAATGCGCTTCGCTCTGGACCATGCCGTGAAGGTCGATCCGCGCTTCCAGCGCCAGCTTGCCCTTGGCGATCTTGCGCTTGACCGGCCGCTCCAGCGGATGGTGGACGCCCGAAGGCTGCTTTGCAGGGGCCGGCGTCGGCATTTGCTGCGCAGGAGGTGAAGCCGTCTTCTTTTCGATCTTTTCCTGTTCGGCTGCCGCTTCTGCCTCTGCGAGAAAAGTATCGAGCGCAGTCAGCTCGTTCGTCTTGCCGGGCATGGGCCGGGTACTGCGGGCCACCCTACCCCAGAGGATCCTCTCGTCCGAGCTGAGCTTGCGGTCCTTCGCCATCAGAGGAACCTCGCTGCAGCGGCATTGGGAACAAGAATTGCGAAATCGGCATCGTTCCGAACCGTTCCTGCCAATTCGCCTGCTGCATAACCCGAACCGGTAAAGATGTCACCGCGTGCGGGACCGACGATTGCCGAACCGGTATCCAGCGCCAGCATCAGCCTCTGGAACGGTTTGCCGGCATCAAGATGCGTCAGGCTTTCGGAGCGGATGAAGAATGGAAAACCGAACGTGTGGATCAGTCGGTCAACAGCGAGCGAACGGCCCGCAAGCAGTGGCACCTTTGCTGCGGCGACTGGCCCGGCATTTGGATCATCAGCCGACGCCTGGCGGAAGAAAATATAGGATCGGTTGTGCCAGAGCACTTCATCGACCTGGTCCGGATGTGCGGCAAGCCAAGCGCGGATCGATTGCATGGAAATGTTGGCGCGCTCGATTTCGTCACGATCGATCAACAGTTTGCCGATCGCCGAAAATGGATGGCCGGCCTTTGCGGCGTAGGTGATACGGGCAATCCTGCCATCCGGATAGCGCAGACGAGCAGCGCCCTGCACATGAACGAAGAAGAGATCGACCTTTGATTTTGCCCAGCCAATCTCCAGGTCACGGCCGTCGAGATAGCCCTGGTCGATGGCACGGCGATCCGGATAGGCCTCAATTACGCCGTCCTGCAGACGCGCGAATGCGTAAGATCCGTCCAGTTCCGCGGGACGGTTCTGATCGTCAAGATCAATCAGATCATCGGGGCGCCGGTAGATCGGAAAACGAAAGATCGCGTCAGGCCTGTCGGAAACTTCGAGTTCCGGTTCATAGAAGGCGGTAACAAAACCATTGGCGCCATCTGTCCGGATGATCCGAAACGGCTGACAGCGTTTTTCAAAGAAGGTGCGCGCTTCCTGTGCCGACGATGGGCGGAAGTCCTTTGCTTCCTCCAGCAGCGGAAGGAGATCGATTGCGGTCAGCCCCAGCGATCCGGTGCGATAGGGTTTTATTTCAGAAATATGCCGGCGACAGGCGTCCAGAACCTCAAAAAGGCTGGAGGGATCATCATCCCCCCAGCCTTTCAATCCATCGAAACTGACTGCCTGAAGGGCAAAGCCGGTCGCGTCACTCATGTTCCGATTCGGTCGCCACGAGTTTCCAGTTGGGATCACGCGAACGTGTATCGCGCGCAAAGGTCCAGAGATCGTTGACCTCGGCGACGTTCTCGGCATCGCCGTCGATCAACGCATCGCTCCTGTCATAGGTTGCGGAGATCAGCTGGCTGATGATGCGAACCGTAATCTGGGCTTCGCTGCCCTTGGTCTCGACATTCGTGATTTCCGCCTTGTCGATGCCGACAAAGGTGGACTTCATCTTTTCGCCCTTGTTTTCGCGATCGGCGATCGCAGCGTCGAAGCCTTCATAGACTTCTCGGGAGAGAAGGTTCTTCAAGGTTTTGCGGTCGCCATCGGCAAAGGCCATGACGATCATTTCATAGGCCATGCGGGCGCCGTTCAGGAATTCCTTCGGGCTGAAGGAGGGATCGGCCCTGTTAAGCGCGCGCAGGGATTCGTTCAGCGGTGTTCCGGCCGGAGCGAAAGCGTCGATGGCCGAGAAACGATCCTCTTCCTCGCCGTTGGCGTCGCGCCGCGGCAGCGTGACGACCTTGCCGGCATCGGCAGAATCGTTCTGCACGGCATCCCGTGGCGTATAAAGATCACGCGGCGGCTTCTCATTTCCGGTACGGCGTCCAAGAACGGACCGAAGCTGAAAGAAAATCAGCACCGCCGCCACCAAGAAAAATAGTGTGATGAAGTCGTTTGAACTCATATCCCGCCGTTCACTGTTAACATCCCCGATTTCTACCCCCATATAGTCCGGCTATACGAATGATTCAAATCATGGCTGGTATCTTTGCCAGTGCCAAGGGGAGCCCGAGCCCGCTCGGGGTAAAGAGATGCGTTTTTCCATGCTGCCGGTTTTCGTGCTGCTGTTGCCGCTTGCCGAGATCGCAGGCTTCGTCATTGTCGGGCGCGCGATCGGTA
Source organism: Hyphomicrobiales bacterium (assembly GCA_900471925.1). Taxonomy (GTDB): domain Bacteria; phylum Pseudomonadota; class Alphaproteobacteria; order Rhizobiales; family Rhizobiaceae; genus Rhizobium. The sequence continues at coordinate 56,972 of UCGV01000010.1, forward strand.
TTGCCGCAACGCTGGCACTTGTCGTGCTGGGCCTCGTCATCGGTTCGTTCCTCCTGCGTCGGCAGGGTATCGGCATTCTGCGTCGCATGTCGGCCGAGGGTCGCAACGGCACCATGCCAGGACGGGAATTGCTCGATCCGGCAATGAACGTCATCGCCTCGTTGCTCTTCATTATACCAGGCTTTCTGTCGGATATCGTGGCGATCCTGCTCCTCATCCCGCCGGTGCGCAACCTGCTCTGGCGGTCGATCGCCAAGCGCTTTGTTGTCGTCGGGGGCAATGGCGGAGGCTTTTCGACATCCTCACATCCGGACTTTCGAAGCCGGCCGAGCAAATCAGGTGATTCAAAAGTAGTCGACCTCGATGAAGAGGACTATCATCGGGAACCGAACAGCAAGTCCCCCTGGTCCGGCAAACAGCTCGGCGATTGATGCGGCAACGCATTTGATGGGCCGGAGGCCCAGGGTTGTAAGCCCATCCCCGAAATGTTAGATGGCGGCACCATCCAATGCCCCTTGAGGAAAAGTCCATGGCAGACGACAACAGCAGCAACGGCGCAACGAACCCGACCCTTTCGATCCTCGCCCAGTACGTCAAGGATCTTTCCTTCGAAAACCCGGGCGCACCGCGCTCGCTCCAGGCCCGCGACAAGGCACCGGCGATCAACATCAATGTGAACGTCAATGCCAATCCGCTGTCCGACACTGATTTCGATGTCGTGCTTTCGCTGATTGCTGAAGCCAAGGAAGGCGACAAGACGGTCTTTCATACCGAGCTCGTCTATGGCGGCGTCTTCCGCGTTGCCGGTTTCCCGCAGGAACACATGTTGCCGGTTCTCTTCATCGAGTGCCCGCGCATGCTCTTCCCGTTCGCCCGCCAGATCATTGCCGACGTTACGCGCAACGGCGGCTTCCCGCCGCTGATGATCGACCCGATCGATTTCGCGCAGATGTTCGCACAGCGCGTTGCTGAAGAGCAGGCTCGTTCCAAGGTCCAGGCCGTTCCGAACTGAGCCTGTCTTCCAGGCTTGAAAGATCAGATGCCCGGGCAAAACCCGGGCATTTTTATTTTCAGTTCAGCGGATCGTATTTCGACCAGACCGCGTTCTGACCGAGCTTGCCGATCAGGGCGTCATGAGCCGATGCCTCTGCTTCGCTTAATCGCGGTGCCAGCGGCCGTGGTCTTTCCATGATCGCAGCAATGACGACATCTTCCGCCGAGTCGTCATTCTTATTCTGGCTTGAAGAACCTATCGCACCAAGACCAAGAGCAGCCTGCCGGCCGCCGATCATCTCGATATAGACTTCGGCAAGGAGTTCGGAGTCGAGAAGAGCGCCGTGCTTCGTGCGGTGCGAATTGTCGATGCCATAACGGCGGCAGAGCGCATCGAGCGAATTCGGACCCATCGGATGTTTACGGCGGGCAAGTGAGAGTGTGTCGATAACGCGATCCGGCAGGATCGGCGGAAGACCGATCCTGGCAAGCTCGGCATTGACGAAGCCCATATCGAAGGTTGCGTTATGCGCGATCCATTTGCCGTCGCCGAAAAATTCGAGGATTTCCTCCACGACTTGGGCAAAGGGTGGCTTGTCCTTGAGAAATTCGTCGGTAATCCCATGCACGGCAAGTGCGTCGGGATGAACCTTCTGGTCGCCGGGATTGACGAAGAGATGGAGCGTTCTTCCTGTCGGAAAATGATTGAAGAGCTCGATTCCGCCGATTTCGATGATCCGGTCAGCGCGATTGTCGAGACCAGTGGTTTCCGTATCGAAGATGATCTCACGCATGCGGGGCTTCTTCCTTGGTTATCCGTTTTTTCAGATCGGCGATGATATCAGCCACCTGGTCTCTCGCGGCTTCGATGCCGTGGCCGCTGTCGACGATATAGTCAGCCCGTTGGCGCTTTTCCGCATCAGGGGTTTGACGGGAGAGAATCATATTGAATTTTTCGTCCGTCATGTTCGGGCGCGCAAGCACCCTCTGTCGCTGAATCTGTGGATCTGCGCTGACAACGACGATCACATCGACCCGATGCTCTGCGTCAGTTTCGAATAGCAGGGGGATATCAAGCAGCACCATTTCCGCGCCGGCCTGTCGCTGACCTTCCAGGAATTCGCTTTCCCGCTTGCGGACCAACGGATGGACAATCTGCTCCAGCCGTTTGAAACCTTCTGGATTGCGAGCGAGCTGGCGTGCGAGTTCCTGGCGATCGATGGCGCCTTCTTTCATCGTACCGGGAAAACTGGCATCGACCAGCGGGGCTGCTTCGCCAGCATAGAGATCATGGACGGTCGCATCGGAATCGTTGACCGGTACACCCGCTTCGGCGAAGAGCTTAGCCGTCGTCGACTTGCCCATTCCAATGGAGCCGGTGAGGCCGATCTTCAGCATCAGTGCTTTTCCATGTCCGCGATGATAAGGGCGCGCAGCGCTTCATCGACGACGGGCCGCTTGCCGAACCATTTTTCAAATCCCGGCACGGCCTGATGCAGCAGCATGCCGAGACCGTCGACGACAGCAAAACCCTGCTCTTCCGCCTGGCTGAGGATCGGTGTTTTCAAGGGCACATAAACAATATCAGTGACCACAGCATCCGAAGCCAGCGGCGAAAAATCGATCGCGGGTGCTGCATCACCGTCCATTCCGAGAGATGTCGTATTAATGAAGAGGCCTGCGCCCTTCATCACTTCACCCAGAGCCGCCGTCGGATGGGCGTGAACCTTCGGGCCGAAGCGGTCGGCCAGTTCGCGTGCTCGTTCGACCGTGCGGTTGGCGACATGGATCTCCGCGAACCCGCGGTCGCGGACGGCCTGGATCACAGCACGGCTCGCACCGCCGGCGCCGAAGATGACGACCTTGTCGTGACGATCCCAACCCGGATGGCGTTCATCGAGATTGGCCGTGAAGCCCCGACCATCGGTATTGGTGGCGAGGAGCGTTCCGTCCTCCATCCAGAGTGTGTTCGAAGCGCCGAGTTCTTCGGAAAGTTCGTCGGGACTATCGGCGAGGTTGAAGGCGAGTTCTTTATGCGGGATCGTGACGTTGCCGCCGATGAAGCCGGAACTGCCATCTCGCAGGGAGGCGATGAAGGCGGGAAAGGCTTCCGGAGCGACTTCATGGGCGCGGTAGCTGCCGGATAGATCGAGCGTCTTCAGCCAGTGGCCGTGGATCAATGGCGAGCGCGAATGCCTGACGGGAAAGCCCGTGACAAACGCGTTCGGTCCATATGTTTCACGTGAATCATCCATCGATCGCTTCCAATTCCCGGAGTTTGGCAAGGAGGGGCAACATCGGCAGTCCAAGGATCGTGAAATAGTCGCCGTCAATCTTTTCGAACAACTGGATCCCCTCCCCCTCGAGCTGATAGGCCCCGACACTTGCCAGAGCCTTCGTTCCTACGCGGCGCAGATGCCGAGCAATGAAATCATCCGCCATCGGCCGCATCGTCAATTCTGCATGAGCGACGTGCTGCCACAGGACAGTCCCGTCCCTGACAATCGCAATCGCGCTGTTGAGACGGTGCGTCTTGCCAGCAAGCCTGCGGAGGTGATCGGCGGCGGCGTCCATATCCTTCGGCTTATGGAACACTTCCGATCCCAGCGACATCGTCTGGTCGGATCCGATGACGAGCGCGCCTCCGAAACGTCGGCTGACCTCATCCGCCTTTGCCTCGGCGAGGACGAGCGCCACCTGATCGGGCGTAGCACCTGATTTTTCAAGCGGTGCCTCGATGGCCCGCTCGTCGATATGGGCGGCCTGAGCCTCGAAAGCCAGGCCGGCATTCTCCATCAGCATCCGGCGGAACGGGCTTGACGATGCGAGAACGAGCTTCGGTGTCATCCAGGTCTCCGGCGGCAATTCAGTTGTTCAGCGCTTAACGCAGCTTCGGCCGCAGGGCAACGATGGCCGCTGCAGTTTCCTCGATGGAGCGCCGTGTCACATCGATCATCGGCCAGTTATGCCGCGCGCAAAGCGAGCGTGCATATTTGAGCTCCTCGGAGATTGTCGCGCGATCGGTATAGTGTTCGCTGTCGAAGCCAGGTGCAGAGCCGAGCAAGCGATTTTCACGGACCTGCGAAATGCGATCTGTTGTGGCGATGAGGCAGACGATCAGCGGCCTGGTTGCAGCCAGAAGACCCTCAGGCAAGGGCACGCCATAAACGATCGGAATGTTCGCCGTCTTTATACCGCGGTTCGCGAGATAGATGCTGGTCGGCGTTTTCGATGTGCGGCTGATACCGACGATGACGACGTCTGCCTCATTATAATCCTCATGCATCTGACCGTCGTCATGATCCATGGTGAAATTCAATGCTTCGATACGCGCGAAATAACCGGCATTCATGACATGCTGCGCGCCAACGCGGCGCCTCGATGGCGCACCGAGATAGATCTGGAATGCGCCGATAACCGGCTCCAGCACATTGACGGATGCCACGCCCATTTCGGCACAGCGTTCGTCGATGAGAGTTGCGAGTTCGCGATCGACGATTGTGTAGAGGACGATGCCGGGCTCGCTATCGATCGCCTGGAGGACCGGCATCAACTGCTTGCGATTGCGGATCAGCGGGTAGACATGCTCGATCGGCTGGGCGGACTTGAATTGCGCCGATGCTGCACGGCCTGCCGAGATCAGAGTCTCTCCAGTTGAGTCAGAAATCAGATGCAGATGGAAGAAGTTGGTTCTGTTCTCCACGCTATTTTCCGCCACCTGTTGAAAAGACTGGACAGCCAAGAGCTAATGGGTCCGCCGGGATCGAGGCAAGGGAAAACATGCCCCTTTTTCCACAATCCGGATTTGGCGAAGTCATATTCGAGCCCGTTGTGGATGACGTGGATGATGATCGAATGGGCTGTTGGGATTCACAGCTTGTCCCCAGGCAAGGTTTTGAATGGCGCTATCGAAGTTTCTGGAATCGCTATCTGATTCCGGTTTTCCAGTTTTCCGGCGATCGAGAGCCGATTTCGATCCACGCTATTCTTGTCTGCGTGACAAATCGCGCTGGCGGTGGATGGATTTTAATCCTTGATAGACACCGACTCTAAGAAATAGAAACCTTTTAAAATATCTTTGGATTTTTATAGGGAAGAAGCGCTTGGACGAAACGCGCCGGAAAATCATGAGGGTTCTCGATGGTGAAACCCTGTCGCCCCCTCCCCTCTGGCTGATGAGACAGGCAGGGCGCTATCTGCCCGAATACAGAGAAACGCGAGCGAAAGCCGGAAGTTTCCTCGACCTCTGTTATCAGCCGGATTACGCCGTCGAGGTCACGCTTCAGCCAATACGGCGTTATGGCTTCGATGCGGCCATCATGTTTTCGGATATCCTCGTCATTCCCGATGCGATGAAGCGCAATGTGCGTTTCAATGTCGGCCACGGTCCTGAGATGGATCCGATTGACGAGACTGGCATTGCCGGGCTGGATGGAGAGAATGTCGTCGACTATCTGCGGCCGGTGCTGGAGACCGTGAAGCGCCTGCGCAGCGAGCTTCCTACGGAGACGACGCTTCTTGGTTTCTGCGGTGCGCCCTGGACGGTGGCGACCTATATGATCGCGGGCCACGGGACACCAGACCAGGCACCTGCGCGTCTCTTTGCCTACAGGCACCAACGGGCCTTCGAACATCTGCTGATGCTGCTGGCTGACGTTTCTGCGGATTATCTTGTGGCGCAGATCGATGCCGGCGCCGATGCCGTACAGATTTTCGATTCCTGGGCGGGGGTTCTCGGCGAGAAGGAATTCGAAGCCTTTGCCATTCGACCGGTAGCGCGCATGATCGCCTCGATTAAGGCACGGCGACCGCAGGCGCGGATCATCGCTTTTGCGAAAGGCGCGGGCTACCAGTTGAAGACCTATCGTCAGAAGACCGGCGCCGACGCCATCGGTCTCGATTGGTCGGTTCCCTTGGCCTTCGCGGCCGAACTGCAGAAGGAGGGACCGGTCCAGGGCAATCTCGATCCGATGCGTGTCGTTGCCGGCGGCCGCTCGCTTGAGGAAGGTATCGACGATATTCTCCAGGTGCTCGGAAATGGCCCGCTGATCTTCAATCTCGGCCATGGGATCACGCCGCAGGCCGACCCCGAGAATGTACGTCTGCTTGTCGAGCGGGTACGGGGAACAAGGAACGGGTGATGGAAAAGCAGACCGATCAGGGACCCGGTGCCTATGCCCGCCGCCGTGCGCATTTCGCGCTTGCCTTCTTCGCATTTCTCGCAGTCGGGCTTTTCGTCTGGAACCCTGACAATCTCTATCTCTGGATCAAGGCGCTCCACATCATCGCCGTGATCTCGTGGATGGCAGGGCTTTTCTACATGCCTCGGCTGTTCATCTACCACACGGATGCCGAGCCCGGTTCCGTTCAGTCAGAGACCTTCAAGGTGATGGAGCGTCGGTTGCTCAGGATCATCATGAACCCGGCCATGATGCTGACATGGATACTTGGTCTCTATCTTGCCTGGTCTGTCTATGATTTTCAGGGTGGATGGCTGCACGCAAAGATTGGGCTCGTCGTTCTTCTGACGTTGGTTCACGTGTTCTTCAGCCGGGCTGTGAAGGCGTTCGAGCGCGATGAAAATCGTCGCTCGGCGCGTTACTGGCGGTTCATGAACGAAGCGCCGACCGTGCTGATGATCCTCATTGTGATCCTGGTCGTAGTAAAGCCTTTTTGATGCCAGCGGTTGTCCGGGTTAAATTTCAGTCATTTTAAGCAGCCCCCTTGCGGGCTTGGTTGCGACTCGCTATTTTCCGGCCATCTCATCTACGTGGCATGTGTGTAGAGTTCAGTCGCCTGCGAGCCTTTCGCAGTACCGAATACGACCCAACATCGCCTTTCCCCTTCTAAAATAAAGAGTATTGGTCACTTCATGGCTGAAATGAAGCTTCAGGAACTTAAGAGTAAATCCCCGACGGATCTTCTGGCTTTTGCCGAATCGCTCGAGGTCGAGAATGCGAGCACGATGCGCAAGCAGGAGCTCATGTTCGCAATCCTCAAGGTTCTTGCCAGCCAGGATATCGAAATCATCGGCGAAGGCGTCGTTGAAGTTCTGCAGGACGGCTTCGGGTTTCTGCGCTCCGCAAATGCCAACTATCTTCCCGGTCCTGACGATATTTACATCTCCCCTTCCCAGATCCGTCGCTTCTCGCTGAAGACCGGCGACACGGTTGAAGGTCCGATCCGCGGTCCGAAGGAAGGCGAACGTTATTTTGCGCTTTTGAAGGTCAACACGATCAACTTCGACGATCCGGAAAAGATCCGTCACAAGGTTCATTTCGACAACTTGACGCCGCTCTATCCGAACGAGCGTTTCAAGATGGAACTCGATGTTCCAACCTCCAAGGATCTTTCGCCGCGCGTGATCGACCTCGTGGCACCGCTCGGCAAGGGCCAGCGTGGTTTGATCGTCGCTCCGCCGCGCACAGGTAAGACTGTTCTGCTTCAGAACATTGCCCACTCGATCACCGCCAATCACCCGGAATGCTATCTGATCGTTCTCCTCATCGACGAGCGCCCTGAAGAAGTGACGGATATGCAGCGTTCCGTACGGGGCGAAGTTATTTCCTCCACATTCGACGAGCCGGCGGTTCGGCACGTCCAGGTCGCCGAAATGGTGATCGAAAAGGCGAAGCGTCTTGTGGAACACGGCCGTGACGTCGTCATCCTGCTCGATTCGATCACCCGTCTTGGCCGGGCCTACAACACGGTCGTCCCGTCTTCGGGTAAAGTTCTGACCGGTGGTGTGGATGCAAACGCATTGCAGCGGCCGAAGCGTTTCTTCGGTGCAGCCCGTAATATCGAGGAAGGCGGCTCGCTGACGATCATCGCGACGGCGCTTATCGATACCGGTAGCCGTATGGACGAAGTGATCTTTGAAGAATTCAAGGGTACCGGCAACTCGGAAATCGTTCTCGATCGGAAGGTCGCCGATAAGCGTATCTTCCCGGCGATGGATATCCTGAAGTCCGGAACGCGTAAAGAAGACCTTCTTGTTCCGCGGCAGGACCTGCAGAAGATCTTCGTCCTCCGGCGTATTCTCGCTCCTATGGGCACAACGGATGCGATTGAATTCCTCATCGACAAGCTGAAGCAAACGAAGAACAATGGTGACTTCTTCGACTCGATGAACACCTGATTATTAGCCGGATTCAATGTACGGGGGCTGGCGGGTCGCGCGACGACTGCCAGCCTTTTCCGTTTTGAATCGATTCGGAAACGAACTGGTAAATCTGCAAAGCCAATGGAAACGTGGAACGACACCATATTTGCACTGTCGAGTGGCGCTCCGCCCAGCGGGGTATCTGTAGTCCGCGTCAGTGGATCACGGACGCGAGAGATTCTGCAGAAACTTATTGGTGAGGTTCCGGCGCCGAGATATGCGGCCTATCGAACGATTCGGACTCGGAACGGTTTGCCGATCGATACTGGCTTGATCCTGTTCTTTTCGGGTCCGGCTTCATTCACCGGAGAAGATTCAGCCGAGTTTCAGTTACACGGTTCAAGGGCTGTCATATCCGCGCTCCTCGGAGAGCTGGCAGGTTTCTCCGGTACACGACTGGCCATGGAAGGTGAGTTCAGCCGCCGGGCTTTCGAGAATGGCAAGCTCGATCTCGTCGAGGTGGAGGGACTAGCCGATCTTATTGCTGCGGAAACGGAGATGCAGCGTCGATTGGCCCTGGAGCAGAGCTCGGGCGGTCTTTCCTCCCTTTATGATTCGTGGGCGGAACGAATTACGCGGTCCCGGGCGCTGATCGAAGCGGAGCTGGATTTTGCGGATGAGGAAGATGTTCCCGGATCGGTGTCAGATCAGGTGTGGATGTCTTTGAGCAGCCTTCGTGCGGAGATCGAGCAGCAGCTGTCTCACGCCGATATGGGTGAGATTGTTCGAGACGGCTTCAAGGTCGTTATCGCCGGTGCGCCGAACGCCGGTAAATCGAGCCTGATGAACTGGTTTGCCCAAAGGGACGTCGCGATCGTTACAGATGTCGCGGGCACCACACGAGATGTACTGCAGGTGGACATCAATGTTGATGGGTACCTGGTCAAGCTCTATGATACAGCCGGCCTACGGGAGACGACTGACGTCGTCGAGCGGGAGGGCATAAAAAGGGCGCAGATGGCGCTCGATCAAGCGGATCTAGTTCTCTATCTTGTCGACATGGGATCACCGGTAGCGATGAAGCCTGGCGGCTTGGAGCGAGTCTCGGAGCATGTTATTGTCGGCACCAAGAGGGATCTAGAGCCACTTGGGGGCACTTACGATCTGCTGATCTCGACTGCAACAGGAGAAGGACTTCCGGAGCTTCGAAAGTATGTTTCGTCCCTCATTCAGCGTAAGTTTGAAGGCCTCTCCCTGGCAATACCGACGCGACAGCGACATAAGGATTCGCTAGCGAAATGTTTGGTCGCTTTGGCGAGGGCAATTGAACATCCGGAACAAAACCTGGAAATACGTGCCGAGTCCTTGAGGCTTGCATCCGAACATCTGAGTCGGATTACCGGACGAGTTGACGTCGAAGATCTTCTTGGCGTCATTTTCTCCGAATTTTGTATCGGCAAATGATTCACGTGAAACAAAGCCACGGAAGCAAATAGGTTTCACGTGAAACGTTTATTCTGGAGTAGCGTATGAGCGCGTTTAACTTTGATGTGATTGTGATCGGCGGCGGACACGCAGGATGCGAGGCAGCGGCCGCTGCGGCGAGAATGGGTGCGAAGACTGCCCTAGTCACACATCGACGCGATACGATAGGTGTTATGTCTTGTAATCCAGCCATTGGAGGCCTTGGCAAAGGGCATCTTGTGCGCGAGATTGACGCTATGGACGGCCTCATGGGCCGAATTGCCGACGCCGCCGGTATTCAGTTCCGGATGTTGAACAAGAAGAAGGGTGCCGCCGTCCGAGGCCCGAGAACGCAGGCCGACCGGAAGCTCTATCGCCTGGCGATGCTGAAGGCGATCGAAGAGACTGTGAACCTCGATGTAATTGAGGGCGATGTCTTTGATCTCGATATCAGAGATAATCGAGTCGCCGGCGTAATAATGAAGGACGGTAGACTCATCGCTGGTCGATCGGTGGTGGTGACCACTGGGACATTTCTACGCGGTCTTATTCATATTGGGACCGAGAAAACACCTGCCGGCCGTACCGGTGAGCCGCCGTCGGTTGGTCTCTCGGCGACGTTTGGCCGCCTGGGCTTAAAGCTTGGCCGTTTAAAAACAGGTACGCCAGCCCGCCTGAACGGAAAGACGATTGATTGGAATTCCGTTGGTCGTCAGGCTGCCGATGATGAGCTCACTCCGTTCTCCTTCATGACTGATCGGATCGTGAATCCGCAGGTGGAATGCGGCTTGACGCGTACGACTGAAGCCACGCACAGGATCATTGTCGAGAACTTGAATAAATCGGCGATGTATTCTGGTCAGATTGAAGGCGTTGGTCCGCGATATTGCCCGTCAATCGAGGACAAGCTTGTGAAGTTTGGAGAGAGGGACGGACATCAGATATTCCTCGAACCCGAGGGGCTGGACGACGATACAGTATATCCGAACGGAATTTCGACCTCACTTCCTGCCGATGTACAGGCGTCCTTCATCCATACGATTCCTGGCCTTGAACAGGTGGAGATCCTGCATCCCGGCTACGCGATCGAATACGATCATATCGACCCGCGCGAGTTAACGGCTACGCTCGAGGTCAGGAAACTTCCGGGACTCTTTCTGGCCGGACAGATCAATGGGACGACGGGCTATGAAGAGGCGGGAGCACAGGGCTTGGCAGCCGGTCTCAATGCGGCATTGTCCAGTGCCGGCAAAGCGCCCTTCGTGTTCAGCCGAACGAATTCGTATATCGGCGTCATGGTTGATGACCTGACCTCGCGGGGCGTTACGGAGCCGTATCGTATGTTTACGTCGCGTGCGGAATACCGGCTAACCCTTCGTGCCGATAACGCCGATGTGCGTTTAACGCCGGAGGCAATCAACCTTGGTTGCGTTTCTATAGAGCGGCAGGAACGGTTTGCTTCCTATCAGGAGGAACTCGATAATGGTCGTTTGCTCCTGCAGTCGCTGTCAGTGACGCCGAGCGAGGCGCGTAGGGCGGGACTTAACCTCAATCTGGATGGTCAACGTCGAACTGCCTACGAATTACTTTCCTATCCGGAGTATAGCTTTGCGGATCTATCTAAGGTTTGGGGGGAGGTAAGTTCCCTGTCGGGAAGAGCAGTCGACGCGCTTGAGATCGAGGCTGGCTATTCAGTTTACATGGACCGTCAGGCTGCGGCGATCGAAGTCCAGCGGCGGGACGAGGCGCGCTCGATCCCCGATGAGTTTGACTACTCTGGCTTGGCGGGGCTCTCGAACGAATTGAAGAATAAACTCAGCACGCTGAAGCCAGCTAATATCGCTCAGGCCCAGAAAGTTGAAGGCATGACGCCGGCAGCTATCTCTTTGCTTTTGGTACATCTGCGTCGCAATCATGATGGCAGCAAGCAAGTTGCATAGTGGTGCAAGGTTTGAGAGTCTTTAGGAATGGAATTGAACGGATTACGTGTTTCACGTGAAACACAGGAGCGGCTGCAGCATTTCGCCGATCTCTTTGTAAAATGGGCGAAGGCTATCAACCTTGTGGCTCCGTCAACCAAGGGCGATATGTGGAGCCGCCATATTGCCGATAGCGCGCAGATATTTCAGATTTCGCCTCTTCCGCAAACCTGGATTGATCTAGGAAGTGGCGGCGGTTTTCCGGGCGTAATTACGGCGATTTTCCTGGCGGAACTGAAGGATGGTTGGGTTCATCTTGTCGAGAGCAATAACAAGAAGGCTGCCTTTCTCAGGACGGCCTTGCGGGAGACTGCGGCGCGAGGCGAGGTACATGCCATCCGAATCGAAGATGCGCCGGCCGTCATTCCTGGCTGTGATGTTATCTCCGCCCGTGCGCTTGCCGACCTTGATAAACTGATCGATTATGCTTCACCATGGATGATCGGCAAGGAAAAAAATCGCGCTTTCTTTCATAAAGGCCGGGATTACCAGCGCGAGATTCAGAAAGCACATGGTCGCTGGGACTTTGATCTGTTAGAACATAATAGCGCTGTTGAGCGAGATTCCGTAATCCTCGAACTATCAAATCTCCGGCGCTTGGTTTAACAGATCGGATATTGCGGCAATGGCTGGCGAACGTAATCGGATTATCACCATCGCAAATCAGAAGGGTGGCGTCGGTAAGACGACCACCGCAATCAATTTGGCGACTGCCCTCGCCGCCATCGGCGAAAGGGTACTGATTGTCGACCTTGATCCTCAAGGCAATGCAAGTACTGGTTTGGGTATAGATCGTCGCAATCGCAAGCTTTCTTCCTACGATCTGATGATCGGTGAAGCAGGTGTCGCCGATACGGCGCTGGAAACTGCGGTTCCCAATCTCTTTATCGTTCCATCGACGATGGATTTGCTCGGGGTCGAAATGGAGATCTCGCAGCAGAGCGACCGGGTCTTCAAGCTCAAGAAGGCGCTGTCCTCTGCAGAAGCCCTGTCATTTTCCTACATTCTTCTCGATTGCCCGCCGTCGTTCAACCTCCTGACCATGAACGCGATGGCAGCCGCTCATTCGGTTCTGGTTCCGTTGCAATGCGAATTCTTTGCACTTGAGGGTCTGAGCCAGCTCCTGGAGACGGTAAACCAGGTGCGGCGGACGGTTAATCCGCAGCTTGATATCCAGGGTATTGTGCTGACGATGTTTGATGCCCGCAACAATCTCGCGCAACAGGTTGTTAACGATGTCCGGACTCATTTGGGTGATAAAGTGTATCACACACTTATCCCGCGTAATGTCCGCGTATCGGAGGCGCCGTCCTATGGCAAGCCCGCAATTCTCTACGATCTGAAGTGCGCCGGTAGTCAGGCTTATCTTCAACTTGCCTCTGAAGTGATTCAGCGGGAGCGTCAGAGATTGGCAGCCTGAAAAGGATATGTGACGGAGTAAGCGAGTTTGACGATGAATGACGATGTATCGAAAAGACGGCTAGGCCGTGGTCTTGCGGCTCTGATCGGTGAGATGGATCAGCCAGTCCCTGCTGAGACTGAGCGACCTTCGGTCAGTGCTGATCGGATGATCCCGATCGAGTTCGTTACGCGCAACCCGCGCAACCCGCGTCGTTTCTTCGATGACGCGGAGCTTCATGACCTTGCCAGTTCAATTCGCCAGCACGGTATCGTTCAACCGATCGTCGTCAGGACACTTGGCCGCGATCAGTATGAGATTATTGCTGGGGAGCGGCGCTGGCGTGCCGCTCAGTTGGCGGGTCTCGTCGAAATTCCTGTTATCATCAGGGATGTGGATGACAAGACTGCGTTGGAGATCGCGATTGTCGAGAATGTCCAGCGTTCGGATCTGAATGCTCTCGAAGAAGCACTTGGCTACGAGCAGTTGATTGCCGAGTATGGTTATACCCAGAACGATCTCGGTGAGATCATCGGCAAGAGCCGTAGCCACGTCGCCAATTCGCTGCGACTGCTGAAGTTGCCGGATCCCGTTCGCGACATGCTCGCCGCCGGCAGTCTGTCGGCAGGTCATGCTCGTGCGCTGGTCTCGACCTCGGACCCCGCGGCGCTGGCGCGTACGATCGTCTCCAAGGGGATGTCGGTGCGCGATGCTGAGAAGCTTGCGCAGAATAACATCAAGGCTCAATCGGAGCCCCAAGCGCCCGCGCAGAAATATCAGAAAGACTCCGATACGCTTGCTCTGGAACGCACTCTGTCCGATACGCTTGGACTTGATGTGTCGATCAATCACAAAGCTAGCGGCGGCCAGATCAGGATTTCCTACAAATCTCTGGAGCAACTGGAAGAAGTTTGTCGTCTTTTGGAACGTCGTTGAGGGGACGCAATTCGTCTCACGGAAGAGGTGCGGCAATATTTCTACCGGAGGAATAGCAGAACGATGATCGGGTCGCGGCAAACGGATCTCAGAAATTGCTGCAAGCCTTAGGGTCGCCTTCCTGATTGCAGCGTGGTTGACAGCAGTGTCTGCATGGCGATGCTGTCTTCCAATATCTGCCGTTGTCTCGTCTGGAGGACCGCAGACTGCAAGCGTTTGGTTTCACGCGAGATCGCGTCCGCGCTCCAGCTTTTCAATGCCTGCTCGATGATTGGTTTGCGGCGGAAATGTAGATTACGGCCGAGCGTCTGCATGATCTGGGCGGGCGCTGTCCGCTTTTCATCCATTTCCGCGCGCATCGTGTCCAGCAGCTGAAATTGCCGAAGACATGCCTGAAGAACCAGGAAAACCGATGTCTTGGAGCTCGTGATCTTCTGCATGGCATGGAGGAACGCATTGCTATTTCCGCTCAGTATCGCGTCCACAGCATCATCAACTGAGATTGCACTGGCGTCACCGATTATTTCGGTAACGTGATGATCTTCGATTGTTGTCATTCCGCGGCAGTATAGCGCGAGTTTCCGGATTTCGTTCCTCGAAGCAATCCGGTCGCCCCCGATGAGAGCAACCAGCGCCTGCCTTGCGGCTGGCGTGATGCCCAGGCCCTCAGCGGAGAGTTCGCTATCTATCAGCGTATTCAAAGCACGGCCGTCATCAGCGTAGCAGGGAATGGCGACGGCGGTGTTGCGCGCAGCTTCGACCGCCTTGCGTAAACCCGATCCCTTCTTCAGATCGCCTGCTTCCACGATGATGCTGGCAGCGTCAAGCGCTGCACCGATAAGGAACGTAACCGCATCGAGGAGATATTTCTCGTTGGAAGCTCCCCTCACCCATATCAGTTTTTCACCGCCGAAGAGGCCAATGGACTGAGCTTCGTCCACCAGACGTCCGGGGTCTTTTTGCAGATCGCTGACATCGAGCTTCGTCAGAGAGAATGGATCGTTCTGATCAATACCGGTCTTACCGGCAATCATGCCAGCTCGCTCGGAGACCAGCCCCCGATCCGGGCCGTAGATCAGGTAAATGCGATACAGTCGAACGGTCTTCTGCAGAAAACCTTCGAATTCATGGGATTTTATCTCCGCCACACGACCGGTCCCTTAGCGGCTGAGCGCGGCGGCGATATCTGCTCCTACGAATTCAGCTGCTTGATCTGCCGCCCGGTTTTCAGCGTCACGAATGGCGCGCAGCTTGGCGAATTCCTGGTTCGGAAAGTCCACCAGAGAGGTTGCGGAACGGCTGCCGGCCTTAATGATCTGGCTATCCTTGGTGGACCGTAGTGTATAGCTCACGGCGACCGTCACGCGGCCGGCGCGGGACGTATCCGAGGATTGGACGAGCAGCGTATCGGCAACGGCCGTCGAAACCTGCATGTCGACCATGTAGTCGGGCTTTTCAACCTCTCCGGCTCCGCCTGATGCGAGGAAGATCAGATGGTTGCGAACTTCCTGACCAGCGCGGTTGCTGGCCGGGGAGAAGCCGACGGAGCCGAGCTTCTGAAGAACTCCCGTGCTTTCCGAATAGAGCGGCCGAACCTGGCAACCTGAAAGCAGAGCAGCCGAGACGAGAATCGAGACGATGCCGGCGCGGCGCGCAAGCTTGCGAGCGAAATCAGACGACAATGTTTACAATCCTCTGCGGAACCACGATGATTTTCTTCGGCGCCTGACCATTCAACGCAGTCTTCACCGCGTCCAGCCCCAGTACGGCTTCTGTGACGGCATTCTGATCTGCGTCGCGCGAGATTGTCAATTCGGCGCGCTTCTTACCATTGATCTGGACCGGCAGGATGACGTCGTTCTCCACGACCAGCGAATCGTCATACTGAGGCCATGCCGCGTGGGCGATCAGATCCCGGTTGCCAAGGGTCATCCAGCATTCTTCAGCCAGATGTGGCGTCATGGGCGCAACAAGCTGGATCAGGATCTCGGTCGCGTCGCGTATGGCGGCCCGATAGGCCGCATCGCCCTCGCCGGTTGCCACCCTGGTCAGCGGGCTCGCCAGCGCATTGACGAGTTCGTAGATGCGGGCAACCGCCTTGTTGAACCAGAGCCGGTCATAGTCGTTCTGGACGGCCTTCAGCGTCTTATGAGCAAGCTGCGAAATCGCGAGCGCCTCACCTTCCTTTGCCGGCTTCGGATCGACGGCGGAAAGAGCTTCAGCGGCTTCGGAGACTAGGCGCCAGAGACGTTGCGTGAAGCGGTGAGCACCCTCGACGCCGGCTTCGGACCAGATAACATCACGTTCCGGCGGAGAATCAGAGAGGACAAAGAAGCGGGCGGTATCAGCACCATACGAGGCGATAATATCGTCCGGATCCACGACGTTCTTCTTCGACTTCGACATCTTTTCGATCGAGCCGATGGCGATTTCTTCGCCTCCATCAAGCAGATAGGCGCTACGCTTTCCGTCGATTTCCTCAATGCGGATATCGGCTGGCGCAATCCATTCGCGGTGCGTGCCGGCGCCGCGGCTGTAGGTTTCGTGAACTACCATGCCTTGCGTGAAGAGGCCCTTGAAGGGCTCCTTGACATCGACATGCCCAGTCTCGCGCATGGCGCGGGTGAAGAAGCGTGAATAGAGCAGATGCAGGATCGCATGCTCAATGCCGCCGATATACTGATCAACGGGTAGCCAGCGATTGGCTGCAGCCGGGTCCGTCGGCTGCTTCTCCCAGGGAGCGGTGAAGCGCGTGAAGTACCAACTCGAATCGACGAATGTATCCATCGTGTCGGTTTCACGGCGCGCATCCTTACCGCATTGCGGGCAAGAAACGTGGCGCCAAGTCGGATGACGGTCCAGCGGGTTGCCGGGCTGGTCGAAGGTCACGTCCTGCGGCAGCTTTACCGGCAGATCCTTCTTCGGAACCGGCACGACGCCGCAATCTTCACAATGGATGACCGGGATTGGGCAACCCCAATAGCGCTGACGGGAAATACCCCAGTCGCGCAGGCGGAAATTGACCTTGCGTTCGCCCTGAGGCTTATTGCCGACGAGGGTCGAGGACAGTTTATCCGCGACGAGCTGGAATGCTTCGTCCGTGGTCTTGCCATCAAGGAAGCGCGAATTGATCATCACGCCCTCGCCGTCGTATGCGATATCGCTGACGGTGAAGCTTGCGGCATCCCCGTCCTTCGGCATGACGACCGGCACGACCGGCAAACCGTATTTGCGCGCGAAATCCAGGTCGCGCTGGTCACCGGACGGGCAGCCGAAGATCGCGCCCGTGCCGTAGTCCATCAAAACGAAATTGGCGACATAGACCGGCAGTTCCCAAGAAGGATCAAGCGGATGCCTGACGCGAATGCCCGTATCCATGCCCTTCTTTTCTGCCGTTTCGAGCGCCGCGAGAGAAGTCCCGGCGCGGCGGCATTCCTCGCAGAAGGCGTCGATCTCGGAATTCTTTCCGGCGATCTCCTTGGCGAGCGGATGGTCGGCCGCGATCGCCAGGAATGAGGCGCCGAACAGCGTATCCGGACGGGTCGTATAGACCGTCACCTCGGTTTCGCCGGCAGGTGCGGTCTCCGGGACGATTTCCCAGCGGATGGTCAGACCTTCCGAGCGGCCGATCCAGTTCTTCTGCATCAGTCGCACTTTTTCCGGCCACTGATCGAGCGTATCGAGCGCGTCCAGCAGATCCTGGCTGAAGTCGGTGATCTTGAAAAACCATTGCGTCAGCTCGCGCTGTTCCACCAGCGCGCCGGAGCGCCAGCCACGGCCGTCGATGACCTGCTCATTGGCGAGAACGGTGTTGTCGACAGGATCCCAGTTCACCTTGGACTGCTTGCGGTAGACAAGGCCCTTTTCCAGGAAATCAAGGAACAGATGCTGCTGCTGCTGATAATATTCGACATCGCAGGTCGCGAATTCACGCGACCAGTCGAGGGACAGGCCCATCGCCTTCAACTGGGCCTTCATCGAGCCGATGTTCTGATAGGTCCAAGACGCCGGGTGGACACCGCGTTCCATGGCCGCATTTTCCGCCGGCATGCCGAATGCGTCCCAGCCCATCGGATGAAGAACGTTATAACCGCGTGCGCGCTTGTAGCGCGCCACCACATCACCCATCGCATAATTGCGGACATGGCCCATATGGATGCGGCCCGACGGGTAGGGAAACATCTCTAGGACGTAATATTTCTCGCGCGGATCGGAATTGTCGGTCTCGAAGACCTTTTCCTCGTTCCATTTCTGCTGCCAGCGAGGCTCGGCATCGCGCGGATTGTAACGTTCGGTAGCCATCTATCAAAATTTCCGGAAAATCAGGGGAGTTTGGTCGAGACCTTCACCATGAAACCAACCAAGCGTCAAGTTTTGCAGGTGCCAGAGGTGTACGATCTCGGCTTTGGGGCGATTTCGAGGAGAGAAGTCTTGGCAAGGCCACAGCAGCCCAGTAGTGCATTGCCTTAGATTTAAGGCGGATGTCGGGACGGAACGATGGAACTTCAAGAGCGGTTGGCAGAAGTATGGGCGAAGATCGTTGCGGCAGAACGGGATGCCGGTCGCCCGCAACGCTCGGTGCAACTGGTAGCGGTTTCCAAGACCTTCGAGGCGGATACCATTCGCCTGGCGATCGCGGCCGGCCAGCGCATATTTGGTGAGAACCGGGTTCAGGAAAGCCAGGCAAAATGGCCTGACCTGAAGGAAGCCGCTCCCGGCATAGAGTTGCACCTCATCGGCCCGTTGCAATCCAACAAGGCTGCGGAAGCTGTGGCGCTCTTCGACGTCATCGAGACGATCGACCGAGAAAAGATCGCGCGTGCTATCGCCGAGGAAATGAAGCGGCAGGACAAGGTGTTGCGTCTCTACGTGCAGGTCAATACCGGCCTGGAGCCGCAGAAGGCCGGCATTGCGCCAAATGAGACGGCGGCTTTCGTCAATTTCTGCCGTGACGAGCTTGGTCTGGCCATTGAGGGACTGATGTGCATCCCTCCGGCGGAGGAAAATCCCGGCCCACATTTCGCCCTGCTCGCGAAACTTGCCGAAAAAAGCGGCGTAAAAAAGCTCTCGATGGGAATGTCGGGCGACTACGAGACTGCCGTTGCGTTCGGTGCGACGAGCGTGCGCGTCGGCTCGGCGATTTTCGGTACGCGTTAACGAATGGCGGAAAAGCCCTGTTCGAATCAGAGGATCCCTCATGATTCGGGCGGGGCTTCAGCACCCGTTGTTTGGAAAGCGATAATATTCATTAATACGAAAAAAGTTTAAGAGTGCAGTTTTTCTGGTTAACACCTTACCGGACTGTTTTTGCTAATTCTCTATAAATAATTGAATCTATTGTATAATTCTTACTGCGAACCGTGCCTTTTTCGATGCTAAAAAAGGCGTGCCGTAAGCACTAACGAGAGCTTAAATTAAATTTTCCTCAGCGCTAATTGAGGAATTATTAACTATGTTGGGCGCAACCATTCGTTAACGGCAATGACCCGGCGATCACGGGTTTTGCATGAAGCGTCGCCGTTACCGGACTCGTCCGGATGACCCCTTTCACATTGATTGCGGAAAAACGGAACATGACAAGCATCATCACCAACAACGCTGCCATGGCAGCGCTGCAGACCCTGCGCGGCGTAAGCGATTCCCTCAAGGACACCCAGGGCCGCGTCTCCTCGGGCTATCGTATCGATAAGGCCGCTGACAACGCTGCATACTGGTCCATCGCAACGACCATGCGGTCGGACAACAAGGCCCTCTCGGCCGTTTCCGACGCTCTCGGCCTCGGCGCCGCCAAGGTCGACACGGCCTACACCGCCATGGACAGCGCCATCGACGTCGTCACGGAAATCAAGGCAAAGATCGTTGCCGCTACTGAAAAGGGCGTCGACAAGAGCAAGATCCAGGAAGAAATCGACCAGCTGCAGGACCAGCTCGTCTCGATCGCCCAATCGGCCTCCTTCTCCGGTGAGAACTGGGTTGCCGGCGCTTCAGGTACGAAGAGCGTTGTCTCCTCCTTCGTCCGTGACGGCTCCAACGCCGTTTCGGTCAAGATGACGGATTATGTCCTTGATGCCGGCACCCTCGGCAACGTGCTGTTCGGCATGAACAGCAACGGCTCGATCCAGACAACGAGCGGTATCATCGGCACGGCGTTCAACGGCACTTATGGCAATACTACCATCGTCATGCCTTCGATCTATGCGCTCGATATCACCAACTTTACGCAGGGTCAGCTCGATGGAGCGCTTTCAGGCGTCGAACTGGTGCTGCAGGCGATGACGAATGCGGGTTCGCAGCTCGGCTCGATCTCGACGCGAATTCAGTTGCAGGAAACATTCGTCAGCGCTCTCGGCGACTCCATCGAATCCGGTGTCGGCCGTCTCGTGGACGCGGACATGGAAGAAGAATCCTCCNNATCCTGTCGCTCTTCCGCGGTCAGTAAGCCCCAAAAGAACGGCAACAAAAAACCCCGCCATTGGCGGGGTTTATTCGTTTCAGAATTGGACGATCTCAGAACTGATCGTCTTCATCCTCGTCCTTCGGGGCCGAGCGCAGCGAGCTCAGTTTGCGGAAGACGGCGTCGGCGTCGATTTCCTTTTCTTCCTCACGCTCGTAGCTCGGCGTCAGGCGCTCGGTTTCCTGAGCGGACTGCAGCGTCGCACCGAGTTCGGCAGCGGTCGGCAGCGGCCGGCCCTTGGAGGCCTTTTCCACTTCCATATCGAGATCGATCTGGCTGCAGAGGCCGAGCGTGACCGGATCCATCGGCGTGAGGTTGGTCGAATTCCAGTGGGTGCGTTCGCGGATCTGCTCGATCGTCGACTTGGTGGTGCCGACGAGACGCGAAATCTGTGCGTCCTTCAGTTCCGGATGGTTACGAACCAGCCAGAGAATGGCGTTCGGACGATCCTGGCGCTTGGAAACCGGTGTATAGCGCGGGCCGCGACGCTTGGATTCGGGCACACGGACCTTCGGCTCGGAAAGCTTCAGCTTGTAGTTCGGGTTACCTTCGGCGCGGGCGATCTCATCGCGGGACAGCTGGCCGGTAGAGATAGGATCCAGGCCCTTGATGCCCTGCGCTGCTTCACCATCGGCAATCGCTTTGACTTCGAGCGGATGCAGTTTGCAGAATTGCGCGATCTGGTCGAAAGACAGTGCCGTGTTGTCGACGAGCCAGATGGCGGTCGCTTTCGGCATGAGCAGTTGTTGAGCCATGGATATAGTCCTTCTGTCGTCCGCGCCGGTGTCGCGGTCCGTGGATTGTCACCACTATGTCCGGGAAATATGGCGCTATATAACCGCACTGTCGCAGAATTGCAATTCTTCAGAAATCAAATGACCTTTGTCTAATTGCCGTCATCAGACTACCTGATATGAATTGCGCAATTCGAATCCGGCCGCTGCTTCGAAACCATCGGCCGTCGCATAGCCTTGTGAGGAGGAGTTCCCATGTCGGAGAAGATCTATCCGGTTTCCAAGCCGGTGAAGACCCGCGCGCTGATCGATCAGGCCAAGTACGAGAAATGGTACGAGGAAAGCATTGAAAACCCTGACAAGTTCTGGGGAAAACACGGCAAGCGCATCGACTGGTTCAAGCCCTATACCAAGGTCAAGAATACCTCCTTCACAGGCAAGGTGTCGATCAAGTGGTTCGAGGACGGCCAGACCAACGTTTCCTACAACTGTATCGACCGGCACCTGAAGACCAACGGCAATCAGACCGCCATCATCTTCGAAGGCGACAACCCGTATGTCGACAAGAAGATCACCTATAACGAGCTCTACGAGCATGTCTGCCGTCTGGCGAATGTGCTGAAGAAACATGGGGTCAAGAAGGGCGATCGCGTCACCATCTATATGCCGATGATCCCGGAAGCGGCCTATGCGATGCTGGCTTGCGCGCGCATCGGCGCTGTCCATTCCGTCGTCTTCGGCGGCTTCTCGCCGGAGGCGCTCGCCGGCCGCATCGTCGACTGTGAATCTACTTTCGTCATCACCTGCGATGAAGGCATTCGCGGTGGCAAGCCGGTGCCGCTGAAGGACAATACGGATACGGCGATCCACATTGCCGCCCGTCAGCATGTGACGGTCAACAAAGTTCTCGTCGTGCGCCGTACCGGCGGCAAGACGGGATGGGCGCCGGGCCGCGACCTCTGGTACCATCAGGAAATCGCCACCGTGAAGGCCGAATGCCCGCCGGTGAAGATGAAGGCCGAAGATCCGCTCTTCATTCTCTATACATCGGGTTCGACGGGCAAGCCGAAGGGCGTCCTGCACACGACGGGCGGTTATCTCGTCTATGCATCCATGACTCACGAATATGTGTTCGATTACCATCCCGGCGATGTCTACTGGTGCACGGCCGATGTCGGATGGGTCACCGGTCATTCCTATATCGTCTACGGGCCGCTTGCGAACTGTGCCACCACGCTGATGTTCGAAGGCGTGCCGAACTTCCCGGATCAGGGTCGCTTCTGGGAAATCATCGACAAGCACAAGGTCAACATCTTCTACACGGCACCGACGGCGATCCGCTCGCTCATGGGCGCCGGCGATCATTTCGTCACCCGATCTTCCCGCGAGAGCCTGCGCCTGCTCGGCACGGTCGGCGAGCCGATCAATCCGGAAGCCTGGGAGTGGTACTATAATGTGGTCGGCGACAAGCGCTGCCCTGTGATCGACACATGGTGGCAGACGGAAACCGGCGGCCACATGATTACGCCGCTGCCGGGCGCCACCGATCTGAAGCCTGGTTCGGCCACCAAACCGTTCTTCGGCGTCAAGCCACAGCTCGTCGATAACGAGGGCAAGGTTCTGGAAGGCGCTGCCGACGGCAATCTCTGCATTACCGATAGCTGGCCCGGCCAGATGCGTTCTGTTTACGGCGACCACGAACGCTTCATCCAGACATACTTCTCCACCTACAAGGGCAAGTATTTTACCGGTGACGGCTGCCGCCGCGACGAGGACGGCTATTATTGGATCACCGGCCGTGTCGATGACGTTCTGAACGTCTCCGGCCATCGCCTCGGAACGGCCGAAGTCGAATCGGCACTCGTCTCGTATAATCTCGTCTCGGAAGCTGCCGTCGTCGGCTATCCGCATCCGATCAAGGGTCAGGGTATCTATTGCTACGTCACACTTATGGCCGGCAATGAAGGCTCTGATGAACTGCGCCAGCAACTCGTCAAGCATGTGCGTGCCGAAATCGGCCCGATCGCAGCACCGGACAAGATCCAGTTTGCACCCGGTCTGCCGAAGACCCGTTCGGGCAAGATCATGCGCCGTATCCTGCGGAAGATTGCCGAGGATGATTTCGGTTCGCTCGGTGATACCTCGACGCTTGCCGATCCGGCTGTCGTCGATGACCTGATCGCGAACAGGCAGAACAAGGCTACAGCCTAAATCAATAAGGCCGCTCCGCTATTCGGAGCGGCCTTATTCTTCGGCGCAGGAGGCCCGCGGCTTGCGGCCGCCATCATAGGCAAGGACAAGACCGTCAGCGAGGAGATCGTGAGCGGGATCGCGCCCGTCGGAAAGCGTGACGTTGGCGAGTATGCGACCGAAATATTTATCGCCGCTGATATCTGTCAGCCTGATATTGGTGGCGCCTGTTATCATCCGCTCCAGCGCTTGGCGTGCTTCCGCCGCTGCTTTCCTGATCTCAGCGCATTTTGAGTGGATTTCGGGCGCATCGATGCCGCGAATGCGGACATAGACTTCCATCGTTTGCTGCGGCCAGGGTGTTGCCGAAACCAGCAGCGTATCTCCGTCGATGACCCTAATAATCTCTGCTGCGACCGGCCCATCAATCTCATCCCGCGCCGCAAAAGCCGGCATGGTGCCAAGAAACATTAGGAGGATCGCGATGACTCTGAACATGAAAGGAATAAATTCCGTGCTCGCATCCGAGTCAATAGGAATATTTACTTAAAAATCGATGGCGCGGCCATTGATTTCATAGTCGCCGAAACGCGAAGGTTCGGCGCCGCCTCGTCCGCCGATCTCGGTCGGCAATTCGGCAGACTGAACGTTTCTGCGGCGTTCCTCGGCTTCGGCGAGCGCGCGCTTGGCGGCGGGGGATAGCATCTTGCGTGGCGGCTCCGCGCCTTCCGGAACCGGGGTTTCCACATTGTCGTTATCGGCCGTCTGCATACTGCACTCCCGCCTGAAAATATTGAAAATGGCTGGCGAATAACCAAATCATAATGCGACGGCGCGGGGATTTAAAGCGTCGCGCCGCAATCAAGGAGATGGAGACCTCTATGAACCTCATGCGTACTGCCATGTTGCTTGCCTTCATGACGGCGCTTTTCATGTTTGTCGGCTTTTTGATCGGTGGGCGCGGCGGCATGATGATCGCCTTTCTCATCGCCGCCGGCATGAATTTCTTCTCCTATTGGAATGCCGACAGGATGGTGTTGTCGGCCTACCGTGCACAGGAGGTCGATGAGCGCAATGCGCCGGAATTCTACCGGATCGTCCGCGACCTCGCCCGCAATGCCGGTCTGCCGATGCCGAAGGTCTATCTCTACGACAGTCCTCAACCGAATGCCTTTGCGACCGGCCGCAATCCGGAAAATGCCGCCGTGGCAGCCTCGACCGGTCTGCTTGCCTCCCTCTCACCAGAGGAGGTTGCCGGTGTGATGGCGCATGAACTCGCCCACGTCCAGAACCGCGACACGCTGACGATGACGATCACCGCCACGCTTGCCGGCGCGATCTCGATGCTCGGCAATTTCGCTTTCTTCTTTGGCGGCAATCGCGAGAACAACAATAATCCGCTCGGCTTCATCGGCGTGCTCGTGGCGATGATCGTAGCGCCGCTTGCCGCCATGCTGGTGCAGATGGCGATCAGCCGTACCCGCGAATATTCGGCTGACCGGCGCGGCGCTGAAATCTGCGGCAATCCGCTGTGGCTGGCTTCGGCGCTCGGCAAGATCGCCCGGGGTGCTGCTCATGTGCCGAACTATGATGCCGAGCGCAATCCGGCGACGGCGCATATGTTCATCATCAATCCGCTCTCCGGCGAGCGTATGGACAACCTGTTTTCGACCCATCCTGACACTGAAAATCGTATCGCCGCCCTGCAGGAAATGGCACGGGGAGGTTTCGACGTCTCGACGCCGCCGGTTCGTGCTGCTAATCCGGCGCGGAAATCGCGCTCGGTTCCCAATACGGGTTACGGCCGCGATAATTCGCAACCGCCGAAGGGTCCGTGGTCTTGAATTCAGACGGCAAGAAGCCAGCTCGCAATCCTAATCCATCCTCAGATCGTCCAGCGTCAGGACCGGTCAAACCCGGCCTGCCGGCGCGTGCTGCTGCCGCCAAGATCCTGGCCGCCGTCGTCGACAAGAAATTGCCTCTGGATGGAGCTCTCGATCACGAGCATGGAAATCCGGCATACAAGGCGCTTGGAGAGAGCGATCGTGCGCTGGTACGGGCAATCCTGAACTCCACGCTCCGGCATCTGCCGCGTATCGACGCGGCTATCGCCTCGCTGCTCGAAACGCCTCTACCGGATGGTGCGCGCGCTCTTCACCATGTCCTTGCCGTCGGTGCCGCACAGATTCTCTATCTCGATGTTCCCGATCATTCGGCCGTCGATATTGCCGTTGAACAGGCTAACCAGGATCCTCGCAATCGGCGTTTCGCCAAGCTCATCAATGCGATCCTGCGCCGCGTCGGGCGGGAGAAAGAGCGTATCCTTGCCGATGTCGCGGATATTCCGCCAATGCCGGCCTGGTTCATCGAACGGCTTGTAAAAGCCTATGGACGAGAGGCGGCGCTCGCCATTTCCGAATCCCAGCTCGAGCCCGCTGCCATTGATCTTACCGTTAAATCAGATGCGGCAGGTTGGGCGGAGCGTCTGAACGGCGCCGTACTTCCGACCGGTGGCGTGCGGCTTTCGGCTTTCGAAGGCAGCATTCCATCGCTTGCCGGTTTCGAAGACGGGGAATGGTGGGTTCAGGATGCGGCTGCGAGCATCCCTGCCAAGCTTTTTGGCGATCTCACCGGTAAGCGCACTGCCGATCTTTGTGCCGCTCCGGGCGGTAAGACGGCGCAGCTCATCGTTGCCGGCGGTGTCGTAACAGCGATTGATCAGTCGGAAAACCGGTTGAAGCGCCTGCGTTCGAATCTCGAGCGGCTCGGCTTGCAGGCGGATACGATCGCGACGGATCTGACGAAGTTCGAGCCATCGGAGCATTTCGATGCAATCCTCCTCGATGCGCCCTGCTCTTCGACCGGCACGACCCGCAGGCACCCGGATGTCCTCTGGACCAAGGGACCCGAAGATATCGCCAAGCTTGCGGCGCTGCAGGAGCGTCTGCTGCGCCATGCCCTGACCTTATTGAATCCCGGTGGGTTGCTCGTTTTTTCCAACTGTTCGATCGATCCGCAGGAGGGCGAGCAGGTTGTGGCGCGCGTTCTCGAAGATGTGAAGAGCGTTGAGCGGGTGCCCGTCGATGCTACCAAATGGTCCGGTATGAGCCAGGCTATTACACCGCTGGGCGAGTTCCGTACTCTGCCTACAATGCTGGACATGCCGGATGGTTTCGCATCGGGCCTCGACGGCTTTTACGCGGTGATGCTCAGACGCATCTGAGCTCAATTATATTCTAATTTGATCACAAAATAATACATCGTGGCTGATGAAAAAGGTTTCGATTCATCTATTCTTAACCACGAGGGGCAATAGACAATCGATATGCAGTCCGGTCGGCGTCTTGCGAGCATGTATGTTCGAGAAGCTTGGCGGCGCGGTACGCGCCGTGCCGCACTTCTGCGTTTACGTTTCGCCCGGCATGCCATCTCGGTTCCCGAACGGCTGATCGTCGCGCCGACAGATCTGAGAGGCATCGATTCACATGTTGCCGAAGAGATCATGGATGGCCGGTTTCCGCTTGCCGGGCGTATGCTGGAGACGGCCGGAAAATCGCCCTTCACGCTGACCCTGCCGTCACGCGCTTTCGCGATCAGGCTGCATAGTTTCGGCTGGCTTCGGCATATGAGGGCCAACAAGAGTGAGCGGGGTTCGGTCGTTGCACGTGCGATCTTCGATAGTTGGCTCTCTATTCACGGAAGCCGGATCGAAGGTATTGCCTGGGAGACCGATGTCGTCTCGCAGCGCGTCATTGCCTGGCTGTCGCATTCTCCTGTCGTGCTGCAGAACGCCGATCGTGGTTTTTATCGCCGTTTCATGAAGTCGCTGGCGTTTCATATCCGCTATCTGCGCCGCATTGCGCCTTATTCGACCGGCGAGATCCGTTTTCGCCTCCGTATCGCACTCGCCATGGCTTCAGTCGCCATGCCTGTGCGTGCCGCGACTGTGCGGCGGGCGGCGCAGGCACTCGATCGTGAATTCGATAGCCAGATTCTCCCTGATGGCGGCCATATTTCCCGCAATCCGCGGATTGGGCTGGAACTGCTGCTTGACCTGCTGCCGCTCCGGCAGACCTACGTCAATCTCGGCCACGATCTGCCGCAGAAGCTGATCTCAGGTATCGACCGCATGTACCCTGCCCTGCGTTTTTTCCGCCATCAGGACGGAGATCTGGCGCTTTTCAACGGCGCGACCTCCACATTGGCCGATGAGTTGATGTCCGTACTGCGCTACGACGAGACGGCGGGCCAGCCTTTCAAGGCGCTGCCGCATTCGCGTTACCAACGACTTGCGGCAGGCAAGACCGTGATCATTGCCGATACCGGACCTCCCTCGCCCAGCTGCTCCAGAACAGCCCATGCAGGCAGTCTCTCCTTCGAAATGTCCTCCGGCCGCTATCGCTTCATCGTCAATTCCGGATCACCGAAATTCGCCGGCCAGCGTTACATCCAGATGGCGCGCACCACGGCTGCTCATTCTACCGTGGTCCTCAACGATACGTCTTCGAGCCGGTTTTCATCCTCGGCGTTCCTCGCCCATACGATGATGGATACGGTTGAAGCCGTCACCGCCGAACGTGTCGAGACCGAAGATGGTCGTGAAGGCATCAAGGTGAGCCATGACGGTTATCTCGAAGCTTTCGGCGTCATTCACGAGCGCGAGCTGACGTTGAACGCCGCCGGTTCCATTGTGACAGGCATGGATCGTTTCGTTGCCGATGACAGGTATCACAGCGAAGAGCCGTTGCGGGCGGTTGCCCGTTTCCATATCCATCCGGCGATCGTGCCGCGGCAGAACGATACGGAATCCGTACTGCTGACCGCGCCAGACGGAGAAAGCTGGCTGTTTTCTGCTCCAGGCAACGAGGTGCTGATAGCGGAGGATATCTTCTTTGCCGACAGCGCAGGTATCAGCAGCTCGGATCAGATCGAGATCAATTTCGATCTGATCGATAAGCCCGAAATTCGCTGGTTTCTGTCGCGCAAGAGCTGAGCTGCCTGTTTTTCCTTGGAGGAAGGGAAGCCCCGGCCCTTGGTTCCCGCACAGTTCCAAACTTGATCCGCAGCAGACTTTTGCCAGAATTGCGCAGGCGGCTGTTTGCGCCGGCTTCAAGCTGTGCTAACGCGGCGAAATAGAACGTCCCTTGCCCGGATGTCTCCCGCGAAGCCCGAACGGAGAAGGTTCATGGCCGTCATTTCCAAGAAAATTCCTGCCCCCGACAAGGTCGAGATCAAGACCGCACTGCTGTCCGTCTTCGACAAGACCGGCATTATCGAACTTGCCCGCGCGCTTTCGGCGCGTGGCGTACGCCTGTTGTCGACCGGCGGCACCTACAAGGCGATCGCCGCCGAAGGCCTCGCGGTGACCGACGTTTCCGAAGTCACGCAGTTTCCGGAAATCATGGACGGCCGTGTGAAGACCCTGCATCCCAAGGTGCATGGCGGGCTGCTGGCGATCCGCGACGATGCCGAGCATCAGGAAGCCATGAAGGCTCATGGCATCGACGGCATCGACCTGCTGGTCGTCAATCTCTATCCGTTCGAGGATGTGCGCGCTGCCGGCGGCGATTACCCGACGACGGTTGAGAACATCGATATCGGCGGGCCGGCGATGATCCGCGCATCGGCCAAGAACCACGCCTATGTCACCGTCATCACCGATCCGGCCGATTACGCCGAGCTGGTCGAACAGCTTTCGGGCGATGCCGGCAAGACGGTTTACGCGTTCCGTCAGCGCATGGCGGCAAAGGCCTATGCACGTACTGCTGCCTACGATGCCGCCATCTCCAACTGGTTTGCAGAGGCGCTGTCGATCGACACGCCGCGCTACCGTACGATTGGCGGCGTCTTGAAGGAAGAGATGCGTTATGGCGAAAACCCGCACCAGAAGGCCGCCTTTTACGTAACGGGTGAAAAGCGCCCTGGCGTTTCGACGGCAGCCCTGCTGCAGGGCAAGCAGCTCTCCTACAACAATATCAACGATACCGACGCGGCCTATGAACTCGTCGCAGAATTCCTGCCGGAAAAGTCGCCGGCCTGCGCCATCATCAAGCACGCGAATCCTTGCGGCGTTGCCACCGGTTCGACACTTCTGGAAGCCTACAAGCGCTCGCTCGCCTGTGATTCCGTCTCCGCCTTCGGCGGCATCATCGCGCTGAACCAGACGCTCGATGCGGCAACGGCGGAAGAGATCATCCAGCTCTTCACCGAGGTCATCATCGCGCCTGATGTCACAGACGAAGCCAAGGCAATCGTCGCCCGCAAGCCGAACCTGCGCCTGCTTTCGGCGGGTGGATTGCCGGATGCGCGTGCCGCCGGCATCACCGCCAAGACCGTTTCCGGTGGTCTGCTCGTACAGAGCCGTGACAATGGCATGGTGGAGGATCTGGAACTGAAGGTCGTCACCAAGCGTGCGCCGACGGCGCAGGAACTGGAAGACATGAAGTTTGCCTTCAAGGTCGGCAAGCATGTGAAGTCTAATGCCGTTGTCTACGCCAAGGATGGCCAGACTGTCGGTATCGGCGCCGGCCAGATGAGCCGTGTCGATTCTGCCCGTATCGCGGCGTTGAAGGCTGAGGAAGCCGCCAAGGCGCTCGGTCTTGCCGTTCCGATGACCCACGGCTCCGCTGTCGCCTCCGAGGCTTTCCTGCCCTTCGCCGATGGCCTTCTGTCGATGATAGCCGCTGGTGCGACCTCGGTTATCCAGCCCGGCGGCTCGATGCGCGATCAGGAAGTGATCGATGCCGCAAACGAGCACAATATCGCGATGGTCTTTACCGGCATGCGCCATTTCCGCCATTAAGCGGAGCCAGTGATATTCCCCGGCCTAGCGGCCGGGGAAATGCCCTATCCACTTGTTTTTGAGAAATTTCGGACGCAAGACCGCTATACGTTTTTGCTGGAATTGCTTCAGGCGCGATCTGCCGGATAGGGCGTACGGATCAGCAGCACCAGGCCTCCGGCCAGGAGCAGGATCAGTGTCGCCATGCCGAGATGCGCCGATCCAGTCAGATAAGTTACAATCGAAAAGAGCAGCGTCGCCATGAAGCTCGTGGCGCGGCCGGACAGCGCATAGATGCCGAAATAACGGCCGGCTTCCTCAAGGCTCACGCTGCGCGCCAGATAGGAACGTGACGAGGCCTGTACCGGGCCGAAGGCGAGGCCGATCAACAGGCCGTAGAGAATATAGGCCTTCTCTGCCGCCGTGGCGAAAAGCCCGCCATTATCTGCGGTCGAAAGCGGCATCAGGCCGAAGAAGGTATAGCCGGGGCCGGTGGAGATGATGCCGATCGTGGCGAGCAACAGCAAGGTCAGGCTAACGAGGATGGTCATCTTCGAGCCGATCCCTTTGTCGACGCGCCCGGCAATCAGGCAGCCGATGATCGCGACGACATTTAGGATGATGCCGTAGATGCCGATCTCGATCGTCGCCCAACCGAACATGCCGGCTGCAAAAGCGCCGCCGAGGATCAGCAGCCCGTTGACGCCATCCTGATAGATCATGCGAGCGATGAGGAAGGTTAGGATGCCCCGGCGTGTTTTGAGTTCACCGAGCGTGTTGCCAAGTTCCTTCAATCCGACGCGCACGGCGGAGCCGAAAGGTAGGCCGTTGCGGGCATCCGGCGTGAAGAAGAACATCGGCAGGATGAAGATCAGATACCAGATAGCCGAGATCGGACCGGTAACGCGGGCATCCTCACCCGTGTGAGGATCAAGTCCGAACAACGGATCGAGCCCGAGGATGGTCTTGCCGCTATCGAGGCTGCCAGCCAGCAGCGCCACGATCGCGATCAGCACGATCATGCCGCCAAGATAGCCGAGACCCCAGGCTGTGTTGGAAAGCCTGCCAACCTCGTCCTTGCTGACGAGGCGCGGCATCATGGAATCGTTGAAGACGATCGAAAATTCCGCCGATATCGAAGCGAGGATCATGAAGATCACGGGGTAGACGACGGGCGAGCCGGGTGCGGCAAACCACAGGCAGCAGAGGCTGGCGATCTTGATGACAGCGAAGAAGGCGATCCACGGTTTACGTGCGCCGGACTGGTCGGCGATGGATCCCAGGACCGGAGACAGGACGGCAATGATAACAGACGAGATGGTCGCCATATTGCTCCACATCGTCTGGGCGGCGACGGGATCCGCTGTCAGCCGCGAGACGAAGTAGGGGCCGAAAATGAAGGTCGTGACCACGGTGAAGAAAGGCTGGGCTGCCCAATCGAAGAGCATCCAGCCCCATATGCCCTTCTCCGTGGCTTTCGGCTGCTGCGTACCTGTCCAGTCAATGCGATTCAAACGTCCGCTCCCTATTTGGCGCGGACTGTCTCATCTCGCCCGGTCGCGCGCAAGATCGGTCAGGATACCTGCGGCAACGGTGATGCGGGCCAAGTTCGGATCGGCGCCATCGCTGAGGCTTGCAAGCTCCTCGACAATCCGGTTGATCCGGATCCTATCCTGCGCATGCCAGGCCTGAACGGGCTGTTTTTCCTTGCCGTGATCGGACAGCGCGGAGATCACGATGTCGCGACGAGCGCTGGCGATCTGGTCGATGCTGCGGGCAAGCGCCAGATTTTCGTAATGGTCCGACGTGATGATGCGGCTGCCTGCAGCGAGCAACCGGCCGACACGGAAGGTCTGCGTGACGGCGAAGTAGTTTTCGGCCGCGCGCGGCAAAGCTTCGCCGGTGCGAGCGGCAATCTGCATGATCTCCGGCACCAGAGCGAAGGTCGGCAAGGCCGCGATTTCGGCGGCCAGTTTATCTGGCAAGCCTGCCTGCAAGTATTCCTGCTTGCGTGCAGACACCTCTGCCGATGCCTGCTCGGCGAAGGCAGGCTTCAGCTTTTTCAGCGCCACCTGAAGCTGGCTAATGATTTCGGCCATATCGCTTCTGGTCATGCCGGTCTTCAGCAACAGGCGGGTCAGCACTGTGAAGCTGTTGGTGATCTCCTCGTAGATCCGGTTCTGAACCTCGCCGGAAACCTTGCTGTCCAGGGCGTCAGTTTCGGCCCAGAGCCGGTTGAGGTCGAAGCCGTCGCGGGCGACGATCGCGGCACGCACGACCTCGGAAGCGGAAGCTGCGGTCGCATCCATCATGCTGACGGCAAAGCCTGGACCGCCGCGGTTGATCGCCTCGTTCGCCAGCACCGTGGCGACGATCTCCCGCTTCAGCCGGTGGCTGTCGATGTCGGATGCATTCGACTTCTGCATCTTGGCCGGGAAGTAGTTGAAGAGCGTGCTGACGAAATAGGGATCGTCAGGCAGTTCGCTGACGATCAAGGCGTCGAAAAGCACGATCTTGGCATAGGAGAGCAGAACGCCGATTTCCGGCCGCGTTAGCGGTCGGCCGGCGGTGTAGCGTTCGGAGAGCGAGGCGTCGTCCGGCAGCGTCTCCACCTTGCGGTTCAGCTGTCCGGCTGCTTCCAGCACGCTCATAAAGCGCCCGAGCTCCAGGCCGTTTGCCGTTCCCTTGCGGGATGTCAGCGAGATCGCCAGCGACTGCAGATAATTGTTGCGCAATACGAGAGAGGCCACCTCGTCGGTCATGCTGCCGAGAAGCTGGTCGCGCTTGGCGCGGCTGAGGCGCTGCTCATGCATGGCGTTTGCCAGCGCGATCTTGATATTGACCTCGACGTCCGACGTGTTGACGCCGGCCGAATTGTCGATGGCGTCGGAATTGCTGCGCCCGCCCTTGAGGCCGTAGGCGATGCGTCCCTTCTGCGTCACACCGAGATTGGCGCCCTCGCCAATCACCTTGGCCCGCACTTCGTCGGCCGAAATGCGGATCGGATCGTTGGCGCGGTCACCGACTTCAGTGTCGGTCTCCGAGGCAGCCTTCACATAGGTGCCGATGCCACCGAACCACAGCAGGTCAACGGGGCTCCTCAGGATTGCCGTCATGATTTCGAATGGTGTGGCGATGGTCTTGTCGATGCCGATGGCGGCTACCGCCTCAGGCGTCAGGGTCACCGACTTAGCCGAGCGCGAAATGATCATCGCGCCTTTAGACAGCACGGATTTGTCGAAATCCTGCCAGCTTGAACGCGGCAGGTTGAAGAGACGCTGACGCTCAGCCAACGTCTTTTCCATCTCAGGATCGGGATCGATGAAGATATCGCGGTGATCGAACGCGGCGAGCAGTCGGATCTTCGGCGAGAGCAGCATGCCGTTGCCGAAAACGTCTCCGGACATGTCGCCGACGCCGGACACGGTGAACGGCGTCGTCTGGATGTCGATATCCATCTCGCGGAAATGGCGCTTTACCGTTTCCCAGGCGCCGCGAGCGGTGATGCCCATCTTCTTGTGGTCGTAGCCGGCGGAGCCGCCCGATGCAAAGGCATCATCCAGCCAGAAGCCGGCTTCCTGGGCGAGCGCATTGGCGGTGTCGGAGAAGGTTGCCGTGCCCTTGTCGGCGGCAACGACGAAATAAGGATCGTCGCCGTCGAGTCGCACCGTATTGTCGGGCGGGATGATGTCGGCGCCGGAGATGTTGTCGGTGATGGAGAGAAGGGTGCGGATATAGGTCTTGTAGGCTTCACGGCCTGCATTGAAGACCTCTTCGCGGCTGCCGCCGGCCGGCAGCTTCTTGGGATAGAAACCGCCCTTGGCGCCGACAGGCACGATAACCGCGTTCTTGACCTGCTGCGCTTTCACGAGGCCCAGAACTTCGGTGCGGTAGTCCTCGGCGCGATCAGACCAGCGCAGGCCGCCACGGGCAACGCGGCCGAAGCGCAGGTGCACGCCTTCGACTTCCACGCCATAGACGAAGATTTCGCGGAACGGCTTCGGTTCCGGCAGGCCGTCGACCTGATGCGGATCGAGCTTGAAGGCGAGCATCGCCTTTGGCGAACCATCGGTGTTGCGCTGAAAATAGTTGGTGCGCAACGTCGCGTCGACGATATTGACATAGCGGCGCAGGATGCGGTCATCGTCCAGGCTAGGAACATCGGCAAGCTCGGCTTCGATGGCCTGGTGCAGTTCCGAGAGCTTCTTGATGCGTGCCTTTTCCGACAGTTTGGTATCAAGCGTGTCGTGGAAGAGACGGAAGATCGAGGCGGCGATGGCAGGATATTTGTCGAGGGTGGCTGCGATATAGTCCTGCGAGTAGGCGATACCTGCCTGGCGCAGATAGCGGGCATAGGCGCGCAGCACATTCACTTCGCGGCCAGAGAGGCCGGCCGAGAGGATCAACTGATTGAAGCTGTCATTGTCGATCGTGCCTTCGAAGGCGGCGACAAAGGCTTCTTCGAGCGGTGCGCCAAAACGTGCGAGGTCAATGTCCGCACCGCTGCGAGCCTCGAGTTCCATGTCGTGCAGTACGACGATGTTGGTGGCACCGTCGGCGGCCGGAACTTCGATATCGAAGGTCCGTTCGCTCAATACGTTGAAGCCGAGGTTTTCAAGCAGGGGCACGCGGCGCGACAGCGGCAGCTGCTCGCCGGAATGGAAGATCTTCAGCGACAGGATGCGGCCGCGTTCATCGTCCTGGCGATAGTAGAATTCGATGCGGATCAGCTCGCCAGCGGCGCATGCGGCAATGTCGGGCAGATCGCCGACCGCTTCATCCGGCGTGAAGGCTTCCTGGAAAGCGTTGCTGACACCGAGCTTCGGCGTCTTGGGGCCGGCGAGCATCTCGAAGCGGCTATCCCAGCGCGCGGTGATCTGACGAATCGTCTCCTCCAGCTTCGACTGATGGATTCGCGGCGTCTTGCCGCCCGAGCGGCCGATGATGAAGTGGACGCGAGCCACCCCACCTTCCGGGAAGGCTGGGTAGTAGGCGGAAACGCGACCGTCATAGACAGTTTTCAGATAGGCGCCGATGCGTTCGCGCACCATCGAGTCGTATTCCTCGCGCGGCACGAAGACGATGACGGAGACGAAACGGTCGAAATGATCGATACGCGGCAGGACGCGGACACGCGGGCGGTCGGCGAGATCGTTGATCTGCTCGGAAAAGGTCGCAAGCAGCGAAGTGTCGATCTGGAAGAGATCGTCGCGCGGATAGGATTCCAACGTGTTGTCGAGCATGCGGCCGGAATGGCTCATCGGGTCGAAGCCGAAATGCTCCTTCACCTTCTCGATCTTGGAACGCAGAAGCGGGATTTCGGTGGCCGATGAGGTATAGGCGGTCGAGGTGAAGAGGCCGACGATGCGCAATTCGCCTGTCACGTTGCCTTGCGCGTCGAAGCGCTTGACGCCGACATAATCCATATAGGCGCGCCGATGGACGGTGGATTTCACGTTGGCCTTGGTGACGATCAGGAAATCAGGACCGTCGAGAAAGGCAAGAATTTCCGGCGTCGTCGTCACCGCATCCTTGCCTGTGCGCAGAACCAGAACTTCGGGATTGGAGAGGATGCCGAGGCCGGTTCCCTTGTCGCGCTCGACCTTCGCGCCCGGCCCCCTGCCGGAATAGACGTAGTCGCGCATGCCGAGGAATGTGAAGTTCTCGTCGCGCAGCCAGGTCAGGAAGGCGATCGCCTCGTCGCGGTCGGCCTTCTTGCGGCTGGCATTGTAGTTCGAAAGCTCTGCGATCACCTCGTCGACACGCGACACCATTGGCTTCCAGTCGGAGACGGCAAGCTCTACCTGCTCGAGCACAGACTTGACCCGCTTGATGAGATCGGCGGCCTGAGCCGGAGTCAGCGGGGAAATGTGCAGCTGGATGTGGCTGACCCGCTTTGCCGGGTCGCTCGGGACGTCAGCCGAATAAAGCTCCGGTGCCTTGCCGTCTTCCATGATCAGGATCGGGTGAACCGCCATGTAAATATCGCGGTGGGTGCTGGTCACCTCGCCCATCACGGACTCGTAGAGGAAAGGCTTGTTGTGATCCGTCACCGAGAGGATCGACACCGCAACACCATCGGGCGTGACGTCGGCAACGGTATCGATGCTGACACGCGGCGTCTTGCCGCTCCAGGCCGCGAGCTCGGTGGCCGAGTGAACGGCGGAAAGCGCCAGCATCTCGGGCGTATAGTGTTCGAGGTCGTCGCCACTTGCGCGACCGAAGAGGATTTCGGGGTCGAGATGGGCCTCACCGGTCGCAGCTGCGATCTTGCGCGCGCTTTCGATGTGCTTTTCCCGTTTCGGATTGTTTCTCGTGGCCATGGATCCTCCCCACGTTTGTTTGGTGCGCGCAAGTTATCAGAAGGCTTTTCGAAAGAATCTTTAAAAGAGGGCCTCGAAAAGTAGTTTTTGTGCTTTTTTGACTATGCTGACGAGAGATTTCGAAGGTTTTTAGGTGATTTCACGCGAGGGAGGGCCGAAGCATCCTTATCCGGCTTTTCCGCCCCGACGCACATTTCCACGTCCGCGTGAAGAATGGTTGACAGCGCCTTGTCAAAAAGATCATCAACGGCGGTCGAAATTCGGATTTGGATGCCATGTCGGAAAACGCAGCAGGCGCAGTCATCGTCATCTCCAGCCATGTCGTGCGCGGATCGGTCGGAAACCGCGCCGCCGTCTTCGCGCTGGAAACGCTCGGTCATCAGGTCTGGGCGCTGCCGACCGTCGTCCTGCCTTGGCATCCCGGTCACGGCCGTTCGACACGGCTGACCTTCGCCGAGGCGGATTTTGATGCGGCAATCGACGATCTCATCCGTGCGCCGTGGATCGGCGAGGTCAAGGCCGTTCTGTCAGGCTATTTCGGCAATGCCGCCCAAGCCAGATCGGTGGCCCGGCTGATCTCGTCGCTGCGCGAGAACAACCCGGATCTTCTCTATGTTTGCGACCCGGTGATGGGCGACCTCGGCGGCCTTTACGTGCCGGAAGCGACCGCCGTGGCAATACGTGACAATCTCATCCCCCTGGCTTCGCTCGCAACACCGAACCGCTACGAGCTTGCCTGGCTTTCGGGTGCGGCGCTCGACGACAACAATGCCATCATGGAGGCGGCGCTTGCGCTCGGCCCTTCGCGCATGCTGGTGACTTCAGCAGTGCCGATGATGGCAGGCGGTACCGGCAATCTCTATCTCTCAGGCCGACATGCGCTGCTTGCAGAACATCGCGTCGTCGACAATCCGCCAAACGGGCTGGGCGACCTGCTCGCGGCCGTTTTCCTGTCCCGCCTGCTCTCGGGCATGGAGGATGAAAAGGCGTTGCAGCTTGCGACGGCAAGTGTGTTCGAAGTGCTCGCGCGTGCAGTCAAGCGCGGCAGCAACGAGTTGATGCTGGCAAGCGACGCCTCCAGCCTTTCGACGCCGATGGCGATGGTGCAGATGCGACATCTCGTCCATCCGGCGCAGCGGCGTAAGAAATAGGCTGCGAGCTTTTGCAGTGCAGCAGTTGATCTTGGGTCCGCCGCGCGCTAATCCAAGGATATGAAGAGCTTTCCTATCTCCCTTCTGGACGGTTATCGCAACTTTATGAGCGGGCGCTACGCCGATGCTCGCGATCGGTATCGGCAGCTTGCGGAAAACGGGCAGAACCCGACGACGCTGGTCATTGCCTGTTGTGACTCACGCGCGGCCCCGGAACTGATTTTCGATGCCGGGCCGGGTGAGCTCTTCGTCATCCGTAACGTCGCCAATATGGTGCCGCCCTATGAGCCGGATGGTCATTTCCATTCTACTTCGGCCGCACTCGAATTCGCCGTGCAGGCACTGAAGGTCAAGAACATCGTCGTCATGGGTCATGGCCGCTGCGGCGGTATCCGCGCAGCGCTCGACCCCGATGCCGAGCCGCTGTCGCCCGGCGATTTCATCGGTCGCTGGATGTCGCTCGTGCGTCCTGCGGCCGAACAGATCGGCAGCAATGACGTGATGACGCCGGCCGAGCGGCAGACGGCGCTGGAACGCGTTTCCATCCGTAACTCCATCAGCAATCTCAGGACCTTCCCGGAGATCAAGGTGCTCGAGGATGAGGGCCATTTGCAGCTTCACGGCGCCTGGTTCGATATCTCGACCGGCGAGCTCTGGGTGATGGATTCCGGGACACTCGATTTTATCCGTCCCGAAATCTAGGGATAGACCGCTTTATCGGTTTTTTAAGATATTCACATAAGCTCGTCCCCCGGGGTTTTCCGCGCACGGGTTGGTGATGAATTTCGAAGTGATGAAATTCAGGAATATTAGAAGAGCGGTGCTGGTCGCTATCCTGCTGCCGTTCGTCTTCATGATCGTCGAGGGTGTGGTGCTGATCCGCTCCTCGCTGATGCAATATCGTACCCTGGAAAATGACCATCTCTTTGCCGACGTGCTTGCCAGAGGCGGATCGATTGCCGCTAACGAGATCCTGGCGGAGCTGGTTGCTACACGAGTCTTTCTCAATAATCCCGATGAGATGACGAAGGCCGCGATGATGGAGCGGCGCCGCTCGCTTGACGGAGAGCGGGGACGTTTCAATGTCAGCCTTCCTCCGATCGGGACACTCGATTTCGGCTTGCGATCACAGCTTTCCGACCTTCGCCTTGCTTACAGCCGTATCATTGCTGCGCGTTCGGCAGTCGATAAGGGCTATTATGGCAAGGGCGGTAATCCCGTTCATGTCTATGCTCAGGCCGGGTTGAAGCAGCTTGGCCTCGTCGAGTCTCTGTCCTCGAGGATCCATGACCCGGTCTTGCTGCGCAAATCCAGCGAGCTGATGAGCATCCTGCTGACCTATTACGGTGAGCGGCTGATCGGCAGTCTTGGTCAGCGCTATTTCGACCGTAGCGATTTTTCGGCCATGTCGCATGAGCAGCTTGTCCAGGGAGAAATGATGCTGGGCAACGGTATGGATCGCCTGCGCTTTCATTCTTCTTCGCCTGTCGTGCGCGAAATTCTTACCTATCGCGCCCAGTCCGAAGAAGTGTGGGCCGATACCTTTACCCAAGCCATGGTTTCCGGTGCGCTACGACCTGACAAGGCGATCCGGGACAAGTGGATACGCATTCAGAACGAGCGGCTGAATTTTCTGCGCAAGAAGATCGATTCCGTCACTGACGATATCCATGTCACGGGGCAGACGTTGTCGATGCGATCGCATATCCATATGACGATCGTGCTTGCTCTATCATCGGGATTGGTGCTGCTCGTCGCCCTCATCGCGGTTCTTGCGGTGCGCGGCATTCGCCTTGTTGCACGCGTCACCGAAGAGCGCGAGCTTCTTGTCAACGAATTGCGCAATGCCGCCCAGACGGATCTCCTGACCGGGCTTTACAACCGGCGCGGCTTCGAAGTCGCAGCCTATGCGCTCCTGAAACAGGCCGAGCATGGCTCGCGCTGGATTTCCGTCGTGCTCTTCGACCTCGATCATTTCAAGAAGATCAATGACCTGCATGGACATGATGCCGGCGATATCGTGCTGAAGCGTATTGCCGGTGTCGCACGGGACAATTTCCGCTCCTTCGATCTTCTGGTGCGTCACGGCGGTGAGGAGTTCATGGCGCTTCTGCCGGATTCGACGCCGGAGGATGCGGTTGTCGTTGCCGAGCGGGTCCGGTTGGCGATCGAGGCAGCGGCTATCGAATTGCCGGGTGGCGATGCTCTGAAGGTGACGGCAAGCTTCGGCTGCGCTGGCCGGGCCTACAACGCAAGCAACCGCAATTTCGAAGATCTGGTGAAGCGCGCCGACCTCGCGCTGTATGCCGCCAAGGCTTCGGGGCGCAATTGTGTGGTGACCGGGCCGATGGTTCCGTCAGCCACTCCACAGGAAGAACGACGCAAGGCCTGACTAGGATCACTGCATAAAAAAGCGCCGCACAAAGATGCGGCGCTCAGCTATTCAAATTTTGATTCTTTTCAACCGCCGTCGATCTGCTGACCGATATAGGCGATTGCCTGCTGGTAGACCGTGGCTGCGTTCCAGCCCTGGATGGCGACGAAATTCGGTTCGCCCGGCTGGTAACCAGCACCGGCACGCCAGCCGTGGCCCTTGAGGAAATTGGCTGTCGAGGCAAGCGCATCGGCGCGCGAGCCGACCATGTCGACGCGGCCGTCGCCATCGCCATCGGCACCGAAACGCACGACGTTGCGCGGCAGGAATTGGGTCTGGCCGATTTCGCCGTGCGCAGCACCGCGGGCGTTCGGGCTTAGATAACCTTCGGAGACAAGCTGAAGGGCGGCATAGAGCTGGTCGGTAAAATAGTCCGACCGGCGGCAGTCATAGGCAAGCGTGGAGACAGCAGACATCGTATGCTGGTTGCCCATAAAGCTGCCGAAGCCGG
Organism: Hyphomicrobiales bacterium; assembly: GCA_900471925.1. Taxonomy (GTDB): domain Bacteria; phylum Pseudomonadota; class Alphaproteobacteria; order Rhizobiales; family Rhizobiaceae; genus Rhizobium. Next base: position 97,363 of record UCGV01000010.1, read on the forward strand.
TTTCCATGCCCCAGATGGCGATCAGCGGGCCAGCCGGAACGCCGAAACGGCGCTCGATCGAGGCGAAAAGGGCCTGGTTTGCTGCCTTCATCGAACGGCCACGCGAGATGACGGCGGCACCGCCGCGCTTCTTCATGAAGTCATTGAAGGAGAGCTTGAAGCTCTTCTGACCGCGGTCGGCTGCGATCGTCGGCTTGTTGTAGTTCACATTGGCGAATGCGCGGCTCAGAACCGACTGGCTGACGCCGTTGGCCGCTGCAGTCTGCTTGAAATCCGCGACCCAGGCCTCGAAACCGGCACTGGTATTGCCGCATTGCGGGCCCTGCGCAAACGCCGGTACCGCGTGGAGGACGCCCATTGCCGCGGCGGCCGCCAGGAAAAATTTTGTCATGCGCATTGAGAAACCCCGCTCTCGATCTGCATAGCGTGAAGCCGGGCAAGAGAATGCCAGCCACCCGCGATTTTGTCACGATCACCTTTTAGCGAGCGCTTATACGGCCGGATATGCACGAAAAAGCCCCACTCGTCGAGCAGGGCTTTAGCATATTATGGTTTACAAATGGTATCAGGCTGCCTGCTTGCGCGGCTTGACGAGGCCACGGTTGATCAGCAGTTCGGCAATCTGAATGGCGTTGAGAGCCGCACCCTTGCGCAGGTTGTCGGAGACGACCCACAGGTTCAGGCCGTTCTCTACGGTCGCATCTTCGCGGATGCGCGAGATGTAGGTTGCGTCCTCGCCGGCAGATTCATATGGCGTGATGTAGCCGCCGTCTTCGTGCTTGTCGATGACGAGGCAACCCGGTGCATCGCGCAGGATATCGCGGGCCTGATCGGCGGTGATTTCGTTTTCGAATTCGATATTGACCGATTCCGAATGGCCGATGAAGACGGGGACGCGCACTGCGGTGCAGGTCACCTTGATCTTCGGATCCAGCATCTTCTTCGTTTCAGCCAGAACCTTCCATTCTTCCTTCGTATAGCCGTCTTCCATGAAGACGTCGATGTGCGGAATGACGTTGAAGGCAATGCGCTTTGTGAACTTCTTGTTCTCGATCGGATCGGCAACGAAGACGGCACGCGTCTGGTTGAAGAGTTCGTCCATACCGTCCTTGCCGGCGCCGGAGACGGACTGATAGGTCGAGACGACGACGCGCTTGATCTTGGCGAAATCGTGCAGCGGCTTCAGCGCGACGACGAGCTGGGCGGTCGAGCAGTTCGGATTGGCAATGATGTTGCGCTTGGTGAAGGAGGCGATCGCATCCGGGTTCACTTCCGGAACGATCAGCGGGACGTCGGCGTCGTAGCGCCAGGCCGAGGAATTGTCGATGACGACGCAGCCCTGCTGGCCGATCTTCGGGGAGAAGCGCTTGGAAACTTCGCCACCGGCGGACATCAAGCAGATATCGGTGTCGGAGAAATCGTAGTTCTCCAGGTTGGCGACCTTCAACGTCCGGTCGCCGTAGGAAACCTCGAGGCCCTGGGAGCGGGAGGAGGCGAGTGCTACGACTTCATCGGCCGGGAAACCGCGCTCGGAGAGAATGTTGAGCATTTCCCGCCCGACATTTCCGGTCGCACCTGCAACTGCAACTTTGAAACCCATTTCAAGCTCTCTTTCTCTTCTCTCCTCTTTTCCGGTGAGGGGGAAAGCGCGACATCATCGCGGCTTCCTGTCCCCAGCCGGGCCGGGGAGAGAGCGGCAGGCCAGAGACGTCAGACGGTTTTCGTCGTCGTTTTGGCCTTGGTTTTGGAAGAAACCGGAACGGCAAAATCCAGCCCGGCATTTCTTGCCAGGTCATTGCGCTCAGCGATGGCGTGCTCGTGGCGAACCATGGATATTCCTTTTCCGCCGTTGCTCTTAAAAGGTTTTCCACAGGAGTCAAGGTTTTTGCGTACGCGAACCAAGCCGGAGATGGGTGCTGAACAGCTGCGACGTTTTGTCATCCCCCTGTCATTCCCGAGCGGTATCCCGGCGCCGTTGTAATGACTGCAACGAAAAACGGGGGTTTTTCCATGCGTATGCTTCTCGCCGCTTTCGCGGCTACCACGATTCTTGCCGGCGCCGCGCAGGCAGCTTCGATCTATCCTCTTGATCGCGCTACGATTCTTGCCGGTTCGCCGTTCGACTTCAAGGTCGAGCTTTCCAAGCAGGTCAAGCCGGAAGACGTAAAGATCACGGTCAATGGCCAGGACTACAAGGCTGTCCTCGGGGGCGAGGCCAAGTTTGTAGAGCTGGAAAAGGGCAAGGACGATAAGGCTCTCGGTTCCGCGCTCATCCTGCGTGACCTGAAGATCGCCGCTCCGGGCAGCTACAAGGTCGAAATCGCCGCCGGCGACGAGAAGAAGACCGTGACCTGGGATGTATTCGGCACGTCCGCGCAGCCGAAGGCCAAGAACGTCATCTTCTTCCTTGGCGATGGTCTTTCCGTTGCTCACCGCACCGCCGCCCGCATCATGTCCAAGGGCATGACCGAGGGCAAGGCGAATGGCCGTCTGAACATGGACGACCTTGACCATATGGCCTTCATCGGCACGTCCGCTACCGATTCCGTCACCACGGACAGCGCCAACACCATGTCGGCCTATATGACCGGCCACAAGGGTGCCATCAACTCGCTCGGCGTCTATGCCGACCGTACGCTTGACACGCTCGACGACCCGCGTGTCGAAACCTTCGGCGAAGCGCTCCGCCGCCAGACCTCCAAGTCGATCGGCGTCGTCACGACGTCCGAACTTCAGGACGCAACGCCAGCTGCCGTCGTCTCCCATACGCGCCGCCGTGACGACAAGGCTGAAATCACCGGCATGCTTTTCGACGTGAAGCCTGACGTTATCCTTGGCGGTGGCTCTGCCTATTTCCTGCCGCAGGCAACTGCCGGCTCGAAGCGCAAGGACGACAAGGACTATGTCAAGATGTTCCAGGATGCCGGCTATTCGCTGGCGATCGACAAGACGGAACTCGCAGCTGCTGCCAGCGGCAACAGCGACAAGATCCTCGGCCTGTTCCACACCGGCAACATGGATACGACGCTTGACCGCGAGTTCCTCAAGAAGGGCACCGTCGACAAGTTTCCGGCCCAGCCCGGCCTCGTCGAGATGACCAAGGTTGCGCTCGACAAACTCTCGAAGAACCCGGAAGGTTTCTTCCTGATGGTCGAAGCCGCCAATATCGACAAGATGACCCACCCGCTCGATGGTGAACGCGCTGCGGTCGATACGATCGAGTTCGACAAGGCCATCGGCCTTGCCAAGGAATTCGCTGCCAAGAACCCGGATACGCTGATCGTCGTCACCGGTGACCACACGCACGGCATCACCATCGTCGGCACCATAGACGATACGATCGAGGGTACGGAGATGCGCGAGAAGGTCGCGGGCCGCAGCTTCACCAACTATGTCGATGCCAACAATGACGGCTATCCCGACAGCGTTGATGTCTCCAAGCGTCTGGCCCTGTTCGTGAGCAACTATCCCGACCACTACGAAACCTTCCGCCCGAAGCTGGACAATCCGTACACCCCGGCTATCCAGAACGAGAAGAAGGATTACGTTGCCAACGAAGCCTATAAGGCTGCTCCTGGCGCCGTTTTCGTTCCGGGTAACCTGCCGAAGAACCAGGCTTCCGGCGCCCACACCGTCGACGACGTTGTCCTGCAGTCGACCGGCCCCGGTTCGGAAGGCTTCAAGGGCTACATGGAGCAGAGCGACGTTTACCGCGTTCTGGCCGATGCCCTTGCCCTCGGTGCAAAGCAGACGAACTAAACGTCTGCGTCCTGGGTCGATCGCCCAGGACTTTTCATCGATCCTCATCCCGGCCGTTCTGCGGCCGGGTATCCGCTTTTGGAGATCGCCATGGAAAAGCTTCTCAGCCGCCGTCGTACGATGGGCATCATTGCCGCGCTTCCCTTCGTCGCCGCGCGGCCTGTTTTGGCAGACGATTCCTCGCTCAGCTTCGATGAACTCTATGGAAAGTTCGGCGTCCTCGGTCTCGAATTTTCCGACAAGGTCAAGCGCCTTGCCGGCAAGGATATCAGCATCAAAGGCTTCATGGCGCCGCCGCTGAAGGCCGAAGCGCAGTTCTTCGTCCTGACAGAAATACCGATGTCGCTCTGCCCTTTCTGCTCGTCGGATGCGGACTGGCCCGACAATATCGTTGTCGTCTATCTCGGTGAGAAGCAGACCTTCGTGCAACCGAGCCAGACGATCGAAGTTCACGGCATGCTGGAATATGGTTCCTGGAAGGATCCTGAAACCGGCTTCGTAAGCCTGCTGCGCATCCGCCAGGCCGAATATTCCGCCGTCTGAACATCGATGCTGGCTCTTGAGATCGACCATCTGGCCGTCACATTTCCCGGCCTTGCCGCGCCGGCTCTTGCGGTCGAGCATCTTTCGCTCGCTGCCGGTAGCCGCATTGCCGTGACCGGTCCCTCTGGCTCCGGCAAAAGCACATTCGTCAATATCGTCACCGGGCTCGAGCGGGCGCGTGAAGGCCGCATCCGCTGGAACGGCGAAGATATTTCCACACTTTCCGAAAGCCGCCGTGACCGGTTCCGCGCGGCCAATATCGGGCTTGTGATGCAGGAGTTTCATCTGTTTCCAGGCCTTTCGGCTGCCGAAAACGTGCTGTTGCCGGCGCGTCTTGCTCATGCCGCAACATCTCAGATCATAGAGCGCGCCCATGATCTGCTCAAAGTCGTCGGTCTCAGCCGAGCCGGTCAGAGGATCGAAACCATGTCGCGCGGGGAAATGCAGCGCGTGGCGATCGCCAGAGCGCTCCTGCGCAAGCCTGGCGTCATTATTGCCGACGAACCGACAGCCAGCCTCGATGCCGAGAGTGGAGATGCGGTCGGCAACCTGCTGCTCGATCTTGCCGTCGCCGAAGGCAGCACGCTGATCGTCGTATCGCATGATCCCCGGCTTGCCGGCCGTCTCGATCGTCGCCTGACGTTCCGCTCCGGCCGTATCGTCGAGGATTACAGCAGCAAGGGAGCGGCCGCATGATACGCTTCGTCCTCGCTGATCTTCGCCGTCTATGGGCCGGCTCCATCGTCGTGGTGTTGCTGGTTGCGCTCGCGACAGCCCTCGGCGTTTCCGTTATTCTGCAGGAGCGGGCCTTGCGTCTCGGCAGTGCCCGCGCGGCCGACAAGTTCGATCTCGTCATCGGCGCGGGCGGCAGTGAAACACAACTCATTCTGTCTTCGGTGTTCCTGCAGCCCTCGCCGCTGCCATTGATGTCAGGCGATATTCTGGCGAAACTATCGGCCGATCCACGCGTCGAGTGGGCCGCTCCGGTCGGTTTCGGGGACTCTTTTTCCGGCTATCCGATCATCGGCACGACGAAGGTGCTAAGCGAAGCGATTTCCGGTGGACTGTCCGAAGGGAAGGCTTTTGCGAATGAAGGCGAAGCCGTCATCGGATCTGCTGTCAATCTTGCGATCGGCACTGAAATCAAGCCGATGCATGGCACGATCGAGACCGGCGGCCATACGCATACGGAACTCGCCTATCACGTCACCGGTCGTCTGCAGCCGACCGGCACGGCATGGGACCGGGCGATCCTCGTTCCCATTCAGGCCGTCTGGCATATTCATGGGCTGGAAGCGGGCGAAGAGGCTGAACATGATCACGCCGGGGAGGCGGATCACCATGATGAGCCCAATCCACATTCGGGTTTGAACGAGTACTGGCCTGCGAAAACGCCCGGTCTGCCGGCCATTCTCGTCAAGCCGAAGACGATTGCCGATGCCTACAAGCTGCGTCAGGACTATCGCAACGGGACGACCATCGCCGTCTTTCCGGGCGAGGTGCTGACGAACCTCTATGCGACGCTTGGTGATGCCAAGCAGATTCTCGTTGCCGTCGCTTCCGGTGCGCAGGTACTTGTTGCCGCCTCGCTGATCCTTGTGACCGTCATCCATATCGGCCAACGCCGCCGCCAAATCGGGGCGCTGCGTGCTTTCGGGGCGCCGCGCGGCGCGATCCTCGGGATAGTCTGGCTCGAGTTTTTCATTCTCGTCGCGGCCGGTATCGGCCTCGGCTTCGCGCTCGGCTATGCCGCAGCGCTCGTTCTTGCCGGCTTCTTTTCACAAAACAGCGGTGTTATCCTGCCTGTGGGTTTCAAGAGTGAAGACGGAACGCTCGCCGCGATTCTTCTGACTTTCGCCGCGATGCTTGCTACGCTGCCGGCGATCCTTGCCTATCGGCAATCACCGGCTCAGGCTCTGCGGGGATGATTGACGGGGTCCGTGTTCAAAAATTAGACTAAAGTCATAATCCCAAAGCATCCCTCTTTCTGACGCGTCTTTTCTGTCAAACTCTCGCCAGACGTGTCGTGGCCGGGGGTATGCTTTGAGGAAGGCAGGCCGCGACCGTTGCTCATCACTCTGTGGAGGACAGACAATGGCAAATGTCGCAAGCGTCGATGCTGCGAAAGCCCGTCCGATGACGGGCGAGGAGAAGAAGGTCATCTTCGCCTCGTCGCTCGGCACGGTTTTCGAATGGTACGACTTCTATCTTTACGGTTCGCTCGCCACTTATATCGGCGCGACCTATTTCACCCAATATCCGGAGGCGACGCGTAACATCTTCACGCTGCTCGCTTTCGCGGCAGGCTTCCTTGTGCGTCCGTTCGGCGCGCTGGTCTTCGGTCGTCTCGGCGATCTCGTCGGCCGCAAATATACCTTCCTGATGACCATTCTCATCATGGGCTTCTCGACCTTTCTGGTCGGTATCCTCCCGGGTGCTGCCTCCATCGGTATCGCCGCTCCGATCATCCTGATCGGCTTGCGTCTCCTGCAGGGTCTGGCGCTCGGCGGTGAATATGGCGGTGCGGCCACCTATGTTGCTGAGCATGCGCCGAATGGCCGCCGCGGCTACTTCACGTCCTGGATCCAGACGACGGCGACGCTGGGGCTCTTCCTGTCGCTGGTCGTGATCGTCACGGTCCAGTCGATCATGGGCACGACCGCCTTTGCCGCCTGGGGCTGGCGCATTCCGTTCCTCGTCTCCGTCGTCCTGCTCGGCATCTCCGTCTGGATCCGGTTGAAGATGAATGAGTCGCCCGCATTCCAGCGCATGAAAGCGGAGGGCAAGGGTTCGAAGGCACCGCTGACGGAAGCCTTCGGCCAGTGGAAGAACGCCAAGATCGCGATCATCGCCCTTCTCGGCGCTACCATGGGCCAGGCGGTTGTCTGGTATGGCGGGCAGTTCTATGCCCTTTTCTTCCTGCAGAACGTGCTGAAGGTCGATCTGCAGTCGGCTAATATCATGGTCGCCATCGCACTCTTCCTTGGCACGCCATTCTTCGTCATCTTCGGCGGACTGTCAGACAAGATCGGCCGCAAGCCGATCATCATGGCGGGTCTGCTGATCGCAGCGGTTACCTATTTCCCGCTGTTCAAGGCGATGACCTATATGGCAAACCCGGCGCTCTACGAAGCGCAGGCGACGATCCGGGCAACGGTGACGGCCGATCCGGCGGATTGCAAATTCCAGTTCAATCCGACCGGCACCTCCAAATTCACCAGTTCCTGCGATATTGCAACGGCATTCCTGACCAGGAACTCCGTGCCCTATGACGTCGTTGCAGGCCCAGCCGGCCAGCCGGCAACCGTGAAGATCGGTGACGACACGATTGCCAGCTACGACGCCGTCGCAGCCGGTGCCGATGCTGCCAAGACGGGTGCCGCCTTCGAAAAGGGCGTCAACCTTGCTCTTCACGATGCCGGTTATCCGCTGAACCGTGGTGCTGCGAAGGTTGCCGAAGCCAGGCTCGACGCCTTTGTTGCTGCCAATCCGGAGCTTAACCTCAATGCCGACGCCATCCGCGCCGGCCAGAAGGAAACGCTGACGGCCGACAAGCTCGTCGCCGGCAAGCTGCTGACGGCGGACGAGGCCAAGAACGTCACCGACATGGCCGTCTTTACGATTGCCGGTGCCGGTTCTTTCGCGATGGTGGCCGATCCCGCTCGCGTCAACTGGGTCGGAACGATTGCCGTGCTCTTCGTGCTCGTGCTCTACGTGACGATGGTCTACGGCCCGATTGCGGCCTTGCTGGTCGAGCTCTTCCCGACCCGTATCCGCTACACCGGCATGTCGCTGCCCTACCATATCGGTAACGGCTGGTTCGGTGGTCTGCTGCCCGCTACAGCCTTCGCCATGAGCGCTGCTGCTGGCAATATCTACTACGGCCTCTGGTATCCGATCGTCTTCGCAGCGATCACGCTGGTCATCGGTCTCTTGTTCCTGCCGGAGACCAAGAACCGCGATATTCACGCAATGGATTGAGGCACGGCTGGTATCTCGAAATCAAAGACCCGGCGCTCAAAAGGCGCCGGGTTTTTCATGCGTTCTCATGCGTCTGGGAAATATCGCTTGGATGTCGGCCAGCCGTCAGGGCAAAGCTTGAAGAGCAGGCCATAACGGGCATAGACGATCGCTGTCAGCAGCGAGAACCAGGCGCCGAAGGCAAGGCCGGCAAGGACGTCGCTCGGATAGTGCGCCCCGACCATCACCCGCGTCATGCCGAGCCAGATGGCGGCGGCGATGAAGGGAATGCGGTAGCGCGGGAAGAGCAGGGCGGCAGCGGCAAAGAAGGCGCCGACAGTGGTCGAATGACCGGACGGGAAGCTCTCGAATGCAGCACGACCGGAGAAAGGCGTGAAGGAGAGCACGCCAAGATCCTGAAAGTGCTCCGGACGTGCGCGGCCGATCGTGCGCTTCAAAAAGTTTGCGAGCAGGCCCGAGAAGACGACGGTCGTAAAGAGATAGGCGCCGATCCAGCTGACATAGAGCGCCTGGGCCTTGGCCCTCGCGCTCTTCAGCAGTTTGTAACCGGCGAGGCCGTGGAAGAACAGCAGGATACTGGTGAGGATCAGCCAGGCGGAATCGCCGAAGTCGGTCAGCATTTCTCCGAAACGGCGGATAGGCTCCGGCATATGGCCGGCGCCAATCGGTGCGTCGAAGATCAGCATGGAAAGTATGACGGCGTTCAAAGTGATGAAAAAACATGCGCGCCACCGTAACGATGGCATGACACGGCCGCTTCTGCGCCAGCGCCTGTCCAAAGAGACTATGAGTGCCCGCATTTACACTACCTGGATAATCCTTAGAGGCTAGGTAATAGGCGGTGAAAATGCACAGGATTACGACAGAGAGCAGGTTTGCTCGGATAATTTTTCTTAAATCTTGGTAACGCCATGCCGGAGCGAAGCGGCGGACGTGATGACGAACGAATACGTCAAAGACACAGATGGCCTAAACAAAACTGCCCCTCGCATGGGTGCGAAGGGCAGAGAAGCGTTTCACGTGAAATATCAGGCGGAAAGCGCTTTGAATTCTGCAAGGATGGCGTCGCCCATTTCGACGGTGCCGACCTGGTTGCAGCCAGGCGCCATGATGTCGCCTGTGCGGGTGCCCTTGTCGAGCACGTTGGCGATCGCCTTTTCCAGATTGTCCGCTTCCTTGACCATATTGAAGGAGTAACGAAGGCACATGGCGAAGGAGGCGATCATGGCGATCGGGTTGGCGATGCCCTTGCCGGCGATGTCGGGGGCGGAGCCGTGCACCGGCTCGTAGAGCGCCTTGCGCTTGCCGGTCTTACCATCGGGCGCACCGAGCGAGGCTGACGGCAGCATGCCGAGCGAACCCGTCAGCATGGCGGCAACGTCCGACAGCATGTCGCCGAAGAGATTGTCGGTAACGATGACGTCAAACTGCTTGGGCTGGCGTACGAGCTGCATGCCGCCGGCGTCCGCCAGCATGTGCTCGAGCTGCACGTCAGAATATTTCGCCTTATGCGTTTCCGTCACGACCTGGTTCCAGAGCACGCCTGATTTCATGACGTTGCGCTTTTCCATGGAGCAGACGCGGTTATTGCGGGTACGGGCCATTTCGAAGGCAACGCCGGCAATCCGTTCGATTTCGTAGGTATCGTAGACCTGCGTGTCGATACCGCGCTTCTGGCCGTTGCCGAGGTCGATGATTTCCTTCGGCTCGCCGAAGTAAACGCCGCCCGTCAGTTCGCGGATGATCAGGATATCGAGACCTTCGACCAGTTCTGGCTTCAGCGAGGAGGCCGAAGCAAGTGCCGGGTAGCAGATAGCCGGACGCAGGTTGGCGAACAGTTCCAGATCCTTGCGCAGGCGCAGCAGGCCGGCTTCCGGGCGCACTTCATAGGGAACGCTATCCCATTTCGGACCGCCGACAGCGCCGAAGAGCACGGCATCAGCGGCGAGCGCCTTCTTCATGTCGTCTTCGGAGATTGCCGCACCATGCGCATCGTAAGCGCAGCCGCCAACGAGGCCTTCATCGGTGACGAAGCCGGTATTCATCGCCTCGTTCATGTAAGCGATGATCTTGCGAACCTCGCCCATGGCTTCGGGACCGATGCCGTCGCCGGGCAGCAGGAAAAGATTGCGCACTGTCATGAAAGCCTCCGCGGAAAAACAGGTTGCGGTTTCTTAGACCCCGCAAATGGGCATTTCAAGCGAGAGAAGGGCCGAATCGGTACGCCTGGCTCCGCGTCATGTGATGGTTGATATGGTTGCTCCCTCGCCCGCAAACGGGATAGAACGGCAACCTTGCCTGTTCTTTTCCGGATATTCCCGCATGTCTTTCGCACCTCTCCATCTCGATACACCTCTCATCCAGACTTCGGCCGATTACAGCGCCAGCGGCAAGCCGCTCTGGCTGAAGCTTGACTCGCTGCAGCCTTCCGGCAGTTTCAAGCTTCGCGGTGTCGGCCGGCTTTGCCAGCACGAGGTCCAAAACGGGGCGCGTGAAATCTTCTGCGCCTCCGGCGGCAATGCCGGCATCGCGGCTGCCTATGCCGGTCGGGCGCTCGGCGTGCCGGTGACCATCGTAGTGCCCGAGACGACGGCGCCTGATGTACGCAAGACGATTGCCGCTACGGGCGCCAATGTGCTGGTTCACGGTTCGGTTTTCGATGAGGCCAATGCACATGCAATCGAGCTCGCGAAAAGCCGCAAGGCGACTTACGTGCATCCATTCGATCATCCGCTTCTCTGGGATGGTCATGCCACGCTAATCGACGAAGTCGTGGCGAAGGGTGCAAAGTTTGATTGCGTCATTACCAGCGTCGGTGGCGGTGGGCTGCTTGCCGGTATCGTCGAGGGACTGAAGCGGAACGGACTTTCGGATGTGCCCGTCATTGCGGTCGAAACGGAAGGTGCGGCCTCGTTTTATGCCAGTCTGAAGGCCAAGGAGCGCATTACGCTGCCTGCTATCACTTCGATTGCCACGTCGCTCGGAGCGCGGCAGGTGGCGCAGCATGTCTTCGACCTGCAGAAGCATCACCCGATCGAAAGCGTGCTCGTCAGCGATGCCGACGCCGTGGCTGCCTGCCGCAAATTTGCCGATGTGCAGCGCATTGTGGTCGAGCCGGCTTGCGGTGCGGCTCTTGCCGTTGCCGATGTGCATGCGGATCTGCTGTCACGCTTTGACAATCCGCTCATCGAAGTCTGCGGCGGCATCGGTGTGTCGCTGGAAAAACTCAATGTCTGGAAAGAGAAGTTTCTCTGATCTGCCGTCAAAGAAAAAGCCGGGCAAAAGCCCGGCTTGATCGGTAGGCAATTCTGAAAAAAGCTTAGGCAGCCCAGGGGTGCGAAGCAGCGTTCTTCTTTTCGAACGCGTCGATTGCCTTGCCCTTTTCCATGGTCAGGCCGATGTCATCGAGGCCGTTCAGCAGGCAGTGGCGCTTGAATTCGTCAAGATCGAACTTGATCGAGCCGCCGTCCGGGCCGGTGATTTCGAGGTTTTCGAGGTCGACCGAGAGAACGGCGTTGGAGCCGCGTTCTGCGTCGTCCATCAGCTTGTCGAGGTCTTCCTGGCTGACCTTGATCGGCAGGATGCCGTTCTTGAAGCAGTTGTTGTAGAAAATGTCGGCGAAGCTGGTGGAGATCACGCAGCGGATGCCGAAGTCCAGAAGTGCCCACGGAGCGTGTTCACGCGAGGAGCCGCAGCCGAAATTATCGCCGGCAACCAGGATCTTGGCATCGCGATAGGCGGGCTTGTTCAGCACGAAGTCGGCGTTTTCCGAACCGTCTTCGTTATAGCGGGCTTCGGCAAAAAGGCCTTTGCCAAGGCCGGTGCGCTTGATGGTCTTCAGATAGTCCTTCGGAATGATCATGTCGGTGTCGATGTTGACGACCGGCAGAGGGGCGGCAACGCCCGTGAGCTTCACGAATTTATCCATGACCCATGCTCCATTTCAGCAAACGTACTTTCTGATTTTGCATCTATTCCAGTTTTTCGCCGAAATGAAGAAGAATCTTTCGCGATGGAGGCCACGCAGCATTTGCGCGGCCTGCTGACTGCGAGCGTTCCCTTACTTGGCGGTTATTTGGCCGGTGCGTTCAGACCCCAGAGGATGCCGAAGGGATCACGAAGCTGGCCATAGCGATCGCCCCAGAACATCAGTTCGATCGGCATGACCACTTCGGCGCCGGCAGCTACTGCACGGTCCCACCAGAAATCGATGTCGTCGATGACAAGCTGGATGGCAAAGCCCTCATGGCCTTTGAAAGGGTGACCGTATTCGGGATAGGCATCCGAGAGCATCATCGAGCTGCCGTTAATATAGACATGCACATGCATCGTGCGACCGCTTTCGTCCGGCGGTACGATATAGGCCTGCTCGGCGCCGAAAGCCTTCTTGTAGAATTCCGCAGCCTTAACTGCGCCTTCGACCGTCAGATAGGGAAGCAGGCCATTCTTGACCGGCGGCATCTTGGTCTGATTGCTCTCAATCGCGTCCATGCTCGTCCTCCATTCATCTTTAAAGTGCCGGCTGAGTGCCAGGCTGCTTCAAGGACGTAGCATCAGAGGATGAGCCGACAATGTCGGCCGAAACTTTCCGTGAAACGTGATCAGAGATCGATGATCGTGCCGCGGCCGTCGTTCCAGATGCGCATCTCGCGCTTGCCGTCAGTGCGAGCACGAGCGCGGACAGGAGCGGGCTTCATCTTCAGCGAGAGGGCGCGGCCTACCATGAGCACGGTCAGAATGCCGCCGACGGCGAGCGTGACCGAGAATGTTAAGAGCAGCATGGCCACGAAAACGGTGGCGCCGGCAAGCATGAAGAAGATGGAGCGAATGTTCTGCATTGGTTAGAGACCTTTCTAAGGAAAGGAATGTGGTCCTTCTTTTTCATCTCTGCAAGCCAAGCATGGCTTTTTGTTGTCTTGCCGGGCTTTGCGAAGCTTGGCACTAATGGGTGATGAACCGAATACCACCTCTCCGTTCCGATCGCCTGCGCCGCTCGGTGCTGAGCGTGCCCGCCATCAATGCGCGTGCGCTTGAAAAGACCCATTCCGTTGATTGCGATGCCGTTATTCTCGATCTGGAGGATTCCGTCGCGCCCGAGAGGAAGGCGGAAGCGCGCGACAATCTGAAGGCGTTTTTTGCCGGGCCGCCCCTTGAGGGCAAGGAGAGGATCATCCGCATCAACTCTTTGTCATCCGGTTTCGGGCTGTTGGATCTCGAACTGGTCAAGGCATTGTCGCCGGATGCCGTTCTGCTTCCGAAGGTGGACGAACCACAGGACGTCATGGCTATCGGCGACCTGCTGGTCGAGGCCTATGCGCCGGAGGAGCTTCGCATCTGGGCGATGATCGAAACACCACGCGGCGTGCTGAATGCCGCAGCGATCGCCGAATCCGGCCGCACGCCGGGCTCGCGGCTCGATTGCCTCGTCGTCGGCCTCAACGACCTGCGCAAGGAAACGGGCGTTTTGCCGCAGCCGGGGCGTACCTATCTCGTGCCTTGGCTGATGCAGGTCATTCTTGCGGTAAAAGCCTATGGGCTCGATGCGCTCGACAGCGTCTTCAACGATTTCCGGGATGGTGACGGTTTCGATGCTGAATGCAGTCAGGGCCGCGCCATGGGTTTTGCCGGCAAGATGCTGATCCATCCGGCGCAGATAGAAGCTGCCAACCGGCATTTTGGGCCGAGCGTAGAAGAGATCGCGGAGGCGGAGGCTGTTATCGCCGCCTTCGCCGATCCGGCAAGCGAAGGGCTCAACGTCATCAATGCGAACGGGCGGATGATCGAGCGGCTGCACCTTGTCCAGGCCGAAGCTCTGGTCCATAAAGCGCACCTGATTTCTGCACGAAAGCCCGCCTGATGAAACTCTACCGCTTCCTGACCGGTCCCGACGACGCCTCTTTCTGCCATAAGGTAACGGCGGCGCTCAACAAGGGCTGGTCGCTGTCCGGCTCTCCTACCTATGCTTTCAATGCTGCGACCGGCCAGATGCAGTGCGGCCAGGCTGTCGTCAAAGAGGTCGAGGGCAAGGATTACGACCCGGACATGAAGCTGTCCGAGCAGTAAGATCTAAGGCAATTCCAGCAAAAGTGGGAACCGGTTTTGCGTCCGGAATTGCAGAGAAACAATAAGCTGGAGCATTGAAGGAGACGCTGTTTGCGCCGGAAATGCTCTAGCGTTCGGCAGCCTCTTCGGCGCTGGCCTCGATCCGCTCCATGTCGTCGTCGCTGAGGCCGAAGTGGTGGCCGATCTCATGGATCAGCACGTGGGTGATGATGTCGCCCAGCGTCTCGTCGTTCTCTGCCCAGTAATCGAGGATCGGACGGCGATAGAGGCGGATGCGGTTCGGCATCTCACCGGTTTCCACGGTGAAGCGCTCCGATATGCCGCGGCCTTCAAAGAGGCCGAGCAGGTCGAAGGGTGTTTCCAGCGCCATATCCTCGAAAACTTCATCATCGGGGAAGTCTTCGATCTCGATGGTCAGATTGGTCGTCAGCTTGCGAAATTCGTCCGGCAGATGGCTGTAGGCCTCCATTGCCAGCGACTCGAAGGCGCTGATCGTCGGCGCGTGGCGGTCCCGCCAATCATCGCTCTGGTCTATGCGAGCCATATATATTCCTTCCTTTGCCGGCCCATATAGAACCTTTAGCGCAGATTTTCGAGTGCCGAATCAAAGGCAGGAATAAATTCTTATAAAATGCCGGTTGACTCTTTATTAGAGCTCTGGAATTCATAAGAACATAACAGGAACAAGACGAATGGAGTGAACGCCATGGCGCAGACCGCCCTGGCGCGCGAGCGGCTTTTTGCGCTCCGCGAAACCATCGCCCGATTGGAGGGAAAGCCCGCGCCGGCACTCGCTGCAGCGGAACGCGAAGCTGTGGCGGACGGACACGAACCACGCAAGGAGCGTGTTCTGCCGCGACTTCCTTTCGGCGTTGAGGCCTTGGACGAGGCACTGGAGGGCGGTCTGATGCTTGATGCGATTACTGAGTTCCGCGCGGCCGGCTCTCGTGATGCCGGCGCGGCAAGCGGTTTGGCAATGGCGGTTGCGGCGCGTCTGCAGAGGCAGGAGGAGGATGCGGGCAGGCCATTGCCGCTGCTCTGGATCGGTGATGCGGTCGGCACGCTGGAAGCGGGGCGCCCTTATGCGCCAGGCTTAAAGGATTTCGGGCTGAAGCCGGAGCGGTTTTTCCATGCCGCGCCGCGCAAGCTGGAAGATGCGCTCTGGCTGGCGGAGGCTGCCATCGAAAGTGCAGCCTTCTCGGCCGTCGTCTTCGAAGTGCGCGGCAATCCCCTGCATTTCGGGCTGACGGAAAGCCGCAGGCTTAGCCTCAGGGCACGTGCCGTTCAGCGCCCGCTCTTTCTCGTGCGTCAGGCGGGCGAGGAGGAGGCGAGCAGTGCTGCCTTCCGCCTGCATGTCGAACCGGCGTCGTCTGAGCTGCGGCCGCTGCCGGATGGATCAAAACTTTCCGGCAGTATCGGCAATCCGATTTTCCGTCTCACGCTGGAGAAGAGCCGCAATCCGGCCCCGCTTTCCTTTTTTCTGGAGTGGAACCCCCATGAACGTGAATTTCTCCCCGTCACCGAACCAGGTTTCGCTCGTCCTCCGGGCGAACAGTCAGCGCATTCTGTCACTCAGCTTTCCGCATCTGCAAACGGACCGCATCGCTCGCAAGCGATGGGGGCTGTCCTGGCGTTCGAAAGGGCGTCCTGAAGCGGCACCCATCGTCTGTTCCGGAAAGCTCAGCAATGCCATGCGGCTGACGGCTCTGGATGAATTCGCCGAGAGGCTGGGCTTGCGGAAGGAGCAGGGTGTTGCCGAAGCGCGCGCCATGTATCCGGCGCTCGATGTCGTGGAAGAGGATCCCGCGGCCGATCGTCGGCTGCTGGAAGCGATTGCCGACTGGTGCGACCGCTATACGCCGCTGGTGGCGCTTGACGGCAAGGATGGATTGTTTCTCGACATTACCGGCTGCGCCCATCTCTTCGGTGGGGAGAGGGCGCTTCTTCAAGATATCCTGTCTCGGCTCTTTCATATGGGGCTCGATGCGCGGGGTGCGATTTCCTCGTCGCCGGGTCTGTCCTGGGCCGTCTCCCGTTTCGGGCAGGGCGGCGTGGTGGACGATGAGGAAAGCGAGCGCATTCTGATGCCGCTGCCTGTCGCGGCCCTGCGGCTTGATGGACAGACCGTCGATGCCCTGAGGAAGCTCGGTCTCAAATATGTGGGCGATGTCATCCATGCGCCGCGGGCGCCGCTGACCCGCCGTTTCGGGCCAGCACTCCTGCTGCGCCTCGATCAGGCGCTCGGCCGTGAGGAGGAGCCGATTTCGCCCCGGCTTCCCGTTGCCAGCCTCTCTTCCGAATGTCGATTGGTCGAACCGATCGGCACGGAAGAACAAATTCTGGCTGTTACCGGACAGATTGCGGTGTCGCTGAAACCCTCCCTGGAAGCGCGCGGTGCCGGTGGGCGGGTGTTCGAATTGGTGCTGTTTCGTGTCGATGGCCGGGTTTACCGCATCTCAGTGGGGGCCTCCCGACCACTTCGCGAACCGAAGCTCGTCGCAGGACTGTTTTCTGAGCGGCTGCAGATGATCTATGACGATATCGATGCCGGCTATGGCTTCGAGATCCTGCGCTTGAATGTGCTCCGGCATGATCCGTTCAGCGATGCTCAGGGCGATTTCGAAGGAGATCGGCACGGAGAAATCTCGCTTTCGAGCTTTGTCGATCGTGTTGCGGCCCGTCTCGGTGCGGATTGCCTGCAGAGCTTCCAGCTTCGCGAGAGCCACGTGCCAGAGCGTGCAGTGATCACCGTGCCAGCCATGGAGAACCTTTCAGCGCGGCGCAAGACAGAGCAGGGCCATGCGTTGCCCTTTCGAGAAGAGCGCCCTCTGCGGCTCTTTGCAATACCGGAGCCGGTCGAGGTCGCATTTGTCGAAGTGCCTGATGGTGCGCCACAGGCGTTCCGCTGGCGGCGCCTCAAGCATCAGGTGGCAAGAAGCGAGGGGCCGGAGCGGATTGCCATGGAATGGTGGGTCGATGGTGCGGATGCCGAGACACGAGACTATTTCCGGATTGAGGATCAAACAGGACACCGTTTCTGGATCTACCGTCTGGGCCTCTACCGTGAGACTTCCGATCCTCGCTGGTTCATGCACGGGGTCTTTGCATGAAGCCCGACATCGCGTTTTTCGAGATCGGTACGAAGACGAATTTCTCGTTCCTCGAAGGTGCTTCGAAGCCTGAGGAAATGGTCGTGCAAGCCGCCTTTCTGAGACTTGGCGGCCTCGGTATTGCTGACCGCAATTCGGTTGCCGGCGTGGTGCGGGCCCATGCACAGGCAGAGCAGCTTAAGGAGAGATACAAGAACAGGGATGTGATCTTAGCCGAGGCAGAGAAGAAGGGAGAATCGGAGATCATTCTTGATCCCATCCGGATTCAGCCTGGCGCCCGCCTCGTCTTCTCTGATGGAACACCTGAAATCCTTGCCTATCCTCGCAACCGGAAGGGCTGGGCAAATCTCTGTCGCCTCCTCAGCGCCGGAAATCTGAAGGAGGAAGCGGTCAAGGGTACCTGCATCCTGACGGAAGCGGAGCTTATGGAATGGGGCGACGATATGATGCTCGCCCTCGTCCCTGATCGGGCCATCATGAATGATCCTGCCGGCCAGCCTGTGCTTGAGGATTATTTGGAGCGGTTCCGCAAACGGTTCCGCAAGGCGTTCTTCATGTCCCTGTCGCCGGCCTATGACGGCCGCGACCGGCATGCCTTTGCAGTCCTTGCCATGCTTGCCGCTCGCAATCGGGTGCCACTAATTGCGACCAATCAGCCGCTCTATCACGACCCCGAGCGCCGACCGCTTTCGGATATCGTGATCGCCATACGGGAGCATGTGGAGATATCGAAAGCCGGATTCCTTCTGACACCGAATGGAGAGCGTTATCTCAAGGATTCACGTGAAATATCCAGGGTCTTCCGGGAGTATCCGGACGCAGTCGAGAATACGCAGGTATTTTTTGGCAAGCTGAGCTTTTCGCTGAATGAGTTGAAGCACAATTATCCGCCTGAAAATGATCCCGGCGAGACGCCGCAGGAAACTCTCGAAAGGCTGACGAGAGCAGGTGCGGCAAAACGCTATCCTGATCGCATTCCTCCCGAAGTGGCAAAGCAGATTGATTACGAGCTGAAGCTTATCGGCGATAAGGATTACGCCTCCTACTTTCTGACAGTTCACAGGATAATTCAGCATGCCCGTTATAAGCTCAAGGTTCTCTGTCAGGGACGTGGCTCGGCGGCCAATTCAGTCATCTGCTATTGCCTTGAGATCACGGAAGTCGATCCCACAAAGACCACGCTTCTCTTCGACAGATTCATTTCGATGGATCGGGACGAACCGCCGGATATCGACGTCGATTTCGAGCATGAACGGCGGGAAGATGTCATTCAGTCCATTTATGAAAGATACGGCATTGAGCATGCCGGACTAACAGCTGCGGTGACCAGTTATCGTACGCGCTCAGCTGGCCGCGAAGTTTCTAAGGCTTTTGGTCTGTCGGAGGATGTTCAATCCGCAATTAGCAGTCTTGTCTGGGGCTGGTCCGAAGATAACCTTTCGGAAAGGGACGCCAAGGCCGCTGGTCTCGATATGAAGGATCCAGTGACACGAAACGTACTGAAATACGCTTCCGAACTCCTCAGCTTTCCGCGTCATCTCACTCAGCATGTCGGTGGTTTCGTCATCACACGAGACCGGCTCGACGAGGTTGTGCCGATCATGAAGACGGCGATGCCGGATCGTTACATGATTGAATGGGACAAGGATGATCTCGACAATGTCAAAATCCTCAAAGTGGATGTTCTAGCGTTGGGGATGCTGACTTGTTTACGCAGGGCTTTCACGCTGCTTGAACTACATTACGATGTGAATAAGACACTCGCCGACCTCGGTAATAAGGAGCACGGAGAGGAAGGCGAACCAGTCTACGACATGATGGGGCGAGCCGATACTCTTGGCGTCTTCCAGATCGAAAGCCGGGCGCAGATGAGCATGCTGCCCCGTCTGAAGCCGAGGGTGTTTTATGATCTTGTCATTGAGGTGGCGATCGTCCGGCCGGGGCCGATTCAGGGCAACATGGTGCATCCCTATCTGAAGCGCAGAGAACTGCGGGACAGGAATCTTCCGATCGAATATCCAAGCGATGAATTAAAGGCTGTTCTGAAAAGAACCCTCGGAGTTCCCTTGTTTCAAGAGCAAGCAATGCAGATTGCCATTACTGCTGCTGGCTTCAAGCCGGCAGAAGCCGACCGGCTCCGACGGTCGATGGCGACATTCAAGAGAACCGGCACAATTGATAGTTTCCAAAAACGGTTCGTGGATGGAATGGTCAAAAATGGTTACGACCATGAATTCGCGGAGCAATGTTTCAACCAGATCAAAGGCTTTGGCGAATATGGCTTCCCCGAAAGCCACGCAGCTTCCTTCGCTCTGCTCGTCTACGCTTCCTCATGGCTGAAAGCCTACTACCCCGACGTTTTTTGCGCGGCGATGCTGAATTCGCAGCCGATGGGCTTTTATGCGCCGGCGCAGTTGGTGCGGGATGCGCGCGAACATGGGGTGAAGATCCTGCCGGCTGATATCAATTGGTCCGACTGGGAATGTACCCTTGAAGCAGTGGCTTTCGATCGGTCAGCTGTCGATTTCCGTCACGATCAGATGCGGGATATTATCAAGACACGCCATGCCGTGCGACTTGGCCTTCTGCAGGTCAAGGGTGTTTCCGATGTGGATATGAAGAAGCTCGTCGAGAGGCGTGGCACGGGTTACAATTCCATTCGTGATCTCTGGCTGCGCTCAGGCCTGAAAAAATCCGTTATCGAGCGGCTGGCGGATGCGGATGCCTTTCAATCCCTTGGGTTGTCACGGCGCCAGGCGCTCTGGGCCGTGCGGGCGTTGGATGTGAAAAGCGCAACTGAAGAACTGCCGCTCTTCGAGACGGTCCGTCATATCGATCTTCAGCCTGAGCCGGCTGCGAAACTGCCGGAGATGCTGCCGGGTGAACAGGTGATCGAGGATTACCGCTACCTGTCGCTTTCCTTAAAAGGGCACCCCGTTTCCTTCCTCCGTGATGCGTTAGGCAAGGCAGGTGTAACGCGCAATGTCGATCTGCTGAGGATTGCAAATGGGAGGCGAGTGATCATCGCGGGGCTGGTACTTGTGCGCCAGCAGCCGGGTTCCGCCAAAGGGGTGATCTTCATGACGCTGGAGGACGAGACTGGGGTTGCCAATGCCATCGTCTGGAAGAAGGTCTTCGAAAAATACCGTGCAGTGGTGATGGGTGCTCGGCTCGTGAAAATCTACGGCAAATTACAAAGCCAGAGCGGTGTCATCCATACCGTCGTCGAACATATCGAGGATATGACACCGCTGCTCGGGATCCTTCAGCGAGAGAGGAAACGCTTCGGCGTGAGCGAACGCTCGGACGAGGTGCTGCGCGGGACACAGGATCCTCGACAGCGAAAAGAGGCGGATACTCTGGCGCGGGACGATCTGCTCAGAAGGATTGTCGAGAGAAAGTCCCCACACAGGGCGAGAGATGGCGATATCGCAGAGACCGCGAGCGTGATGCCGCGCGGGCGCAATTTCCACTGATGGCCTTCGAAGCCTGGAAATTGATGCTTCCTAAAGGACTTAAGGTCGTGCTCGCCAGCCTGTGATGCGCTGCTGCAGAATCGTGATCGGGTATGGGTCGCGAATTTTCTTGACAGTTCCTATCTTCTTTTGCAGAAAACACGATAGTCAGTGTCATGTTTGGAATGAAGACGTGCTTGTCTGCAGCTGCAATTACATAACCGACAAGGAAATCCGAGACGTTATCAACAATCTTCTCGATGAGGATTGCTGGCAGCTTATCGTCCCTGCGAAGGTCTATCACGCCATGGCCAAACGTGGCCGTTGCTGCGGTTGCTTCCCGAACGTTGTCGATATCATCATCCAGACAACCGAAGATTATCACGCCCGGCGCCACTCGACGGAGGCCGAAATATTTGATTTCATGTCCCGCTTGAAGCAATTCCATGAGGAAAACAGGAGAGCGGACATTGAAAGGCGACAAAAAGGTCATAGAGCGGCTTAACGAGGCCCTCTTTCTAGAACTCGGCGCAGTCAACCAGTATTGGGTTCACTACCGTCTCCTCGAGGACTGGGGCTACACCAAGCTCGCCAAGAAGGAACGCGCCGAATCGATCGAAGAGATGCACCATGCCGACCGCCTGGTTGCACGCATCATCTTCCTTGAAGGTCATCCCAATCTGCAGACGCTGGCGCCACTGCGCATCGGTCAGAACGTCAAGGAAGTTCTGGAAGCCGACCTTGCCGGTGAATACGACGCCCGTACTGCTTACAAGAAGTCACGCGACATCTGTCATGACGCTGGCGACTACGTTTCCATGAAGCTTTTCGAAGAGCTGCTGGCAGACGAGGAAGGTCATATCGACTTCCTCGAAACCCAGATCGAACTGCTCGGGAAGATCGGCGAGGCGAAATACGGTCAGCTCAACGCAGATTCCGCCAACGAAGCCGAATCCGATTAATTCAGCCATTATTATGCATTTCATTCGGCCGCCCTCCGGGCGGTCGTTTCGTTCGGGATGAGCGAAAGACGGTTCCCGCCGTTGCGATCAATCTTCCGGCAATAGACCCGAAAGATGATTGAACTCGGCAACGACGCGCTCATAAACGGCACGCTTGAAGGGAACGATCAGACCGGGCAGGTCTTCCATCTTCTTCCATTCCCAGGCGTCGAATTCCGGCTCGTGACCGCCTGGCGGCGGGTTGATGGCAATCTCGCTCTCGTCGCCTTCGAAGCGGAAGGCGAACCAGCGCTGGGTCTGGCCGCGGTATTTACCCCTGAGACCGATCCCGATCAGTTGCGGCGGCAGATCGTAGTTGATCCACTCCTTCGCCTCGGCCAGCAGCGTTACGGTCTTGATGCCCGTTTCCTCGTAGAGCTCGCGATAGGCCGCCTCCAGCGGATCCTCGCCCTTGTCGATGCCGCCCTGCGGCATCTGCCAGAGCTGCGGCGAGCCGTCATATTCGGAATTGCCTTCGGAAATGCGCCGCCCGGCCCAGACAAGGCCTTCGCGGCTCAGGATCATCACCCCGACGCAGGGGCGATAGGGCAGGTCTTCGGCTTTTACGGTCGACTGGCTCATGCTCTTCTCCGCTCGGGGATGTTTTTAAGGGTTCTGGTCAGGGGGTTTTCGGATCATTGACTAGGGCTGCGACGCCAACGATTTCGATGCCGCGCATCGTGGCTTCCTCGCTCCATTTGGAAATGGCGTCAATGCTCTCGTCGAAGGCTGAGGCGACGCCGATCGCCTGGCCATTGCGGCGGGCGATGCGTTCCAGTTCATCGAGCTTCTGCAGGATGGCATTCACATCCACCTGGTTATCCAGCTGGAGGTCGGCAAAAGCATAGGGAAGTTCCGTGCCTTTGGCGACCACAGCAGTTTTTGATTGTGCCGAGGTGCCGTCATCCAGGAAGAGAAGGCCACGCTTGCCGATATCGCGCATGACAGGCTCCATGGCCTTGGGATCGGAGAGGAAACGTCCGCCCAGATAGTTCATGACGCCGGTATAGTTGGTGATCTCGCCCATGGCCCGGTGCAGGCTCTCGATGTTGCGCGCCACAGGCTTGTTGGTGAGCAGCGTATCAGGGCCGGGATCATTAGCTGGGTAATCGAACGGTTCCAGCGGCACCTGCAGCAATATTTCATGTCCGCCACGCCGGGCATCCTGCATCCAGCGCTGCAGGCTGTTGCCGCTGGCGGCGAAGGCAAATGTAATTTCCTCGGGCAGTTGCTGGATGGCACGCTGCGTGCCGGTCTGGCTGAGACCCAGACCGCTGAGAACGATAGCGATGCGGGTGCCGCGCGTACCCGACCAGGGCCGCGCATATTGATCCATAGGCCGGCGGCCATCCGGCCCGGTGATCGGCAGCCGGCCATAGGGCGTATCTTCCAACAGCTTGTCGTTGGGGATGGCGGCCATACGCGGATCCTGTCCGGTCTGCATGGCATCGACCAGAACCGGGCCGCTGCCGTCGCGCGGGCGGGGACTGTATTTGGTGACGACGGAACCGTCGCCCGTCACCATGCGCTCCACATTGGCGCCCGACTGGGGCTCGGAACGCGGCATGCCGCTTCCGGCCTTGCCGTTCGCCGTCTGATTGTCCGATGCCTGGGGCTGCTGGATCGTATCCGTCGGTGGTGCGGCTGACATATCCTGCGATGCCGGTGGCTTCGACTGCTCAAGCCCGTCATTGCGAAAAGCCGTATAGAGGGAAAAGCCGCCGATCGCGACAAGGCAGAGGCTCGCGGCGATCTGCCCGATGCGCAATACGCCAGGACGTTTGCGCGCCGCCTTGCGATTGCGGCCTAGAGGTGCATGCAGGTCCGTTCCCAATTCTTTGTCCGCCCTAAAACCGGGAAGCAGCAGAAAGCCTCAAGGCCGGGCGCATGCCCGGCCTTGAGATCAGTGAATTACTTGGCGACGACGGCCTTTTCCGGGTCCGGCGGGAAGGACGGATCGGTCTTGTTGCCGCGCAGCAGGTCAAGCGCGTAGTTGAGCTGCACGTCGTCCTTCGGATCCGGCGGAACGTAAGCCACGGAGCCCGAACCTTCGTCCGTCTCGTTCTGGCCCTTGATGTGGCCGCGAAGAGCAGATTCGCCTTCGGTTACCATCTTGCCCTGGAGGTCGGCCGGAAGGGGCTCCTCCACCTTGATGTCAGGTGTAATGCCGGTGCCCTGGATCGAACGGCCCGACGGCGTGTAGTAGAGCGCCGTCGTCAGGCGCAACGCGCCGTTTTCGCCGAGCGGGATAATGGTCTGGACCGAACCCTTGCCGAAGGAACGCGTGCCGAGAACGGTAGCGCGACGCAGATCCTGCAGGGCGCCGGCGACGATTTCCGATGCGGAAGCCGAGCCACCGTTGATGAGAACGATGAGCGGCTTATGGTCCGTCAGGTCGCCCGGGCCGGCGTTGAAGCGGCGGGTTTCATCCGGATTGCGGCCGCGCGTGGAGACCACTTCGCCACGTTCCAGGAAGGCGTCCGAAACGTTGATCGCCTGATCGAGCAGACCGCCGGGGTTGAGGCGCAGGTCAAGGACAAAGCCCTTGAGCTTGTCGGCCGGAACGGTCGCCTTGATCTTCTGGATTGCCTTTTCGAGATCCGGATAGGTCTTCTCGGTGAAGGAGATGACACGCAGGTAGCCGACATCATCCTCGACGCGCGACTTCACGGCCTGCACGGCAACGACATCGCGCACGATCGTCAGCTCGATCGGCTTGTCGGCGCCCTTGCGGATGAGCGTCAGCTTGATCGGCGTATTGACGGCGCCGCGCATCTTCTCGACGGCGTCCTCGAGCTTCAGGCCACGAACGGACTGGCCGTCGATTTCCGAGATATAGTCACCGGCCAGGACACCGGCCTTGGCGGCAGGCGTATCGTCTATCGGCGTGATGACCTTGACGAGTTCGTCTTCCATGGTGACTTCAATACCGAGGCCGCCGAACTCACCCTTGGTCTGGGTGCGCATGTCTTCGGCGTCCTTCGCATTCATGTAACTGGAATGCGGGTCGAGCGAGGAAAGCATGCCGTTAATGGCGCTTTCAATCAGCTTGTCCTCTGCAGGCGGCGTTACATATTGCGCACGCACACGTTCGAAGACGTCACCGAATACCGAAAGCTCCTTATAGGTCGATGCGCCCGCCGCCTCTGCAGGCACGCCTGCGGAGTAAATGACGCTCATTGCGGTCGCGCCCATCAGTGCGCCGACCAGAACAAGAGAAGCCCTACGAATCATTGCGTGCCTTTCCAGTGTCTTTGGCGGTCCACCACGGTCGGGAATCGACCGGTTTACCGTCCTTTCGAAACTCAATGTAAAGCGTTGGCCGATCTGTTTCCAGCGCCAATGCTGTCGCGCTTGCCACTCTTTTCGCACCCATCACGGCCAGTGGTTCGCCGGAGAAAACGAATTTTCCCTGACGGGTGCTGATCGTATCCATGCCTGAGAGAACCAGGTGATATCCGTCGCCAGCGTCGAGGATGATCATCTGGCCATAGCTGCGGAAAGCGCCGGCAAAAACAACCAGCCCATCAGCAGGAGCGGTCACCACCGTTTCTGCGTTGGTCGCTAGCGTCATTCCCATGGCCTCATGTCCGGTGCCATCGGCATCTCCGAACTGGCGCAGAATATCGCCCGCCACAGGCAACTCCAGTTTCGCCTTCAAATCTCCGAACGGATATGCGGGCGCAATGCGGTTTTTATCGGGCACACCGCTGTCGGCCAGGGCCTTCGCCTGGGCGCGCTGCTCGTCCGTCAGGAGCTTGCGGTTCTCTTCGGCTTGGCGGGCGGCTGCGGCTGCGTCGCGTACGGAGGCGATTTCCGTTTCCATTGATGCAACGAGACTTTCGAGCGTCGTCGCCTTGCTTGCCAGCTCCTGCGAGCGCTGTTTTTCGGCGTCCAGTTCGGCGGCGTTGGAGCGGCTCAGCTTGTCATTTTCGGCAAGCAGCAGATCCATGCGCTTTTCCTCCTCCAGGCTATTGGCCATGGTGGCGGTAAGGTCTTCCTTCTCCTTGGCGCTTGCTGTCTGCAGCGCAGCAAGATTGGCAAGGTCTGCCGCCAGCTTTTCGGTTTCCTTGCGGATGCCGGGTACCACGGCGCCGAGCAGGATGGCGCTGCGGACGGATGCCAGCGCATCGTCCGGTGTCACGAGAAGAGCCGGCGGCGGATTGCGGCCCATGCGCTGGAGCGCGGCCAGAACTTCGGCAAGAAGACCGCGACGTTCATGCAGCGAGCGGCGGACGCCATCTTCCTTGACGCCGAGCTCGGCGAGCTTCTTCTCGCTGTCGAGAATCTTGCCTTCGAGAGATTTGCGCCGCGCGGCGGAATCGATCAGCGCCTGGCGGATGCTTGCCGTGCTTTTTTCCAGATTGTCGATACTGCTTTGAAGCTCGGTGACCTTGTCGGAGGAAAGGCTAATCGTCTTCGACAGGTTTTCGAGTTCGGTCCTCGTCTCGTCGCGCTTTTTCGCAAGCTCGGCAGCGGGATCGGGAGGCGGCTGTTCAGCCACGGTTGCCGGAGCGGCCGGTTCGACAGCTGTAGGCGGCGGGGACGGGGCATCCTGCGCCTGCACGGCAAAAAGATTTCCGGAAACAGCAATGACGGCCGCACCGAGCCCTGCGGCAACGGCCGGCAGAAACAGGCGGGATCGCTTGGGGGCAGCTCTCGTCATGCGTGTCGGGGTTTACTCGTTCAAAATCGCCCGGAACCTAAGCTGATTTGGGGCTGTTGACCAGAAAGTTTGAAGGAGAAGAGACCACGAGGCAAAACACGGCTGCGTGAGGGTTTCTGGCGTTATCAAACGCGATGGTAGGGGTGGCCGGAAAGGATGGTCACGGCACGGTAAAGCTGTTCGGCAATCAGCGTTCGGACGATCTGGTGCGGCCATGTCATTTTGCCGAGGCAGAGGGTCATGTCGGCTCGATCGTAGAGGGAGGGATCCAGGCCATCTGCGCCGCCGATCGCGATCGTCAGGTCACGTTTGCCCTGGTCGCGATAGGTGCCTAGGAGATTGGCGAAGGCTTCGCTGTCCAGAGCCTTGCCGCGCTCGTCGAGGAGAATGAGAATGCTGCCTTCGGTCAGCGATTTCTGCAGCATGGCCGCTTCTTCGCGCTTGCGGGTTTCCGCATTGGAGGCGCGGCTTTCGGCCACTTCGGCGATTCGAGAAAATTCCAGGCCGACCGCGGGACCGGCCTTGGCAAAACGGTCGAAATAACGGGCCGCAAGATCCTTCTCGGGGCCGGACTTCAGCCGTCCCACCGCAAAAAGACCAATCCGCATTCATTCGCTCCTGCTATGCCGTGCTTTGGAAGCGCAGTGTGGACCTACCGGCCAGTCAATGAAGACCGGCCCGGTCAGTTACCACGTATCAGGCAGCGGGCGAATGCCGGGCTGCCTGCTAGTGCCGAGTTTCCTCGTCCATGTCCGGAGCCGCCCACATCTTTTCGATGTTGTAGAACTCACGGATCTCAGGGCGGAACACATGCACGATGATGTCACCGGTATCGATCAGGATCCAGTCGCCGCCTTCCTGACCTTCGACGCGGGCGGTGCCAAAGCCCTCGTCCTTCAGATCGGTCAGCAGGTGATCGGCGATCGCCATGACATGCCTGTTCGAACGGCCGGAGACGACAACCATGTAGTCTCCCAGCGCCGATTTTCCGGCAATGTTGATGGTGGCGATATCTTCAGCTTTGGAATCCTCGAGGCTCACGAGGACGGCTTCCAGGGCACGGGCGGCGGCATCGGCGCCACGTTCCGAACCCTTCGGGATAACGGCAAGCGTTTTTCCCTTGGCGTGTACTGTTGTCAGTGCTTTCCCTTTCCTGGAATGACAAACCATGCACAACACAGATCCGGCGTCACCGGATCATGGTTAAGATAGGCACCAAACCATTAACGTTTCAAGACGCGGCGCAGCACGCGGACGGCCGAAAGCCGTATTTGGCGTCACGAGATGGAGATTTCGACCTGTAGTCGATGCTGGAGGGGCTGTGTACAGCGTCTGCCGTCGAGCGTAAAGTGCCGGTGATTTCTCCAAATTCCGACAGATATGACCGAAACCATCGAAAATCCGCTTAAGCCCGTCCTGCGAATCACCTTCCCTCATGATGATCGCCTCGGTCGAGGCAAGATCGAACTGCTGGAGCACATCCGTGAGACGGGTTCGATCTCGGCAGCCGGCCGGGCGATGGACATGTCCTATCGCCGTGCCTGGATGCTGGTCGCCGAGATGAACCGGATGTTCAAGGCGCAGGTTGTGGAATCTCAGCGCGGCGGCCAGAAGGGCGGCGGCGCAGCACTGACGCCGTTCGGCGAGGAATTGCTGGCGCGTTTTCGCGGTATGGAAAAGACTGTGCGGATGAGCCTTGCCGATGATCTCGCCTGGCTGGAAGACAATCGCAATCTCCAGTCGGACAGCCGGGACTGATCAGGCCTCCAGTGCGACAGTCTTGATGACGGCGAAAGCCGGCATGCCTCGGCGCAGGCCCAGGCGTTCGCAGGATAGCGCCGTGATGCGCGAAAGCACGGCATCGCCAGCGCAATCGAGACGTATCTCGACCGTCCCATCTTCAACAGGCGATATCTGCGCGATCTTCCCCTCCAGGATATTGAGTGCGCTCAGCCCTTCCGGCTTGCGGATTGCCAGCATCACATCGCGAGCCGGAATGCGGATGCGGACAGGCCGTCCTATCGCCGGTGAAACGCCCGGAACAAAAATTCGGCCGGCCGAGAGCAAAAGTGTCGCGATATGGTTGGCCGGATCGACGCTTTCGACAGTGCCTTCCAGCACGACACCAGCTTCCTTTCGGTCCTCCGGAAGTAGTGACGAGCGGCTGAGAACCTCTGTGGTCGGCCCTGCCGCCTCAACCTTGCCATCGCGCATTACCACGACCTGATTTGCCAGACGCGCGACTTCGGCAACCGAATGGCTGACATAGACGATCGGAATATCCATCTCGTCGCGCAGCCGCTCAAGATAGGGCAGGATCTCGGCCTTGCGTGCTTCATCCAACGCGGCCAGCGGTTCGTCCATCAGGAGCAGGCGTGGCGCCGAAACCAGTGCGCGTCCGATTGCGACGCGTTGTTTCTCGCCGCCTGACAGCTTCGAGGGGCTGCGGGCAAGCAGCTGGCCGATGCCGAGCAGTTCGACGACACGGTCGAAATTATCGGCGCGCGTAGATTTCGGCGCGAACCAGCGGCCATAAGCAAGGTTTGCCTGAACGCTCAGATGCGGAAAGAGCCGGGCCTCCTGGAAGACATAGCCGAACCGCCGCTGGTGACGGGGGATGAAGATGCTCTTCGTCGTGTCCGTCAGCGCCTGACCATCGAGCAGAACCCGGCCTTCGGTCGGCCGCGTCAGACCGGCGATGATGCGGATGACGGAGGTTTTGCCAGAGCCGGAACGGCCAAACAGGGCGGTGACGCCGCGCTCGGAGGTGAAGGCGGCGTCGAGCCCGAAGGCACCGAGGCGATGTCTGGCTTCGACGATGAGCGTCATTCTGGATCGATCCTCCGACCGGCGAGATGGGCGAGGAATTCCGACGCGAGCAGAGCGAGCATGGAAATGACGATGGAAACGAGGGTCAGCCGCATGGCGTTGGCATCGCCGCCCGGCACCTGGGTAAAGGTGTAGATGGCGGCCGATAGCGTCTGCGTTTCGCCCGGAATGTTGGAGACGAAGGTAATGGTGGCGCCGAATTCGCCCATAGCCTTGGCAAAGCAGAGGATCATGCCGGCAATGATGCCGGGAGCGATAAGCGGCAGGGTTACGGTCAGGAAAACCCAGGTCGGGCTCGCACCCAGCGTGCCCGCCGCTTCCTCGAGCTTGCGATCGACGGCTTCGATCGAGAGGCGGATGCTGCGTACCATCAGCGGGAAGCCCATGACGCCACAGGCGAGTGCTGCACCCGTCCAGCGGAAGGACAGGACGATGCCGAGATACTGATCGAGCAGGCTGCCGATCGGACCACGACGGCCGAAAAGGATGAGCAGAACAAAGCCGGTGACGACCGGCGGCAGGATCAGCGGCAGATGAACGAAGCCATTCAGTATGGATTTGCCCCAGAAGCGGCCGCGGGCAAGCAACAGGGCGACGAGGATACCGAGCGGCAGGCTTGCGAGCATGGCGACGAAGGAAATGCGCAGGCTGAGCAGGATCGCCGTCCATTCCTCATCGCTCAAGCCGAACATATCCAAGCGTCATCTTCTCCGAAACATTGAAGGCCCGCCGAAGCGAGCCTTCACGCTAAGCTCAGGCGACTGATTGTGCAATTATTTCAGGATGGTGAAGCCCTGTGCGGTGAAGAAGGGCGCGGCCTTGTCCGACTTCAGGAAGTCGAGATAGGCAGCCGCATCCGGGTTCTTGCTCTCGGCGAGCAGGGCGATCGGGTAGATGATAGGCGGGTGGGAATCGGCCGGGAAGGTGCCGACGATGGCAACACCCTTATCGGCCGCCGCATCCGTCTGGTAGACGATGCCGAAAGGTGCTTCGCCACGGGACACGAGTGCAAGTGCCGCACGCACGCTTTCCGAATAGGCAACCTTGGCTCCGACGGATTTCCAGACGCCGAGCTTGTCGAGCGCGGTCTGGCCATATTTGCCTGCGGGAACGGACTTCGGTTCGCCCATTGCGAGCTTGCCGTCGCCGATGAGGCCGGCGAGGTCGAAGCCGGACTTGATTTCGACGGGCTTCTGCTTGCCGTTTTCGGCAACGAGAACGAGGCGGTTGCCGAGCAGGTTCGAACGTGTCTCCGGCTTGATCAGCTTCTTGTCGGCAACATAATCCATCCAGTTCAGGTCGGCGGAGATGAAGACATCGGCAGGTGCTGCATTTTCGATCTGCTTCGCCAGTGCGCCGCTTGCCGCATAGGAGGCGACAGCCTCCTTGCCGCTTTCCTTCGCCCAGGCGGCATTGGCAGCATCAAGCGCATCCTTCAGGCTTGCGGCGGCGAAAATCGTTACCTTTTCAGCGGCTGCGGCAGGCGTCGAAAGCGCTGCTGCGCCGAGCCAGACCGCCGAGATCGCGGCGGTTGCCAGTTTCATCCAGTGACGGCGGTTATGCATGTCTTGTCTCCCCAGTTTCGAAATATTTAAACGGATATAACGGCCTGTGAGGTTTGGCTAGGGTTGTGCTCCGTAAAACATAACGAGGTTCGATGACGTGATTTTCCCACACCGCCGCTTCACGCATTCGTGAGGTGCATGGCTCTCCGCAAGCCAAGAAAATACGAGGCGAAAATGTGGCGGTTCCGCTTGGAAAAACCAGCTGCGCGGGCCAGACGGTATGAATCGGCCTGTTTTTGCTGATTAAACCGGCAGCAAGTTTTGTGTTTCCGCAAGAAGGTTTGCATCAAACGCATTGCTGCAATGCACTAGGCTATCTTCACCTTCTGAACAAATGTGCTAAAACATAATCATCCGACGGCTTCTCCTCCTCCCATAGCCGTCCGATAGGATCGACAACACTCCTCCTCCCAGTTGTCGATCAAGTTTTAAGCCCGACGCACCTCCTCCCGCGTCGGGCTTTTCATTTTCCGGCACATTTCAGATGATCTATTCCGCGGCCTTCTGCTGTTCGTCGTTGCGGATCGCAGTCGAGCTCAGGGTCGAGCGCGGGCCATGAATGAAGGTCCAGGCGGGCGCCGGCTTCTTCCAGAGAACACGGGCATCATCCTCGTCGATGCGCGCAAAGGCGAAGGTTTTTGCCATCTTCGAGGAGAGATAGGAGAGGGTCGATCCCGGCCGGTCGATGACGGCAATCGGGAAGGTACGGGCTATGTTTTGCCATTTCTGCCAGCGATGGAAGTTTTCCAGGCTGTCGGCGCCCATGATCCAGACGAAATGTACATGCGGATTGCGTGCTTTCACGCGGGCGAGGGTGCTCGCCGTATAGCTAATGCCGAATGCCTGTTCGAAGGCCGTCACCTTGATATGCGGATCGGTGGCGATCGCCTCGCTGCGGGCGATGCGCTCGGAAAGTGGCGCAAGATGATTGCGGCTCTTCAGCGGATTGCCCGGTGTCACCATCCACCAGAGCTGGTCCAGGCCCAGCCGGCGGATGGCGATTTCGGCGACCAGCGCGTGGCCTTCATGGGGCGGATTGAAGGAACCGCCGAACAGACCGACGATCATACCGCGTTCGCTATGCGGCATGCGGAGGTAGCGCCGGTCTACATTCTCTGTGGTCACGTCAGGGCCGCGTCTGTCCATTGCCGCGAACGCGGTATTTGAAGGAAGTAAGCTGCTCGACGCCGACAGGGCCACGCGCATGCATCTTGCCTGTGGCGATGCCGATTTCCGCACCCATGCCGAATTCGCCGCCATCGGCAAACTGTGTCGAGGCGTTGTGCAGTAGGATCGCCGAGTCGATCTCGGTGAAGAAGCGCTCGACGACATCAGGGTTTTCGGCAAGCACGGCTTCGGTATGGTTCGACGAATATTTCTGGATATGGTCGATTGCACCGGAAATGCCATCGACGACGGCAACCGAAATCACTGCGTCCAGATATTCGGTCGACCAGTCTTCCTCGGTCGCCGGCTTGAGGCCCGGCACCACCTTGAGAACGGCGGCCGAGGCGCGAACCTCACAGCCGGCTCCGACCAGAACCTCGATCAGAGGCGCCAGATGCGTACCGATTGCTGCGCCATCGACCAGGAGGGTTTCGGCCGCGCCGCAGACACCGGTGCGGCGCATCTTGGCATTGACGATGATGTTCTTCGCCATCTCGATATCGGCCGAAGCATCGACATAGATATGGCAGAGGCCTTCAAGGTGGGCAAATACCGGAACGCGGGCCTCGTTCTGCACGCGGGCGACGAGGCTCTTGCCGCCTCGCGGCACGATGACGTCGATTGCGCCATCAAGGCCGCGCAGCATGGCGCCGACAGCGGCACGGTCGGTGACCGGCACGAGCTGGATCGCGTATTCCGGCAGGTTGGCAGCCTTCAGGCCTTCGACCATGCAGGCATGGATCGCAGCGGAGGAACGGCGTGAATCCGAACCGCAACGCAGGATGACCGCGTTGCCGGCCTTCAGGCACAATGCGCCCGCATCCGCCGTCACATTCGGACGGCTTTCGAAGATGACGCCGATGACGCCGAGCGGCGTGCGGGCACGCTCTATCTTCAGGCCGTTCGGCCGGTCCCAGGCGGCAATCACTTCGCCGACCGGGTCGGCAAGGGCGGCAATTGCCCGGATACCTTCGGCCATTTCCGTGACGCGCTTGTCGTTCAGCGTCAGGCGATCGACGAAGGAGGCGAGCATCTCCGTGCCCTCCACATCCTTCAAATCCTTGGCGTTTTCCGAGAGGATATGGGCCTTGTTCGCCATGATCGCGTCGGCCATGGCGTTCAGTGCCTTGTTCTTGGCATCGGTGGAGGCAAAGCCCAACGGTCGCGCGGCGGCCTTGGCCTTGCGGCCGATGTCATTCATCAGCACGTCAATGTCAGGGCTCTGCGCAACTGTATCAAGCATAACTTGCGTCCTTCTTCTGCCTTTCAGATTTCGAACCGATCTGTGCCGTCATGACCATATCGTCGCGATGGACCATGGCGGCGCGGCCGGGATAACCGAGGATCGCCTCGATTTCAGCCGATTTGCGGCCGGCGATCTGGCGGGCTTCCTCTGCATCATAGCTGACGAGCCCGCGGGCAATCTCGCGGCCGGATGGAGCGATGATCGCAACAGTGTCGCCACGGGAGAAATTGCCGGAGATGCTACGCACACCCGCAGGCAGCAGGCTCTTGCCGGCGCCAAGCGCGGTAACCGCGCCCTCATCGAGCTGCAGCGTGCCGGCAGGCTGAAGCTGGCCGGCGATCCAGGTCTTGCGGGCGGTCACAGGTGTGCCCGAAGGCGCAAACCATGACGAACGCGCGCCGTTTTCGATTGCCGAAAGCGGGCTTTCGGTCTTGCCCGATGCGATGATCATGGCGCAGCCGGAGGTCGTGGCGATCTTGCCGGCGTCGATCTTGGTGCGCATGCCGCCGCGCGAGAGCTCGGAGGCGGCGCCCCCCGCCATCGCTTCGATCTCAGGAGTTATTTCCGCGATGGTTTCGAGAAACCGGGCCTCCGGATCGAGATGCGGAGGGGCGGTGTAGAGGCCGTCGATATCGGAGAGAAGGATGAGCAGGTCGGCACCGGTCATGGTGGCGACGCGGGCGGCGAGGCGGTCGTTATCGCCATAGCGGATTTCGCTGGTCGCGACCGTGTCGTTCTCGTTGATGATCGGCACGGCGCCGATCTTCAGAAGCTGGTTGATCGTGGCGCGGGCATTGAGGTAACGCCGCCGCTCTTCAGTATCGCCCAAGGTCAGAAGGATCTGGCCGGCGACGATCTCGTCACGTGACAGGCTTTCGGACCAGGCTCGGGCCAGCGCGATCTGGCCGACGGCTGCCGCTGCCTGGCTCTCTTCCAGCTTCAGGGCGCCGGAGGGAAGATCGAGCACCGAGCGACCAAGTGCAATGGCGCCGGAGGAGACGACGAGCACATCAACGCCCCTGGATTTCATCGCCGCGATATCGGCACACATGGCATCAAGCCAGGATTTCTTCAGGCCGGTCTTGCGATCGACCAGAAGCGCCGAACCGATCTTGATGACGATGCGGCGGTAGCGATCCAGCGGCTTTCGGCTACTCATCGCTCTCGTCTCCATCCTCATCGGTGAGGATCATGTCACGATGGCGCAACTTCGGCGTCTTGGCCGGCTTTTCCTCTCTATTGGCTTCGACGATAATATCGCGCAGCGCCCTCAGCACTTCGGTCATTCCCTTGCCGGTGACGGCGGAAATCAGGAAAGGCGTCTTGCCGCACGCCTTGGCAAGCTCCTTGGCCTTCTTCTTCAGCGTCGCATCATCGACAACGTCGATCTGCGACAACGCAACGATTTCCGGCTTCTCTTCCAGGTCGTTGCCATAGGCTTCAAGCTCGTGCTTCACGGTCTTATAGGCCTTGCCAACCTTTTCCTCCTGGGCGGAGACGAGATGCAGCAGCACGCGGGTGCGCTCGACATGGCCGAGGAAGCGGTCGCCGATGCCCACACCTTCGTGCGCGCCTTCGATAAGGCCGGGAATATCGGCGAGGATGAATTCCCGCTCGTCGATGGTCGCCACGCCGAGGTTAGGGTGGAGCGTCGTGAACGGGTAATTGGCGATCTTGGGCCGGGCACGGGTCACGGAAGCAAGGAAGGTGGACTTGCCGGCATTCGGCAGACCAACGAGGCCCGCATCGGCAATCAGCTTGAGATGCAGCCAGAGGGTCTTTTCTTCGCCCTCCAGGCCGGGATTGGCCCAATCCGGCGCCTGATTGACCGAGGATTTGAAGTGGGCGTTACCGAAGCCACCGTTACCGCCGCGGGCGAGGCAGAAGCGCTGACCCTCTTCGGTCAGGTCGCAGATCAGTGTTTCCTGATCTTCCTCGAGAATCTGCGTGCCGACGGGAACTTTGAGCGTCACGTCGTCGCCATTGGCGCCAGTACGGTTCTTGCCCATGCCGTGCATGCCGACCTTGGCCTTGAAATGCTGCTGGTAGCGAAAATCGATCAGGGTATTGAGGCCGTTGACGGCTTCAACCCAGACGTCGCCGCCGCGTCCGCCGTCGCCGCCATCGGGCCCGCCGAACTCGATGAATTTTTCACGGCGGAAGGAGACGCTGCCAGCGCCGCCGTCACCCGACCGGATATAGACCTTTGCTTCATCGAGAAATTTCATTTTACTTCCAGTACTCAGTGTGTTTGGGCGACCCCTCTTGGCCCATTCGATATAGGCGGTTCAGGCGGAGGTCAAAGAATATCGTGATTTTTGCGAGCTATAACATACAGTACGGCTTCGGTCTTGATGGCAGATACGATCTGGAACGTATCGCAGGGGATCTCGAGGGCGCTGACGTCATTAGTCTGCAAGAGGTGACGAGGGGCTTCGCGCGCAACGACTACGTCGACATGCCGGCTGCAATCGCGGCCCTTTTTCCCGACCATTTCTGGGTCTATGGACCGGCCTGCGATATGCATGTCGAAGCGCCGGAGGG
Source organism: Hyphomicrobiales bacterium (assembly GCA_900471925.1). Lineage (GTDB taxonomy): Bacteria > Pseudomonadota > Alphaproteobacteria > Rhizobiales > Rhizobiaceae > Rhizobium. The sequence continues at coordinate 133,292 of UCGV01000010.1, forward strand.
TCGGATTTCGTCGCCGCGTTCCGCCCGCTTTCAGTTCGGCAACATGGTCCTGTCGCGCTGGCCCATCCTTTCGATGCGAACGTTGCTTCTGCCACGAAGCCGCACGATCGACAGGCTCAACCTGCAACGCGGCGCAACCGAAGCCGTGATCGCGGCTCTCGGCGGTGCGATCCGTGTCTATTCCGTTCATCTCGACCATGTTTCCGTCGACGAACGCATTGCGCAACTGCGCCATCTCGGCGATCGCATCAATGCCTTCGTTCAGGAGGGCGCGTCCATGACCGGCGCATGCGAGTTCGGGCTTGCCGAGCCGCCGCTGCCGGAGGACTACGTCGTGATGGGCGACTTCAACATGGAGCCGGAATCGCCGGAATATTGCACCTTTGCGGGATCGGCCGACCGATTTTACGGGCGCACCACGCGGATCGGCACGCCCATCGACGCCTTTGCGGCGCTCGGAAGCTATAAGCCCGGAAGCTATAGCTGGATGGACCCGGACGATCATGGAAAACGCATGCATCTCGATTACTGCTTCGTCAGTTGCGGCCTCAGGGACCGGTTGAAATCCGCTGTCATCAATACTGATTGCGTCGGGTCCGATCACTTCCCTCTGCGGGTCGAGATCGTCGATTGAAAGGACGCCGCCTTTTGCGCGGCGTCCCTCCGATATCAATATCAGGCGACCTTTCTTTGCTGCAGCGCGCCCGGATGCAGCACCGTCTCGATATGGGCGACCATGGTATTGCGGGCGAAAGAGTAGATTTCGCTGCAACCGGTCATCTGGAAACCGAGCTTTTCCTGCAGGCGGAGTGATGCAGGATTGTCAGCAAAGACGCCGGAATGAACCTCTACGTCGGGCATCCGCATCGAGAATCGCTCCAGCAGAGCTTCCGTCGCCTCACTCATATAGCCGCGCTGCCAGAAATAGCGGTTCAGCCAGTAGCCGAGGTGCCAGCGGCCGTGACGAAGCTCGATCGACACATTGCCGATATGAACGTCGTCGCTGCCTGTTATCGCCAAAGTCCAGTCCGGCAGGGCGCCCGACGTGACGGGAATCAGCCAGTCCAGCGCATCCTGCCGGTCGTAAGGGGCGGGGACGCGGGCCAGCATGCGGGTAACCGCGAAATCGGACAGTGATTCCGCGATTGCCGGAGCATCGCTCAGCCTGTGGGGGCGGAGCGCCAGCCTTGCCGTCGTGATGACCGGCGCGGGGCCAGGCATCATGGGCTTGGTCCTGGGTCTTTGCAGGGTAACGGCACTCATGAGATTGCCCCCCAGCTTCTCAGTGACATCCAGGTTTTGCGGTCGAGCCGGTACCATTCGACCGGTACGTTGCTGCCGAGCGCCAGCGATGCGGCAAGGCCGGATCCCTGGAACTGGAAGCCGCACTTCTGGATGACGCGGCGCGAGGCGACGTTCATGACCCGGCAACGGGCGTCGATCTGCTCGACCTGTTCCCTGGTCCTGAACACCATATCGACGAGCGAATGGCATGCCTCTGTCATGTAGCCCTGGTTCCAGTAGGGCTCGCCGAGCCAGTAGCCGATCTCGACGGTCTTTCCGTCGATATGCGGCTCTACTCCGCAGCAGCCCATGAAGGCACCGTTTTCGGCCTTGGTGATGGCATAGACGCACTTACCAATCTCGCCATTTCGCGTACGCCAAACAAAATCGGCGGCATCATTGGCGGTATATGGGTGCGGCATACGCGATACCATGGTGGCGACTTTGGCGTTGTTGGCGAGATGGGCAAGGGCGTCAATGTCTTCTTCGTGGGGCGCGCGCATGACGAGCCTTTCCGATAACAAGACAGGGCAATCGGTCCTTAACCGCTCCGGCCTCAGCCGTTCCATGGAAGACCGCTGGTCTTCCCGGGATGACCTTGATTGGTCAACCCTTATCAATTCGCCTTGCATGTTCAGTCCTCCTGTTTGGACAAAGAAAAAGGGGAGATGGCGCCCCATCTCCCCTGTTTTCTGGACTGAACCTGGTATGGCCAGCCGGGTCGATGAGACGCCGGCTGTTTTAGAGCGCTACCGGCTTATTCCGCTGCTTCCGCTTTCGGCATTACAGACACGTACACGCGACCATTGGCCTTCGTTCGGTAGTCCACATTGCCAGCCGTAAGCGCAAAAATAGTATGGTCCTTGCCGAGGCCGACATTGGCGCCCGGATGCCACTGGGTTCCGCGCTGGCGAACGATGATGTTGCCAGCTACGACGTTCTCGCCGCCGAACTTCTTCACGCCGAGGCGCTTGGATTCGGAATCGCGACCGTTACGCGAGGAACCGCCAGCTTTTTTATGTGCCATTGGAGTTCTCCTTTAAACCTGAAACCCGTTGATCTTACTTGGCAGCCACGATGTCCGTGATACGGACGACCGTGTGATGCTGGCGATGGCCGCGCGAACGCTTCGAGTTCTGACGACGACGCTTCTTGAAGGCGATAACCTTCTTGCCGCGGGTCTGATCGACGACTTCCGCCTTGACGGAGGCGCCGGCTACGAAGGGCGCACCGATCGCCGCGTCGGCGCCTTCGCCGATCACGAGAACTTCGGTGAATTCAATGGAGTCGCCAGCGGATGCTTCAAGCTTCTCGATGGTCAGCACGTCGTTGGCTGCCACACGGTACTGCTTACCGCCGGTCTTGATGACTGCGAACATATTTTGTCCTTTCATGTTCGATCCAGCTCTCCCCGCAAAGCGCAGGTGGCTGTCTTCTTATCAGTCGAAGTTAAGCAGGGATTTCAGGGAACTAACCCGGAACTCTTGTCTGCCGGTGAAACCCCACGCAGGCGCGAGGCGGGCAAGGGACGGACTACTCCGCTCCTATTGCGGATGCGGGATACGCGAGTGACAAAAAAGTGTCAAGGCAAAAGGATGGAAAAGCTTGAGATTTCGGCTTGCCAGCCTGTCATTTGCTCGTTATGAGAACGCCCGCGCCGAACAAGCGCCGACCAAATATGCGGAGAGGTGGCAGAGTGGTCGAATGCACCGCACTCGAAATGCGGCATACCTGCAAGGGTATCGTGGGTTCAAATCCCACCCTCTCCGCCATTTGAAATCCGACAATCTGATCGATACCGAAAGCCAGCCCCGTGGCTCGGTATTCAACGTGCCATGCGGATGTCTTCAAATCGTAGACCGAAGCGTGCCAGGTATTTCGACAGGCGATCGGCGTCGTTTCTGCTCTTCTTCTCAAGGCGTGAATTTGCGAACAGGGCTCGGCCTGCGGCGCTGATACTGGTGTGTTCGCGGCATGTGCTGATGACGGCTGAAAGCTGGACCGAATCGAAAAGGTCCAGTCCGGCGATGGCGTCCCGGCCCAGAATGTCAGTCAGGATGTCGGTATGCGGCAGATTTCGGGCCGGGTTCCCCCATGAGGTTTTCAGCCGGCGAATCTCGTCATCGACCGCTTCCACGGTGATTCGCCCTTGTGGAGCTAGGGTCGCCATGCGGGTGACGGAGGCCGAAAGGTCGCGGAAATTGGCGCTCCATAGGGCTTCGGGGCTGGTCGCGAAGGCGAGGTAGTGTTCGCGTGCTTCCTTGTTGAAGGTAATATTCTGGCCTTCCAGTTCCAGAAAGCGCCGCAGCTCGAATTCGAGGTTGGGCTCTATATCTTCACGCCGGTCGCGCAGAGCGGGAAGCCCGAATGTCCAAAGGTTCAGTCGCGCAAGCAGGTCTTCACGAAACTCGCCCTTCTGCACCGCTTCGCGCAAATCCTTGTTCGTGCCGGCGAGAAGCTGGAAATCGGCGGATACTTCCCGATCGGCGCCAACCTGCAGGAAACGCTTTTCTTCGATGGCGCGCAGGCACATGGCCTGTTCATCCGCACCCAGCTCTCCAATTTCATCAAGAAAGAGAACACCCTTGTCGGCAGACTTCAAGAGGCCTGCCCGTTCTCCGGCAGCGCCGGTAAAGGCGCCTTTGACATGGCCGAAGAGCGTCGACATGGCCTGGTCTCCGCGCAGCGTTGCGCAGTTCACCTCGACAAAGGGTCCGGTCACCTTCCGCTGCGCCTTTTTCAGCTCATAGATCCTCTTGGCAAGCTGCGATTTGCCGGCGCCCGTCGGCCCCGTGAGCAGTACAGGTGCACTCGAGCGGATGGCGACACGTTCGATTTCGTCGATCATTCGGTTGAAAGCGGCATTGCGCGTGGAGATGCCGGACTTCAGGAAGGATGCGGCATCGTCCCTTTCCGAGGCGAAGCGCTTGGCGATTTCATCATACCGGGAGAGATCGAGATCGATAATGGCATGCGTGCCGGCAAAGTCCCGATCCGGTTCACGCCCGCGCGGCGGTGAGAGCTGCAAGAGACGTCCGGGGATTATGCGGGCCTCTGTCAGCAGAAACCAGCAGATCTGAGCGACATGCGTGCCGGTGGTGATGTTGACGAGATAGTCCTCGCTCTCAGGGTCGAAGTTGTAATTGCGGGCGAAGTCCCGCAAGCCGGTATAGACCTCAGAGAAGTCCCAGGGATCTTTCAGATTGATGATGTTCTGGCGGACTACAGTTGCCGGCGAGACGGATTCGATATCCGCGATGATCCCTTTTGCCAGCCACTCCGAATGATTGTCGTGAATGAGTTCAAGCCGATCGATGAACATTCCCGGCTGTTGGCATAGGCCAACGTTCGGCCGCCATCGATTCCAGCGCTCTTCATGGCGGCCCAGATCAAGCGTCGTTCCGAGGATGCTGATGGCAACTCGCCGTTTCATTGTCTATCCAGCTTTATAAATCCTATATCTAAAGATAGGATACGAAAGGTTGAGAGAATTCTCAATTTTAGAGTGAAAATTCTTTTCGAATTTTTTATCTGTTTTAAAACAATGCCATAATGGAAAATCTGGTCTCTGCCGCGTTGCCGATGGCCATCTGGCATGCCGCTTGAATTGTATCTGGCATCACCTGGTTGGCAGCCGGCGGTCATTTCACGATGCGCCGAGATCGTCGTTCGGGTGATATTGGAAACGAACGAGAGAAGGACTGCAGAAGCAGAAAAGACAATGATTAAAGTCATAAGCGGACAGGATCTGATCGACGCCGGCATGCAGCAGGGCAAGTGGTTTCGCTCTGCGCTCGATGCGGCCAACAAGATACTGGGTGAAGACGGTTCGATGGAGGAGGCGATGACCGCCGCGCGGGCGTTCCAGCCGGGGCCGACGCTTGCTCTGCGTACGGCGAACAACGTCGAGATCTATTCGAACATCCGCGCAGAAAACAGTTTCGAGCAGGACAATGTCGAGAAGGTGAATGCGACGATGCGTGAGCTGGTTCTCACACCGGTCGTACGCGCGGCAGCGATCATGCCGGATGCCTGCCCGGCGGGTCCAGTCGGGACCATTCCGGTCGGGGGTGTCGTCGCGTCGGAAGGCATCCATCCGGGCATGCATTCTGCGGATATCTGCTGTTCCATGGCTATCTCGATATTTCCTGACATCGATCCGAAGTCGTTGCTGGATGCGGTCCATGCCGTAACGCATTTTGGTCCGGGCGGCCGTCCGCGCGGTGCGCAGATCAGGCCGTCTGAAGCAGTGCTCTCCGAATTTCAGCAGAACCCGTATCTGCAGAACGGAGTGCTGAGCGCCGCAATCGAGCACTTCGGGACGCAGGGCGACGGCAATCACTTCGCCTATGTCGGTACGATGAAATCGACTGGCGAGACGGCACTTGTGACCCATCACGGATCGCGTGCGCCGGGTGCCCGTCTCTATGATCGGGGTATGAAGGTTGCGAACGGTTTCCGCGAGCGGCTCTCGCCGCAGACGCTGCGCGACAATGCCTGGATTCCCGGTGATACCGAGGAAGCGGATCTCTACTGGTCGGCGCTTCAGACCGTGCGCCAGTGGACGAAGGAGAACCACTATGTGATCCACGATATGGCGGCGGAAAAGCTGGCCGCCAAAGTCGCCGATCGCTTCTGGAACGAGCACAATTTCGTTTTCCGGAAGTCCGATGGTCTCTTTTACCACGGGAAGGGCGCCACTCCGGCGTTCGACAAATGGGCAGAAGATGCAACCGACCTCACGATCATTCCGCTCAACATGGCGGAACCCATCCTGATCGTACGGGGCTCGAATGCGGCACACGGGCTCGGTTTCTCACCGCATGGCGCGGGCAGAAATGTTTCGCGTACAACGCATATGCGGCATCTTGCGGAGGAATACGGCGCAGACGCGCGTGGGCTGAGCCCGAACAACATCGCCAATATCATGGCGAAGCAGACCAAGGGGCTGGACGTGCGCTTCTTCTCGGGCGTTGCGGATATTTCCGAGCTGCCGGATGCCTACAAATCGGCGGCCAATGTGCGTGCGCAGATCGAGCATTATGGGCTGGCGGAAATCGTCGACGAGGTGATTCCCTACGGAAACATCATGGCCGGTGACTGGAAGCAGAATGCGCCGTGGCGAAAGAAGCGCTGACATTGCGAGGAAAGGCGGAAATCTCCGCCTTTCCTCATTTGCTTGGTGTATCTATTGCACGCATCAGAGGCCGGGGTATTTGCGTTCAGGCATGATATGCCCTGGGCATTTTAGGCATCGCGCTCAAACGGGTAGCCAATGCAATCGATCCGGGTCCGGAAGATGCGGCTAAGGTTCTTCGCCCGCGAAACTCTCACAGCGATCAGAAAACAGCTTCTCGCTCAGAAAATCGACGAGCACGCGGACCTTCGGCGAAAGGTGCCGGTTGGAGGGCCAGAGCAAGTGAAACTGTGCGGGGCCGTCTATATGGGCGTCGAGCACCGTGCGCAGTCGGCCGTCGGCGAGCGGGTCGCGGGCGAGGAAATCCGGCATGCAGCCGATGCCCATGCCGCTGATGGTGGCGCCACGCAGCGCTTCCATATTGTTGCAGGTCAGCACGATGCGGGTTCTGATTTCCGGGTGGTCGGGGGAGAGACTGAGCGGCCAAGGTTGCAGCTTTCCGGAATTCGGAAATCGGAAACGGACGCTGAGATGTCCTTCGAGGTCACGCAGGCATTCCGGCGTGCCATGTCTTTCCAGATAGGCCGGTGCGGCACACAGCAATAGCTGGAACGGGCGCAGCGCGCGTGACATCAGCCTCGAGTCCGGCAGGGTTCCGCTGCGGATCGCGACATCGACACCTTCTTCTATGAGATCGACGATCCTATCGTTGAAATCGAGATCCAGCTCGATCTCCGGATAAAGGCTTACGAATTCAGGGAGGATCGGCAGGATCAGGTGATAGCTGACCAAGGGTACGCTGACGCGCAATCGTCCACGCGGGGCTGCGACGGCCTGGGCCAGTGAAGCCTGGGCATCTTCCAGATCGTCAAGGATGCGCCGGCAGCGCTCGTGAAACAGGCGACCTTCCTCCGTCAGCCGCAAGCTTCGTGTCGATCGCTGGAACAGGCGCACGCCGAGCTGCTGTTCCAGCGCCGTGACAGCCTTGCCGACAGCGGAGGCCGAAAGGCCGAGCGCGCGGCCAGCCGCAACGAAACTCCCAAGGTCCGCTGTCCTGACAAATGCCGTGAGGCCGCCCAACTGCTGGTCCATTTGTAGATCCATTCGAGCGATTTATTCCGCTATATGTGGAACAAACCGTATGTTATCGATCAATTATCCGCAATTTATGCTGCTTTCCGCGTTCGAAGTCCAGGCATTTGGACGTCGTCTCACGTGCCGCCTCCCAGGCACGTCCCCGTTCTCGAATCAGCGGAAGTCTCATGACCATCCCTCACAAGCCCCAACCGGCCGGTATTGCGGAAAAAATTCTTGTTCTGTTTGCCGTCTGCTCCGCGGCTGCGGCAATGCCCCTCACCTTTACCGGTCCCGCCGTGGCCCTGCCGGCGATCAGCGCCGAACTTGGCGGCAGTCCGATCGCCCATAATTGGGTCACCAATGCCTTCATGTTGACCTTCGGCAGCACGTTGATGGCCGCTGGGGCGCTCGCCGACAGCTACGGCCGCAAACGCGTCTTTCTCTGTGGTCTTGCGGCCTTCATCCTCTTTTCCGGCGGGCTCGCCTTTTCACCCGATATCGTCTGGTTCGATAGCCTGCGTGCACTTCAAGGATTTGGCTCGGCCGCTGCGTTTTCCGGTGGCATGGCATCGCTGGCCCAGGAATTCGATGGAAAGGAGCGCATGCGTGCCTTCAGTCTCGTGGGCGCAAGTTTCGGGTTTGGCCTGGCATTCGGGCCAATGGCGTCGGGAATGGTGATTGAGGCTTTCGGTTGGCGGGCGATCTTCGCCCTCGTTCTCGCTCTCGGTATCATTGCCTTCGTCCTGGGGGCGATGTTTCTGACGGAAACGCGTGACCCCGAAGCGAGAGGGCTCGACTGGCCGGGCGCGATCAGCTTCACGCTCGCCCTGTCGCTTTTCACCTATGGCGTGCTGCGCGCGCCGGAAAGCGGCTGGAGCGATGCCGTCACGCTCGGGCTTCTTCTAGGCTCGGCGCTGCTGATGGTTCTCTTCTGTTTTATCGAGCGCATGGTGAAGCGGCCGATGCTTGATCTGACGCTCTTTCGATATCCCCGTTTTGTCGGCGTGCAGTTGCTGGCCGCCGCTCCAGCCTATGCTTTCGTGGTTTTGCTGATCCTGCTGCCGGTGCGCTTTGTCGGTATCGAGCGGCTGAGTGCGGTTGCCGCCGGGCAGATGATGATCGCGCTTTCCGGCCCGCTTCTCATCCTGCCGATTTTGGCCGGGGTGCTGACCCGATGGCTGCCGGCGGCGACGATCTGCAGTGTCGGCCTTGCCATTTCGGCCGTCGGTCTCTTCTGGCTCGCCCATATTCCCGTCGGTTCTGATCATGCGGCGCTCATCGCACCGCTGCTGACGATCGGCGTCGGCATCAGCCTGCCCTGGGGGCTCATGGACGGGCTCGCAGTCAGTGTTGTGCCAAAAGAACGCGCCGGCATGGCGACAGGGATCTTCAGCACGACCCGTGTGGCCGGTGAAGGCGTGGCGCTCGCCATCGTCAGTGCCGTCCTGTCCGCCCTCACCAGATCGTTTCTCGGAGCAGGCTATGAGGCGACGGAAGCCGCACAGCGGCTGGTGACCGGTGATCTGAACGGCGCGGGGCTGGCCCTTTCCGGAATGGGCGAGATGGAGCTGATCCATGCCTATAACAATGCCTTCAGTCTGCTCCTGTGGCTTCTGACCGGCATCACGATCGCGACCGCAATCGTCGTTTTCACCTTCATGGGCCGAGGAACTGGTAAGGAGAATGACCTGGTCGAAGAATCTATCGCGATTTGAACATATTAGGGCGGATGAACATTTCCGCCCTCTTAACTATAGCTGCCAAAAAACTACTCTTTTCAACGCAATTTATCCTGCAGAATTACATCCCGCAGTAACGACTCCTAAAGTCCCATTTGCCACTTTATTCGCATTGATAGGGTTTCGCGTATTTTTCTCGCTGGGGTTGTCTAATGAGTCGTAATCGGGATGATTGGTGCAGTCAGCGGGCGTATTCCATCTGGGAAGAGGAAGGCCGCCCGCATGGACGGGGCGACAGCCATTGGGCGCAGGCGCTCAGGGAGTTCGAGCAGCTCGAAGCCACCAAAGCCTCTGCAGATGGAAGCGATCTCATCGAAAAACTCAAGGCAGCCGGACGCCTGATGAGGGCGTACGACCAGGCATCCGAGGTACAGGACAATCGAGGCGGCCGGCGCAAGGCAGCCAGCCGTCGGCTCGGCTGAGGTCGTCGCCAAAGACGAACTCCCTTTGTGAAATGATGAAAGCCGCCGCCCATCGGGCCGGCGGCTTTTGCGTTTCAGTTTTCGAACGTGCATCGCGGCCGATGTCGACCTCTGTATGCCTACTGGCGAGCGGCCCAGCCGAGGCCGCGCCGGAGAATGAGAGGCATGTAGGGGTGGCTGAATTCTGCGGCGACATGGCCGAGCGCGGAATAGAAGACGCGACCTTCGCCGAAATGACGCTTGAAGACGACGGGCATCGGGATGTTTCGCGCAGCGGGATCATGCTGGCCGGTGAAAGTGGTGGTTGCGAGGATTTCGACCGAGGGATCGTAGTGCAGGTAATATTGTTCCGAGCGATAGTCGAAGTCCGGAATGCCTTCCATCAAGGGGTCGTCCTGTCGCGTCACGGCAACTCGAAAGTCGATGATATTGCCGGGATGAGCAACCCAGGTAACGCCCGAGACATAGCGGAAAGGAGCGCTTTCCTTGAAGGAGGTGGCGAGGCAGCCATGATGACCGCCGAGGCCGAGGCCGCTGCGGACCGCTTCGACGAGAGCATCCGCATGCGGTTTCTCCAGTTTCTCGCCGGTAATGACCGGCACCAGAAGATCGGCGCTCGCAAGCTGCGGCGAGCCGAAGATGTCGAGATCGTTGGTGATTTCGACAGCAAAGCCGTCCTCGCGCAGCAATTCACCGACGATATTGGCGCAGGGTTCCGGCTCGTGCCCCGGCCAACCGCCCCAGACGATGATCGCTTTTCTCATAGTTCCTCCCAAGGCTGATCGAGCAGGCTTTCGACACTAACATTATAGCGAAACGTCTCGCCTGCCAGATGCCACCCCGATTGTTTCGACTGTCGAGGGAGCCGAAAATTGGGGCGTTCGTCGCCGATAATAGCCGCGATATAACGAATATCTCCGATGTGGAACGCAAAGCGGCAAACGGGGTGCATGACCAATTTGCGACGAGTTCGGCTGCAATCGCATTGCGAGCGGGCCTATTTCGAATGCAAGGCATGTCTAATCTGCTTCTTTTTGCAGATATGTAACCGAGATAACTTTTTACTGACGTCTAACTTGTCTAAGGTCCGTGCATCTGTGGCTTGCAAGAGGTGAAATGCATGGCAGGTGAAACGGTACTGGTGGTCGGCGGCGCGGGTTATATCGGCTCGCATACGTGTCTCGATCTGGCGAACAAGGGCTACAAGCCCGTCGTCTTCGACAATTTTTCCAACGGCCATCGTGAGTTCGTCAAATGGGGGCCGGCGGAAGAGGGCGACATTCGCGACCGTGCCCGGCTCGATGAAGTGCTGGCGAAACATAAGCCATCGGCGATTCTGCATTTCGCGGCGCTGATCGAAGTCGGCGAATCAGTCAAGGATCCAGTCGCTTTCTACGAGAACAACGTCATCGGCACGCTGACGCTTCTGGCGGCGGCGCAGGCAGCCGGCATCAACGCTTTCGTCTTCTCGTCCACCTGCGCGACTTACGGTTTGCCGCAGAGCGTGCCGCTTGACGAAACGCATCGCCAGGTGCCGATCAATCCCTATGGCCGCACCAAATATATCGTCGAGCAGGCGCTTGCCGATTACGACCAGTACAAGAATTTCCGCTCGGTCATGCTGCGTTATTTCAATGCCGCCGGCGCCGATTTCGAAGGCCGGATCGGAGAATGGCACCAGCCTGAAACGCATGCGATCCCGCTGGCGATCGACGCGGCTCTCGGCCGCCGCCAGGGCTTCAAGGTTTTCGGCAGCGATTACGAGACGCGCGACGGCACCTGCGTGCGCGACTATATCCATGTGCTCGATCTTGCCGATGCGCATGTGCGCGCCGTCCAGTATCTGCTCGACGGCGGTGAATCCGTCGCGCTCAATCTCGGCACGGGCACCGGCACCACGGTGAAGGAACTGCTCGGCGCTATCGAGGATGTCTCCAAAAAGCCCTTCCCGGTCGAGTATATCGGTCGCCGCGAGGGTGATTCGCACACGCTGGTCGCCAATAACGACAAGGCGCGGGATGTGCTCGGCTGGGTGCCGCAATATGATCTCTCGCAGATCATTCAGTCGGCCTGGAACTGGCATGCGAGATCAAACCAGCACTGAAGTCAGGCGCAAGCCTAACGTTCTCATCATCACTGCTGATCAATGGCGCGGCGATTGCCTCTCGGCTGAGGGGCACGCCTGCGTCAGGACACCCAATGTCGATGCCCTGGCGGCGGAGGGGGTGCTTTTCCGGCGCCATTATGCCGGTGCCGCTCCCTGTTCGCCGGCGCGGGCCACGCTCTATACCGGCCTCTACCAGATGAACCACCGTGTCTGCCGGAACGGGTCGCCGCTCGACCGGCGGTTCGACAATCTGGCGCTGGCGGCACGACGGGCTGGTTATGACCCGACGCTGTTCGGCTATACCGACACGGCACCGGATCCGCGGGACATGGATGCCAATGATCCGCATCTGACGACCTATGAAGGCGTCCTGCCGGGCTTCACGGTTCGCCAGCTCCTGCCGGAACATGAAAGGCAATGGCTTTCCTGGTTGCGGTCACGCGGCCAGACTGAAGCTACCAGCCGCGATATCCATATTCCCGTCGGTGCGGCGGCAGGTGAAATCTCCGATGCCGCGCCCGCCTATTCACGTGACGAGACGCAGACGGCGTTTCTGTCCGGAGAGTTCATCCGCTGGATGGGCGAGCAGGATGCGCCGTGGTTTGCGCATGTTTCCTTTCTGCGGCCGCATCCGCCCTTTTCCGTACCGGAGCCGTTCAACCGGATGTTCAAGTCGGGCGAAGGTCCGGTCTTTTCGCGTGCTGCGGATCGCGAGACGGAGCGGCAAAGCCATCCCTATCTTGCCTATGCCATGCCGCGCGCCGGCAAGGGCAGCTTCATTCACGGAGCACAGGGGCCGCTTAGCGACTGGGGCATTGCCGATTTCGATGCTGTCAGGTCGATCTATTACGGCATGATCGCCGAGGTGGACGACCAGCTCGGCCGCATCTGGCACGCGCTCAAAGATGCCGGCGAATGGGACGATACGATCATCGTCTTCACATCAGATCATGCCGAAATGGCGGGCGACCATTGGACGCTCGGCAAGGGCGGCTATTTCGATGGCAGCTACCATATTCCGCTCGTCATTCGTGATCCTGGTGCTGCTTCATGCGGCCTTATGGTTGAGAAGTTCACCAGCGCTGCGGATGTGTTTCCGACCCTGTGCGAAAGGCTCGGCGTTCTGCCCGCCAATGGCATAGACGGCTCATCGCTTCTGTCCTTCCTCGATAGCTGCACGTCGGAGCGCTGGCGCGACGCGGCCTTCTGGGAATTCGATTTTCGCGATGTCGCTGATGGCGAGGCGGAGCGTCATTTCGGCTTACGGCCGAACGAGCTGAATCTTGCCGTCATCCGCGATGCCAGGTTCAAATATGTGCATTTTGCCGCACTGCCGCCGCTGCTGTTCGATCTGTTCGAGGATCCGATGGAGTTGCGCAATCTTGCCGACGATCCGGCCTACGCGTCTGTGCGGCTGAATTATGCCGAGCGATTGCTGTCGCTCAGGGCACGCCATCTCGACCAGACGCTTGCCTATACCGAGCTGACGGAAAAAGGGCCGGTGATGTACCGGCCCTTATAAGACATCAGAAGTTTCCGAGGAAATCCCGCTTGCCGACCGGCGCACCCTGGTTGCGCAGGATCGCGTGTGCCGTCGTTACGTGGAAGTAGAAGTTCGGCAGGGCGAAAAGGGCGACATATTCGATGCCGGGGACGACCGAGCCGTTGCGGCCGGGCACGGTGATTTCCTTGACTTCGCTGCCTTCGAGCGCTTCGGGCGAGAAGCCGGCAAGAAAGGCCTCGGTTTTTGCCATGCGTTCGCGCAGGTCCGCGATCGTTGCTTCATTGTCCTCGAATTTCGGCGCTTCGGTCGCGGTCAGCCGGGCGAGCGCAAACTTGGCGCTGTCGCTGGCGCGCTGATACTGGCCGGCAAGCGGTAGCATGTCGGGGGCGAGGCGCGCGTTCACGAGGATGGTCGGATCGATCTTCTTTTCCTCGGCATAGGCTTCAGCCTTGTCGAGATAGGTTTTCAGGCTGGCAATGCCGCGCTGGAACATCGGCACGGTCAGGCGGTATATCGAAATGGACATTTGTCCTCTCTCCAAATTTTAGAAACAACCTGTGTGCGCAGGCCGTCAGGGGCTCCGAGTAGATGGGGATTTCTACGGCTTTCACAATACGCGCCTGCGACGGTCCGTGACCCGAGCTGATCTGATTGCACGGTCCCATCATGCACAATTCACCATGAGAGGTTGCTGTCTGCCCGGCTATGACAGCCGAAGTCGGCAAAGAGACTTGACGCCGTTTCGATAAAATGGAATGAATATTCCGCGAAACAAATTTTACGGTTTGTTTGTTCCGTTTTGACGGAGCCGCCCTGGGAGAGGCGGTGCGGAATTGAGGCCTGCAGATGATGTCTCAGGCCCCGGCGTGAGGAGGGTGCAGCCGGGCACCGCTTTGTGGAGGAAATACAAATGAAGAAATTCATCCTGGGCACTGCGATGGCGCTCGTCATGTCGACGGCTGCGCACGCAGAAACGGTCGGCGTTTCGATGGCCAAGTTCGACGACAACTTTCTGACCGTCCTGCGCAACGGCATGCAAGACTATGCCAAGACGCTCAACGGCGTGACGCTGCAGGTCGAAGACGCGCAGAACGACGTGTCGAAGCAGCAGAGCCAGATCCAGAACTTCATCGCATCCAAGGTTGATGCGATCATCGTCAATCCTGTCGATACGGACGCAACGGCAGCCATGTCGAAGATCGCTGCCGAAGCCGGCATTGCGCTGGTTTACGTCAATCGCGAGCCTGTCAATGTCGACAGCCTTCCGGACAAGCAGGCCTTCGTCGCCTCGAACGAGCAGGAATCCGGCACGCTGGAAACCAAGGAAGTTTGCCGTCTTCTCGGCGGCAAGGGCAAGGCCGTCGTCATGATGGGCGAGCTTTCCAACCAGGCCGCCCGCATGCGCACGCAGGACGTCCATGACGTCGTCAAGACCGACGAGTGCAAGGGTATCGAAATCGTCGAAGAGCAGACTGCCAACTGGGAACGCACCCAGGGTTCGGACCTCATGACCAACTGGCTTTCCAGCGGTCTCGAATTCGACGCGGTCATCTCCAACAACGACGAAATGGCGATCGGCGCCATCCAGGCGCTGAAGGCTGCCGGCAAGGACATGAGCAAGGTCGTGATCGGCGGCGTTGATGCCACGCAGGATGCGCTTGCCGCCATGCAGGCCGGCGATCTCGACGTGACGGTCTTCCAGGATGCAGCCGGCCAGGGCAAGGGCGCGCTCGATGCGGCCCTGAAGCTCGCCAAGGGAGAGAAGGTCGAGAAGAAGGTCTACATCCCCTTCCAGCTCGTCACGCCTGAAAACGTCAAGAACTTCGTCACCAAGAACTAAGACGCCCAAGACGAGCAGGATGCGGGCTGGAAAGCCCGCATCCCTTGTCCCTGTCCGTATCCGGAGGAAACGAGATGGCTGTCAGCCCGACCACCATGGCCGCGGTTCGCGCAAGCGGCGCGGTTCCGAATGCGGAATATCTCCTGACCGCCGAAGGCGTGCGTAAGGAATTTCCGGGCGTCGTTGCGCTCGATGATGTGCAGTTCCGGCTGAAGCGCGGCTCCGTGCATGCGCTGATGGGCGAGAACGGTGCCGGCAAATCCACGCTCATGAAAATTCTCGCGGGCATCTATACGCCCGACAAGGGTGATGTGCGCCTGAAGGGCGTCGAGATCCGGCTGCAGTCACCGCTCGATGCGCTGGAAAACGGCATCGCCATGATCCATCAAGAGCTGAACCTGATGCCTTTCATGACGGTGGCGGAAAATATCTGGATCCGCCGCGAACCGAAGAACCGGTTTGGTTTCGTCGATCATGGCGTCATGTATCGCCAGACCGAGGAATTGTTTGACCGGCTCAATATCGCCATCGACCCAGATGTCGAGGTTCGGCAGCTCTCGGTGGCAAACCGGCAGATGGTCGAGATCGCCAAGGCGGTTTCCTACAATTCCGATGTGCTGATCATGGATGAGCCGACTTCGGCGCTAACGGAGCGTGAGGTGGAACATCTATTCCGCATCATCCGCGATCTCAGGGCGCAGGGCATCGGCATCGTCTACATCACCCACAAGATGAACGAACTCTTCGAGATCGCCGACGAGTTCTCCGTCTTCCGTGACGGCAAATATATCGGCACACACGCTTCGACAGACGTCACCCGCGACGACATTATCCGCATGATGGTTGGCCGCGAGATCACCCAGATGTTCCCGAAGGAAGAGGTGCCGATCGGCGACGTCGTGCTCTCGGTCAAGAACCTGAATCTCAATGGTGTCTTCCGCGACGTTTCCTTCGATGTGCGCTCGGGCGAAATCCTCGGTGTGGCGGGCCTTGTCGGCTCTGGTCGCTCGAATGTCGCCGAAACGCTGTTTGGCGTGACGCCGGCGAGTTCCGGCACGATCGAGCTTTTCGGCAAGAAGGTGGATATCACCTCGCCGACGGTGGCGATCCGCAATCACATGGCGTTCCTGACGGAAGACCGCAAGGATACAGGCTGTCTGCTGATCCTCAACGTGCTCGAAAACATGCAGGTCGCGGTGCTGCACGACAAGTTCGTCAAGGGCGGCTTCGTACAGGAAGGCGCGATCGAGGAAACCTGCGAGGACATGGCGCGCAAGCTGCGCGTCAAGACTCCGAACCTTTACGAGCGGGTCGAAAACCTTTCGGGCGGCAATCAGCAGAAGGTGCTGATTGGCCGCTGGCTGCTCACCAATCCGAAGATCCTGATCCTCGACGAACCGACGCGCGGCATCGATGTCGGGGCCAAGGCGGAAATCCACCGGCTGGTTACGGAGATGGCGCGCAATGGAGTCGCCGTCATCATGATCTCCTCGGAAATGCCCGAGGTTCTCGGCATGAGCGACCGCATCATGGTGATGCATGAGGGGCGCGTCACCGGTTTTCTCAATCGCGACGAAGCAACGCAGATCAAGGTGATGGAGCTTGCCGCGCAGTGATTGCGCGACCACCATCGCTGAAGGGAGGTTTGACATGACTATCAAGGCAGCAGAGGGCGCCGCCCCGCTTGCAACCCGGCCGAGACGGCGGCGCGTGCCGCCGGAACTCAGCATCTTCCTCGTGCTGGTCGGCATTGCGCTCGTCTATGAGGTGCTCGGATGGATCTTCATCGGCCAGAGCTTCCTGTTCAATTCACAGCGCCTGACGATCATGATCCTGCAGGTCGCCGTCATCGGCATCATCGCCGTCGGCGTGACACAGGTCATCATAACAGGCGGCATCGACCTCTCCTCCGGATCGGTCGTCGGCATGACTGCGATGATCGCGGCGAGTTTCGCCCAGGCCTCCACCTGGCCGCGTGCGCTCTATCCGGGACTGACCGATCTGCCCTTCTTCATTCCAATTGGTGTCGGTCTGCTGATCGGCCTTGCGGCCGGCTATATCAACGGACAGCTGATCGCCAAGACGAAGATACCACCCTTCATCGCCACGCTCGGCATGATGGTGTCGGCGCGCGGCATCTCCAAGTGGTACACGAAGGGCCAGCCGGTTTCCGGCCTGACCGATCAGTTCAATTTCATCGGCACGGGCATCTGGCCTGTCATCGTCTTCCTCGTCGTCGCGCTGATCTTCCACATCGCGTTGCGCTACACGCGCTACGGCAAATTCACCTATGCCATCGGCGCCAATGTGCAGGCGGCGCGCGTATCGGGCATCAATGTCGAGGCGCATCTGATCAAGGTCTATGCGATTGCCGGTCTGCTGGCGGGTCTTGCCGGTGTCGTCACCGCAGCCCGTGCCCAGACGGCGCAGGCCGGCATGGGCGTCATGTACGAACTCGATGCGATCGCAGCGACCGTTATCGGCGGCACCTCGCTGACGGGTGGCGTCGGGCGGATCACCGGCACCGTCATCGGTACTGTCATCCTGGGCGTGATGACCTCGGGCTTCACCTTCCTGCGCGTCGATGCCTACTATCAGGAGATCGTCAAAGGCGTAATCATCGTCGCCGCCGTCGTGGTCGATGTCTACAGGCAGAAGAAGCGATCGAAACATTGATACGGACAAGAGGGGGCTTCGGCCCCCTCATTCATTTCCGCAAGCGGGCGTTATTGCAACGGCCGATCCAGAACCTCCGGTTTTTGCAGATACTGTTCCAGCTTTTGGCGATCGCCTAAAATCATCTCGGCGGGGATATGGGCCGGGTCGAAAAGGGCTATTTCCAGTCCCTCCGCGAGGGCGTCGTCGGTCGGTGCGGGCAACTCTTCATCGCCCATCGAGGCTTCGAAGACGGCGAGTGCGAAATCGAAGCTTTCGCCGTGCGGCGAAATGAACGTCTTCCGTTCGATCTCGATCAGATCAAGCTTGTCCAGCGATACGCCGATCTCTTCCAATATCTCGCGGCGAAAGGCGACCGAAAAGTCCTCGCCCTCTTCCACCGTTCCTCCGGGCAGGGACCAGCCGGCATGCATGCCGCTTCTCTTCGCCAGCACGATCTCGCCCCTGGCATTGCGGATGATGCCGATTGCTCCGCCGAGGGCGCGGCGGGAAAAATGCTTGTATTTCTGCGCTTCAAAATCAGCTTCCGGCAAGGGCTGGACGGCTTTCGTCAGCTTTGCGCTCGGATATTGCCGGGCAAGTGTCTGGAAAATTTCTTCGCTCATGCGTTTCTCTCAAGTCGCTGGCAAGAAGTGGATTTCCCGCCGATCGAGCGTGCGGATTTCGCCATTCTGCATCGCAAAATTGCAGTGCATAGATATTACGCATAGGTGAAAAAATAGGTGGCGCTTTCCGTCAGCTTTTCTATTCTGACGGCTTTGATCCGCCCCGTTCGGGCAGCGCAGGAAGACCGATGCAACTCGTATTCGACGGCCATAACGACGTTCTCCTTCGACTCTGGACCCATGCAAAAGACGGAAGCGATCCGATCGCGGAATTTGCGAAGGGCACGACTGCGGGCCACATAGATGCGCCACGGGCCAAGGCCGGTGGTCTGGCCGGTGGCCTTTGTGCCATCTACATTCCCTCAGGCGATCTTGTTTTTGCCGATCCGGACGCGAAAGGCCACTACGCCACACCGCTTGCCGCTCCCCTCGACCCGCTGCCGTCGCTGGCCATCGCCACCGAAATGGCCGCAATCGCGCTCCGGCTTGATCAGTCTGGTGCCTGGCGGCTCTGCCGGTCGGTCAAGGATATCCGCAAGGCGATGGCATCGGGCATTTTCGCCGCCGTCATGCACATCGAAGGCTGTGAAGCGATCGGTGCCGATCTCTCGGCGCTCGAGGTGTTCTATGCCGCCGGCCTGCGCTCGCTCGGACCGGTCTGGAGCCGGCACAATATCTTCGGCCATGGCGTGCCTTTCGCCTTTCCAAGTTCGCCGGATACGGCGCCGGGCCTGACGGATGCCGGCTTCGCGCTGGTGCGTGAGTGTAATCGCCTGGGCATCATGATCGACTTGGCCCACATCACCGAGAAGGGCTTTTGGGATGTGGCGAAGACGAGCGACCAGCCGTTGGTCGCAAGCCATTCCAATGCTCATGCCTTGACGCCGGTCGCCCGCAACCTCACCGACAGGCAGCTCGATGCCATCAGGGAAAGCCGCGGGCTCGTGGGTGTGAACTACGCCACCGCCATGCTTCGACCCGACGGTCGATCCGATGCCGATACACCACTTTCCGACATGATCAGGCACATCGACCATCTGGTGAAGCGCGTCGGGATCGACTGCGTGGCGCTCGGTTCGGACTTCGACGGTGCTACCATTCCGGAAGAAATCGGCGATGCCGCCGGCAACCAGAAGCTGATTGTCGCTCTCCGGCAAGCTGGCTATGGTGAGGAGGATCTAATAAAGATGGCCAGCGAAAACTGGCTTCGCATCCTGGCTTCGGCGTGGAGGGAAGAGGACGTCTGAAACCAAATAATACTTAGTAATCAATCAAAACAGGGGAACAAAACCATGATGATTACCAAACTCAACCGCACCTTCCGTCTTCTTTCCGCAGGAGCTGCTCTTTCGCTCCTGATGGTAGCAGCGCCTGCTGCCTTTGCAGAGACGCCGAAGGACACGCTCGTCGAAGGTTTCGCCATCGATGACATCATCACGATGGATCCGGGCGAGGCTTTCGAGCTTTCGACGGCCGAGGTCACCAGCAACACCTACAGCCTGCTTGTCCGGCTCGATATGAACGATACCTCGAAGATCAAGGGTGACCTTGCCGATAGCTGGACGGTTTCTGACGACGGCCTGACCTATACGTTCAAGCTGAAGCCGGATCTGAAGTTTGCTTCCGGCAATCCCATCACCGCCGATGACGTTGCCTGGTCCTTCGAGCGGGCCGTCAAGCTCGACAAGAGCCCGGCCTTCATTCTCACGCAGTTTGGACTGACTGGCGACAACGTCACCGAAAAGGCCAAGGCCGTCGATCCGACCACCTTCACCTTCACCGTCGACAAGCCCTACGCGCCGAGCTTCGTGCTGAACTGCTTGACGGCAACGGTCGCCTCCGTCGTCGACAAGAAGCTGGTTCTCGATCATGTGAAGCCTGTTACCGTCGATGCCGACCACAAGTATGACAATGATTTCGGCAACGAATGGCTGAAGACGAACTATGCCGGTTCGGGCGCCTACAAGCTGCGCGAGTGGCGTGCAAACGAAGTCGTCGTGATGGAGCGCAACGACAATTATTACGGCGAGAAGGCGAAGCTTAACCGCGTCATCTATCGCTACATGAAGGAAAGTTCGGCACAGCGCCTGGCGCTTGAGGCCGGCGATATCGACATCGCCCGCAACCTCGAGCCCAACGATCTCGATGCCGTTTCCAAGAACGCCGATCTGGCGACCACCAACGCGCCGAAGAGCACGGTCTATTACGTCAGCCTGAACAGCAAGAACGAGAACCTGAAGAAGCCTGAGGTTCAGGAAGCCTTCAAATATCTCGTGGACTACGATGCGATCGGCTCGACCCTGATCAAGGGTATCGGCGAAATCCACCAGACCTTTCTGCCGACCGGCCAGCTCGGCGCGCTGAATGAGAACCCTTACAAGCTCGACGTTGCCAAGGCGAAGGAACTGCTCGCCAAAGCCGGCCTGCCGGATGGATTCTCGGTCACCATGGACGTGCGCAATACACAGCCGGTCACGGGCATTGCCGAATCCATGCAGCAGACGCTCGCCCAGGCCGGCGTGAAGATGGAAATCATCCCCGGTGATGGCAAGCAGACGCTGACGAAATACCGCGCCCGCGCGCACGACATGTATATCGGCCAGTGGGGCTCGGACTATTTCGACCCGAACTCCAATGCCGATACCTTCACCTCCAACCCGGATAATTCCGATGCCGGTACGGTGAAGTCGCTGGCGTGGCGCAATACCTGGGAAGCCCCCGAGCTCGACAAGGAAACGAAGGCTGCTCTGCTCGAACGTGACGCCACCAAGCGTGCTGCCATGTATGAGGATGTCCAGAAAAAGTTCCTGGCCAACAGCCCCTTCGTCGTCATCTTCCAGCAGATCGAAGTGGCCGGTTATCGCAAGAGCCTCAAGGACTTCAAGCTGGGGCCGAGCTTCGACACGAACTATGTAGGCCCGATCGCGAAGTGATGAGCCGGCTAGGCTGATTCAGTGAGCATCGTTGAAACCAGACAGGAGGCGCGGCCCCGCAAGGGCCGTGCACTCTCCTTTGCGAAAGCGTTGGGTCGTTTCCTCTTCGCTGCCGCCACCACCTATCTCGGCCTTCTGGCCGTCACCTTCTTCATCGGCCGTGTCGTGCCGATCGATCCCGTGCTCGCCATTCTCGGCGACCGCGCACCGACCCATGTCGTGGAGCGCGTGCGCCGCGAGATGGGTTTTGATCTGCCGCTTTACGAGCAGTTCTACATCTACCTTAAAGGCATCCTTTCCGGTGACTTCGGCAATTCGGTGCTGACCACCAATCCGGTTATGGTCGATATCCGCCGTGCCTTCCCGGCGACGCTCGAGCTTGCGACCGTCGGAACGATCATCGGTTCGGTCATCGGCGTACCGCTCGGCGTACTTGCCGCCGTGCGCCGCGGCAGCATTGCCGATCAGGTCGTGCGCGTCATCGGCCTTGTCGGCTATTCCGTGCCGATATTCTGGCTGGCGCTGATCTCGCTCGTCATCTTCTATGCGCAGCTTCGCTGGGTGGCTTTCCCCGGCCGTATAGACATCGTCTACGAATACAGCTTTACGCCGGTCACTGGCTTCTATCTGCTGGATAGCGCCTGGCAGGGGCAATGGGATGTCTTCCTCGACGTCTTCCGCCACATCATTCTGCCGGCCTCGCTGCTCGGGTATTTCTCACTCGCCTATATCAGCCGAATGACCCGCAGCTTCATGCTGAACGAGCTGTCTCAGGAATATGTGGTGGCAGCGCGTGCAAAGGGCCTGTCAGAGACGCGGGTGATATGGGGCCATGCGCTCAGAAATGCGGCGGTGCCGCTGGTGACGGTCATCGCACTTTCCTATGCCGGCTTGCTCGAGGGCTCGGTGTTGACGGAGACCGTGTTCTCCTGGCCCGGAATCGGCCTCTACATTACCAATTCGCTGCAGAGCGCCGATATGAATGCCGTGCTTGGCGGCACGATCGTTATCGGCACGGTCTTTGTCGGCATCAACCTCATTTCCGATCTTCTCTATCGGATACTCGACCCGAGGACGCGCAACCGATGACGGTTCCGACCACGCCTTCCACCCCCATGAGCCGCCGCGAGTGGCTGCTGTCAGATCGGCCGCAGTCTCGCACGCAGGCTCGGCTCGGCCGTGCCTATGTCACCTGGCGGCAATTCAGCGCCAACCGGCTTGCCGTCATCGGCCTGCTGATCATCGTGGCTCTGCTGTTGATCGCTGCCTTTGCCGACCTGATTGCCACGCACAATCCCGTTGTCGGCGATCTCAAGAATGCGCGCCTGCTGCCGCCCGGCACTGCCGGCTATCTGCTTGGCACCGATGACCAGGGCCGCGATATCTTTTCGCGTCTCGTCTACGGCTCGCGGTTGACGCTGCTCGTCGTCGTGCTGGTCGCCATCATCTCCGCGCCTGTTGGACTCATCGTTGGCACGGTGTCGGGCTATGCCGGTGGCTGGGTGGATGCGACGCTGATGCGCATCACCGATATCTTCCTGGCTTTTCCGAAGCTCGTATTGGCGCTCGCCTTCGTTGCAGCTCTTGGCCCAGGCATCCAGAACGCCATCATTGCCATCGCCATCACCTCCTGGCCGCCCTATGCGCGTATTGCTCGTGCGGAGACGCTGACGGTCCGGCGTTCCGATTATATATCGGCCGTCAAGCTGATGGGGGCTTCACCGCTGCGCATCATTATCAGGCATATCATGCCCCTCTGCATTTCCTCTCTGATCGTGCGCGTCACGCTCGACATGGCAGGTATCATCCTGACGGCCGCCGGTCTCGGCTTCCTTGGTCTCGGCGCGCAGCCGCCGCTGCCGGAATGGGGCGCGATGATCGCGTCCGGCCGCCGCTTCATTCTCGATCAGTGGTGGGTCGCGGCCATGCCGGGTATCGCCATCCTCGTGGTCAGCCTCGGCTTCAACCTTCTGGGCGATGGGTTGCGCGATGCGCTCGATCCGAAGGAGGCCGGCCAATGAGCGCGCTTCTGACCGTACAGAATCTTAGGGTAAGCTATCCGACCCGCACCGGCACCATCGAGGCCGTACGCAGCGTTTCCTTCACACTCGGCAAGGAGCGGCTCGCTATCGTCGGCGAATCCGGTTCCGGCAAGTCGCAGACCGGCCGCGCCATCATGGGGTTGACGCCGAAACACGGCATCATCACCGCCGACACGCTGAATTTCAGCGGCATCGACCTGCTCAAGGCGTCGGCCGGAGAACGCCGCAAGCTGCGCGGCAAACGTATCGCGATGATTCTGCAGGATCCGAAATATTCGCTTGATCCGGTCATGACCATCGGCAAGCAGATCTGCGAGACGTTGCGTACCCACGAGAGGATCGGCAAGGGCGAAGCGCGAGACCGCGCACTCGATATGCTGGAGGCAGTGCAGATCCGCGATCCGGGCCGCGTTTTCAATCTCTATCCGCACGAGGTTTCGGGCGGCATGGGCCAGCGCGCGATGATCGCCATGATGCTGATCGCCGGCCCGGAACTGTTGATCGCCGACGAGCCGACGTCGGCGCTCGATGTGACAGTGCAGCTCGATGTGCTGCGCATCATGGACCGGCTGGTGGCCGAACGCGGCATGGGGTTGATCTTCGTGTCCCACGATCTGAGGCTCGTCTCCTCTTTCTGCGACCGGGTCATCGTCATGTATGCCGGCCGCATCGTCGAGGAGATTGCCGCATCCGAGCTTCGCAATGCGAAGCATCCCTATACGCAAGGCCTGCTCAACTGCATGCCGCAGATCGGCGAGTCTAGGCATCCGCTGCCGGTGCTCGACCGCAAACCGGAGTGGGCGCTATGAGCACGGCACTGTCTGCCGACAATCTCGGCGTCGTCTACGACCATTTTCATGCACTGAAAGATGTCAGCGTTTCCATCGAAAGCGGAGAATCCTTCGGTCTTGTCGGTGAGTCCGGTTCCGGTAAATCGACGCTTCTGCGCGCCGTTGCCGGGCTTGCGCCCGTCAGCGAGGGGACGATCGAGATTCATGGTGAGCGGCTGCTGGGTTCGAAGCGCAGCAAGAGCTTTTATCGAAGCGTCCAGATGGTGTTTCAGGATCCCTATGGTTCGTTGCATCCGCGCCAGACCATCGATCGGCTGCTGCTGGAGCCACTCGCAATTCATGGTATCGGCGACGGCGAGAAGCGTATTGCCCGGGCACTCGACGAGGTCGGGCTCGGAAATGGTTTTCGCTTCCGTTATCCGCACCAGCTTTCCGGCGGCCAGCGACAGCGTGTGGCGATCGCACGCGCGCTGATCGTGGAACCGTCGATCCTGTTGCTCGACGAGCCGACATCGGCACTTGATGCTTCCGTGCAAGCGGAAGTCTTGAACCTCCTGGAGCAGATCCGACGCGACCGCAAACTGACCTTCGTCATGGTCAGCCACGATCTCGGCGTCATCACCCATATGTGCGAGAGGCTTGCCGTGATGCGCGGCGGCGCCGTCGTCGAGCGGCTGACATCCGTAGAGCTTGCCGCTGGCAGCGTTCACGAGGACTACACGCGAAATTTGATGGTCGCGAGCAAGGGCTTCGTGAAGGCCTGAAGGCCAGCGTTTTCAAACCCTTGAAAAATCTGAGCTGCGGCTGACGTTAGGGATAACAGTTCCCTAAAACACGACCATTCGACTAGACTATTGACAGGTGCCTTAGTTCTGTCATGATCCCGTTAACGACCGTTAGCTTTCGTGATCGATGGAGGTTGAGGCATGTTCTTTCTTGGTGGGATGACCATGGGTTACCTCGATCCTCCTGTTAAGGCCGATCGCAGGGAGGCTACCTCCGTGACTATCCCGGCGGAAAAAGATCGCCGGTTGATCGAGACTTCCCCCAATGCCCCCCAAGGCGACAACGCTGCAGAGCGTTCCTGGATCTGGGCATGGCGTACGCTCTGCTAAGCTAAAGCCCGGGTGAATTTTCTCTTCCGTCTGCTCTGGACGGAAATTTATCTCTACCTACCTTATAGAGAATATAAGAATATCAAGAAAACGAGCCGGTTCTTCCGGCCGCAAAACAAACAGGCGGAGGCGACACATGGCAAATCTGGGTATTTCGCATACTCATGTGAACCAGTACGGATCCGTATCGGCAAAGAAGCCGGTCACCACGCGGCACAGAATCCAGACCGCGATCCATGCAACGATTTTCACGGCGGCTTTTCTTTTCGTTGCCGCTATGGTTTGTGGCGTCGTCGGCTAAGGCCGGCGTGTCGCAGGTGCTAAATTGATAGCACCTGCCTGATCGAACATTTACCTATCGGGAACAATTGGGATGCCTCGGCATTCTCCTGGCACTTCGGTGATTCAAAGGAGAGTGATCATGAAAGGCATTCTGCTGTGGCTGCTCGGTATCCCGATCCCCGTCATCATCCTTCTTTATCTTTTCCACGCAGTTTAACGCGTTTCGGAAAGTAGGCGCGAAGCGCTAATGGCGCTGGAGACGTCGCACAGGCGCATGGATATGGTCCATGCGCCTTTTCGTGTCGGTCAGAGGGTAGCAAAACCGCTCTGCCGACCCGAGTTCTCCCGGCCCGCGGCAGTTAGCGACGCCCAAAGGCAATCTTCCTACCCGGCTAAGTGCGCACAACTTTTTGTGAAGCCACACTCATCTTCCAATTGGGACGAGTTTGCGGCAGAGATCGAACAGCATCGAAGCAATTACCGCATTTCGGTCTCAAAAGCGTCCCACGCTCAAGGCTAAACTCTGCCCGTCAACGGCAGCGAAGTCGCCGATCCCAAAGAGGGGTATCCGGTCGGGTAACAGCGTTCTCCACGCTGATTTTCCGGCGATTCGCATGGCCAGAGGGGGAACCCTTTTGGCCGGCGTAGCGTTTGCAAATCGGACAACAGGAGAGACAGGATGGCAAGCATGCCGACCAAAGCCATTGGAGCGCAAACACACTCCGTCTCCGTGGCGGCGCCGAAGCGCGATACGCGGCTCGACGTATTGCGCGGCCTCGCGCTCATTACAATCTTCATCAATCACGTTCCCGGGCAGATCTTCGAATATATAACGACGAAGAATTTCGGCTTTTCCGACGCGGCCGAAGCTTTCGTACTGATCTCCGGCATTGCGGTCGGTCTTGCCTATGGTTCGCGCTTCCAGCCTGGCCGGCGGATCGAGATGGGCATCAAGGCCGCCAAGCGTGCCTTCACCCTCTATCTCGCCCATATGATCACTACTTTTGTAACGCTGGCTCTGTTCATCTGCGGTGCATGGCTATTCCAGCGGCCAGGGCTTCTGGTTGAAATCAATATCCTGGCTGTATTGATGAACCTCAAGGAAGGCATCCCGGCCCTGCTGCTGCTCGGCCACCAGATCGGCTACAACAATATCCTGCCGATGTACGGCGCACTGATGCTGATGGTGCCGCTGATCCTGCTCTTGAACGAGAAGGGGACGCTGCTGGCGCTTGCCGTTTCAGGCACGGTCTGGCTGATGGCCGGCATCTATCATATCGTGCCGCAGAATATGCTGTTCGAGGGAGACTGGTTCCTAAACCCCTTCTCATGGCAGTTCCTGTTCACGATCGGCATCGTCTCGATCATGCATGTCAAGCGTGGCGGCACCCTTCCTCGCCACCCGCTGCTCTTTGCGCTGGCGCTCAGTTATGTCGTCCTGTCCTTTATCTGGGTCACGGCTCGCTTGTGGGATCTCGGCAATTACCTTGCCGCGCTTGGGCTACCCGCCGTGCTGACCGGCTTCGACAAGACCTTCCTGTCGCTGCCGCGCCTGCTGCATGTGCTCGCTCTTGCCTATCTGGTGATCAATATACCCGCGATATCGAAGGCCTTTCGCCGTCCGGCAGATCATCCGCTGACGATCCTTGGCCGGCATTCGCTGAATATCTTCGTTGCCGGTACCATTCTTGCGATGATCGGGCAGGTGCTGCTCTACATAACCAACCGCGACCAGATCATCGGCCCGATCTTCGTCCTCGTCGGTATCGCCGTCCAGTTCGCCTATGCCTACTATCTCGAAGACAAGCGCGAACAGGAAAAATCTCGCCCGCGCATTGGCGGCGCCATTCCGGTGCCTGTTCGTGCCAATCGAGGACCTGACGCTTACAGCCAGAGTAAACGCAAGTAGGCTGATTTTCGGGATAAGCAATGCCGAGCTGGCGGTCGGAGTGACCGCCAGCTTTTGCGTTTGACGCGCAGATAATTTCGCCGCACTCGGGCAGGAAAGACCTCCCGCATCACTATGGGATTTTGATTTTTTAGCCGTTCATCTCGAATGGAATGGCTATGCGCCCCGCTCCATTTTGGCTTGCAGAGGCAATGTCAATGATAGGGAGCACGAAGATGTACTTCGAACTCAAGGATGCCACAGCCGATATCCTCGCAAGGAGCCGCCGATACAAGGAGCTCTGCGACCTGCCGCTTGATCTCATTTCTTCCGATCACGAGGCCTATGATATCCAGGCAACCGCGCAGGATGCTCTGGGTTTCGAGCGCAAGGGCTATGCCCTTGTCGGCACCAGCGAGGAATCGCGCCGGACCCTTGGTCTTGCCGAGCCGATTTATTCGGAGATTCCGGCTTTCTCGTTGCTTGCAGGCAGCAGGGAATTCCACCTGCCGCCGGGAACGATCGGGGTTCAGTGCGAATTGGTCTTCACGATGCTGCGGTCCTATCCGGATGCCGGCGAGGCAATCAACCTCACCAGTGCAGCCGATGCCGTACTCTGCTGCCGGCCGGCTGTCGGTATTCTCGGCCGGCGCACGCGACGGATTTTCAGCGGCGCAGGCGCCGCTATCGCCGATTTCGGCCTGCATGTCGCCACGCTCTGCGGCGATCATACCAGGGCGCTGCCATCAGCCGATCTCGCCGGCATCGAAATTACCACCTTCCTGTTCAAGCAGACGGTCTTTGCCGGGAGATCGGCGTCGGTCATGGGCAATCCCGTTCAATGCGGTCGCATGGCTGGCAAACCAGCTCGCCGCGAAGGGCCGACAGCTTCAAGCCGGTGATCTCGTTGCGACGGGATCCTGCACGACCATTCTCCAGGTGTGGCCGGGTCAGCATCTGGCGGCCGATTTCGGGCCGCTTGGACAGGTCGAATGCATCTTCACGTGACACGTAGTTCAAACTGAAAGGACAGACCATGAGGCCGCAGCGAAAGCCATTCGTTGTCGAGATCAAGAAGGCGAAACAGTTCTCCCGCAAACCCGCTTCGGCTGGTGCCGGCCGCATTGAAGTCGCAACGCCGACTGTAGCAGAAAGGGCAGCGAAGGCGGCTTTCCGCAGCGAGGGCTGCGCCTGATGGTCAGCCGCCATATCCCGCACGAATATTTTCTGCTCGACACTGCTGAGACGGACGGTCCCGTCGTCGGCCATATCAGCGGCAAGCCGATTGCCGCTCATGTCATCGATCGCAACGACGGGCGCTACCGTTTCGTCGGCATCGCCACCAGAGACGGACGCGGCAGGCTCGATGTTCTCGCGCTCAGAGAGGGCGAGTGGATCGTGGCACCCGATCTCATCTATGCAAAGGCAGCGTGAAGGCTTGGCGGATCAGACTTTGCCGGCAATGGCCAGCGTGTTTGGCGAAAATGTTTCACGTGGAATCCTGCGCAATAAAAAAGCCGGAAGAGCGATGCCCTTCCGGCTTTTCGTCATGTCCTTTCGAAGCCGGTCAGGCGGCTTCGGTAGTATGGGCCTTGCGGACTTCGTCGTCCGTCAGGATGCCGCTGGCGCGCAGCAGGGCAGCGAAGCGGCCGTTGGAGTGGCTGAGCTCATCGAAGCTGCCATGTTCGACGATGCGGCCATTGTCGAGGAACAGCACCATATCGGCTTCGCGAACCGTCGAGAGACGATGGGCGATGATGAAGGTGGTGCGGTTCTGACGCAGGTTGTCGATCGCAGCCTTGACGCGGTTTTCCGTCTCGACGTCGAGGGCGGAGGTCGCTTCGTCGAGTACCAGGATCGGCGCATCCTTGAGGATGGCACGGGCGATCGCGATACGCTGGCGTTCACCACCGGAGAGCTTGTTGCCGCGCTCGCCGACATGGGTGTCGTACTGCTCGTCACGGTTCTCGATGAAGTCTGCGGCGGCCGCAGCTTCGGCGGCACGGCGCATATCCTCTTCCGAGGCGTTCTCGCGGCCGAGGCGGATGTTTTCGCTGATCGAGCGGTTCAGCAGGCCGGCGTCCTGGAAGACGGTGGCGATATAGCGGCGCAGCGACTTGCGGGTCACCTTGCTGATATCGTGGCCGTCGACGAGAATCTGGCCGCCCTGCGGGTCGTAGACGCGCTGCAGCAGGTTGACGAGCGTCGTCTTGCCGGCGCCGGTCGGGCCGACGATAGCAACCGTCTGGCCGGCCTTCACCTTGAACGAGACGTTGTGCAGGCCCTGCGAACTGTTGGCGAAGCCGAAGGAAACGTTATCGAATTCGACATCGCCCTTGACGTCCTTGATCTCGCCGTTGCCAGCAGGCTCTTCGCGGTCACGAACGGAATCTTCCAGATTGTAGAAGTCTTCCAGCTTCGAACGGGCCTCGAAGATCTGCGTGGCGAACTGACGCATCAGGTCGAGGCGAGCGATCAGCAGGTTGGCAAAGCCGATGAAGGCAATGACATCGCCGACGCGCAATTCGCCGTTCTGAACGAGCAGGGTGCCGATGACGAGTACGACCATCATGGCGATCGTGGATGCCATGCGGTTCAGCGCGCTGGCAATCGCCCACCAGTCGAGAACCGGATACTGGGCCTGCAGCAGGCGATCGGCAAAGGACTTCAGAGCGCGGGTTTCAGCTTCGATACGGTTATAGCTATGCAGCACCGAGACGTTGCTGATCGAATCGCTGACGTGGCCGAAAACGGTATGATAGTGGTTTTCGACCGAAGCCTGGCCATCCTTGGTGCGGCTCATGACCACGCGGCCAATGATCCAATAGGCGATGCCGAGTACGATCAGGACTGCGGAAAGACGCAGATCCATCGACATTGCGGTCGGAATGAGCAGGCCAAGCGCGATAACCGTCGAAAGATGGTTACGCATGAATTCCAGCCACAGGCCGAACAGGGTTTCGCAGGCGCGCAGCAGCGTATGCAGCGCGTTGGACGTGCCGCGCTGGTGGTGCCAGGACAGCGGCATGGAAATGATGCGGCCGAAAGCTTCCGTCAGCAGCGTCGCGCGGCGGCCATGGGCCAGCCTGTCTGCTTCGCGCGCCACGAGAACGAAGGCGATGGTGTTGAAAACGGCAAAGCCCGCCCACATCATAAGGATCGGCTTCACTTCACTCTTGCCGGATATCGCATCGATGATGCGGCCGAACAAAATCGGCTCGGCGATGGTGATGGCCGCCAATACGATGTTCGCGATAACGACGAGGGATACGCGGAGCTTGTAGGCGCCGAGATAGCGCAGAGCCCTTGCATAGACCTTGAATAACGACACGTCGGAACCTCTTTTTGCATCTGCGAAAAACGGGATGGTGCGATGCTACAAAAAACTACCTGAACCGACGATTAACGGGATATTCAGGTTTGGAATCCGGCTTAAAAAATCGCGCGTCCGATGTGATCGTAAAGTGCGACAAGTGACCATGGTTTCGAAATTGTTGCTTAGGCATCAAACGCGACAATTTGCGCTTGCAATCCCTGGAGCGTCTAGCGCACCATCGAATTTGTGAAGTGCAGTTTTTATGAAAGACCGTTCAGCGGCGGGTAACGAGGCCTGCTCCGGCGGCCTCGTTGGTCCGGGCAAGGGGCATTTTTGTGCAAATTCATTCTTTAATTCAATTGCTTGTTATTTTAGAGGAAAGTTTTGACACCCAAAGTGTGGTCGAGGAACTGGAGAAGGTGATCCGTGCCAGCGGATTCGATTATTACGGGCTGCTGCGTCACCCCAAGCATGGAGACAACCCATGGGGTGTGACCATGGCCAGCCGCTGGCCGGAAAAGTGGCCGCACGTTTACGCGGTGAAAAAATACGTGCTCGTCGATCCGACTGTGCGATATCTCGCTCATGCTCAACGACCCTTTCGCTGGCGTGACGGCATGGCGGCGTTCCGGGAAGACCCGCATCAGCGTCGCATGGAGCAGATGATGGTCGACGCTTTCAGCCACGGGCTGGAAGACGGCTATATCTTCCCGATCCATGGGCGAAACGGGATTCTCGGAAGCCTCAGCGTCGGCGGCAAGCCGGTCGAGCTTTCGCCCGCCGAGATTTCGCTTTTCGAGGCGATTGCGCGCAAGACTTTCTGGCGGTTGCTGGACCTGCAAGGTGAAGCGCCGACGCTGGAAACCGTACCGATCACCGACACGCAGCTCACGCGCCGTGAAATGGAGATCCTACATTATCTTGCCGAGGGCATGACCTCGATGGAGATCAGCAAGCATCTGAAGATCTCCAATCATACGGTCGATTGGTACATGAATGGCCTTCAGGACAAGCTGAAGGCCAAGAATCGGCAGCAAGCAGTGGCGCTGGCTTTCCGATATGGGCTGATTACCTAGAATTTGAGAAATTCTGTTTCGCCGTAAAGGAGGAAATTGAACTTTCTGTAACAGCACGTTAAGAATTCTCTTCGCGGGTGCAGCATTGCCCGTTTTCGTGCTTTGAGGAGAGTACATTGCCCATATCGAAGATCCTTGTCGCCAATCGTTCCGAAATCGCCATCCGTGTTTTCCGCGCGGCCAATGAGCTCGGAATAAAAACGGTCGCGATATGGGCAGAAGAAGACAAACTCGCCCTGCACCGCTTCAAGGCCGACGAGAGTTATCAAGTCGGCCGCGGCCCGCATCTTGCTCGCGACCTCGGTCCGATCGAAAGCTATCTGTCGATCGACGAAGTGATCCGCGTCGCCAAGCTCTCCGGCGCTGATGCCATTCATCCGGGTTATGGCCTGCTTTCGGAAAGCCCTGAATTCGTGGATGCCTGCAATGCCGCGGGCATCACATTCATCGGCCCGCGAGGCGATACGATGCGCCAGCTCGGCAATAAAGTGGCGGCGCGCAATCTCGCCATTTCGGTCGGCGTGCCGGTCGTGCCGGCCACCGAACCTCTGCCGGACGATATGGCTGAAGTCGCCAGGATGGCCGCCGCAATCGGCTATCCCGTCATGCTGAAGGCATCCTGGGGCGGCGGCGGGCGCGGCATGCGTGCCATTCGTTCGGAAGCCGATCTTGCCCGTGAGGTGACGGAAGCCAAGCGCGAGGCGATGGCCGCTTTCGGCAAGGACGAAGTCTATCTCGAAAAGCTCGTCGAACGCGCCCGTCACGTCGAAAGCCAGATCCTCGGCGATACACATGGCAATGTCGTGCATCTCTTCGAGCGCGACTGCTCCATCCAGCGCCGTAACCAGAAGGTCGTCGAGCGTGCGCCTGCCCCTTATCTGTCCGAGGCGCAGCGCCAGGAGCTTGCCGCTTATTCGCTGAAGATCGCCGAGGCGACGAACTATGTCGGCGCCGGCACCGTCGAATATCTGATGGATGCCGATACCGGCAAATTCTACTTCATCGAGGTCAATCCGCGCATCCAGGTCGAGCATACTGTCACCGAAGTCGTGACCGGCATCGATATCGTCAAGGCGCAGATCCACATCCTCGACGGCTTTGCGATCGGCACCGAGGCGTCAGGCGTGCCGAAGCAGGCGGATATCCGTCTCAACGGCCACGCACTGCAGTGCCGCATCACCACCGAGGATCCCGAGCACAATTTCATTCCG
The DNA here is from genome assembly GCA_900471925.1 of Hyphomicrobiales bacterium. Classification (GTDB taxonomy): domain Bacteria; phylum Pseudomonadota; class Alphaproteobacteria; order Rhizobiales; family Rhizobiaceae; genus Rhizobium. Next base: position 166,337 of record UCGV01000010.1, read on the forward strand.
GACTACGGCCGCATCACTGCCTATCGTTCGGCATCGGGCTTCGGCATCCGCCTCGACGGCGGCACCTCCTATACGGGCGCGATCATCACCCGCTATTACGATCCGTTGCTCGTCAAGGTGACGGCCTGGGCGCCGAATCCGCTGGAGGCCATTTCGCGTATGGACCGCGCGTTGCGCGAATTCCGTATCCGCGGCGTCGCCACCAACCTGACCTTCCTCGAAGCGATCATCACGCATCCGAAGTTCAGGGACAATTCCTATACGACGCGCTTCATCGACACGACGCCGGAGCTTTTCCAGCAGGTCAAGCGCCAGGACCGTGCCACGAAGCTGCTCACCTACCTCGCCGATGTCACCGTCAACGGTCATCCCGAGGCGAAAGATCGTCCGCGTCCGTCGGCTGATGCCGCCACGCCGGTCGTGCCCTATGCCGAATATGGCAAGATCCCTGACGGTACGAAGCAGCTTCTCGATACGCTCGGTCCAAAGAAATTCGGCGAGTGGATGCGCGATCAGAAGCAGGTGCTGCTGACCGACACGACGATGCGCGACGGCCACCAGTCGCTGCTCGCAACGCGCATGCGCACCTACGACATCGCGAAGATCGCCAACACCTATGCACATGCGCTGCCGAATCTCTTGTCGCTGGAATGCTGGGGTGGCGCCACTTTCGATGTTTCCATGCGCTTCCTGACGGAAGATCCGTGGGAGCGTCTGGGGCTGATCCGCGAAGCGGCACCGAACCTGCTGCTGCAGATGCTGCTGCGCGGTGCCAATGGCGTCGGTTACAAGAACTACCCCGACAATGTCGTGAAATATTTCGTCCGCCAAGCGGCCAAGGGCGGCATCGACCTCTTCCGCGTCTTCGACTGCCTGAACTGGGTCGAGAATATGCGCGTGTCGATGGACGCGGTGGCGGAGGAGAACAAGCTCTGTGAGGCGGCGATCTGCTACACGGGCGATATCCTCAATTCGGCACGCCCGAAATACGACCTCAAGTACTATACGGATCTCGCCGTCGAGCTCGAAAAGGCCGGTGCGCATATCATCGCGCTGAAGGACATGGCGGGTCTGCTGAAGCCGGCTGCGGCCAAGGTGCTGTTCAAGGCTCTGCGCGAAGCAACCAGCCTGCCAATTCACTTCCACACGCATGATACGTCGGGCATTGCGGCTGCGACGGTTCTTGCTGCCGTGGATGCCGGTGTCGATGCCGTCGATGCGGCGATGGATGCGCTCTCCGGTAACACGTCGCAGCCCTGCCTCGGCTCCATCGTCGAAGCGCTGCGCGGTTCCGAACGCGATCCGGGCCTCGATCCGGAATGGATCCGCCGTATTTCCTTCTATTGGGAAGCGGTTCGCAATCAGTACGCCGCCTTCGAAAGCGACCTCAAGGGGCCGGCCTCGGAAGTCTATCTGCATGAAATGCCGGGCGGCCAGTTTACCAATCTCAAGGAACAGGCTCGCTCGCTGGGGCTCGAAACCCGCTGGCATCAGGTCGCACAGGCCTATGCCGACGCCAACCAGATGTTCGGCGATATCGTCAAGGTGACGCCGTCTTCCAAGGTGGTCGGCGACATGGCGCTGATGATGGTCTCCCAGGATCTGACGGTCGCCGATGTGGTCAGCCCCGAGAAGGAAGTCTCCTTCCCGGAATCTGTGGTCTCAATGCTGAAGGGCGATCTCGGCCAGCCGCCGTCGGGATGGCCGGAAGCGCTGCAGAAGAAGGCGCTGAAGGGTGACCAGCCCTATACGGTACGTCCCGGTTCGCTGCTCGACGATGCCGATCTCGATGCCGAGCGCAAGACGATCGAAGGCAAGCTGGAGCGTGAGGTCAGCGATTTCGAATTCGCTTCCTATCTCATGTATCCGAAGGTCTTCACCGATTTCGCGCTGGCCTCAGATACCTACGGCCCTGTCTCGGTGCTGCCGACGCCCTCCTATTTCTACGGTCTGAAGGATGGTGAAGAGCTGTTTGCCGATATCGAGAAGGGCAAGACGCTGGTTATCGTCAATCAGGCGATGAGCCAGACCGACAGCCAGGGCATGGTTACGGTCTTCTTTGAGCTGAACGGCCAGCCGCGCCGCATCAAGGTGCCGGACCGTGCCCATGGTGCCTCGGGCGCCGCCATCAGACGCAAGGCGGAAGCCGGCAATGCCGTGCATGTCGGTGCGCCGATGCCGGGCGTCATCTCGCGCGTCTTCGTTTCGTCTGGCCAGACGGTCAGTGCCGGTGATGTGCTCGTCTCCATCGAAGCAATGAAGATGGAAACGGCGCTGCATGCGGAAAAGGACGGTACGATCGCGGAAGTGCTGGTCAAGGCTGGCGACCAGATCGATGCGAAGGATCTGCTTGTCGTCTACGCTGGCTGATCAGCGCCGCGTATCACCGGATTGTGTATGATCGGTTTTCTAAAATACTGATCTTTCTATGCATTGTTGGCCTCCTTGCCTTGCCGGGCAAGGAGCCTTTCTCATAGACTTGGGTTCCCACCACCAGCCCCCAAGACCAATCAGGGAATATCTCATGAGCAAGTTGAAGATTGCCGCCATCGTCGGCAGCACGCGTATTGGCCGTTTTGCCGAACATCCGGCCAAATGGATTGCCGGGCTCGTCGGTCAGCGTTCCGATCTCGAAGTCGAGGTTCTCGATCTTCTCGACTACCCGATGCATTTCTTCGGTGAAGAACGCGCCACCACGGCTGAAAGCGAAACCGCCGAGAAGTGGAAGAAGAAGCTGCGTGAATTCGACGGCTTCATCTTCACGGTCGCTGAATATAACCACGCTCCGACGGCCGTCCTCAAGAACGCCATCGATCTCGGCGAGTTCATCCAGAAGCCTGTTGGTTTCGTCGGCTATGGTGGCGTGGGCGGCGCACGCGCCGTCGAACAGCTCCGTCTGATCTTCGTCGAAATGAGCGCGGCTTCGGTGAAGACGGGCGTGCATATCGCGTTCAGCGAATATCTTGCTGTCCTGAAGGAAGGCAAGTCCCTTGGTGACTACGCCCATCTCAACGAGGCGGCGAAGAACCTGATCGACCAGATGACCTGGTGGGGCAATGCTCTGAAGGCTGCACGCGCCGTCGTCACGGCCGCCTGATCGGATTGTCAGCGGTGCCGGGGTGAGAGCCTCGGCATCCTCAGATGTCGTAGGTATGGGCCGCGTTGATCGTCGAAATGAAGCGCTTGGTGCGTTCCCGCTCCGGCGCATTGAAGATCGCTTTTGCGCTGCCCGTTTCCACCACGCTACCGGCTTCCAGAAAGACCACATCATTGGCGATCTTGGAGGCGAGCCTCAGGTCGTGGGTCGCCATCACCATCGTCGTGCCCTCGCGGGCAAGCTGGCCCAACACTTCGACCACTTCGGCGGACAGTTCCGGATCGAGCGCCGAGGTCGGTTCGTCGCAGAGCAGGACGCGCGGTGAGGGTGCCAATGCGCGGGCGATGGCCACACGTTGCTGCTGGCCGCCCGAAAGCGTCGCGGGCCAGGCATCGGTCTTGTGGGCCATGCCGACCTTGGTCAGCAGTTCCTGCGCGCGTGCGCGTGCCTTTTCCTTCGGCCATTTCAGGACCGTGACCAGGCCTTCCATGACGTTTTCGATCGCCGTCTGATGTGGGAAGAGCTGGAAGTTCTGGAAGACCATGCCGGTCTGGCGGCGGATTTTCTGGATCGCCTGCCATCCGACGCGTTTGCCGGGCGTAAAGGAAAGCGTTTCCTCGCCGAGGCGGATGCTGCCGGCAGTCGGGATCTCGAGCAGATTGATGCAGCGGAGAAGTGTGCTCTTGCCGCCGCCTGAAGGGCCGACGAGGGCGGTGACGCTGCCTTCCGGGATGCGGATGCTGATATCCTTGAGGATAACGGCGTCGCCGAAGCGTTTTTCGATGCCGGAAAGCTCGATCATGCGTTTGCCTCCAGCATGCCGCCATAGCGCGCGAAACGGCGTTCCAGCCGCTGCTGCAGCACAGAGAGCACCGAGCTCAGGGCGAGATAGATCAGTGCCGCTTCGATATAGAGGATCAGTGGTTCATAGGTGGTCGCAACGATGCGCTGTGCGGCCTGGAAAAGTTCCGGCACGGTGATTGCGGCAGCGAGCGAGGTATCCTTGACCAACGAGATGAAGGTATTCGACAGCGGCGGCACGGCAACGCGGGCGGCTTGCGGTAGGATGGTGCGGCTCATGGCCTGGCGCCAGCTCATGCCGATCGAATAGGCCGCTTCCCACTGGCCCTTGGGCACGGAGGAGATGACGGCGCGGATGATCTCGGAACTATAGGCGCCGATATTCAGCGTGAAGCCGATGAGGGCGGCCGGGAAAGCATCGAGCAGGATGCCGATGCTCGGCAGGCCATAGAAGATGACGAAAAGCTGCACAAGCAGCGGCGTGCCGCGGATCACCCAGACATAGAAGCGGGCAATGGCTGCGACCGGCTCCGGGCCGAAGAGGCGAGCGATCGCGGTTGCGAGGCCGAGGATCAGGCCAAAAGCGAAGGAAAGCAGGGTCAAGGGTATGGTGAAGATCACTCCCGCCCAGAGGAGCGAGGGAAGCGATTCCACCATCAATTGAAGCCAGTGCGGCAAGGGTGTGTCCTCAAGAAAAGATGCGTCCGGCGAGGGTTCGCCGAACGCTTTTCATGCAGCTATAAAGGATATGGCGGCGGCAGGAAACCGCCGGTTTCAGGACTTACTTCGAAACGTCCTGGCCGAAGTACTTGTCGGCGATCTTCTTGTAGGTGCCGTCAGCCTTGATATCGGCGAGCGCCTTGTTGATCGCTTCGAGCAGTTCCGGCTCGCCCTTGCGGATGATGATGCCGGAATAGTCGGCATTTTCCTGCTGGGCGACGATCTTCACCGGTGCGTCCGGCTTGTGCTTTTTGAAATCGAGGAAGGACAGGCTGTCGTTGATCGTGGCGTCGGCGCGCTTCGTCAGCACGAGCTGGATCGACTGGTCGAAACCATCGGTGCCGACGAGTTCTGCGCCGGCCTCGGTCGCGATCTTGCCGAAGTTGCTGGTCAGCGACTGGGCAGACTTCTTGCCCTTGAGGTCGGCGAAGGTCTTGATGCTGTCGTCCCCGTCGCGAACGATCAGAACGGCCTTCGAGGCAATGTAGGGCTCGGAGAAGTCGTACTTCTGCTTGCGGGCGTCGGTGATGCCGACCTGGTTGATGACGGTGTCGTAGCGGTTGGCGTCGAGGCCGGCGATCAGGCCGTCCCACTTGCCTTCAACGAACTCGGCCTTGACGCCGAGCTTGGCAGCAACAGCTTCGCCGATCTCGACGTCGAACCCGACGAGCTTGCCGCTTTCGTCGTGATAGGTGAAGGGCGCGTAGGTGCCTTCCGTGCCGATCTTGAAGACGCTGGCGGACTTGATGGCGCCGAGGTTTTCACCGGCATGGGCGGGCAGCAGAGCAGCGGCCTGAATGAGAGCGGCGGCGGCGACGGTTTTCAACCAGTTCATTGTTCTATCCATCCTTTGGGAGGTTGTGTTCGGATGGGCGATACATCGCAGAAAATTGCGGCAACGGAAGCGTAGAAAACTGCAAATAAAAGCAGCAACTGCGAATATTTTTCTCAAGTCGTCGCTTGGACCCTGGAATTCGACTGAAACCGGTCTCAGGCGGTGGCGCGACGGCGCAATCTTTCGCTGGCGATGATGATCACGCCGGCTCCGAGGATCATCATTGCGCCAATGATGACATTGTGTGTGGGGATATCGGCCCAGATGAGGTGGCCGAGAATGAAGGCCCAGACGAGAGAGGTATATTCAAAGGGTGCCAGCACCGAGACCGGTGCCTGGCGCATGCCCTCGAAGAGCGCGAACTGGGCGCAGCCGGCAACGATGCCGGTGCCGATCAGTAGGGCGAGCTGCGTCAGCGTCGGGGTCTGCCATGTGCAGAGGACGGCGACACCGGTCATGATGAGGAAGAAGACGTTGGAAACCGCAAGCTGGATGATGGTCTTCTCATGCAGCGAGGTCTTGCGGAGCAGGACCATGGCGGAGGCCCAGAGAACAGCCGCCTGCAGCGCCAGATAGACCGACCAGGAAACCGTCAGCCCGACCGGATTGCAGGCGATGAGCACGCCGATGAAACCGACGCCGACGGCGAGCCAGCGGGCTGGTGTCACCTCCTCCTTCAGGATGAACCAGGCGAGAATGGTCCCGACCACAGGTGCCGCGTAATAAAGCGTGGTGACTTCGGCGAGCTGCAGATGGCTTGCGGCCGTGTAGTAGGAAAGCCAGGCGCAAAGCAGCAGGATGCTGCGGGCGATCATCGGCTTGATGATCGGTGAGGTCACTGCCTGATGAACCAGCTTGCCGCGACCATAGACGAGGCAGCCGATAAGAATGGTGAGGCTGCGAAAAAACAGGATCTGCCAGACGGGAATGCTTGCCGTCAAAACCTTGACGATCGCATCGTGGAAGGTGAACGCCATATAGGCTGTTGTCGTGAGCAGAATGCCCAGGCTGACGGAATTTTTCACGGAGATGTACCAGAGGCAGGATGTGCCGGCGGGAATCGGGGATGGCTGATCGATATTCCCGCTCCCGGAGACGGTCAATATGCGAGATTTCGCCTTCAGCGTTGAGCTTTGTTTCAGACCGTCAGAAAACGTGTGAGCGTGCATGTTGCATGCATGTTTGTCAGTGTTTATGCATGATTTCAGATTCTGAAAGATTGATCCGGTATAAACATGCAAGACTTCCTGTTGCGAGAACGCCAGACTGTTATTTCCGAGAGGCTCAAAACCCATGGCCGCGTGCTGGCTACCGAGCTTGCTCTCGAATTCGGCGTCTCCGAGGATACGGTGCGGCGCGACCTGCGCGAGATGGCGGCGGCCGGGCTCTGCGAGCGTGTCTATGGCGGTGCGTTACCGGCTTCAACGGCGGGCGGCAGCCTCAGCCAGCGGGTGAGCTTCGCGGCCGAGCGCAAACAGGCGCTCGCAAAAGCCGCAGCGCGGGAAATTGCCGCCAGCAGCACGGTTTTCTTCGATGCCGGCAGCACCAATCTGGCGATCGCCAATGCTCTGCCGTCCGATCTTTCGTTTACCGCCGCCACGAATGCGCCGGCGATCGCCGCGGCCCTGATCGAAAAGCCCGGTGTCAACGTCATTCTGATCGGCGGTCTCGTCGATCGGCAGACCGGCGGTTCGCTCGGCGCCAAGGCCTTGCGCGATATGGAACAGCTTTCGCCTGATCTCTGCATTCTCGGCGCCTGCGGCGTCGATATCGAGGCGGGACTGACGACCTTCGGCTTCGAGGACGCGGAGTTCAAGCGGTTTGCGACGTCGAGAAGCAAGCGGGTCATGGTAGCGGCAACATCCGAAAAATTCGGTACCGCGGCACCGCACAGCGTTCTGCCGGTTGCGCATTGCGAATGCCTCGTCGTCGAACACGATGCGGATGCCGCCATGCTGGAGAAATACCGGGCACGCGGGTGCCGGACGATCATTGCGGAAAAGACGGCCTGAGGTCGTTCGACTTCTTATGGGGATCGGGCAGACAAGCCCGGCAAGAGGAAAGACAAGGAAATGGATAGTAACGTCAGTGCGGCGCCGGGGGTACGGAGCGGCTTCATCACCAGGAGCCGGGCGGCAGTCTCGCTGCTCTTTCTCATGAACGGCTTCGTCGTCGGCTGCTGGGCACCCAAGATCCCGGAGTTTGCTGAACGGCTTGCCATCACCAAGTTCGAGCTTGGACTGATGATCCTCGTTTTCGGCTTCGGCTCGCTGGTGATGATGCCGATCGCCGGTGCGCAGATTGCCAAACACGGTTCGCGGGTCGTCGTGCGGGTACTCGCCGTTTGCGTATTGCCGATGCTTCTGGCGCTGACGCTTGCGCCCAATGTGATAACGGGAGCGATCTCACTCTTCCTTTTCGGCGGCTTCATCGGTGCGATGGATGTGGCGATGAACGCCAATGCGGTGGCGGTGGAAAAATCCATGCGCCGCGCCATCATGTCGTCCTGCCATGCCTTCTGGAGCCTCGGCGGCCTTATTGGTTCCGGTCTCGGTGGTCTAGTCATTTCCAAGCTCGGCATTCTCGGCCATGCGGAACTTGCGACCGTGCTTGCGGCGATTTTCCTTGCCGTCGCCTGGCCCATGGTTCTGGCCGATCCGCCACATCCTGAAGACAAGAAGGAGAAGGCCCGTCTGCCGATGGTGCCTTTGCCGTGGTTGCTCGGCTTCATGGCGCTGTTCTGCATGGTGCCGGAAGGGGCCGTGCTCGATTGGGGCGCGCTTTATCTTCGCCAGGAAATGGGGGCATCGGTCGCGCTTTCCGGCCTCGGTTTTGCGGCCTTCTCGGCGACCATGGCGATCATGCGCTTTGCCGGCGATCTCGTTCGTGACCGTCTTGGCGGCGTCAAGACACTGCGCATCTGCACGCTGTTTGCCATCGTCGGCATGCTGCTCGCCAGCCTTGCGCCGAATGCGGAAATCGCCATTCTCGGCTTCGCTTTCTGCGGCATCGGCATTTCCAACATGGTGCCGATCGCCTTTTCGGCAGCGGGCAACATTCCCGGCCTAAAGCCCGGCATCGGCATCTCCGTCGTCACGACGATGGGCTATTCCGGCATGCTGGTTGCGCCTTCGGTCATCGGATTCGTGGCGGAGCATGTGGGTTTTGCCGCCGTCTTCATGGCGCTGCCGGTGTTGCTGCTGGTGGTTCTCGCCTTCTCCAAGCTTGCACATTATGCCGATGGCGCATCGGGTGGCGGCCACTGAGCCGCCTCCAAACAAAAGTGATATAAGGGGCGGTTGACAAGCTCGTGGGCTTGATCCACCTGAAAGGCACTGTTTTCCGGGTGTAGAGCTGTTCATGTCTGCTTTCGATTTCGATCCGAAACCGCGCCGTGCTTCCGTTGCTGTCGATGTCGGCGGCGTCATTGTCGGCGGCGGGGCGCCGGTCGTCGTGCAATCCATGACGAATACCGATACGGCGGATGTGGATTCCACCGTTGCCCAGGTGGCAGCGCTCCACCGCGCCGGTTCGGAACTGGTGCGCATCACCGTCGATCGCGATGAAAGTGCTGCGGCGGTACCGAAGATCCGCGAGCGGCTGCTGCGCCTCGGTTTGGACGTGCCGCTGATTGGCGACTTCCACTATATCGGCCATAAGCTGCTTGCCGATCATCCTGCTTGTGCGGAAGCTCTGGCGAAATATCGCATCAATCCCGGCAATGTCGGTTTCAAGGACAAGAAGGACAAGCAGTTCGCCGAAATCATCGAGATGGCGATCCGCTACGACAAGCCGGTGCGCATCGGCGTCAACTGGGGTTCGCTCGATCAGGAACTGTTGACGCAGCTGATGGACAACAACCAGGCCAAGGGCTCGCCGCTTTCGGCCCGGCAGGTGACGCATGAGGCGATCGTGCAGTCGGCGCTCTTGTCTGCCCAGCTTGCCGAAGAGATCGGGTTGCCGCGCAATCGTATCATCCTGTCGGCCAAGGTCAGCCAGGTGCAGGATCTGATCGCTGTCAATTCTATGCTGGCCGAACGTTCCAACCACGCGCTGCATCTCGGTCTGACCGAGGCCGGTATGGGGACGAAGGGTATCGTCGCCTCCTCTGCGGCGATGGGCTATGTACTGCAGAACGGTATCGGCGATACGATCCGCATTTCACTGACGCCGGAACCGAATGGTGACCGCACCCGCGAGGTGCAGGTGGCGCAGGAACTGCTGCAGGTCATGGGCTTCCGTCAGTTCGTTCCCGTGGTCGCGGCTTGTCCCGGCTGCGGGCGTACGACCTCGACAGTGTTCCAGGAACTCGCCCAGAATATCCAGAACGACATTCGCAAGAACATGCCGATCTGGCGCGAGAAATATCCGGGTGTGGAAGCCCTCAACGTCGCCGTCATGGGCTGCATCGTCAACGGACCCGGCGAAAGCAAGCATGCCGATATCGGCATCTCGCTTCCGGGTACCGGCGAGACGCCGGCTGCTCCAGTCTTCATCGACGGCAAGAAGGCGTTGACGTTGCGCGGCCCGAATATCGCTTCGGATTTCGAAGCGCTCGTCATCGACTATATCGAGAAGCGTTTCGGCCGGAAGACGGCGGCGGAGTAATCACTCCGCCTTCCCACCGCTTTCCGACAAGGCGCCGGATAGCAGGGTCTTTGCGGCCCAGCGCAGGGTTTTTTCCGCTTCCTTCGGCTCCAATTCGCAGATATCGCGCATCACCACCACCGATTCTATGCCCATGACGAGCGAAAGCGCGTTGACGAGGCGTTTGAACTCTTTGGGTGATAATTCGCCTTCCAGAGGCGCCATCGCCTGTTTCAGCCAGTCAATGCGGCGGCCGCCACGACGAACCTGATTTTCACCGACCGCCGAACTGCCGAGTAGGGCGCGGAAGACCCCCTCATTGCCGAGCACCATCTGAAAGACGTCGGCGACCAGCTTGTCGAGCCGACCCTCGACGGCTTCCGTGCCGGCATTGTCAGGTGCGGGCGCAACCTTGATCACATCGGCCACACCGTCCAGCACCGCCTCACGGATGATTTCATCCGGTGTTGAGAAATAGCGATAGGCGGTAGCCCTGGAGATGCCCGCCAAATCTGCGACCTCGGCGACAGAGGGATGCCCCCCCTTTTCAATGATCTGACGCGCCGCGCGCAATAGTTCCGTGCGGGTACGGCGCTTCTGGTTCACGCGCTCGAACTTTTTTTCTTGACTGTCCATTTATGCCTCGTTATGAGATTATCGTCTCATTAAGAGTTAAGTGTATCACAAACCAACCGGAGCACAAGGCAATGAATTCCGCACCTTCTTTCAGGACGGGCGCAGTTGCGCCCATGACTGTTCACTTTCTCGGCAACATCCTCACCTTCCGTGCCCGCTATGCGGATACGAAAGGCAGCTTTACCGTGATCGAAGTCCATACCGCGCCGAATGCCGGCCCACCGCCGCATACGCAGACCGACCAGGAAGCCTTCCTTGTTCTTGAAGGTCGTTATGAGATCATCGTCGGCGACGAGACCAAGCATTGTGGGCCGGGCGATTTCATTCATGTCTCGCCGGGTGTCATGCACAGCTTCCGCAATATCGACGACAAGCCGTCGCGCATGCTGCTCATCAATTTCCCTGGTGATCTGCATGAGGAGTTCTTCGTGGCTGTCGGCGACCCGCTTGCGCCAGGCACGACGACCTTCCCGCCGATGGGTGTTCCCGATGTCGGCAAGATCGTCGAGACGGCCGCCAGGTTCGGCATCGACATTCCGCTTCCGCCGATGGGCTGAGTTTCACCGGGGAGACCGATCATGATACCCAATAGCATCAACCGGCTGCTGGCTTTCGGCATTTTCCAGCTTTTCGCGCGCGTCCTGTTGACCTTGATGTTCTGGTCGAGCGGCTTTGCAAAGCTCTTCGATTTCAATACGGCACTTGCCGAGATGCAGCACTATGGGCTTTCACCGGCGGCACCGATTGCCCTTGCCGTCATCATCGTGCAGCTTGTCGGATCGGCACTGGTCATATCAGGCCGCTACGTCTGGCTCGGGGCAGGCGCTCTCGGCGTTTTCACCATACTCACAATTCCGATCGCACATGCCTTCTGGGGAATGACCGGCGAGGCGGCATTTCTCGAGATGATGTTTGCGATCGAGCATCTGAGCGTCATCGGCGGGCTCGTCGTCGTGGCGATCCTGATGCGGCAGCCTTCACATGCGAAAGAAACGGGGCATTTCGCACGCGCCTGACGGGCAAAGGGTGGGGCATGGAAGAGGCGTCGCACGAGCGGCGCCTTTTCTATTGCGTCAGCTTTTGCGTTCGGCGACGAAGTGAGCCGTGGCGCTCAGTATTGCAGCACGCTCACCATAGGTGGACAGCAGGTTCTCCGCGTCCTCGACATGCTGGCGCAGCTGCCTCTCGGCCCATTCCATGCCGTGAAGCGCCACCAATGTCCCCTTGCCGCGGGCGGCATCCTTGCCGGTCGCCTTGCCCATTGTTGCGGTGTCTGAGGTAAGGTCCAGAATATCGTCGGCAAGCTGAAAGGCGAGGCCGATCTTTTCGCCGAAGCGGCGCAGACGCTGCCTGTCGTCGGACGAAGCTCCTGAAATGATAGCGCCGGCTTCGCAGGCAAAGCGGATCAACGCGCCCGTCTTCATCGCCTGCAGGCGAATGATGCCGGCTTCATCTGGCGTCTGCTTTTCTGCTGCGAGATCCAGCGCCTGGCCGCCGGCCATGCCGCCGAGGCCGGCCGCACGGGCAAGTGCGAGCACGAGTTCCGTCTTGGCCCGGTCCGGCAGGTCTGTCTCGGGTGCGGCGATGACATCGAAGGCGTAGGTCAGCAGGCTGTCGCCGGCAAGGATCGCAGTCGCCTCGTCGAATTTGATATGTACGGTCGGTTTGCCGCGGCGCAGGTCATCATCGTCCATGGCCGGCAGGTCGTCGTGAACGAGCGAATAGCAATGGATGCATTCGAGTGCGGCGCCGACGCGCAAAGCCGCCTGCCTGTTGCCGCCGAGGAGGGCAGCACTCTCCACCACGAGGAAGGGGCGCAGGCGCTTGCCGCCGTTGAGCACTGCGTAATGCATGGCGCTGCGCAGCAGCTCGGGACGGGCGATCTCATCGGACAGCACAGAGGGAGACAGCAGGTGTTCGAGCAGCGCCTCGATCTCGGCAGCACCGCTTTTCAACCGTGTCTCGAATGTTTCCCGCTTGGCGTCCATGCGCGCTCTTTGGCACGGCGGAATGCTCGCTGGCAACGGAATTGTCGATCACTGTGGCAAGATTTCCGCTGCGCTCTGGCAAAGCCGGTTTTCAGGCGGTATGACAACGACGAGGGCAAAACGGACTGGGACATTGGATATAGCGCCGGAGACAGAGGAGAGCGCCGAGGCGCCGGTTCGCCGGCGCTGGTTTGGAGACCGCCGGGTGCTGAAGCGCATTGTCCTTGCCGTTCTTGCCGTGCTGCTTTTGCCCTATGTGCTGATCTTCCTCTATCTGCTGCCCTTCATCCATCCGGTCTCGACGCTCATGCTGCGCGACCTCGTCCTTCTACGTGGCTACGACCGCCGCTGGGTGTCGATCGACGATATCTCACCTGTTCTCGTGCAGTCGGTGATGATGTCGGAAGACGGACAATATTGCTTCCATGGCGGTGTCGACTGGGGTGAAATGCGCATGCTGATTGAAGATACGCTGCATGGCCAGGAGACGCGTGGCGGCAGCACGATCCCGATGCAGACGGCGAAGAACCTTTTCCTCTGGAACAGCCGCTCCTTCATCCGCAAGGGAATGGAACTGCCGTTGGCGGTCGCTTCCGATTTCGTCTGGTCGAAGCGGCGGCTGATGGAGATCTATCTCAATATCGCTGAGTGGGGTCCTGGCATCTATGGCATCGAGGCGGCGGCGCAATACCACTTCAAGGTACCTGCGTCGAAGCTTACGCGCAGGCAGGCAGCACTGCTTGCCGTTTCGCTGCCGAACCCGATCGACCGCAATGCCGGAAAGCCCGGCCGCGGGTTGCGCCGGCTGGCCGGCGTGATCGAGGGACGGGCGCAGGATTCGGGCGATTACATCAAGTGTATCTATGATTGACATCAGAACTTGTTGTTGGAGACAGTAAGCGTCATCTGACATTCTTGGTCCTGCCATATGGGCGAATACAGTACCAACAGGAGCCCATGATCCGCCCATGACCGTCGTGACACTTTCGCCTGAGCTTCTTCAATATTCGAAGTCGCACAATCCCGCTCCGCCTGTTCATCTCGGCACCCGCTACCGCAAGCTTGGCGGCTTCCTGCCCGAGCCGGGGAACACGATCGTCTGCCATCCGGTGAAGGGTTCGAAAACGCAGCAGGTGTTGATCGATGCGCGCGAGAAGTATCTGGCGATGCCTGAAGCACCGCAGTTTCTCTTCACGCCGATCACCAGCATTCACATGACGCTTTTCGAAGGCATCATAGAGGGCCGTCGTGCGGAGAATTTCTGGCCCGGCGATATTCCGCTGGAAACGCCGATCGATGATATGACCGAACTCATGGCAGCACGGCTCGAAGGCTTCACGGTGTTCGAGCCTTTCAAGGTATCCGTTGTCAACGCCCGGCCGGCCGGGCTGCTCGTCGAAGGCGCAACGGAAGCAGACCGCAAGACCATGCGCGCCTGGCGCGATGCATTTGCCGATCTTCTGGGCTATCGTCAGCCCAACCACGACGATTACAAGTTCCACTTGACCTTCGCCTATGCGATCGAGCGGCTGGAATACGAGGCGCTGCCGCGCTGGCAGGCCATGCTCGACGAGGTGACGGAGGATATCCGCCGCGAGGCGCCAGTATTCGAGCTGATGCCGCCGGCCTTCTGCGTGTTCGAGGACATGAACCATTTCCACGAACTGCTGATCTTCGACTTCGAACCCTGACAGGACTGCATCATGGACAAGCTGACGCTCTACATTGCCAACAAGAACTATTCTTCCTGGTCCTTCCGGCCATGGATGGCGCTGACGGGCGTCGGCGTCGATTTCGAAGAGGTACTGATCCCCTTCGACTATCCCGGCGGTAATCCCAAAATCAAGGCCGTCTCGCCGAGCGGTCATGTACCGCTGCTGCAGCACGGCGCGCTAAAGGTCTGGGAATCCTTCGCTATCATCGAATATGTGGCGGAACTCCATCCCGATGCCGGATTGCTGCCTGAGGATCGTGTCGAGCGGGCGCTTGCCCGTTCGGTCTCCATGGAAATGATGTCGAGTTTCCGGGCACTGCGCAGCGCCTGCCCGATGAACATCCGCCGGCCGAAAGGCAAGATTGCGCTGCATGATGGCGTTGCCGCCGATGTCGGCCGTATAGAGACGATCTGGCGTGACCTGCTGCAGGCATCCGGCGGGCCTTTTCTGTTCGGCGCGTTCAGCGGTGTGGATGCGATGTTTGCGCCCGTGGTCAATCGCTTCGATATCTATGATCTCGTCGGCAGTGCTGATGTACTGGCCTACATGGATGCGATGAAGGCCCATCCGGCCTGGCGGAAATGGGAGGAAGCCGCTCGCGCCGAGCCATGGATCGTGCCGGAAGATGAAGTCTGAGGAGATAATCGACGGTATCGCAAAAAATACATATGGGGACTGGTCAAGGCCTCCCCTTGCATGTATAAGCGCGCAAAATTTCCGAAATCGCGACATGTCCGTTTCGGCCGCCAGTCTGGCCGTGTGATATGTTTTGCCCGCAAGTGGAGTAAGTGAAATGGCTGTACCGAAGAGAAAAACAAGCCCGTCCAAGCGCGGTATGCGCCGTTCGGCTGATGCACTGAAGGCTCCGACCTACGTCGAAGACAAGAACTCCGGCGAACTGCGCCGCCCGCACCATATCGATCTCAAGACCGGTATGTATCGTGGCCGTCAGGTTCTGACGCCGAAGGAAAGCGCATAATTCATTATGCGGCTTGTCCGATAAAAGTTTCGAAGGCTGGCTTAACGCCGGCCTTTTTCTTTTCAAGATATTATAATCTTCGGCGTCTTGAAGTGAGGCGGTGATGTCGGGCAGTGTTCTCCGTGAGATCAGGGAGATTCTTCTGTATGATTGCTGCGACACCGCTGATGGTTATTCCATTTATTCTTTACAATCTGGCGATGCTCGGCCTGATGGGCAGCGGCGGAATTCCTTCGCTCCAGCATGACGTAATCGTATTGTCGATGCTTTCGGGGGCGATCTGGAGCATGTCGCTCGGCGACCTTTTCATTGTCGTGGCGCTTGTCGTGCTGTTCTTCGAGATATTGAAGGCGACCCGGAACGGTTCCGGCAGCCTCATCAATCACATGTTGTCGATGCTGATCTTCATCGCCTTCCTGGTCGAGTTTCTGCTCGTCCAGGATGCGGCGACCCAGGTCTTCTTCATTCTGATGACCATTGCACTGATCGATGTGATCGGCGGTTTTGCCGTGTCGATCCGCAGTGCCGGCCGAGATGTCTCGATCGGCCTATAGGTTGTCGAGCTTGTTCTGCAGCGCCCGGAGCTGTTCCTTCAGCTCGTCGATGTCCTTGGCTTCTGCCTTGCGGGTTTCCTTGGGCGGCGGCGTCATGAAGGGCGAGAACATCTGCATGGCCTGCTGGAACATCTCTGTGTTGCGGCGGACCTGATCCTCGACCATCTGCATGGGAAGCTGCAGGTTCTTGCCGAGCGGCGTTTCGCCGAAAGCGCGGTTCACCTGTTCGCGCATCTGCGACTGCTGCTCGGTAAAAGCGCGCATGGAATGTTCGAGAAAGCTGGGAACGACCATCTGCATCTGGTCGCCGTAATAGGTAATGAGCTGACGCAGGAAGGAGATCGGAAGCAGCGTGTTGCCGGTCTTCGATTCCTGTTCGAAAATGATTTGGGTCAGTACCGAATGCGTGATGTCGTCGCCGCTCTTGGCGTCCTGAACGACAAAGTCCTCCCCCCTCTTCACCATCTCCGCCAGGTCTTCCAGCGTCACGTACGTGCTGGTGCCTGTGTTATAGAGGCGGCGATTGGCATATTTCTTGATTATAATCTGACCTTCAGTCTTTGCCATATCAGTCTCCCGAACCCCGTCTGATTGTATGGATACTCCTCCACCACAGACTGTAGACGCAAAAGAAGGGCGGTGACAATCTCTTTGTGCGATGCGGCAAGCCCTTTCCCTGCACGGATAAATTCTCCCGAGGGCGCTGCAGCAAATGATGGAACGGTCTTGGCATTTGACTTGCGCCTGCAGCTTTGTCAGTTTCCACTTATATGTGTGACGAGAAACGAGGAAACCACCCCATGAGCAGTTCATCCGTCGTCATCGCCAGCGCAGCGCGCACCGCTGTCGGTTCCTTCAATGGTGCCTTCGGCACGATTCCCGCTCACGAACTCGGTGCGGCCGCCGTCAAGGGCGCCCTGGAACGCGCAGGCGTTTCCGCGCAAGAAGTGGATGAGGTCATTCTCGGTCAGGTTCTGCAGGCCGGCGAAGGCCAGAATCCGGCTCGTCAGGCGGCGATGAAGGCCGGTGTTCCCAAGGAAGCTACCGCCTGGAGCGTCAACCAGCTTTGCGGTTCCGGCCTGCGTGCGGTCGCGCTCGGCATGCAGCAGATCGCGCTCGGGGATGCGAAAATCATCGTTGCCGGGGGCCAGGAATCCATGTCGATGGCGCCGCATGCAGCGCATCTGCGCGGCGGCGTGAAGATGGGCGACATGAAGATGATCGACACCATGATCAAGGATGGCCTGACCGATGCCTTCTATGGCTATCATATGGGCATCACTGCAGAAAACATCGCGCGGCAGTGGCAGCTTTCCCGCGACGATCAGGACCAGTTTGCCGTCAGTTCGCAGAACAAGGCCGAGGCTGCGCAGAAGGCCGGCCGCTTCAAGGACGAAATCATCCCCTTCGTCATCCAGGGCCGCAAGGGCGACGTGACCGTCGATGCAGACGAATATATCCGTCATGGCGCGACGATGGAGGCCATGGGCAAGCTGCGACCCGCTTTCGACAAGGATGGCACGGTGACGGCGGCAAATGCGTCCGGTCTCAACGACGGTGCTGCGGCGGCCGTGCTGATGAGCGAGGCGGAAGCGTCGCGTCGCGGCATTCAGCCGCTTGCCCGCATCGTGTCCTGGGCAACGGCCGGCGTCGATCCGCAGGTCATGGGCACAGGTCCGATCCCGGCCTCCCGCAAGGCATTGGAAAAGGCGGGCTGGTCCGTCGGCGACCTTGACCTCGTCGAGGCCAATGAAGCTTTCGCGGCCCAGGCCTGCGCCGTCAACAAGGATCTCGGCTGGGATCCAGCTATCGTCAATGTCAATGGCGGGGCGATCGCGATCGGTCACCCGATCGGCGCTTCGGGCGCGCGCGTGCTCAATACGCTGCTCTTCGAAATGAAGCGGCGCGGCGCAAAGAAGGGTCTGGCGACACTCTGCATCGGTGGCGGCATGGGTGTCGCGATGTGCTTCGAAGCGATGTAAATAGCGTACGATGCATGCCATATCAGGCCCGCCTGGAGCGGGCTGACAACAACAGGGGAGCGGAACATGAGCAAGGTGGCTCTGGTCACTGGTGGTACGCGCGGTATTGGCGCAGCAATTTCGATAGCGCTGAAGAATGCCGGCTATAAGGTTGCTGCCAATTATGCCGGTAATGACGAGAAGGCCCGGGCGTTTCATGAGTCGACCGGCATCGCGGTCTTCAAGTGGGACGTGTCGGACTACGAGGCTTGTGGCCAAGGCATCGCGACGGTACAGGCCGAGCTCGGCCCGGTCGAGATCCTCGTCAACAACGCCGGCATCACGCGCGATGCGATGTTCCACAAGATGACGCCGCAGCAGTGGCATGAGGTCATCAACACCAACCTCACCGGCCTCTTCAATATGACGCATCAGGTCTGGAGCGGCATGCGCGAACGCAGCTTTGGCCGCATCGTCAATATCTCCTCCATCAACGGCCAGAAGGGCCAGATGGGGCAGGTGAACTATTCGGCTGCCAAGGCCGGAGATCTCGGCTTCACCAAAGCGCTTGCCCAGGAAGGCGCGATTAAGAACATCACCGTCAATGCCATCTGCCCCGGCTATATCGGCACGGAGATGGTACGTGCGGTGCCTGAGGCGGTGCTGAACGAGAAGATCATTCCGCAGATCCCCGTGGGGCGTCTTGGCGAGCCCGAGGAGATCGCGCGCTGCGTGACCTTCCTCGTGTCCGACGACGCCGGTTTCATCACCGGTTCGACGCTGACGGCCAATGGCGGGCAGCTCTTCGTCTAGGCTTGCGGCCTATTTCTTCTGGTTGTGGGCGTAGTTGTTGGGGAAGTTGCCGGTGCCGTCATAGGGGCCGGCAGAAGCGCCGTAGGCAGCGAGCACAATGGTGATGAGGGCAGCGATTGCGATGATCCTGTTCATGGTCCTGTCTCCTGGACCGGCGCCGCAATAGGCGCCGTCACATGTTTTTCGTTTCAAGATTTTTATGCGTTCGGGTGATGTCGCCGATTGGTCTTGATGGGCACTTTCTGGGCGGCGCGTTCACGGCTGCTGAGAGCGGCGATTGCCGTGGTGAGAAAGGCCGAGGCGATCAGGATAGAAACAGCGCAATTCAGAATGATCTGGGCCATGAAGGCATTCCTTTCCATTCACGGGCACATGTGCTTGCCCGTATGACGTCAAAAGGAATGTGGGTGTGATTACAGTCGCATTTTAGATCTGATGTCGGCGACCGATCGTCAACGTGGCGTTGACGAAAAAGCACAATGAAAAACGGGCGCTGAAGCGCCCGTTCAAAAATTCCGATGAGCCGGATGTCGCTTAGCGGCAACGCGCTTCGTAACGGCGGCCGTAGCGGTCGCGGTAGATGCAGTAGCCGCGACGCTCGACCGACTGGCCGATGAGGGCGCCGGTCAGGCCGCCGGCAACGGCGCCGACTGCCGCGCCACCCCAGCTATTGGTGACAGCGCCGCCGATGATGGCGCCAGTGCCGGCACCGATTGCCGTGCCCTGCTCCGTTGGGGTGCAGGATGCGAGAGCGCCAATGAGAGCGCAGCTAAGAACAATCTTCTTCATGTCTAACTCCCCAAGTTGCCGGCCTTTTAAATTCGGCCCATCAATACAAGAATGATGATGATGACGAGAACTAACCCCAAACCACCGGAAGGTCCATAGCCCCAGGCGCGGCTATATCCCCAATTCGGCAAGGCGCCGATCAATAACAGAATAAGGATAATAAGAAGTATCGTGCCAAGCATGGTGTTTGTCCTGCCTCATTCTCATTTCGACTGGACAAGAAACACGCATCTTCGATTTTTGTTCCCGGCTAAGCTCTCAGAATATCACGGGCATGTTATCGGTTGTTGACCCGAGAGGCCGGTTTTCGTGGGCCGGATAAAACAAAGCCGGCAAAGCGCCATCGGGCATTCAGTGCGTATGGTTAAAAAATCCTTCAAATACAATATGTTGCGGTGAACAAAGCGAGAAAGTGATGGTGTCTCCGATTCGTCAGCGATTCGTTCCGGCTTTGATCAGGCCTGGCTTTCCATGGGTTCATCGGCGCCGGCCGCTTTAAAAGATCGTAAATTCCGCATGTCAAAAATTAACGCCTCCGGGCGTGTCGGTGCGGACTTGCTGAAGCACCATTGCTTATCTTGGTGATAGCCGCGCGAGCGCCCACAAGATGTCGCCGTGAACGAAAGGCGAAAGTTTCAATATCTGCGATTCGTCTCCGATTCGTTCCGGCTTTGGTCGAGGTGTTAATTTCGGCCCTAATTTGGGGCGCTTTACAAGGCGGCAAGAACCATTAATCGCCGCAGTCGCTTCGTGTTCTCGACCGCATCTTCCGATTCAGCATCTAGTGTAAAAAAGCGATTCAAAATCAATACTTAGCCGTGAACAAAAGCTGAATCATCCGGAGTCAGCGATTCGTCTCCGATTCGTTCTCAGGCTGTTCCGAATCTTAAATCAAGCACTTAGCGGGCTGTGACTTCGCTGCCCGATCCCGCGTCAATTTCAATTCAGCACTTGCGTTTATAGCTTCGGCTGTCCATGTGTTCTGTGCCTCACCCGCAGGAGCCGACTTGACCCCGGGGCGTTCCCGCCTCACTTGCATGGACCATGACCCTGACTTCGCAGCCGATGATACTGAGCGGGCGCGGCGTAACCGCGGTGCTCGGGCCGACCAATACCGGCAAGACCCATTATGCGATCGAACGCATGGTGGCGCACGGCACCGGTGTCATCGGTCTGCCGCTACGCCTGCTTGCACGCGAGGTCTACACGCGTGTAGTGGAGAAGGTCGGCGCGCATAATGTTGCGCTGGTCACCGGGGAAGAGAAAATCTCGCCACCCAATGCGCGCTTTTCCGTCTGCACGGTCGAAGCGATGCCGCGGGAAACCAAGGCCGCCTTCGTCGCCATCGATGAGGTACAGCTCGCCGGAGACCTTGAGCGCGGCCATATCTTCACGGATCGCATCCTGCATCTGCGTGGTCGTGACGAGACGCTGCTTCTGGGCGCCGCCACCATGCGGCCGATCCTGCAGCAGCTTTTGCCCGGTATCACCGTTACCGAGCGGCCTCGACTTTCCCACCTTATCTATGCAGGGCAGAAAAAGATTACCCGGCTGCCGCAGCGCTCGGCGATCGTCGCTTTTTCGGCAGACGAGGTCTACGCGATCGCGGAACTGATCCGCCGCCAGCGGGGTGGAGCGGCTGTCGTGCTCGGCGCGCTCAGCCCACGCACTCGCAACGCACAGGTAGCTCTCTAT
This sequence comes from Hyphomicrobiales bacterium, assembly GCA_900471925.1. Taxonomy (GTDB): domain Bacteria; phylum Pseudomonadota; class Alphaproteobacteria; order Rhizobiales; family Rhizobiaceae; genus Rhizobium. The sequence goes on from UCGV01000010.1 coordinate 187,507, forward strand.
CAGGCGGGCGACGTGGAATATCTTGTTGCGACCGATGCGATCGGGATGGGCCTGAACCTCGATGTCGATCATGTCGCCTTCGCACAGGATCGCAAGTTCGACGGCTATCAGTTCCGCAGCCTCAATCCTGGAGAACTCGGCCAGATCGCCGGGCGCGCCGGGCGTCATGTGCGCGACGGAACCTTCGGCGTGACCGGTCAGGTCGCACCTTTCGACGAGGAGCTGGTGCAGCGGATCGAGGGGCACGAGTTCGACAATGTCAAAGTTCTGCAATGGCGCAGCAAGGATCTCGATTATTCCTCGATACAGTCCCTGCGGACGAGCCTTGAGACTGGCCCGAAAGTGCCGGGCCTGACGCGTGCCTTGCCCGCAGTCGACCAGCAGGCGCTCGAATATTTGTCGCGCTATCCGGAGATTAGGGATCTGGCCGATACGCCGGCGCGGGTCGAAAAGCTCTGGGAGGCTTGCGCACTGCCGGACTATCGGCGCATAACGCCTGCGCAACACGCCGATCTTATTTCTACCCTCTTTTCCGATCTCGTACGCTATGGCACGGTAAACGAGCAGTTTCTTGCCGAGCAGGTTCACCGCTCGGATCGTACAGATGGGGAAATTGACACGCTTTCGGCGCGAATCGCGCAGATAAGAACCTGGACCTATGTATCGAATCGGCCCGGCTGGCTTGCCGATCCGACACACTGGCAGGAAAAGACGCGGGAAATCGAAGATCGATTGTCCGATGCGTTACATGAAAGGTTGACGAAACGCTTTGTTGATCGCAGGACATCTGTGCTCATGAAGCGCCTGAGAGAGAATGCGATGCTGGAAGCTGAAATCAGTGTGAATGGCGATGTCTTTGTTGAAGGACATCATGTGGGGCAGTTGACCGGATTCCGTTTCACGCCTGTGGGTGGAACAGACGGGCCAGACGCCAAGGCGGTTCAGACTGCGTCGCAGAAGGCGCTTGGTCTCGAATTCGAAGCCCGCGCTGCGCGTCTGCACGCGGCGGGCAACGCTGATCTTGCGATCGGCTCGGATGGTCTGGTGCGGTGGCTCGGCGATCCCGTCGGACGTCTTTCCGGCAGCGATCACGTGATGCGTCCGCGCGTCATCCTGCTCGCCGACGAACAGCTTACCGGTAATGCGCGCGATCATGTCGCCGCCCGTATCGAGCGCTTCGTCAATCATCATATCAGCACGGTACTGAAGCCGCTCGACGATCTGTCGCGCGCCGAAGACCTGCAGGGCCTTGCCAAGGGGCTTGCTTTCCAGCTTGTCGAAAATCTCGGCGTACTCTTCCGCCGCGACGTGACGGAAGAAGTGAAGTCGCTCGATCAGGATGCGCGCGCCTCCATGCGCCGCTATGGCATCCGTTTTGGCGCTTATCATATTTTCGTGCCTGCGCTTCTGAAGCCAGCCCCGGCTGAACTTATCACTCTGCTCTGGGCGCTGAAGAATGACGGTCTCGACAAGGCTGGCTACGGCGACCTTATTCCGGTGCTGGCTGCCGGCCGTACCTCCGTTGTGACAGACCCGAGCTACGAGCGCACATTCTACAAGCTCGCCGGCTTCCGCTTCCTCGGCAAGCGCGCCGTGCGCATCGATATTCTTGAACGTCTGGCCGACCTTATCCGTCCGCTCCTGCAGTGGAAGCCGGGTCAGGCAAGCCGTCCGGATGGCGCCTATGACGGTCGTCGCTTTACGACGACGACGGCGATGCTGTCCATTCTCGGTGCAACGCTGGAAGACATGGAAGAGATCCTCAAGGGTCTCGGCTATCGCGCCGATGCGGTGAAGGCTGAAGAGGCCGCCGCTTATCTTGCGACGCAGGATGCGGCATCGGCTCCTGCCGTGCCGGCTGAGGCTGCGGCAGAGGACACGGCGGAGAAGGCCGATCACGACGATGCCGACGGCACTTCCGAAGAAGCGCCTGTCGCAGAAGCCGCGCCCGCGGCTGCGGAAACGCCTGTTGTTGCCGAAGCTGCAATTGAAGTTGAAGCCGGCGAAGCCGAGGCTGCAGAGCCGAAGCCGGTCCTGCTGTGGCGTCTCGGAGGCCGTAACGAGAACCAGCGCCAAACGCGCGGTCATGGCGACCGCCGCGGCGGACAGGGCCAGGGCGAACGTCAGGCACAAGGCCAAGGTCAGGAACGTGGTGACCGCAACCGTCGCCATGGTGGCGGCGAAGGCGGCGAAGCTCGCGACGGCAACCGTCAAAACAACCGCAACCGGGACGGTGGTAATCGCGACGGTAACCGCGAAGGCGGCAATCGTGACGGAGGCCGGCCGCAGCACACGCGCAACGATCGCAACGAACAGCGCGGCGACCGTCAGGAACGCGGTGACCGCAAGGATCGCAACGACCGTAACAACAACCGCGGCAATTCGCAGCCGCTGCGCTTCGAGGCCAAGCCGCCGCGCAAGGAGAAGCCGATCGATCCGGATTCGCCCTTCGCCAAGCTCGCTGCGCTCAAGGAGCAGATGAAGAAGTAGTCATGGGTGCTGAGACACAGCCAGGAAGCGGTTCGCGCCAGCGCATCGACAAATGGCTGTTCTTCGCGCGCATGGCGAAGTCTCGTTCGCTGGCGCAAAGCCACATCCAATCCGGTCACGTCAGCATCAACGGCACGCGTTGTGGCCAGCCGAGCCAGATGGTGAAGGTCGGCGACCGCATCGAGCTGACACTCGAACGGCGCGATGTCGTCCTCGTCGTCCGGCTGCCCGGCGAGCGACGGGGGCCTTACGAGGAGGCGAAGCTGCTCTATGAGGATGTGTCGCCGCCTCCAGATGAGGCAAAACGTCTCACGCCATATGAGCAGGCGATCCGGGCGAGTGGGTCCGGAAGGCCGACGAAGAAGGAGCGGCGTGCAATCGATAGGCTGATGTCGGACGAGGATTAGAAAACTCTTCCTGCCGTTGGCTTTTCGAAGATCGTTTGTCCTTGAAATGCAGCCCTAAAGTCGATACGTCACAGTCAACCTGCCGGGTAGTGTGCATGCCTCCCAAGCCTGTTCATGCTTCGCTCCGGCAATGGGGACAGGCGCGACGTTCCAGGTTGCCCGGCCCCGCCCGCATGGAAAATCCTGGAGTTCTTCATGACCTATGTCGTGACCGACAATTGCATCCGCTGCAAATACACCGACTGCGTCGAAGTATGCCCGGTCGACTGTTTCTATGAAGGCGAGAATTTCCTCGTCATTCATCCCGACGAATGCATCGACTGTGGCGTTTGCGAGCCCGAATGTCCGGCCGAGGCAATCAAGCCCGATACCGAGCCGGGCCTCGACAAGTGGCTGAAGATCAACGCCGAATATGCAAGCATCTGGCCCAACATCACGGTCAAGAAAGAGCCGCTGGACGGAGCGAAAGAGCTCGACGGCGAGACCGGGAAATTCGAGAAATACTTCTCCGAAAAGCCGGGTAGCGGGGACTGATCCTTTCCCGGAAGCTGCCGTTGAAACCGGGTTCAATGTCAGGTTAAACGTTTCATATTGCGCGTGAGTCACATGGGGGCTATGTGTTGCCCACATGACTCACGTTAAGCAAATTATTGATTTCCTCATATTTTTGTGATACGTTCACCACACTGTTCCATTTGTGGCATGACGCATGCCCAAAACCATCACGAAAGCAAAAAAATCCGTACGCGGTTTCCGTGACAAATCAAAGCCTTGAGCTGTCGGATCCCAAGATCGCGCGCACCAGTAACTTTTTGCTTCTGTCTGGTGGAACCAGAGTGAAGTCACCCGACGGATATGACCGTCTCATCCGGGCCTGACTGACCCGGCTCCGGCCGCCGCCGGAAGCGTAACAGGGAGTTTTTGAATAGAATGACGACCCAGCAGAAAAAACCTTCTACCGCACGTCACGGCTTCAAGACTGGTGAATCGATCGTGTATCCCGCTCACGGCGTCGGTACCATCACGGCTATCGAAGAGCAAGAAGTCGCCGGCATGAAGCTTGAACTTTTCGTTATCGATTTCGAAAAGGACAAGATGCGTTTGAAGGTTCCGGTCGCAAAGGCCATGAGCATTGGCATGCGCAAGCTTTCGGAAACCGATTTCGTTGATCGCGCTCTCAAGGTTGTGCAGGGCAAGGCTCGCGTCAAGCGTACCATGTGGTCCCGCCGCGCCCAGGAATATGATGCCAAGATCAATTCCGGCGACCTGATTTCCATCGCAGAGGTCGTACGTGATCTCTACCGTGCTGAAAACCAGCCGGAGCAGTCCTATTCCGAGCGTCAGCTTTATGAAGCCGCGCTTGATCGCATGGCTCGTGAGATCGCTGCCGTCAACAAGATGTCGGAAACCGAAGCCGTTCGCCTCGTCGAGACCAACCTCAACAAGGGTCCGAAGCGCGGCAAGGCGATCGAAGAAGACGACTCCCAGGACGAAGCCGCTTAATAGCGCATTGTTTTTTATGATGAAAAAGCCCGGCCTTCGAGCCGGGTTTTTTATTGGAACTTTTTCGCTCCTGTAACGTTCATGTTCAGTAATGCGGACTTAACCGGTGCCGAGGAGGCGCGGTTGAAATTCCGCTTGATATGTCAACGTTCGATGAGGAGCGGATCATGATTTCCAGAATTTGCCAGCATGGCAACCGAAAGAAACTGATCCAATCCATCCGCCTCAGCGGTACAAGATGAGAGATAGGGCCTCCTCCTGAAAAGTCCAGGAGCGAGGCCTTTATGCATTCAGGATCCCAGTTTGCTTCGGAGCAGTGATGTTCCGGAAACGGTGTTGTTTGTTCAATTTTAGGCACGTGGCCTGTTCAGGAGAGCGATATGAAGAGCATGTCTGCAGACCGGCGCATGATCAAAATAGCAATGGCGGCTCCTTATCTCGCCCGTGAAGAAGAACATGATCTCGCCACCCGCTGGAAGGATCACGAGGATCGCGGAGCCCGCAACCAGATCGCCATGGCGCATATGCGCCTCGTCATCTCCATGGCTGGGAAGTTCCGCAATTTCGGCCTGCCGATGAGCGATCTGGTGCAGGAAGGTTATGTAGGGCTTCTGGAGGCGGCGGCCCGGTTCGAGCCGGCACGCGACGTTCGCTTCTCGACCTATGCAAGCTGGTGGATCCGCGCCTCGATCCAGGACTATATTCTGCGCAATTGGTCGATCGTGCGTGGAGGCACGAGTTCGGCGCAGAAGGCCCTGTTCTTCAACTTGCGGCGCCTGCGCGCCAAGCTCGCCAAGGGCGATACGCAGTTGACGCTGCAGTCCATCCATCAGGAGATCGCTGCCGCGCTCGGTGTCAGCCTCGCCGATGTCCAGACCATGGATGCGCGACTTTCCGGCAATGATGCCTCGTTGCAGGCGCCATCGGTTTCCGGCGATGCCGATAGCGCCGAGAAGATGGATTTCCTCGTCAGCGATGAGCCGCTGCCGGATGAACAGGTCTCGAACATGATCGATGGCGAACGCCGCCGCGTCTGGCTTGCCTCCGCGCTCAAGCATCTCAATGAGCGCGAAATGAAGATCATTAGCGCGCGGCGCCTTGCTGAAGACGGTGCAACGCTTGAAGAACTCGGCGCCGATCTCGGCATCTCCAAGGAACGTGTGCGCCAGATCGAAAGCCGGGCGATGGAAAAGCTCCGCACGGCTCTCGTCAGCGCGGATCCATACATGGCAGCCTATGCCTGAAAGAGATTACTCCCCAGCAGCACAGACTGGCCCGGCCTAAGCCGGGCTTTCTTTTATTCGGAGATGATTTTCACGCGGTCGCCGGGAGAAACGGCGGCACCCATCGGAAGAGCGTTGATCAGCTTGAAGAGATCGAGCTTGCGATCGGTGCCCATCATGCGGGATGCCAGCGTGGTGATGTTGTCGCCGGGGCGAACGGTAACCACCCGTATGCGCAGCGGCTTCAGGGATGCCGCCTCTTCCGGCGTCATCCGGCGGAAGCTGGCGCGCAGCACGTCGGCCGTCGGTTCCAGCGACGGGCTGCCTTTCGGCACTGCCGTCAGGAAGCGGAATATCTGGTTGTTGTTGCGGATGACGGTGACGTCGAAATCCCAGCGATCGGCGGTGGCGCGGGCGGTCGCGGCTTCCATCCCGTTGATGTTGATCGGCCGGATGGTCGAGGGATCAAGGCCCGTGACCCAGCCGCTGGAGATGTAGTTCGTCAGGCTCTGGTTCTGATTGTCGGCCACGCCGTCGAAACGGATCGCGATATCGTTCGGGCCGGTCGCCATGACGGCCTCGACCTTGTTGTCGATGCTGAAATCAGGCGGTACGTCAAAACGGATGCCAAGGCCGCCATGCAGGAATGTCTGCCCGCGCACATAGCCCTCCTCCGGGCTGTCGCCGTAGAGCAGGCCGTCAATGCCGTCGAGATAGTAATCGCGCCCCTTGTCGCCGACCGATCCCTCCTGGCCGAACGCGCGGGCATGATTGCGGGCAAGCTCAATGCGCTGCGCCGAGTTCGGATGGCTCGACAGGAAGTCCAGGCTCTGATCAGCTTCGGGATCGACCGACATAAAGCGGCTGTAGGCGGCCATGGAATCGAGGAAGCGTGCGGCTGCATAGGGATCGTAACCGGCCTCGCCGAGCATGCGCACGCCGATGACGTCGGCCTGCAGTTCCTGCTGGCGGGAGAAGGCGGCGAGACGAAGCTTGCCGCGAGCAAGTGCCTGCTTGCCGGCGATGTCACTCGAGAGAACTTCGGCGACGACGCGGCTGGCGATGACTTCGGCTTCCTCGCGCTTCTGTCGCTCGATGCCGTGGTTCGCCGTGACGTGCCCCATTTCATGCGACAGCACGGCCGCGACTTCCGAGGCGTCATTGGCGAGCGCCAGCAGGCCACGGGTGACATAGAGATAACCGCCAGGCAATGCGAAGGCATTGATGGCAGGCGAATTCAGAATCGTGATGCGGTAGGACTGGCTCGGATTCTCCGACACGGCCGTCAGAGCTCCCGCGATGCGGGCGACCAGCCGTTCGGTCTTGGCGTCCTTATACTCTCCGCCATAACTCGCAACGATACGGGGATGTTCACGCGCGCCCATGGCAGCGCGTGGATCGTTCTTCTGCACCTCGTCGACGATCTGCGGATTGGACGAAGGGCCGACGGTCGGCTGATAGGATTGTTCAACGAGCGACTCGCAGCCGTTCAGCGCGACGGCGCAAGCAGACAAAATCATGAAGCGGCGCGCCCATCGGCACGACGCAATAAAGACACCACTGGAAAGCGCGGGCGATTTCCACGTCGTCATGCTGTCCAGTCTGTTTCTCCGCATCATGTTACGTCGCCGGTCTGCCGCATCTTCGGGCCGGCCGCTGCCAGGACAATTCAATAGGCTTCCGCCTTGGTTCTCGCGCTGCACAATCGGCCGATCCAAGTCTTTGCTGTAGCTGATTTCCGCGTGGGTTGCATAGCGAGACTCTGTCTAAATGTGGCGCCGTTGCATTTCGGCAATGCCTCGCCTGTCGAGGCACTCTCTCGCTCTAATGAAATTATGGCGAAAGTTCCATCGCAAGTGCAGATTCCGACTGCACTGCGGAAAAAATCGGTCAGCACGGCGACCGATGCGGGCAAGCGTAACGTTTACGCGAAGAATACAATTAACGGTAGTGTTTCGATTTGATTGGAAATGAAGAGGCGCGCGGGTGCCGCGCGCCTGTCTTATTCGGCGGCCTCGGCGGCAACATTGGCCTGACCGTTCTTCTGTTCACCGGCGCGGGGCAGCTGTACCGGCTTCAGCATAATGGCGGCAATCAGACCGATCAGCGCTATGCCGCAGGAGGTCAGGAACAGCGGCGAGAATGCAGCGGCGTAGGCGTCCGCGACGGCCTGGCGGCTGGCTTCGGGAAGGGCAGCCATCATCTTCGGCGTCAGTTCTTCGATATTGGCCACACCCGGAATGGAGGAGCCGAGCTTACCGAGCTGCGATGCGATGATCGCACCGTAAATGGAGATGGCGATCGAGGCGCCGCCCATGCGCGACAGCGTGACCGAGCCGGTGGCGGCACCGACATCACGGGCCGGTGCTGCGTTCTGCACGCCGATGACCGGAACCTGCTGGGCAAGGCCGATGCCGATGCCGTGCAGCAGCATGATCGCACCGATGAAGGCGATCGGCGTACCGGCATGGACCTGCGAGATCAGCGCGAAGGCGATGGCGCTGCAGGTGAGGCTGGCGATGGCGAAGGGCTTGTAGCGGCCCGTTTTCGAGATGATGCGGCCGGCGCTCAGCGAGCCACAGACGAGGCCGCCCGTCAGGAGGATGAAGAGCAGGCCGGCACCGGACGGAGAAAGTCCTGTTGTCGTCTGCAGGAAGAGCGCCAGGTAGTTGACCATGCCGATGGCGATCGCACCGCCCATGATGGAAATCACCAGCAGCAGACTGAAAGTGGAATTGCGGAACAACGGCAGCGGCACGATCGGCTCCGGTGCGCGGCGTTCGACGAAAACCCAGGTGATGGCGCAGACCACGCCGAAGGCGACGATGCCGATACTCTGCGGAGAGATCAGTGCGCCGAAAAGCTCGCTGCTGTCGGTGGCAAGCACGATGCTTGTGGTCGTCAGTGCCAGCAGAAGCGCACCGGCATAGTCGATCTTGGGGCGGCGATGCGGCTTGCGGTAGGGCAGCATGAAGGCAAGGCCTGTCAGCACGATGAAGCCGATCGGCACGTTAACAAGGAAGATCGAGCGCCAGCCGAAAAGATCGCTCATCGTACCGCCGAGGACGGGGCCAATCGCGCCGGAGGCCATCAGGACGAGACTTGAATAGCTCTGGTAACGGGCGCGTTCGCGCGGCTCGAAAAGATCGGCATTGACCGCGAAGATCGAAACCATGATGCCGCCGCCGCCGAAACCCTGCAGCACGCGGGCAGCGATCAGCGTATTCATGGAGATGGCAAGTCCGCAGACGGCGGAGCCGATCGTGAAGATAGTGATCGCGATCATCATGACGTATTTGCGGCCGAAGAGGTCGCCAAGTTTGCCGTAGAGCGGCATGACCGCGCTCAGCGCCAGTAGATAGGCGGAGCCGACCCAACCAAAGCGGTCCAGATGGCCGAACTCTCCGACGATGGTCGGCAGCGCAGTGGAAACGATCTGGTTGTCCAGCGTTGCCATGAACATCGCGGTCATCAGGAAGAAAAAGAGGATGAGCCGCTTACGGGGATCCGTCACGAGCGGCGCAGGAGCAAGTTGCATATCCATGGGAGGAGCCATTTTCGTTATGTCGATGCTTTATGTGCTTTTAGCATATAATTGTCAATGGCATGTTTTTGACATCAGCATATTCTATTTCCGATTTCGGTCTGTTATGGTTCCGTCATGAACGAGACCTTGACCAAGACAAGAATGACCGAGCGCGACGATGCTTCCGCGGATAGCGTGCCACGCATCGGCCGAACTATGACGCGCATGCGGATGATGACGGGCCGCCGGCTGATTGGCCGCCTGGCCATCCAGAGCGTCGCGCCGGATCTCGAACTTTCGCATCTTGATGTGCTCGATGCTGTGCGCCGTGCGCAGGAGAACGGTGAGGTGACCGTCGGCGCCATTGCCGAGACGTTGCGCATCGATCCGTCGCGGGCAAGTCGTGTCGTATCCGATATGGTGGGGCGCAATGTCCTGCGCCGCGAGGCTTCGCAGGCAGATGCGCGGCGCATCGTGGTTGTCATGACGCCGATCGGACAGAACCTGCTTGCCGAAATCCAGGCTCAGAAGCTCGCCTTCGTTTCCGAGGTCGTGCGCGACTGGCCGCAAGAGGAGATCGACGCCTTCTCGGTGCTGTTCGAGAAATTCATCGGCGGCTACGAGTCGATCTTCCTGTCCCGCGACAAGGAAACGCCGGGCTGAAAAAAAAGCTGCAGCGGTTGATCTCGCTCAAGCCGATCTGCTGGCGACAGGCCTAACTCTCTCCTCGTTCGACGATATCCAGGAGAGATTCACATGAAACGTCACTCGCTTCGGCTGAAGGGCATCTTTGCCGCCGTTGTCTTTGCATCCTTCGGCCATGCGGCACTATCCGCCGATCTCGCGCCACCAGCGGCATCGCCCGCTGCGGCTCAGAGCGCCTGGCAGGTACGTTTGCGGGCACTTGGCGTCATCACGCGTGACGACGGTTCGGTCGATGGCATTGGCGGTTCCGGTCTCTCCGCTTCCGACACTGTGATCCCGGAAGTGGATATCTCCTACTTCTTCACCAACAACATTCCGCCGAACTCGTGCTTGGTACGACCTATGCCAATGTGCACGGCGAAGGCACGATTGCCGGGCTCGGCGATATCGGGAAGACATGGCTTTTGCCGCCGACGCTGACTCTGCAATATCATTTCACTGATTTCGGTGCCTTCCAGCCCTATCTCGGCGCGGGTGTGAATTATACGGTCTTCTACAATCAGTCGGGCAAGAGCGCCGACAAGCTCGATGTGAAGAACACGTTCGGCGTCGCACTGCAGGCAGGCTTCGACTACATGTTCGACGAACATTGGGGCGCAAACCTGGATGTGAAGAAGATATTCCTGCGTCCGGATTTCGACGCGAGTGTCGGCGGTGCCGATGTCAGCGGCAAGGCGAAGCTCGATCCCTGGCTTGTCGGCGCCGGCGTCACTTATCGGTTCTAGAGCATTTTCACGCAATTCCGGATGCAAGACCCCCACACGCTTTTGTTGGAACCTCTCTAAGATAAAGGCGCCGCAGATGCGGCGCCCCTTCCCCTTCACCCCCCGTTTGCGCTATGGGCAATGCCCATGAGCCAATCCACCTTCACCATCCTTCTCGGCGGCGCACTCAGCTTGACGGATCGTCTGCGCGAAGCCGTGCGGGGCAGCCGGTTCATTGCCGCCGATGGCGGCATGCGGCATGCGGCGGCACTCGGGGTGCTTCCGGAATTGTGGGTCGGCGATTTCGATTCTACGCCCGCAGATCTCGACAGCGCTTTCCCTTCGGTCCCTCGTCAGCCCTACCCGGCCGCAAAAGCTGCGACCGATGGTGAAATTGCCGTCTCGGAAGCGATCGAGCGTGGTGCGAAACGCTTGATCCTTGCCGGTGCGCTGGGTGGCGAACGCTCCGACCACGCGCTCCAGCACCTGCTCTACAGCGTCGAACTGGCGCTACAAGGCTTCGACGTGTTGCTCACCTCGGGCAGCGAGGAGGCCGTGCCCCTGCTTCCCGGTTCGCTGGAGATCGATCTGCCGCCGGGCAGTCTGTTTTCCGTACCGGGTTTCAGCGAACTCAGCGGTCTCTATATCGAGAATGCCCGTTATCCGCTTGCCGACTTCCATTTGCCCTTTGGCTCGTCGCGCACCATTTCCAATGTCGCGGAAGGCCCCGTGCGCTTCTCGCTTGCCAGCGGCAGGGCCATCGTGCTCGCGCGGCCCTATGATCTTTCCGGAGTCTGATATTTGGCGCCTCCCATACTGAAACTAGACGATATTTTCCTGAGCTTCGGTGGTGCGCCGCTTTTGGCGGGTGCAGCCCTTCAGGTGGAGCCGGGCGACAAGATCTGCCTTGTCGGCCGTAACGGCTCGGGCAAATCGACGCTGCTGAAGATCGCGGCGGGTCTTGTCGATGCACAGTCAGGCGAGGTCTTCCGACATCCATCCTCGACGGTGCGTTATCTGGAACAGGCCCCGGATTTTGCCGGTTTCGAGACTGTGCAGGCCTATGCCGAAGCCGGGCTCGGTCCGGGGGACGATCCCTATCGCGTGACATACCTGCTGTCGCATCTCGGACTGACCGGCGAAGAGCACCCGAAGAACCTTTCCGGTGGCGAGTCACGCCGCGCGGCACTTGCGCGCGTGCTGGCGCCGGAGCCTGATATCCTGCTGCTCGATGAGCCGACCAACCATCTCGACCTGCCGACCATCGAATGGCTCGAAGGCGAACTGCAGAAGACGCGCAGCGCGCTGGTGCTGATCTCGCACGACCGCCGTTTCCTCGAAAAAGTCTCGACCGCGACGGTCTGGCTCGATCGCGGCACATCGCGCCGGCTCGACAGGGGCTTTGCGTTTTTCGAAGCGTGGCGCGATCAGGTGCTGGAAGCCGAGGAGCTGGAGCAGCACAAGCTCGGCAAGGCGATCGAGCGCGAGGAACATTGGCTGCGCTACGGTGTGACAGCAAGGCGCAAGCGCAACATGCGCCGCCTTGGCGAGCTGCAGACCATGCGTTCGCAGTATCGCGGACATAAGGGGCCGCAGGGCACGGTGCAGGCGACGACATCAGACGCGCAGGAATCCGGCAAGCTGGTGATCGAGGCCGACAAGATCACCAAGACCTATGAGGACAGGCCGATCGTCGCGCCGTTTTCGATCCGCGTGCATCGCGGCGATTGCATCGGTCTCGTCGGGCCGAACGGCGCCGGCAAGACCACGCTTCTGAAGATGTTGACCGGCCAGCTTGCCCCTGACAGCGGCACGGTGAAACTCGGCACCAATCTTGAGATCGCGACCCTCGACCAGAAGCGCGAAGACCTCGATCCGGAAGATACGCTCGCCAATTACCTGACGGACGGGCGCGGAGAGAACCTGCTGGTCAATGGCGAGCAGCGGCATGTAACCGGCTATATGAAGGAGTTCCTGTTCCAGCCGGAGCAGGCCCGCACGCCGATCAAGAATCTTTCGGGCGGCGAGCGCGCCCGGCTGATGCTGGCGCGCATCCTGTCACGGCCGGCAAATCTGCTCATTCTCGACGAACCGACCAACGACCTCGATATCGAGACGCTCGATCTGTTGCAGGAGATCGTTACCGGCTTTGCCGGTACCGTCATCCTCGTCAGCCACGACCGCGACTTCCTCGATCGTACGGTGACGTCGACGATTGCGCCGGCCATTCCCGATGCACCTGACGGGCGCTGGATCGAATATGCCGGCGGCTATTCCGACATGCTGGCACAGCGCAAGGGCGCCGCTGACGAGCGCCGCAAGGCCGAAAAAGCCGCTGAAAAGCCGAAGACGCAGGAGGCCGCATCCGCCGCGTCGCCCGCCTCGAAGGGCAAGCTCTCCTACAAGCAGAAATTCGCGCTGGAAAATCTGCCGAAGGAAATGGCCAAGGCGGAGGCGGAAATTGCCAAGCGCGAGGAGAAGATGGCCGATCCGAAGCTCTTCACCAAGGATCCCGCGACCTTCAACCGGCTGGCTGCCGAAATGGAGAAATTGCGTGAAAGCCTGACGAGGATGGAAGAGGAATGGCTGGAACTGGAAATGCTGCGCGAGGAACTGGAAGGCTGATCCAATAAAAATTTCTCTTATGTCGGATCGGATGGTTTCTCTCCGTCCTTGAGGCGAACGTGATCAGCGGCATGGTGCCGCCACGTCATAATAAGGGAGTTTTTTCATGCGTATGATTTTCGTGAACCTGCCGGTCAAGGATCTGGTCAAGTCGAAGGAATTTTTCTCGGCGCTCGGCTTTTCTTATAACCCCGCTTTCACCACCGACGATGCCGCCTGCATGATCGTCGAGGAAAACATCTATGTGATGCTACTGACCCACGGTCACTTCCAGCAATTCATCGAAGGCGATATCGCCGATACGTCGAAGGGCAAGGAAGTGCTGACCTGCCTTTCGGCGGGGAGCCGCTCCGAGGTGGACGACTATCTGAAGAAGGCGTTGGCAGCAGGCGGCAAGCCCTGGAAGCCGATCCTGGACATGGGGCCGATGTATGGATGCAGCTTCCAGGATCTGGACGGCCATGTCTGGGAAATCATGTACATGGACATGTCTGCGGCCGGCTGAGTTTGTTTTCAGCGGTCTTTCGTGGACTTCCGGCGCCTCAGATCGGGTTGCCGGGGTCCGGTTTCCTCACTTTTCCTTGATTGGCCCGGCCTGCGTGATGCGGCATAGAGTGCCGCTCCGGCAGCCGGGGACCGTGCCGACCAATGGCGACAAGGAAGAGTCACATGTCTCGCAAATCCTATACCGGAATATTCATGGCGCTAGCCGCCAGCAGCTTCATCGCGCTCGGCCTCACCCAGACGGCGAGCGCACAGGAAAATCAGCGCGTGCGTCTGCGGGGCACGATCGAGAGCCTCAACGGTGATACGCTAATCGTCAAGACACGCGAGGGCAGCGATACCACTGTTGCTCTCAAGTCGGGCTGGAAGGTCGGCGGTATCAAGAACGCGTCCGTCGATGATATCGAGGTCGGCGATTTTGTCGGTGTCGCCTCGCTGCCGAAGGGCACCGGGCCCGACGGGGCGATCGAGGTTCTGATCTTCCCCGCGGCAATGAAGGGCACCGGCGAAGGCAGCCGCCCGTGGGATGTTCAGCCGAACAGTTCAATGACGAATGCGACTGTCAGCAATGCGGTCAAGGCGGTTGACGGTCATACGATCACGCTCACCTACCAGGGCAAGGAAAAGACCATTGCGATTGCCGATGGTACGCCGATCGTCACGTTTGCGCCGGCGACGAAGGACGACCTGAAGACTGGCGCCGGGGTGATCGTCATGGCGGAGAAAGCGGCCGACGGCAGCATTTCGGCCGCGCAGGTGACCGTTGGCGTCAACGGTGTCATGCCGCCGATGTAACGATATTTCGCGGATTTGCCCTGGCGCAAATCCGCGACCTATTCCTATTCAGATTGCCGGAGCAGGTGCTGCCGCGGCGTTCGTACCGGTGGCGATGGCCAATGGTTCTTCTTCCGGTTTTGAAGGCAATGCCTGCAGGTGCAGTGTGCGCGGATGCAGCGCCTCCAGATAGGCTTCCGAACGGCCGATATAGATCATGCCGGTTTCCGGAATGGTCGTCAGCAGCTTGGTCATCGTATGCTGCCATTCGGGTTCCATGCCCTCGAGCACTTCGTCGAAGACGACCCAGCGCGGCTTGACGAGAAGCAGGCGGGCAAAGCCGATCGCCTTTTGCTCGTCGCTGTCGAGGATCTTGTCCCAGCGCGCCCTGTTATCGAGGCGAGCGATCAGCGAATGCAGGCCAGCCGCTTCCAGGGCTGCTTCAACAGTAGCGCTTTCGTAAGCTTCAGGTTTGGCCGGGAAGGCGATCGCCTCACGTAAAGTGCCGCCGGGGACATAGGCGACCTGCGGAATAAACAGCATGTCGTCGACTGGCGGAAGGCCCATCGTGCCGTGGCCGGAGGGCCAGAGGCCGGCCATGGCCTGGAAGAGCAGACGGCGGTTGACGCTGTGATCGCCGTTGATCATGACCTTTTCGCCGGCTTCGATCGTCACGTCCGTCTCGCGGAGGCGGAAGCCGCCGCAATCCTCGATGTCTTCGCCAAGCTTGGCAACGATGACCACGTCTTTCAGCGTCAGCTTGTCGGGCGCTGTTTCCTCATAGGTGATCTTGTCTTCAAAGTTGAAACCGTCGTCGATGTCCTGAAGCGCCTGGCGGAAGTCTGTGACACGCATCAGTGTGGCACGCCATTCGGCAATCGGGCCGAAATTTGCGACGTACCAGCGCAGCGCCGTATTGACCTGGTTGAAAGCGCCGACGGACATCATCAGCTGGCCGAAGGTCAGGCCGCCGGAGAAATAGGCGGGAGCCGCAACAATGATCGGGATGACGATGACAAGCCAGCCGTAACCGGCAGAAACCCAGGTCAGGTTGGTGTTGGCCATGGCGAGCCGCTTGATGACGGCAAGAACATTGCCGATGTCGCTGTTGATGCGCTTGCGCTCGTTTTCCTCGCCGCGCGCAACCGTGATCGCCGGCATGTTTTCATTGGCGTGCATCAGTGCGAAGCGCAGTTCGGCTTCCTTGGAGAATCTGTCGGCATTCAGCTTGACGAGCTTGCGACCGACGACCTGGCTCAGGACCGAGGCCGATGCGGCATAAAAGATCGCCGCCCAGACCATGTAGCCGGGAATGGTGAAGCTGTGGCCGCTTATATGGAAGATGAAGCCGCTTGAAAGCTCCCACAGCACGCCGATGAAACTGACGAGCAGGATCGTCGACTGCAGCAGGCCAAGCGCGAGATTGGTGGTGCTTTCGGCGAGATTTCGGGAATCCTCGTGAAGGCGCTGGTCGGGATTGACGCCGAGAATGCCGATGGTGGAAAGCTTGAGGGCGCGCTTGCGCTTCAGCCACTGATCGACGAGATCGCGCGAGAGTCCTTCGCGCATATAGAGCGCGGTCATCTGGTTCAGCCAGGCCTGAAACACGTTGAGCAGCAACAGCGCGCCCGCGATGATGGCAAAAACTTCGAGCTGGCGGAAGAACTCGCCCAGGTCACGGCGCTCGAGTGAGTCGTAGAAGGGGGCGTTCCATTCGTTGAGGATCACCTGTCCGTAGGCGGTTGCCAGGATGATGAGCACGAGCAGGATCGCAAGCGCGACCACCTTGCCACGAACCTGTGAATTCCAGAACGCGGAGAACATCACGCCAAGCCGATATGTCAGGCTGAGATCGTACCCTACCCGGTCCTGATTCTGGATGCCCCTCCCCCTGTTATTGTCATTTGCCATTACATGTTTCCAAATCCGCCCATCCGTACATTAATAACATGGGGGCGTTACTGGTCCATCAACAGATTCCACCACCCATAAAGAAAGCGTGATGCCTTTTAAAGCTATCCGCATTGACAGTTGATTCGCGGCGCGACTGGCGCTATTTAAGGTATCTCGTGGTGATTTGGCCGGCCGGCTTGCAGCCACGTTAAATAAGTCGCTAAAGGGCCGCGTGCGGACCGGTAGCGATTCTTTCGCCGCCGGTTTTTTATTTTGATCGAGTGACCGCAATGCCCATCAAGATCCCCGACACGCTTCCCGCCTTCGAAACCCTCGTGAACGAGGGTGTGCGGGTCATGACCGAAACGGTGGCGATCCGCCAGGATATCCGCCCGCTGCAGATCGGGCTGCTGAACCTGATGCCGAACAAGATCAAGACCGAGGTACAGATGGCGCGCCTTGTGGGCGCATCGCCGCTGCAGGTGGAATTCTCGCTGATCCGCGTCGGCAACCACAAGGCCAAGAACACATCCGAAGAACATCTGCTGGCTTTCTACCAGACCTGGGAGGAAGTGAAGCACCGCAAGTTCGACGGTTTCATCATCACCGGTGCGCCGATCGAGACGCTGCCCTATGAGGATGTGACCTACTGGAAGGAAATGCAGCAGATTTTCGACTGGACGCAGACGAATGTCCACTCGACGATGAACGTCTGCTGGGGCGCGATGGCGGGGATCTACCATTTCCACGGCGTGCCGAAATACGAGCTGAAGGAAAAGGCCTTCGGCATTTACCGGCACAAGAACCTCAAGCCGTCCTCCGTCTATCTCAACGGCTTTTCCGATAATTTCGAGATTCCGGTATCGCGCTGGACCGAAGTGCGTCGGGCCGATATCGAGAAGATCGACGGGCTGGAGATCCTGATGGAATCGAGCGAGATGGGGATCTGTCTCGTCCACGAGCCGAAGGGCCGCCGGCTCTATATCTTCAATCACGTTGAATATGATTCCACGTCGCTTTCTGACGAATATTTCCGCGATGTGAATGCCGGCGTTCCGATCAAGATGCCGCAGAACTATTTTCCGCATAACGACCCGACGCTCGCGCCGCAAAACCGTTGGCGCAGCCATGCGCATCTGCTTTTCGGTAACTGGATCAACGAGATCTACCAGACGACGTCCTACGATATCGAAGAGATCGGCAAGGACATCTGAGCTTCGCCATGCGGGTTGAAATATAGCGCCGTCGCATTTCAGCGACGGCGTTTTGTTTTCCGGCTCCAACCGGTTGCGGTTTGCCGAGAATGAAGGCAGGTTCCCGTTCCTGAATCCCAAGGATGGAGCGAGCGTCGATCATGGCGAACAAGTTGGAACGGGAAGTTTTCGGGCGGACGAAAGAGGGGGAGACCGTTCATCGCGTCACCATCAGCGGCGGCGGCCTGACAGTGAAGGTGCTGACCTGGGGAACGGTTATCCAGGATATCAGGCTCGAAGGGCATGAGGCGCCGCTGGTGCTCGGCTTCGAGAATTTCGAGAGCTACCTCGAACACTCGCCTTTCTTCGGCGCGACACCGGGGCGCTGCGCCAACCGCATCGGCGACGGCAAGTTCACGCTCGACGGCAAGGCCTATCAGCTGGAGCTCAACGAGAAGGGCGTCACCCATCTTCACGGCGGCAGCGACAATATTGGAAAGCTCGTCTGGACGATCGTCGAGCATGAAGCTGACCGCGTGGTGCTGAAGGTCATCGATCCCGATGGACGCGCCGGCTACCCCGGTAACTGCACGGTCCAGGCGACCTATCGTGTCCATGGCAATGGCGAGCTGTCTGTCACTTACGAGACGGTAACGGACCAGCCGACGCTCGCCAATGTCTGCCAGCATTCCTATTTCAATCTCGACGGCCGCGAGGATGCGCTGGCGCATGACATCATGATCGCCGCCGACCACTATCTGCCGACCAACGAGAAGCAGGTGCCGACCGGTGAGATCCGCCCTGTTGACGGCACTGCGTTCGATTTCCGCGAGATGGCGCCAATGAAGCGGTTCGTGGATCAGGAACAGGCGCTCTACGACCATAATTTCTGCCTGTCGTCCGAGCGCACCGCCAAGCGTTCCGTCGTGCTTGCCCGCAGCGTGCATTCCGGCGTATCGCTGGAAGTGCGCAGCACCGAGCCTGGCGTGCAGTTCTATGCCGGCTTCAAGCTCGGCGTTCCGGTGCCGGGTCTCGGCGGCCGCAAATATGGTCCGTTTGCAGGTTTCTGCTTGGAAACGCAGATCTGGCCTGACGCGATCAATCACGAAGGCTTCCCGAACGCTGTCCTGCGTCCCGGCGAAGTGCTGCGTCAGGAAACCGACTACATCTTCACCAAGAACTGAGTTCTTCCGTCATTGCCGGATTGACGAAACCCTCGCGGTGCCGCCGCGAGGGTTTTTCTTTTGCGGATGCGATTCCAGCTTGCCGATTGGTTCTAAATAGGTTCTATTGTGTCTCCATGGATAGAACCAGTCTGATCGCAGAGCTGAATGGCCGTGGGCTGCGCGACGAGGCGGCGACGGGGCCGCTTTACAAGCGGCTGGCGCAGGCGCTCACCGGTCTTATCCAGGAGGGTCTGCTGAAACCAGGTACGGCGCTGCCCGGCGAACGCGACCTGGCGGAGGCGCTGAAGCTTGGCCGTGTCACGGTGCGTACAGCCTATCGCGATCTCATGACTTCGGGCGCGCTGGAATCACGCCATGGCAGCGGCACGTTCGTTTCCAGCAAGGTGGAGCGTATGGAGCAATCGCTCTGGCGGCTCTCCTCCTTCTCTGCCGACATGCGTTCGCGCGGGCGTTCTCCGGCGGCAAAGATCCTGTCGCGGACGATCAACACTCCATCCCCCGAAGAATCGTTCCTGCTCGGCCTCGGTAGCGATGAACCGGTGTTGCGGCTCGACCGCCTTCGCCTGGCCGACGGACTGCCGCTCGCCATCGAGCGCGCCGTTGTGCCGGTCAAATTTCTCGGCGAGGATGCGGGGGGCGAAGGATCGCTTTATGATGCGCTTGCACAGAGCGGCCACAAGCCGGTGCGCGCCCTGCAGCGATTGACGGCTGTCACGCTCGATCCGTCATCGGCCGCCATTCTCAACGTCAAGGCCGGCGCACCGGCGCTTCTGATCGAACGCGTTTCGCGCCTGGAAGACCAGCGCGTCGTTGAATACACCCGCTCGCATTATCGTGGTGACGCCTATGATTTCGTCGCCGAACTCAGAATTGGAGATGACTTATGAACGAGTACAAGTCGCTGATGTTGCAGGAAGCGGGTGAAGCACCCGAAGTGGTTGCGACCCTGCTCGAAAAGGAAAAGCCGGCCTTCGCAGAGATCGCGCGGCTGTTTTCTTCCGCTCGTCCGGCTGTCGTCACGACGGCGGCACGCGGTTCCTCCGACCATGCTGCAACCTTCTTCAAATATCTTTTCGAGATTACCTGCGGCGTTCCGGTCGCCTCGATCGGCCCATCCATCGCCTCGGTCTACAATGCGCCCCTGCATCTGAACGGCGGCATTCACTTTACCGTTTCGCAGTCGGGTGCGAGCCCGGACATCGTGGCACTGCAGGAGGCGGCCAAGAAGGGTGGCGCGACGACAATCGCCGTCGTCAACGTGACCGATAGCCCGCTCGCCAAGCAGGCGGATATTGTTCTCGGTCTCAATGCAGGAGCTGAAAAGAGTGTCGCGGCAACGAAGTCCTTTATCGCATCGGTAGCCGCCCTTGGTGGCGTGACGGCTGTGATCGGCGGCAAGAGCGCATTGCAGACGTCACTTGAAATGCTTCCGGCAGCACTCGCTGCGACCTCCGGCATCGATACGTCTGAAGTCGAGGACGTCCTGCTTAACGCTTCATCGCTCTATACAGGCGGTCGCGGCACAGCCTTTGCGATCGCCCTTGAGGCGGCGCTGAAGGCCAAGGAGACATCCGGTCTTCACGCCGAAGCCTTCTCGCTCGCCGAGCTGATGCATGGGCCGATGCGCCTCGTGCAGCCGGGCTTCCCGATCATCGGCTTCGTGCCTGACGATGCCGCCTTCGACAACAATGCCAAGGCGCTGGAGCGGTTGCAGAATCTCGGCGCGACGACGGTGTCATTCTCGACCCGGCCGCTTCCTGGCATCAACCTGCAAATACCGACGACGGGCAACGGTCTCATCGACCCGCTGGTATCGCTGCTCGTCTACTACCGCCTGATCGAGTCGGTCACGCGCAAGAAGGGTTTCGACCCGGACAAGCCGGCGAACCTGCTCAAGGTGACGGAGACGGTCTGATGGCCCGCAAAATCTTCACTGGCGCCCGTATCTTCGACGGCGAACGCTTCCACGACGAGCGGGCGCTGATCGTGAAGAGCGGACGTGTCGAGGCGATCGTCGACGGGAAGGATCTGCCGGAGGGCGAAGTCGTACCGTTGGCCGGCGGCGTGCTCTCCGCCGGCTTCATCGATGCGCAGGTCAATGGCGGCGGCGGTCGTATGCTGAATGACGAGCCGTCACCCGAGTCCATGTACATGATCGCCGAGGGCCATCGTCCTTATGGCACGACGGCTTTGCTGCCGACGCTGATCACAGATATGGCGGAAGCGACGGCCGCGGCGATCGAGGCGGCCAAGATCGCGGTGACGACGAACCGCGGTGTGGCCGGCCTGCATCTGGAAGGTCCGCATCTGGCGCCGGCGCGCAAGGGCGCGCATCTCGCCGAACTGATGCGTCCGGTCGAGGACAAGGATGTGAAGGCCTTCATCGCCGCCCGCGAGGCGATCGGTACTCTGCTCGTCACCATGGCGGCGGAACAGGTGACGGTTTCGCAGGTGCGTGAGCTCAGCGAAGCAGGCGTCATCGTCAGCATCGGTCATTCGGACAGCATCAGCGAGGCGGCGGAAGCCCGCTTCGATGCCGGCGCTCGCGGCGTGACGCATCTCTTCAACGCCATGAGCCAGCTGGGGCATCGCGCGCCGGGGCTCGTCGGTGCTGCAATCGATCATCCCGCCGTCTGGTGCGGCATCATCGCAGACGGTCATCATGTCGATCCGAAGGCGCTGCGCACGGCGCTGCGCGCAAAGCGCGGCGAGGGCAAGCTGTTCTTCGTGACCGATGCCATGTCGCTCGTCGGATCGGAGAAGGACACGTTCACGCTTAACGGTCGCACAGTCCGGCGCGAACGGGGTGGCTTCTGCTCCAAGCTCGTGCTTTCGGACGGTACGCTCGCAGGCTCGGATGTCGATATGGCTTCCACCATCCGCTATGGCGTAACCTATCTTGAACTGACGCTCGCTGAAGCTCTCAGGATGGCGACGCTCTATCCTGCGCGCTTCCTGCGGCTTGCCGATCGCGGTCACCTTTCGCCTGGCGCACGCGCTGATCTCGTGCATTTCACCGATGCCATCGAAGTCACGGCGACCTGGCTGAACGGCGAAGCGGCCTAGGGGAGTGCGGCGGATGACTGATATCACAGACGCCTATTTCTCCGATCTCATCGACCGGCTGCAGGATTTGAAGCAGGTGCTTGCTGCGCCGATGGCCGAGGCCGCCGCTGCAATTCTCGAGGCTGCGCGCGGTGACAAGCGCGTCTACGTCTTCGGCACCGGCCATTCGCACATGCTGGCGGAAGAGGTGCACTACCGCGCCGGCGGGCTTGCCTTCACGGTGCCCGTTCTTGTCGGCTCGGCCATGCTGCATGAGGGCGCCGTCATCAGCTCGGTCTATGAGCGGACGCAGGGGTTGGTGCGGCCTGTGCTGGAACGTTACGGCATGCAACCGGGCGATGTCATCATCATCGCCTCCAATTCGGGCGTGAATGCCGCGCCGATCGAGGCGGCCGACTATGCGCGGGAGATTGGCGTCAAGGTGATTGCCATCACCTCTGTCGCCTATTCGACTGCGATCGCCAATGGCCGCCGGCGGCTTGCCGATGTGGCCGATGTGGTGCTCGACAATGGGCTGCCGCCAGGTGATGCCGTTCTCGGTCTCGATGGAACGGGCCTTCGGGTTGGGCCGGTTTCAACGGCGGTCGGCGTGACGGTCATCAATGCAATCTTCGCGGAGGTAGCTTCACAGCTCTCGAAATCCGGCGATGCGCCTGTCTATCTCAGCGCCAACATGCCGGGGGCGGCCGAGATCAATCAGAAGCTGGTGAAGAAGTACCGGCCACGCAATCCGCATCTCTAAGCAAAGAGGCCGGCATGTTCGCCGGCCGTTCCGTATCCGGCCACCGGAGCAAACGAAAAACGGCCCGAAGTGGATGCTTCAGGCCGTTCGAAACTCTAAAAACTGATGAAATCAGTTTTTGGCGCGTTCAACGTAGGAATTGTCTTCCGTTGCGATGACGACGCGGGTGCCGGCGTCGATATGCGGCGGAACCGAAGTGCGGATGCCGTTCGACAGGATTGCCGGCTTGTAGGATGAAGAAGCCGTCTGGCCCTTGACGACCGGCTCGGTCTCGACGATCTCGAGGGTGACGTGGCGCGGCAGTTCCAGCGCAAGCGGAATGCCTTCGTGGATCGACAGGATGCAGGTCATGCCTTCCTGGAGGTAGGCCTTCTGGTCGCCCATGGTCTCGACGTCGACTACAACCTGATCGTAAGTCGCCGGGTTCATGAAGTGGAAGCCTTCGCCGTCTTCATAGAGATACTGGAAGTTGACGTCCTCGACAAAGGCGCGCTCGACCTGTTCTGTCGTGCGCCAGCGTTCGGAAACCTTCACGCCGTCAACGATGCGGCGCATGTCGACCTGGGTAACCGGCGTGCCCTTGCCCGGGTGGAAATTCTGCGCAGTAAGAACGACGTAGAGCTTGCCGTCGACATCGAGAACGTTGCCCTTGCGGACCGAAGAGGCGATGACCTTGACCATAAGACTTCCTTGTAAGTCGGCTTTCGGCGTCGTAGAGGACAGTCGGAATGGTCCTGAAGACGCAAAATGTTTTTTCTTCGGGGGCGCACTAACCTAAAATCGCGGAAATAGCCACCCCATCCCGGCCGAATCCGGCAAGGAAAGCGTTGAATGACCCTCACCGGCGCCAAACTATCTCCCTGGTGGACGCCATCGGTCCATGCCGATCGCCGGCCGTTCCTTATCGGGCGCAACGCGATCCAGGCGGCGCTGCGCGGTTACTTTGCGCGTGAGGATTTCATCGAGGTCGATACCGCCACGCTGCAGGTCTCGCCGGGCAACGAGGCGCATCTGCATGCCTTCGCCACCGAGGCGTTGACGACGGACGGCCAGGCCGCACCCTTCTATCTCCACACATCTCCGGAATTTGCCTGCAAGAAGCTGCTGGCGGCCGGCGAGGAGCGCATTGCCTGTTTTGCCCATGTCTATCGCAATCGCGAGCGCGGGCCGCTGCATCATCCTGAGTTCACCATGCTCGAATGGTATCGAGCTGGGGAGCGTTATGAGAGCCTGATGATGGATTGTGTGCGTTTGCTGGCGCTTGCTGCCGAAACGGTGAAGACGGCAAAATTCGTCTATCGCGGTGCTGAATGCGACCCATTTGTCGGGCCGGAACGGCTCAGCGTCGCCGAGGCCTTCAGCCGCCATGCCGGCATCGATCTTCTGGCTTCCGTTTCGACAGATGGTTCAACCGATCGCGAACATCTGGCCGCCGAAATGCGGCGGGTCGGCATGCGTGTTGCCGATGACGACCATTGGGCCGATCTCTTCAGCCGGGTACTGGTGGAAAAGGTCGAGCCGCATCTCGGCTTCGGCCGTGTCACCATTCTCGACGAATATCCTGTTTCGGAGGCGGCCCTGGCGCGGCCTTCGGCGAGAGACCCGCGCGTGGCGGAACGGTTCGAACTCTATGCCTGCGGTGTCGAGCTTGCCAACGGCTTCGGCGAACTGACCAATGCCACCGAGCAGCGTCGTCGCTTCGAAATCGAGATGGCGGAAAAGATGCGGGTCTACGGTGAGACCTATCCGTTGGACGAGGATTTTTTGGCAGCTCTTGCGATCATGCCGGAAGCAAGCGGTATCGCGCTCGGCTTCGACCGGCTGGTGATGCTGGCGACAGGTGCATCGCGCATCGATCAAGTGCTCTGGGCGCCGGTCGCGGAGTATGGCCGATGAATGCCATGCGCCCGATCAAGAGCATCGATGACCTTGTCAGGGCAGGGCTCGTCGAAGACGCCGAGAAGATGGCACTCGACGAGGTGGCCGCACGCTATGCCATTGCGCTGACGCCTGCCATCGCGAAGCTGATTGATCATAGTGATCCGGCGGATCCGATCACGCGCCAGTTCGTGCCAGATGCAGCCGAACTCGTCACCACGCCCGAGGAGCGGGCCGATCCGATCGGCGATCATGCGCACAGCCCGGTCGAGGGTATCGTCCATCGCTATCCGGATCGCGTGCTGCTGAAGGCCGTGCATGTCTGCCCTGTCTATTGCCGTTTTTGCTTCCGTCGCGAGATGGTCGGGCCTCAGGGGCTCGGTACGCTCGATCCGTCCGCACTCGCCGCCGCATTCGATTATATCCGCGGCCATGACGAGATCTGGGAAGTGATCCTGACGGGCGGCGATCCCCTGGTGCTTTCGCCCCGACGTCTCGGCGAGATCCTGAGCCAGCTCGCAGAGATCGAGCATGTCAAGATCGTACGCTTTCACACGCGTGTGCCGGTCGTCGATCCGCAGAAGATCGATGCGGAACTTGTCGCGGCGCTGAAGGCGAGCGGCAAGACGGTCTACGTCGCGCTTCACGCCAACCACCCGCGTGAGCTGACGGCCGAAGCGCGGGCCGCCTGCGCTCGCCTCGTCGATAACGGCATCGTCATGGTCAGCCAGTCCGTGCTCCTGAAAGGCGTCAATGATGACCCTGATGTGCTGGCCAGGTTGATGCGTGCCTTCGTCGAGACGCGGGTGAAGCCCTACTATCTGCACCATCCGGATCTTGCACCCGGGACCAGCCATTTTCGGCTGACGATCGAGGAGGGGCAGAAGATTGTTGCTGCCCTTCGCGGACGCATCTCCGGCCTCTGCCAGCCCACTTACATCCTGGATATCCCCGGCGGCTACGGCAAGGCGGTGATCGGCGAGAGCGCCGTGAAGGTGACCGGCGAGGGCTGCTATTCTGTTTCGGACTATCGCGGCGGCGAGCATTCCTATCCGCCTGCCGGTTAACGCAAACAACGGCTTCCGGCGTATCATTTCTGCACTCGGAACGACTGGCTGTATCTCTCGCCTCCCCCTTCAAAATGCATCAAGTCATTGATGGAAATGACCTATTAGGACTGGAGAAGGCATGGTCCATAAAATGCAAACTATGAGTCATAATCATATTTAACTAAGTACATTAGCGGAATGTTCTGTTTTCCGCACTAAAACAAGCCCCATGACAAGGCGATGACCGCCGGCTCAGGATCATGAAAATCTGGAGTGAATGGGATGACTAAGACAATCCGCGACCTCGTAGCCAAGTTCGGCAAGCTTCCTGTTTCGATTGATCAGGTCGCTGACGATGCGGATCTCTATGCTGCGGGTCTCACGTCCTTCGCCTCGGTGCAGCTCATGCTCGGTATCGAAGAGGCGTTCGACATCGAATTCCCCGATAACCTCCTGAACCGCAAGTCCTTCGCCAGCATTTCGGCTATCGCCAAGACGGTCGATCTCATCCGGGATAGCCGAAAGGTCGCCTGATGAACTTCCCGGTCAAGATCACGGAAGACAGCCTGGTCGCAAGGGCTGCTCGCGTCGCCGAAATTGCGGCAAGACATGCGGACGCCGTCGATTTCGAAGGCCGGTTCCCGCAGGAAGCCGTCAACGCGATGAAGGCCGAGCGTCTGCTCGGTATCCAGATTCCCCGCCACCTCGGTGGCGAGGCCGCTTCCATCACCGATATTGCCGAATTGTGTTCGATGCTCGGCCAGGCCTGCGCGGCAAGCGCGATGGTCTTCGCCATGCATCAGATCAAGCTTTCGAGTGTAGTCGAACACGGCGCCGACAGCGAATGGCATAGCGCTTTCATGCGCCGCATTGTCGCCGAACAACTGCTGATCGCGTCGGCCACGACAGAAGGCGGTATCGGCGGCAACCTCCGCAACAGCATCTGCGCGATCGAAATCGATGGCGATACCTGCCGGCTGCAAAAGGACGCGACCGTTATTTCCTATGGCTCGCATGCCGATGCCATTTTGATCACCTCGCGCAGCCATCCGCAGGCCGCCTCTTCCGATCAGGTGCTGACCGCCTTCCTGAAAGATCAGTACACGCTCGAAAAGACGCATGCGTGGAATACGCTCGGCATGCGCGGCACTTGCTCCGATGGCTTCCTGTTCAAGGGCGAGGCGCCTGCCGCGCAGATCCTGCCGAAACCCTTTGCAGAAATTGCCGCCCAGTCGATGCTCGCCTCCTCGCACCTGCTCTGGAGCGGTGTCTGGTACGGTATCGCGGTCGATGCCGTTTCCCGCGCCCAGGCCTTTGTGCGCGCCGCGGCCCGCAAGTCCCCCGATGCGACACCGCCTGGCGCGCTTCGCCTCGCTGAAGTTTCCAACCTGCTGCAGATGGTCAAGTCGAATGTCGTTGCCGGCCTGAAGGCCTATGAGGATGCCAAGGCCGATGGCGACAAGCTCTCCTCCATGGGCTTTGCCGTGGCGATGAACAATGTGAAGATCGCCTCTTCGGAAACGATCCTGGAGATCGTCAATCACACCATGCTGATCTGCGGCATCATGGGCTACAAGAACGGTACGCCCTTCAGCCTCGGCCGCCATCTGCGCGATGCCCATTCCGCACAGCTCATGATTTCGAACGACCGCATCCTCGGCAATACGTCGAGCATGCTCCTTGTCCATAAGCAGGACACTAGCCTACTGGGGTAAAGCCATGGATATGCAGACTTCGTTTCTGGACCGGCTCTTCGAGTCCGGTCTGCTGATCGATACCGGCGTTGACGGTCTTTATGGCCGCAGCGGCCAGTTCGAAGATGTCATCGCTGCCTTCGAGCGGCTGATCGACAGGTTCGGCGGCGCAGATGGCGCTGAAGCGATGCGTTTCCCGCCCGGCATGAACCGCGCGCTCTTTGAAAAAAGCGGCTACATGAAGAGTTTTCCGCAGCTTGCCGGCACAGTGCACAGCTTCTGCGGCGCCGAACTCGACCATATGAGCCTGCTGCAATGCATGGAAGTTGGTGAGGACTGGACCGAGGACCAGAAGGCCACCGACATCGTGCTGACGCCGGCTGCCTGCTATCCGCTTTATCCGACCGTCGCCAAGCGCGGCAATCTGCCGGCCAAGGGCGGTCTCTTCGATCTGCAGTCCTACTGCTTCCGCCATGAACCTTCCAAGGATCCGGCCCGCCAGCAGCTCTTCCGCATGCGCGAATATGTCTGCATGGGCACCGAGCAGCATGTGACCGACTTCCGTCAGAGCTGGATGGATCGCGGTGTCGAGATGATGAAGCAGGTTGGCCTCGATGTAACGATCGATGTCGCCAACGACCCGTTCTTCGGCCGCGCCGGCAAGATGATGGTCAATAACCAGCGCGACCAGAACCTGAAGTTCGAGCTGCTGATCCCGATCACCTCGTCGGCGAACCCGACGGCCTGCATGAGCTTCAACTACCATCAGGACTCGTTCGGCGTGAAATGGGGTCTGAACCTCGAAGACGGCAGCGTCGCCCATACTGCCTGCGTCGGCTTTGGCCTGGAGCGCATCGCGCTCGCGCTGTTCCATACCCACGGCCTCGACGTGAAGGAATGGCCTGCCAGCGTACGGAAAGTCCTGTGGGGCTGAGCGGCGCCATGACATCCGTCTTTGCGGGTATCGATCCCGATACCTACAAACCACATGCGCTGCATTCCGGCGAGCGCATGTGGCCCGAGACCAATTGTTATATCGATCTCTGGGTCGAGGTGCTCTCGACCTTCGGCGTTGCGCCGGAGGCCATGCTCGGTTTCACGCTGACGCAGGATTTCGAGGGCGACCAGTTCACCTTCTTCAAGGTACCGCTCGAAGATCTCGAAGCGCTCTACGGCATCCGCGCCACCGAGCTTGCGATCTACGACCGTGTCGAACGGCATGTCGAGGTGCAGATCGCCCGCGGGCGGCTCTGCCTCATCGAGATGGATTCCTTCTACATGCCGGATACGCGCGGCACCGCTTACCGGCAGGAGCACGGCAAGACCACGGTTGCAATCAACCGGCTGGATTTTGCCGGCAAGCGCGTCGATTATTTCCACAATGCCGGCTATTTCCGCATTGAGGGCGAAGATTTCGACGGGCTGTTCCAGTCGCATTTCACCGATGAAGATGCGCCGTTCCTGCCCTATACGGAATTCGCCAAGTTTCCGGAACGCCCGATGGGTGACGCGCATCTGCGCGATATTTCCCGCCGGCTTCTCGCCTTCCATTTCGGCCGTCGTCCCGGCGCCAATCCGATCCGCGCCTTTGCGGAGATCTTCCCGCTGCAGGTCGAAGCGGTGGCTGACCGTCCCTTCGGCTTCTTCCACAAATATGCCTTCAATACGCTGCGGCAGGTGGGGGCGAATTTCGAACTTGCGGCCGATCATCTGGCCTGGCTCTCGGCCGGCGAGTTCGGCGTCGCGGTCGAGGAAGCGCGTCGCATATCGGAAGTGGCGAAGTCGGTTCAGTTCCAGCTGGCCCGTGCCGTCACCCGTCGCAAGTTCGAGCCATTGAAAGCGGCTCTTGATCCGGCAGCCGATGCATGGGATTCGATGATGGCATCGCTCGCGGAGCGAGCCTGAAGCCGGAGATCTGACCATGCGGGGACGGCTAGCAAGCATCGGGGCTGAGGAAAGCCTGCTTTCCGAAGGATGGAATCTGGTTCTGACCGAGCCTGATGCCTGCGCAACACCTCACGATATTCATCTCTCCGCACAGTTCATTCCGGCGCCTGTCCCTGGCACGGTCGCAGCCGCGCTGGAAAGGGTGTGTCTCTTCGACCGGGAAAATCCGGATGCCCTGAATACCAGGGACGCCTGGTATCTGACGCGTCTCTTCGACGAAGAGCCGGGCGAGGCGATCTTGCGTTTTCAGGGTCTGGCGACGGTCTGCCATGTCTTCCTGAACGGTGAAGAGATCCTTTTCTCCGAGAGCATGTTCACCGCCCATGAGATACCGGTGACGCTGGCCGGTGGGGACGAACTGGCACTCTGCTTCCGGGCGCTTGCCCCCCGTCTTGGCGAGCCCGGACCGCGTGCCCGCTGGCGTCCGCAGATGATCACGCCGCAGGGGCTGAAGAATGTCCGCACGACGCTGCTCGGGCATATGCCGGGCTGGTGCCCGGAAATCCATGCGGTCGGTCCGTGGCGGCCGATCTCGCTCGTGCGCCGGAGCGTTGCCTCGGTCGATAATGTTACGGTGCGTACCGTCCTGGAGGAAAACGGGGCTGGACGGCTGAGTGTTTCGCTTCATGCCGATGGTGAAGAGCCTGTGATGCTGCTGCGCTGCGCCGGCATCGAGCAGGGTTTCGAGAAGATCGGCGATCGGCACTATTCTGCGATCCTCAAACTGCCTGAAATCGAGGTGTGGTGGCCGCATACGCATGGCGTGCCGCATCTCCATGATGTGACGCTGGTTCTCGATGGCGAGGAATATTCGCTCGGCAAGGCAGGGTTCCGGCGTATCGAAGCCGACCATGGTGCCGATGGCAACGATTTCGCGCTTCTCGTCAACGGCGAGCGTGTTTTCTGCCGAGGTGCGGTCTGGACGACGGCCGACATAGCGAGGCTGCCGGGCGAACGGGCCGATTACGAACCCTTCCTGCGGCTTGCTGCCGAGGCCGGCATGAACATGATCCGTGTCGGCGGGACCATGGCCTATGAGACGCCGGAATTCTTCGAGCTCTGCGACGAACTTGGGCTGATGGTCTGGCAGGACTTCATGTTCGCCAATTTCGACTATCCGAAGAACGACAAGGCCTTTATCGGCCACGTGCATGCTGAGGTGGAAGAGTTCCTGCACGGCGTACAGCTCTCGCCGTCGCTTGCCGTGCTCTGCGGCGGCAGCGAGATCCACCAGCAGGCGGCGATGTTCGGCCTGCCGGCAGATTTCTGGAGCGGGCCGATCACCGACGAGATCATTCCGGCAATCTGCCAGCGCATGCGGCCCGACGTGCCCTACGTGCCGAATTCGCCCTACGGTGGGGCGATGCCCTTTTCGCCCAATGCCGGCGTCACCCATTACTACGGCGTCGGCGCCTATATGCGGCCGCTCGAGGATGCACGCCGCGCCGAGGTGCGTTTTGCGGCGGAAAGCCTTGCCTTCGCCCATGTGCCACAGCAGAAAACCCTCCAGCGGCATCTTGACGTGCCGCCGGTTCACAGCCCGCTCTGGAAGGAGCGGGTTCCGCGCGACCGGGGCGCATCCTGGGATTTCGAGGATGTCAGGGATTTCTATCTGGGGCTTCTCTATGAGGCCGATCCGGCAAAACTTCGCCGCGAAGACCCGGAGCGCTATCTCGACCTGTCGCGCGCCGTCACCGGCGAGGTGCTGGAGGAGACTTTTGCCGAATGGCGGCGTCAGGGATCGTCCTGCAACGGTGCGCTGGTCTGGACGCTTCAGGATCTGCTCCCCGGCGCCGGCTGGGGTGTGATCGATTCCGCCTGTCAGCCCAAACCCGTCTGGTATGCGATGCGCCGCGCCTTCCGACCCGTCCAGGTCGTCTTCACGGATGAAGGGACGAATGGGCTCTACGCGCATGTCATCAACGAGACCGACAAGGTGGTCGCTGTCGAACTTGATGTCGCCTGCATGCGCGAGGGGCGCCAGCAGGTCGCAAACGGCAGCAAGGCTTTCAATCTCGATCCGCGCAGGATCGAGCGCATCGCCTGTACCGATTTCTTCGGCGGTTTTTTCGATGCGACCTATGCCTTCCGCTTCGGTGCGCCGTCGCATGATGTCAGTGTCGCCTCGTTGCGCTCGACCATCGAAGGTGCGTTGCTCGCCCAGGCTTTCCATTTTCCGCGCGGCCGGGCCAAGGCCTTTCATGATGCGACGATCGAGGCATCCTTCCTGCGTGACGGCGACGACTGGTTCATCACGCTTGCGACCGACAGGCTCGCCCAGTCGGTACATATCGACGTCGAGGGGTACAGGGCGGAAGACGACTGGTTCCATCTGGTGCCGGGGCCGGCCAAACGAGTGAAGCTCATCGCTGAGGCAGGGACCGATCGCGAGGCCCTGCCGACGGGCGAAATCAGGAGCGCCGGCGCCTCACGCCGTTTCGCGCTGTAAGGCTGGAGAGTGCAATGACGATCAGGGTGCAGGCGGAAGAGGCTTTACGGGGCGTCTATCGAAGCGTGCGCGGGCATGTGCTGCAGCGGCTCATCGTCAAGTCGCGGCTTGCATATAATCCGCGCCTGCCGGTCGAAGTCGTCGGCTATCTCTCGATGGCAGCGGGCGTCGGCGAATCCGCACGTCTCTGCGCTGCCGCGCTTTCGCAGGCGGGTCGTGAGGTGATGCTGGCAGATGTCAGCACCCATCCGGATGAAGGCAAGCTGGTGGAATGGGCAGCCGCACAGGTTTCCGGCGGCCAGGCGGGCAGCCGTATCTGGCATCTCAATCCGCCGATGCTGCCGCGTGCGATTCTCCGGCAGGGTCTCGGCAACTTCACTCGTGCCTTCAATATCGGCTACTGGGCCTGGGAACTCGAAGTCGTGCCGGCGGAATGGCGCAACGCCATGCACTACATAAACGCCGTCTTCGTTCCCTCGGAGTTCACCAGACGGGCAATCGCTCCGCATACGACCGCGCCCGTCATCGTCGTGCCGCATCCGGTGACCGAGCGGCCGGCTGCAGATGGCATCCGGCAGAAATTCGGAATTGCTGAGGATGCCTTTCTCGTGTCCTTCATCTTCAGCGCCGGCTCGTCGATCAATCGCAAAAACCCGCAGGCGGCGATCGATGCGTTCAGGCTGTTTCGCGCCGAATGTCCTGACGCTTTCCTGCTGATGAAGGCGAGCGGCAGCCCTGCCAGGGATGAGGTGCTTCGCACGCTCATGCGGTCCGTCGAGGGTGACCCTGCCATCAGGATCGTGACCGATAATCTGGCAAGTTCGGAGATCAGCGGCATCATCCGCGAGTCCGACGTCTATCTTTCGTTGCATCGTTCGGAAGGTTTCGGCCTGACGGTCGCCGAGGCGATCATGCATCGCACGCCTGTTATCTCGACGGGATGGTCGGGCACATCCGATTTCTGCGATCCCGACAATACGTGGCTTGTCGCGCCTTCGCTCATTCCCGTCGTCGACGATCATCCGGAATTTGCCGATCTCAAGAATGCCGTCTGGGCCGATCCCTCGCCGCAGGCGGCGGCACTGCATCTGAAAAGTATCCATTCCGACCGCGACGGCGCGAAGCGGAAAGCGGAGCGCGCGCGCGATTATCTCATGCACCATCTTGCCGAGTACAGCTACGACAAGGCGCTTTCGAAGCTCGTGGCGATGCAGGCGAGCTAAGCTGAGGGCGCTACTCCCCTTTATTTTAACATTTCCAATTTAGAGATGGCTTGATTTCGGCCGCACTGCGGCATGCGACGGATGGATGGATGTCGAAGGGCATTATTGCAAATTCGATGATGAATGCGGCAGCGGGCATGCTGCTTCTGGTGACGGGGTTCGTGTCCTCGATCATAACCGCGCGCCTGCTCGGGCCGGAGGCCAACGGTATCGTCGCCTTTTCCCTCTGGCTGGTCGTCACGGGTGCCTCGATCGCCGAACTCGGCTCCAGCATCACGCTGCTGAAGACGCTGCCTCAGCTTTCGGCGCAGGGCTACAGCCTCCAGCAGCGCAGGGGCTTTGCCTCCATCCTCGTCACCTTCATGGTCTGCTCCACGCTGGTGCTGCTCGGGCTCTACGCATTGTTCTTCCTGACGTCGGAGGAGATGCACTGGGCTGACACCGCGCCTTCGGTGGCGATGGTCACCGCTATCCTTTTCTTCGTCCAGGCGATCGGTTCCTTCGTCAAGTTTTACCTGATCGGTGAAAAGCGCCTCGGCACTTTCTTCCAGCTGACGCTGGTCGTTTCGATCTTTCAGCTCGTGGGCGTCGGGGTGGGCGCCGTCTTTTACGGCGTGCAGGGGGTACTTGTCGGCTATGCGCTCGGCCAGCTCGTGCTTTTCGTCGCAACGATGCCGATCCTCTTTACCCGTCGTGACCGTTGCGGCGTCTCGCTCAAATATCTAGCGTCTTCTTCCGTCATCCTGTCGATGCAGTTCATCATCGATTCGATCTTCCTCAACCGTATCGAACTGCTCTTCCTGCAGCAGTTCTGGTCGGTGGAAATGGTCGGCTTTTATGCCGCGGGCCTGTCGATCGCCAATATCGCGTTGCAGCTTCCCATCCAGATGAGCGGCAGTCTTCTGCCCTATTATTCGGAACGGCGGCACACGAGCGCCGACTCGAAATTTCCGGTCGAAGCCTTTGCTGCCGTCATCCGCAGCATGGCCTATATCGTGCTTCCCATGAGCCTTGGACTGGCTGCTATCTCCAGCGAGCTGGTGCACGTGGTCTTCGGTGCAGCCTTCGACCGAAGCGGCGGGGTCGTCGCCCTGCTTGCGCTCGTCGCGCCCGCCTACACGTTCATGCAGGTTCTCAGCCTATATTTGCTTTCAATCGAGAAGGCCAATGTCAGGTTGAAAATCAGTGTGATTGGTGGCCTTCTGATGGTAGTGGGTTGTTTACTCATCGTACCTAGTCTTGCCGCCGAGGGTGCCGCGCTTGTGCGCATAGCCGTATTTGTTGCGATGTCGGTAATGATGGTCAGACAAACCGGATTCGGGGCTCAGCTTTCCGGGCTTTATCTCAGTCTTGCGAAGATTTCTGTCGCTGCGGTCTTCTGTGCTTGCGGTGCCATTGCTGCATTGGATTTGGTTCAGGGGCCGGTTGGTCTTGTCGTTGCCATCATCGCCGGCACGTTTACCTATTTCGCTGCGCTCAAGATCTTCCGTGCCGTACCGGCCGAGGATATTCAGGTGCTGCGCTCGATCCTTGAGAAAATGCCGGCCCTGCTGCAGGGGCCAACGAGACGCATGGTCAATTTCATCACGCCACCCACGCCCCAAGGGGGAGAGAAGACGCCCGATAACGAAGAATTCTCGCGCGAGCCGGCAGAAGGTGCGGGCCGCGCTGCCGCCCTTCCCGTCGCCTTCGAGGACACGATCGGTCTGTTCATGCCGGAGAAACCCGGTATCGCAAAACGTTCGGCCGCGGTTCTATTCCTCAGCCCCTGGGGCTTCGAGGAAATGTGTACGCGCAAATTCTATCGTGTAGCGGCCGAGCATTTTTCCGA
The DNA here is from genome assembly GCA_900471925.1 of Hyphomicrobiales bacterium. Classification (GTDB taxonomy): domain Bacteria; phylum Pseudomonadota; class Alphaproteobacteria; order Rhizobiales; family Rhizobiaceae; genus Rhizobium. The sequence goes on from UCGV01000010.1 coordinate 222,120, forward strand.
TATCGGCGTGCCGAGCCTGCGTTTCGATTACACGGGCACAGGCGACGCGCTCGATTTCGGTAACCGGACCCCGAGCCTGGAAATCTGGACGAATTCCATCCGCCTGGCTGCGGCGAAGCTCAAGTCGTTCAGCGGCTGCTCGCATATCATTCTCGTCGGTCAGGGGCTCGGCGGCACGCTCGCGCATCTCTCTGGTCAGGCGATCGAAGGAATCGACAGCGTGGTGCTGCTGGCGCCGGTCCTGAACGGCAGGGGACATCTGCGCGAAATCAATATGTGGTCGCGGATCATCCATGCCGATCTTGGCCTGGCCAAGGAGCACGCGCCGAGTGCGCAGGTACAGATCGCCGGACTGACGCTGCCCGACGCAATTGCTGCGGAAATCGGCAAACTCAATATCAGCGCGCCGCAGCACCTGGCGGCGCCGAATTACCTTATTCTCGAGCGCCCGGTTCGCGCCGATGATACTGGCTTTGCCGAGGCACTGAAGGCGCTGGGCGGCAATGTCGATCAGCGTGTTTTCGAAGGTTACGACGAACTGGTCACGAACCCGCTTTTTGCGAAGACACCGATGGCGGTCGTCGAACTGCTTACGGAATGGCTGATCACCAACACCTCGCTTGCCGCACCGACGGATCACTCCGTGCAGTCTGTTGAAAACCAGCCGCTGGTTGGCGACGGCTTTGAGGAAATTCCCGTTCGTTTCGGCGCCTTCCAGCATCTGATCGGTGTCGTCAGCCGGCCGCAGGGTGCGATTGTTGGCAATGCCGTCCTCTTCATGTCGACGGCTTATGATCGGCATGCCGGTTGGGGACGAACGACCGTCGACATGGCGCGTGAACTGGCCCGCCAGGGCGTTGTTTCGCTGCGTTTCGACTCCGCCAATGTCGGCGACAGCGTTCCGCGTCCTGACGCGCCCGAACAGGTTCTCTATTCTGCGACGCAGACGGAAGATGCGCTTGCTTCGCTCGATCTGCTTGAAGGCTTCGCTGCGGGACCGGTCATGGTCGCCGGGCGCTGCAGTGGTGGTTATGTGGCGCTACGCGCCGGCATCCAAGACGAGCGCCTGAAGGCGATCGTCTCCATCAATCCTTTTGTGTACTACTGGGATCCGGACATGCCGGTCCGGCGCGAGCATGTCGTTTCGGTTCCGCGAAGCGTCGATGATTACGGCCAGCGGATGATGCGGCTCGACACGGTCAAGCGGCTGTTCCGGGGTGAGGTCGATGTCTTTGCCGCCTTGCAGAATATCTGCATCGCGATCGGCCGGCGCTTGTCACCGCGCATTGCACCGCTCCTCGAGCTCGTTCCAGGCCGTCGTCATGTGGCGCGCCAGGTGCGGCAGACCTTTGCTGCACTAGGCAAGCGCAAGGTGCCTTTGACGCTGATCTACAGCGAAGGTGATGTCGGTCTCGACCACATGTATTTCCATTTTGGTCCACGTGCGGAGAAGTTCGCCCGGCATCCAAATGTCAGGCTAGTGATGCTGCAGGATGCCGATCACAACCTGACGCCGCCCGAAACGCGCAGGCTGGTGCTGGATGAGATTATCAGGCTGGCGAAGGCCTGAGAGTTTTCTGATTTTCTAGGCGGTAATGCCGATCGACCGGTAGAGATCGATGTAGCGCTCGGCGACTGCATCCCACGAATAGGCGTGGGCGGCTTCAATCAGACTGCCGCGCAGGGCCGTCCCTTGATCGCGGACATTCCGATAGCCCTGTTCGAGCGCATCGGCGGCCGCTTCCGGGTTGGTAAAATCAGCGAGAAGGATCGCGTCGTGCCGCCCGGCAAGCACGCGGTAGGCCTCGTTGGAATTCAGCACCGGCTGTAGTCCGGCGCTCATGGCTTCGAGCGCAACGATACCGAAGCCCTCATATTCCGAGGCGGAAGCCATGAGTGATGCCTTGGCTATGATATCCCGGATCGTTTTATTGTCCGGCGAAACAGTCAGGGTCACGGACGTTTGCAGCGACCTTGCGGCAATTTCTCGCTTCACGTCGGTGGCATCGAGATCGGATTCGGCGCCGATGATGTCGAGATGCCAGTCGGAATTGCGCCTGACGAGTGCTGCCATTGCATCCAGCAGAAGATCAAGCCGCTTGTTTACGGAGAAGCGGCCGATGGTAACGATGCGCCGCTCCGGCGCGCGCGAGGCTGCGTCGGCGAATTTGCCGATATCGGCACCGTTTTCGATGGCGATGCCATCGGGGGCAATCCGGATGAACTGGCTGAGATCGGAAGCGCTGCAGCAGACGACGCGGCGGTAGGCGCTCGCCGAGAGCCGTGTCAGCGTCCGGAACCAGATTTTTTTGATCGTCAGGAATTTCTTCGTGTGAAAGAAACCGCCATGGGTGGTAACGACCATGGGCTTGCGGTGCAGGAACCTGCCCCAGGCGAGCACATCGAAGAAGAAATCGATGGCGTGGACATGGATGAGATCGGCATCTCCGAGATGGCGAAATACTTGCGGCGCAACCGGGTAACGGCTGCTGCCTGACCAGGGTATGCGGATAACCTCGATGCCGTCGATGGTTTCGCGTTCCGGAAGCTTGTGGTCAGCAGCCGTGAAGAGGGAATTAAGCGTGACGACACGCACGCGATATCCGCGTTTCAGTGTCTGGCGGGCAAGATTGGCAACCACATCTTCTAGACCGCCGCGGTTGGGCAGGAACTGCCGCACGACATGCACAATGAGCGGCGCAGCTTTCGGCTGCGGCCTGTTCTCAACGGTCTCTTTCATGGAGACGGACATTTCCCACCTATTCTCTATGGGAATGACCAGCCATGCTTGCCGTTAAGGTGCGGTATATGGCGATGTACTGCGTATGGCTTTATTAGCGAAATGGTTAATCGCCTCAGAATGCCTTGAAGGTCAGAGTCGTCAGCGAACGGATGATACCGGGGATATTGGCGATGTTGTCGTTGATGAACTTGCCGATATCCTGGCCTTCCTCGATGTAGACCTTGAGCAGCAGGTCGTAATTGCCTGATGTCGAGTAGAGCTCCGAAACCAGTTCGGTCTTGTAGATGGCGTCGGCGACCTCATAGGTCTTGCCGGGGGCGCACTGGAGCTGGACGAAGATCGGCTTCATGGGAATTTCCTGCATCGAATTCTGATGGCGCGCATAATGGTCGAAACCGCTGTCGCGATGCAAGCCTTCCTTACGCCTGCTGGTCCGAACGAGCTTCCGAGACGATCCAGTCGCGGAATGCGGCAAGCGGGGCGTAGTCGGCGCGCTCCGGCGGAAAGGCGAGGTAGTACCGTTCGCGGCTTTCCATCTCCCGATCGATGGCAGCGACGAGATCACCGCGTTTCAGTTCCTCCTGCATCAGGAAGGTCGGGAGCAGGGCGATGCCGAGACCGGCGATCGCCGCCTGCGCTGCCGTCGCAAACTGGTCGAACAGCATGCCGTGAACATTTTCGAAGGCGACGCCATTATCCGCAAACCAGCGCTCCCAGGCGTCTGGCCGGGTCGTCAGATGCAGGAGCGGTGCCGTCAGCAAGTCTTCCGGCCGGGAGATCGAGTTGCGCTTGAGGAATACAGGGCTGCACGCCGGCAGTGTGCGCTCCGACATCAGGAAGGCGAGTTCGGCGCCCGGCCAGTGCGGATGGCCGAAGTGAATCGCAGCATCGATGGAATCGAGGCGGAAATCGAAAGAAGAAAGCCGCGTGACGAGATTGATGGTGACGCCCGGATTGACGGCAAGAAAGCGGCCGAGGCGCGGTGCCAGCCAGCGCGTGCCGAAGGTCGGCAGGATGGCGAGGTTCAACGTGCCACCATGCGGATTGGCGCGCAGATTCAGCGACGCGCTGGAAATGCGCCGCAGCGCTTCACGGATCTCGCGCGCATAGGCGTCGCCGGCAAGAGTGAGGCGCACGGTTTGGCGCTCGCGCAGGAAGAGTTCGACGCCAAGCTGTTCTTCCAGCGCCTTGATCTGGCGACTGACGGCGCTCTGCGTCAGGTCGAGTTCGCGGGCGGCGGCCGTGACACTGCCGGTGCGAGCCACCGCCTCGAAGGCGGCGAGATGCGAAATCGATGGTAGAAAACGCCTTGGTGAGAGCATGATCATTCCATTTCAGAATGAACTATTTCCGAAACGTCGATATTCACTGTGTTGATGGCCTTGTAAAGAACTTCATCCTGCAAAATCGGAATGAACGCGGAGTTTCTTCATGCCCGGCGCTTTCGTCTCCACGGATCGCATCCGTTCGCTTTTCACCGAAGCCATGTCGCAGATGTACCGGACGGAGGTGCCGCAATACGGCACGCTGATCGAGCTCGTGGGGGAGGTCAACGCCGAAGTCCTCGCGGGAGACCAGGAACTCAGCGAGCGGCTTCGGCGTGCGGGCGAGCTTGAGCGCATCGATGTCGAGCGCCATGGGGCGATCCGCTTGGGAACCGCCGAAGAGCTGTTCACCATTCGCCGGCTCTTTGCCGTGATGGGTATGCAATCGGTCGGCTATTACGATCTTTCGGTCGCCGGCGTACCCGTGCATTCCACCTGTTTCAGGCCGATCGATGAGGCGGCGTTGAACGTCAACCCGTTCCGCGTCTTCACGTCGTTGTTGCGCCTCGAACTGATCGAAGATGAGGAGCTGCGCGCCGAAGCCGCCGCAATTCTGGCCAGACGGCGCATCTACACACCGCGTGCCATCGCGCTCACCGAGCAGCACGAGAAGGCTGGCGGGTTGACGGAGGCGGAAGCAAGCGAGTTCGTCGCCGAGGCGTTGGAAACCTTCCGCTGGCACGGCGAGGCGACCGTTAGTGCCGAGACCTACAAGCGCCTGCACGATACGCATCGCCTCATTGCCGATGTCGTCAGCTTCAAGGGGCCGCATATCAATCACCTGACGCCGCGCACGCTCGACATCGACGAAGTGCAGCGGCGCATGCCGGCGCGCGGCATCACGCCGAAAGCCGTCATCGAAGGCCCGCCGCGGCGCGATTGCGATATCCTGCTGCGGCAGACAAGCTTCAAGGCACTCGAAGAGCCGATCGCTTTCACCGGTAATGGCGGAGCGACGGCAGGTACACATACGGCGCGTTTCGGCGAGATCGAACAGCGCGGCGTCGCGCTGACGGCCAAGGGCCGGGCGCTCTACGACCAATTGCTGGCTTCAGTGCGCGGTGAAGTGCAGGTAGGCGCATCGGGTGCGAAGGCCGGCGACTATGTTGCCGAGCTTGCCGAACGTTTCAAGGCGTTGCCTGACAGCTGGGATCAGATGCGGCGCGAGGGGCTTGCCTTCTTCCGGTATTTTGCGACGCCCGAGGGGCGTGCGGCGAAGGGGCGGCTGCCATCGGATCCGGAAGCCCTGATCGCGGAGGGTTATCTGCGTTTCGATCCTGTCATCTACGAAGATTTCCTGCCCGTCAGTGCGGCCGGTATCTTCCAGTCCAACCTCGGTACGGATCAGCAGCAGAATTATGCGACGCGTTCGAACCGGGCTGCGTTCGAGGAGGCTCTTGGCGCAAAGGTGCAGGACGAGCTGGAGCTTTATGCCGAGCGACAGGCTGCTTCGCTTGAAATGGCGATGGAGACACTTGGCCTTTCCAGTCTGAAGCTGAAGACCGTCGCCTGAAATTCGGCTGCTTCCGCAGGCGCGGGAGCAGCGCTAGAGTGCCGATTTCGTTCCTGACTGGACTGTCCGATGCTCAATGATCCGCGCTCCCACGGTTTGTGGGAAAAGACTGCTCCGCTGCCGCCTCTCACGTCTGCATTGGAAGGCGCTGTCGATGCCGATGTCGTCATCGTCGGCGGTGGCTACACCGGCCTCTCCTCCGGACTGCATCTGGCGGAAGCCGGGTCGCGGGTCGTGCTGCTGGAAGCCAAAGAGATCGGCTTCGGCGGCGCCGGCCGCAATGTCGGGCTCATCAATGCCGGCATGTGGGTCATGCCCGACGATCTTCCGGGTGTGCTCGGCCCCGTGTATGGCGAGCGGCTGCTTGATCTGCTCGGCAATGCGCCGCGGCTAGTAATGGCGTTGATCGAAAAGCACGGCATTGCCTGCGAGCTCGAGAGACAGGGCACGCTGCACTGTGCCGTCGGCACCGATGGATTGAAGGAAATCGAAGAGCGCTACAAGCAATGGTCGGCGCGGGGCGCGCCCGTGACGTTGCTCGATGCGGACGAGACGGCAAAACGTATCGGCACGAGTGCCTATGCCGGATCGCTACTCGATATGCGGGCCGGCACGCTGCAGCCGCTTGCCTATGCGCGTGGGCTTGCCCATGCCGCGCAGAAGGCCGGCGTCGAGTTACACACGGGAAGCCCGGTCATTACGACCGAACGGCAGGGCAGCCGCTGGGTAGTCAAGACGGAGCGCGGGCAGGTGAGCGCCGACTGGATCATCGTGGCGACCGATGCCTACAGCACCGGCCCTTGGGAGCAGGTACGCAACGAGCAGGTGTTTCTGCCCTATTTCAATTTCGCCACCGTGCCGCTCGACCACAATCTGCGCCAGTCGATCCTGCCCAATCGCGAGGGCGTATGGGATACGAAGGAAATCCTTTCCTCCTTCCGCATGGATCAGGCCGGCCGACTGGTTTTCGGCAGTGTCGGCGCGTTGCGCAACACGGGCCTGTCCGTTCACAAGGGCTGGGCCAAACGCTCGCTGAGGCGGCTCTTTCCCGAGATCGGTGATGTCGAATTCGAGTGTGAATGGTACGGACAGATCGGCATGACCGACAATGCCCTGCCGCGCTTCCATAAATTTGCTCCCAATGTCATCGGCTTTTCGGGCTATAATGGCCGTGGTATTGCGCCCGGCACGGTGTTCGGCCGCACATTGGCCGAGCATATTCTTGGCCGATTGGCGGAAGCGGACCTGCCTTTGCCGCTCACCGATCCCCGCGAGCCGAGCTTCCGCGCGCTCAAGGAAGTATGGTACGAAGCCGGCGCTCAGGTCGCCCATTTCGCCGATGCCCGTTTCTGAGAACAACAAGACTGGAACCAAGATTATGACCATCGCCGTCCTCGATCTCGCCACCGAAACCGCCAAGCTGCTCGCCGATCTCGGCGTCGACGCCAAGAACTATACCGGCGGGACGCTTTCTGTCGCTTCGCCAATCACGGGCAAGGAAATCGGCAAGCTTCGCGAGCATTCCGTCGCGGACGCCAAGGCGGCGATCGACGCTGCTCACGACGCCTTCCTCGAATGGAGGGCCGTGCCGGCGCCCAAGCGTGGTGAGCTGGTTCGTCTACTCGGCGAAGAGCTGCGCGCCTCCAAGGCGGCGCTCGGCCGGCTTGTGTCGATCGAAGTCGGCAAGATCACCTCGGAAGGCCTCGGCGAAGTGCAGGAGATGATCGATATTTGCGATTTTGCCGTCGGTCTTTCCCGTCAGCTCTATGGCCTGACGATCGCCACCGAACGCGCCGATCACCGGATGATGGAAAGCTGGCACCCGCTCGGTGCTATCGGCATCATTTCGGCCTTCAATTTCCCGGTTGCCGTCTGGTCCTGGAATGCGGCGATCGCCATCGTCTGCGGCAATTCCACCGTCTGGAAGCCATCGGAAAAGACACCGCTGACGGCGCTTGCCGTGCAGGCTCTGTTCGAGAAGGCGTTGAAGCGTTTCGTCGCGGAAGGCGGCAGTGCTCCGGCAAATCTCTCCACCTTGCTGATCGGCGGCCGCGAGATCGGTGAAGTTCTGGTCGATCATCCGAAGATCCCGCTGGTTTCGGCAACCGGCTCCACCACCATGGGCCGTGCTGTCGGCCCGCGCCTGTCGCAGCGCTTTGCCCGTGCGATCCTGGAGCTCGGCGGTAACAATGCCGCGATCGTCTGCCCGACGGCCGATCTCGACCTGACATTGCGCGGCGTTGCCTTCGCGGCGATGGGGACGGCCGGCCAGCGTTGCACGACGCTGCGGCGACTCTTCGTGCATGAGAGCGTTTATGACCAGCTCGTGCCGCGTCTGAAGAAGGCCTATGGTTCAGTCACCATCGGCAACCCGCTGGAAACCGGCACACTTGTCGGCCCGCTGATCGACGGACAGGCCTTCGACAAGATGCAGACGGCACTCGGCCAGGCAAAGGCCGCCGGCGGTGCTATCGTCGGTGGTGACCGTATCGAGAACGGTTCGGCAGATGCCTTCTATGTTCGCCCGGCGCTCGTCGAGATGTCGGAGCAGGTAGGTCCGGTCGAGCACGAAACCTTCGCGCCGATCCTCTATGTCATCAAATACAGCGATTTCGATGCGGTGCTGGAACTGCACAATGCCGTACCGCAGGGTCTGTCGTCATCGATTTTCACCAACAATATGCGCGAAGCCGAAACCTTCCTCTCATCTCGCGGTTCGGATTGCGGCATTGCGAATGTCAATATCGGTCCGTCCGGTGCAGAAATCGGTGGAGCATTCGGCGGCGAAAAGGAGACCGGCGGCGGCCGTGAATCCGGTTCCGATGCCTGGAAGGCCTATATGCGTCGTTCGACGAACACGATCAATTACGGCCGTACGCTGCCTCTTGCGCAGGGCGTCAAGTTCGACGTCGAATAGCGGCCGGTTGAAATTGTAAAGGGCGGCGTCTCGGGACGTCGCCTTTTTTGACGAAATCTCGATTTATTCCCGTGAAGATGAAGAATTGAGTCAAGATAATGTGATGCCTTTTGGGGCGTCCAAACTTGAAGTAATCAGTCAACAAAAATATACGCCTGCCATCACCCTCGGGAGCCTGGGTGACATCGCCATGGAGGCCATCATGAAAATTGCCCTTAACCGTCTTTCCGGCGCCTTCGCGCTTGCCGCTTCGCTTCTCGCCGCTACTGCGCTCGCAGGCAGCGCCAATGCGCAGGAGTCCGAGGGTATCGTCGTTTACAATGCCCAGCACGAAAGCCTCGGCCGCGAATGGATCGATGCCTTTACCAAGGAGACCGGCATCAAGGTCACCATGCGCCAGGGCAGTGACATGCAGTTCGCCAACCAGATCATCCAGGAAGGTGACGCTTCACCTGCCGACGTATTCCTGACCGAAAACTCGCCGGCCATGACGCTGGTCGATGGTGCGGGCCTCTTCGCGCCGATCGAAAAGGACACGCTGGAGCAGGTTCCGGACCAGTACCGTCCGGCCGATGGCATGTGGACCGGCATTGCCGCCCGCACCACTGTTTTTGCCTATGACAAGACGAAGCTGACGGAAGACAAGCTGCCGAAGTCGATGCTCGACCTGCAGGATCCGGCCTGGAAGGGCCGCTGGGGTGCAGCTCCCGCCGGTGCCGACTTTCAGGCAATCGTTGCTGCCCTGCTGCAGCTCAAGGGCGAAGACGCCACCAAGGCCTGGCTGAAGGGCCTCAAGGACAATGCAACCCCCTACAAGGGTAACAGCGTCGCCATGAAGGCGGTTAATGCCGGCGAAGTTGAAGGCGCGATCATCTACCATTACTACTGGTTCGGCGATCAGGCGAAGACTGCCGAAAACAGCAAGAATGTCGGCCTGCATTACTTCAAGAACCAGGATCCGGGCGCTTTCGTTTCCGTATCGGGCGGCGGTATCCTGAAGTCCACGCAGCACATGAAGGAAGCTCAGGCTTTCCTGAAGTACATCACCAGCAAGACCGGCCAGGCAGTCCTCAAGGACGGCGATTCCTATGAATATGCCATCGGCAAGGAGGCGGCTTCGAACGACAAGCTCACGCCGCTTTCCGACCTGAACGCGCCGAAGGTCGAAGCTTCGACCCTCGACAGCAAGAAGGTCGTGGAGCTGATGACGGCGGCCGGCCTGATCTAACCTTTCTGCCGCAGGCTTCTTCCGGCTAAAACTATTGCTTTTGGCTCAAGAAAACCTTACGGCATGACGAAATCCGGCAACCGCTCTTTAAAGGCGGTTGCCTTCCTTTTTCAGCGTGTGAAGGCATCGGCCTTGCTGCAGGACAACAGATTGCTTGCATCCGGCAATAAAGCGCCGGTGGCGCCGGGTGCCGCGCGCATGGTTTTGCCGCGCGGGCGCATGCCGCACGCTTCCGTCGTTCTCCTTGCCTCCATCGTCGCGATTTTCAGCCTCGTGCCGCTCGGCTTCATTGCCTGGGTGACTTATGATGTCGGCTGGGAAACGGTGAAGACGCTGGTTTTCCGCCCCCGCGTCGGTGAGCTTCTCGTCAATACGGTCCTGCTGGAATCGATCACCGTTCCGCTGTCGATCGTGCTGGCGGTCACCCTTGCCTGGCTGACAGAGCGGACCGACATTCCCTTCGCGAGGCTTTGGGCGTGGCTGGCTATTGCGCCTCTCGCCGTGCCGGCTTTCGTGCATTCCTACGCGTGGGTCAGCCTTTTGCCGGGAATGCGCGGGCTGCAGAGCGGCGTTTTCGTTTCCGTGCTTGCCTATTATCCGTTCCTCTACCTGCCGGTCGCTGCCGCACTGCGCCGGCTTGATCCGGCGATCGAGGATGCGGCTGCCTCGCTTGGCCTCGATCCATGGCGCGTCTTTTTCCGCACGATCCTGCCGCAGCTTCGCCTCGCCATTTGTGGCGGCTCGCTGCTGATCGCGTTGCACCTGCTTTCGGAATACGGGCTGTTCGTGATGATCCGCTTCGACACCTTTGCGACCGCGATCGTCGACCAGTTCCAGTCTTCCTATAATAGCCCGGCATCCAATATGCTCGGCGGCGTGCTCGTTGCCTGCTGCCTGTTTTTGCTTGGCCTCGAGATCCTGTTGCGCGGCAATGAGCGTTATGCGCGCGTCGGCTCCGGCTCGGCGCGTCCTGCCGATCGCCGCCGTCTCGGCTGGTTCGTCGTTCCTGCCGTCGTCCTGCCTGTCATTCTCGCGGTGCTGACGCTCGGTGTGCCGCTGATCACGCTCGGCCGCTGGCTCTATCTCGGCGGACTTGGCATCTGGCGTATCGAGGTCGCGAGCGCTTTCGGGCAGACAATCGTTCTCGCCATTGCCGGCGGTGTGCTGACGACGATCGCTGCCGCCCCCATGGCCTGGCTTTCGGTGCGTGCGCCCGGTCGGCTCCAGCGCGTTCTCGAAGCCTGCCATTATTATGTCGGCTCGTTGCCGGGTGTCGTTGTGGCGCTGGCGCTCGTCTCCATCACCGTCCGCCTGATACTGCCGCTCTACCAGACCTTCGCAACCCTGCTCGTTGCCTATGTGCTGCTCTTCCTGCCGCGCGCCATGGTCGGTCTCCGGGCCAGCATCGCGCAGGCGCCTGTCGAACTGGAGCGGGCGGCGATGGGCCTCGGCCGTACACCGGGACAGGCGGTACGGCAGATCACCATGCGGCTTGCAGCACCAGGTGCCGCCGCCAGCGTGGCGCTTGCCGCCCTCGGCATTACCAATGAATTGACGGCGACGCTGATGCTGTCACCAAACGGCGTCGATACGCTGGCGACGAAATTCTGGTCGCTGACCAGCGAGATCGATTACGTCGCGGCAGCACCCTATGCCTTCATGATGGTCGTGCTGTCGTTGCCGCTCACACTGATGCTCTATGCCCAATCGAAACGGACCGCCGGCCAATGACGCTGCTCACGATCGACACTATCAGCAAGCGCTACGGCCCGGTGCAGGCGTTGAAGGACATCACGCTGGAAGTGCAGGCGGGCAGCCGCACGGCAGTCGTCGGTCCGTCCGGTTCCGGCAAGACGACATTGCTGCGCATCATTGCCGGTTTCGAGCAGCCCGATGTCGGCAAGGTCACGCTTGATGGCGAGGTTCTGGCAGACGGGCCGGCGACCGTTCCGGCCCACAAGCGTGGCATCGGCATCGTCTCTCAGGACGGTGCGCTCTTTCCGCATCTGAGCGTGGCCGAAAATATCGGCTTCGGTTTCGAGCGTGGCGCGCCGGATCGGGAAAGGCGCATTCTCGATCTGCTCGAAATGGTCGAGCTTGACCGCAGCATGCTGGAACGTCGGCCCCATCAGCTTTCGGGTGGTCAGCAGCAGCGCGTGGCGCTCGCCCGAGCGCTCGGACGCCGACCGCGCCTGATGCTGCTAGACGAGCCGTTTTCGGCGCTGGATACGGGTCTCAGGGAAAACATGCGAAAGGCTGTCGCCCGCGTGCTGCAGGCAGCCGGCATCACTGCCGTGCTCGTCACCCATGATCAGGGCGAGGCGCTGTCATTCGCCGATCAGGTGGCGGTGCTGCGTGAAGGACGGCTGGTGCAGGCGGGTTCGCCGCAGGCGCTCTATCTCAGGCCGCGCGATCGCGAGACGGCGCTTTTCCTCGGTGACGCGGTGATGCTGCCGGCGATCATCAAGAACGGCTTTGCCGATTGTGCGCTCGGCAGCGTACCGGTCGAGGGCGGTCATCAGGGCAAGGCGGAAATCATGCTCCGGCCTGAGCAGATCCGCGTTGTCGTCGATGAGGCGAATGCGAAATATGGCGGGCGCGTCGTGGATGTGGAGTTTGGCGGTGCGACCTGCACAGTGGCCGTGTCGCTCGCGGCGGTCGCTCTGCCGCCGATCATGATCAAGACGTCAAGTGTCGCTCTGCCGGCGCGAGGCGATCTCGTTCGCCTCGATATCGCCGGCAAGGCGCATGTCTTTTCGCGGTAGGTTCAACCCGCCTTCAGAACCAGTTCTTCCGGCTCTTCGCCGGCCAGCCAGCCGCCGGTGAAGCCGGCGCGCTCGAGACCGGTGCGGATGACCGGGTTCTTGCGCATCAGTTTCCAGATGAAGTCGGAGCGGTCGTTCTCGACAGTCATGACGAGCAGACCCTGGTCGATCGCGACAGTGCGGTCATCGACCCAGCCTTCCGGCCGCTTGGTCTGGACCGTTGGGTTGAAGCCGCCGGGGAAGCCGCCTTCGAGAAGCAGGTTCGGATAGGTGGTCAGCAGCGCCTTAGTGCCGTCGAGCGCAGCCTGACGGTCATAGGGCAGGCAGCCAAGTGCCGACCAGGGCGCGATGGTGCCGTCATCGGGACCGTGCGGCGCACCGCGAGCGGCATAACCGAGCACCTTGGGGCTACGGCCACCGCGCATGCGCCGTGTCGGCGGCGGGCCATCGCAGGCGGTGAAGCCCCAGATATCCTTGCTGTAGCCGACGAACTGGCCGGGATTGCGCTCCGCATAATCGCGCTGGACGTTGATGACGACCTGCGTGTTGCGGAAATAGTCCCAGTTTCGCTCGACCATCGGCTTGTCCTGGATGCCGCGGAAATCGATCCAGGCATGGGAGAAGAGATGGATGAAGAGCGGGCCGGCATAGAGATATGCCTGGTCCTTGAACGTCATCCACTGATAGCTTGCAGTGAAGGCGTCGTAGGAGGATTGCGGGATCGGAAACGTCGGCGAGGCCAGCGCCAGCGTGTAGAGGATGATCGCCTCGTCGAAGCCGTGATAGCGCCAGCGCAGGAAGCCGGAAGAGGGCTTCCAGCCCATGGAGATGCAGTCGCCCTTGTTCAGCGCCCAGCGCCAGTCAACGCGTTCGTAGATGAATTTCGCGAGCGCACGGATCTCGGTCTCGGTTTCATCCTCGCCATCGAAATATTGCGCGGCGGTAAGGACGCCGGCGATCAGCAGAGCGGTATCGATGGTCGAAAGCTCGCTGTTCCAGGCGCGGTTGCCCGTATCCACATGCAGGAAGTGGTAGAAGAAGCCACGATGGCCGGTCGCGTGGCGCTCCGTGCCCTGCTTGGCATGGGCAAAGAAGTGCAGCGTGTTGAAGACGCGTTCGGCCGCCTCCTCGCGGCTGATCCAGCCACGCTCGACGCCGACGGGATAGGAGGACAGTCCGAAGCCGACCGCAGCGATACTCGCGGGCACGCCCTTGATCGACGTATCCGGCACGAGGCCGTTTTCTGGATTGGAATATTTCAGGAAATACTTGAACGCTGAGTGCTGCAGCCTGTCGACTAGCGCTACATCAATGTCTTCGATCCGTTGCAGCATGTGCTCCTGCCCAACTGTTTATCGCCCCATGCTTCAACATGGTGGCAGCCCCCGCGCAAATCAAACCTTTTTGATTCGCAGAGATAAGAGAACACAAACAGCCGATTTTGGCGTTAATAATCCCCAGTAAAATAATATCTGGAATAAATGATATAAGCGATGCAGCAAAATGGATTAAAACCGCACCCTATGGATGCGGTTCTTCTCCTGTGGTGCTTATCATCCTCAAGCTGTAGCCGCATGCCTCACAGGGGAGTTCAGGCAGCTTCTTCCATTCGCACCAGATGGCCCGCCGCAACCTCTCGGTATTTGCGTTCCGGCGACACGTAACCCACAGGCCGAACAGGACTTTTCAGTTCGTCCGTGCCGAGGTTGCGGCGAATGCCTCGCCGTGCCGGATCTGGTACCGGGACAGCTGCCATCAGCTTTTTGGTGTAGGGATGCTGCGGATTGCGGAAGAGTTCTTCGCGCGGACCGATTTCGACGATCTCGCCCAGATACATGACGGCGACGCGATGGCTGACACGTTCGACGACAGCCATGTCGTGGGAGATGAAGAGGAAGGCGAGGTTAAGGCTCTGCTGCAGATCCATGAGGAGATTGCAGACCTGCGCCTTGATCGACACGTCGAGTGCAGAGACGCTTTCGTCGGCGACGATGACCTTCGGATCGAGCGCCAAGGCGCGGGCGATGCAGATGCGCTGGCGCTGGCCGCCGGAAAACTCGTGCGGATAGCGCTTCATCATATCCGGCTTCAGGCCGACGCGCTCGAGCAAGTCGGCTGCTTTCTCGCGGGCCTGAGCGCGAGTACCGAGACCGTGTTCGACGATCGGTTCGGCGACGGCCGCGCCCACGGTCATGCGCGGGTTGAGGCTGGCAAAGGGATCCTGGAAGATCATCTGGATGCTGCGGCGCATATTGCGCAGGCTGATCGCATCGAGGTTAAGAACGTCATAGCCATCAAGGCTGACGGAGCCGCTGTTCGGGTGCACGAGGCGGGTGATAGAGCGGCCTGTCGTGGACTTTCCGCAACCCGATTCGCCGACGAGAGCCAGGGTCTCTCCCTGGAAGAGTTCGAAGGAGACATTCTCTACCGCGTGGATGGCGCCAGTCCGGCGACCAAGCAGACCACCGCGAATATCGAAACGGGTGACGAGGTTCTTTACTTCGAGGATCGGCGTCTTGCGGCGATCAACGGTCTCGGCCACCTCCACCGGCTCTCGGCGTTCGCCAGTCGCGGTGTCGATGACGGGAAAACGCAGCGGCCATTTACGGCCTTCCATCGAACCAAGGCGCGGGACGGCCGAGAGCAGGGCGCGCGTATAAGGATGTTTGCCGCGATGGAAGATGTCGTCTGTCGTGCCGGTTTCGACCGCTTCGCCGCGATACATGACGATGGTGCGGTCGGCGATCTCGGCGACCACGCCCATGTCATGGGTGATGAAGAGAACGGACATGCCTTCTTCTTCCTGCAGCACCTTGATGAGGTCGAGGATCTGACCCTGGATCGTTACGTCGAGCGCGGTGGTCGGCTCGTCGGCGATCAGGAGCTTCGGCCGGGAGGCGAGCGCCATGGCGATCATGACGCGCTGGCGCATGCCGCCGGAAAACTGGTGCGGATATTCGTCGAAACGGGAGGCGGCATTGGGAATGCGCACCTTCTCCAGCAGACGGATGGTTTCAGCGCGCGCATCCGCCTTGCTGATATCGCCGTGGCACGTCAGCGCTTCCGAGATCTGCCTTCCGATCGTGAAGATCGGGTTCAGGCTGGTCATTGGCTCCTGAAAGATCATCGCGGCATCCTTGCCGCGCACGGCACGCATCTCCCTGTCGGAAAGCGAAAGGATATCGCGACCGTTGAGCATGATGCCGCCTTCGACGCGGCTGGAACCCTTGGCGAGCAGGCGCATGATGGAGAGCGAGGTGACGCTCTTGCCGGAACCGCTCTCGCCGACGATCGCCACCGTTTCCCCCGGCATGACATCGAAGGAGACGTTGCGGACGACGGATCGCCATTCGCCGTCGGCGAGGAAGGAGGTCGTCAGGTTCCGGACGGAAAGAACCGGAGAGATGGATGCTGCAGACTGCTCACTCATGTCGTTCCCTTATTCTTTTCTGCCTGATGATTGTTCTTCAGGCTTTCAGAGGCGTCGCGAAGGAGGCTGACGGGCGCCCCTCCGCAACGCGCGTCGCCTCCAGCGCCGCGATCTTTTCATCGATCTCGCGCCTGTCAATCATTCCGTTCGGATTGGCCCTGGTCGCCATGGTTTCGGCGACATGCATGTAGCGCTCCTGCGCAACCGCATAAAGGCGGCGCAGTTCTGCGAGCGGATCGGGATGATCGTCGGCCCGAATGCTGAGCCAGGGGTAATCCTGATCGCGATGGACGAGGAGAGCGGCGGATTGTTTGCCGCGCTTGTCGCCGCCGGCATCCTCGCCTGCTTGCATGGCTTCGAGCAGGCGTTCGATGAAGGGCTTGTCCATCGCTTTCTTGTAGGTGGCAAGCGTCTCGCCCACGACCTCTGGGCCGGCCAGCATGTTGCCTGCGACCGAGACGTTGTCATCGATCTGATGGCCGGCCCAGTCAATGCATTTCGCGCCGGTGAAGGCGGCGTTGCGGCCTTCGGCATCGATCAGATGAAGCTGCCGCTGGTCGCGGCCGGCGTCGCGGGCGGTCAGCTCCGTGATGATCTCATCCGGCGTCTTGCCGGCGGCCAGCAGTGCCAGCCCATCGGTGCCGTAGAGCGGACTGACGAAGGCCTGGGTGGCGACAGCGCCGATCCCGCCGCGGATATGGGGCACCAGTCCGCCGACAGCAAAGAAGCGGGTGGCGACGGCGATGCCGAGATAGCCTGTCTTAGGATCGCGGGCGACGATGGACCAGGTCATGATTACCTCCCGATCGCATAGGCCTGCATGAGGCGCGGTGTGGCAGCCGCGCGCAGCAAGCCATCGACATCACGGCGAGCAGCAGTCAGGCGGCCGATGCTCCATGGTTCGGCGACGGTGAGCTTGTGGCCACGTGCGCGTAGATCGTCGAGTACTGCGGCGCTGAAATTGCCTTCAGCCATCAGGCCGCCTGGCTCACGCGTGCGTGGGTAGAAGGAGCCGGGGAAATGCGAGGTGTGGAAGAGCGGCTGGTCGATCGCCGCCTGCAGGTTCATCTTGTGGTGCACATAGCGCAGGAAGAAGGAAAGCTGCCACTGCTCCTGCTGGTCGCCGCCTGGTGTACCGAAGGCGAGTGTCGGGCGGCCTTCATAGAGAGCAAGCGAAGGCGTGAGCGTCGTGCGCGGGCGCTTGCCGGGAGCCAGCGAGGTCGGAAGGCCGGGTTTCAGCCAGAACATCTGGGCGCGCGAATTCAGGCAGAAGCCAAGACCCGGAATGATCGGCGAGGACTGCAGCCAGCCGCCCGAGGGTGTCACCGAAACCATATTGCCTTCGCGGTCGATGACGTCGATATGAACGGTGTCGCCGCGTTTTTCCGTCAGATGCGCCATGGTCGGCTCGTAGACGGCGCCGGTCTTGGAATCGGCGCCCAGCATTTCCATCGTCACGTCATATTGCCGTTCGAAGCCCGGGAGCCTTCCTGGGCGCAGGTCGAGGGAGGCTTCGCCTGAGATCAGCTTGCGGCGCGCGGCAGCATAGGTGTCCGAGAGCAGGTGCGCGAGCGGCACGTCAGCGAAATTGGGATCGCCGTAATAGACTTCGCGGTCGGCGAAGGCGAGCTTCATGGCCTCGGTGACGGTATGCACGAAGTCGGCGCCATCGGGCGCCATCGCGGCGATATCCATACCCTTGAGGATCGACAGCGTCTGCAGGAAGACCGGCCCTTGGCCCCAGGGGCCGATCTTGGCGACCGTCCAGCCGTGATAGTCATAGGTCACCGGTTCTTCGATTGTCGCCGACCAGTTGGCCATGTCGTCTGCCGTCAATACCGCCTTGTGGCGGCTGCCGCTCGCATCCATCACCTCGGCGGTATCCAGATAGTTCGCTATCTTTTCGGCTACGAAGCCACGGTAGAAGGCGTCGCGGGCGGCCTCGATCTGCGCCTCGCGGCCCTGCTTTGCTTCTGCCTCCGAAATGATGCGTTTCCAGGTTTCGGCGAGAACCGGGTTTTTAAAGTTGGCATTCGGCTCGGGAACGGAGCCGCCCGGCACCCAGGTCTCGTAGGAGGTCGGCCATTCCTTTTCGAAGAATTCGGCAAGACCCTTGATAGTGGCGGAGACGCGCGGCAGCATCGGATGGCCGTTCTCTGCGTAGTAGATCGCCGGCTCCAGCACGTCGCGTACGCTCAACCGGCCGTAATCGCGCAGCATCAGCATCCAGCCGTCGAAGGAGCCGGGAATGACGGTTGACAGCAGCCCATCGCCGGGGATCAGCTTCATGCCTTCGGACGTATAATGTTCGATGGTCGCACCTGCCGGTGCCGGACCCTGGGCACAGATGACCTCGACCTTATCCTTCTTCTTGGAATAGATGATCGCCGGCATGTCGCCGCCGGGGCCGACCAGATGCGGCTCCAGGATTTGAAGTGAGAAGCCGGTAGCAACCGCCGCATCGAAGGCGTTGCCGCCCTTTTCTAGAATGCTCATGCCGACGGCCGAGGCGATCCAATGCGTTGAGGTAACGACGCCGAATGTGCCCAGAATTTCGGGGCGGGTCGTGAATGCGGTCATTTCATATGTCCTTTCGAGAGGTCATGCTTCGCGCGGATCGAGCGCATCGCGCAGGCCGTCGCCCAATAGATTGAAACCGATAACGACGAGAAAAATGGCAATGCCCGGCCACATCGCCATCCACGGCGCCTGGCTCAGGAAGTTCTTGGCGACGTTCAGCATAGAACCCCAGCTCGGGGCCGGCGGCTGCTGGCCGAGGCCGAGGAAGGAGAGGCTGGCTTCGGCGATGATGGCGGTCGCAATTGTCAGCGTCGCCTGCACGAGGATGGGCGCGAGCACGTTCGGCAGGATATAGCGGGTGATGATGCTGAAGTGGCGGAGACCGATTGAGCGTGCGCCTTCGATATATTCCTCGGTCTTGACCGCCAGCACCTGGCCGCGCGTCAGCCGCACGAAGATCGGCATCGCCGAAAGGCCGATCGCAATCATCGCGTTGGTGAGGCTTGGGCCAAGGAAGGCCGCGAGCGCAATCGCGGTGATCAGGAAAGGCATCGCCAGGAAGGCTTCGGTGATGCGAGAAATGATCATATCGATCCAGCCGCCGAAATAGCCTGAAATCAGCCCGAAAGGCACGCCGATAACGACGGCGATCGCCACCGAAAAAACGCCTGCCATCAATGAAGCCTGGGCGCCCCAGATCATACGTGACAGGATGTCGCGACCGATATCGTCGGTGCCGAGCCAGTGGGCGGCCGACGGCGCCTTGCGGATCGTCGACCAACTCGTGGCGACCGGATCAGGTAGCGGCAGCAGCGGGGCGATAATCGCGAGGATCGTGAAGAAGGCGATGATCGCCAGACCGACGAGCGCGCCCTTGTTGGCCTTCAGCTTGCGCCAGGCGCGGTTCGGCGAACGTTGTTCGGTCGAGGTCATGGGTGCGGCTGCAACTTGATCGATGGCGGTCATAGCGAAGCCCTCATGCGCGGATTGAGAAGGACATAGAGCACGTCGGCGACAAGATTCATCAGGATGAACCCGATCGCCGTGCAGATGACGACACCCTGGACCACGGCGTAGTCGCGGTTGAAGACCGCATCGACGATGAGCTTGCCGAAGCCCGGAATGGTGAAGATCTGCTCGGTGAGAACGGCGCCGGCAAGCAGTTCGCCGAAGAGCAGGGCAGTCAGCGTGACGATCGGCAAGACCGCATTGCGGAAACTATGCTCCAGCACGACAGAGCTTTCAGGCAGCCCCTTGGCGCGGGCGGTGCGGATGTAGTCGGCGCTCAAGACGCTCAGCATGGCCGAGCGTGTGTGGCGCATCAGCGTGGCGGCGAGCGCGTTGCCGAGCACGAAGGACGGCATCAGCATGGTCTCTATCGAGCGTATCGGATTGGAGAAGAAGGGCTCGTAGCCCGAGGCCGGCAGCCAGCCGAGATTTACCGAGACCAGCAGGATCAGCATGATGCCGAGCCAGAAGTTAGGGATCGACAGGCCCGTCAGCGCAATGAGATTGGCGAGATAATCGATGATGGTGTTTTTCTTGACCGCTGCCAGGATGCCCATCGGCACGCCGATGACGAAGGCAAAGATCATCGACATGATTGCAAGCTGGATAGTGACCGGCAGCTTTTCGGCAACGAGTTCGAGCACAGGCTGGTTGGTGCGCAGCGAAATACCCAGATCGCCCTGCAGCGCTGAGCCCAGCCAGTGGACATACTGGTAGGGGACGGGATCGTTGAGGCGATATTTTTCCCGCAGGAATTCCAGCACCTGCGGATCGCGCTCTTCGCCGGCCATGGCCAGAACCGGATCGCCCGGCAGGAGCTTCTGCAGCGAGAAAACGAAGATCGAGATGATCAGCAGGGTTGGAATGGCGACCAGCAGCCGCTTGGCGATGAACCTATACATGGGCGCTCCGATAACATCAGCGGGACGCGACGAAGTTTGCCGCGTCCCTCAACTGTCAGGCTATCAGCCTTCCTTCTTCACGCCGACGAGGCGGATCATGCCATCGGGCGAAGCAACGAAGCCGGTGATGTTCTTATGCAGCGCCCAGATCCAGGACTGGTGGCCCAGGAAAATGATCGGCAGGTCCTCATTCAGGATTGCGGTTGCGGCATCATACTTCTGCTTGCGTACGGCTTCGTCCGGAGACTGGCGCGCCTCGTTCAGCAGCTTGTCGACATCGGCATTGCAATATTTGCTGTCGTTCAGGCCGGCACCGCAGGTGACGAACTGCTGGATGTTGCCGTCAGGATCGACGCGGCCGGACCAGTCGGAGCGGCTGAGCTGATAGTTGCCGGCGGTCTGTTCGTTGAGCAGCGTCGCAAATTCAGTCGCCTTCAGGGTCAGGTCGAAGCCCGCCTCGGCAACCATGGACTGAATGATCTGCATCATCTGCATGACGACAGGGCTATTGGGAACCTGCATTTCGACCGGGATGCGGTCGAAGCCTGCTGCCTTGACGAGGGCCTTGGCTTTCTCGACATCGCGGGCCGGAACCGGAACGTCCTTGTCGAACCAGGGGCTGCTTGGCGGGAAGGGCTGGTTGCCGGCGACGCCGGTGCCTTCGAAGACGATCTGCATGGCGGCGTCGCGGTCGATCGCCAGCGAGAAGGCCTGACGCAGGCGCTTGTCCTTGCCCATCGGGTTGTCGGCGCGCGCGCCGTTGCCGATATTGGCGTAGATGCCGAGCCAGCCGGTGTTGACGACATCCGTATAGACGAGCTTCGGATCGCTCTTGACCGTCTCGGCGTCGGTCGCGGCCAGACGCTCGATCATGTCGAGGTCGCCGGAGCGCAGGTTGGCGAGGCGCACCGTCGAGTCCGGGATCGGCAGGTAGGTGATCTTGTCGATGAAGACATTATCCTTGTTCCAGTAGTCCTGGAACTTTTCGAGCACGATGCGGTCCTGCTGGACGCGCTCGACGAACTTGAAGGGGCCGGCGCAGACCGGATGGTCGCCGAACTTGGCGCCGAGTTCCTTGGCTGCCTTCGGCGAGACTATCATGCCGGCGC
Organism: Hyphomicrobiales bacterium; assembly: GCA_900471925.1. Classification (GTDB taxonomy): domain Bacteria; phylum Pseudomonadota; class Alphaproteobacteria; order Rhizobiales; family Rhizobiaceae; genus Rhizobium. The sequence continues at coordinate 243,580 of UCGV01000010.1, forward strand.
GGTCGGAGAGCTGCGCGAGCAGGGTGACGTCGGGTGCCTTCAGCGTGAACTTGACTTCATATTCGCCAGTGGCCTCGACCTTCTCGACGGAGGTCAGCTCGCTCTTGCGGCGCGATTCCGGCAGGGTCATGTTGCGTTCAATGGTGGCAACGACGGCTTCGGCGTTGAAGGGCGTCTCATCCTGGAATTTCACGCCCTGGCGAAGCTTCATGGTGAGCGCCTTGCCATCGGCAGACCAAGCCCATTCGGTCGCAAGCTGCGGCACGATCTTCAGGTCGGGCGAGACATCGACGAGCTTGTCACACATCGCGGTATAAACGATACGGCCGACGAAGGTGCGCGACTGCGCGGGATCGAGCACGTCGGCGTCATCCTGCAGGCCAATCTTCAATTCGGTCGCGACGGCGGGAAGCGCAAAAAGCGCTGCCGCTGCGGCGGTGGTCAGCAATCTGGTAAATTTCATTTCATTCTCCTCTTTATCTTTTTGTTTCACGTTTATCGTGTCGAGCCGGCGGTTATCTCCGCCGTGCCGATTTCCCCGGTCAGATAGTCTCCTTCTCGACCTCCGTTTCGCTGTGGTCGAGAGAGGTTATGCGGATCAGGCTTTCCTGCAGCGTCAGCAGGTGCTGACGCATCGCTTCGCCAGCTTTGGCCGGGTCGCGAGCGGCGATGGCATCGACAATGGCTGTGTGCTGGCCATAGGTGACCTCGCGCGTGCGGCTGGCGCTGCGGGCACGTTCGCGGATCGTCTGCCAGGCCTCGTCCTGGCGCACACGATTGATGACGTCGAAGATGGTGAGGAAGAACGAGTTGCCGGCGCATTGGGCTATCTGGCGATGCAGCGCGCCGTCCCAGAGTTCGCGGCCGTCGGCATCAGTACTGCCGTAGATCTTCTTCACGAGATCATACATGCGCTCGATATCGGCGGCTTTGGCACGCATGGCCGCGAGTTGCGCCAGCTGCGGCTCGATGCGCAGGCGCACTTCCATGATTTCCATGAGGTCGGTGTCGGCGACGATGGAATCGACATGATCGCTCCAGCCGTCCGGCCGCTTGCCGGCAAAGGTGCCGGAGCCCTGCCGGCGCCAGATCAGGCCCTCGGCTTCGAGCACTTCGAGCGCGCGGCGAATGGAACGGCGGCTGACGCCGAGGATTTCAGAGAGGGTGCGCTCGGTCGGCAGCTTGCCATCGGCATCGAGACTATCCGACTGCAGGAGAGCTCTCAGCTTCTCCAGCGCATAGTTCGAATTGCCCTGCGTGTCGTCCATCGCTGCCTGAACCAATTTACGATTGGTTCAGTGCAAACCAAATTCCCGTTACCGTCAAGCGCTTTTTTGAGCAGATAAATATCTGCCTATTTTTTCGCCGTGCAGCATGGTTTTGCGGCACGTGCGAAGGAGATTTGCACAATTTCGAACGTTCCGCACGCCCGGTGGACGCCCGGAACCAAAATGAAATTGGTTCGATTTTTAGCGATTCAGCGAACGCGCAGAGAGGAATGTCTGCGGCTCGAAACTGAAATCCTTGTCGAAAGGGTAGGTTGGATGCTGCTTGCGCAGGCGCGGCAGACGCTCGACGAACTGATCTACCACGCCGGCGGAAAGCGCCATGAGGCTCGGATTGGCGATCGGCGCGATTTCCGGTGACAGGTAACCCGATTTGACGACGATGATTTTGGCTGCGTGCGGATCAAGTCCGAGACGGGTGAAATCGACGATATTGTGATAGGGGCGGCGCTTGGCGGACAGCACCAGGTCGACACCGCCGATGGAGACGACAGCCTGGCGATCGGCAGCGTCAGCGGTCTCGTGCAGGAATTTCACCGTGAACTGGCCCGTGACCGGCTTGCTGCCTTTGGTATCAAGCGAGGCGCCGACAGTCAGCTCCAGTGTCGCGCCGATACCTGCTTCGTAACATTTCTCCGTCGCAGCCTTATCGGCAATGCCGGCGAAGACTACGCCGGTGGCACCCTTGGCGATGAGTTCGGCCAGAACATCGGCCCGGTCGCCGACACCACCGCCGGTCGGATTGTCACCGGATTCGGCAAGCACGACAGGGCCGGTTTCGCTGGCGACCGCCTTGGCGACGCATTCTTCGATAGAGCCGGTCTCGCAGCCGAAGACGAATTGCTCGCGTACATCCCAATAGGCCTTCGCGATACGCTTTGCCTCGCGTTCCAGGACGGCGCGATCTGTGCCGGTCATGATTGCCGCCGCAGTGGCGCGGGGTTCGTCGGCCCAGACATAGCCGACCATCAGTGAGGCATCCCAGACGCCATCAAGCGCATCGATGCCGGGCAGTTCGGCATAGAGGCTCTTTGCCGGCTCATCGACTGTGCTGGTGCGTTCGCCCGGCAGGACGACGGGGATCGGCGCCCAAAGCAGGGTAGGCTTCACCCCAGTCTTCAGGCTGTTGACCAGCATGGTGACGGATCGGCGCATCGTCTCTTCGACATCGATATGCGGCGCGGTGCGGTAGGTGGAGTACATGTCGAGCGCATCGATGATGCGCTGGGTGACGTTGCCGTGCAGGTCATAACTTGCCGAGACCGTGCAATCGTCGCCGACGAGCGCGCGGGCAGCACTGATCCAGTCGCCTTCCGCATCTTCCATGCCTTCGACGTACATGGCGCCGTGCATCGCGAGGTAGAGGCCGTCGAGTGGCAGCAGGGGCTTCAGGCGTTCCAGGAATTCGGCTTTGAAAGCCTCATAGGTGTGGCGGGCGACCGGGCCGCCGGCAATGGCGCGCGCATGGATCGTCGGCAGGAATTCGGCGTCGTAATCTTTCAGAAACGCAAAATAGGGAGCGGCCAGCAATCCCTCACCGCGCACCACCCGGAAATCCTTCTCCTCGTTCAGGACGGGATTGTACGTGCTGCATTCGATGTGAATGCCACCGACGGCTATGCGCATGGAAAAACCTCAACCTATATTGGGACCAATCAGAAAATTATGAGCGGCAATGCTGGCGGCGCCCCGAGCCCAGACGTCGCTGTCGACGCGGCGGGTGCGGATCGGCGTTTGCCCGGCATAACGCGGGAGAACATTGGCTTCGATCGCCTGCTGCACGACTGTGCCGAACAGGCCGTCGAAGGAGCCTTCGACATGGGTGACGAGGATCATGCCGGGATCGTTCATCTGGATCAGATGCGAGATCGCCAGACCGAGGGCGGCACCTGCCTTGTGAATGATGGAAATCGCTTCGGCCGTGCCGTGCGAGGCCTCCTCCTCCAGTTCCGAGAGCGAGGTGCATTTCAGGCCGGCGGCTCTCGCCATTTCCTTGATCGCCTTCATGGAGGCGATGGTATCGAGGCAACCGCGCTTGCCGCAGCGGCAGGGTGCGCCGCCGGGCTCGATCGTCGCATGGGCGATTTCGCCGGCGCCGCCATGATTGCCGCGATAAAGCCTGCCTTCGATGAAATGGGCGCAGCCGATACCGTCCCCGAGCGAAACGACCGAGAAATTCGGCGTATCGCGGGCCATGCCGAACAGCTTTTCGCTGACGGCGACAGCCTTTGCGTCGTTCTCGATGAAGGTATCGACGCCGCTTGCCTGGCGGATGATTTCAGCAAGCGGCACATCCTGCCAGCCGAGCAGGGTGGATTGAACGCAGGTTGCCTGCTTCTCATCCACGAAGCCGGACAGCGCCACGCCGATGCCGGCGAGCTTCGAGCTTGCCTGCGGGTGAGCCTTCAGGATCTCGGGCAGCCCGTAGGCGATTGCATTGGCGATGACCTTGGGATCGCGGGAATAGGGCAGCTGCTGGCGGGCGATGATATTGCCGTTGAGATCGCTGAGGATCATCGGCGCGGGATCTTCAAGCAGCGAGATGCCGATGAAAAAGGCGCATTCCGGCTTCAGGTCGAGCAATATCGACGGGCGGCCCTGGCCGTAGACGGTTTCCGTCTCGTGCAGCACTCCGCGCTCGATCAGCTCGCGAGCAATGCCGCTCATCGCCGCTTTGCTGAGCCCGATAGCCGCGGCAAGATCGGTCCGGCTTAAGGGGCCAGACTCGCTTATCACCCGCAGGAGCTCGCGCTGCGACGAATTGAACATATAAATTCCTGATCTGCCGAGGTGCTATTTTGCCTTGACAATAAGTTCACAAAATGAACCAATCAACCAAAATAAATTACGAAATTGATCAAAGCCAACTGAGAGGTTGGCTTCAAGAATCAACAAGAGGGTGAACCAATGGAAATCATTCGCAAGAGATTTATTAGCACTCGTCAATTTGCGCTTAGCTGTGCCGTCGCCGGAGCGCTGTTTGCGCCATTTTCGGCCTTCGCTTCGACATTGACCGTGATGCAGACCGAAGCTCCGCGCTCGATGGATCCGGGCGATCAGACCGCGACGTTTACGGCCGCCGTTCTGGACCCGATGTATGAAGGCCTGCTTTCCCGCGCGACGGATTTGAGCCTGCAGCCGGCGCTCGCCACCGAATGGTCGAGCGATGCCGCCGGCATCGTCTGGACGTTCAAGCTGCGTCAGGGCGTGAAATTTCATGACGGTACGCCGTTTGATGCCGATGCCGTGGTGAAGAATTTTACCCGTCATCTCGACACGAAGCGCGGCCTTGCGGCCAGTGGGCGCCTGCGCACCTTTATCGACAGCGTCAGTGCGGTCGATTCGTCGACGGTTCAGTTCAAGCTCAAGAAGCCCTATCCGGCGTTCCTGGCGCTTCTGACCACCGGCGCCTGCCTGATGGTGAGCCCGACGGCGGATGCTGCCGGCACGATCGGCAGCAAGGCTGTGGGAACCGGTCCCTACAAGCTGCAGGAATACAAGTCCGGCGAATATGTGCTGGAGACCAAGAACCCCGACTGGTGGGGTGGTGCCGCCAAGGGCGCAGACGAGATCAAATGGACGTGGACCGCCGAGCCGTCCGTGATGAACATGGCGCTGCAGACGGGCGACGCCGATGTCGTCAACCCGCTGCCGGCGGCCTTTGCCAAGCAGCTTGCCGCCAATCCGGACATGGTGGTCAACAAGTCGGATGGTTCGGCCGTCTTCTGGGTCTCGCTCAATACCAAGCTGAAGCCGCTCGACGATGTTCGCGTGCGCCAGGCGCTGAACTATGCGACGGATCGCGATGGTCTCGTCAAGGCGATCATGCAGGGCAATGCGACGCCGGCTAATTCGCCGTTGGCGCCGGTGACGCCCGGATATGACAAGACCCTTGCACCTTACACCTACGATGTCGACAAGGCGAAGAAGCTGCTCGCCGATGCCGGCTATCCCGATGGATTCGCGATGACGACGATCGTGCAGGAGCCGGAAGCGCGTATCGGCGAATTACTGCAGGCCATGTGGGCAAAGGTCGGTGTGAAGCTCGATGTTCAGCGCATGGAAAGCGGCGTCTGGTCGAAGGCCGCCTTTGCCGATCCGGCCGGCAAGGCGGCCGCCAACACGGGTTCCGTCATCGCTTCCTGGTCTTCAGGCGTCAACGGCGCAGACCTGCAGTTCCGCCCGCTCTACTATTCGGCAAGCGCTTCGCCTGCCAGCGCCAATCTCGGTTTCTTCAACGATCCGAAGCTCGACGAGCTGATCGACAAGGCAGCCTCGACACTGGACGAGAAGGCACGCAACGCGATCTATGGCGATGCCCAAAAGGAGGTCAACGAGCAGGCGCCGCACGTTCTCCTCTATACGACGCAGGATCTCTATGGTGCCCGCAAGAATGTGAAGGGCGCCTGGGTGATCCCGGGAGGCCAGGTCGTGGTCAAGGAAGCCACCAAGGACTGATGCGTAACCGGGCGGGCGGCGCATTGCGCTGCCCACCCGTTTCACTGACGATGACGGTCCGATGAAAGCCTATATTCTCAAGAAGCTGCTTGCCTTGCCGCTGATCCTGATCGGCGTGTCGCTGCTTATCTTCGTTGCCATCCGCGCGCTTCCCGGTGATCCGGCCCGCATGATGGCTGGCCCCGAGGCCACGCAGGAGGCGGTCGATAACATGCGAACCCGCCTCGGGCTCGATCGCAGTATCGCCGAACAATATGGTTCGTTCGCCTATGGTGCCGTCAAGGGCGATCTCGGCATGTCCATCAAGTCGAAACTGCCTGTTGTCGATGAGATTGCCGAGCGCATGCCCTTCACGCTCGGCCTTGCGATCACCGCCTATCTGCTTGCTATCGCGATCGGCGTGCCGGCGGGCATGATCGGGGCGATCTATCGGCATGGCTGGCCGGATCAGGCGGTCATGCTGCTCGCCATTGCCGGCGCCTCCATCGCCAATTTCTGGCTGGCGCTGATGGCGATGAATACGTTTTCCGTCAGTCTCGGCTGGCTGCCGCTGCTCGGTGCCACGTCCTGGAAAAGCTTCATCCTGCCGTCGATCACGCTCGCGGTGCTGCCGATGGCCGTCATCGCGCGCATGACACGATCCAGCATGATCGAGGTGCTGGCGCAGGATTATATCCGTACCGCGCGCGCCAAGGGCGTCTCGCCGGGCTCAATCTACTGGAGCCATGCGCTGCGCAATGCGCTGATCCCGATCGTAACGATCGTCGGCCTGAATTTCGGCAGTCTGATCGGCGGTGCCGTCGTGACCGAATCGGTGTTCAACTGGCCGGGCATCGGCCGCCTGCTTGTCGATTCGGTGCGCTATCGCGATTATCCCGTCATTCAGGGCGTTACACTCGTTGCTGTCACGGGTGTCGTCGTCATGAATTTCCTTGCGGAAATGGCGATTGCCGCGCTCAATCCGAAAATAAGGTTCGACTGATGGCGATGAGCGAAGCGGAAAAAGTTGCGCCCGGCAGCCTTCGTCTGCGTCGCGCCCTGCGCTGGCTTGCGACGCACAAGGGTATCACCATCGGTGGTGGGCTGATCGGCATCATCGTCCTGATGGCGATCTTTGCGCCGCTCTTCACCTCGGCCGATCCCTATTCTCAGGATCTGCTCTCGACCATGCTGGAACCTTCCTGGGAGCATCCGTTCGGCACTGACGACAACGGCCGTGATATCCTTGCCCGCGTTCTTTACGGCGCGCGCATCTCGTTGCTGGAGGTCATCCTCAGTGTCGGGCTCGCCATCATCGTTGGCGTTCCGCTCGGCATCATATCGGGCATGACCGGGCGTTATGTCGACCAGGCGATCATGTGGTGCATGGATATTCTCTTTGCCTTTCCGGGCATCGTGCTGGCCATCCTGATCGTCAGCATCCTCGGCACCAGCCTCGTCAACCTTCTGATCGCCATCGCGATCTTCTCGGTGCCGGTCTATGCGCGGCTCAGTCGCAACCTGACGCTCGGCCTCAAGGCGATGGATTATGTGGAGGCGGCGATTTCTCTCGGCGTGTCGCGCCACCGGATCATGACGCATTATATCCTGCGCAATGCGATCGGTCCGATCATCGTGCAGTCGACACTGACGGCCGGCACGGTCATCCTGTCGGCTGCGAGCCTCTCCTTCCTCGGCCTCGGAGCACAGCCACCGCTGCCTGAATGGGGAGCGATGATGAGCGACGGCCGCAACTATCTCGGCCTCAACATCTATATGTCGCTCTTTCCGGGGCTCGCGATCATGGTGACCGTGCTCGGTTTCAACATTCTGGGCGACGGCCTGCGCGACCTGCTCGATCCGCGGAAATAAAGAAGTGAGAAGGCAAAGGATGCGAATGCGCAACATTCTGCGCGCTTCATCATACTGGTTGGAAGTTTGGAAAAACTGGAGCGGGCGAAGGGATTCGAACCCTCGACCCCAACCTTGGCAAGGTTGTGCTCTACCCCTGAGCTACACCCGCTCAAATCCTCACTGGTCCGGGGTAGTAAGTAGCGGACCGTGGGCGCCACCTTGCGGCGACGGGCGGTATATCGCCCAAACGATTTTCAAATGCAACAGGGAAATGACGGAAAAACGAAGAAAAATTCGAGCGGTGGAAAACCCCGCCCGGAAACGCCGCGAATGCAAGGCAAAGCGTCGGTCCTGAAGATTGCCAAGTTTCCGGGGTGGACGTAATCAGTCGTGCCAATCTGCTTTTCTCACACTTATGGAATGACGATGACCGAAAACGCGCCCAGGACACGCCAGGAACTTTTCGCCTTTCTCGATGGTCTCGGCATCGCCCACAGCACAAAAGACCATGCACCTGTTTTCACGGTGGCCGAATCGGTGGCGCTCAGGGACGAGATTCCCGGCGGACACACCAAGAACCTTTTCGTGAAGGACAAGAAAGACCGCTATTTCCTGCTGACGGTGGAAGAGAATGCCGCCGTCGATCTCAAGCAGGTCCACACCATCATCGGCGCCTCGGGTCGGGTCTCCTTCGGCAGGCCGGAGAAGCTGATGGAATATCTGGGAGTGATTCCAGGCTCCGTCACCGCGCTCGGCGCAATCAACGATATCGGCAACAACGTCACCTTCGTGCTGGATGCCGATCTCATGCAAGACGAGATCATCAACTGTCATCCGCTTTCCAACGATGCAACCACTTCGATTGGACGGGCTGATCTGATACGATTCATGGAAGCGACAGGACACAAGCCGCTTGTCTTGAAAGTGACGTCCTGACATACGATTTTAGCGCTATCAGAGACGCCGACAGATCGGCGCGGCGGGAGATATCCATGAGCGGCAGTAACAACCCTTATAACGGTTCCTTCGGCAACCAGATGTCGGCAACGGCAAGCTATGGCGCGGCACCGCAGCCTGCGGTAGCGGCCGGCGGCTATATCAAGGATACGACGACTGCGAATTTTTCGAAGGATGTTCTGGAAGAATCGCGCACCCAACCGGTGCTGGTGGATTTCTGGGCGCCTTGGTGCGGCCCGTGCAAGCAGCTGACGCCCGTGCTGGAGAAGGTCGTTAATGAGGGGCAGGGCCGCGTCAAGCTGGTCAAGATGAATATCGACGATCATCCCTCCATCGCCGGCCAGCTCGGCATCCAGTCGATCCCAGCCGTCATCGCCTTCGTCAACGGCCGTCCGGCCGATGGTTTCATGGGTGCCGTACCGGAAAGCCAGGTGCGCCAGTTCATCGATCGCCTCGCCGGCCCGGCGGGTGCAGATCAGACTGCGGAAATCGACGCAGCACTTGCAGAGGCCGGTGAGCTGCTTGCAGCGGGAAACATCAATGAGGCGGGCCAGCTCTATGGCGCGGTCATGCAGGCCGATCCGGAAAACGTGAAGGCGCTCGCCGGGATGGCCGAGTGCCTGATCGCCGCCAACCAGCACGGCGAGGCCCGTCAGATGCTGAGCGAATTGCCGGAAGAGCTTGCCAAGGATGCCGGCATTCAGGCGGTTCTGAAGAAGCTCGACCAGATCGAAGAGGCGCGCAAGCTCGGTGATCCCGTGGCTCTCGAGCGCGAACTGGCGCTCAACCCTGATCACCACGAAGCGCGTATCAAGCTTGCCAAGATCCTCAATGTCGAAGGCAAGCGCGATGAAGCGGCCGAGCACCTGCTCTTCGTCATGCGCAAGGACCGCGCATTCGACGATGACGGCGCGCGACGCCAGCTTCTGCAGTTCTTCGAGGTCTGGGGCTTCAAGGATCCTGCAACGGTTTCGGCCCGCCGTAAACTTTCCTCGATCCTGTTTGCCTGAGTCTGCTGCGCTGCCGCTTGCGTTTTCGGACTTCGCCCTTGCGTTTTCAGACAAGGGCACCACATTTCTCGTGAGGGCGGGCGCGTTGGACGCGATCGCCGCAAGAGTGCGGGACACGTCTTTATGCAAGTCGGCAATGCCAGATATCTGAAACCCGGTGATCTGCCGGACGAAATTGCTGTTTTCCCCCTGACAGGTGCTCTTCTCCTGCCCGCAGGACAGTTGCCTCTCAATATCTTTGAACCGCGTTATCTGGCGATGTTCGATGCGGCGCTGACCGGGAACCGTCTTATCGGGATGGTTCAGCCGGCGCTCGGCGAGCACGAGGACAAGACGCATGCGCCCGAGCTTGCTGCCGTCGGCTGCCTCGGCAGGGTCACCTCCTATGCCGAAACCGGCGACGGCCGGTACATTGTCTCGCTGACGGGCGTATGCCGCTTCCGCCTGCTGGAGGAGCGGTCGCACGGCCAGCCTTTCCGCAGCTTCCGAATCGCACCGTTCATTTCGGATCTTTCTGCAGAGAACGAGGAAGAAGCTGTTGATCGCGGTGCTCTTCTGACTGCCTTCAAGGCTTATCTTGATGCCAACAAACTCGAAGCGGACTGGGAAAGCGTCGAGCGGGCGAGTAATCTTACCCTCGTCAATTCGCTTGCGATGATGTCGCCCTTCGGCCCTGCCGAAAAGCAGGCGCTGCTCGAAGCGCCCGATCTCAAGACGAGGGCGGAAACGCTGATTGCCATCACCGAAATCGTGCTTGCCCGCGTTTTCGGCGATTCCGATACCGTGCTGCAGTAGGGGGCGCCATGGACGAAAAGCTGAGCAGGGTCGATCCCAAACTCCTCGAACTTCTCGTCTGTCCGCTGACCAAGGGGCGGCTTTCCTACGATCGCGAACATAACGAACTGGTCTCGGAAAAAGCGCGGCTTGCCTATCCGATCAGAGACGGCATTCCGATCATGCTGGTTTCGGAAGCACGCTCTCTGGAAGATTAAAACTCAAATTCAGATCGTTTCGCCTGCGAGCAGCCGCGGGTTGTCCTTGGCCGTCGTCCCGGCTGCCTGGCCGATGAAGAAGGATTTGAGGCCGGGCAGGCGATCGACGATACCGAGGCCAAAATCGCGGGCGATGCGGATCGGTGCCGCATCGTTGGAAAACAGCCGGTTCAGGACGTCCGTCGTGACACCCATGCGGAAGGTGTCGAAACGGCGCCAGCTCTGATAGCGCTCCAGAATGTTGATGGCCCCGATATCGAGGCCCAGGCGGTCGGCCTCCACGATTGTCTCGGCAAGCGCCGCCACATCCTTGAAGCCGAGATTGAGACCCTGACCGGAAATCGGATGGATGCCGTGAGCCGCATCGCCGGCGAGAGCGAAGCGCGGCGCGACGAAGGAGCGTGCGAGCGTCAGACCAAGCGGAAAGGCGCGCTTGTCGCCGACCACCTTGAGCGCGCCGAGCTTGTGACCGAAGCGGCGTTCCAGTTCCTCTTCGAAAACCAGATCATCGGCGGCAACGAGGCGGTTGGCGTCATTCGTCCGCTCCGTCCAGACCAGCGATGATCGGTTGTTGCGCAACGGCAGGATGGCGAAGGGACCGGAGGGAAGGAAATGCTCTTCGGCGCAGCCATTGTGGGGGCGCTCGTGCTCGACGGTCGTGACGATGCCGGACTGGCCGTAGTCCCAGGTCACGGTCTTGATGCCGGCAAAATCGCGTAGCCTGGAGCGAACGCCATCGCAGGCGACCAGCAGGCGCGATTGCAGCGCGCTGCCATCGGAAAGGCTGACCTCGATATCGGTATCACCGGTCTTCAGGCCGGTCGCGCTGAGACCGTGGCGGATCTCGATGCCGAGCCGTTCGCAGGCGCCGCGCAGCGCACCGACCATGGCGACATTGGGGATCATGTGGGCAAAAGGCGTATTATCCGCCACGTCCCCGTCGAAGGTCAGGAAGATCGGGCGCACGGGGTCGGACATCTTCGAATCGGTGACGATCATCCTGTTGATCGGCTGCGCTTCCGGCGCGATCTCGTCCCAGATGCCGAAGATTTCGAGCATCTTCGTCGCGGCAGCGATGATGGCGGAGGCGCGCATGTCCTTCTTCCAGACATGTTCAGGCGCGGCTTCGACAACGGCGACGCTGAGGTGGGGTGCCGCCTGCTTGACCGCCACGGCCACGGACAGGCCGACGTAACCTCCGCCCACAACCAGCATGTCCAGCATCGTCAGCTCCTGTCACTTCCTACGATCAGATGCGATCTATATAGATCATGACGTTACCACTTCCTACCGCCGGGAGCCGAACAAAATGTCGGAGCAAGCAGACAACCCCACCGCCATGGAAACGCTGATTTCGACGCTCGATATCGAGCCGATCGAGGTCGATATCTTTCGCGGGCGCAGTCCGCAGGTCGGCTGGCAGCGGGTGTTCGGCGGGCAGGTGATCGCGCAGGCATTGATGGCGGCGCACCGTACCGTGGCAGACGACCGTTTCGTCCACTCGTTGCATGCCTATTTCATGCGCCCCGGCGATCCCTCGGTGCCGATCATCTATCAGGTCGAGCGTATTCGCGACGGGTCGAGTTTCAACACGCGCCGGGCGGTTGCGATCCAGCACGGCAAGGCGATCTTTGCGCTCTCAGCGTCATTCCAGGTGGAAGAGGCGGGCTTCGATCACCAGATCCCCATGCCCGCGGTGCCGATGCCGGAAACGCTCATCGGCGAACAGCAGATCAAGGAGCAGTATCTCGCCCACGCGCCGGCGGCGATCCGCAAATATTGGGAGCGCGAGCGGCCGATCGAAATTCGGCCAGTCTCGCTCAAGCACTATTTCACCAACGAAAAGCTCGATCCGCGGCAGGATGTCTGGGTTCGTGCCACCGGTGCCGTGCCCGACAGCCGGCTCTATCAGGCTGCCGTACTTGCCTATCTCTCGGACATGACGCTGCTTGATGCATCGCTGCATGCCCACGGAACGTCCATCTTCGACCAGAGCCTGCAGGTTGCAAGCCTCGATCATGCCATGTGGTTCCATCGGCCGCACAAGCTGGACGACTGGCTGCTCTACACGCAGGACAGTCCATCGGCTTCAGGCGCCCGGGGATTGACCCGCGGTAGCCTGTTTACGCGATCTGGTGTCCTGATCGCGTCGGTGGCGCAGGAAGGCTTGATTCGGAAAAAGGCAAATGAATAAATAATGTGCATCTTTATAATTTTGCGCATTATTTGTGCGCTTATTGGCCGTTCATTTGCCTGTTTATTAATGCGTTTTCACATATCCTTTACATTTCAATAACTTAAAGACTGTCACGAATCTGGCACGTCCTTTGAATGTCTATCGCCGGTCGCTGTTCAAGAAACTGTCAGCGGCAAGGAGAGTCGGCTCCGCGCCGAGGATAACGAAGGATGGGAAACCAGATGAAAATTGTGATGGCCATTATCAAGCCGTTCAAGCTCGATGAGGTCCGCGAAGCCCTCACGGCGATCGGCATCCAGGGCCTGACTGTGACCGAAGTGAAGGGCTACGGTCGCCAGAAGGGACATACCGAAATCTATCGCGGCACTGAATATGCGGTCAGCTTCCTGCCGAAGCTCAAGATCGAAATCGCGGTCGCATCCGAACTCGTCGACAAGGCGGTAGAGGCCATCGCAGCGTCTGCCAAGACCGGCCAGATCGGAGACGGCAAAATCTTCGTCTACTCGATCGACCATGCCGTGCGCATCCGTACGGGCGAAACCGATTCAGAAGCGCTGTAAAAAGAACGGCAGATCAAGGAGCTATTTCCAATGTCAATTTCGAAGTTTTCCTCCAACATCGCACGGGTAGGCGCCCTTTCGGCCGCTCTGCTGGCGCCGGTCGTTGCTTTCGCGCAGGAAGCCGCCCCGGCAGCCGCCGATGCTGCAGCCGCCGCTGCTCCGGCCATGACGATGGACAAGGGCGACAATACGTGGATGCTCGTATCCACGATCCTCGTTCTCCTGATGACCATCCCGGGCCTTGCGCTGTTCTACGGCGGTCTCGTCCGCGCCAAGAACATGCTGTCCGTCCTCATGCAGGTCTTCATGATCACGGCTGTCGTCATGATCATCTGGGTCACCTACGGCTATTCGCTCGCCTTCACCGATGGTGGCTCGCTGAACAGCTTCGTCGGCGGCTTCTCCAAGGCCTTCCTTGCCGGTGTCACGCCGTCGTCGCTGGCTGAAACCTTCTCGAAGGGCGTGGCCATTCCGGAACTCACCTTCATCTGCTTCCAGATGACCTTCGCCTGCATCACGCCGGCCCTGATCGTGGGCGCTTTCGCCGAGCGCATCAAGTTCTCGGCCGTCATGCTCTTCGTCGTCCTGTGGGTCACCTTCGTCTACTTCCCGATGGCGCACATGGTCTGGTTCTGGGGCGGCCCGAGCGCCTACACTGCACCGGCCGGTCTGATCTTCTCCTACGGCGCGATCGACTTCGCAGGCGGTACCGTCGTTCACATCAATGCCGGTATCGCCGGTCTGATCGGCGCCATCATGCTCGGCAAGCGCACGGGCTATAAGAAGGAAATCATGGCTCCGCATTCCATGACGCTCACCATGGTCGGCGCCTCGCTGCTGTGGGTCGGCTGGTTCGGCTTCAACGCTGGTTCCAACCTAGAAGCCAATGGCTACGCATCGCTCGCCATGATCAACACCTTCGTTGCAACGGCTGCAGCCGCTGTTTCCTGGTGCATCGTTGAAAGCTTCGCTCGTGGCAAGGCCTCCATGCTCGGTGCCGCCTCGGGTGCCGTCGCTGGTCTCGTCGCCGTTACCCCGGCTGCCGGTTTTGCCGGCCCGATGGGCTCGATCGTCCTCGGCCTCATCGTTTCGCCGGTCTGCTACTTCTTCGTCGACGTCGTGAAGAACAAGTTCAACTATGACGACTCGCTCGATGTCTTCGGCGTCCATTGCGTCGGTGGTATTCTCGGCGCCATCGGCACCGGCATCCTCGTCAACCCGGCCCTCGGCGGTGCAGGTATCGTCGACTATTCGACGCCGGACTTCGCAGCCACCTATGCCGGTACGGCAACGCAGGTCATGAACCAGCTCAAGGGCGTTCTGACCACGATCGTCTGGTCGGGCGTTGGCTCGGCGATCCTCTACAAGATCGTCGATGTCATCATCGGCCTGCGTGTCACGGTCGAAGCCGAGCGCGAAGGTCTTGACCTCGCAACGCACGGCGAAGCCGCCTACCACTCCTGATCACAGAGTTTGCGGCGCCCGGCACAAGGGCGCCGCCGAACGGCCCGTCGCGGCCTATCTAACCATAAGCCGCTCTTGGCCCGGACCTGAAAAGGTTCGGGCCCTTTTCTTTTTAGCGATCCGGCATATGCATGGTTAACATCGCTTTAACCCTACTTTGATTAGGTGGAGCGGACGCATTTGGCGCGGCGAAGCGATGACGATTCGCGTACCCACAGGCATTGGACGGGTTAGAACATGGCAAGAAGCACGTCGCCGGCAATGGATGGCCGTCCTGACCGGTTCTCCTTCTCGGCATTCATGCTGCGGCAGATCCAGGCTCTCATCGGCTTTGCGGTCTTCGTAGTGCTGGCGTTCGCAATCGCGGCGCTCGCAACCTGGAACGTCACCGACCCCAGCTATTCCTATGCCACCGGCAACCTGCCGGCCAATATCCTCGGCTATAGCGGTGCGGCCTTCGCCGATATCGCCATGCAGTTTCTGGGGCTCGCCAGCGTCGTGTCGATGCTGCCGATCGTTGCCTGGGCGCTGGCCATGATCTCCGGCCGCCACATCAGCCGCATCCCGGCGCGCGTCGGCGCCTGGCTTGTCGGCACAGTGCTTTCCTCCGCCGTCATCGGCTGTTTCCCGCCGCCGCTCACCTGGCCGATCCCGAACGGCATCGGTGGTGTCATCGGCGACATGATCCTGCGTTTTCCCGCACTTTTCGTCGGCGCCTATCCGACCGGCGTTTTCGCCACCGCCGTCGGCTGCGTCTTTGCCGTCCCGACCGCCTGGATGATGCTGTTTGCCGCCGGCATCGTCGGTCGCACTGAACTTGACGAGGAAGAGGACGAAGAAGCTGACTATGTCGATACACGCAGCAAGGCGCGTGTCGTCGGTGATGAGGATGATGATGACGACGGATCCCGCTGGATGGCCCTCACCGGTGCCATGACGCATGCCTGGTACATGAACCAGGCCCGGTTCCGCCGGCTTTTCGGCATGGGACCGCGCAAGCGCCGTCAGAGCGATTTCGAATCGCCTTATGATTTTAACGACGATGAATTCGGTACATTGAACGAGCCGGTGCGCGCCAAGCCCGCAGCACGGGGCGAGCGAATGGATCCCTCCATGGAGGTACGGACCGCTTCGAACCGCCGCATTGTCTCCGCGCCTTCCATCTCGCTCGATGACGATGAGGACGAAGACGACGATCCGCCGTTCGATAGCGATATGCCGCCGCGTCCGGCCGATATCCTGCCCGACGACGAAGACGACGACTGGATGATCCGTGCTCCGGCAAAATCGGCCGGCAAGCCGGAGCCGCGCGTCATTCCCGCTTCTGCCCGCCCGAAGCCCGGTGCCCGCGTTGAACGCGAAGCGCAGGGTTCGTTCATCCGGCCGGAAGGCTTCCAGCTTCCGTCGATGCATCTGCTCGCCGAGCCGAAGAATGTCGTGCGCGATTCCACGCTCTCGGCCGATGCGCTGGAACAGAATGCCCGTATGCTGGAAGGCGTGCTTGAAGATTTCGGCGTCAAGGGCGAGATCATCCATGTGCGCCCCGGTCCGGTCGTCACACTTTACGAACTGGAGCCGGCACCCGGCATCAAGTCGTCGCGCGTCATCGGCCTTGCCGACGATATCGCCCGCTCCATGAGCGCGATCGCCGCCCGCGTCGCCGTCGTACCGGGCCGTAATGCGATCGGTATCGAATTGCCCAACCAGACGCGTGAAACCGTCTATCTGCGTGAACTCATCGCATCGCGCGATTTCGAGGGTTCGAAGGCGAAGCTCGCCATGGCACTGGGCAAGACAATCGGCGGCGAAGCCGTCATCGCCGACCTTGCGAAGATGCCGCATCTGCTCGTTGCCGGTACCACCGGCTCGGGTAAATCGGTTGCCATCAACACAATGATCCTGTCGCTGCTCTATCGCATGACGCCGGAGCAGTGTCGCCTGATCATGATCGATCCCAAGATGCTTGAACTCTCCGTCTACGACGGCATTCCGCACCTGCTCTCGCCTGTCGTCACTGATCCGAAAAAGGCTGTCGTTGCGCTCAAGTGGACCGTCCGCGAGATGGAAGAGCGCTACAAGAAGATGTCGAAGATCGGCGTGCGCAATATCGACGGGTTCAATACGCGCGTCGAGCAGGCGCTGGCCAAGGGTGAGGCGATCTCGCGCACCGTGCAGACCGGCTTCGACCGTCAGACGGGCGAAGCGGTCTACGAGACCGAGGAATTCGATCTTGCGCCGATGCCCTATATCGTCGTCATCATCGACGAAATGGCCGACTTGATGATGGTCGCCGGCAAGGATATCGAAGGCGCGGTCCAGCGCCTCGCGCAGATGGCTCGTGCCGCCGGCATCCATGTCATCATGGCGACCCAGCGTCCGTCGGTCGATGTCATCACCGGCACGATCAAGGCGAACTTCCCGACCCGCATCTCCTTCCAGGTCACCTCGAAGATCGACAGCCGTACGATCCTCGGCGAGCAGGGCGCAGAACAGCTGCTCGGCATGGGCGACATGCTCTACATGGCAGGCGGCGGTCGCATCCAGCGTGTCCACGGCCCGTTCGTATCCGATGTCGAGGTCGAAGAGATTGTCTCGTATCTGAAGACGCAGGGTTCGCCTCAATATCTCGACGCCATCACCGCCGATGACGACGAGGACGGCGACTATGGCGGCGGTCCGGCCGGAACGGCAAATCTCGCCGATTCGGAAGATCCCTACGATCAGGCCGTCGCTATCGTGCTGCGCGATGGAAAGGCCTCGACCTCCTATGTTCAGCGCAGGCTCGGGATCGGTTATAATAGGGCCGCGTCGCTGATCGAGCGCATGGAGCAGGAAGGCATTATCGGTCCTGCCAACCATGCCGGCAAACGCGAGATTCTCGTACCGACGGACGGGGATATTCTCGACCGCTAGCCAAGTAAAATTTGACGGCGCGGCCCATCCGGTGGAAACCTATGGGCCTGTAATCCGTTACCTTTCGCCTGCTGATCGCGACGCCTTGAAGACGCCGCCTTTCAGCGGCATGCAGATCGCATACAGGAGGTTCATATGACCAACTCCGCATCCCTTTTTTCCGGCCTGCCGGTCAGCCGCCGCGATGTGCTCGGGCTCTTCGCCGTGGCGGCTGTTGCGAGTGCCGTTCCCTTCTCAGCGTTCGCGCAGGCTGCCGCACCCGTTGCCAACAGCGCCACTGCGCAGGCGATTGCCGACCACTTCTCCGGCGTTGGCACCATGCAGGGCGAATTCGTGCAGTTCGGCCCACGCGGTGAGCAGACGGGCGGCAAGTTCTTTATCCAGCGCCCCGGCAAGCTGCGCTTCAACTATGACGATCCGTCGCCGATGCGCGTCATCGCCGATGGCAAGAACGTTGCGATCGGCAACATGAAGCTCAAGACCTGGGATCTCTATCCGCTCTCCAAGACGCCACTCAGCCTGCTGCTCGCACCGCATATCGACCTGTCTGCCGGTATGGTGAAAGGTGTGAAGGAAGAATCCGACCTGACGACGATTTCGCTCGGCAACAACACGGTATTCGGCAATTCGACCATCACCATGATGTTCGATCCCAAGACCTACGACCTGCGTCAATGGACGATCACGGACAACCAGGGCAAGGACACGTCCGTCATGATCTTCAACGTCAAGACCGGCGTTGCCTTCGACGATCGCGTCTTCCGCGTGCCCTACGAGGATATCAAGGGGACATCGGCCAACCGGGATTGATGCTTTTCGGTTGATCGCCGGCCGCTTTTTCCTGCGGCCGGTTTTCTCGCTGATATCTTTGCTCTAAAGCCTTTTCAGACGGATCTGAAAGGGCGTGGCATGAGCTTTTCCATTACCACCTGGAATATCAACTCTGTGCGGCTGCGTATGCCGATCGTCGAGCAGTTCGTGCTGAAGCACAGGCCCGACATTCTCTGCCTCCAGGAAACCAAGGTCACGAACGATCTTTTCCCGCTCGCGCCGCTTCGCGCCATGGGCTACGAGCACATCATCATCCACGGCCAAAAGGGTTACCACGGCGTTGCCATAGCCTCGCGCGTGCCGCTGATGGAAGATCATCGCCAGGACTACTGCAATGTCGGTGATGCACGTCATATTTCGGCGGTGTTCGAGCGTGGCAGCCGGCGCATTCGCCTGCATAACTTCTATGTCCCGGCCGGCGGTGATGAGCCGGACCGGACGATCAATCCGAAATTCGGCCACAAGCTCGACTTCATCGAGGAGATGAAGAACCTGAAGGCCAGCGCCGAGCCGAACACGTCGGCCATTCTCGTCGGCGATCTCAATATCGCGCCGCTGGAGCACGATGTCTGGTCGCACAAGCAGCTTCTCAAGATCGTCAGCCATACGCCTGTCGAGACTGATGGGCTGCTTGAGGTGATGAAACGTGGCGGCTGGCATGATCTCATGCGCCAGCACGTGCCCGCCAACGAGAAGCTCTATACGTGGTGGAGCTACCGGGCCAAGGACTGGGAGGCTGCCGACAAGGGCCGGCGCCTCGACCATATCTGGTCATCATCGGATCTCGGCCCGCATCTGCAGCGCATCGAGGTGTTGAAGGAAGCGCGCGGCTGGGATCGGCCCTCAGACCACGTGCCCGTCACCGTGCATCTCAATCTCTGAAGAATTTCAGTTGAAACGGCTGAACTGGCTTGCGGCCTGCGCTGCCAGATCGGCGATGCTGTCGCGGATACGGTTTTCCATGATGCGCGCAGCTGAGGGATATTCCTCGATCAGGCGGTGAAACAGTGCGCGCGTGATGCGGATGATACCGGTATCCTCGCGGGCGATCGCCGTGAACTTGCGTTCTACCAGCGTGACGAGGGCGAGTTCCGATATCAGCGCGCCGGGACCGGCGATGGCTTCGGTCCGCCCCATACCGTCAGAGCCCGTCACGCTGAGTTCCAGGCTGCCGCTGGTAATCACATAGGCGCTTTCAGCGGGTGAGCCCTGGCGGAACAGCATCTGCCCGGCCGCAATCACCCGCCGGTCAGCACCGAAGGCGATCAGGCGCAACTGATCGTCGTTCATGTCCTTGAAGAGCGGAAGCTGCGAGAGCAGGTGGATATCGTCGGAAAGAGACATTCTACGGGATGATCTTGTAGCCGCCGTTTTCCGTCACCAGAATCTCGGCGTTGGACGGATCCCGCTCGATCTTCTGGCGCAGGCGGTAGACGTGGGTTTCCAGCGTGTGGGTGGTAACGCCGGAATTGTAGCCCCAAACTTCTTCCAGCAGCACGTCGCGGGTGACGACTTTCTGTTCGGCGCGGTAGAGATAGCGGATGATGGCCGCTTCCTTTTCCGTCAGGCGGATCTTCTGGCCGTTGTCGGTCGTCAGCAGCTTCTGGCTCGGCTTGAAGAGATAGGGGCCGACGGTAAAGGTGGCGTCCTCGCTCTGCTCGTGCTGGCGCAACTGCACGCGGATGCGGGCGAGCAGCACAGCGAAGCGGAAAGGCTTGGTGACGTAATCATTGGCGCCGGCCTCGAGGCCGAGGATCGTGTCGGAATCCGTGTCATGGCCTGTCAGCATGATGATCGGCGCCTTGAAGCCGCCCTTACGCAGCAGTTTCACCGCCTCGCGGCCGTCCATATCAGGAAGACCGACGTCCATGATCAAAAGATCGACCGGATTGGAGCGGGCGGCCTGGACACCCTTTCCCGCGGTCGCTTCCTGCAAAACCGTGAATTCCTCGTACAACGACAATTGCTCCGTCAGCGTCTGGCGAAGGTCGTCGTCGTCATCCACCAGAAGAATGGTGCGTGCGGTCATGCGGGTGCGTCCCTTGCGTTGCTCAAATACTCCTACGCCAAATTCCACATTTGGCAAGGATTGGTGATCTGCGGTTGCCGCTTCAGGCTTCATATGGTTTCAATCGAAGCCCAAGGCAATTCAAGAACATGCGAGAAAAATGGAAAAAGCAAGGCGAGAGCGAAACGGCAGGCCTTCAACGCTCGTTGTGCGTGCTGCGCCGGGCCAAAAAAGCAGGGCTCTCCTCCGTTTCGGCGCTCTAACGGTACCAGCCGCGATCGGTCGTAGCGGCCGCACCGTGATCAAGCGCGAGGGCGATGGAGCCACGCCGATCGCCTTCATGCGATTGCTTTACGGCTTTCGTCGCGGCGAACGAAACGGCCATCTGCCCACGGCGCTGCCGATCAAGCGCATCCGTTCCGACATGCTCTGGTGCGACCAACCTGAAAACCCGAACTACAACAGGCTGGTCAAAGCACCGTTCAAGCCGAGCCATGAAGAGATGAGGCGCAAGGACGGGCTCTACGATATCTGCCTGGTACTCGACTGGAACGTGACGAAGCGGGCGCGCAACTGTGGCTCGGCGATCTTCTTCCATCTCATCAGGCCGGGATACGAACCGACCGCCGGCTGTGTGGCCGTCAGCGCCCGCGACATGCGCCGCATCCTGCCGCATCTGAGAAAGGGAACGGTCGTCCGGGTTCTCTGATTGTATTGCAGGCTTCCTGTCCTATATGAATTTTCGACCGGACGCGCCGGCTGCAATGCGTTCAGGCAAACCCGCCCTCCGGGTTCAATTCATACCCTTTTCCAATTTGCGCCTCGGCTCATTCGCGCCCCGGCCAGTCTTCAAACTTGCGGAGATATATTGTGACCACTCAGCCCATCATCACGTTCCATGACGGACATTCGATTCCTCAGGTCGGTCTCGGCGTCTGGCAGACCCCGCAGGATATCGCGGCGCCGACCGTGCGTACCGCGATTGCCGCCGGCTATCGCCATATCGATACGGCGTCCGGCTACGACAACGAGCAGGGCGTCGGCGAAGGCATCCGATCTGCCGGCGTGGATCGCAAGGATATTTTCGTCACCACCAAGCTGCGCAACACCGACCAGGGTTACGACAATGCGCTGCGTGCTTTCGAGGTCAGCCTCAAGAAGCTCGGCAGCGAGTATATCGATCTCTACCTGATCCACTGGCCGTCACCGCATCGCGGGCTTTACCGTGAAACCTGGAAGGCGTTCGTACGCCTGCGGGACGAAGGCCGCGTGCGCTCCATCGGGGTGTCAAATTTCTACCCCGACCATCTCGACCATATTATCGGCGATACGGGCGTGGTACCCGTCATCAATCAGATCGAGTTGCATCCGGATTTCCAGCAGAAGGCGGCTCAGGAAGCTCACAGGAAGCACAATATCGTCACGGAATCCTGGAGCCCGCTCGGTCAGGGCCGCGTTATTGCCAATCCGGTGATCGGCCAGATCTCCGCCAAGCACGGCAAGACGCCGGCCCAGGTCATCATTCGCTGGCACCTCGATACCGGCCTCGTCGTCATTCCGAAGTCGGTGACGCCTTCGCGCATCGAAGAGAACTTCAATGTCTTCGATTTCAAGCTGGATGGTGAAGACATGGCCGCGATCGCGAAGCTCGACAGCGCCGGCGCCCGCATGGGGCCTGATCCCTACACGGCAACGTTCTGAACGTTGTTTCCTCTGCCTGTTCGCCATTAAAAAAGCCCGGCGCGGGAGCGCCGGGCTTTTATCATTTCCGATCATCGAGGATGATCAGTTCCACTCGCGGATATCGACGAAGTGACCGGCGATCGCGGCTGCAGCGGCCATGGCCGGCGAGACGAGATGAGTGCGGCCCTTGAAGCCCTGGCGGCCCTCGAAGTTGCGGTTCGAGGTCGAGGCGCAGCGCTCACCCGGCTTCAGGCGGTCGTCGTTCATGGCAAGGCACATAGAGCAGCCCGGCTCGCGCCAGTCGAAACCGGCAGCCTTGAAGATCTTGTCGAGACCTTCCTGCTCCGCCTGCTCTTTCACGAGGCCAGAGCCCGGAACGATCATGGCATTGACGGTGGAGGCAACGGTCTTGCCTTCGACAACCTTGGCAACAGCGCGCAGGTCTTCGATACGGCCATTGGTGCAGGAGCCGATGAAGACACGGTCGATGCTGATATCGGTCATTGGCGTGCCCGGCTTCAAGCCCATATAGTCGAGCGCACGCCACTTGGAGGCGCGCTTGGTCTCGTCCTGGATATCGTCAGGGTTCGGGACGATGCCCTGTACCGAGATGACATCCTCGGGCGAGGAGCCCCAGGAGACGATCGGCGGCAGTTCGGCAGCGTTGAGCGTGACGACGCGGTCGTAATGCGCACCTTCGTCAGTCTTCAGTGTCTTCCAGTAGGCGATCGCCTGCTCGAGCGCTTCGCCCTTTGGCGCGCGCGGCTTGCCCTTGATATATTCGAAGGTGATCTCATCAGGCGCGATCAGGCCGGCGCGGGCGCCGCCTTCGATCGACATGTTGCAGATGGTCATGCGGCCTTCCATCGACAGCGCGCGAATTGCTTCGCCGGCATATTCGATGACGTAGCCGGTGCCGCCGGCAGTGCCGATCTCACCGATGATGGCAAGAACGATGTCCTTGGCAGTGACGCCAGCCGGCAGCTGGCCATCGACCTGCACCAGCATGTTCTTGGCCTTCTTCTGAATCAGTGTCTGGGTGGCGAGAACGTGCTCGACCTCAGACGTACCGATACCATGAGCCAGCGAGCCAAAGGCGCCATGCGTCGAGGTGTGGCTGTCGCCGCAGACGATCGTCATGCCCGGCAGGGTGAACCCCTGCTCCGGTCCGATGATGTGGACGATGCCCTGACGCTTGTCGCTCTCGGAGTAATATTCGACGTTGAATTCGGCGGCATTCTTGGCGAGCTGCTCGACCTGAATGCGGCTTTCCTCGTTCTTGATGCCGAGATGGCGGTCAGCGGAGGTCGGAACATTGTGGTCGACGACGGCAAGGGTCTTTTCCGGCGCGCGGACTTTGCGGCCGGTCATGCGCAGGCCTTCGAAAGCCTGCGGCGAGGTGACTTCGTGGACCAGGTGGCGGTCGATGTAGAGAAGACAGGTGCCGTCAGGCTGTTCGTCGACCAGGTGGTCGGCCCAAATCTTGTCGTAAAGGGTACGCGGTGCGCTCATGGCTAATCGTCCGTTTTGGCTGGAGCGTGGAATAAGGGATGTGGCGGACAGGCTCCGCAGGCCGTCATTCGATCAACGAAGTCGGCTGTTGAGCGCACCGGAAACGGATGCAAAGAAACGTGCCGGCAGGCGATAATGGTCCTGCAGCACGAAAATATGCGCACCGATGCATCTGAACTTGGATTCCATGGGGCTGGATATAGCTATTTTTGATCGAAACGGCAATTCGAATCGTGAGGCGGCTTAGCGTCGCGGCATCTGCTTCATCTTCTTCTCGATCCGCCGAAGGAAAAGCGACAGGCCGATCGTCAGGATCAGATAGATGTAGGTGACAATCGAATAGGTTTCGAAGAAGCGGAAAGAGCCGGAGGCGTAGACCTTGCCCATCTGCGTGATGTCGGCGACGCCGAGTACTGAGACGAGCGACGAATCCTTCACCATCGAGACGAAATCGTTGGAGAGTGGCGGAAAGATCACCCGAATCGCCTGCGGAAAGACGACGAGGCGGAAGCGGCGGTAACGCGACAGGCCGAGCGACTTGGCCGCCTCGATCTGACCAATATCGACCGACTGAAAGCCGGCGCGGAAGATCTCGGCGATGAAAGAGGAATAGCCGATCATCAGCGCGATAATCGCCCGCCACATCAGCGATAGGTCACGCACCAGGATCGGTTCGGTGACGCCCGCCTTCACCAGCGGGGTAATCAGGAAGTTATAGGCCGCGACGACGCCCGGGGCGCCGACGAAGGCGATGTAGAACAGCAGCACCAGGATCGGGATGCCTCTGATAATCTCGATATAGAAGCGGGCGATCTGGCGCAGCAGGAGGCTGTCGGACAGGCCGAGCAAGGCGATGCCGAGACCGAGCACGGTTGCCAGCACGAAGGCGACGAGCGTTACGAAAACGGTGATGCCGACGCCGTTCACGACAGTGCGGAAGACCTGCGTGTAGATGTCATTGGTAATGATGACAACGGCAAGGACGATGCCGATCAGAACAAGGACGACCAGCCACCAGGGACGGTCGTCCTTCTCGTGTCGCGGGGATGGTTGAAGGGCCATCAGCGATCGCTCGGGAGCTTATTCGCCCATCTTGTAGTCGAGAAACCATTTCTTATTCAGGGTATCGAACGTGCCGTCGGCCTTCAGCGCGGCGATTGCGGCGTTGACGGGGGCGACGAGATCGGAGCCCTTCGGGAAGATGAAGCCGAAGTCTTCGGTGCCGAGAGGACCGCCGACGAGCTTCAGTGCGCCGTTTGAGGCATCGACATAACCCTTGCCGGCGGTGCCATCTGTCAACACCGTATCGACGTCGCCGGTCTTCAGCGCCTGCACCGTTGCTCCGAACGTCTCGAAAAGCTTGATACGAGGGTTCTGCTCATTGCCGTCGAGCACTTCGTAGACCGCGGTATAGAACGGCGTCGTGCCCGGCTGCGCGCCGATCAGGCCGTCCTTGAGATCGGCAAAGCTCTTGGCGTCGGTGAAGCGGCTTTCGTCGCCACGTACCAGCATGAATTGCTGCGAGCGCATATAGGGGTCGGAGAAATCGACCTTCTCCTTGCGGTCGTCCTTGATGGTGATGCCGGTCATCCCGATATTGTACTGGCCGTCGGACACGGCCTGGATCATCGCGTCCCAGCTGGTGTTCTGGTACTCGACCTTGAAGTTCAGCCGCTTGGCGATCTCGTTCATCGCGTCATATTCCCAGCCGATCGCCTTGCCGGACTTGGGATCGACGAACTGCAGCGGCGGGTAGGCATTTTCCGTAACCACCACGACAGTCTTGCCGCTGAGATCCGGCAGGCCGGCGGCGAAGGCTGTGAGCGGCGAAAGCATAACGGCCGTCAGGCCGGCAAGAACGGTGCGGCGAAAGAACATGATGTGGCTCCCCAATATTTGAGTGGCAGAATTGTCATGGATGACGCCGTGATGGCAAGGCTGCCAGCGCCGCGCGGCGGCGTAAAAAAGAAAAGGCGGCCCAAAGACCGCCTTTTCCATGCAATGATTTTCGCTTTCGCGAGAAGCTTATTCAGCGGAGCCTTCAGCAGCGGCTGCAGCTGCAGCTTCTGCGGCGGCCTTTGCTTCAGCGGCTTCTGCTGCTGCCTTTTCGGCGGCGAGAGCCTGTGCTGCTGCAACCTTTTCAGCTTCGATACGTGCCTTTTCCTCGGCAACAGCCTGGCGCTCGGCGTCGTTGAGCTTGCGAGCGCGGACGCCGGTGTCTTCAACGATACGAGCCGACTTACCGCGACGATCGCGCAGGTAGTAGAGCTTGGCGCGACGGACCTTACCGCGGCGAACGACTTCGACGCTTTCGATCATCGGCGAGTAGACCGGGAATACGCGCTCGACGCCTTCACCGTAGGAGATCTTGCGGACCGTGAAGTTTTCCTGGAGGCCGCCGCCGGAACGGGCGATGCAAACGCCTTCATAGGCCTGAACGCGGGTACGGTTGCCTTCCGTAACCTTCACGTTGACGCGGACGGTGTCGCCCGGGGAGAATTCGGGAAGCGTGCGCTTGGCTTCGATCTTGGCGGCCTGTTCGGCCTCAAGCTGCTGAATGATGTTCATCGTCTTAACCTTTGGTTCTTCTGAAACAGCCAGAGCGCTCACACTGTCCTTCGGTCGATGCCTCCGGAGTTTGCCCTTGCGGGCGGGAGCGGATTCGCCATTCTTTGTTTGCTGGCAGACGGGGATAAACCCCATTTCCGGGTGCGCCATTACACGAAAGACTTCACCTTGTCATCCCTGAGACGACAAATTTGTGAAATCAGCCGCCTTTTCCGGCCTTTTGAGCGGCAAGAAGATCGGGGCGCCTTTCCTTTGTCAGCGAGACGGCCTGTTCATGGCGCCACTTCTCGATGGCGCCGTGATTGCCAGAGGTCAGGATCGCCGGAATCTCACGGCCTTCCCATTCCTGCGGACGCGTATAGTGCGGATGTTCCAGCAGACCGCCTTCAAAACTTTCGTGCAGGCCGGAGAGGTCGTTGCCCATGACACCCGGCAGGATGCGGATGATCGCATCGAGCACGATCAGCGCGGCCGGCTCGCCACCGGAGAGAACATAGTCGCCGATCGAGACTTCCTCGAGTTCTCGTGCCTCGATTACCCGCTGGTCGACGCCCTCGAAGCGGCCGCAGACGATGATCACGCCATCACCCGCCGCCAGTTCCCGCACGCGCTCCTGCGTGAGCGGTCTGCCGCGCGGGCTCATCAGCAGGCGCGGGCGGTTGTCGTTTTCGGAAGCACTGTCGATGGCGCGGGCGAGAACATCGGGCTTCAGCACCATGCCGGCGCCGCCGCCGGCCGGGGTGTCATCGACCGTGCGATGCTTATCGCCGGCAAAATCACGGATCTGCACGGCATCGAGAGACCATTGCCCGCGCTCTGCAGCCTTGCCTGCGAGTGAAAAGCCGAGATGGCCCGGAAACATTTCCGGGTAGAGTGTCAGTACAGTCGCCCGGAAAACCATGGCGCTTACTTCTTTTTCTTCGGCTTGCCGGGGGTGAGACCCTTGAGGTCGTCGGGATCGTCGACGAGGCCGGCGGCAAGCGGATCGATCAGCAGCTTGCCGGCTTCGAGATCGATTTCAAGTACGGAGGCTTCCGAGAAAGGGATCAGCACCGGGCGCTTGCCGGGGCCTTTGAGCTCGAGGAGATCGCCGGCGCCGAAATCGAAGACTCCGGTCACGGTGCCGTAGCTCACGCCCTGGTCATCGAAGGCTTCGAGCCCTTCCAGATCGGCATAGAAGAACTCGTCGTCCTCCAGCTCCTCATCCGACAGGTTGTCGCGCTCGATATAGAGTTCCAGGCCGTTCAGCGCCTCGGCGGCGTTGCGGTCGTTGATGCCACGGAAGCGGACGACGACCATGTTTTTCATCTCACGCAATTCGAGAACTTCGAAAGCGCGTCCATCCATGCTGTGCAGGTGGCCATAGTCGCCGAGCGCGGTCGGATCGGCCGTGTAGGCCTTCACACGCACCTCGCCGCGAATGCCCTGCGCGCCGCCGATGGTCGCCATCAGCACCGGGTTTTCAAGCTTGGTCATGGGTTCCTTCATTCGAACGCAGGCAAGAAGGTGAAATCACGCTTCTCATAAACGAAGTACGGGGGAATGGAAACGAAAACGGGCGGCATGTTTCCATGCCGCCCGTTCAGATGAGATCGAAACCGATTATTCGGCGGAAGCAGCGGCTTCAGCGGCGTCAGCAGCCTTCTGAGCCTTTTCAGCAGCACGCTCCTGTGCCTTCTTGCCCGGCTTTGCCTTTTCAGGGTTGTTGCGGGTTTCGCGCTTGGAGATGCCGGCTTCGTCGAGGAAACGCAGAACGCGGTCGGTCGGCAGGGCGCCCTGGTCGAGCCAGTGCTTGATGCGCTCGCCGTTCAGCTGAACGCGCTTCTCGTCGTCCTTGGCGAGCATCGGGTTCCAGGAACCGAGGTTCTCGAGGAAGCGGCCGTCACGCGGGCTGCGGGCATCAGCGAGAACGACGTGGTAGTACGGGCGCTTCTTGGAACCACCGCGTGCGAGACGAATTTTCAGTGCCATGTTCTTTACTCCTTAGGCTTTTCTTGAACCGCTTCGTTGAGCGGCGTGGTTATCGGGCTGCGGCGCTTTGTTCAGCGTGGTCCGCAGCGATCTGCTCATGATGCCGGATGACTTCCTTGATGACGAAGTTCAGGAACTTCTCGGCGAAATCCGGGTCCAGATGCGCATCTTCGGCAAGCTGACGAAGACGTGTGATCTGGTATTCTTCGCGCGCCGGATCGGCCGGCGGCAACTTGTACTTGGCCTTGAGAACGCCGACCTCTTTGGTGCAGCGAAAGCGTTCGGCCAGAATGTGGACGAGCGCCGCATCGATATTGTCGATCGACTGGCGGTAGCTCGAAAGCTGAGCTTTGACGTCTGGATCAATCATGGGGCAGGCGATCCTTTCACTTCTTCTTGGGCAATCCGGGCAGGCCCGGGAAACCACCGCCGAGGCCGGGCAGCTTTGCACCGCCAAGACCGGGCAATCCGCCCGGCAAGCCTCCGCCTAGACCGGGTATACCCCCACCCGGCTTTCCGAGACCCGCGGCTTCGGCCTGCTGCTGCAAGGCTTCGAGCTGCTTCGGGTCGATATTCGAGAGATCGGGCATGCCACCCATGCCGCCGAGGCCCCCCAGCCCCATCTTGCCGGCAAGGCCGCCCATCATCTGCTTCATCAGGCCGCCTTTGCCCTTGCCGCCCATCATCTTCATCATGTCCGCCATCTGGCGATGCATCTTCAAAAGCTTGTTGATTGCGGCGGCATCAGTGCCGGAGCCGGCGGCAATGCGCTTCTTGCGCGAATGCTTGAGCAGATCGGGATTGGCGCGCTCGGCCTTGGTCATCGACTGGATAATGGCGATCTGGCGGCCGAAGAGTTTATCGTCAAGGCCGGCAGCGGCCATCTTGTCCTTCATGCCGGCCATGCCGGGCATCAGGCCCATGATGCCGCCCATGCCACCCATCTTCTGCATCTGACGCAGCTGGTCGGCAAGGTCGTTCAGGTCGAACTTGCCCTTGGCCATTTTGGCGGCCATGGCGGCCGCCTTTTCAGCATCGATATTTTCCGCAGCCTTCTCGACGAGCGAAACGATGTCGCCCATGCCGAGGATACGGTCGGCGATACGGCGGGGGTGGAACTCTTCCAGCTCGCCCATCCGCTCGCCGACACCGATCAGCTTGATCGGCTTGCCGGTCACGGCGCGCATCGAAAGCGCCGCACCGCCACGACCGTCGCCATCCATACGGGTGAGTACGAGGCCGGTGATGCCGACGCGCTCATCGAAACTGCGAGCAAGGTTGACGGCGTCCTGACCGGTCAGGCTATCTGCGACCAGCAGGATTTCGTGCGGGTTGGACTTCTTCTTGATATCGGCCATTTCGGCCATCAAGGGTTCGTCGATATGGGTGCGGCCGGCGGTATCGAGGATAACGACGTCGTGGCCGCCGAGCCTTGCAGCCTGGACGGCGCGGGCGGCGATATCGGTCGGCGACTGGCCGGCGATGATCGGCAGCGTGTCGATATTGGCCTGGGCGCCGAGCTGGCGAAGCTGCTCTTGCGCTGCCGGACGGCGCGTGTCGAGCGATGCCATCAGCACCTTCTTCTTCTCGCGCGTCGTCAGGCGGTTGGCGATCTTTGCCGTGGTCGTCGTCTTGCCGGAGCCCTGCAGGCCGACCATCATGATGACGACGGGAGCAGCGGCGCGCAGGTCGACGCCGACGCCTTCGCCACCGAGCATCTCGATCAGCTCGTCATGGACGATCTTGACGACCATCTGGCCGGGCTTGATCGATTTCAGGATTTCGGCGCCGACGGCCTTTTCACGGACGCGATCGGTAAAGGAGCGGACGACCTCAAGCGAAACGTCGGCTTCCAGAAGCGCACGGCGAACCTCCCGCAGCGCTGCGGAAACATCACTTTCCGAAAGCGCGCCACGGCCTGTCAGTCCATTCAGGATGGAACCAAGACGGTCCTGGAGGTTCTCAAACATCGGCTCTTCCTTGCTACGTTTCGGGGAGTTTTGGGGTGTCCCGAACGTCGTGCTTTTCCTTGACGAAAACAAGACGCAAAGCCAAAAAGCACCCGAGGGCGCAACGCGCTGTCGGGTGTTGACCTCCAGAATCGAAGTTCCGGTCGGCGGCTCGGAGTTCTGTTACTCGTCGCAGATTTGGCGCGATAAACAGGAAAGCAGACGGAAAGTCAAGGCGAATGCGCGAAAGGTGCGTGTGGCGGCTTTTTCGGAAGCCGGGTGACGGGCGTGCCGCCGATCGCACGTCGGAAGTACATATCTATATATACTAAAATATTTTCATTAAAATTCGCGGGGCATCTCAGGCGAATAATTTCATCGTTGAGGCGAATTCGCTTCAAAAGCCAGTTGCAAAATATTCCGCTTCTGATTCTACTTTCTACTTAAGTAAATCCTGTAAAATGATTCGTGAATATCCTTGATGCCGAATGAATCGGCGGAGATATCAAATGATAAACCCAGATATCGAGAGCTGGGCGCTTGCCCGCGCCCAAACTATTGTTCTTAAGGAAGGCCTGAATCTCGCGAAGGCAGCACAGGATCTGGATCGCAAACGATCCCGCCTGCTGGTTTACGAGCTCAGAAAGGTCATTACCGCTGCGATCGTCGAAGCCCATGCGGCATCCCTTACGCCTGAGGCTACGCAGCGCTGAATTTGGATTTCTCGGTGCCTCGCGCGTATGCGCAGGTTACAAGGGCAAACATCGCTTGGCGCTCACCCACTGGTAATCCCTGCGCGTTTCCGCCATATACAGTGGAAACGCAGTGGAAAATGTCAGATGAGCAACACGGTCGAATTCGCGAGGATGAACGGGCTTGGCAACAAGATCCTGGTTGTCGACATGCGCGGACGAACCGATAAGGTGACGCCGCAGGCGGCGGTCGCGCTCAATGCCGATGCCGAGACGCAGTTCGACCAGATCATGGCGATCCATGATCCGAAGGCTGAGGGCACGGACGCCTATATCGATATTCTGAACTCCGACGGCTCCAAGGCGCAGGCCTGCGGCAACGGCACACGCTGCGTCGTACAGGCGCTCGCCGCCGAAACCGGCAAGAAGGCTTTCACCTTCCAAACGGTTGCCGGCATTCTGAACGCAGTCGAGCATGAGGATGGCACGATCTCCGTCGACATGGGACGGCCGGTGTTCGAATGGAACCGAATTCCGCTTGCCGAAGAATTCTTCGATACGAGCCGTATCGAATTGCAGATCGGACCGATCGACAATCCCGTGCTGCATTCACCCTCGGTCATGTCGATGGGTAATCCGCATGCGATCTTCTGGGTCGATCGCGATCCCATGAGCTTCGATCTCGAACGTTTCGGACCGCTTCTCGAAAATCATCCGATGTTCCCTGAGAAGGCCAATATCACGCTGGCGCAGGTGATCTCGGATTCGGCGCTGCGCACGCGCACCTGGGAGCGCGGCGCAGGCCTGACGCTTGCCTGCGGGTCGGCCGCTTGCGCCTCCGCCGTCAGTGCCGCGCGCACCGGCCGTACGGGTCGCAAGGTGACGATCGACGTTGCTTCCAGCCCGATCCGCCAGCCTCTGGTGATCGATTGGCGTGATGACGACCATGTCGTCATGACTGGTCCAGCCGAATGGGAATGGTCGGGCATGCTCGATCCGTCCTCCGGCACATGGTCTCGCGATGCCGAGCGCGGGGTGGAAGCGCGGTGAGCGGCGTCGAGGTTATCACCTTCGGCTGCCGTCTCAATACTTATGAATCCGAAGTGATGAGATCGCAGGCCGAAGCGGCCGGGCTCAACAATGCCATTCTGGTCAATACCTGCGCCGTCACCGGTGAGGCCGTGCGCCAGGCCCGCCAGGCGATCCGCCGCGCGCGCCGTAACAATCCGCATGCCCGCATCATCGTCACCGGCTGTGCCGCGCAGACCGAAAAAGAAACCTTTGCCGAGATGGCCGAGGTCGATGCCGTCCTCGGCAACGAGGAGAAGCTGAAGGCTGCCTCCTATCGCGCGCTTCCCGATTTCGGCGTCTCCGCGGAAGAGAAGCTGCGCGTCAACGACATCATGAGCGTGCGCCACACCGCGCCGCAGATGGTCAAGCATATCGACGGACACGTGCGGGCCTTCATCCAGGTACAGAACGGCTGCGACCATCGCTGTACGTTCTGCATCATTCCCTATGGCCGTGGCAATTCGCGCTCGGTGCCGATGGGCGCTGTGGTCGATCAGTCGCGCAATCTCGTCGAGAGCGGTTATCGTGAAATCGTGCTGACCGGTGTCGACGCAACGAGTTATGGCGGCGATCTTCCCGGTGAGCCGACGTTGGGGCTGCTCGCAAAGACGATATTGAAACAGGTGCCGGATATCCGCCGTTTGCGGCTCTCGTCCATCGACAGTATCGAGGCCGATCGTCATCTGATGGATCTGATCGCCGACGAGCCGCGCTTCATGCCGCATTTGCATCTGTCCTTGCAGCATGGCGACGACATGATCCTGAAGCGCATGAAGCGTCGCCACCTGCGTGCCGATGCGCTGCGCTTCATAGGGGATGTCCGCCGGCTGCGGCCGGAAACGAGCTTCGGCGCGGATATGATCGCCGGTTTCCCGACGGAGACCGAGGATATGTTCGAAAATGCCGTAGGGTTGGCGGAAGAGGCCGACATCGCGCATCTGCACGTCTTCCCCTATAGCCCGCGCACTGGCACGCCCGCTGCGCGCATGCCGCAACTTGACCGTTCGCTGGTCAAGGACCGTGCCGCACGGCTGCGCGCCACTGGACAGATGCTGCACCAGCGCCATCTGGACAAGATGGTCGGAACGCGGCAATGGCTGCTCGTGGAAAATAACGGTCTTGCTCATACGGAAAACTTCACGCTGGTTGCTGTGCCCGGTCTTCGTCCGCGCGATATCGTCGAGGCGACAATATCAGGCCACAATGGCAAGCATCTCGACATGCAATTGACGGCCGCCGCAGCGGCCTGACTTCACGGACAGCTCATGGCGCTCAGTTTCATCAAAAAGGTCTTCACCTTCGGCAAGCCGGCGGAAGAGCCTGTGCCGGAGGCCGTGCAAGCAGAGCTGGAGCCGCGCTCGCGCGACGAGGATCTGCCGGTTGCCGCGGATCCGGTACTTGCCGAGGAGATGGATACAGCCGGCGGGCCGGCTGCTGATGTCGCTGAAACTGTAGCGGAACAGGAACCTGCTGAGGCGGAGCCGGACGTTTTGCCGGCGGTCGATCAGCTGGGTGATATGGGCGTCGTGCCCTTGTCGCTGTTGGAGGCTGAAGCGGAGGCCGAGGAAAGCCCGGCGATTTCTGCCGACACTATCGAAAGCGAACGGACAGCCGACCTGGTCGATGATGAAGGCTCGGTTGAGGCCATTGAAGCGCTTGCCGAAGAAGTGCCGCCTGCAAAGGTAGCCGAGGAAGAGCCTCTTGTGGATGAGGCTCTGGCGCCGGTTCTTCCAAAGGGTTTTGCCACTGGTCCCGTCGCGGAGCCGGAACCGGTTATTGTCGCACAGCCGAGACTTTCCTGGTTCCAACGCCTGCGCAATGGTCTGGCACGTACTTCTTCGCAGCTCACAAGCCAGATCACGGCTCTTTTCACCAAGCGCAAGCTCGATGACGAGACGCTGCAGGATCTGGAAGACCTGCTCATCCAGGCCGATCTCGGTGTCGAGACGGCAATGCGGGTCACCGATACTCTGGCGTCAGAGCGCTATGGCAAGGACGTGACGGGCGAAGATGTCAGCCGCATCATGGCGACCGAGATCGCCAAGGTGCTGAAGCCGGTCGCCAAGCCGCTGCAGCTTGATCTGTCGCACAAGCCGCATGTCATTCTTGTCGTCGGCGTCAACGGTACAGGCAAGACGACGACGATAGGCAAGCTCGCGGCCAAACTCTCCGGCTCCGGTCTGAAGGTCATGCTGGCGGCCGGTGATACGTTCCGTGCCGCAGCTATCGAACAGCTGAAGATCTGGGCCGATCGCACGAAGTCCGAATTCATCGGCACCAAACTCGGCGCCGATGCGGCTGGGCTTGCCTACGATGCATTCGAACAGGCAAAGGCCAAAAAATGCGACGTGCTGATCATCGACACGGCCGGCCGCCTGCAGAACAAGGCGGAGCTGATGGCCGAGCTTGAAAAGATCGTACGCGTGCTCGGCAAGCTCGATCCGGATGCCCCGCATACGGTGCTGCAGACGCTCGATGCGACAACGGGCCAGAACGCGCTCAATCAGGTCGAGATATTCCGTAATGTCGCCGGCGTCAGCGGTCTCATCATGACGAAGCTTGACGGCACGGCACGCGGCGGCATTCTGGTCGCGATCTCCGCCAAGCATAAATTGCCGGTCTACTTCATTGGCGTCGGGGAAGGGGTCGATGATCTCGAGCCCTTCGAGGCCGAGGATTTTGCCCAGGCCATTGCCGGCATTGGCCAATGATGCCACAGATTAGCCTTTGAAGGCTTGCATGCATTGCAAAAAAGCAGGTTTGAAGAAGCATGACGACTGAAAGCGATATCACTCCCAGCGCCGCAGACCGGCATCACCCGCTTCTGAAACTGGCGCTGGAACTGGGGCCGCTTCTGGTTTTCTTTTTTGCCAATCTGCGTGGCGAATGGCTCGTTGCACGCTTTCCGGCATTGGCAGAGCTCGGCGGCCCGCTGTTTGTGGCGACCGGGCTGTTCATGACGGCGACCATCATCTCGCTCGTCGTTTCCAAGTTGGTGCTCGGTCATTTGCCGATCATGCCTTTTATCTCCGGGATCGTGGTTCTGGTGTTCGGGGCCCTCGGCATCTATCTGCAAAACGAGATCTTCATCAAAATGAAGACCACGATCATCAATGCGCTGTTTGGCGGTGTTTTGCTCGGTGGTCTGCTTTTCGGAAAGTCGCTGCTCGGCTACGTCTTCAACGCCGCTTTCCAGCTCGATGCCGAGGGATGGCGCAAGCTGACGATCCGCTGGGGTCTGTTTTTCCTCTTCCTCGCCGTGCTGAACGAAGTGGTCTGGCGCAATTTCTCGGATAATTTCTGGGTCGCCTTCAAGGTCTGGGGCACGATGCCGATCACCATCATCTTCACGATGGCGCAGATGCCGCTGATCCTGAAGCACAGCATCCAAACCGAGGCGGACAGCGAAAAGTGACTGCCATCGACGGCGCCGGTCGGTCACGGCATCAGCTCTTCTGGTTCTCTGCCTGTCTCGCGGTGCTGATCGTTCAAGTGATTGTCGAATATCTGATGGGCCGTACGCCGATCTGCACCTGCGGCTATGTCAAGCTCTGGGAAGGCGTCGTCAAATCCAGCGGAAATTCCCAGCACCTTTCGGACTGGTACACGCCTTCGCACATCATCCACGGGTTCCTGTTCTATGGGCTGGCGCATCTCGTCCTTCGCCGCAAGCCGCTTGGGGCGCGGCTGCTTCTCGCCGTGCTGATCGAATCCGGCTGGGAGCTTCTGGAAAATTCGCCTCTGATCATCGACCGCTATCGCACTGCGACGATCTCGCTCGATTATTACGGCGACAGTATCATCAATTCGGCGATGGATACGATCTTCATGGCTGTGGGTTTCTTCTTTGCCTGGCGAGCGCCTGTGGCGCTGACGGTGGCCATCGCCATCATCTTCGAAATATTCACTGGCTACATGATCAGAGATAATCTGACGCTCAACGTGCTGATGCTGATCTGGCCGGTCGAGGCCATCAAGGTGTGGCAGGGCGGAGTTTAGGAAACCGGCTTGCCCAGCGCCTTTTCCATGGCCGGGAACAGGCCTTCCTTCAGGCTGATATCGTCGAATGGACCGACGCGCTTGTAAAGGATCGTGCCGTCGGGTGCGACGAGATAGCTTTCCGGAATGCCATAAACACCCCAATCAATTGCCGCCTTGCCGTTCGGATCAATGCCGATCGCATGATAGGGGTTGCCGAGTTCGCCGAGGAAACGCAGTGCGTTCTCGCTCTTGTCCTTGTAGTTGATCGCGACAATGTTCAGCCGTCCATCCTGTGCCAGTTGCTTGAGCACGGGATGTTCGTCGCGGCAGGGAATGCACCAGGAGGCGAAGACGTTGACGAGGGTCAGCTTGCCCTTGATTGCCTCATTCGTCAGCGCCGGCAGGCTGGAGCCTTCGAGCGGCGGCAGGTTCAGGGAAGGGGCCTTGGTGCCGATCAGCGCCGAAGGGATTTCGGCAATGTTCTTGCCGTGGAAATCCTGATCGTAAAGCATCTTGCCAGCCGTTGCGGCGATGCCGCCGAAAATGACCAGCGGTATCAAGGCAACAATATATCCGCTTACACCGCGGTTCTTCTGCGAGCCATCCTGAGGGGCGTCGGTCATTCAATGTCTTTCGGTCGGGCGGAGCGGCGGCGGATGCCGGCGGCTTCGAGCGCTGCCAGTTCCTTCTGGCGGGCGCGGCCGTCAGCCCACGTCCAGAGCGTCACAGCAATGGTTACGACGGCGGCAAAACCATAGGAGCCGTAGACGTAGAAGGCATAGGAACTCACTCTCAGTCCTCCCGGCTTGCCATGCGGGCGGCCATGCGGCGCTGGGAGGCGATGCGGCGGCGCCAGATCTCGTTTCGCATCGCCATCAGATGCAGCGTGAAGAACAGCAGCGTGAAGGCGATCGCCATGATCAGCAGCGGACGCAGGAATTCCGGATCGATCGCAGGGCCATCGAGGCGCAGAACGCTTGCCGACTGATGCAGCGTGTTCCACCAGTCGACCGAGAATTTGATGATCGGGATATTGACGAAGCCGACGAGGATCAGGACGGCAGTGACGCGTGCGGCCTTCGACGGTTCATCCATGGCACGGTTGAGGGCGATCAGGCCAAGATACATCAGGAAGAGGATGAAGACGGATGTCAGTCGCGCGTCCCAGACCCACCACGTTCCCCACATCGGCTTGCCCCAGAGGGAGCCGGTAACGAGTGCCAGAAGGGTGAAGGCGGCGCCCAGCGGGGCTGCGGCCTTGGCCGAGACATCGGCCAGCGGGTGGCGCCAGACAAGCGTGCCGATCGCCGAAATGCTCATGATCGTGTAGCACATCATGGCGAGCCAGGCTGATGGTACGTGGATATACATGATGCGGACGGTTTCGCCCTGCTGGTAATCGCCCTCGGTCGAGAAGCTCAAATAGAGCCCGATGACAAAACAGAGGGTGGTTATGCCAGACAGCCACGGAATGATACGCGACACCAGCGCCAGAAACCGCGTCGGGTTGGCGAGGTCGCTGAATTTGCTGATGGCAAGGCTCGTTTCGCTCATATCCGCTTCCTTACCTTGATCCGCTTGGAGCCGCAATCGAAGCACCGATCAATCCGCCGTGTTTCTCAGCGCAAGGGCAGCCGCCGCCGGACCCAGGACGGAGAAAAAGAGTGTCAGGGCAATGAGGATCAGAAATGGCGGCAGGAAGGGCGATGGTCCGACGACTGCTGCGTAGGTGGCGCTGACGCCGAAGATCAGCACGGGAATCGTCAGCGGCAGGATCAGCACCGATACCAACAGGCCGCCGCGCGGCAAAGCGACGGCAACGGCCGCACCCACGGCGCCGATGAACGTGATGGCCGGCGTGCCGACGAGCAAGGTGAGCATGGTCGCGCCGATCGCCGTCTCGCTCATGTTCATGAAGAGACCAAGCAGCGGCGAGGCAATGACGAGCGGCAGGC
Organism: Hyphomicrobiales bacterium; assembly: GCA_900471925.1. Lineage (GTDB taxonomy): Bacteria > Pseudomonadota > Alphaproteobacteria > Rhizobiales > Rhizobiaceae > Rhizobium. The sequence goes on from UCGV01000010.1 coordinate 281,471, forward strand.
TGGTTGCCGCCCAGTGAGCGGCGCATTTGACGAGAACGGTCAGCACCAGCGGCGTGTCCTGCATGAGCATCAGATCGAGAGAGCCGTCGTCACGCTCCGCCTGGAACAGCCTGTCGAGCCCGAGAAGGGCTGCGAGCAAGGCACCGATCCAGACGATGGCCGGGCCGATGCGCGCGAGAAGCGCGAGATCAGGCCCAACGCCGAATGGAATGACGGCGACGACCGTCAGAAAGAAGAGAATGCCGATCAGCGCGCCGCCGCCGGCACGTATGGAAAGCCTCAGGTCGCGCACGAAGAGGGCGGTCATCCCCATATTCCCTGATCGACGCCGGCAAAACCGGCCATTTTCAATTCCCTCGTTCCTCCCAGTCCAAGGGGCTGATGTGTTGCGGCGACGACGATGCCGCCTTTCCTGCGATGGGCTTCGATCAATTCCGCAAACAGCCGGTCTGCACTCGTATCGAGCGCTGCCGTAGGTTCGTCCAGGATCCAGACCGGGCGATGCGCGACGAGAAGCTTTGCGAATGCAAAGCGGCGCTGCTGGCCGGCTGAAAGATAGCCGAAAGGCAGATGCGTGATGCCGGGAAGCCCGACGGCGTCGGCGGCCTCCTCGATGCTCAGGCCAGTCGACCTTTCCGATCCGAGGAAGGATCGCCAGAAATCCAGATTCTCTGCAACTGTAAGTTCAGTCTTCATGGCGTTCCGATGGCCAAGGTAGTGGCTTGCTTCCGCCGCCGAACGGCTCTCGGCGGCTTGCGAATCAGACACTGTGACGGAGCCTTTTTCAGGCCTCAAAAGACCTGCTATCACGCGCAGCAAAGTGGACTTTCCCGATCCGTTTTTACCCGTGAGAATTAGTGCTTCACCGGCCTGCAAGTGAAAGGAAACGTTAACGAAAATCAGATCTTCCCCGCGCCGGGCAGCCAGATTTTCAGCGATTAATTGCATGCATCGGCTCTTTCTTCGTTGCGCTCTCGGGCAGGCTCAAAAAATGTCCAATTTTGACCCTTGGTGCTATGGCAAGTCTTTAGGAAATTATCTATAAGACCTGCAACCACGCCAGCGGTCGGCGTGAATTTCATCCTTGCGCCGAACTTGGGGTACTCTCCTCACGTGCGGACAGCGGAAATGGCCGTACCCGCATCCTGATGTGCATTAAGTGCATAGGCGTTCGCACGACTGTGTTGGCTATCAGAAACGGGGTCTCTCGTGTCTAAATCTCTTGACAGTTTCAATTGTCGGTCCACGCTTTCCGTTGGCGGAAAGGACTACGTCTACTACAGCCTGCCGAAGGCTGAGGCAAACGGCCTGCCGGGCGTATCGAAACTCCCTTATTCGATGAAGGTGCTGCTGGAAAACCTGCTGCGCTTCGAAGACGGCCAGTCGGTCACCAAGGATCACATCCTTGCTGTTGCCGAATGGCTCAAGAACAAGGGCGCCGTCGAAAACGAGATCGCCTATCGTCCCGCCCGCGTGCTGATGCAGGACTTCACCGGCGTTCCCGCCGTTGTCGACCTCGCCGCCATGCGTGACGGTATCGTTGCCCTCGGCGGCGACCCGGAAAAGATCAACCCGCTCGTTCCGGTCGACCTCGTCATCGACCACTCCGTCATCGTCGACGAATTCGGCACGCCGCAGGCTTTCGCCAAGAATGTCGAGCTGGAGTACCAGCGCAACGGCGAGCGCTACCGCTTCCTGAAGTGGGGGCAGCAGGCATTCAAGAACTTCCGCGTCGTTCCTCCGGGCACCGGCATCTGTCACCAGGTCAACCTCGAATATCTCGGCCAGACCGTCTGGACCAAGGAAGAGGATGGCGAGACGATCGCCTATCCGGATACCTGCGTCGGCACCGACTCGCACACGACGATGATCAACGGCCTCGGCGTTCTCGGCTGGGGTGTCGGCGGTATCGAAGCTGAAGCCGCCATGCTCGGCCAGCCGGTCTCGATGCTCCTGCCTGAAGTCATCGGCTTCAAGCTCACCGGCAAGCTCAAGGAAGGCGTCACCGCGACCGACCTCGTTCTGACCGTCGTGCAAATGCTGCGCAAGAAGGGCGTCGTTTCCAAGTTCGTTGAATTCTTCGGTCCTGGCATGGACAACATGCCGCTCGCCGACCGCGCGACGATCGGCAACATGGGTCCGGAATATGGCGCGACCTGCGGCTTCTTCCCGGTTGACGGCGAAACCATCAACTACCTCACCATGTCCGGCCGCACGCATGACCGGATCGCCCTCGTCGAGGCCTATTCCAAGGCTCAGGGCATGTGGCGCGATGGCGACGGTTCCGACCTCGTCTTCACCGACACGCTGGAACTCGACCTCGGCGACGTCGTGCCGTCGATGGCCGGCCCGAAGCGTCCGGAAGGCCGTATCGCTCTCGAAAACATCGCTACCGGTTTCGCCGGCTCGATGGACACCGATTACAAGAAGCCCGGCCAGCTTTCCAACCGCTATGCGGTCGAAGGCACCGACTTCGATCTCGGCCATGGTGATGTAGCGATTGCCGCTATTACCTCCTGCACCAACACGTCCAACCCGTCGGTTCTGATCGCTGCCGGCCTTCTCGCCCGCAACGCCGTTGCCAAGGGCCTGAAGACCAAGCCGTGGGTCAAGACCTCGCTTGCTCCGGGATCGCAGGTCGTCGGCGAATATCTCGCCAAGTCCGGCCTGCAGGCCGATCTCGACAAGCTCGGCTTCAACCTCGTCGGCTTCGGCTGCACGACCTGCATCGGCAATTCCGGCCCGCTGCCGGCACCGATCTCCAAGACGATCAACGACAAGGGTTTGATCGTTTCCGGTGTGCTCTCGGGCAACCGCAACTTCGAAGGCCGTATTTCTCCTGACGTTCAGGCGAACTACCTCGCTTCGCCGCCGCTCGTCGTCGCCTACGCGCTCGCCGGCACGGTTCAGAAGGATCTGACCAAGGAGCCGATCGGTGAAGACCAGGACGGCAACCCGGTCTATCTGAAGGACATCTGGCCGACCTCGCACGAAGTGCAGGACTTCATCCAGAAGTACGTCACCCGCGAACTCTACGAAACCAAGTATGCCGATGTCTTCAAGGGCGACGAAAACTGGCAGGCCGTTCAGGTTCCTCCGGGCCAGACCTACGCCTGGGACGACGATTCGACCTACTTGCAGAACCCGCCGTATTTCGTCGGCATGGGCAAGAAGGGCACCGGCGTTTCCGACATCAAGGGTGCCCGCATCCTCGGCCTGTTCGGCGACAAGATCACCACCGACCACATTTCCCCGGCCGGTTCGATCAAGGCTGCTTCGCCGGCTGGTGCCTACCTGCTCGGCCATGACGTCGCCGTTGCCGACTTCAACCAGTACGGCACGCGCCGCGGCAACCATGAAGTCATGATGCGCGGTACCTTCGCCAATATCCGCATCCGCAACTTCATGCTCGGCGCAAACGGCAAGGAAGGTGGCTACACCATCCACTACCCGTCGAAGGAAGAGACCTCGATCTACGATGCGGCGATGCAGTACAAGGCCGAGGGCGTTCCGCTCGTCATCTTCGCCGGTGTCGAATATGGTAACGGCTCTTCGCGCGACTGGGCTGCAAAGGGTACGAACCTGCTCGGCGTCAAGGCCGTCATCGCCCAGAGCTTCGAGCGTATCCATCGCTCGAACCTGGTCGGCATGGGCATCGTCCCCTTCGTCTTCGAAGAGGGCACGACTTGGCAGAGCCTTGATCTGAAGGGTGACGAAATCGTCACCATCGAGGGTCTGGAAGACATCAAGCCGCGCGAAAAGAAGATCGCCAAGATCACCTATGCCGACGGCACGGTGAAGGACGTTCCGCTGTTGTCGCGCGTCGATACGCTTGATGAGGTCATCTACCTCAACAACGGCGGTATCCTGCAGACGGTTCTGCGTGACCTCGCAGCCTGATTGTTAAGAGACTCAGCTGATAATGACCGCCGGAAAGCAATTTCCGGCGGTTTTTCTTTGCGGGAACGGGGCTGATTTCGTGCTCACGGCGATGTGTTTTACCGGCACGGCGCCAAGGGCTCCGTCTCACCCGTTCGTGACTTTGCGTTTGGACCCGGAAGGATTATTCGTACGTTCATATCTCAGAGCTGGCGGTTCATACTGCTGCCGGCCCTGAAAAAGAGGTGCTGGTGAATGTCCCCGCGTTTTATGATCCCGCTGATCGCAGGGCTTGTCTTTGCAGGTCCGTTGCTCGCCGAAGACGGCACGCCGAAAGGTGTGGTCGAGCTATTCACGTCGCAGGGCTGCGGATCCTGTCCGCCGGCCGATGCAGCGTTCCGCAAGCTCGTCAGCCAGGGTAACGTCATCGCGCTCGCTTATCACGTCGATTACTGGAACTACCTCGGCTGGGCCGATACTCTGAGCTCCAAGGAAAACACCGAGCGCCAGTATGGCTATGCGCGAATGATGGGCCGCAGCAACGTCTACACGCCGCAGGCGATCGTCAACGGGCGCGACCATCTGGCTGGAGCCGATCTTGCCGGCATCAATGGCAAGGTCAATGGCTATGCCGACGAGGGCAAGGGGCTAACCGTGCCTGTCAGCGCTCACATGCGCGACGACGAGCTAGAGATCAAGCTTGGCGCCGGACAGGGTAAAGCGAATGTCGTCATCGTCTATTTCGACAAGGAAAAGACCATCGACGTCGAGAAGGGTGAGAACAGCGGCCAGAAGATTTCCTACCTGCACAGCGTCACCGATGTGGAGACTGTGGGCATGTGGGATGGCAAGGCAACGACGCTGACCTTACCTGCCAGCGTCATGGAAAAGCCAGATCTCGAGGGTTCAGCGATTCTCCTGCAGTCTGTCACGGCTGACGGCGATCCGGGAGCGATCCTCGGCGCAACCGTCGTGATGGCAGGAAAAAATATCTAGGGAATTCATCCACTTGCGGATGAATGTTAGGCGGCCCGGCCAAGCGTATTCGGGGCTGGGGTTAAGGTCGATACGCTCCGCCGGGCCCTTTGGCGCGCTGGCGCCAAACTGGAACCTATAGTTCTCTTGCAAATGAGGCGCTGTTTTGACTGAAATGCGGCGCTCCAGAGAAAGCAGGTTTCGTCCCCGCTGTGACAGTCCGCGCCCTTGCAATTTGGCGCGGCTCGGGCAAACTGTCACTCTCCTGTCACACGTGGAGGTCTTGGGAGTCTGATGACAGATACGCCGGATTTGCGACACGGCGAAAGCCGCTCCGTCGACAATAGCTCTTCAACCGTCGTTGATCTCAAGGAATACAAGCAGAACAAGGATCCGATGCCGGTGACATTCCACCGGCGGGAACTCGACCAGATTCTGTGGATCTACGGTCGCATGGTGGGCGAGGGCGAGTGGAAGGACTATGCCATCGATCACACCAGGGAGAAGGCGGTGTTCTCCGTCTTCAAGCGTTCCGGCGAAATGCCGCTCTTCCGTATCGAGAAGAACCCGAAGCTTGCTGGCAAGCAGGGAGCCTTTTCGGTCGTGAACATCAACGGCATGATCCTAAAGCGCGGCCATGAACTTGGCCCGGTGCTGAAGATCTTCGACAAGTCTCTGAAGCTCGTCGATAAATAGGCGACATCAGCCTTTGAACAGCGTACCCGGATAGGCTTCAGGGTCCGGATGGGTCTCGTTCCCATCGCCGAGCGTACGTTGCATCAGCATCGTATCCAGCCAGTGGCGGTGCTTGTAGCCGGCGCCCTTCATCAGTCCGATCTCTTCGAAACCGAGTGAGCGGTGGAGCCCGATCGAGGCCGGGCTAGCACCACCGATGACCGCGGTCATCTGTCGGAAACCCGCCACCGTGCAGCGGGAGATCAGCTCCCCCAGCAACAGCTTGCCGATGCCCTTTCCACGCGCCTCCTTACCGAGATAGATCGAATCCTCCACCAGCCAGCGATAGGCCGGGCGCGTGCGGAAGGCCGAAGCATAGGCATAACCGAGCAGGCTGCCGTCCTCGGCCACCGCAGCGATGTATGGATAGAACTTGTCTCGGATCGCTGAGAAACGAGCAGCCATTTCCGCTTCCGTCGGCGGCAGGATCTCATAGCTCGACGTGCCATTCAGCACGGATTCGCGGTAGATTTCGGTAATGGCGGGAAGGTCGGAAGGAAGAGCGTCGCGCAGGAGAGTGGGCATTTCGGATCGATCGGCAGGTTGGAAGATGTTCCCGTTGAAGCATCCCATCCATGCAGCCGCAACAAAAAAGGCGGCCTAAGCCGCCTTTTCGTATTTCAGTCCGACCTGCTTATTTGCGGTTGCCCATGAACTGCAGCAGGAACATGAATAGGTTGATGAAGTCGAGGTAGAGTGTCAGGGCGCCCATGATGGCCTTGCGGCCGGCGACATCAGAACCGTCTGCTTCAAAATACATTTCCTTGATCCGCTGCGTATCGTAGGCGGTGAGGCCGGCGAAGATCAGAACGCCGATCACGGAGATGGCGAACTGCAGGGCAGACGAAGCCAGGAAGATGTTGACCAGCGAGGCAATGATCAGGCCGAAGAGACCCATGATCAGGAACGAACCCATCGCAGACAGGTCACGCTTGGTCGTGTAGCCGAAGAGCGACAGCGCACCGAAGGAGGCGGCGGTCACGAAGAAGGTCTGCGTGATGCTCGACTGTGTGTAGACCAGGAAGATCGACGACAGCGAGAGACCGACCAGCGCGGCATAGACCCAAAAGGTCGTCTGCGCGGCAGCCACGCTCATGCGGTTGATGCGGAAGCTCAGGAAGAAGACCGCCGCAAGAGGCGCAAGAATGACGACCCAGCGCAGCGGCGACTGGAACAGCAGATTGCCGAACTGCGTCAGCTGGCCGTCCTGGACAGCGAATGTGAATGCGAAATACGCGGCCAAACCAGTGATCGCCAGACCCAGCGCCATCAGGTTGTAGACCTTGAGCATATAAGCGCGGAGGCCTTGATCAATCACTTCGCCGGTTTGCGCACGGCTTTGATAGTTACGGAGATCAGCCATAGTTTCCTCTTACAAGCTCCGATGGAAATACGGTGTCGGGTTCACGACCCGGGCGCCGCTGCGGAGCTCCAGCATGCCTGCAGACAATATGAGGCTTTCGCCGAATTCAAACAAGGCCCTTGCAATCAGCCCTTCGGTTAAATCGCCGTAAGGTGAAGGGATTTGAGCTCCTGACCGCCTCAGAGCTCGCGCAGAACGGGTGCCGCCTTCTGCCCGAGGATGCGCCATGTGCCGATCAGGCCGATGCCGACAGTCAGGACGAGGGCCGTGACGAGGGTCAGGCCCGCGACATCAGGCATGAAAGTGGAGGGCAGGCGCATGATGCGGCTGACGATGAACCAGGCCGCGATTCCACCCGCAAAGAGCGCGAAGATGGCGGTCGCCACGCCGAGGATCAGATATTCATAGCTAAAGGCCCGGATCAGCATGGCGCGGGTGGCGCCGAGCGTTTTCAGCACCACCGCATCATGGGTACGCGCCCGGTTGCCGGCCGCGAGCGCGCCGGCGAGCACGAGGACCGAAGCGATGAGCGCAACGGAGGCTGCGGCGCGGATGGCGGTCGCAAGCTCGCCGACCAGCTGGTTGACGATATCGATCGCGTCCTTGACGCGGACACTGGTGATCGTCGGATAAGTGTTGGTTACGGATTTCAGGATCGCGGCATCCTCGGCTTCCGTCGAGTTCGGATCGGTCAGCGTTGCAAGCCAGGCATGCGGGGCGCCCCGGAAGGTGTTCGGCGAGAAGACCATGACGAAATTGATCGAGAGCGATTCCCATTCGACCCGCCGCAGGTTGGCGATCTTCGCAGTGATATTGCGGCCAAGCACGTTGACGGTCACCGTATCGCCGATCTTGAGGCCGAGTTCATGCGCTTCTTCCGCCGAGAAGGAGACGAGCGGCTCGCCGCTATAATCCTTGCTCCACCACTGGCCTTCGACCAGCGCCGAATTCTCCGGCAGGCTTTCCTCATAGGTGATTCCACGGTCGCCGTTCAGCACCCAGCGGCCGGCGGCCGGTACGTTCATCTTGGTCACGTCCTGGCCATTGAAGGCGAGGATGCGGCCACGCAGCATCGGCACTTCCACCAGCTTGCCGTTCGGCGACTGGGTGTGGATCAGGTCGCGGAAGGTATCGACCTCGGCACTCTGGATATCGACGAAGAAGAAATTCGGGGCGCCCTCGTTCATACGACCCGTGAGCTGTTGGCGCAGATTGCCGTCGATCAGTGTCAGGGTCACGAGCAGGGCAAGGCCGAGGCCGAGCGAGAGCACGACTGAGGGTGTCAGGGCGCCGGGGCGATGGATATTGCCGATCGCCAGCCGCAGCGCTGGTGAGTTGACGCGCGGGCTCCTGCGCGCCAGCCAGGCGATCAGGCCAGCGACGAGGCGCAGGATGACGAAGGCGAAGATGATGGCGCCGACGAAGACAACGGCGATGAAACGGTCATAGGCGGTCAGGATAGCAAGGCCGGCCAAAGCGGCCATGAAGACCGCAGCGAGCAACACATATGGCCAGGAAGGAAGGCGACGTGCCTCGAAACCCTGCTCGCGGAAGAGGGCGGTCGCTGGCACTTCGCGCGCATGGCCAAGCGGCAAAATGGCGAAGGCAAGCGTCGTCAGCAGCCCGAAGAGGGCGGCCAGCAGTAATGCGCCGGGGTAGAGCGTCGGATCCGTGGAAACCGGCAGGAACTGGGCGAGAAACTGTGCGGCCAGCATCGGCGACAGCGCGCCGAGCACGAGGCCGATCAGAATGCCGCCCGATGCGATGATGGCGATCTGGAACAGATAGATCCAGACGACGACGGCTGCCGGGGCACCCAAGCATTTGAAGGTGGCAATCGTCGTTCGCTTGGCGTCGAGGAAGGCGCGTACCGCATTGGCGACACCCACACCGCCGACGATCAGGGCGGTCAGGCCGACCAGCGTCAGGAACTGCGTGAAGCGCGTGATGTTTTCGGTCAGCGATGGCGCGGCGCGATCGCTGGTGCGGATCGACCAGCCGGCGGACGGGAATTCCTTGGCAGCGCGGGCCTGGATGCCGGCCATCGTGCCATGGTCTTCCAGCTTGATCTTGTAGGCATGCTCGACAAGGCTGCCCGTCTGGATCAGTCCGGATGCCTGAAGCGCCTTGCGGCTCACCAGCATGCGCGGCGCGAAACCGAAGCCTTCGGAAAGCGCGTCAGGTTCGGTCTTGACTGTGCCGGTGATACTGAGCTTGACGTTGCCGAGCAGCAGTTCGTCACCGATCTTCAGGCCCAGCCGTTCGAGCAGCAGCGGAGCGACGACCGCGCCAAAGGTGCCACCTTCTCCCGACAGCATGGAGGGCAACGGATAATTCGGCTCCGCTTCGAACGTGCCATAGAGCGGATAGGCTTCATCGACGGCCTTGACCTCGACCAGCGCCTGATCCGAGCCATCCGGCTTGCGGGCCATGGAGCGCAGGCCGGTGGAGACGGAAACTTCCCCGAGGCCGCGCAGGAAATTCATCTCTTCGGGTGTTGCTTCACGGTTGTTGAGTTCGAAGCGGACGTCGCCGGCGAGAAGTTCCTGTCCCTGCGAAGCAATCGTATCGGTGATCGACTGCGATACCGAATTGACGGCTGCGATCGCGGCGGTGCCGAGCGCGATGCAGGCAAGGAAGATGTAGAAGCCTTTCAGGCCGCCGCGCAACTCGCGAAGGGCCAGACGGAAGGCGAGCGAGATTTGCGGCGGCACGATGCTCATGCAATCGCCGCCTCGGACGCTGCCTCTGACGGGCGGGCGGCACTGTCGCCTTCGATGCGGCCGGAGCGGACCCGGATCTGGCGGGAGCAGCGATTGGCGAGGCTATTATCATGTGTCACGAGAAGCAGGGTCATGCCGCGTTCGGCCTGTTTGGAAAACAGGAGGTCGGCGATCTGCCTGCCGGTATCGGTGTCGAGATTACCGGTCGGCTCATCGGCGATCAGTAGCGCTGGTGAAGGGGCGAGTGCGCGGGCGATGGCGACACGCTGCTGCTCACCGCCGGAGAGCTGGCCGGGGTAATGGCTCAGACGCTCGGCGAGGCCGACGGATGCCAGCTCGCGCCGGGCGATCTCGAAGGCGTTGGGAACATTGGCGAGTTCAAGCGGAACGGCGACATTTTCCAGAGCCGTCATGTTGGCGATCAGATGAAAGGATTGGAAGACGATACCGATATTGCGGCCGCGGAAGTCGGCGACCTGATCTTCGCTCAGCGCGTGCAACGGCGTATCGTTGATGTTGATCTCGCCGCTGTCGAGTTTTTCAAGGCCGGCGAGCACCATCAAGAGCGTCGACTTGCCGGAGCCGGAAGGGCCGACGATGCCGACCGATTCGCCGGCATCGATCTCGAGATCGATGCCTTTCAGCACATGGACGGAGGCCGCAGCATTACCGAGCGTCAAATCGGCGTGTTTCAGATCGATGATGGTTTTGGCCAACAGAAATCGCCCTATATAATTCCCTAACCGAATGGCCGCATAACGGCACCTAGCCAATCTAGGGAAAGCATTATGAGATTTAAAGTTGCCGCCCTTCACTTCGCTGTCATCGTCTTCGCTCTGATTTTATCGACAGTTGCGCAGGCACGCACCATCAATCTGGTCGGTTTCGGCGACAGCCTGATGGCGGGTTACCAGCTGCCGCCGGGCGACGGTTTTCCCGAAAAGCTGCAGGCTGCATTGAAGGCCAAAGGGATCGACGTCTCGATCACCAATGCCGGGGTTTCCGGCGATACGACAACTGGCGGTTTGGCGCGAATCGACTGGTCGGTACCTGATGGCACCGACGGAGTTATCCTCGAACTCGGTGCCAATGATGCGCTTCGCGGCATCGCACCCGAGCAGAGCGAAAAGAATCTCGACGAAATGATAAGCCGGTTAAAGGCACGCGGTATCGCAGTGTTGCTTGCCGGCATGATGGCGCCGCCGAACATGGGCGCTGACTACGCCGAACGTTTCAACCCGGTCTACCAGAAACTGGCGGAAAAACATGGAGTTGAACTCTATCCATTCTTCCTCGACGGTATAGTTCTGGATGCGGCTCTGAAGCTGGATGACGGCATGCATCCCAATGCCAAAGGTGTCGATGCCATGGTCGAGAAGATGGAACCGGCTGTCACAAAATTCGTCGACACGATTTCTTCTGTGAAGAAATAGGGGCTTGCACAGGTTTGTAATGCGTGATTCCGTGTGAGCACCTGCAAAAGATTCGGGGAGTGCTCGTTATGCCGAGACTGTTTACCGCCCTCGAAATTCCGCGCAATGCGGCGATGAGCCTGTCATTGTTGCGCGGTGGTCTTCCCGGAGCACGATGGATCGATGTGGAGAATTACCACATCACACTTCGCTTCATCGGCGACGTCGATGGCCGGACCGCAGACGAAATTGTCGAACGCCTCGACCGGATCGACCGGCCGGAATTCCAGCTTCGGCTTGATGGCATCGGCTCTTTCGGCTCCAAGAAACCGCATTCGATCTGGGCGGGGGTTTCTCCCTCGCCGGAAATGTCTGCCCTGCAGGGCGAGATCGAGCGGATCTGCCAACGCATCGGCCTGCCGCCGGATCCGCGCAAGTTCACGCCGCATGTCACACTCGCCCGGCTGAAATATTCTCGCGTCGATGATGTCGTTCAGTATCTGGCCGGCCGCGGCAATTTCCAGACCTCGATGTTTACCGTGCCGCGCTTTGTGCTTCTTTCGTCGCGCGAATCGGTCGGCGGCGGGCCTTACCTCACCGAGGAAATCTTCCCGCTTCACGAGCCGCGGATGGCGCCAAGCCTCTCGACCAGTGTGTTGCAGCCGGCCAAGAGCCTCGCATAGACGAACTCGAAATCTTCCGGGCCACCGTAATAGGGGTCCGGAATATCTTCGCCGGTGCCGAGCGCAAAATCGCCGAACAGGTGGATATTGTCCGTCCGCGGGGAACGCCGGTGCAGTTCCGAAACATTCGAGCGGTCCATAGCGAGGATCAGATCAAAATCGCCAAAATCCTCCGGCAATATCTTCCGGGCACGCTGTCCGGTGATATCGATACCGTGGGCGCTCGCCGTCGCAATCGAGCGGCGATCCGGCAAATCCCCTTGATGCCAGCCGCCGAGGCCAGCCGAATCGACGTGGAATACATCGGTGAGGGCGGCCTGTGCCACGACGCGGCCGAAGATCCCTTCCGCCAAGGGAGAGCGGCAGATATTGCCCATGCAAACAAACAGGATGCTGATACGTTTCATCTGGAAACCCGAGGGAAGGATGAAAGGAGCATGGCATGAAAATGGAAAAGCTGGAAAGATCCGCAATCGATGGACTGCTCGGCGAACTCAAGGGCTGGACGCTCGATGATGCTGCAGGCTCGATTTCGAAGAGCTTCAAATTCGCAAGCTTCGTGGAAGCTTTCGGCTTCATGGCCGAGTCCGCACTTGCAGCCGAGAAGCTCAATCATCACCCCGAATGGTTCAACGTCTATTCGCGAGTCGAGGTGAAGCTCAACACCCATGATGCCGGCGGTTTGACGGAGCTCGATTTCAAATTGGCAAAGGCGATGGAGAAGGCGGCAGCCCGGCGGGGCGATTGAAACCGCTTTTGCCGTCACCATATGTTCGGGGCGACGAAAAGGGATATCGGATGGACGAGGTCAAGTACGGAGAGATCCTGTTGCCAGGCGATGAGGATACTCAACGGAGGCGCGAGCAGACTGTACGGCAGAAATTCTGGCCGACCTTTCGCCGTGCCGTCAGGCAAATTCCGTTTTCACGCGATGTTGTCGCCGGCTTCTACTGCGCGCTCGACCCGCAGACACCCGCCAAAGTGCGCGGCGTGCTTCTGGCCGCACTCGCTTATTTCGTCATGCCCGTCGATATCATTCCGGATATTTTTGCCGTGGTCGGTTTTTCGGACGATATCGCGGTCCTGTCAGCCGCCTTTGCTATGGTCAGAGGCAATATAAAGCCGGGTCATTATGAGGCGGCCGACCGCGTACTTGCCGACCGTTCCGAAGACGGGATGAAGACCATCTAGGCTTCCTCGCGCTCCAGCAGGTTCCGGAGCTTGCCGAAGGCGAGCCGGATGCGCGATTTGACGGTGCCGAGCGGCAGGCCGGTCGCCTCTGCTATTTCGGTATGCGACTGACCGAGGAAAAAGGCGGCCTGCAGCAGCGCGCGCTGCTCTTCCGGTAACTGGCCGACGGCATCGCGTACCTGGGCGTCACGGTCGTCATTGGCGATGATATCGTCGGCGCGCATTTCTTCGGGCGGCTGGAGTGTCGGATCCTCCCCGTCAAAGACCCGCACCTGGGCCCGGCGCTGAAGATCGATGCGCCGGTTACGGGCGATACGGAAAAGCCAGGTGGAGAGAGAGGAGCGTGTGGGGTCGTAGAGATCGGCCTTGTGCCAAAGGACGATCATGATCTCCTGCACCAGTTCTTCCGCTTCGCCCGATGTCATCTTCTGGCGCATGAGCCAGGATTTCAGGCGCGGGGCGAAATAGTCGAAGAGTACGGAGAATGCCGACTCGTCGCGCTTATCGGCAACGGCCTTTGCGAGGGCAGCGAAACGCTGTCTTTCCTCGGCATCCATCCCTCTCACGAACTCCCTGCGGTCAAGATTTCGGTCTGAATTTCCTTATCTTAACGACCTACAACGGATTTTAGAAAGGTCAAACTCTTGCCTGAATCTTTGTGTCTTAAATTCACCCGAACCGATGGGTTGGGGCATCAGGATAGCGCGCAGCTACATGTGCCGCTGTCGGTTCGCAGTTAACAGTCGGGCGGAAATGAAACAGGCAGATACAATTCGCAGCCATTGTTGACCATTTGGTAACCTGAATTAAGTCAAAATAAAGCAGATCGTGATTATGCGCCGCCCGCAATGATCGCTTCGGGCCTTGAACCGCAAGAACCGGCAGGAATTCCATGTTTGTAAAAAGTATCGTATCCGCTTTCGCCCTCACAGTTGCTATGACCGGAGTGGCGGCAGCGCAGCAGGCGGCAGCCGCAGCACCGACCCGTATCCAGCAGTTCCAGGCATGGGGCGCCTATTCCTACAAGTCCGGCGCCTCGACCGTCTGCTACGTGCTCTCGGTGCCGACTGCCAAGCAGCCGGCGAGCGTCGACCATGGCGACAACTTCTTCATCGTTTCCCAGCGCCCCGGCCAGAACATCTCCTACGAACCGCAGGCGATGATGGGCTATACGCTGCAGGAAAATTCCAAGGTCAACGTTGTCATCGACAACAAGACCTTCGTGATGTTCACCAAGGACAAGGCAGCCTGGGTCGAAAACGCCGCGCAGGAGCCGGCGCTCGTCGCAGCCATGAAGACCGGTCATTCGATGACCGTCAATGCTGTCTCGCGCAAGGGCACCGGCACGTCCTACAGCTATTCGCTGTCCGGCATTTCGGCTGCACTGAAGCAGATCGAAAGCTGCAAGTAAGCCCATACGCCAGGGTAATGTTTCTAAGGCCGGCCTTGCGCCGGCCTTTGTCGTTTCCATCTATAGTGACGCGCGACGAAAATGATGCTAAAGCGGCGCGCAACTGCGGAAGGATGGCGATCTCATCGCCGCTCCGCCCATTCATTTCTGCAATCATGCGTCACCGGCCCCGTAAGTCTTCCGGCTTTCCGGGATGGTTGCCATGTTGAGTTCGGGATTAGAAGATTATGTCCGTTATGGATGCGATGACCGTTGCCAAGCCCGCAGGGCGGGCGCCTCTCGGCACTGAGCTTTCGCCAAAACCCTCGCTGATCGGCTTGACGCGCGAGGAAATGGCTGCGGCGCTGCGCGAAAAGGGCGTGCCGGACAAGCAGATCAAGATGCGTGTGTCGCAGCTCTGGAATTGGATCTATGTGCGCGGTGTCTCCGATTTCGACCATATGACGAATGTCGCCAAGGACATGCGCGAGATGCTGAAGCAGCATTTCACCATCGCCCGACCCGAAATCGTCGAAGAACAGATTTCCAATGACGGTACACGCAAATGGCTGCTGCGCTTTCCGCCGCGCGGCGCCGGCCGTCCCGTCGAGATCGAAGCCGTCTATATTCCCGAGGAGGGTCGTGGCACGCTCTGTATTTCCAGTCAGGTCGGCTGCACGCTCACCTGTTCTTTCTGCCACACCGGCACGCAGCGGCTGGTGCGCAACCTGACGGCCGAGGAAATTCTCTCCCAGCTTCTGCTCGCCCGCGACCGTCTCGGCGATTTTCCGGATCGCGACGTGCCTGTCGGTGCCATGGTGCCGTCAGAGGGCCGCAAGGTCAGCAATATCGTGATGATGGGCATGGGCGAGCCGCTCTATAATTTCGATGCCGTGAAGCAGGCTCTGCTGATCGCGACAGACGGTGATGGCCTGTCGCTGTCCAAGCGTCGCGTGACGCTTTCCACCTCCGGCGTCGTGCCTGAAATTCTCCGTACCGGCGATGAAATCGGCGTCATGCTGGCGATCTCGCTGCATGCTGTGCGTGACGACCTGCGCGATATCCTCGTGCCGATCAACAAGAAGTATCCGCTGAAGGAACTGATCGAGGCTTGCCGGAACTATCCCGGCCTTTCAAACGCGCGGCGCATCACTTTCGAATATGTGATGCTGAAGGATGTCAACGACAGCCTGGAAGACGCCAAGGGGTTGATCCAGCTTCTGAAGGGCGTGCCGGCAAAGATCAACCTCATCCCGTTCAATCCCTGGCCGGGCACGAACTACCAGTGTTCGGATT
The DNA here is from genome assembly GCA_900471925.1 of Hyphomicrobiales bacterium. Lineage (GTDB taxonomy): Bacteria > Pseudomonadota > Alphaproteobacteria > Rhizobiales > Rhizobiaceae > Rhizobium. Next base: position 297,118 of record UCGV01000010.1, read on the forward strand.
GGGCGCAGATCGAGAAGTTTGCCGACTTCATCAATTCGGCAGGTTACGCTTCGCCAATCCGTACACCGCGCGGCCGCGATATTCTTGCCGCCTGCGGCCAGCTGAAGTCGGAATCCGAACGCATGCGCAAGACCGAGCGCCTTGCCTTCGAAGCGATGATGATCGCCAACCACGGCGCCGACGACTGATCAGCAAGTTTGATCGTCGCAACAATTCTCCGCGATTGATTAACGGGGGCGCTTTTCCTAAAAGTGCCCCAAAAATCATCATGGAGGACACTCATGCGTTCCATTCTTCTGGTATTTGCTGCGACTTTAGCTCTTACTCTGCCGGCAAAGGCCGATAACGTCACGGTTGCCGTGACGGCGATCGTCGGGCATCCGGCGCTCGATGCCGTGCGCAAGGGCGTGCAGGACACGCTGGCGGCAGCCGGCTACAAGGAAGGCGAAAACCTCAAATTCGTTTTCGAGTCCGCGCAGGGCAACCCGGCAACGGCAGCCCAGATCGCCCGCCAGTTCGCTGGCGACGAACCCAATGTCATCGTACCGATCTCCACGCCGTCGGCGCAGGCCGTTGTCTCCTCGACCCGCGATATCCCTGTCGTCTTCACAGCCGTGTCCGATCCGCTCGGCGCGCAGCTCGTCAAGAACATGGACAAGCCGGGTGGCAACGTGACCGGTCTTTCCGACATGTCGCCGGTTGCCGAGCACATCGCGCTCATCAAGGAAATCCTGCCCAATGTGAAGACGATCGGCTACCTTTACAATTCCGGCGAGGCAAACTCGGTTTCGCTGTTGGCAGTGCTGAAGGCCGAAGCCGACAAAGCCGGCATCAAGATCGTCGAATCGGCCGCAACGAAGTCTGCCGAGGTGCAGGGTGCAGCGCGTGCGCTCGTCGGCCGCGCCGATGCGATCTACATCCCGACCGACAACACGATCATCTCGGCGCTCGAGGGTGCGGTTGCCGTTGCCGAGGAAAGCAAGCTGCCGCTCTTCACAGCCGATACGGATTCCGTTTCGCGCGGCTCAGTCGCAGCGCTTGGCTTCAATTATTACGACGTCGGCAAGCAGACCGGTGAAATCGTTGTACGTATTCTGAAGGGCGAAAATCCTGGCGATATCGCCGTCAAGACTGCAGCCGGCAGCGACCTCGTCATCAACAAGTCTGCTGCTGCAAAGATGGGCGTGACTCTGCCGGAAAGCGTCGTCTCGCGCGCCAACAAGGTCATCGAATAATCGACTGCAATTCTGCGCACTTACAGATGATCAGCCGCTCCCGTTTGCATGGGGGCGGCTGATCATATTAAAAAGCTTCGGTTTCGCGACGGGCGGAACGGAAACAAAAAGGGGCTGAAAGCCTTGAGCCAAATCGCATTCTGGGGGGCCGTCGAGCTCGGCCTGGTCTATTCCTTCGTCGCCCTCGGCGTCTATCTTGCCTTTCGCGTCCTCGATTTTCCGGACCTGACGGTGGATGGTTCATTTCCGCTCGGTGCAGCCGTGACCGCCGTGCTGATCATTGCCGGTGTCAATGCATGGCTTGCGGCCCTGATTGCGATGGCAGCGGGTGCTGCAGCCGGCATGGTGACGGCACTCCTCAATGTGCGCTTCAAAATCCTCAACCTGCTCGCCTCGATCCTGACGATGATCGCGCTCTTTTCCGTCAATCTCAGGGTGATGGGAAAACCGAATGTCGCGCTGATCAATGCCGATACGATGATCAGCCCGTTCTTCGGCCACGGCTTGCGGGATTTCTACGTGCGGCCGCTGTTCGTCGGCGTTCTGGTCGTCATCGCTGTCATCGTCGTCTGGGGCTTCCTTGAAAGCGATGCGGGACTTGCGATGCGCGCGACCGGTGCCAATGCCCGCATGGCTCGTGCCCAGGGCGTCGATACCAGTCGGCAGATCTATTTGGGCATGGCGATCTCCAATGCACTGGTGGCGCTTGGCGGCGCGCTGTTTGCCCAGACCAACGGCTTTGCCGATGTGACCTCGGGTGTCGGCACAATCGTCGTCGGTCTCGCCGCCGTCATCATCGGCGAGACGCTGCTCGGACGGCGTGGGCTGCTGATCGCGCTTGTCGGATGCGTGTTCGGCTCGATCATCTACCGCATCGCCATCCAGCTTGCGCTGTCGAGCGATATCATCGGGCTGCAGGCCTCGGACCTCAATTTCGTGACGGCGGTTCTGGTGACTGTCGCGCTCATTCTTCCCCGCCTTCGCGGAGGTGCTGCATCATGATCAGCGTCAAGGATATCAAGGTTGTCTTCGGGCGTGGCACGCCGCTGCAGAAACAGGCGTTGAATGGTGTCAGCCTGACTATCGAGGAAGGCTCCTTCGTTACCGTCATTGGTTCCAATGGTGCCGGCAAGTCGACGCTGCTCGGTGTGCTTGCCGGAGATGTGATACCGAGCGAAGGCTCGGTGCTGATCGGCAAGACGGACGTGACACGCAAATCGACATCGGCACGTGCCGGTCTGGTGGCGCGTGTCTTTCAGGATCCATTGACGGGCAGCTGCGGCGCTCTGTCGATCGAAGAGAACCTTGCTCTGGCCGCGCGTCGCGGTGAAAAGCGAGGTCTTGCATCGGCGCTCGGTGGCAACAGGCGCGACTATTTCCGGGAGCGGATTGCCGAGCTGAACCTCGGGCTGGAAAACCGGCTGAAAGACCGCATGGATTTGCTTTCAGGCGGCCAGCGGCAGGCGGTGTCGCTTGTCATGGCGACGCTGGCCGGCTCCGAAGTGCTGCTGCTCGATGAACATACGGCAGCACTCGATCCTGGTATGGCCGAGTTCGTCATGAACCTCACCCAGAAGATCGTCTCCCAACGCAAGCTGACGACGATGATGGTAACGCATTCCATGCGACAGGCGCTGGACTACGGCCACCGCACGATCATGCTGCACGGCGGCGAGATCGTTCTCGACGTTGCAGGCGATAACAGGAAGAACCTGCAGGTCGAAGACCTGATTGCCATGTTCCGCAAGATGCGCGGTCAGACGCTCGACGACGATGCCCTGCTGATCGGCTGAACGGCCGGATCAGCAGGTCTGGGTGGTCAGCGGGCCTGTGTAAGCAGTATCTTGGCGGCGAAGACCGAGAAGACGCCGGCGAAGGTATAGTCCATACCGCGCAGTACCTTCTTGTTGTTCTGCAGCCAGCTCGACAACCAGTCGGCAGCCATGACGACAGTCGCGTTGACAGGCATGCCGATCACGATGAAGCAAAAGCCGAGGAAGAGCAGCTTGTGCGTGACGGCGGGATCGTTTGCGCTGACGAATTGCGGCAGGAATGTCATGAAGAAGATGATGACCTTCGGGTTCAAGAGATTGACCCAAAAGCCCGAGGAAATGTTCGACAGGATCGTACCCTTCGGGCCGTCAACCTTGGCGACGGTCAGCTTCGAGCCGTAGCGGATTGCCTGCACGGCCAGCCAGAAGAGATAGGCCGCGCCGCCGGTCTTCAGGATCAGGAAGGCAGTCGGCGAGGCGGTAATCAGGGCCGAGATGCCGAAGGCGACCAGCATCGTGTGCACGACGATGCCGAGGCTGGTGCCGAGAACGACGAAGAGCGCAGCCTTCTTGCCCTGCGCAAGGGCACGGCTAATCGACAGCGTCATATCAGGGCCAGGAGTGGCTGCCAGCAGCAGCGTGGCGGCAGCAAAGGCGACGAGCGTCGGAAAACTCGGCAGGAAGTCCATGGTCTACTCTGAAAGCCGGAAAAGATAGAGCAATCTCTTACCCGGCTTTCAGCAAATTACCAATCAAACGTTCTGATGGCGCCGATTACCTCTGTTCGAGGAAAGCCTTGAACCTGTCGGCGTAGTCCTTGTGCCAGCGCGACAGCGGCGGGCGGTTTTCGATGATATCGCCCATCGCCCAGGCCATGCGGCGCTCGTCCACCGGCCGGGCAACGTCATTGTCTGGGCAAAGGATGTAGAAGTCGCCGCGCTCAAGGCTCTCGACCATGAAATCGACAGTCTGTTCCGGCGTCCAGGCGGCAGCCGGTTTTTCGCTGCGGTCGCCCTTGGTAAGTCCGGTGAAGACGAAGCCGGGGATCAGCAGATGTGCAGAGATGCCAGCGCCTTCGGTATTGCGCAGTTCATGTTCGAGCGCCTCGGTGAAGACCTTCACGCCGGCCTTGGAGAGATTATAGGCAGGGTTGCCGGGCGGCGTGGTGATGCCCTGCTTGGAGCCGGTATTGATGATGAGGCCCGGTTCGTTGTGGGCGATCATGCCGGGGCCGAAGGTTCTGACGCCGTTGACGACGCCGAGAAGATTGACGGCGAGGATATTGTCCCAATTGGCCTGGGCGCTGAAGATCGAGGTTTCCGGGCCGATGCCGGCATTGTTCATCAGCACATGCACGCGGCCAAAGCGCTGGATAACGGCCCGCTCAAGCGCTTCGATCTGCTCTTTCTGGGAGACATCAGTCTCGATCGCCATCACATGTTCCTGGCCGGCGATCGCCTCCAGTTCCGCGCGGGCGTTGGCGAGCCTGTCGCCGCCGAGATCGGCAATCACGACGCTCATGCCGATCTTTGCAAAGTACTTCGCAGCAGCAAGGCCGATGCCGGAAGCGCCGCCGGTGATGACGGCAACATTGGATTTCTTGAAAATGGCTTGAATATTCGTCACGGGACGGGCCTCTCCTCAGAGCATTGTTCGGACGATGCCGAATATGGGCTCCGGTTCCCTGCTGTCAAACCTTATCGGACCGGTTGCTGTCCTCGTTGCCCTTGCGTCACGCGTCAATCTCGCTAAAAGTGCCGCGATACCGGGCTTTGCGGGTGTGCCGCGGCCTCTATGCAACGGACCTCATCATCATGGCATCATACAAAGACGTGAAGAAAGTCGTGCTCGCCTATTCCGGCGGTCTCGATACCTCGATCATCCTGAAGTGGCTGCAGACCGAGCTCGGCGCTGAAGTCGTCACCTTCACGGCCGACCTCGGCCAGGGTGAAGAGCTGGAGCCGGCGCGTAAGAAGGCCGAGATGCTCGGCATCAAGGAGATCTATATCGAGGACGTGCGCGAGGAATTCGTGCGCGATTTCGTCTTCCCGATGTTCCGTGCGAATGCCGTCTATGAAGGCGTCTACCTGCTCGGCACCTCGATTGCCCGCCCGCTGATTTCCAAGCATCTCATCGAGATCGCCAGGAAGACGGGTGCGGACGCGATCGCACATGGTGCGACCGGCAAGGGCAACGACCAGGTTCGTTTCGAGCTTTCCGCCTATGCGCTGAACCCTGACATCAAGATCATCGCGCCGTGGCGCGACTGGTCGTTCAAGAGCCGCACCGACCTGCTCGAGTTCGCCGAAAAGCACCAGATCCCGGTCGCCAAGGACAAGAAGGGCGAAGCACCCTTCTCCGTCGATGCCAACCTGCTGCACTCCTCCTCCGAGGGCAAGGTTCTGGAAGATCCGGCGCAGGAAGCCCCTGAATATGTGCACATGCGCACCATTTCGCCGGAAGCGGCCCCCGACAAAGCAACCACCATCAAGGTCGGTTTCCGCAAGGGTGACGCCGTTTCCATCAACGGTGTCGAGATGTCGCCGGCGACGCTGCTCGCGACGCTCAACAATTACGGCCGCGACAATGGTATCGGCCGTCTCGATCTCGTCGAGAACCGCTATGTCGGCATGAAGTCGCGCGGTGTCTACGAGACCCCGGGCGGCACGATCCTGCTCGCAGCACACCGTGCCATCGAGTCGATCACGCTTGACCGTGGTGCCGCTCACCTCAAGGACGAGCTGATGCCGCGTTATGCCGAGCTGATCTATTACGGCTTCTGGTTCTCGCCAGAACGTGAGATGCTGCAGGCGCTCATCGACAAGAGCCAGGAGCATGTCGAAGGCGAAGTGACGCTGAAGCTCTACAAGGGCAATGTCATGGTTATCGGCCGCGAAAGCGAAAAGTCGCTCTATTCCGACAAGCTCGTCACTTTTGAAGACGACCAGGGCGCCTACGACCAGAAGGATGCCGCCGGCTTCATCAAGCTCAATGCGCTGCGTCTTCGTACGCTCGGCAAACGTAACCTGAAGAAATAAGCCGCTTCAGGTCGGTTTCGAAAGCCCGCCGGCTTCGCTGCGCGGGCTTTTTCTTTGCCTGCCGATTGCAGGTTGCTGAGCTTGACGTGGCACGGGCATTGCCTAAGCTGAACCTGTCATCACCGGAGCTTTTCCATGCCGCTTTCCCTGCTTGTCGGCGCCTTCCTGGCGGCGCTTTTTTACGTGCTCATTCCCGGCCCTGCCTTCCTGCAGCTCCTCGGCATTGGTGCCGGGCAGGGGCGCAAGGCGGGCGCCTTTTTCATGGTGGGCCATCTCGTTGGCGACCTCATTTGGTCGGGGCTGGCACTGGTTGCGATCGTTGGTGCCAAGACGATCGGCACTTTCGTGTTTGATCTGCTGGGGCTTGCCTGCGGCTTTTATCTCGCCTGGATCGGCTGGAGCGCCGTCAATGCCAAGCCGAAGGCCGAGGGGCAGGCGCTGATGGTGGTGGAGCGGCCATTTCGCCGCGGGCTGATTTTCGGCGTTACCAATCCGAAGGGTTATCCGGTGGCGCTTGCTACGTTCACAGCTTTGGTCGCGGGCTCCGCAAACGCACTCGATTTCCAGGCATTGCCGATGCTGCTCAGTGTTTCCTTCGTCGGTTTCATCACGGCAGATATCATCCTGATCGGCATCATTGGTGCCAGCGTGGTGCGCCGGTTCTACCGTGCGCACGAACGGCTGATCGTGCGCTGCTCGGGCGTTCTGTTCATGGGTTTTGCCGTACAGGCGCTGTGGCATGCGACGCCCGGCCTGCTCGGCTGGCGCAAGGCCTGATCAGGCCTCGCTGGCGAGGAAGCCGACGACAGATTTCAGCGTCTGCACCTCATTCGGATTGCCGATCGACATGGCGATCTGAAGCTGGCTTTTGTAATAGTCCAGAAAGTTGAAGCTGGTGCCGTCGGTGACGCTGGACAAATCGATGACATTGCCGAGAGGGTCGATTGCATGCATCGGCAGCGGTTCGGATATCGCGGCAAACGTATTCTGGTCGATTACACCGTTGTCGAAACTCTGGCGCGCATAGCTGCGCAACTCACCCGCGCTGACGGAGGTGAAATCGATCGCCTGCCGGTTGTCTGAATCTTCGATCTGGAACGAAGCCTGGGCGATAGGCGGCTTCGGTTCGATTGTAATATCGGCGGTCTTCGAACTTTTTGCGTTATTATTGGGATTATTTTTGAATAGCAAACTCTGAGAAGACCGCAGGGAGAAAATTTCCATGCGCATGTCCTCTTACTTGAAGATTAAGGGGAAACTAGCGTCTTGGGGTGATTCGCGTCAATCGTTAACGATTGGTTAATTTTTATGTATCAATTCTTGCCCCCAAGATTTAGCGGAGCAGGAAAAGTCCAGGTCGATCGCATATCAATTCTACGACAGCCTTCCTATATTACCAGTCCACTTGCCGGCATAAAGGACTTTCACATGTCTTCTCCCACCCAATTCAATCAGGCACTTGTCAACTGGAATGGCCTTCATGGCCTGCCGCGTTTTGACGCGGTTGCCGATGGCGATTTCGCTGCTGCCTTCGAAGCCGCACTCGCCTCGCACGAACGAGAGATAGACGAGATCGCCGGCAGCAAAGACGAGCCGACTTTCGAAAATACGATCGTCGCGCTGGAAATCGCCGGCGATGAGCTGTCGCGCGTTTCGGCGCTTTTCTGGAACCGCGCCGGCGCTCACACCAATGATGTGATTCAGGCACTGGAGCGCGATATCTCGCCGAAAATGTCGCGTCACTATTCGAAGATCGGCATGAATGCGGATCTCTTCAAGCGCATCGACGCGCTCTGGGAAGAGCGTGAAGGCCTCGGCCTGACGCTGGAGCAGACGCGCGTCCTGGAACGGCACTGGAAAGGCTTCGTCAAATCCGGCGCCAAACTGCCGAAGGCGGAGCAGGAGAAGCTTGCGGCCATCAACGAAAAGCTTGCCAGTCTCGGTACCAGCTTCGGGCAGAATGTGCTTGCCGACGAAAAAAGCTGGTCGCTGATCCTTTCCACGGAAGAGGAACTAGCCGGCATTCCCGATTTCCTGCGCGATGCGATGGCCGCGGCCGCCCGCGAGCGCGGCGCGGAGGGCAAATATGCCGTGACGCTGTCGCGCTCGATCATCGAGCCGTTCCTCACCTTCTCGGAGCGACGTGATCTTCGCGAACAGGCCTTCAAGGCATGGGTGGCGCGCGGCGAAAACGCCGGGACGACCGACAATCGCGGCATTATCACCGAGACGCTTGCCTTGCGCGATGAAGTGGCGACGCTGCTTGGTTATGGCAATTTCGCGGAACTGAAGCTCGACAACACGATGGCGAAGACGCCTGAAGCGGTGAACGATCTGCTGCGCGCCGTCTGGGCGAGGGCTGTGAAGCGCGCGCATGAGGAAGAGGCCGATATTGCCCAGCTCATCACCGCAGAGGGCAAGAACCACGACGTGATGCCATGGGACTGGCGTCACTACGCGGAGAAGATCCGGGCGCAGCGGTTCAATTTTTCGGAAACAGAACTGAAGCCCTACTTGCAGCTCGAAAAGATCATCAATGCCTGTTTCGACGTCGCCGACCGTCTGTTCGGCATCCGCGCCGTGGAGAAGAAGGGGATAACCGCCTATCACCCGGATGTGCGGGTCTTCGAAATCCGCGACCGGGACGACAAACTGGTGGCGCTCTTCCTCGGCGATTATTTCGCCCGCAGCTCAAAGCGCTCGGGCGCCTGGATGAGTTCCTTCCAGTCTCAGCATAAGCTGGCGCTGAAGAACGGCCATCACGGCGAAATGCCGATCATCTACAATGTCTGCAATTTCGCCAAGCCTGCCGAGGGCAAGCCGGCGCTGCTTTCACTCGACGATGCGCGCACGCTGTTCCACGAGTTCGGGCACGCGCTGCACGGCATGCTCTCCAACGTTACCTATCCCTCGGTGTCCGGCACCGGCGTCTCGCGCGATTTCGTGGAATTGCCCTCACAGCTCTACGAGCACTGGCTGACGGTTCCCGCCATTCTCAGGGAATATGCCGTCCATTTCGAAACGGGCGAGCCGATGCCGCAAGCCCTGCTCGACAAGGTGCTGGCGGCACGCACCTTCAATTCCGGCTTCAATACGGTGGAGTTCACCTCCTCGGCTCTGGTCGATATGGCCTTCCACACGCGTGAAAAGGTGGAGGATCCAATGGCGGTGCAGGCTGAGGTGCTCGCCGAGATCGGTATGCCGAAGTCGATCGTCATGCGTCACGCCACGCCGCATTTCCAGCATATCTTCTCCGGCGGTTATTCGGCGGGCTACTATTCCTACATGTGGTCGGAAGTGTTGGATGCCGATGCCTTCTCCGCCTTCGAGGAGACCGGGGATGCCTTCAATGGCGAGATGGCCAGGAAACTCAGCGAGAATATCTACTCCACGGGTGGCTCCATCGATCCGGAAGATGCCTACAAGGCTTTCCGTGGCAAGCTGCCGAGCCCCGATGCCATGCTGGTCAAGAAGGGGCTTGCCACCTTCGAGGAATTGACAGGCAGCGATGCTTAAGACAGTTTGATGACATGGAGCAAAGCGGCATGGTGACAGCCATGCCGCAGCTTTCGCGTGCCACCCCCTTTCGCAATCGCGAAAAAAACGGTATGAGCGCGCCAAACGTAAATGGCGCGTCCACTTGGCGAAGCGCCCCAGCCTCAGAGATTATGACAAATGGCACTTCGCAACATCGCGATCATCGCGCACGTTGACCATGGCAAAACCACCCTCGTCGACGAGCTTCTGAAACAGTCCGGTTCGTTCCGCGAGAACCAGCGCGTTGCAGAACGCGTGATGGACTCGAACGACCTCGAAAAGGAACGCGGCATCACCATTCTCGCCAAGGCGACCTCGGTGGAATGGAAGGGTGTCCGCATCAACATCGTCGACACCCCCGGCCACGCCGACTTCGGCGGTGAAGTCGAGCGCATTCTCTCGATGGTGGATGGCGCGATCGTCCTCGTCGACTCCTCTGAAGGCCCGATGCCGCAGACGAAGTTCGTGGTCTCCAAGGCGTTGAAGGTCGGCCTCCGCCCGATTGTCGCGATCAACAAGATCGACCGTCCGGACGGTCGCCACGAAGAAGTCATCAACGAAGTCTTCGACCTTTTCGCCAATCTCGACGCAACCGACGAGCAGCTCGACTTCCCGATCATGTACGGTTCGGGCCGCGACGGCTGGATGAACGTCAATCCGGAAGGACCGAAGGACGAAGGTCTTGCGCCGCTTCTCGACCTGGTGCTCAAGCATGTTCCGGAGCCGAAGGTCGAAGAAGGCCCGTTCCGCATGATCGGTACGATCCTTGAAGCCAACCCCTTCCTCGGCCGTATCATCACCGGCCGTATCGCTTCCGGCTCGATCAAGCCGAACCAGGCCGTCAAGGTTCTCGGTCAGGATGGCAAGCTGATCGAAACCGGCCGTATCTCCAAGATCCTCGCCTTCCGCGGCATCGAGCGTCAGCCGATCGAAGATGCGCAGGCAGGCGACATCGTCGCTATCGCCGGCCTCTCCAAGGGCACCGTCGCCGACACCTTCTGCGATCCGGCCGTCTCGGAAGCCATGAAGGCACAGCCGATCGACCCGCCGACCGTCACCATGTCCTTCATCGTCAACGACAGCCCCCTGGCGGGCACCGAAGGCGACAAGGTAACGAGCCGCGTCATCCGCGACCGTCTCTTCAAGGAAGCTGAAGGCAACGTCGCGCTGAAGATCGAAGAAGCTGAAGGCAAGGACTCGTTCTTCGTGTCCGGCCGCGGCGAACTTCAGCTCGCTGTTCTGATCGAAACCATGCGCCGCGAAGGCTTCGAGCTTGCCGTGTCGCGTCCGCGTGTCGTTATGCACAAGGACGATGCCGGCCAGGTTCTGGAGCCGATCGAAGAAGTCGTCATCGACGTCGACGAGGAACATTCCGGCGTCGTCGTGCAGAAGATGTCCGAGCGCAAGGCCGAAATGGTCGAGCTTCGTCCGTCGGGCGGCAATCGTCTTCGCCTGCGCTTCTATGCGCCGACCCGCGGCCTGATCGGTTACCAGTCGGAACTGCTGACGGATACGCGCGGTACGGCGATCATGAACCGCCTGTTCCACGACTATCAGCCGTACAAGGGCGTCATCGGTGGCCGTGTGAACGGCGTGCTGCTCGCCAACGGTTCCGGCGAAGCTGTCGCCTATGCAATGTTCAACCTGGAAGATCGCGGTCCGATGATTATCGAGCCGGGCGAAAAGGTTTATGCCGGCATGATCATCGGCATCCACTCGCGCGATAACGACCTTGAAGTGAACGTGCTGAAGGGCAAGCAGCTGACCAACATCCGCGCCGCCGGCAAGGATGAAGCAGTCAAGCTGACCCCGCCGATCCGCATGACGCTCGACCGCGCTCTCTCCTGGATCCAGGATGACGAGCTGATGGAAGTGACGCCGAAGAACATTCGCCTGCGCAAGATGTATCTCGACGCCAACGACCGTAAGCGCTTCGAAAAGTCGAAGGCCGCTCTCTAAGAGCTATCGGTGATATCCTTTGAAAACCCCGGCCTTTGCGCCGGGGTTTTTTATTGTGCGCCGCGTTGATTCCGACTTGTGACAATCGTTAAAAAAGCGTTAAAATTCATCTGTCGTCCACATATCAAGTCTGTGGGCAATCGATCACTATGCGGTCGTCGCGTATGGTTAATTGCCTCCAGCAGGACCAGAGTAAGCGTTATGAAGACGTTGTCGATCGATGTCCGGCGGGCTGAACCGCACGATGCCCGAGCCATTTCGGAAGCGCACAGGCTTTCATGGCAGCATACCTATGCGGGCATCATTCCGCATCGCGCTCTGACCCAGATGATCGAACGCCGCGGCGAGACCTGGTGGCGCAAGGCTACGCGTGGTCCGGCGACGCTGCTTGTTCTTGATGTTGCAGGGACTGTCGCGGGTTATGCGACCCTCGGTCTCAATCGTGCCCGCGCGCTGCCGCAGGAAGGCGAGATCTACGAGCTTTATCTGCGCCCGGAATATCAGGGTATCGGCCTCGGCAAGCTGCTTTTCGGTGAAGCCCGGCGTCTCCTGAAGTCTCTCGGCTGCAACGGTCTTGTTGTCTGGTGCCTGGAAGAAAATGAGACGGCGGCGGACTTTTACCGTGATCATGGCGGTATCGATTTCTGCGAAGGTATCGAAAATTTCGACCATAAGCAGATCAAAAAGATCGGTTTCATCTGGAACTGATCGCGGGCATTGCAGTGACCGCATCTTTTATTAGAAAAGTTATATATTAAGCTGAGCTCGCATATTAAGCATTGCTTGCGAGGCATGTTGCGTTGCGACATGAAACCGATTATCTGGCTTCGAGCAATTCAACCTCGCGGGAGTTTCCTATGCGCATCGATGCCGTTTCAATCGGTAAGAATCCACCTGAAGACGTCAATGTCATCGTCGAGGTTCCGGTCGGCGGTCATCCGATCAAGTACGAGATGGACAAGGAAGCCGGCACGCTCGTCGTTGACCGCTTTCTCTACACGCCGATGACCTATCCGGGTAACTACGGTTTCGTGCCGCACACGCTTTCCGAAGACGGCGACCCGATCGACGTGCTGATCGCCAGCACCCGCCCGCTGGTTCCGGGCTGCGTCATCAACGTTCGCCCGATTGGCGTTCTGAAGATGGAAGACAATTCCGGCAAGGACGAGAAGATCATCGCCGTTCCGTCGCCGAAGCTGACGCAGCGCTATGACAAGGTGAAGGACTATACCGACCTTCCGGAAATCACGCTCAAGCAGATCGAGCATTTCTTCGAGCACTACAAGGATCTTGAGCCTGGCAAGTGGGTCAAGATCTACGGCTGGGGCGACTACAAGGAAGCTGGCGAACTGATCCTCGAGGCTATCGAGCGCGCCAAGAAAGAAAAGGCCTGATCCTTCAGGCTAGAAGCCTTTCGAGCTTTCCAATCAAATCCTCCGGGTCGCCATCGATCCGGAGGATTTTTTTACGCGAGGTGTCGCCGGAGACGAGGTCGATGGAGGATTTGGCGATGCCGAGCGATTTGGCGACGAGGGCGATCAGCGCCTTGTTGGCTTTTCCCTTTTCCGGGACGGCGGTAACGCGCGCCTTCAGCAGCATCCCACCTTCGCTATCAGGCTCGATACCATCAATGGCATCACGCCCGCCGTTCGGCGTCAGCCGGACAGCAAGGCGTATGTGGTCGCCGAATGGCCGCCAAGGGTGGTTCAAGCGATCAGCGAAAAGAGGAAGGGCCTGATCGGATCGTTGAGGATAGCCTGAATGAAGATGATAATTAGTAACAGGACAATCGGGGAGAGGTCGATGCCACCCAGATTGGGCAGAAAACGGCGGATCGGCCGCAAGGCAGGCTCGGTCACATTGTAAAAGAACATACCCAGCTGACTTACAAACTGGTTGCGCGAATTGATGACGTTGAACGCATAAAGCCACGAGAAAATCGCGCTACCGATAATCACGTACCAATACAGGTTCAAAGCCATATTGAGGATCAAAAATATGGCTCCAAGAATTCCCGCCATTACCGTCTCCAGTTCGTTGTTGACAGATATGTAGACATTGGCGATTAAACGAGCAAGGGCCGTGTGGAGGCGCATGGCAAATCATGTTTAACGGGTCACTTCGCCGGTATTCGTGCCCGTTTTCTCGGAAAATCTTCATGTCCATTTCGCCCACCGGAGACCGTTTTGCCGCGTTCCGGCATCCGTCCTACACCCGCTTCTTCTTTGCACGGTTTCTGCTTTCCTTTTCGCAGCAGATCGTCAGCGTCGCGGTTGGCTGGCAGATGTACGACCAGACCGGCAGCGCCATCTATCTCGGCCTGATCGGGCTCGTGCAGTTCTTGCCGTCTCTGGTTCTGATCCTCGTCACCGGTTCGGTGGCCGATCGGCATAACCGGCGCGCCATAGCCTCGATCTGCTCGCTTGTCAGCGCGCTCTGCACGCTGGCACTGCTCGGCATGACGGCGACCGGTACGTTTTCGCCGATCCCGGTCTTCTTCGTGCTTTTGATCTTCGGCATCGAGCGTGCCTTCATGGCGCCGGCGGTGCAGTCGCTGGCGCCCAATCTGGTGCCCGAGAAGGATCTCTCAAACGCGATTGCCTGGAACTCATCGTCCTGGCAACTCGCCGCCATTACCGGTCCGGTGCTGGGTGGCCTGCTCTATGGAGTCAGCGCATCGACAGCCTATTGGGTCGCTGTCATCTTCTCCGCGCTCGGCGCGATCCTTCTCTACATGATCCCGAAGCCGCCGCAAAAAACGGCTGGCGAGGCCAAGAGCTGGGACATGATCCTCGGCGGCTTCCGTTATATCCGGGAGGAACGGGTGGTGCTCGGCGCCATCTCGCTCGATCTCTTTGCCGTGTTGCTCGGCGGCGCCACCGCACTAATGCCGATCTTTGCGCGCGATATCCTGACACTTGGCCCATGGGGCCTCGGCCTGCTGCGATCTGCGCCGGGTGTCGGCGCCATCATCATGGCGATCTTCCTTGCCGCTTATCCGCTGAAGCACAAGGCCGGCATCTATATGTTCATTGGCGTTGCCATCTTCGGCCTCGGCACGATCGTCTTTGGCCTCTCGACCAACACAGAGGTTTCCATTGCCGCTCTCGCCATCATGGGGGCTGCGGACATGATCTCGGTCTATGTTCGCGAAAGCCTGATCGCGCTCTGGACGCCTGACCATCTGCGCGGGCGTGTGAACGCGGTGAATACGGTCTTTGTCGGCGCTTCCAACGAGCTTGGAGAATTCCGGGCAGGCACCATGGCCTCGGTCTTCGGCGCGGTGCCGGCCGTTGTTATCGGCGGGCTAGGCACGCTTGCTGTGGCGGCAATCTGGGCTACGGGTTTTCCGAAGCTCAGGAAGATCGATACGCTGGACGCGCCTACGCGCGAAGCGGCGTAGCGGCTTCATTTAAGGTCGACTTGCCTTCGAAGACGATATCAAGGAAATCGTCGAGCCAGGCTTTAAGCGGTGCATCGAACAGCATGCGGCCTTCCAGATGCTCGCGTCCCTGCTGCGCATTCGGGAGGATGAAACGGTGGGCGCCGTGGACGACCCAGCGGTGCATCATCACCCGCGTCAGTTCGGCATGGAACTGCAGCCCCCAGGCATTGTCGTTATAGCGGAAAGCCTGATTGGGATAGGCGTCGCCCGCTGCCAGCAGTTCGGCACCGTAGGGCAGCTCGAATCCTTCACGGTGGAAATGATAGACCATCTTCGGCCAGCGCATGAGCAGGCGGCCCTTCTCGGTCGCGTGCAGCGGATACCAGCCGATTTCCGTTGATCCGTCATTATTGGCGGCGACCTTGCTGCCTAGCTGACGCGCCAGCATCTGGGCGCCGAGGCAGATACCGAGGTAGGGGCGGTTCTCCTTGAGCGGCACCTCCAGCCAGTCGATTTCCTTCTTGACGAAGTCGTCGGGATCGTTGGCGCTCATAGGGCCGCCGAAGACCACAGCTCCGGCATGATTTGCGAGCGTGCAGGGCAGGGGATCGCCGAGGACAGGGCGGCGAATGTCGAGAGCATAGCCTTTCTCGACGAGAAGCTGGCCGACACGGCCGGGGCTGGAACGCTCCTGATGAAGAATGATGAGGATCGGGCGCCTGTCGCGCCCCATGCTTCTGTCAGTCGGTATCATCCTGTACCACCTGTGCGTCGGTCACCCTTGCGGCCGCCTCCTGCCGCTTCTGAATGCGCTCACGAGACGATACGCCCAGGAGATCGGCAATCCGCCAGATCACATGGTCTTCCATTTCGCTGCGCTCGCCGTCGGCATAGACGATATCCCAGAGAATACCGATCAGCTCCAGGCGTTGTTCGGTATTGAGATGTCTCTTTAGATCGGATGTGAAACGGAAATAATCAACCGCCGTGCTCTCGGCTTCCAGGCCGGCGGCCATCAGCGCGTCGAGCTGCCTGCCGTCGAGCGCATATTGCTCCTTCAGGAGCTTACGCAGCCGTTTCTTCTCGCTGTCCTTGATCTGGCCGTCGGCCTCCATGACCTGCATGCAAAGTGCCGCCACCGCGATACGCGGGTCATCTGGGGCAAAGCCTGTTTTCGGACGGTCGGCGGTCAGATGCTGGAAGAATGCCTGAAAGCGTTCGAACATGCGGTTCTCGTTCCATTTCAGAAGAGGCGGAGCCGTGTCTTGGGTTCCGGTTCCACCTTGGGGTCACGGACGCCGGGATCATCCGGCAGACCGCCAAAGAAGGGCTTTGGTTCGGGCGCTGATGGCGCTGGTCTCGACGCAGCCGGTTCGGGGGATTTTGCCGGCTTGGCGGCGGGACGGACGGCCTCGGCAATCGTTGCCGCTCGTTCCAGCTCGATGATGCGGTGGTCGTTGACGACGCTTTCCGGACGGGTCTCGCGCAGCGGCGGCAAGGTCTTCAATGCGGTCTCGATGGATCCGGACGAACCTTCCTCGACCGGTCCTTCCAGCTGCCCGAAAGGCGCCTTCCATTCGAAGGCATCGAGACGGCCAGTCACAGGCGAGACAGGCAGCCACTTGTCGGACACGAAACCATCGGCGACCCAGGCCGGATCGCGCGGTGCCTTCAGCGCCTGTGCCAGCCAGTGGCGAACACGGCCCTGGTCCCCGGTTTCCGCTTCCTCGATATCGGCAAGTAAAAGGAAGGCCGCTTCGCGGGGCTCGATGCGGGCGGCCGCTTCCGCCTTGGCGCGGGCCTTGGCGAATTCCTGCGCGTCCAGCGATGCCTGGGCGACAATCAGAAGGGATTCGACATTGTTCGGTCGCATGCCCTCCAGCCGTTCGGCGCGCTTCAGGCGATCGAGCGTGGAATCGCCGCTGCGGGCGCGAACATAGGTGCGACCGATTTCCGGGTGCGGGCCGGCCTTCCAAGCCTGTTCGAGAATGGAGGCAGCCTTGCGGACGCCACCTTCACGGAACAGCGCCTTGGCAGCGATGAGCGCGGCCGGCACGAAATCGGCGGAAAGCTTCAGCGCCTGCTGGGCATCGTCGCGCGCGCCAGCGGGATCGCTTTCCAGCTTGTCGTCGGCGCGGGCCGTCAACAGCACGGCATGAAGGCGATTGGCTTCGGTCTTTTCGACGACCTTGGCGGCCTTCTGCTGCTCCAGCAGGCGTATGGCGTCGTTCCAGCGGCCGGACTGGCTGCGATATTCGAGCGTCGCTTGCGCTGCCCAGGGCAGATAAGGCGCGTTATCGGCGGCCTTTTCGGCATATTGGCGGGCGGCTTCATTGGCGCCAAGGCGCTTGGCTTCCAGATAGAGGCCGCGCAGACCGAGTTCACGCGTTTCCGGATCGTTGGCCATGGCCTCGAATTTGGAACGCGCTTCGTCATAGCGGCCTTCGATGAGGGCAGCCTGCGCTTCAAGAAGATTGATCAAAGGCTCCTGATCGGCACGGATCAGGCCACGCGAGCGTGCCGCCATCTTGCGAGCCAGCAGGGCATTGCCGGCGCCGGCGGCAATAAGGCCGGTCGACAGGGCCTGATAGCCACGGTCGCGCTTGCGGGCGCGGAAGAAGCGCGTGACCGAATGCGGCGAGGTCCAGACGAGGCGAACGAACCACCAGGCGACCATGACGGCGGCGATCAGCGCAATGATGGCGCTTGCCGCGACGATCAATTTGGTCTGGTAGATCTGGCCTTCCCAGATCAGCGACAGATCGCCGGGGCGATCGGCGAGCCAGGAAAAACCATAGGCGAGAGCGAGGACGAGAAGAGCGAAAATTACAAGCCGGACCATGCTCATCCTTCCTTGCCGGTGCCGGAAACGGCCTTGGACACTGCGCCGCTGACCAGGTCCTCGACGCGAATACGGGCCTCCAGAGACTGCTTGAAGGCGGCGGAGGCCTCTTTTGCGATCGCAGGCAAGCTGTTCCATTCGGTGGCTGCGCCGGGCAGATCGCCGTTCTTCACCTTGTCCTCCATGCGGGCGGCGATGGCCTCCACGCTTTCGCCTTCGATATTGCCGACGGGACGGACCGATACCAGCGATTTAGCGCTCGACATCAGCCTGTCGGACCAGCTCTGATTGGGATCGGGCTGGTTGACGGAATCGACAATGGCGGTGGCGACATCGGGAACCTGCCGGATCAGCTCTGCGCGGGAGGGCACGCCGGTGTCGGCAAAACCGCGCAGATCAGTCGCGGCCGGATCATCGGGCGCCACGCCAGCGAATGTGTCCAGTTCAGCGGTAAAGGGCCCGCCGCGGTCTATGGCAGCCTTCAGAGCGGCGGCCGCGATGGCACGGGCGACGGCAACGTCCTCGCGTGGTTCATTCAGCTTCTTCTCGGCCTCGGCGAGACGGCTGGAAATATCCGCACCGTTGGAGGCCTGCTGTTCGGAGCTCTGCGCAAGGCTCGTCTTCAGCTGGTCGATTTCGCCCGTCAGATCTGCAATCTTCTGGTTGAGCGCATCGACATCGGCGGAGCCGGTCGATGCGGCGGCTGCCGGCGCCTGGGGAGCGGCTTCAAGTGCTGCGACCCGCTTTTCAAGGGCGCTGATGTCGGCGGCTGGCGGCGGATTGGCTGCGAGGCTCGCGACGGATTGTTTGAGGCCTTCGATCTCGCCGGAGAGGTTTGCCATCTCGGGCGCGTTTGTCTGCTGGGTCGAAGAGCCCGGCAGATAACCGGCATATTGAATTGCACCAGCGCCGAGCAGGGCAACGAGACCACCGAAAATACCCGCGGCAATCAGACCGGAGGTGCCAGCATTCCCTCGATGTGAAGGCTGCGCCGGTCCGTCCGGCAGAGGCTTCGCAACGGGCGGCTCCTCCTGCGCGCCGGCGGCACGCTCGCTCTCATGTTCCGAAAGCGGTTCTCCCGCGGTTTCGGCAGCGGCGACCGCTTCTGCGGCAGGCGCATTGTCGACGGCCTCAGTGGGGATATCTGCAGCTTTTACGGGATCGGACGCCGAGGCAAATTGCTGCGCATCCAGGTCGATGGTGACCGGTGCGTCGGAACTCTTCGAGTGGCGTGGCGGATTTCCCGATACCATGAGATCCTCATTATCCTGCATTGCAACGAAACTAGACAGGGAAGGCAATTAAGGGAAGAGGTTAGATCAAATTTGGACGGCTAAAGCCTTCAAAGCAGCGACAAAAGGCTTTTTTCATCCGGCATGGGCGAAATCTCAAGCGCTCTTGCCAAGCTCGACGGAATGGCCTCCGCAACCGTTTTGCTGAGACAAATGAGACGGATTTTTGGCATCTGCAGCAAGAGCCGTTCTACCTGCGGGATATGAAAGAAATGTCGGCCCGACTGGCGGGAGTAAAAAAGGACTGCAGCCGGAGCGGTGTTGGTCAGGAATGAAGCGACGACTTCCGGATCCGGCGCGACAGGCTCCATCCTGTAGCACTCGGCCAAGCGGATGGTCCGCCCGAGCTCCGTCAGCCGCGTTTCGAAAGTTTCGGCGCGCGGATTGCCGGCGAGATAGAGGAGATCGTCGGCGCCGCTTGCGGCAATGAGTTCAGCCAGTTCACGGCCGCTGCCCGACGACGCCGCGACGGAGCCGAAACCAAGGCCGCGAGCCGCGGCAGCCGTTGCCTCGCCTACCGTGAAGAGGCGGCGGGAGAGGTGGGGTTCTAGCGTTTTGCCCAAGGCATTCAGTGCGTGCACGGCTTCCGCGCTGGTCAGGACAATCGGGCCGCTAGTGGCTTCCAGCGCCCGCGCGGCAGCATCAGCGTCATGAACGGGGCGGGCGAGTGGCAGCAGCACAGGCTCGTGACCCAGCTCGCGCAAACGTTGAGCGGTTCGCTCGCCCGAATGCGCGGGGCGGATGACGAGCACGCGCATGGGACCTAGCTCCAGTCCTCGAAGAAGGCGCTGCCGGCCCGTGCCCGTACGTCCTGACCGGCGCGGGTGCCGAGTGCGGCGGCATCGCGGCGGTTGCCGTCAATGGTGATCGCGTGTTGCTGGCGCCCATCCGGCGTGATGATCAGGCCGTAAAAACGGATCTGATCGCCTTCGCAGACCGCATAGCCGCCGATCGGCGTGCGGCAAGAGCCGTCGAGAGCGGCGAGAAAGGCGCGTTCGCAGGACACGGTGTCGAAGGTCGGTGCGTCGTTGATGGGGGCCAGCAGATCGTCGATCCTGGCATCGCCGATGCGGCTCTCAAGACAGATCGCGCCCTGGGCTGGTGCCGGCGGAAAATTGTCGGGGTCAAGGATGTCGGTGATCACTTCGACCTTTCCGAGCCGCTTGAGGCCGGCGAGGGCCAGAAGCGTCGCATCGACCTGACCTTCCTGCAGCTTGCGCAGACGGGTATCGACCTGACCGCGGAAGGTGATGACAGTGATGTCAGGCCGCATACGGCGAATGAGCGCCTGCCGGCGAAGAGATGAGGAACCGACTGTCGCGCCGTGCGGCAGATCGATAAGCTTCGGCGCGGTGCGCCCGACGACGGCATCGCGGATATCCTCTCGCGGCAGGAAGGCGGAGAGATAGAGACCTTCCGGCAGGACGGTCGGCATGTCCTTACTGGAATGCACGGCGAAATCGAGATCGCCGGACTGAAGCTTTTCTTCCAGTTCGGCAGTGAACAGGCCCTTGCCACCGATTTCGGCGAGCGCGCGGTCGGTGATGCGGTCGCCCTTGGTCGTCAGCGCTACGATCTCGAACATTTCTTCCGGCAGATTGTGGGCCGCCATCAGCCTGTCGCGGGCTTCGTGGGCCTGTGCGAGCGCCAGCGGGCTGCCGCGCGTGCCGATCCGGAAAGGTTTTGTTTGCATCCGCTTTGTTCCGTTGTTACCGGAGTTCTCGTAAACGGGTTTAACCCCTATCGCAATCAACGATCAGGTTTCATGGCTCCCTTTCTGCGTATCCTCGGCATCGAGACAAGCTGCGACGAGACCGCCGCCGCCGTGGTCGAGCGCGACGCGGAAGGCCGCTCGAACGTGCTGTCGGACGTCGTTCTTTCCCAGCTTGACGAGCATAGTGCCTACGGCGGCGTGGTGCCGGAGATCGCCGCACGCGCTCATGTCGAGGCACTGGACGAGTTGATCGACGAAGCGCTGAAGCGCGCCAATGTGTCGCTCTCGGATGTCGACGCAATTGCCGCGACATCTGGGCCGGGGCTGATTGGTGGGCTGCTGGTTGGCCTGATGACCGGCAAGGCGATCGCCAAGGCGGCCGGCAAGCCGCTCTACGCCGTCAACCATCTGGAAGGCCATGCGCTGACGGCGCGGCTGACGGACGGGCTTTCTTTCCCCTATCTGATGCTGCTTGTTTCCGGCGGCCATACGCAGCTCATCCTCGTGCGCGGCATTGGCGACTATGAGCGCTGGGGTACGACGATTGACGATGCGCTGGGCGAGGCCTTCGACAAGACGGCAAAGCTGCTCGGCCTGCCCTATCCCGGTGGCCCGGCCGTTGAGCGGATGGCGAAGAGCGGCAATCCTGACCGGTTCAATTTTCCGCGACCGCTGGTTGGCGAAGCGCGGCTCGATTTCTCCTTCTCCGGCCTGAAGACGGCCGTGCGGCAGGCGGCGACCGAGATTGCGCCGCTGACGGACCAGGATGTCGCCGATATCTGCGCCTCCTTCCAGAAGGCGATTTCGGGTACGATGAAGGATCGCATCGGTCGCGGTCTGCAGCGTTTCAAGTCGGAGTTTGCCGACCTGCCGGAAAAGCCGGCGCTGGTGGTGGCTGGTGGCGTTGCCGCCAATCTCGAAATCCGCAACACCCTGCAGGCGCTTTGCGACAGGAACGGCTTCCGCTTCATCGCGCCACCGCTGCGGCTCTGCACCGACAATGCCGTGATGATCGCTTGGGCCGGATTGGAGCGCATGGCGAAGGGTATCTCGCCTGACGATCTCGATGTGCAGCCACGCTCGCGCTGGCCACTAGACTCGAAGGCGGAGACCCTGATCGGCTTCGGAAAGCGTGGGGCCAAGGCATGAGCGAGCGGATCGCCGTTATCGGGTCGGGAGCTTTCGGTACGGCGCTTGCGGCCGTCGTCGCGCTGACCGGGCGCAATTCGGCAATTCTCGTCGGCCGCGACCCCGCCCTGATCGCTGATCTTAAGGCCGAACGGCTGCATGATGCCGTGCTGCCGGGAATCGCCCTGCCGGAATCACTGGAATTCTCCGCTGATGCGGATGCGATTGCGGATGCCGGCATCGTGCTCTTTGCGATGCCTTCACAGTCGCAGGCCGATGCGGCGCGGCAATACGGTCCTTATCTGGCTAAAGATGCCGTTGTCGTTACCTGCGCAAAGGGAATTGAGCGAAAGACCGGCGCGCTTCTGACCGACATGCTGGAGCAGGAACTGCCCGACCATCCGGTTGGCGTACTTTCGGGTCCGGGCTTTGCCGCAGACATTGCCAAGGGGCTGCCGACGGCCATGGCAATCGCGGCCGCCGACATGCAGATTGCCGAGAGACTGGCGCAGGCAATTTCCGGCCGTACCTTCCGGCTTTATGCCTCGACGGATCGCATCGGCGTGCAGCTTGGCGGTGCCTTGAAGAACGTCTTGGCTATTGCCTGCGGCATCGTCGAAGGCAGCGGTATCGGCGATTCGGCGCGTGCGGCATTGATTGCCCGCGGTCTTGCCGAGATGTCGCGTCTCATCGTTGCCAAGGGCGGCGAAGCCGATACCGCTCGCGGGCTTTCCGGCCTTGGCGATCTGGTACTGACGGCAACCAGCCATCAGTCGCGCAACCTGCGTTTCGGCATTGCGCTCGGGCGCGGCGAGAGAAATGATCCCGAGCATGGCGAGTTGGTGGAGGGGGCATTTGCCGCTGCCGTCGCCTCCCGCCTCGCTGCGGAGCTTGGTGTCGAGATGCCGATTACCGATGCGGTTTCCGCGATCATCGACGGCAAGCTCGGCATTGCAGAAGCCATCGACCAATTGATGACCCGTCCGATTACGACCGAATAGGAGACAGATATGCTTTTTGCCCTTCTCTGCAAGGATAAGCCCGGCCATCTCAACGTGCGCATGGAAACGCGCCCGACCCATGTCGACTATCTGAACAAGCTCAATGCCGAAGGCAAGCTTGCGATGGCTGGTCCGTTCCTCGATGCCGAAGGCAAGCCGAATGGCAGCCTCGTCATCGTCCATGCCGAAACGCCTGATGAGGCCAAGGCACTCGGCGCTGCCGATCCCTATGCGCTGGCCGGCCTGTTCGAAAGCGTCGAAGTGAAGCCCTTCAACTGGGTCTTCAACAAGCCGGAGTAAGCATATGGCGCACTGGCTTTACAAATCAGAGCCTTCGGCCTGGTCCTGGGAGCAGCAGAAGGCGGCCGGCGAAAAGGGCACGGAATGGACCGGCGTGCGCAATTATCTGGCGCGCAACAACATGCGGGCCATGCAGATCGGCGACAAGGGCTTCTTCTACCATTCCAACGACGGGCTCGAGATCGTGGGCATTGTCGAGGTCTGCGCGCTGTCGCATCCGGATTCCACTGCCGGCGGCGATCCCAAGTGGGACTGTGTCGATATTCGCGCCGTGATGGATGTGCCGAAGCCGGTGACACTGAAGGATATCAAGGCAAGCGAGAAGCTTTCCAAGATGTCGCTCGTCACCTCCATGCGGCTTTCCGTGCAGCCGGTGACCGACGAGGAATGGGCCGAGGTCTGCCGCATGGGCGGCCTCGACAATCCGCCGCGCTGAAATCTTGAAGACCGATCCGGAAAGTTTCATCCGCGCCAATACCAGCCTGCTGTCGCCACCGCATGTGCCGGAGATCCGGCTTCATCTGGCAGACGAAGCCCATGAGCTCTGGCTGAAGACGGAGGAGGAACTTGAGAAGATCGGCCTGCCGCCGCCGTTCTGGGCATTTGCCTGGGCCGGCGGTCAAGGGCTGGCGCGATACGTTCTCGATCGTCCAGAGACGGTGAAAGGGAAGCGGATCCTTGATTTCGCAAGCGGTTCCGGACTGGTCGCGATTGCCGCAAGCATGGCAGGTGCTGCCAGCGTGACGGCTGCGGATATCGATCCGTGGTCGCAGACTGCGGTGCGGTTGAATGCGGCCGCCAATTCGGTTCCGCTGGATTTCACCGGCGAAAATATCATCGGTCGGGATATCGATGCCGATGTCGTGCTTGCCGGCGATGTCTTCTACGACAAGGCCTTCGCAGAGGCACTGGTTCCGTGGCTCGAGGCGCTTGCTGTTGCGGGAAAGGGCGTGCTTGTCGGCGATCCGGGGCGCGCCTATCTGCCGAAAGACAAGCTGGAATTCTGCGCTGTTTACGAAGTGCCGGTCACAAGAGCGCTCGAAGACAGCGAGATCAAGAGGACGACCGTCTGGCGGTTCAGGCCTCAGGGCCTGATGACGCAGACATTGGCTTCGTAAGAGCAGGGATCGTCGGCGATCCCGACATCGATGACCTTGGCCTTGGGCGCGAGGTTGCGCTCTGATGTAGCCAGACGATAGGCTCCATCACCTCCGACATAGGTGCCGCCATCCGTCTGATAGGCATAGGACGATCCGGCGTAGATGCCGTTACTCCCGTAATTCTGATCATAGCTCCGGGGCGGAGCTGCAATGATGACGATGTTGTTCCGGCCGTAGCGGCTGGCTCCCGCACTGTAAAATTGCTTCAGAAAAGGGGTGCGGGGGCGATAGCGGATGACGTCGCCGCGGGTGAAGTGCAGGCCGCTGTCCCAATGCGTGCGCCTGCCGAGGAAGACGCCGTCATTGAAGCCGCCATGGCGGGCAAAGCGATGATCGATGTTGCGCTCACCTGCCGCGGCAGGCAGTGCCGTCAGGACTGCAAGGAGAACGAGGGCGCTCTTGGACAGACTGCGAAACATGGACCAAACTCCGAAACGCTAACAAATCGTTAACGCCAGATTGCGCCAAAAGGCGAGCCTTGTCCACGCGGCCGTGCGGTCAGCATAAAATTGAGCGAAAGAGACGAGTTTCGCCGCCATGAAAACTTCCCGGTAACGCGAATCGATTAAATTAAAAGCAGGCAGCAATTATGCTTGTCGTCAGGGGTTTCGGTGATTAAACGTCGAGATTGATGCAACGCACACAGAATTTTGTCATTCGTGTGGTTGACTGAGAAAAGCCCCTGACATCAAGGGCAAAGAGAAGACGCCGCGAGGTTCTGATGGCGAATGTGACAAACCGGCCCCTGTCGCCGCATCTGCAAATTTACAAGCCAATTCCCACCATGGTCATGTCGATCGTTCACCGTATTACTGGTGGCGCGCTCTACTTTGGTACGTTGCTGGTCGCCTGGTGGCTGATCGCAGCCGCCTCCGGCCAAGGCTATTATGATTGGGCCAACTGGGTGCTTGGCAGCATCATCGGCAAGCTCGTGCTGCTCGGTTACACCTGGGCACTCATGCACCATCTGCTGGGCGGCTTCCGCCACTTCATGTGGGATCTCGGACATGGTTTCGAGAAGGAATTCTCGACCAAGCTCGCCATCGCCAATATCATCGGATCGCTCTGTCTGACCGTGCTGGTCTGGGTGATCGGCTTCATCATTCGCTTCTGAAGGTCGCACTCATGGATATGCGTACTCCTCTGGGCAAGGTTCGTGGCCTTGGCTCCGCCAAGGAAGGCACCGATCATTTCTGGCGCCAGCGGCTGACGGCTGTTGCCAACGTTCCGCTGCTGATCTTCTTCGTCATCTTCATGATGGTCTATGCCGGCGCCCCTTACGCCGACGTGGTTCACGCGCTGTCGAACCCGTTCGTCGCCGTCGTCATGGGCCTGGTGGTCATTTCCGGCGTTATTCACATGAAGCTCGGCATGCAGGTCATCATCGAGGACTATGTTCACGGGGAGATCGGCAAGCTACTGCTCCTGATGCTGAACACGTTCTTCTCGGTTCTGGTCGCCGGCCTCTGTCTCTTCGCCATTCTGAAAATTGCATTCGTAGGATAACCGTATCATGGCACCGTCTTCACCCGCTCAGAATGGGAAGGCCTATACCTATGTCGATCACTCCTATGACGTGATCGTCGTCGGCGCCGGTGGCGCGGGCCTGCGCGCCACGCTCGGCATGGCCGAGCAGGGCTTCCGCACAGCCTGCATTACCAAGGTATTCCCAACCCGTTCGCACACGGTTGCCGCCCAGGGCGGTATTGCCGCGTCGCTGCAGAACATGACGCCCGACAGCTGGCAGTGGCACCTTTATGATACCGTCAAGGGTTCCGACTGGCTCGGCGACGTCGATGCCATGCAGTATCTCACCATGGAAGCGCCGAAGGCGGTCTATGAGCTCGAGCATTACGGCGTGCCGTTCTCGCGCAACGAGGAAGGCAAGATCTATCAGCGTCCGTTCGGCGGCCACATGCAGAAT
This sequence comes from Hyphomicrobiales bacterium, assembly GCA_900471925.1. Taxonomy (GTDB): domain Bacteria; phylum Pseudomonadota; class Alphaproteobacteria; order Rhizobiales; family Rhizobiaceae; genus Rhizobium. The sequence goes on from UCGV01000010.1 coordinate 323,405, forward strand.
TTCGGTGAAGGCCCGCCGGTGCAGCGCACCTGTGCCGTTGCCGACCGTACCGGCCACGCCATCCTGCATACGCTCTACGGCCAGTCGCTGCGCAACAACGCGGAATTCTTCGTCGAATATTTCGCGCTCGACCTGATCATGTCGGATGATGGCAGCCGCTGCACCGGCGTCATCGCCTGGTGCCTCGACGACGGCACGATCCATCGCTTCGCCGCCAAGATGGTGGTGCTGGCGACCGGCGGTTACGGTCGAGCCTATTTCTCGGCAACCTCGGCCCATACCTGCACCGGCGACGGCGGCGGCATGGTGGCTCGCGCAGGCCTGCCGCTGCAGGACATGGAATTCGTCCAGTTCCACCCGACCGGTATCTACGGCTCCGGCTGTCTGATCACGGAAGGCGCACGTGGCGAAGGCGGCTATCTCGTCAATTCCGAAGGTGAGCGCTTCATGGAGCGCTATGCGCCGTCAGCCAAGGATCTTGCCTCGCGTGACGTCGTCTCGCGCTGCATGACGCTGGAAATCCGCGAAGGCCGCGGCGTCGGCAAGAACAAGGACCATATCTTCCTGCATCTCGATCATCTCGATCCGGCCGTGCTGCATGAGCGCCTGCCGGGCATTTCAGAGAGCGCCAAGATTTTCGCCGGCGTCGATGTGACCCGCGAACCGATCCCCGTCCTGCCGACCGTTCACTACAATATGGGCGGCATTCCGACGAACTATTGGGGTGAGGTTCTCAATGCCGACAGCTCCAACCCGGAACGCATTATTCCCGGCCTGATGGCCGTCGGTGAAGCAGGCTGCGCCTCGGTTCACGGCGCAAACCGGCTTGGCTCCAATTCGCTGATCGACCTCGTGGTCTTCGGCCGTGCGGCTGCGATCCGCGCAGGCGAGGTTATCGACCGTGCCTCGCCGGTGCCGGCTTTGAACGTTGCTGCCTGCGACAAGATCATGGATCGTTTCGACGGTCTGCGTCACGCCAATGGCGGCACGCCGACGGCGGTGCTGCGCGAAAAGATGCAGCGCGCCATGCAGGACGACGCAGCCGTGTTCCGCACGCAGGAATCGCTGGAATCCGGTTGCCGCAGGCTTTCGGAAATCTGGGGTGAGCTCAAGGATCTCAAGGTCACCGACCGCTCGATGATCTGGAATTCCGACCTCGTCGAGACTCTGGAATTGCAGAACCTGATGGCGAACGCCATCACGACGATCTACGGCGCCGAGGCCCGCAAGGAAAGCCGCGGTTCGCATGCGCGCGAAGATTATACGTCGGGTCCGTTCGCCGGTCGCGACGACGTCAACTGGCGCAAGCACACGCTGGCCTGGGTGAACGAGGCGGGCGATGTGAAGCTCGACTACCGGCCTGTCCACACCGACCTCATCGCAGACGGTATCGATCCGCACAAGATCGAGCCGAAGGCCCGCGTATACTGATCAGAGGAACCTGACATGGTTGAACTCGCTCTCCCCAAGAATTCCCAGATGCGCGAAGGCAAGGTGTGGCCGAAGCCGGCGGGTGCCAAGAACACCCGCGAGTTCCGCGTCTATCGCTGGAGCCCGGATGATGGCCAGAACCCGTCGATCGACACGTTCCATGTCGATATCGACGATTGCGGGCCAATGGTTCTCGATGCGCTTCTCTACATCAAGAACAAGATCGATCCGACGCTGACGCTGCGCCGTTCCTGTCGTGAAGGCATCTGCGGTTCCTGCGCGATGAACATCGACGGCACGAACACGCTTGCCTGCACCAAGGGCATGGACGACATCAAGGGCACGGTAAAGATCTACCCGCTGCCGCACATGCCTGTCGTCAAGGATCTGGTTCCCGATCTCAGCAACTTCTATGCCCAGCACCGCTCGATCGAACCCTGGCTGAAGACGGTTTCGCCGACGCCGGCTAAGGAATGGAAGCAGAGCCACGAAGATCGTCAGAAACTCGACGGCCTTTACGAGTGCATTCTGTGCGCTTGCTGCTCGACTTCCTGTCCGAGCTACTGGTGGAACGGCGACCGCTACCTCGGCCCGGCCGTTCTGCTGCAGGCCTACCGCTGGCTGATCGATAGCCGTGACGAAGCAACCGGCGAACGGCTCGACAATCTCGAGGATCCATTCCGCCTCTATCGTTGCCACACGATCATGAACTGCGCCCAGACCTGCCCGAAGGGTCTGAACCCGGCCAAGGCAATTGCCGAAATCAAGAAGATGATGGTCGAGCGCCGCGTGTAAGCGTCGCTACCTTCTTCGAAACTGAAGACTTTGATTCAGGGGCGGTCGCCGAAAATCGCGACTTGCCTCGGTCAAGGGATCGTTAGGCCAGATCGGCGAAGGCATGTGGCCTCAGCGTATCCAGTCCTTTCTGCCCGCTTCAACTGCGCATTTTGCGGACCTCGCCGAGCGTATCAAACTTGATCAGGAAGCGGACAGTCGGGCACATCACCTTGCTGACATATTTTATCAGCAAGAAGTCCAGCGAACGATCGGTTGAATTGTGCCGGTTTCGCCATAGGTGTCACGAAGGCGTTTTGGGATTGTGCTGACTTGATTAACCAAAGTGAAATACGGTAATCGAACCTACAATTGAAATATCTCTGCGGTTGAGGCGGACATTCGGGAGCTTGATGATGCAGTTGCGATATGTGGTGACGGGTCTAACGGCCGCTCTGGCCTTGGCGGGATGCCAACGCACCTCATATGACTATAACGCGAATGCCGCACCTCCGCCGCTGACCGCGCAGCCGGTTCCTTCGGTGCAGGGCGGCCAGCTTCCACCTCCGAGCGGTCAGTTTCCCGCTGCCCCTGCTTCGACGGCGCCGGTGGCCGGTGTTCAGCCGGGTGGTGGCGCAGCACCTGCGACTTCACTTGATGTCACCAAGGAATCGATGGTCGGTAGCTGGCGTGTCAACGGTACCTGCGACATGTTCCTGACGCTCACCAATCTCGGCAGCGGCTCGCGCGGCGGTACACGCGGTTGCGTCGGCGAGCTGACGGCGATGGGCTCCTGGGAAGTGTCCGGCAAACAGGTTCTGCTCAAGGACCGTAGCGGCAACCAGATCGGTTCCGTCTACAAGGTGGCGGACAACAGCTTCAGCGGCCAGACCGCAACCGGGCAGTCGATCACCCTCAGCCGGTAATATAATCCGGCGGGTTCCGCCGGTTACGCATAGGCGGAAAAGCCCTCATGCAGCCAATGCCAGACTATTCGCTCAGTGTCACCGAGCAGCTTAAATCGCTGACTTCTTCGGGGACGCTGCAGGTCGATTCCGCCCAGATGGATGTGGCCAAATGCCTCGATCGGGTGCTTGCCGCTCTCAAGCAGAAACGGCCGGCCGCCAAGAGCAGTGCGCTCGGCTGGCTGTTTGCCTCCAAAAAGAAGGAGGAGGCCGGTATAAAGGGCCTCTATATTCACGGTAGCGTCGGGCGCGGCAAGACGATGCTGATGGATATGTTCTTCCAGATGGCGCCGTGCCGGAAGAAGCGTCGCGCGCATTTCCACGAATTCATGGCCGATGTGCACAATCGCATCGCCGCCCACCGGCAGAAGCTGAAGAATGGCGAGACCAAGCAGGCCGATCCGATGCCGCCGGTCGCCGCTGCGCTGTTCGAGGAAGCGGAGCTGCTCTGCTTCGATGAATTCACGGTCACCGACATTGCCGATGCGATGATCCTGTCGCGGCTGTTTTCCGAGCTTTTCCAGCGCGGTTGCGTGCTGGTCGCGACCTCGAATGTCGAGCCCGATAATCTCTACAGGGACGGCCTCAATCGCGCGCTTTTCCTGCCCTTCGTCGGTCTGCTCAAGAAGCATGTCGAGGTGGTTACGCTCGATTCGCAGACTGATTATCGGATGGAAAAGCTGAACAGTCAGCCGGTCTATCTCATCCCGCTCGACGAGCGCACCGATATGGCGATGGATGCGTCCTGGACCCAGGCCCTGCATGGCCGCAAGGCACAGTCGGCGGAGATCGCCATGAAGGGTCGCGCAATCCATGTGCCGCTCGCCATCGATCGGATGGCGCGCTTCTCCTTTTCGGATCTTTGCGACAAGCCGCTCGGTGCCGTCGATTTTCTGGCCGTTGCCGAGCGTTTCGACACCATCTTCGTCGATCACGTTCCGCTGCTCGGTCCGGAAAAGCGAAACCAGATCAAACGTTTCATTATTTTAATAGATACGCTCTACGATCATGGCGTTCGCCTTTATGTTTCCGCCGCCGCCATGCCGGAGGAACTGCTTGTCGAGAGACGGGGTACTGAAGGTTTCGAATTTGACCGCACGGCATCGCGCCTTTTCGAGATGAGAAGTGCGGAATATCTTGCGGCGCATCATGAGCGCCGTGCCGCCGAGTAACACTTTGGTGACAATTGATCTTACGTTTACGTAAGAATTTTAATATCTAAACGATTGAAATTGCTACACCAAAAATAATGCATTGCCATTTTTTGGCTTTAGGTCTATGCGATTGCGGCATTGGGCGATGCCCGCGCGTCGCCCGACGGATTTTGATCGCAAAGGAAAAGCGAAATGGCGCGTAACAAGATCGCACTCATCGGTTCTGGCATGATTGGTGGCACGCTGGCGCATCTCGCCGGCCTGAAGGAACTGGGCGATATCGTCCTCTTCGACATTGCCGACGGCATCCCCCAGGGCAAGGGTCTCGACATCGCACAGTCCTCCCCGGTCGAAGGCTTCGACGCCAACTTGACCGGCGCCAGCGACTATTCCGCGATCGAAGGTGCTGACGTCTGCATCGTCACAGCCGGCGTTCCGCGCAAGCCGGGCATGAGCCGCGACGACCTTCTCGGCATCAACCTGAAGGTCATGGAGCAGGTCGGCGCCGGCATCAAGAAGTATGCCCCGAACGCTTTCGTCATCTGCATCACCAACCCGCTCGACGCCATGGTCTGGGCGCTGCAGAAGTTCTCGGGCCTGCCCGCCAACAAGGTTGTCGGTATGGCCGGTGTTCTCGACTCATCGCGCTTCCGCCTCTTCCTCGCCAAGGAATTCAACGTTTCCGTCCAGGACGTCACGGCTTTCGTTCTCGGCGGCCATGGCGACACGATGGTGCCGCTCGCCCGTTACTCGACCGTTGGCGGCATTCCGCTGACCGACCTCGTCACGATGGGTTGGGTCACCAAGGAACGCCTCGAAGAAATCATCCAGCGCACCCGTGACGGTGGCGCCGAAATCGTCGGCCTGCTGAAGACCGGTTCGGCCTACTACGCTCCGGCCGCATCGGCCATCGAAATGGCTGAGGCCTACCTCAAGGACAAGAAGCGCGTTCTGCCCTGCGCTGCTCACCTGACCGGCCAGTACGGCGTCAAGGACATGTATGTCGGCGTTCCCACCGTTATCGGTGCCGGCGGCGTAGAGCGCATCATCGAGATCGATCTCAACAAGACCGAGAAGGAAGCCTTCGACAAGTCCGTCGGCGCCGTCGCCGGTCTTTGCGAAGCCTGCATCAACATCGCGCCCGCTCTCAAGTAATCGGTGCGCTGACGTTATCGAAATAGGGATAAACCCATGAACATTCATGAATATCAGGCCAAGGCTCTGCTGAAGGGCTATGGCGCGCCGGTCGCGCAGGGTGTGGCTATCCTCAAGGTTGAAGAAGCCGAGGCTGCCGCCAAGTCGCTTCCCGGCCCGCTTTACGTGGTCAAGAGCCAGATCCATGCTGGCGGCCGCGGCAAGGGCAAGTTCAAGGAACTCGGCCCGGATGCCAAGGGTGGCGTTCGTCTCGCCAAGTCGATCGACGAAGTCGTTGCGCATGCAAAGGAAATGCTCGGCAATACGCTGGTGACGGCACAGACCGGCGAAGCCGGCAAGCAGGTCAACCGCCTTTACATCGAAGACGGCGCCGACATTGCCCGCGAACTCTATTGCTCGCTGCTGGTCGATCGTTCGGTCGGCAAGGTTGCCTTCGTCGTTTCGACCGAAGGCGGCATGGATATCGAAGCTGTCGCCCACGACACGCCCGAGAAGATCCACACGATCGCGATTGATCCGGAAGCCGGCGTTACGGCTGCCGACGTTGCAAAGATCGTCAAGGCGCTTCAGCTCGATGGTGCAGCTGCCGAAGACGCCAAGTCGCTCTTCCCGGCGCTCTACAAGGCCTTCGGCGAAAAGGACATGGCTCTCCTCGAGGTCAATCCGCTGATCGTCATGAAGGACGGCCATCTGCGCGTTCTCGACGCCAAGATGTCTTTCGACGGTAACGCCCTGTTCCGTCACGACGACGTCAAGGCGCTACGCGACGAGACCGAAGAAGACGCCAAGGAAATCGAGGCCTCCAAGTGGGATCTCGCCTACGTGGCGCTCGACGGGAACATCGGCTGCATGGTCAACGGTGCTGGCCTTGCCATGGCGACGATGGACATCATCAAGCTTTACGGCAAGGAGCCGGCGAACTTCTGCGACGTCGGCGGCGGCGCCGGCAAGGAGAAGGTCGCTGCAGCCTTCAAGATCATCACCGCAGACCCCAAGGTCGAAGGTATTCTCGTCAACATCTTCGGCGGCATCATGAAGTGCGATGTCATTGCCGAGGGCGTTATTGCCGCAGTCAAGGAAGTCGGTCTCAAGGTTCCGCTCGTCGTTCGCCTTGAAGGCACGAACGTCGATCTCGGCAAGAAGATCCTGAACGAATCGGGTCTGGCCATCACGGCGGCTGACGACCTGGACGATGCGGCCAAGAAGATCGTCGCGGCGATCAACGGCTAATTTGAAGGATCTGAAAGAATGTCTATTCTCGTCAACAAAGACACCAAGATCCTCGTTCAGGGTCTGACCGGCAAGACCGGTACGTTCCACACCGAACAGGCGCTCGCCTATTACGGCACGCAGATGGTCGGCGGTATCCACCCGAAGAAGGGTGGCGAAACCTGGACCGGCTCGAAGGGCGAAAGCCTGCCGATCTTCGCAACCGTTGCCGAAGGCAAGGAAAAGACCGGCGCCGATGCGACCGTCATCTACGTTCCGCCGGCCGGTGCGGCCGATGCGATCATCGAGGCGATCGACGCCGAGATCCCGTTCATCACCTGCATCACCGAAGGCATCCCGGTTCTGGACATGGTTCGCGTCAAGGCTCGCCTCGACCGTTCCAAGTCGCGCCTGCTCGGACCGAACTGCCCGGGCATCATGACCCCGGAAGAATGCAAGATCGGCATCATGCCGGGCTCCATCTTCCGCAAGGGTTCTGTCGGTATCGTTTCCCGTTCGGGCACGCTGACGTACGAAGCCGTCTTCCAGACCTCCAACGAAGGTCTCGGCCAGACGACGGCTGTCGGCATCGGCGGCGACCCGGTCAAGGGCACCGAGTTCATCGACGTCTTGGAAATGTTCCTCGCCGACGAAGCCACGACCTCGATCATCATGATCGGCGAAATCGGCGGTTCGGCTGAAGAAGATGCGGCGCAGTTCCTCATCGACGAAGCCAAGAAGGGCCGCAAGAAGCCGATGGCCGGCTTCATCGCCGGACGTACGGCGCCGAAGGGCCGCACCATGGGTCATGCCGGTGCTGTGGTTTCCGGCGGCAAGGGCGATGCGGAATCGAAGATCGCGGCAATGGAATCGGCAGGCATCAAGGTGTCTCCGTCTCCGGCTCGCCTCGGCAAGACGCTGGTTGAAGTCCTCAAGGGCTAAACCAACTTATATACCCGGGCGAAGGAGCGGCATCCGACCCTCGCCCGGCTCTCCATTCACTACAGACGGATGCGCCGCGGACAGGCGGCAATCGGAATGCGGCAGCCGGCGATGAAGCCGGCAAATTCATCTAAGTCAGGAGGCGGGCGGAAGCGTCCGCGTATCACCATGGCACGGCAAGAAGCCAACGAGCAATTTCAGATCACCTCGTTTCTGGATGGCGCCAACGCTGCCTATATCGAGCAGCTCTACGCCCGTTATGAAGACGATCCCAACTCGGTAGACGACCAGTGGCGGTCCTTCTTCAAGGCGCTGGAAGAAGATCCTGCTGATGTGAAGAAGGCGGCCAAGGGCGCTTCCTGGCGCAAGAAGAACTGGCCGCTGCAGGCAAGCGGCGATCTCGTTTCTGCGCTGGACGGCGACTGGGGCATCGTCGAAAAGGTCATCGAGACCAAGGTCAAGGCGAAGGCGGAAGCCGCCGGTCAGCCGGCCAACGCCGCCGATGTGCTGCAGGCGACGCGCGACTCCGTTCGCGCCATCATGATGATCCGTGCCTATCGCATGCGCGGGCACCTGCATGCCAAGCTCGATCCGCTCGGCATTGCCGCTCCGGTCGAAGACTATCACGAGCTTTCGCCTGAAAATTACGGCTTCACGGCTGCCGATTACGATCGCAAGATCTTCATCGACAACGTGCTCGGCCTCGAATACGCGACCATCCGCGAGATGATCGAGATCCTCGAGCGCACCTATTGCTCGACGCTCGGCGTCGAATTCATGCACATCTCCAATCCGGAGGAAAAGGCATGGATCCAGGAACGCATCGAAGGCCCGGACAAGGGTGTTGCCTTCTCGGCCGAGGGCAAGAAGGCGATTCTCGCCAAGCTCGTCGAAGCCGAAGGCTACGAACAGTTCCTCGACGTCAAGTTCAAGGGCACCAAGCGCTTCGGCCTCGACGGTGGCGAATCGCTGATCCCGGCGCTCGAACAGATCCTGAAGCGCGGTGGTCATCTTGGCCTGCGGGAAGCCGTGTTCGGCATGGCCCATCGCGGCCGTCTGAACGTGCTGTCCCAGGTCATGGGCAAGCCGCACCGCGCCATCTTCCACGAGTTCAAGGGCGGCTCCTACGCGCCTGACGAAGTCGAAGGCTCCGGCGACGTGAAGTACCATCTCGGCGCTTCCTCCGACCGCGAGTTCGACGGCAACAAGGTGCACGTCTCGCTGACCGCGAACCCGTCGCATCTCGAAATCGTCGATCCTGTCGTCATGGGCAAGGTCCGCGCCAAGCAGGATATGAGCGCCACCGTCTGGGACGGCGACATCATTCCGCTCTCGGAGCGCGCCAAGGTTCTGCCGCTCCTGATCCACGGCGACGCGGCCTTTGCTGGCCAGGGCGTCATTGCCGAAATCCTCGGTCTCTCCGGTCTGCGCGGCCATCGCGTTGCCGGCACGATGCACGTCATCATCAACAACCAGATCGGCTTCACCACGAACCCGGCCTTCTCGCGCTCGTCGCCCTATCCGTCCGACGTCGCCAAGATGATCGAAGCGCCGATCCTGCACGTCAATGGTGACGATCCGGAAGCTGTCGTCTATGCGGCCAAGGTTGCGACCGAATTCCGCATGAAGTTCCACAAGCCTGTCGTGCTCGACATGTTCTGCTATCGCCGCTACGGCCACAACGAAGGCGATGAACCGTCCTTCACGCAGCCGAAGATGTACAAGGTCATCCGTGGCCACAAGACGGTGCTGCAGCTCTATGCGGATCGTCTCGTTCGCGAAGGCCTGCTGACCGACGGCGAAGTCGAAAAGATGAAGGCCGATTGGCGCGCCCATCTCGAGCAGGAATTCGAAGCCGGCCAGCACTACAAGCCGAACAAGGCCGACTGGCTGGACGGCGAATGGTCCGGTCTGCGCACCGCCGACAATGCCGACGAACAGCGTCGCGGCAAGACTGCCGTGCCGATGAAGACGCTCAAGGATATCGGCCGCAAACTGTCGGAGATTCCTGGTGGATTCAACGCGCACCGCACGATCCAACGCTTCATGGAAAACCGCGCCAACATGGTCCAGAGCGGCGAAGGCCTCGACTGGGCAATGGCGGAAGCGCTTGCTTTCGGTTCGCTCGTCGTCGAAGGCCACAAGATCCGCCTCTCCGGTCAGGATTGCGAACGCGGCACCTTCTCACAGCGCCATTCGGTTCTCTACGATCAGGAAACCGAAGAGCGCTACATCCCGCTCGCGAACCTCTCGCCGACGCAGGCCCGTTACGAAGTCATCAACTCGATGCTTTCGGAAGAAGCCGTTCTCGGTTTCGAATACGGTTACTCGCTCGCTCGTCCGAATGCACTGACGCTCTGGGAAGCCCAGTTCGGCGACTTCGCAAACGGTGCGCAGGTCGTGTTCGACCAGTTCATATCCTCGGGCGAACGCAAGTGGCTGCGCATGTCGGGCCTCGTCTGCCTGCTGCCGCATGGCTATGAAGGTCAGGGTCCGGAACACTCATCGGCTCGTCTGGAGCGTTATCTCCAGCTCTGCGCCGAAGACAACATGCAGGTTGCCAACGTCACGACGCCGGCGAACTACTTCCACATCCTGCGCCGCCAGCTGAAGCGTGACTTCCGCAAGCCGCTGATCCTGATGACGCCGAAGTCGCTGCTGCGCCACAAGCGCGCTGTTTCGACGCTTGCCGAAATGGCCGGTGAATCCTCCTTCCACCGTCTCCTGTGGGACGATGCGGAGGTCATCAAGGACGGCCCGATCAAGCTGCAGAAAGATGCCAAGATCCGTCGCGTCGTCATCTGCACCGGCAAGGTCTATTACGACCTGCTGGAAGAGCGTGAAAAGCGCGGCATCGACGACATTTATCTGCTGCGCATCGAACAGCTCTATCCGTTCCCGGCCAAGGCGCTCATCAACGAGCTGTCCCGCTTCCGGAACGCTGAGATGGTCTGGTGCCAGGAAGAGCCGAAGAACATGGGCGCCTGGTCGTTCATTGACCCGTATCTGGAATGGGTTCTCGCCCATATCGATGCGAAGTATCAGCGCGTTCGCTACACCGGTCGCCCGGCCGCTGCTTCGCCGGCGACGGGCCTGATGTCCAAGCATCTGTCGCAGCTCGCCGCGTTCCTCGAGGATGCGCTGGGCGGCTAACAAAAAGGGGGAGCGCGATGGCATATTTCTTTATGAGACTTATGCCGCCGCGCTCCACATTCCCGCATGACGGGACCGGGGAGGAAATGGCGGCGATGAAACGCCATGCCGAATATTGGCACCAGAACGCTCTTGCAGGATCGGCGATCGCCGTCGGTCCCGTCTTCGAGGGGGAGGGGGCTTTCGGCATCGCGGTCGTCGAGGTTGCAGACAAGGCAGCAGCGCAGGCGCTTGCCGATGCGGACCCGATCGTCACTTCCGGCTTCGGTTTCCGTTTCGATGTCTTGCCAATGCCTTCCGTCATTCTCCGGCGTCAAGCCGGGACCGCCATCTAACACGATAACAAGCACAATCAGGATTTGAACAATGGCCACAGAAATCCGCGTTCCAACTCTCGGTGAATCCGTCAGCGAGGCAACCGTCGGTACCTGGTTCAAGAAGGTCGGCGATGCCGTAAAGGCCGACGAGCCGATTCTCGAGCTTGAAACCGACAAGGTGACCATCGAAGTTCCGGCGCCGACCTCCGGCACGCTCTCGGAAATCGTTGCTCAGGCTGGCGAGACCGTTGGCCTCGGTGCGCTGCTCGGCCAGATCGCCGCAGGCGCTGCCGCAGCGGCTGCACCTGCAGCCGCAGCCCCGGCTGCTGCACCTGCCGCTCCGGCTCCGACGCCCGCGGCCCCGGTTGCCGCCGCTGCTGCTCCGGCTGCATCCGTATCGTCCATGCCGCCGGCTCCGGCCGCTGCAAAGATGCTCGCAGAAAACAATATCTCGGCCGAACAGGTCGATGGCAGCGGCAAGCGCGGCCAGGTTCTGAAGGGTGACGTCATCGCCGCTGTCGCCAAGGCTGCAGCCGCTCCGGCCGCTGCCGCTGTTCCGGCCGCACCTGTCGCAGCGCGCGGCCCGTCGACGGTCGAAGATGCCGCCCGCGAAGAGCGTGTAAAGATGACGCGCCTGCGCCAGACGATCGCCAAGCGCCTCAAGGATGCGCAGAATACGGCAGCCATGCTGACCACCTATAACGAGGTGGACATGAAGGCCGTCATGGACCTGCGCAACAAGTACAAGGATGTCTTCGAGAAGAAGCATGGCGTGAAGCTCGGCTTCATGGGCTTCTTCACCAAGGCCGTTACGCACGCTCTGAAGGAACTGCCGGCCGTCAACGCTGAAATCGACGGCACCGACATTATCTACAAGAACTACTGCCACGTCGGCATGGCCGTAGGCACCGACAAGGGCCTCGTCGTTCCGGTCATCCGTGACGCCGATCAGATGTCGATTGCCGAAATCGAGAAGGAACTCGGTCGGCTTGCCAAGGCGGCTCGCGACGGTTCGCTCTCCATGGCCGACATGCAGGGCGGCACCTTCACCATCACCAATGGCGGTGTCTACGGCTCGCTGATGTCTTCGCCGATCCTCAACGCACCGCAGTCCGGCATTCTTGGCATGCACAAGATCCAGGAGCGTCCGGTCGCCATCGGCGGTCAGGTCGTCATCCGTCCGATGATGTATCTGGCGCTTTCCTACGATCACCGCATCGTCGACGGCAAGGAAGCCGTGACCTTCCTCGTGCGCGTCAAGGAAAGCCTGGAAGATCCGGAACGTCTGGTTCTGGACCTCTAAGCGGAGCGATCTGCCATGCGAGACCGGATCATGCGAGCGGCAGGCGCAGTGCTCTGCGCCACAGTTGCCTTCATGCCGGTCTCGGCCCTCGCCTTTGATGTGAACAAGGCGAGCAGCAATTTCGACCTCGTGTCGCTTAGCGATGCGGAGCTTTCCGCACGCTCTATCAAGACTGTCGATATGGGCAATGTCGAGATTACTTCCGGCCATGTCGTTGCCGCAGATCCGCTGGCGCAACCGGACCGGCCGGCATTCGAAAAAACGGTTCCAGCTGGCGACTATCCGGTGCGGCTCTATCAAGCATTCGGCCGGGTTGCGGCTGCCAGCATGCGCTTCGGCGAGGGCAAGCCCGATCATTGGGAGCTTGCGACCATTCCCGGTCAGGATGTCGCGACGCTCAAGGATGATGAGATCTTCGGCTATCCCGTCGATGCCGGCCTCGGCAGCTACATGGACGCCGATACGCTCGATCTGATCGGGGAGCGCGAGCAGCAAGAGCAGACCGAGAAGCCTGATTCCGACGTGAATTATTACGACGTGCTCGCTCCGGAGCTCGATGCCAACAAGGGCATTTATGCCCTGCATCGGCCGGTTTCTGGCAAGAAGGGCAATGTAGCGATCTTCTGGAGCGGCGGAGGCGACGGCGTTTATCCGGTGTTCTGGGGTATGGACAAGGACGAGCACCCGCTGGTGCTGCTGACGGATTTCCAGGTCATCGAAAACGCCGACGGGCACAGAAAGCCGAGCTTGTGATGCGTGGAGCGGAGCATATGGTGACGAGGTGGAAAGGTTTGGCAGTGATCATCATCGCCGCGCTTTCTTGTGCGCCGGTATCCGCCATCGCCGCCGACTGCAAGCAGGCCAGCGCCATCTACGGAGATCGTGACGGCGCTTATGAGCTGCGTTTCTCGCCGATTACGTCCGAGGCCATGACCTCGACCCATCAATTCAAGCTCAGCGCGCTGAAGACCTCTGTCGTGATGAACGGCTATGTCATGTCCTCCGACGATCCGGAGCGGACCATGGGCATGGTGATGTTCAACTGCCCTGATGGTGATGTCACCGGTGCCGATCTCGATGCCTGCATGGTCTGGCAGGGTTTTGTCTATCGCACGAACGAGGGCGGGCTGGACAATCTGCAGTCCGGCGACAGCCCGGCGGCGGAAAAGATCGTCTTTCCTGGCCTCGGTCCGGCCATCCGCCAGTCTTCAGCCTGGGGTGACGGCAAGGCGAAAGTCGCGCCGTGGGATGTCCTCGATTTCAAGGGATGCGCACAATGACTGATGGTCCCGTTCTGCTCGTAACCGGCGGTAGCCGCGGCATTGGTGCGGCGGCGTGTCTAGTCGCCGCGCGCCACGGCTGGCGTGTCGCAGTGAACTATGCCGCGAACGAGGCGGCGGCCAATGCCGTGGTTTCCGAGATCGCGAAGGCCGGCGGTGAGGCGATCGCTATCAAGGGAGATGTCGGCAATGCAGCGGACATCGGCTCGATGTTCGAGGCGGTCGACAAGCATTTCGGTCGGCTGGACGGGCTGGTGAACAATGCCGGGATCGTCGATTACATCGCACGTGTCGATGAAATGTCGGCTGATCGTCTCGAACGCATGATGCGGATCAACGTGACGGGTTCAATTCTCTGTGCCGGTCAGGCGGTGCGTCGCATGTCTACCCGGCATGGCGGTCGCGGTGGCGCGATCGTCAACATCTCGTCCATGGCTGCAGTGATCGGCGGGCCGGCGCAATATGTCGATTATGCCGCGTCCAAGGCCGCCATCGATACGTTCACAGTCGGGCTTTCCAAGGAAGTCGCTGACGAAGGCATCCGCGTGAATGCCATCCGGCCCGGCATTATCGAGACAGATATTCATGCTGCCGGCGGCCAACCGGACAAGCCGAAAGAAATGGCTCCGTCGATCCCGATGAAGCGAACCGGACAGGCGGAGGAGGTGGCCGATGCGATCGTCTATCTGCTTTCGCCTTCGGCATCCTACATAACAGGCGCGATCCTCAATGTGAGCGGCGGGCGCTAATCAATAACGTAAAGGGAAAAAGCAATGTCCTATGATGTGATTGTTATCGGAACCGGCCCCGGCGGCTATGTCGCGGCAATCAAGGCCGCCCAGCTCGGCCTCAAGGTCGCAGTTGTCGAGAAGCGCGCCACCTATGGCGGCACCTGCCTGAATGTCGGCTGCATCCCCTCCAAGGCGCTGCTGCATGCTTCCGAAATGTTCCATGCGACGCATCATATGGAAGAACTCGGCATCGAGGTCGCGGCTCCCAAGCTCAACCTCGACAAGATGCTGGCTCACAAGGATGCGACGGTGAAGTCCAACGTCGATGGCGTTGCCTTCCTCTTCAAGAAGAACAAGATCGATACGTTCCATGGTACCGGCAAGATCGTTTCCGCCGGCAAGGTTTCCGTTACCGCCGAAGACGGTACGGTACAGCAGATCGAAGGCAAGAATATCGTCATTGCCACGGGTTCCGATGTCGCCGGCATCCCGGGCGTCAAGGTCGACATCGATGAGAAGATCATCGTTTCCTCGACCGGTGCGATTGCTCTGGAGAAAGTGCCGGAAACGATGATCGTCGTCGGTGGCGGTGTCATCGGCCTCGAGCTTGGCTCGGTCTGGTCGCGCCTCGGCGCCAAGGTTACCGTCATCGAATTCCTCGACAAGATCCTCGGCGCGATGGATGCCGATGTCTCCAAGCAGTTCCAGCGCATGCTGGGCAAGCAGGGCATCGACATCAATCTCAGCTCGAAGGTGACCGGCGTCGAAAAGGGCGGCAAGGGTGCGAAGGTGACGTTCGAGCCGGTGGCCGGCGGTGCGGCCCAGACGCTCGAAGCCGATGTTGTCCTCATTTCCACGGGTCGCATTCCCTACACGGCCGGCCTTGGTCTCGAAGAAGCCGGCGTCAAGCTCGACAATCGCGGCCGCGTCGAAATCGACGGTCATTTCAAGACCAATGTCGAGGGCATCTACGCCATCGGTGACGTCGTGAAGGGCCCGATGCTGGCGCACAAGGCCGAAGACGAAGGTGTGGCGCTTGCCGAAATTCTCGCTGGCCAGCACGGCCATGTGAACTACGACGTCATTCCGAGCGTCGTCTACACGCAGCCGGAAGTCGCTTCGGTCGGCAAGACCGAGGAAGAGCTGAAGGCCGCTGGTATCGCCTACAAGGTTGGCAAATTCCCGTTCTCGGCAAACGGCCGCGCCCGCGCCATGCTGGCAACGGATGGTTTCGTGAAGATTCTGTCCGACAAGGAAACCGATCGCGTGCTCGGCGGCCATATCGTCGGCTTCGGCGCCGGCGAGATGATCCACGAGATTGCCGTTCTGATGGAATTCGGCGGCTCGGCTGAAGACCTCGGCCGTACCTGCCATGCGCATCCGACCATGTCGGAAGCCGTGAAGGAATCAGCACTCGCTGCCTTCTTCAAGCCGATCCATATGTAAGATCGACAGCCCAACGGAATATGAAGCCGCTTGCCCTCAGGCAGGCGGCTTTTTTTGTTGGCGATCTCAGTGGGAATGTATTGCCAAAGGCCGGTCAGTTGACCGCAGTTACCGTGAAACCCTGCTGGCGCAGCAATTCGATGACGCCATCCTTGCCCGGCAGATGCAGGGCGCCAACGGCCATGAAGACGTTGCCGTTTCCGAGAATGGGAGCGGCGCGTTCAGCCATCACCTTGTTGCGGTCGAGGATGATACGCTGCTCGAAGGCGGCGTAGTCGCTGTCCTCGTTACTGTCTTCTGGCGTGACGGTCTTCAGCATCGGCATGGTCATGCCGATATCACCGGAGAGATAGATGTCGGTCATGGTCTCGACGACATCGTTCATCTTGGCGCCGAGTTCCAGTGTCTCGATCAGCGATTTCAGGTGGAATTCGACCGGCAGTTCGGCCATGGCCTGCAGCTGCTCGGCAAGGGTTTCCAGCCCCTTGACCTGCTTGCCTTCTGCGGCTGCGTCGGCGGCGATCTTCTGGTCCAGGAACTGGACACCCTTTGCCTTGCGGGAAATTTCGCAGGCAGGCAGCGCCACGGCGCTCGAAATCATCCAGGGGCGCATGCGGGAAACGGCCGAGAGCGGAATGCCGCGCTGCTTCAGACCCGCTTCCAGGCGGCTGTAATCCTCAGGCGAAAGAAGCTTGTCGATAGTCGTTCCATCCGTGAACATCATCAGATCTGGCTTCATCAGGAGAGCGGCGGTAGCCTTCTTCTCGTCGAGGATTTCGTCAGATTCGATGATGATCGTGTCAGCGCCATCATGGGCTTCCTGTGCACGAGGCGGCAGGTTCAGGACACGCGGATCGGTGACATGCATGGTGCCGAGCAGCCACGAGGGTTTAAGGCCTGACTTTTCGATCTTCCAGAAAATGCCTTTGCCGTTCGGCGTGGCATCGGCTTCCTTCACCGCCTCAGCGTAGCGGGCAGGGTCGTTCTGCTGCAGTTCGGTCAGCAGGTTCTTGCCGGTGCAGCTGTCTTCGGCGGCGTCGGCGGGCGTGACTGAAAAGAGGACCGCGAGCAATGCGGCGGCCAGCAGCACGTGAAAGGCGGCAATCAGCCAGAGCAGGATATTGCCCGGTTGCGCGATGTGCAAAATGCGGTGGCCGATGGAGATCGTCATGATGGTAATCCGGTCACAATGCTTCAAGCTTCATGCTCTACGCCGGGCTTGCGCATATTCCTTTAAGAGACAGCGTTAACGAAGGCTTACGCGCGCGGATGCGCCCTATCATACACTTCCAGAAGCCTTGATGCATCGACGCCGGTATAGACCTGCGTCGTGGAAAGGCTCGCATGGCCGAGCAGTTCCTGAATGGTGCGCAGGTCGCCACCGCCAGCCAGCAGATGCGTGGCGAAGGAGTGACGCAGCGCATGAGGGGTCGCGGTCTCCGGCAGGCCGAAAGCGCTGCGCAGCTTCTGCATGGCGCGCTGGATGATGGCTGGCTGCAGCTTGCCGCCACGGGCGCCGCGAAAGAGTGGACCGTCCTCTTCCAGGTGAATGGGGCAGAGCTGCCGGTATGTCTCGATGGCTTCGAAGACGATCGACAGCAGCGGCACGAGGCGCGTCTTGTTACCCTTACCGGTGATGCGCAGGGTGGTCGCGCCGGTCCTGAGATCGGCAGGTGTCAGATCGAGCGCTTCGGAAATGCGCAACCCGCAGCCATAAAGCAGTGTCGTGACGGCGGCATCGCGCGCGGCGATCCATGGCTCATCATGAAGCTGCGCATCGGCGCTTACAACGGTGATAGCTTGCTTGTCGGACAGTGGCTTCGGAAGCGATTTCGGCTGCTTCGGCGAGCGCACGGCGCCGGCTCCTGCAGCATTGACGAGGCCCTTCTTTTCAAGGTGGCGCAGAAACGAACGGATGCCAGCGAGATTGCGTGCGACCGAGCGTGCGCCGGAGCCCTCCTTGCGGCGCGCGGCAAGAAAGGCGCGGAAATCGGCCGGGCGCAAGGTCTCGATATCGCGCAACGTCGTCGGACCACCGAGATGGCCGGTCATGAAGGTCAGGAACTGGCGCGTATCACGCTCATAGGCATCGAGCGTATGCTCTGAAAGACGGCGTTCGCGGGCCAGATTGGCGAGCCATGCAGTGCGTTCCGTCATCAGGTGCGGGTCGGCGATGATCAGCAGTTCGTTCACGGTACCGGCTCTTGAATTTGCTTTCGATAACGCCAATTTTGGAACAGTGACGTTATGGAATTGCTAATGCTCGCCAAGCCCTTGTCATGTATCGATCATAATTCACTGAGATAGCTTATAGCTTCCGTAAAACAGGAATTTTCATGGCACGGCGCGATTCCATGACGGCCTTTGGACAGCTCGCGGAAGCGATTGCCCTGGTTTCACACGGAAAGCCTGGCCATATCGTCGATACTCTGATTGCCGAGCGCGGACAGAAGATCGTTCGCCACCCGCTATGGCCTCTGATGCGGCCGTTTCTCTACACGCTGTTGCGCTACAACCGGGCAATCGAATTCGCCAATGACGTGGCCAACATGCCGGGCTTCCAGTCGTTCGAATACATGAGCAACCTGCTGAAGCTCGACATCAACGTCACCAATGCCGACCGCATCCCGGCATCCGGCGGCTTCATTCTCGTCAGCAACCATCCGACCGGCATTGCTGATGGCGTAGCTGTCTTCGATCTCCTGAAGACCCTGCGCCCCGATATGATGTTCTTTGCCAATCGCGATGCTGTGCGTGTCAATCCGCGCTTCTCGGAAATCATCATCCCGGTCGAGTGGCGCGAGGAATTCAAGAGCAAGCTCAAGACCCGCGAGACGCTGCAGCTGACCAACCATGCGGTGAAGGAAGGCAAGGCGACCGTGCTTTTCCCTTCCGGGCGCATTGCCTATTGGGCCAATGGCCGGCTGAACGAACGGCCTTGGAAAACCTCTGCGGTCGGCCTCGCCCGCAAATACGGCCTGCCGATCCTTCCTGTCCATATGACGGCGCGCAATTCCGGCCTGTTCTACTGGTTCGCCAAATGGTCGACGGAACTGCGCGACATGACGGTTTTTCACGAGCTCCTGAACAAGAAGGGCGACCGTTTCGATTTCGTCATCGGTAATCTCATTCCCTCTGAACAGCTGGATGGCGACCTTACGGAGGTGACGAAGGCACTCGAAAAGTTGACCGTCTACGATATGGCGGCTAATGGGGATGCGCAGTTCGTACCTGTTTCGCGCCTCTCCGCGCAACCAGCCGAACCAATGGCCGTCTGACCTCTTTATGGTTCCAATTTTACGCCGTTGCGGGCATGGTCTGCCGCAATGAGTACAGATTCGTCCGATCTTTTTGGCGCGCTTTTCAAAGCTCCGCCCGTGAACCGCACGGTTCCGGTGCTGGTGCCGATGCCGGCGCCGAAGCCCTATTCCTATTCGGTGCCTGATGGCATGGCGATCGAGCCCGGCTCGGTCGTGCAGGTGCCGCTCGGGCCGCGACAGGTGATCGGTGTCGTCTGGGATGGCGGGGAGGATGGCGTCGATCCGAAGAAGCTTCGGCCGATCAGCCATGTCTTCGATTGCCCGCCACTCAACAAGGAGATGCGGGACTTCATCGACTGGGTGGCCGCATATACACTTTCGCCGCCGGGATTGGTGGCTCGCATGGCGCTGAGGGCACCGAATGCCTTCGAGCCGGAGCCGATGGTAGAGGGGCTGCGTTTTATCGGCGGCGAGCCGGAGCGGATGACGCCGGCGCGCGCACGCGTTCTCGATGCGGCATCGGACGGTCTTTCGTGGACGCGCACCGGCCTTGCGCATGCCGCCGGTGTTTCGACCAGCGTCGTCGATGGACTGATCGCGCAGGGCATTTTCGAGACGATTTTCCTGCCGCCGCCGCCGATCGTCGCAAAGCCGGATCCGGACTTTACCCGGTCACGTCTCGAAGGGCCGCAGAAGGAAGCGGCCGAGGACATTCTGGAGGAGGTACGCAAGGGCGAATTTGCGGTCTCGCTGATCGACGGAGTGACCGGTTCCGGCAAGACCGAAGTCTATTTCGAGGCGATCGCCGAGACACTGCGGCGGGGCAAGCAGGTGCTGATCCTGCTTCCGGAAATCGCGCTGACGGCAAGCTTCCTCGAACGCTTTCAGGACCGGTTCGGCGCGAAGCCGGCCGAATGGCATTCCGATCTCGCGCCGCGCACCCGTGAAAAAGTCTGGAGACAGGCGGTGACGGGTGAAGTGCGCGTCGTTGCCGGCGCGCGCTCGGCGCTGTTCCTGCCTTTCGAAGATCTCGGTCTCATCATCGTCGATGAAGAGCACGATCCCGCCTACAAACAGGAGGATCGCGTCTATTACAATGCGCGCGACATGGCGGTTGTTCGGGCCCGGATCGGTGATTTCCCGGTCGTGCTGGTTTCAGCGACACCTTCGGTCGAAAGCCAGGTCAACGGCCAGAGCGGCCGCTACACCACGATCCATCTGCCGACGCGTTTCGGCGATGCTGCCCTGCCTGACCTGCATCTGGTCGATCTGCGGCGTCATGCGCCGGAGCGCGGCGGTTTCCTGTCGCCGGTGCTCGTCCGGGCGATCGGCAAGACGGTAGAGAGAGGCGAGCAGGCGCTTCTCTTCCTCAATCGTCGCGGCTATGCGCCGCTGACGCTCTGCCGCGTCTGCGGCCATCGCTTCCAGTGCCCGCAATGTTCGAGCTGGCTGGTGGAACATCGCTTCCGCCGCCAGTTGCAATGCCACCAGTGCGGCCATTCCGAGCCGACGCCGGAGGCCTGCCCGGAATGTGGCACGCTCGATCATCTCGTTGCCTGCGGGCCGGGCGTGGAGCGCATCGCCGAAGAGGTGGAACGACATTTTCCTGACGCGCGCACCATCGTGCTCTCCTCTGACATCGCGGGTGGGGTGAAGCGGCTGCGACTGGAGTTGGATGCAATCGCAAAGGGCGAGGCCGATATCGTCATCGGCACCCAGCTTGTCGCCAAGGGACACAACTTTCCGCTGATGACGCTGGTCGGTATCGTCGATTCCGATCTTGGCCTTGCAAATGGCGATCCACGAGCTGCGGAGCGCACCTTTCAGCTTCTGTCGCAGGTGACAGGCCGCGCCGGGCGAACGGGTCTGAAGAGCCACGGTCTGCTGCAGACCTACCAGCCCCAGCACCCGGTGATGCAGGCGATCGTGTCAGGCGATGCGCGCGCCTTCTACGATCGCGAAATCGGCGAGCGAGAACGTGCCGCCTTGCCGCCTTTCGGCCGGCTCGCCTCCGTCATCGTGTCGGCCGATACGCGGCAGGATGCGGAGAACCACGCGCGCGGAATGCGCAATGCGGCCCCGCAGGTCTCCGGCATTTCGGTTCTCGGACCCGCTGAGGCGCCGCTTGCGCTGGTGCGCGGCCGCCATCGTTTCCGTCTGCTGGTCCATGGGCGCCGAAATTCCGACATGCAGGCCTATCTCAGGGCCATGCTCGCGCAATCGCCCAGAGAACGCGGTTCAGTCCAGGTGCAGCTCGATATCGATCCGCAGAGCTTCCTGTAGATCATTATTGACCAGGCGTTTTCGGATGTCGTCGATCGTGGCATAAACGCAGAATCAACTGGTAATCTGAGGTCGACGCATGGAATTCTACTTTCCGACGGAATTTGGCGAGCAGCTTGCCTTCGGCGCTGCGGCCTTCACCGCGCTCGCCGGCTTCGTCATCATGTTTGCTCCCGGCCTTGCCATGCGAGCCTTCGGTCTGGCGCCGCGCGGCGAGCGGCGCGAAGGCTTCAGCGAGATACGGTCAATGGGTGGCCTCTATCTCGGTCTAGGCGTCGCAGCAATCATGCTGGCGCAGGACTGGACCTATCTTGCACTCGGCGCATCCTTCGCGATGGCGGCTTTCGCACGCATCATTTCCATCCTGTCAGATCGGGGGAGCACGCTCCTCAACTATTTACTTCTGGTTGTCCAGGCAGCCATTGCAGCGCTACCGCTGCTTCATGTATTTGGCTTCCTGCAGAGCTGATCCGAAGCCGCAATTAAAGCGTTTCGCAGCCCGCTTTCGCGCGTTTGGCCAATTTTGCTGATAGAAAATCATGCGAAACACGTATTCGGGCGTTACGCGTGTTGCGAGTCCCGATATCCTATGTTAGACGGACCCCGAATTTCGGAAGAAGCAAGAGGCTTCTCTTGCGATTTCTGGGGGAAATCAAAACGAATTCAAGATCATAGACTCGGCGTCCGCCGGAAGTCGGATTTTGGATTGAAATCAGGGAAATTTGTGCCCGTGGCAGACACGTCCCAGCTTACTTCTGGTGTTGCAGAGCGCTATGCCTCGTCGCTTTTCGAGCTGGCGCTCGAAGAAGGCG
The DNA here is from genome assembly GCA_900471925.1 of Hyphomicrobiales bacterium. Lineage (GTDB taxonomy): Bacteria > Pseudomonadota > Alphaproteobacteria > Rhizobiales > Rhizobiaceae > Rhizobium. The sequence continues at coordinate 345,620 of UCGV01000010.1, forward strand.
TCGTCGATAGCGTTGCCGCCGATCTCGACCGATTCCAGGTCATGCTGGATGAAAGCGAAGACCTGAAGCGCTTCGTCATGAGCCCGGTTTTCTCCGCCGAGGATCAGCTCAAGGCGATTGCCGCTCTCAGCGAAAAGGCCGGCATCTCGGGCTTCTTCGCCAACTTCCTGAAGGTCGTGGCGCGTAACCGCCGCCTGTTTGCCTTGCCGGGCATGATCAAGGCCTTCCGGGTGATCGCTGCCAATCATCGCGGCGAAATTTCTGCCGATGTCACTTCGGCCCATGCTCTCTCGGCAGAGCAGGAAAATGAATTGAAGGCGGCGCTGAAGGGCGTCACCGGCAAAGACGTGGCAATTGCTGTCACGGTTGATCCGTCAATTCTTGGTGGTCTGATCGTCAAGGTCGGGTCCCGTCAGATTGACACGTCTCTTCGTACCAAACTCTCTACCCTTAAGCTTGCATTGAAAGAGGTCGGCTGATGGATATCCGCGCTGCGGAAATTTCCGCAATTCTTAAAGACCAGATCAAGAACTTCGGCAAAGAGGCGGAAGTCTCCGAGGTCGGTCAGGTTCTCTCCGTTGGTGACGGTATCGCTCGCGTTTATGGCCTGGACAATGTTCAGGCTGGTGAAATGGTCGAGTTCCCCGGCGGCATCCGCGGTATGGCTCTGAACCTTGAATCCGACAACGTTGGTGTCGTTATTTTCGGCTCCGACCGCGACATCAAGGAAGGCGACACCGTTAAGCGTACCGGCGCGATCGTTGACGTTCCGGTCGGTCCGGAGTTGCTCGGCCGCGTTGTCGACGCTCTCGGCAATCCGATCGACGGCAAGGGCCCGATCAACGCGACGCGTCGTTCGCGCGTCGATATCAAGGCTCCGGGCATCATTCCGCGCAAGTCGGTTCATGAGCCGATGTCGACCGGCCTCAAGGCTATCGATGCGCTCATCCCGGTTGGCCGTGGCCAGCGCGAGCTCGTTATCGGCGACCGCCAGACCGGCAAGACCGCCATCATTCTCGATGCGTTCCTGAATCAGAAGCCGATCCACGACAACGGCCCGGAACAGGACAAGCTGTTCTGCGTCTACGTTGCCATCGGCCAGAAGCGCTCCACCGTTGCCCAGTTCGTCAAGGTTCTCGAAGAGCGTGGCGCACTGAAGTACTCGATCGTCGTTGCCGCGACCGCTTCCGATCCGGCTCCGATGCAGTTCCTCGCACCGTTCGCAGGTTGCGCAATGGGCGAATACTTCCGCGACAACGCCCAGCATGCGCTGATCGGCTACGACGACCTGTCCAAGCAGGCTGTCGCTTATCGCCAGATGTCGCTGCTGCTTCGCCGCCCGCCGGGCCGCGAAGCTTATCCGGGCGACGTTTTCTACCTGCACTCGCGTCTTCTCGAGCGCGCTGCAAAGATGAACGACGACAAGGGTGCTGGCTCGCTCACCGCTCTGCCGGTCATCGAAACGCAGGGTAACGACGTTTCGGCCTTCATTCCGACCAACGTGATCTCGATCACCGACGGCCAGATCTTCCTCGAAACCGACCTGTTCTACCAGGGTATCCGTCCGGCTGTTAACGTCGGTCTGTCGGTTTCCCGCGTCGGTTCGTCGGCGCAGATCAAGGCGATGAAGCAGGTTGCCGGCTCGATCAAGGGTGAACTCGCCCAGTATCGCGAAATGGCCGCCTTCGCGCAGTTCGGTTCGGACCTCGACGCTGCCACGCAGCGCCTTCTGAACCGTGGTGCACGCCTGACCGAACTTCTGAAGCAGCCGCAGTTCTCGCCGCTGAAGACGGAAGAGCAGGTCGCCGTGATCTTCGCAGGCGTCAACGGTTACCTCGACAAGCTGCCTGTCGCTCAGGTCGGCAAGTTCGAACAGGGCCTGTTGTCCTATCTGCGCTCGGAAGGCTCTGCCATCCTCGATGCGATCCGCACGGAAAAGGCTATCAGCGACGCGACCAAGGGCAAGCTCACCGCTGCTCTCGATAGCTTCGCCAAGTCTTTCCAGTAATCGGGCCATAGGTTAGGACGGATAACGGATGCCTTCACTTAAGGATCTGAAAAACCGGATCGCCTCCGTCAAGGCGACGCAGAAGATCACCAAGGCGATGAAGATGGTCGCCGCGGCGAAGCTTCGGCGTGCGCAGGAGGCGGCCGAGGCCGCCCGGCCTTACTCGCAGCGCATGAATACGGTCCTGGCGAACATCGCCAAGGCCGTTACCGATGCGGATGGCGCGCCGGTCCTGATGACCGGCACGGGCAAGGACCAGGTTCATCTGCTCGTCGTCTGCACGGCCGAACGCGGGCTGTGCGGCGGCTTCAACTCGCAGATTGCGCGTTTTGCTCGCGATCACATCCGCAAGCTCGTTGCTGAGGGCAAGACCGTCAAGATCTTGACCGTCGGCAAGAAGGGCTATGACATCCTGCGTCGCGAGTTCGCATCTCTGATCGTCGAGCGGAAAGAACTGCGCGAAGTCAAGAAGATCGGTTTCGAAAATGCCGACCAGATCGGCAAGCGCATCATCGAGATGTTCGAAGCCGGCGAATTTGACGTCTGCACGCTGTTCTATTCGGAATTCAAGTCGGTGATCAGCCAGATCCCGACGGCACAGCAGCTCATCCCGGCCAAGGCTCCAGAAGCCGTTGCCGAGGATGCAGACCATGCCGGCGCTGTCTACGAATACGAGCCGGATCCGGCGTCGATCCTCGACGATCTGATCCCGCGCAACATCTCCGTCCAGATCTTCCGCGCTCTCCTTGAGAACGTCGCGGGCGAGATGGGCGCCAAGATGAGCGCGATGGACAATGCGACGCGCAATGCTGGTGAGATGATCAACAAGCTGACGCTGAGCTATAACCGTCAGCGTCAGGCGCAGATCACCAAGGAACTGATTGAAATCATTTCGGGCGCGGAAGCGCTCTGAGTTAGGGAAAGAGGGTAAGAAAATGGCTGAGGCAGCTACCCGCTCTGTCGGCAAAGTCACCCAGGTTATCGGCGCCGTCGTCGACGTTGCTTTCGAAGGCGAACTGCCGGCGATTTTGAACGCGCTCGAAACCGACAACAACGGCAACCGCCTGGTTCTCGAAGTCGCTCAGCATCTGGGCGAAAACGAAGTCCGCACGATCGCCATGGACTCGTCCGAAGGTCTCGTTCGCGGCCAGCTGGTCACGGATACCGGCGCGCCGATCTCGGTTCCGGTTGGTGACGAAACGCTCGGCCGTATCATGAACGTCATCGGCGAGCCGGTCGACGAAGCAGGCCCGCTGAACACTGCCCACAGACGCGCTATCCACCAGGACGCTCCGGCTTACGTCGATCAGTCCACGGAAGCGCAGATTCTCGTCACCGGCATCAAGGTCGTCGACCTTCTCGCTCCCTACGCAAAGGGCGGCAAGATCGGTCTGTTCGGCGGTGCAGGTGTCGGCAAGACCGTTCTGATCATGGAACTGATCAACAACGTCGCCAAGGCGCACGGTGGTTACTCGGTGTTCGCAGGTGTGGGTGAACGTACCCGCGAAGGCAACGACCTTTACCACGAAATGATCGAATCGGGCGTCAACAAGCACGGCGGCGGCGAAGGCTCCAAGGCTGCGCTCGTTTACGGCCAGATGAACGAACCGCCGGGCGCCCGCGCTCGCGTCGCTCTGACCGGTCTCACGGTTGCTGAACATTTCCGCGACCAGGGTCAGGACGTTCTGTTCTTCGTCGACAACATCTTCCGCTTCACGCAGGCTGGCTCTGAAGTGTCGGCACTGCTCGGCCGTATTCCTTCGGCCGTTGGTTATCAGCCGACGCTCGCAACCGATATGGGCCAGATGCAGGAACGCATCACCACGACGACGACGGGCTCGATCACCTCGGTTCAGGCCATTTACGTTCCGGCCGACGACTTGACCGATCCGGCACCGGCAACTTCGTTCGCCCACCTGGACGCAACGACGGTTCTGTCGCGCTCGATCGCGGAAAAGGGTATCTACCCGGCAGTTGACCCGCTCGACTCCACGTCGCGCATGCTCGACCCGCTGGTCGTTGGTGAAGAACACTACGAAATCGCTCGTAAGGTTCAGTCGACGTTGCAGCGCTACAAGTCCCTGCAGGACATCATCGCCATCCTGGGCATGGACGAACTGTCTGAAGAAGACAAGCTGTCTGTTGCCCGCGCCCGCAAGATCGAGCGCTTCCTGTCGCAGCCGTTCTTCGTTGCCGAAGTCTTCACCGGTTCGCCGGGCAAGCTCGTTGCTCTCGAAGACACGATTAAGGGCTTCAAGGGTCTCGTCAACGGCGAATACGACCACCTGCCGGAAGCTGCCTTCTACATGGTTGGCTCGATCGACGAAGCCATCGAGAAGGCCAAGAAGCTCGCTGCTGCTTGATGAGCGACGCTCAGGACGAGATATTCTGCTGCGACACCCTCAAGAGTGTCGTGGCAGAACTTCCGGAGCCGGCCGCGCCGACCATCTACCGTGCCGATAACGGCGTGATGATGATGGTTGTCGGGCTGGCCCAGACCGAGGAAGGCCTCGGTTATCTCGACCACGCGATGATGCACTGCCCGTTCTGCGGGACCAAATTGCAAGATGCAAAGGCCATAGCCGAGAAGGTAAGTCACTGATGGCTGACAATTTCAACTTTGAGCTCGTTTCGCCGGAGCGCCTGCTGCTCTCGGAAATGGTGACCGAGGTCGTCATTCCTGCCACCGAAGGCGAAATGACGGTCATGGCCCACCATGCGCCGACGATGACGACGATCAAGCCGGGCATCGTGAGCGTGCGTTCCGCTTCCGGATCGAAGCAGGACTATGTCGTGTTCGGTGGTTTTGCGGACATCCTGCCGACCGGCTGCACGTTGCTTGCAGAATCCGCTGTTCCGGTCGAAGAGCTGAACAAGGACGAACTGACGCGCCGCATCGAAGCTGCGAAGAAGGAACTCGAGGATGCCGAGCATCACGAGCACAAGTCCAAGCTTGAGCACTTCATCATGGAATTGACGCATCTGCGCGGTGTTGTCGAGCAGGACTGATCGGCTCAGGCACCGATATGCAGAACAGATGAAGCGGCCTTTCAGGGCCGCTTTTTTCGTTTGTGGGCTGTGTCTCCATCCTTCCGTGGGTATTGCTCTGTTGTGCGAAGAGGCACATTCGGAAGAGATATGGCGTAGCGAAGCTCTTCAAAGGCGTGTCACGGCCTTCACCCCAATTGTTGCGCTTTCAGGCTTCGTTCTTACTTGCGTTGTGATCGCAGGCGGTTTCATACGCTTATGCGACGAGCCGAGCGCTGGAGGCCTCAGACGTCATGACGCAGAGTGGGGAAACATAAAAGGGCGGTCTGTAGCCGCCCGTTCTGGAGATTTTCGGAAAGATTCTAGAACCCGGTACCGCCGCGCAGTTCGGACATCAAGGTGCCGAGCAAGATCTTCACGTCCAGCCAGAGGTTGAAGTTTCTGATGTAATAGATATCGCTGGCGATACGGGCCCGGGCTTCCAGGGGCCGTTCGGTCGGGCCGCGCCATCCGCGCGTCTGCGCAAGGCCGGTAATGCCCGGGCGCATCAGGTGGCGGTAGTGATACTCGGGTACCAACTCCTCGTAGAGCATGCCGGCCGCGCGCATGTTGATCGCGTGGCAGCGAGGCCCGATGAGCGACATATCGCCCTTGATGACGTTGAGGAGCTGCGGCAGCTCGTCAATATTGGTTTTCCGCAGGAAGGCGCCGATCCGCGTAAGACGGTTATCGCCCTTGACGGTCTGTTTGACGCCGGTCGGATCGCAGAGATCCGTCCGCATCGACCGGAACTTATAGACCGTGATCTTGTTACCCTTCAGGCCCCATCGGATCTGACGGAAAAATATCGGTCCGCCATCATCAATGATGATCAGCAGGGCGATCGTCATGAGGAGTGGAAACAAAACAATCAGCGCGCAGGCCGCGCCGAAGATGTCGAACGCGCGTTTCAACGCAAGTTGCAGCCTGTCGCCACGATCAATTGACGCGAAGCTATCCGGCTGGCGAATATTGGAGTTGGCTACGGTGATGGCTTTCACCTTTTCTGCTCGGGGGGCTGGAGCATCATCTCTGATCTTGTTTGAAGTAATGGCGCTCATCAAGCAACGTCCACGGAAATACTCGTATGCTGCATCGCGCTGAAACAAATACAGAGATAGACAGGGTTTGTCACCCTTCTGTTTAAGATTCCTGTAACTCTAGTTAAGCCAAATTTGGGAGTATTTTCAAACAAGGTCTCATATTTTTGGCTACAGTGTATTAACCATGTTGAGTGATAGTTGAGTTCTTGCGCGTCATGCGCGCAGCTTGACGTATCATCGGCCGCTCAAGGATGAAGTGGCTGAGGCTGGCGATAAGAACGACGACAAGAACCGCCAGGGCGCAGCCGATAAGCCAATCCGGCAATGGATCGTCCTTCCCGATGCCGAAGATAGCCGGATCAATTGTCTGCATTGTGGTCAGAACGATATCCTGCCAGATATAGATGCCGAAAGAGATGGTGGCGGCAAACCGCATCACGACATTGTCGAGTAATGTTGCGAGCAGCACGGTGCGTGAGAGAGCGACGAGCGTCACTGCAATCAGGACCGGAAACAGCGGAAAGTCGTAGGGAATGCCAAGCCAGCCATAGGCTTCCCAGGGGCCACCTGCCGCAAGCGGCAGGTGGAGGGAAGCTGCGACAAGGCAGGTGAGTGCGATTACGTCGAAGCTGATCTTACGCGCACGCGGCAGTAGGATCTGGATACCGGCCGCCAGAGAACCAAACGCAAAAACGGCGAAGAAGCCGATCGGATTGTAATTGGGCATCCACTCCTTTGCCCCGCCCTGCATGCCATATTGCCAGCCGCGGTCAATCTCGTCGGGTGCGGCAAGCGCACGGAATGTCTCGTGTGCAAGCAGCGTCACGGCAATGATGGCAAGCCAGGCAGGACGCGTGACGAGCGGAGAGCGTCGCGTTTTTGGCATTGCGAACAGCAGTGCCGCGCAGAGCGGCAGCAGCAGATAACTCGTCACTTCGAAGGGTATCGACCAGAGCGGACCATCACCTTCGACGGGAAAGAAGGTGCGCCAGTGCCACTGGCTCATGAAGACGAAGCCACTGGCATAGCGCAGGGTGATTTCCGGTGTCAGCGCGTGCCCAAGCAAGGTAAAGCTGAGAATGAAGCCCACCGTCAACGCCACCCAATAGCCGGGAGCGATGCGGGCGGCGCGGCGTAGCGCGTAGATGCGCAGGTCCGGCATAGAGGCACCGGCATCCAGCGCACGCCAGAACGGCAGCGCCAGCAGGAAGCCGCTGAGAATGAAGAAAATGGCAACGCCAAAATTGCCGAAGCGCAGGGCTGTCAGCGTCGGGCGCAATCCTTCGCCAAGTTTGGTGAGATCGATACGCAGGACAAGATGGTGAACAAGGACAAGCAGGCAGGCGGTCGCACGCAAGAAATCCGCTCCGGCCACCCGGTCCTGCTGCTGCATGTCACTCCCTCGCTCCTTGCCGGACTTTGCAGCGGAAAGCTGCTGCCGGCAAGGGCAGGCGCGGCTGAAAGCGTGTCGCGATATTTCAGATTCGCTTGCCGCGCTTTAAGTTATGTTTTCGCATATCGTTACCGCAAAACCGCTGCACAGTTTTGCGCGACATGCTTTAGCCGAGGAGATCGTTGGTGTAATAGGTGGAAAAGTCAGGCTTTTCCTTGAGGGCCACGCCGTTTGCATCGACCAGGATGCCGTGGTCGAAAAGGAAGGCGCCGATCGCCTGGGCCTTGGCCGGATCGATGGTACCGATCGCTCCAGCTTCGCTTTTGAGGAAATGTCCCTCGACCAGAGCCTTCTGCGATGCTTTCACCAGATCGGTGTTGAGCAGTGCGCCGTTGCTGCCGGCAATCAGCAAATCGCTGGCTTCGTCCGGATTATCGACGGAATAAGCATAGCCCTTGAGCGTTGCCTGGATGAAGGCACGGGCATTCTGCGGATTGGCGGTGAGATAGGCCTCGCTGGAGGCGATACCGGTCGTCTGTTCGTCAGGAATGCCATAATCGCTGTAGCGCCAGCGGCCGACCTGCCGGTTCTCGAGCTGGGCGGCGATGCCTTCCCAAGTGTAGATCTCCAGCGTGAAATCGACGGAACCGTTGTCGAGCGCCTCATAGGCGGAGGTGCCGAGGGTAACGTTCTGGATGGTGCCCTTACCGCCATCGTTGCGGATCATCGAGGAGACAAGCGCTTCCTCCCATGCGCCGCCGAAGCCGCCATAGATCTTGCCGTCCAGATCCTTGGGGCTCTTGATATCGTCACGACCGCCCTTGAAGATCAGCCTGCCGGTTTCCGTCTGCACGACGGCGTAAACGAGTTTAACGTCCCCGCCTGCCGCGCGCTGGGTAAAGGTTTCGATCTCTCCGCAGATGCCGAAATCGGCCACGCCGTTGGCGATCAGCGTGCCGGGGCTGGTATCGGCATAGGGAAGGATCTCGACGTCGAGGCCGGCGGCCTCATAGAAACCCTTGGCCTTGGCGACATAGATGCCGATGTGGTTGGTATTCGGCGTCCAGTCGAGTGCGAAACGCACCTTGGCGGGGGATTGGGCGAAGGCGGTGCGGCCGGCAAGGCTTGCGGCCATGGCGGCGAAAAGGGTCTGTCGGCGGGTGAGAAGCATCTGGACCTCCTCAGGTTCTTTGCGGATGCAGCAGTGTTTGAAGAATTTCGGTTTCGATCGCCTGCGCGGCGGAGGAGCCGAGATCGGCAAGTGCGCGCGGCCTCTTTAACTGCACCTCGAATTCCCTGACGATAGTCGCAGGGCGCGCGGAGAGCACATAGATACGATCGGAGAGAAAAACGGCCTCGCGCACATCATGGGTGATCAAGAGCGCCGTCCAGCGATGATCGGTCCACATGCCCTGCAGCCATTCCTGCATCTGCGTGCGGGTGAGTGCATCGAGCGCTCCGAAGGGTTCGTCGAGCAGCAGCATGTCCTGCCGCTGGATCACGGTGCGCAGCAGGGCGGCGCGCTGGCGCATGCCGCCCGAGAGGGCGGCCGGATAATGGTTTTCGAAGCCGGCAAGGCCGAAGCGCTCGAAGAGAGGGGCGGCAACCGCGCGCGCTTCGCGGCGAGACATGCCATGAACTTCAAGGCCGAGGATGGCATTGTCGATGACGCTGCGCCATGGCATCAGCGCGTCACGCTGGGGCATGAAGGCGAAAGCGTGTGCGGCCTGCGGGAGCGGGGAGCCGTCGAAGAGGATGTCGCCTTTGTCCGCCGAAAGCGCCTGAGTGAGCAGCCGAAGGATTGTCGACTTGCCGGACCCCGAGGGGCCGACGATCGAGACAAATTCGCCCTTGGCAATATGAAGGGAGATATCCTTCAGCACTTCCATGCCATCGAAGGATTTCGAGATGGCCTTCAGTTCCAGCATCGCTCTCATCGGTCTGTCTCCGAAGCGGATTGCCAGGGCATAACGAGGCGCTGGATCGCCAGCGTAAGGCCGAAGAGGCAGAGGGTCACAAGAGCGCTGACAACAACGGCAGCCAGCACGAGGTCCGGGCGGAAATTGTTCTTGGCATTGAGAATGTAGATGCCGAGGCCACGGGCCGCACCCGCATATTCGGCGAAGATCGCGCCGACCACGGCATAGGTGATCGATATGCGAAGCCCGGCAAAGAAGAAAGGCAGGGCAGAGGGTAGCCGTGCCAGGCAGAAAATGCGCCAGCGGCTTGCCTTCATGGAGCTCAGAAGCTCGGCAATATCCCTGTCCGTCGCCTCATAGCCCTGCAGCAGGGCGACCAGCAGCGGAAAGAAAGTAACGAGGGCAACGAGCAGGAGCTTCGGCAGCAGGCCGAAACCGAACCAGAGCACGACGAGGGGGGCGATCGCCACCAACGGCAGTGTCTGGCTGACGATGAAGAGCGGCAGCAACGCGCGGCGCATGAAGGGTACGAAATCCATCAGCACCGAAGAGACGAAAGCGAAGACCAGCGACAGGGCAAAACCGCCAAGAGTGGCGCCGAGCGTCGGCCAGGTATTGTCGAGCAGGGTCTGCCTGTTCAGCCAACCCTGCGTCAGAATACGCGAAGGCGAGGGCAGGATGGATGGCTTGATGCCTGAGAGATCGACATACATCTCCCAGACGGCCAGAAAGGCGGCCGCGGCGAGAATGGCGGGCAAGGCCCGCCTCAGCGGTGCGAAAGTCGGATCCTGTTTCGATCGGGTCATTGTCGCCCAGGCGTCTCAGGCTTTGCTCGGGCTGTTGGCCGAGACTGTGATATCCAGCGTTACATGTCCCTCGGGATCGCCGAAACGATAGAAGGCTTCGTGGATGGTGGCGAAGATCGCCCCGGCGTCGCCGCGCAGCTTGGTACAAAAATTCTTGGAGCGGTCGAACGTGCCCGAGCGCTTCAGGAAATCGATGCAGCCGTAGATTTCGTCCATATGGGTGCCGCTTCCCATCACATAGAGCGAAAACTGGGCGGCAGTCGGCTGGCCAGTCTCCTTCGTCTCCCCAACCGCTGCAATCGCGGCTTCCACACGCTCGGCCAATGGCTCGGACCGGGTGGACGACAGACCGGCGCCGCAGATCGCGTCGTCCGGTTCGCCGGGGCAACCGCGCGAGATCGCGGCAGACAATACGCAGTGCTCTCCGCTTGCGGCTGCCGATACGAAGAGATCCCGCATGGCCGCAAACAGCACCTCGGGCGGGCCGACCATCAGCGTGGAAATATCGTCGGTCTCGATGCGGAGACGATCACGATAGGGATCGAGAGCCTTGATTGCGTCAAGGATGATGCCGACGAAATTGCCGGACATCGGATATAGAGACACTTGTGCGCCGGAAAACATTTTGACCTCGCTCCGCTGGCATTACCCAGATCAGCTTTGAAGGGTCCGGAGGCGTGCGCCTCACATCTCAGCCCCGGCAATTCGGAGCTCCCCCGTGAAATTGTGGCGGAAGCTAGCACCGGCTTTGCAGTACCGCAACCCGAAATATTCCTATCCGGCTATCCGGTTGGTCGAAGGGCTTCAGCGAGATGGTTTCAGTCCGAAAGACATATTGCTGGCTATTAATCTCCTTCCCCGGGGGCATGTTGGAAGCTCTTGCCGCAGATCTCCCACTTGAAAGGGGAAACACCCGGACCGGAGGTTTGTCCGGGTGTCCAACCGGTTTCGTACCTGCCAGAAACGAAACCGGATGTCGTCGTCTCAGGCAGCGATGCCGGCATAGGGCCTGTCGCAGCGGGCGGCGATCAGCGCTTCGGTCCACCATTGCAGCTGGCGCATCATTCGGGCGAACCGGCGCAACGCGTCGCCAGGATCCTGCAATAGACCTTCCGGATCCAGGCGCCGCCAGGGCGAGCTGAAGCTGACGGCGTCGCAGATCGTGACGGCGTGAAGCTCGGCAAAGACGAGGCGGAGCTGCTCGACTGCGCGCAGCCCGCCGGACACACCGCCATAACAAACGAAGGCAATCGGCTTGCCGTGCCAGGGTTCGGCAAAGAGATCGATCAGGAATTTCAAAGACGCGGTAAAGCTGTGGTTATATTCCGGAGTCACGAGGATGAAGCCATCAGCGCGATGAAGCCGATCGGCCAGCCGCCTGGCTTCCGGATGATGCGGCAAGTGCTGGGCAGGAAGCGAAAATGCCAGCGGGTCGATGATGTCGATTTCGAATTGCGCGAAGCCGGCTAGCTCCTTTCGGAGCCATTTGACCACCCTGTCGCAGATGCGGCCCTCGCGTGTACTGCCGTAGATGACGGCAAGCCTCATGAGTTTCTGCATGCGTTGCTCCTTCTCGTGTCCGGCTTTACGGCCCGTGGAGCGCAGTCTATAAAACCTCAACCAATATTGAGGTCAATAGCTCATGCAGCAGAATCCGGCATTCTCCCTGAACTGGCTTCTGACGGTCGGCGAGGTGGCCGAGCGCAGCGGACTCGCCGTTTCCGCGCTGCATTTTTACGAAGTGAAAGGGCTGATTTCCAGCATCCGCACCCGTGGCAACCAACGCCGCTATGGGCGCGATGTGCTGCGTCGCCTCGGCATCATCAAGGTGGCGCAGCGTGTCGGCATCCCGCTTGCAGAAATCCAGGCCGCATTCGAAACCTTGCCGCAGGGGCGTACGCCGACGGTCGAGGACTGGAAGCGCCTGTCGGCGCTGTGGAAGAATGATCTCGATGCCCGCATCAAACAGCTAAGCCTGCTGCGCGATCATTTGACGAGCTGTATCGGCTGCGGGTGCCTGTCGATCGAGGCTTGTCCATTGCGCAATCCTTTCGATGTGCTCGGCAAAGACGGGGTTGGTGCGCGTCTGCTGGAGCCTGATGCATAGATCAGCGGGCTTTCTTTTGGCTGATCTCCTCATATGTTAGGCCCGATAACGCAAGCGCGGGACCTGTCCCGCAAGGAGGAGGGCTTCGTGTTTCATCCCAAACTGTTCGAGAACCGCAATGTTATCGTTACAGGAGCCGGCCGCGGCATCGGTCTTGAAGTTGCCCGCCAGTTCCTGGATTGCGGCGCGCGTGTCCTCGTCCATACGGGACGTAACAGGGATCGGGCGCTGCCGGATTTCCTTCTGACGGCCGAATCAGAGCGGCGCGCATTGCTGCTTCCGGCGAATTTCCTGCAGCCGGGAGGGGCTGCGGCGTTTGCGGAGCAGGCTCTCGAATTTTTCGACAAGGTGCATGTGCTGGTCAACAATGCCGGCACCATGCATGGCCGTTTTCCAGCCGGCGAGCTGACGGATGCCGACTACGAGACTATCGTCCAGCTCAACCAGACGTCGGTAGTGGAATTGACGCGAGCCCTGCTTCCGGCACTTCGGGCGGCGCAGGGGGCGGCCATCGTCAATACGGTTTCGATTTCGGCGCTGACCGGCGGCAGTCCGGGCTCGGCGATCTATTCCGCGTCGAAAGCCTTCGTCGCGACCTATTCGAAGGCGCTGGCGCGCGAACTCGCGCCTGATGGCATCAGGGTCAACTGTGTCTCGCCGGGCACGATCGATACCGATTTCCATGCACGCTATTCATCGCGCGACAAGTTGGAGCAGACCCGCAAATCGATCCCGCTGCAACGACTCGGCACATCCGAAGATTGCGCGCCTGCCTATCTCTTTCTGGCCGCTCCCTCGCTCTCCGGCTACATCACCGGCCAGGTTCTGGAGATCAACGGCGGCCAGCTTATCTGCTGATTTGGTTGGACTTTTTTTGGTATTTCACGACTTTTGACCAATTCGCTTCTGCGAATATGCTATTGTACTGATCTACCTTATTACCTCCTTCCGAGAAGCAAATGCCATTGCCTAAACCGAAGCCGGGCATGACCGGCCAGGACTTGCAGAAGCTTGCTGACAAAGCCCATGAGGCAAGCGATCTCCTGAAGGCGCTCGCGCATCAGACACGGCTTCTCATTCTGTGCATCCTGTCGGAAGGTGAAAAGACGGTCGGCGAGATCGAGGATATCCTCGGTATACAGCAGGCTATGGTATCGCAGCAGCTTGCCCGTCTCAGGCTGGAAGGCCTCGTCAATACGCGGCGCGAAGGGCGTCTCGTTTATTACAGCATGGGCAACGAGAGCGTTCTGGATTTCCTCGAATCGCTTTTCAGTCTCTTTCCGGTTGTCGAAAAGGGCTGAGCCGCCCGGCTCTTGCGAAGCGGCCATCAAGCCGCAAAGATAGGCCTCATCCCGAATTCGGCAGGGAGGCCGGATGATCGACAAGCTCGAATTCTTCATCGCACTCGCCAACGAGAAGCATTTCGGACGTGCGGCGGAGGAATGCGGCGTTTCCCAGCCGACACTTTCGGCAGCGATCCGTCAGCTGGAGGACCAGCTCGGTGTCATGCTGGTGCAGCGCGGTTCCCGTTTCCAGGGATTGACACCCGAGGGCCAGCGCGTGCTCGAATGGGCTCGGCGCATCGTCGGCGACACGCGGACGATGCGGGAGGAGATGCGTGCGGCCCGCAAGGGGCTCTCCGGCCATTTGCGGCTTGCCTCTATCCCCACTGCGCTCGCCATGCTGTCGCGCATCACGACGCCCTTTCAGGAGCGCCATCCTGACGTTACTTTTTCCATCGTCTCGCGCAATTCCCTGCAGGTGCTGAGCATGCTCGAAAATCTCGAGATCGATGCGGGAATCACCTATCTGGAAAACGAGCCGCTTGGGCGCGTCACCTCGGTGCCGCTCTACGCGGAGCGCTACAATCTCATCACCGCGGCTGGCAGTCCGCTTTCGGATCGCGAGAGTGTGACATGGCGTGAGGTGGGCGATCTTCGACTTTGTCTATTGACCGCGGACATGCAGAACCGGCGCATCATCAACCGTCATTTGACGGAAGCCGGCGCCACTGCCCATCCGACACTCGAATCGAACTCGATGATCGTGCTTTTTTCGCATGTGCGGACAGGCCGCTGGGCCAGCATCATGCCGCGTAACGTCGCGAAATCATTCGGATTTCCGATCGAGATTCGGATGATCCCGATTATCGAGCCGGAGGCGCACCATCTTGTTGGCCTCGTTGCGCCGCATCGCGAGCCTTTTACGCCGCTTGTCTCGGCTTTGTTGCATGAGGCGCGAATACTCGTGGAAGACGCAGAGCTTTGATAGAAAAAAACTATCAATCAACGAGACTGCTTTATTGATCGCAGCCTGCTTCCCTGAGAGAGTTCCCCAGAAATCGCAATGACATGGGGAGATTTTGCGGTTTTGGGAATGCGCAATCCGCAGGGAGGTCTGCCGATGAACTTACGTGTCGCCGAGGGCGATATTGCCGAGCGTGTGCGCTCGATCGTTGAGCATCTTCGCTCTCTCGAAGGCCCCCTGCTTCCCATTCTGCATGAGATTCAGGGTGAATTCGGCTACGTACCGCAGGAAGCCTTGCCTGTGATCGCACAGGAACTTAACCTGTCTCGCGCCGAAGTTCATGGCGTGATGACCTTCTATCATGACTATCGCGACCACCCTGCCGGCAGGCATGTGCTGAAGCTCTGTCGCGCCGAGGCCTGTCAGGCGATGGGCGGTGATGCGCTGGCCGAGCGCGTCAAGCAAATGCTCGGCATCGATTTTCATCAGACGACACTCGATGGGAGCGTCACGCTGGAGCCGGTCTATTGTCTCGGCCTGTGCGCCTGTGCGCCGGCTGCAATGTTCGATGGCGAGGTGCATGGCAGGGTCGATGACGAGCTGGCAGCCGAACTCATCGAGGAGACGCGCCGATGAGCGTGAAGATTTATGTTCCGCGCGATGCCGCAGCGCTTTCGCTCGGGGCCGATAAGGTGGTGAAGGCGATTACCCAGGAGATCGCAGCCCGCGGCCTTGATGCGACCATCGTGCGCAACGGCTCGCGCGGAATGTTCTGGCTGGAGCCGTTGGTCGAGGTGGAGATTGCCGGCAGGCGGATCGGCTATGGGCCGGTCAAGGCAAAGGATGTGGCGAGGCTCTTCGATGCAGGGCTGATGGAGGGAGCGGCCGACGTGCTCTGTCTCGGGGAGGTCGATGACCTCCCGTTCCTGAAAAGCCAAACACGCCTGACCTTTGCCCGCTGCGGCATCACCGATCCGCTTTCGCTCGCCGATTATGAGGCCCATGGTGGGCTCGCTGGTCTTCGCCGCGCGATTTCCATTCAGGCTTCCGATATCGTCAAGGAAGTTACCGATTCCGGCCTGCGCGGTCGCGGTGGAGCTGGTTTTCCGACCGGCATCAAGTGGAAGACCGTGCTCGATGCCGCCGGCGCCCGCAAATATATCGTCTGCAATGCCGATGAGGGCGACAGCGGTACATTCGCCGACCGGATGATCATGGAAGGCGATCCCTTCGTGCTCATCGAAGGCATGGCGATTGCCGGGCTTGCAACCGGTGCCACGAAAGGGTTCGTCTATACCCGCTCGGAATATCCGCATGCGATTGCGACGATGACGGAGGCAGTAGAGATCGCCCGCAAGGCCGGCATTCTCGGCCCCTCGGTAATGGGCTCCGGCAAGACGTTCGATATGGAGATCCGCACTGGTGCAGGCGCCTATGTGTGTGGTGAGGAGACGGCGCTGCTGAACAGCCTCGAAGGCAAGCGCGGGATCGTGCGCGCCAAGCCGCCGCTGCCTGCGCACAAGGGCCTGTTCAACTGTCCGACCGTCATCAACAACGTGATCTCGCTCGCCTCCGTGCCTGTGATCATGGACAAGGGGGCGGCCTTCTATCGCGATTTCGGCATGGGCCGTTCGCGCGGTACCATCCCGCTGCAGATCGCCGGCAATGTGAAATATGGCGGCCTCTATGAGACGGCCTTTGGCCTGTCGCTCGGCGATATCGTCGAGAAGATCGGCGGTGGTACAGCATCCGGCCGGCCGGTTAAAGCGGTGCAGGTGGGCGGGCCGCTGGGTGCCTATTTTCCGAAAGCGCTGTTCGATACCCCGTTCGACTATGAGGCGTTTGCCGCCAGGGATGGGCTGATCGGTCATGCCGGTCTCGTGATCTTCGACGATACGGCCGACATGCTGAAGCAGGCGCGGTTCGCGATGGAATTCTGCGCGGTGGAAAGCTGCGGCAAGTGTACGCCCTGTCGGATCGGTTCGACGCGCGGCGTGGAAACGGCCGACAAGATCGCCCAGGGCATTGAACCGGAAAAGAATCGCGAACTGCTGGCAGATCTCTGCAACACCATGAAGTTCGGCTCACTCTGCGCGCTCGGTGGTTTCACGCCTTATCCTGTCATGAGCGCCATGACGCATTTCCCGGATGATTTTGCTCCGGTCCCTCTTATCGAAGCGGCGGAATAGATCATGTCTCTCGTCCATGAAATCGACTACGGCACTCCGGCCTCGAAATCCGAAACGACGGTAACGCTCACCATCGACGGCCGGCAGATCACGGTTCCCGAGGGCACTTCGATCATGCGTGCCTCGATGGAGGCAGGCATCAAGGTGCCGAAACTCTGCGCCACCGATATGGTGGATGCCTTCGGCTCGTGCCGCCTCTGTCTCATCGAAATCGAAGGCCGCAACGGAACGCCTGCCTCCTGCACGACGCCGGTGGCTTCCGGCATCGTCGTCCACACGCAGACGGAACGGCTGAAGAATATCCGCCGTGGCGTGATGGAGCTTTATATCTCGGACCATCCGCTCGACTGTCTGACCTGTGCCGCCAATGGCGATTGCGAGCTGCAGGATATGGCGGGCGCCGTCGGGCTGCGCGATGTGCGCTACGGCTACGAAGGCGACAATCACGTCAAGGCGCGCAACAGCGGTGAGATCAATCTGAAATGGATGCCGAAGGACGAGTCCAATCCGTACTTCACCTATGATCCGTCGAAATGCATCGTCTGCTCCCGCTGCGTGCGCGCCTGCGAGGAAGTGCAGGGAACCTTTGCGCTGACGATCGAAGGGCGCGGTTTCGGTTCGCGCGTCTCGCCCGGCATGCATGAACATTTCGTCGATTCCGAATGCGTGTCCTGCGGCGCCTGCGTGCAGGCTTGCCCGACGGCGACGTTGACGGAGAAATCGGTCATCCGCATTGGCCAGCCGGAACATTCGGCTGTGACGACCTGCGCCTATTGCGGGGTCGGCTGCTCCTTCAAGGCGGAAATGCGTGGCGAAGAACTGGTGCGCATGGTGCCGTGGAAGGAGGGTCAGGCGAACCGCGGCCATTCCTGCGTCAAGGGCCGCTTTGCCTATGGTTATTCCACACACAAGGACCGTATCCTCAATCCGATGATCCGCGAGAAGGTGACAGATCCCTGGCGCGAGGTGACCTGGGACGAAGCCTACGCCCATGTCGCTTCCGAGTTCCGCCGCATCCAGTATCAGTATGGCCGAGAAGCGATCGGCGGCATCACCTCGTCCCGCTGCACTAACGAAGAGACTTATCTTGTTCAGAAGCTGATCCGCGCCGGCTTCGGCAACAACAATGTCGATACCTGCGCCCGCGTCTGCCATTCGCCGACCGGTTACGGTCTCGGTCAGGCCTTCGGCACATCGGCCGGCACGCAGAATTTCGACAGCGTCGAACAGTCCGATGTGGTCATCATCATCGGCGCCAACCCGACCGATGGTCATCCGGTCTTCGGTTCACGTCTGAAGAAGCGGCTGCGGCAGGGTGCCAAGCTGATCGTCATCGATCCGCGCCGCACCGATATCGTTCGCTCGCCGCATGTCGAGGCATCCTTCCATCTGCCGCTCAAGCCCGGCACAAATGTCGCCGTCATGACAGCACTGGCGCATGTGATCGTGACCGAAGGACTCTACGACGAGACCTTCATCCGAGAACGTTGTGACTGGTCGGAATTCGAGGACTGGGCGGCCTTCGTGGCGGAGCCACATCATAGCCCGGAGGCCGTCGAGACGTTTACCGGCGTCAAGCCGGAGGATATGCGCGGCGCTGCCCGGCTTTTTGCGACTGGCGGCAATGGCGCGATCTATTATGGCTTGGGCGTCACCGAACACAGTCAGGGCTCGACGACCGTCATGGCGATTGCCAATCTTGCCATGGCGACCGGCAATATCGGTCGGCCGGGTGTCGGCGTAAATCCGCTGCGTGGCCAGAACAACGTGCAGGGCTCCTGCGACATGGGTTCATTCCCGCACGAATTGCCGGGTTATCGCCACATCTCCGACGATGCGACACGCGATATTTTCGAGAAGCTCTGGGGCGTGAAGCTCAACAACGAGCCTGGCTTGCGCATTCCCAACATGCTGGATGCTGCCGTCGATGGTTCCTTCAAGGGCATCTATATCCAGGGCGAGGATATCCTGCAGTCCGATCCGGACACCAAGCATGTCGCCGCCGGCCTCGCCGCGATGGAATGCGTCGTCGTGCAGGATCTCTTCCTCAACGAGACGGCGAATTATGCGCATGTGTTCCTGCCGGGTTCGACCTTCCTTGAAAAGGATGGCACCTTCACCAATGCCGAGCGCCGCATTAACCGCGTGCGCAAGGTCATGACGCCGCGCAACGGCTATGCTGATTGGGAAGTCACACAGAAGCTTGCGCAGGCCATGGGCCTTGACTGGCACTATACGCATCCATCGGAAATCATGGACGAAATTGCTGCGACGACGCCGAGCTTTGCCCTGGTCTCCTATGACTATCTGGAAAAGATGGGCTCCGTTCAGTGGCCCTGCAACGAGAAGAACCCGCTCGGTTCGCCGATCATGCATGTCAATGGCTTCGTGCGCGGCAAGGGCAAGTTCATCCGTACGGAATATGTGGCGACCGACGAGCGTACCGGCCCACGCTTCCCGCTGCTTCTGACCACCGGCCGCATTCTCAGCCAGTATAATGTCGGGGCGCAGACGCGACGCACAGAGAATGTCGTCTGGCATTCCGAAGACCGTCTGGAAATCCATCCGCACGATGCCGAACAGCGCGGCATCCGCGATGGTGACTGGGTGAAACTCGGCAGCCGTTCCGGCGATACGACGCTACGGGCGCTGATTACCGACCGTGTGGCGCCGGGTGTCGTCTATACTACCTTCCATCACCCGGACACGCAGGCAAACGTCATCACGACTGACTTTTCCGACTGGGCGACGAACTGCCCGGAATACAAGGTGACGGCAGTGCAGGTTTCCCCCTCCAACGGTCCGTCCGAATGGCAGTTGGAGTATGACGAGCAGGCCCGTCAGTCCCGCCGCATCGCCGGCAAGATGGAGGCGGCCGAATAATGACGGAAAGGCCCGTCAGCACAGCCGTCAGCGAGGTCGCCCGCAGGGGCGGCGTCATGACACGGGGCCAACGCATCGTGCCGGAGGAAGTGCCGATCGCCTTTTCCTATGGCGGCAGTTCGCATGCGGTCATGATGGGCACGCCTGCCGATCTTGAGGATTTCGCTGTCGGTTTCAGCCTGACGGAATGCATCATCACCGATCGCAATCAGGTCGCCGGTATCGAGCTTCTCGAGGATGAGAAGGGTATCGATGTGCAGGTGACGCTTCTCGATGATGTCGAGGATGCTCTCAGGGCACGGCGCCGCAGCATGGCGGGACCGGTCGGATGCGGCCTCTGCGGCATCGAGTCGATCGAGCAGGCGGTTCGTACCGTGCCGGATGTTTCCAAGGCTGCCCTGTCGTTGTCGCATGCCGATATCATCGAGGCGGTCCGGTTGCTCAATGAATCCCAGCCGCTGCATCGCGAGACACGGGCGGTTCATGGCGCGGGCTTCCATATCCCTGGCAGGGGATTGGTCGCGGTGCGCGAGGATGTCGGTCGGCACAATGCGCTCGACAAGCTCTGTGGTGCCATCATCAGGGCAGGAGAGGCGGGTGCTTCAGGTGCCGTTGTCGTCACCAGCCGCCTGTCCGTCGAGATGGTGCAGAAGACGGCAATCCTCGGCGCGCCTGTGCTGATCGCCATTTCCGCGCCGACGGCACTGGCCATCCGGACCGCAGAGGACGCCGGCATGACGCTGATCGCCCTCGTGCGCGGCGAGGATTTCGAGATTTTCACCCACCCGCATCGCCTGTCGCCCGGAAACATCGCCGATGTCGCATGATACCAAGACCAAGCTCGTCTACATGGCAAACCAGATCGCAACCTTCTTCAAGACGCAGCCTGAAAGCGAGGCGGCGCAGGGGGTCGCGACGCATATCAACAAATTCTGGGAGCCGCGCATGCGGCGGCAATTATTTGAGATTCTGGAAAAGGAAGATAACGGCCTCGACGCACTCGTGCTGCAGGCTGTGCCCTTGATCCGCAAACCGGAGCCGGCGGAGCACCAGCCTCGGTAAACAGAGATTGGCGTATGAAGGAGGGGAGGCGGGATCAACCCGCTGACACATGCGCCCATGACAGCAAAGTCTGACTCAAGGAGGAGTTGTTCATGACTGCAGCGGATACAAGTTCAGGCGGAATTCTGCCAGGCGTAGGCCTGCTGGATCGCGAAAGGATCATCGCAAGGCCCGGCTTCAACCGGTGGCTCGTGCCGCCGGCGGCGCTCGCCATTCATCTTTGCATCGGCATGGCCTATGGTTTCAGCGTCTTCTGGTTGCCGCTGTCGAAATCCCTTGGCATTACCGCATCGACGGCCTGCCCGGACCTGACGCTTGCATCAGCGCTCTTCACTACCACCTGCGACTGGCGCGTCGCAGATCTTGGCTGGATCTATACGCTGTTCTTCGTGCTACTCGGATCCTCCGCTGCCATCTGGGGCGGCTGGCTTGAGCGAGTCGGACCGCGCAAGGCCGGCGTCGTCTCGGCATGCTGCTGGTGCGGCGGCATCATCATCGCAGCCTTTGGTGTCATGACCCACCAGCTCTGGCTCATGTGGATCGGCGCCGGTGTTATCGGCGGTATCGGGCTCGGTCTTGGCTATATCTCGCCGGTCTCGACGCTGATCAAGTGGTTCCCGGACCGGCGCGGCATGGCGACCGGCATGGCGATCATGGGCTTCGGTGGTGGGGCGATGATCGGCGCTCCGCTGGCGAACCTGCTGATGAACAGCTTCAAGACGGATACCTCGGTCGGCGTCTGGCAGACATTCATCGTCATGGCGATCATCTATTTCGTCTTCATGATCGGTGGCGCTTTCGGTTATCGCATCCCGCCAGCCGGCTGGCGCCCGGAAGGCTGGACGCCGCCCGCTGCCAAGAGCACAATGATCACGACCAAGCACGTGCATCTGCGCAATGCCCACAAGACGAAGCAGTTCTGGCTGATCTGGGCTGTCCTCTGCCTCAACGTGTCTGCCGGTATCGGCGTTCTCGGCATGGCCTCACCAATGCTGCAGGAAATCTTCGCCGGCTCCTTGATCGGGCTGCCGGATGTCGGCTTCGCCCAGCTCGATGCCGGCCAGAAGGCGTCGATTGCGACGATTGCCGCAGGCTTTGCAGGCCTGTTGTCTCTCTTCAACATCGGGGGGCGGTTCTTCTGGGCATCCCTGTCGGATAAGATCGGCCGCAAGAACACCTATTATACGTTCTTCATCCTCGGCATCGTGCTCTATGCCGCGGCACCGACGCTGGCGGACATGGGCAATAAGGCCCTCTTCGTGCTCGCCTTCGGCGTTATCCTGTCGATGTACGGCGGTGGTTTCGCCACCATCCCGGCCTATCTCGCTGATATCTTCGGTACGCAGTTCGTCGGCGCCATTCACGGCCGTCTGCTGACGGCCTGGGCAACGGCCGGCATCGTCGGTCCTGTCGTCGTCAATTATATCCGCGAGGCGCAGATCGCTGCCGGCGTGGCGCCCGGGCCGGCGCTTTATACGGGCACGATGTACATCCTCGCCGGTATGCTGGCACTCGGCCTCATCGCCAATGCGTTCGTGCGGCCGCTTTCGGACAAATGGTTCATGTCGGATGGGGAGGTTGCCGCCCTTCAGGCCAAAAGCGCTGCGGCCAGTGCCGGTCCTACAGGGTCGTTCGGTATCGGCACCGGCGGGCTGGATGCCAAGGCTGCGCTTGCCTGGGCTGTCGTCGGTATTCCGCTTCTATGGGGCGTCTGGGTGACGTTGCAGGCCACGCTGGCACTGTTCGGCTAGCGCAATTCCGGACGCGAAGCGTCAAAAAAGAAGCTCCCTTGCGGGAGCTGTGGAGAGACTGGAGCAGAAGGAAACCGGGCGGGGAGGAAGCTTCCCGCCCGGTTCTTTTGAGGAGGATCAGTTCATTGCGAGAACCATCTTGCACAGCTTGACGAGGCTGGCGTCGAAGCCGCCGCCTCTGACGACGTCGCGGCAGCGGATCTTCATCTTGGTCTGCTCTGCGGTCGACATATCATTGTAGGCTGCGAGCTGCGCACGATTGCGGTTGTTGTTGCCGTTATTGGCGTTGTCGCGGTCGCGCGGGTTGGGCGAAGGGTTCGGGCCCGGGTTGGGACCAGGATTGGGATTGGTGCCCGGCACGCCGATCATCAGATCAAGCAGCGTACGTCCGCCAAGGGTCGCTGTCGTACGGGCATTGACGCCGTTGCCATCCACGCCCGCGCCGACATTGGCATTTAGCCCGCCAGAGCCGCCGACACCGGCGTTGACACCCGCACCAAGGCCACCGCCCGATCTGCTACCGACCGATGCGGAGGTGCCGACGCCGCTGCTGCCGCCCACGCTGGCGCCGACGCCGACGCCCCTGGAGCTGGAAACGCCTGCACTTGCATTGACACCGCCGGAGCCACCGACAGATGCTCCGACGCCAAGGCCGCCCGACGTGCTGACACCGGCGTTGACACCCCTGGACCCACCGATCGAGACACCGAGCCCCCTGCCGCCATTGTTGTTGACGCTGACACCATTGCGACCGCCGATGTCAAGGGCCAGTGCCGGCGAGACGGTCAGGGCTGCATAGCCGATTGCCAATACAGCAATAGAGAACTTCCGGTATTGCATTTCATTCCTCCGAATGGTTTGTCCGGACCCATGCCCGGCTCAGAAAAAGCCAAAGGGAAGCGCGCGCATCCTGGACTGCCAGAATGTGCCTAGAGCGGTCAAATTCCGACAATCGATACGAGCATAAGTATATTCGAAGATTCTAATTTTTACATAAGATTTGCCGGGTGCCGGATGCATGCTCATGGCACGCCTAAGGAAGCGTAAATTTTCGGCCTACTTGTAGAAACGACTGATAAACCGTCAGAAATTGAGACAAGCACGTCGATTTTGCTTTACGAATGCGAAATCTTTGAGTGGTCTTCGATGTTTGATACACCACTTAAACGTGTTTCAAAGCTAGTCAGAAATGAAATATATGAGGTCGGAATTTTCCGAGCAATTGCCACTAAGGGATGTGGTAATGAACAGCCCGTGCCGCCTTTCAGCAGCACGGGCAAATCGTATGAAACTGGCTTTAGAATTCTTCCCAGCTTTCGACGGCGGGTGCTGCCCCACCGTAGGACCGGGCAGGGCGAGCAACGAGATGCAGGGCTGGAGAGCTCGCCGGCTTCGGCGCCTGTTTCCTGGCCGCGATATTGCCGCCAGGGAGTTGGAACTGCGTGAGCAATGTCCGTAGTGCATCCGCTTCGGCCGCGAGGTTGTGACTGGCGGCTGTGCTTTCCTCCACCATGGCGGCGTTTTGCTGCGTTGCCTGGTCCATTGTGTTGACGGCCTGATTGATCTCCTTGAGGCCGGTTGCCTGTTCTTTCGAGCCTTCGACGATGGCTGCGACGTTTGCATTGATGCTGGCAACCTGAACGACGATTTCTTCCAGCGCCTTGCCGGTCTGGCCCACCAGTTCGACGCCGTTCTTGACTAGTTCGCTCGACGTATTGATGAGCGACTTGATTTCCTTGGCAGCACTTGCCGACCGCTGCGCAAGCTCCCGGACTTCCTGTGCCACGACGGCGAAGCCCTTGCCTGCCTCGCCGGCACGCGCGGCCTCGACGCCCGCGTTCAGGGCCAGGAGATTGGTCTGGAAGGCGATATCGTCGATCACGCCGATGATGTTGGTGATCTCTCGAGATGACTGTTCGATCTGGTCCATGGCCGCTACAGCCTTGCGTACGACTGTGCCGGATTGTTCGGCGCCATGTTTCGTCTGGGCAACGAGGCGGCCGGCTTCATCAGCGCGATGGCTGGAATCATTGACTGTGGTCGTTATCTCCTCCAATGCCGCCGCCGTCTCCTCGATGGAGGCCGCCTGTTGTTCGGTGCGCCTTGAGAAGGAGTCCGCCGATGAGCCGATCTCGCGGGAACTGTCGGCAATGTTGGTGGCGTTTTCGCCGATGGTCTTCAGCGTGTCGGAGAGCTTGTCGATCGTCACGTTGAAATCGTGGCGCAACTGTTCCATGGACGGCACGAAAGCGTTGTCGAGGGTTTTCGTCAGGTCGCCCTCGGATAGCTGGCGCAGTGCGGTGCCGAGCACGGTGATCGCGCTCATGCGTTGCGTGACGTCGGTCGCGAATTTGACAACCTTGTAGATGCGGCCATCGGCATCGGCGATAGGGTTATAGGCTGCCTGGATCCAGATTTCCTTGCCACCTTTGCCGTAGCGGACGAATTCGTTGGCGATGAACTCACCCTTGGCGAGACGCGGCCAGAATTGCTTGTATTCGTCACTACGTGCATAGGCGGGATCGCAGAACATGCTGTGATGCTTGCCGACGATCTCGGAAAGTGCGTAGCCGAGGCCGTTGCAGAAGTTTTCATTGGCCGTGAGGATTTCGCCCGTGGGCGCGAATTCGATCACCGCCTGCGAACGGGAGATGGCGTCAAGCTTGCCGGCATCTTCGACCGCGCGCTTCTTGGCCTCGGTGATGTCGGAAGCGAATTTGACGACCTTGAAAGGTTTGCCGTGCTTGAAGACGGGGTTGTAGGAGGCCTGGATCCAGATCTCTCGGCCACCTTTGGCAAAACGCTTATAGGCGCCCGCATCATATTCGCCGCGGCTGAGCCGCGTCCAGAAGTCGCGATAGGCCGGTGTTGCAGCGTAAGTGGGATCGCAGAACATGCTATGGTGCTTGCCGGCGATCTCGTTCAGGCTGTAACCGATCGCCCTGCAGAAATTCTCGTTTGCCGTCAGGACATTTCCGGCCAGGTCGAATTCGATGATCGCCTGCGATTTGGAAATGGCATCAAGAATGTATTTCGAATCGGATGAAAGACCAAACATTCCCGTTCCCTCTGAGTGGCAGGCATACAACCTCGTTGCCAAGCCTTTGAAAGTGAAGACCAAACAGGCACAAGCTGACGGCGCGGAAACGCAGCCGGGCAATGGGCTACGATTTTTCGCCTATTAGAAATCGTGTATGGTTGATGCTTCACAACCGATGATGATGGGGGGAAGGTAAATTTTCGGTATAAAAGGTGATGCTAATAAATATATATTTTGAAGCGAAAAATACTCGCAACGCCTGCAACTGAAATAGGCACAAAAAAACCGCCCTTTCGGGCGGCTTTTCATCGTCGTTTTTCGACTGAGCTATCAGGCAGCCAGTTCGTCCGTTTCGTTTTCCTTGAACATCTTGGCGAGGTTCAGGAAGCAGATCATGCCGTTCTCGGAGGCAATGATGCCTTCGCAGAAGGCGCGGTCGAAAGAGGCCGTTACTTCCGGAACCGGCTGAACCTGGCTGGACGAGATCGTCAGAATGTCGGAAACGCGATCGACCAGCATGCCGATGACCATGTTGTGTACTTCGGCGACGACGATGGCGCTACGCTCGTTGGCGACGGTGCTCTTCATGCCGAGCTTGTAGGCAAGATCGATGATCGGGATGACCGAGCCGCGCAGGTTCATGACGCCGATGACGTCGGACGGCGAATGCGGGATCGGTGTAGACGGTGCCCAGCCGCGGATTTCGCGGATAGTTGTGGTCTTCACGCAGAATTCCTGATCGTGCAGACGGAAAGCAATGATTTCGAGCGTGTCGCCGCTGAAGCTAGTAGAGTTGATCGTAGCCATTAAAATTCTTCCCAACTATCGTAAGCCAGGGCAGAAGCGACAGCGCCACCATTGGCGCGGCCGAGCTTTGCCTTCCCACTCTGCGGTGCCTTTGCGATCGGCGAAGCATTGTGATTGCTGTTTGTGAGATTAACGAAAGAGTGTTGCCCAAATCTAAATTGTGACACGAGTTTTCGAAGGTTTTCTGCCTCGGCTGAAAGTCTCGTGCTTGCCGCCGTCGTCTGTTCAACCATGGCGGCATTCTGCTGTGTGCCCTGGTCCATGATATTGACGGCGCGGTTGATTTCGCCAAGCGCGGTCGACTGTTCGCGTGATGCGCCGACGATCGCCGTAACGTTGCTGTCGATATTGCCGACCTGGGATACGATTCGTTCCAGCGCCTGTCCTGTTTCACCGACAAGCGTCACGCCGCTTTTGACGTGGGCCGACGAGGCGGTGATAAGCGTCTTGATCTCTCGCGCTGCCGTGGCCGAGCGCTGGGCAAGCTCGCGGACCTCCTGGGCGACCACCGCAAAACCCTTGCCGGCCTCACCGGCACGTGCGGCCTCGACGCCGGCATTCAGCGCCAGCAGATTGGTCTGGAAGGCGATGTCGTCGATGACGCCGATGATGTTGGAAATTTCGTTCGACGACTTTTCGATCTGGCTCATCGCGTCGACAGCCTTGCGGACAACGCTGCCGGAATGTTCCGCGCCGCGTTTCGTGTCAGCCACGAGATCGCCTGCCTCGGCGGCCCGTCCGGCGCTGTCAGCAACGGTCTGGGTGATTTCTTCGAGTGCGGCGGCGGTCTCTTCGACCGTTGCCGCCTGCTGTTCGGTACGCTTGGAGAGTTCGTTCGCTGCCTGCTTCGATTCATGCGAGCTGCTGGCGATCGCCTCGGTATTTTCAAGAACCGTGCGCATGGCGGCACCGAGCCGGTCGAGGGCGGCATTGAAATCCGTCCGGACCTTTTCCAGAGCCGGCGGGAAGGGTGTTTCGATACGCCTAGTGAGATCGCCCTCGGAAAGCGCGGTCAGGCTGGCGCCCAGGCCGTCGACGGCGCGGACGCGCTCGGTGACGTCAGTCGCGAATTTGACGACCTTGAAGATACGTCCGCTCATGTCGAAGATCGGGTTATAGGAGGCCTGGATCCAGACCACCTGGCCATCCTTGCCGATGCGCGGAAATTCGCCGGCAACGAATTCGCCACTGGCGAGCTTCTTCCAGAAATCGGCATAGGCCTGTGATCTTACATAGCCGGGCTCGCAGAACATGCTGTGGTGCTTGCCGCGGATTTCATCCAGCCGATATCCGACGACGGAGAGGAAGTTCTCGTTGGCGACCAGAATTTCGCCTTTCGGCGTGAATTCGATGACGGCCTGGGCGCGAGACAAAGCGGAAATCTTGCCTTCCGCGTCTGCCGCCTTCAATTTGGCGGAGGTGATGTCGCTTGCCAGCTTGACGATCCGGTAAGGCTTTCCGCCGGACATCAACGGATTGTAGCTTGCCTGGATCCAGACCTCGCGGCCGTCCTTGCCGACGCGCTTGTATTCGCCGGCGTCGAATTCGCCCCTGCCGAGCTTCTTCCAGAAGTCTCGGTAGGCCTGGGTCGCGACATAGTCCGGCTCACAGAAGATGCTATGGTGCCGGCCGACGATCTCGCTCAGCTTGTAGCCCAGCGCCCGGCAGAAATTATCGTTAGCGTTCAGAATATTTCCCTGCAGGTCGAATTCTATGGTGGCCTGCGATTTCATGAGTGCCGTGACGATGGCCCGCGAGTCCGTCGTCGCACCCAGCGAAAACAATGACATATTAAACCCCGATATCTTTGGCGACCGGCCGCTATGTCGGGTGGGTGGATTTATACTGTGCCGGCTCTGCACGGGAGGTTGCAGTATATCCGCCGCTATATAAGTCCAACCTGCCTCGCACCTGACGGCGGAGTAGCATCAATTGTTTATAAAGGGCCGCCCCAAAGCCTTGAAGCGGGTGAATGTTTATGAATATTGCGGTATTTAAGTATGACTAATCCGGTTAACGATACGTAACTGAACGCTGTATCAGAATTGATATAACGCAATTTTTTGAACGATTTCGCAAAATGAACCCGTTCAAATTTAGGGGCCAAAATTAGGGGTTGCAGTCTAACTGTCTGCTTTACTTCAGGTGAGAGCTTTTTCTATCTGTTCGACTGCCCAATCAACCTGCTCCCTGTTGATGACGAGCGGTGGCGCGAAGCGGATCGTGTGGTCGTGCGTATCCTTGGCGAGAAGGCCGAGATCCTTCAACGCGTAGCAATATTGCCGGGCGCCGCCGGCTTCCGGCTCCAATTCGACTGCCAGCATGAGGCCGCGGCCGCGAACATCCTTGACGATATTGGAGCGGATAGAGCGCAGGCCCTCGAGGAAATACTCGCCCATCTTCTCAGCATTCTCGATCATGCCTTCTTCGGTCAGCACTTTCAGTGCCGTGCGGGCAACTGCGCAGGCCAGCGGATTGCCGCCGAAGGTCGAGCCGTGCTGGCCGGGCTTGAGCACGCCGAGGACTTCGGAATTGGAAAGTACTGCGGAAACCGGATAGAAGCCGCCCGAAAGCGCCTTACCGATCAGCGTCACGTCGGCCTCGATGCCTTCATGCTCTTCGGCGAGCAGCTTGCCAGTACGGCCAAGTCCGGTCTGGATTTCGTCGAGGATGAGCGTCACGTTGTTTGCGGTGCAGAGTTCGCGCACGCGAGTGAAATAGCCTGCGGGCGGAATGATGACGCCGGCTTCGCCCTGAATCGGCTCGATCAGCGCGGCGACGGTATTTGCATTGATGGCTGCAGCAAAGGCTTCGGCATCGCCGAAGGGGACGGTTCGGAAGCCCGGCGTATAGGGGCCGAAGCCGGTGCGGGCATCGGGATCGGTGGAGAAGCTGATGATGCTCAGCGTGCGGCCGTGGAAGTTGTCGGCGCAGACGATAATCTCCGCTTTGCCTTCCGGCACGCCCTTGACTTCATAACCCCATTTGCGAACCGCCTTGATGGCGGTTTCCACCGCTTCGGCGCCTGAATTCATCGGCAGGATCTTGTGCGAGCCGGTGAGTGCGGCCAGTTCCTCGTAGAGATAGGCGAGCTGGTCGTTGCGGAAGGCGCGCGAGGTCAGCGTCAGTCGGCCGGCCTGCTCGACCATGGCGGCGAGGATCTTCGGATGGCAATGGCCCTGGTTGACGGCCGAGTAGGCCGAAAGGCAATCGAGGTAACGATTGCCGTCCGTATCCCAGACATGAACACCTTGCCCTCGCGTCAGCACCACATCGAGCGGCTTGTAGTTGTTGGCTCCAAGGCGCTGTTCGGTGGCGATGAGGTTCGACGAGGTGTTCATGGCCGGTACTCCCTTATGCGGCGCGTGTAGGACGATCGAAGATGCGGCGGCCGAACAGGCTTGCCGTCATCTCCACCATGATGCGGGCGCTCTTGCCGCGGTCATCAAGGAAAGGATTGAGCTCGACGAGATCGAGCGAGGAGACGAGTCCGCTGTCGGACAGCATCTCCATGATCAGATGGGCTTCGCGGAAAGTGGCACCGCCGGGAACGGTGGTGCCGACGCCGGGTGCGAAATCCGGATCGAGGAAATCGACGTCGAAGCTGACATGCAACAAGCCGTTCGCCTTCTCGACCGTCTCCAGGATCTGGCGGATGATCGCGGCCACACCGGTTTCGTCGATGGAGCGCATGTCGAAGACATTGACGCCATGCTTGCGGATTTCGTGCCGCTCCGAGGCATCGACCGAGCGGATCCCGACCTGAAAGACCTTTTTCGGATCCACCAGTGGACGATCACCGGGAAGGATCTCAGCAAGGTTGGCGAGACCACAGAAGAAGGCGACCGGCATGCCGTGAATATTGCCTGAGGGCGAGGTCTCGGGCGAATTGAAATCCGAGTGAGCGTCGAGCCAGAGAACGAAGAGCGGGCGATCCGTCGCTGCGGCGTGGCGCGCCATACCGGAGACGCTGCCCATGGACAGGCTGTGATCGCCGCCGAGGATCAACGGGAAGCGTCCGGCTCTTGCCGCGTCGTAGGTGGCGGCTTCAAGGGCGCGGGTATAGGCGCCGACGATGCGCAGGTTATGTGCCTGCGGATGGTTGGGAAGATCTCGTGCCGGTACGACAGCGAGATCGCCGGCATCGACCACATCATGACCGAGATCGATCAGCGCCTTGTCGACGCCTGCAATGCGCAATGCTGTCGGCCCCATGCCAGCACCCCTGCGGCCGGAACCTTCCTCAAGGGGTACGCCGATGAGGGTGACAGATCGAGATTGTGCTTCCATTCCGAGGGCTCCGTTGTGAGGCCTGTTTCGGCCGATAGTGGGATAAAGTGGCGGCGGCAAATAGATGGAAAAGTGTCAGAAATGGATTATGATTGCGCAAATTGATAAAGCTAATTTGACAAAGTGAAACCGTGGACGATCTCGACAATGAGCTTCTAAGCGCGCTCAGGCATAATGCGCGAATCTCTGTTTCCACGCTTGCTGCTATGACCGGCGCCTCGCGAGCGACGGTGACCGCGCGTATCGACCGCCTGGTCGAAAACGGCACGATCGCCGGCTTCACCATTCGCACCGGTCACGAGACACGCTCGGCAGGTGTCCGGGCGATCGTGATGATCGAGGTGCATGGCAAGCTCGCCGACAAGGTTGCCACCCAGCTTCGTGGCTTGCCGCAGGTGAGGGCTTTGCACAGCACCAACGGAAAATGGGATTTCGTTGCCGAACTGGAAGACCGCGACCTCGTTTCCTTCGACGAGACGCTGCGCCGCATACGCCTTGTCGACGGCATCAACACCACCGAGACGAATATCCTGCTGAAGACCAGCAAGACGAGTTTCTAGGCTGGCGTCAATCGTTCAGTAAGGCGGTCAATATTCGTGTTCGTAGACGATGCCCGCTTCACCTGAGCCGTTGCCACCAGCTGCACCGCGCAGCTTCACACCGCGGCCGACATCGAGATTGATGATCGCCTTGGCGCCGGCTTCTCCGCCCTGTTGCAGCTCGAAATAGGTTCGTTCGTTGAGATAGCGGCCGACGCTGACGCTGGTCTGGCCCTTCGCGTCGGTGCTGATATCGAGATCGTCGACGCCGAGCTGGTTGCGCAGGCCTTCGAAGAGCGAGGTCGAGCGATTGCCGGCAAGCTGACTGACGGCATCGGCAAGCTGAGCGATCTGTACCGGCGACAGGCGTGACATCGACTGGCCGAAGATCAGCTGTGCCAGCACTTCATCCTGTGGCAGCGCCGGCGAAGAGGAAAAGGTGATGGCGGGATCGGTCGCAAGGCCGGCAACATCCACTGTCAGTGTCGTGCTTCCCGAGGAAGACGTTGCTTCCATGTCGAGGGCAGGCGTCAGGTCACCGGCGAAGGTGATGCGGCTGCGGTCGGAGAAATCCAGGCGCCGGTTCAGGATCGTCAGACGGCCCCGGCGCATGGTGAAGGCGCCCGTAACTTCCGGAGCTGCGGCCGAGCCGCGGATCGTGATGTTGCCGCCCACTTCCGCATCGATGCCGCGGCCGCGTATGAAAATCTGCGAGGGTGCGTCGAGCTGGATATTCAACATGATGGTCGAAGACTTTTCCCGCGGCTGCTGTTGCGCATTGTCCCTGAGCTGCGCGAGCACGGCGGGCGGGGCGTGGATATGGCGGATGTCGATTTCACGCAGCGAGGTCGGCAGCCTCTCCGGTACTGTTATCGAGGCCTTGTCGATGTGCAGCTTGCCGTCCAGCATCGGATTGGAGAGCAGCGGACCCTTGAGGCCGAGCGCGCCATCCACAGTTGCGACAACCAGCGTGCCGTCGACATAGACCGCGCGGTCCAGGCGAATGGAGAGATCGGCGGGGAAGTTGCCGCTGATGCCGACCGAGCCGCTGGCTGAAATCGTGCCGCCGCTTGCCAGCCGGCTGTTCAGCCGGGAAATGACCGCCTGCTGACCATTGAAGGTGATTGTCGCGCCAAGGCCCTCGAGCGCGAGGTTGCGGCGCACATCGATCAGTTTGGCGCCATCGGTTGT
The DNA here is from genome assembly GCA_900471925.1 of Hyphomicrobiales bacterium. GTDB lineage: Bacteria > Pseudomonadota > Alphaproteobacteria > Rhizobiales > Rhizobiaceae > Rhizobium. The sequence goes on from UCGV01000010.1 coordinate 377,922, forward strand.
CACGGTTCCGTTGATAACGGGAGCGGCCGTCGTGCCGGTAACCTCGAGGTTCACGTTGGCGACGCCTTCGGCAACCAGCCCTTGTTGAGCGAGCTGCGCACCGAGAACGGCAAAGGGAAGGCTGCCGTTGAAGCGCATCGACATGGCGCGATTGCCCGTCAGGGCGAGATTGCCGCCGCCCTTCAGCGACAGTCCGCCATCGCCTGAAAGGCTGGTATCGACCATCAGCCTGCTGTCGGCGAGCTTGCCGTTGGCACCGATGGTGAGGGGCGCAAGACCGGCGCTCCTGGTCTGGCTTGTTTCGGCATTTTTCCAGTCGACCTTGAAATCGACTGCGGGAAGAGGGAGCGCTCCCGAGGCCGTAGCGGTCGCTGAAATCGCACCGGCTGCCCCGAGATTTGGGACAAAACCATTGGCAACAGCTGCCGGAAGATTGGTGACATCGGCCTTGACGTTGACGCCCTTGATCGTCGTGCCGGCGATTGCGAGATTGCCTGTAGCCTTCAGGGAGACGCCACCGTTGCCATTGAGATTGGCGTCGAAGTCCAGGCGATCCTTGCTGAGCTTGCCCGAGGCGGCGAGTGCGAGGCCGGAGAGACCGGCGGTTCTGGTGTGTTTCGTTCCGGCATTTTTCCAGTCGATCTTGAAATCGCCGGAGGGCGCTGCGAGAGAGCCGGTGGCAGTTGCCGTTGCCGTTATCGTGCCTTCGGCCCCGAGATCCTGGACGAAGCCGTTGGCGACGGCCGCCGGCAGATTGGCAATATCCGCCTTGGCATTGATGCCCTGGATCGTGGTGCCGGTCAGCGCCAGATTGCCGGTTGCTTTCAGTGAGACACCGCCCTTGCCGTTCAGGTTGGTGTCGAAATCCAGTCGGCTGCTCGTATATTTTCCAGTGGCTCCGATCGTGAGACCCGAAAGACCTGCTGTCTTGGTCTGGCTCGTTGCGGCATTTGCCCATGAGAGCTTGAAATCGACCACCGGCTCCGTCGGCGTACCCGAGGTGACGGCAGTGCCGGAGATCGTGCCCTCGGCGCCGAGACCGGGGACGAAGCCGTTGGCGAGATTGGCCGGCAGGCCGGCAATATCGGCATTGACGGCGAGATCGCGCACGGCGGCACCGTCGATCGTCACCCCGCCATTTGCCTTCAGCAATGCGCCATTGCCGCTGCCGAGATTGGCATCGAAATCGACCCTGTTATTCTCATATTTGCCGGTCGCCTTTGCGGAGAGACCGGTGAGGCCATTACTCTTAGTCTGCCGTGTCGCGGCATTGGCCCAGGCGAGATCGAAGGTGACTGCCGGTGTCGGCAACGAACCGGAGGCGGATGCCTTTCCGGAAATCGTGCCTTCCGCGCCGAGATCGGGAACGAAGCCGTTGGCAAGGCCAGCCGGCAGGTTGGCGAGGTCGGCGTCGACCGTTAGATTGCGGACGGTGGCTCCGGCAAGCTCGATATTGCCCTTCGTCTTCAGCGACAGGGCTTTCGGTCCGGTGAGGTTTGCATCGAAATCGAGCTTCTGATCGGCAAAATGGCCTGTCGCCGCAAGATCCAGTCCTGTCAGGCCGGCGGTCTTTATCTGCCGCGTCGTGGCGTCCTGCCAGGCCAGTTTGAAATCCGCAGCCGGTGCTGCGAGCGTGCCGGATGCGGATGCGGTGCCGGAGATCATTCCCGAGGCGTCGAGATCCTTCACGAAACCGTTGGCAATACCGGCCGGAATATTCGCCAGTTCGGCATCGACCTTTATGTCGCCGATCGCCGTTCCGGTAACAGCGACATTGCCGAGCGCTTTCAACGACATTCCGCCCTTGCCGGCGAGCACTGTGTCGAAATCGAGCTTGTTATCGGCAAACCTGCCGGATGCGCTGAGCGAAAGGCCGGCAAGTCCGGCGCTCTTCGTCTGGCTCGTTGCGGCGTTTTTCCAGTTGAGCTTGAAATCGGTCGCCGGTGCAGCCGGCGTACCCGTTGCCTTGACCGTTCCGGATATCATGCCTTCGGCGGCAAGATCGGGAACAAAGCCATTGGCGATCTTGGCGGGCACGTTGACGATATCGCCGTTGATATTGAGGAGCGGTCTGTTCAGGTCCACAAGGCCGACTTCGCCCGCCGCCTTGAGTGAGAGGCCGTCGGGACCGATGATGCCACCGTTAAAGTTCAGGTTGTTGTCGGCGAAGGTGCCCGAGGTCGAGATGCCGAGCGGTGCGATGCCGGCGCCCTTGGTCTGGCTGGTCGCCGCATCCTTCCAGTCGAGTTTGAAATTCACGGTGGGCGCGGCCGGTGTGCCGGTCACGTTGACCGTTCCGGAGATGGTGCCCCCGGCCGAGAGGTTCGGTACAAAGGTATTGGCAAGGCTTGCCGGGAGATCGGTGATGACGGCATCGAGCTTCAGCGCTTCTCCGGCCGATCCGGTGACAGAAACCGAGCCGCTACCGGTCTTGACCGTCAGGCCATTCAGCGTTGCGACACCCCTTGTGACGTTGACCTGTGCGGGGGATGCCAGCTCGACCGGGATATTGCGCGGCTTTGCCGAGAAGCGGTCGAGGCTGAGATCAATCATGCCGCCGGCTGATTGTACATTGCCGGCAGCCTGCAGCGGATTGCCGTCATATCCCGCATCCAACTTGAAATCGGTACGGGTCTGCTCCTGGATGAAATCGAGGGCGATGCTGCTCAGCTTGTTGGTTCCGACGGCAAATTCATCGGCGCGGACGGTGCCGTTGGCGGCAAAGGCCATGAGATCGCTGACGGTCATGTCCACCGCCGGATTGATGATATTGAGCGTATCCTGGCGGATACCGCTGCCGTTTGCCGTGACCTTGAGCGCGATCCTGCCGTCATTGCCGCTGATATCGACGGAACCCTTGAGATCGCCCTCGGCCTTCTGGCCGCCAAGCGCCGCAAGCAGGCTGATGTCGGGGAAATCAAAGGTCAGTGCGCCTGCCGGCGTCATGCCGGGGGACAGGGTGAGGTTGCCGGCCAAGCGGTTGCCGCCCACATCGGCTGTCAGTGCCGGGATGGAGATGGTTCCGTTTTCGGATTTGACGTCGCCGTTGACGCCGATCGGCTGGCCGTCGATCGTGCCGGTTGCTGCAATCCTGCCTTGAGGGGCAACGGGATCGGTGGTTCCGGTCAGGTCTATATTGAGATCGCCAAGCCGGCGATCGGCCATCTGCAGGCTGGCGGCTTTGATATTGGCCGTGAGTGCAAGGGCGGGAAGGGTGCCATTCGCCTTGATGCTGTAGTCGGCCTCGCCACTCGTACCCGGCAGGAGCTTGGCGATATCGGGAAGCTTGCCCGCAAGATCGGCCGTCAACGCATCGTCTTCCAGGGCGAGATTGCCGCTTGCCTCGATGGTCGGCGATTTGATTGCGATGCTCGACAGCGTCACCTTTGAAGGGATCGTGCCGGCAACCTGGGTTTCCAGTTCGATCGGCGCGTCGAACTTTCCGGCAATAGCCGGCGGCAGGGCGGCGGGCTGGACGGTGAATTTCGCATTGCCGGTCAGCGTGCTGTCGGCGAGGCGATAGGAACCGTTGAGATCGGCGCCGATATTGGCGCTTTCGATAGTCGTGCCGTTGAAGCCGATGCCGTTGCGTGAAATCTGCAGCGGGGCGACCAGTGTGATCGGGCCGCGCACCGCGCGATTGAGATTGGGTTCCGTGAACGTCGCATCGCCGGCAACGACGCGCAGTTGGATATCACCGGCGCCATTGGCGAGATTGAAGGCATCGCTCTTGGCCGTCAGCTTGGCGTTGCCGATATCGGCCTGCGGCAAGGTGGCGGAATCCAGCGATCCGCTGGCGTTGATACGCACGGCCTGGGCCTGTCCGGTCATCGCCAGATTGAGGCCGGAGATCATGAAACGCGCCTCGCCCTCGGCAAGCGGCCAGCGGAAATCGACCGGGCCTGATGTGCCGAGCACATTGGCATTCAGGCTGTTGTTGCCGGCAGGATCGAGCGTGCCGGAGGCGGCGATGACGACGCTTCCGGTCGCGAGATTGCCGGTCTGAATATCGATCTTGCCGTGATCGTCGAAGGTCGCCGAGAGATCAATATTCGTCTGGCCGGAAAAGAGCGGCCGGAATGCCATCGGGAGCAGCGAGCTCACATCGCCGCCGCCCTTGAGATCCAGATGGTGCAGTCCATCCGGGGTGATCGCGTGCTTGCCTTCAAGGGCTGCCCGCTGCTGGCCGTCGAGGGCGGCCTGGAGCTTGCCGTTCCAATCGGAAATCGGGCCTTCGCCATTGAGCGCGATACTGACGGCCGGGCTGCCTGGCAGGCCGAGGAAGCCGGCCAGCAGGCCGCCCTGCGGTTCGGCAAGCTGCGCGTTCAGTCGCAACTGGCCATTTGCCGGCGTAAAGGCGACATCGGCGGAGAGTTTCGCATCTGGAACCTGATGACGGTTGACGTTGATGAGCGCCTCGCCGCCATCGCCATCGGCTTGCAGGCTGCCGGTGGCCGCCAACGAGAAGGCGCGGCCGGTCAAAGGGGCTGCCAGAGAAATATCGGGCAGAGCGATATGGTCGATATCGATCTTCAGCGGCAGCTTGAATCCGCCAGTTTCCGGCTCTTCCGGTGCTGCCGGTCTGTTCGGCAGCGTCCGCACCGGCTTGCGGCGCACGTCGATGGAGGCGACCGAGACCTGTTTGGCGTGGAAAGTACCGGTCAGCAGCGCCAGCGGATTCCAGTCGATGGCGATACCGCGCACTTCCGCGAATGTGCCGCGCGTATCCGAGAGTGTGATCTCGGCTGCGCGCAAGCCGCCGGTGAGCAGGCCCTCGGGCTCGCGCACGGTGATCGTCATGTCACGGTTGGAAAGGGCGGAAGCCACATTCTCGGTAATGATGCGCGCACCGAAGGAGGTGAAGCCGAAGATCGCCAGCGCAATGACGGCAAGGACGATCGCCGCGCCCAGGCCATAGCCCAAGAGCCGCACCATCCAGTTCATGATTTTCGCCAACATTTGCATAAGAGCGGACACTATCCCGTTTTCATGACAGCTCACAGGTCGGAAAACACTGCGAAATCGGCATTTCCGCTTTTGGTCTGCGCACGGAAATGCGGCATCTTTTCTTCACGCAGTTCCGTGCGCATTCCTGCTGGAATTGCCTCAGAACGACTGGCCTATGCCGGCATAAATTCCATAATCCGTCCCATCATCGTACTTGTTCAGCGGTACGGCGAAATCAAGCCGCAGGGGGCCAAAAGGCGTTGCATAGCGGATACCGGCGCCCGCACCTGCCCTGATATCGGAGAAATCGGGCGCAATGCTGTCCGAAACCGAGCCGACATCGAAGAAGGGCACGATACCGATCGTATCGGTGATCTTGATGCGCGCCTCGAAGGAGCCGGTCACGTAGGAGCGGCCGCCGGTGGCCTCGTCGTTGTCGTTATAAGGCGAGATTTCCTGATAGCCGTAGCCGCGCACGGAACCACCGCCGCCGGCAAAGAAGCGCTGGGTGGCGGGAATATCCTGAACGCCGTCTCCACCGATCAGCGTGCCGGCTGCGATCTTGCCGGCAAGCACGACGCCGTCTTCCGCGCCGAGGCCGAGATATCCGGATATCGAGCCCTCGAAAGCCGAATAGACCGTGCCGTTCATGAACTCGTAGCCCGGCTTCGCCGACAGCGTGGCGTGGTAGCCGCCGGTCGGATTGAACTTGTCGTCGCGGGCGTCACGATCATAGGTGATCGGCAGCGTGAAGGTCAGGTAATTGTTGTTGCCGAAGGCGTCGTCGTCGTTCTCGAAGCTCACTTCCGTGGCTGCGGAGATGGTGTCCTGATCCGTCAGTTCATAGGAGAGGCCGAGCGAGGCAGTGATGAGCTTGGCATTATAGGCATCCGGATTTTCAGTCTTGGCGACGATACCGGCCTTCAGCGTGGCTGATGGATAGAGGAAACCCGGCTTGGTGAAGAGGATGCCTGCGGAATAGTCGAGGTTGCCGAAATCGGAGGCTTCGCCGAGGCGTGAGACGGCGCCTTCGATGCGCAGCGATTCCGCTTCTCCGAACAGATTGCGATGGCCCCAGTAGCCGTTGATACCGAAACCGTCGATTGTCGAATATTGCGCGCCGATGCCGAGATAGCGCCGCTTGGCTTCGGAGACCTCGATCGACATCGGCAGGGTGCCGTCTTTCGCCAGCGCGTCGCTCTCATGGATCGTCACGCTGGAAAAGACACCGAGCGCGCGCAACCGCTCGCCGGCCTTGCGCAGCGCTTCCGGCGAATAGGCCTCGCCCTTCTCAAGACGCGAATAGCGCTGGATGAATTCCGGCTTGACCATTTTTTCGCCGGTGACGCCGACATCGCCGATCGGGGCGACGGGGCCACCTTCCGCCGCTAGGACGATATCGACCGTATCCGTCTTGTGATCGGCAGTGACGCGCCGTTCGGTCAGCTTGGCGAAGGGGCGGCCCTCGCTCTTCAGCTGATCGACGATCGTATCGCCGGCCTTGATGATGGCGAGCGAGCCTGCCTGCTGGCCGGGCGCAAGGTCATAGTCGGCGGGATTGCGGTGGGCGGCATCGCCGCCGAACTGTACTTCGTTGACGGTGAAAACCGGACCAGGCGCCACGTCCACCTTGACCGCGATCGGCTTGGAGCGGTCGAAACTCGGGTTCGGCGGCAGGTCGTCTATGTTACGGCCGTCGATGGTGATCGTCACGACGCCACCATAACGGGCTTTTTCGTAGAGGGTCGCAAGCAGTCTGTCCCGATCGTCGCGGGCCTTGACGACGACGCCGAGGTCACCGGAGACCGGTCTGCTCTTGTCGCCGACCAGTCGGGAACTGTTCTCCAGTGCTTCCTTGAGGTCGCTATCGGCGCTGCCTGTCTCCAGGTCGATATCGTAACGCACAGGGTCGGGAACCTGCAGGTTCTCGTCCTCGTCCTTGCCGAAGATGGTGATGCCGAAAAGCTTGAATGCGTAAGCGTTGCCCACAAGGACTGGCGAAAATGCAGCCGTAGCTGCAATCACCACCAAGGCGCCTGCTCGATACGCAATACCCGTTCTCAGGCCTGTCCCTCTAATCCGCATCCGCCGCTTTTGGGTTACATTAAAATCAAGCTCAGCGTCCCCAGCCGCTGACGAGCTTAGCGGCAAAATCCCGCCACGTGTACCAATTTAAATTGCTGGCGCACTAATTTAGCACAAAAAAATCCCGGACGACGGTCCGGGATTTTCATTTTTCCCATTCTGATTGCAGATCTCAGCGGCAATCATCGATGTAACGGCGGCCATATTGGTCGCGGTAGTAGCACTGACCGGGCTGTTCCGCGACCCTGCCGATCAGCGCGCCCGAAACGCCGCCGATCGCTGCGCCGACGGCTGCACCGCGCACATTGCCGGTGACCACACCGCCAATGACAGCACCTGATGCCGCGCCGATGCCGGCGCCCTGCTGTGTGGGTGTACAGCTTGCGATCGAAAGGCCGATCAATGCGAGTACGAGGGCTTTCTTCATCTTCTCTCCGAGGTTTCTGGCGCCCCAGCGGGCGAATGTCGTCCCTACCTGTTTTTTGTCAGGCTAGCCCGGAAACTATGTCGCAAGAAGGGCTTGTCTACCATTTTGCATGTTTTTTTCGTAAGGTTCGGCTTTCTCGTGGGTTGCGTAAGTTACTCGTCTTGAGCGTTTTTTCGCAGAATTGACGTCGATCAATTTATCCTTCTGGAGATCGCGTATTTTTTATCTGGAATCATTCAAAAATCGACGCCTTTTGCCGCAGTTGATGGTAAAGCAGGCCCCAAGGGTTGACGTGCGGTTGTCGTCTTAGCAAGAAACAGCCGTACGAACTGGAGCATAAGATGGATTTCGAAGCGTTTTTCAAAAGCGAGCTGGACGGGCTTCACACTGAAGGCCGTTACCGCGTTTTTGCCGATCTGGAGCGCCATCGCGGTCAGTTTCCGCGGGCGACCCGCCATACAGCCAATGGCGAACAGGAAGTAACCGTCTGGTGCTCCAACGACTATCTCGGCATGGGCCAGCACCCCAAGGTGATCGAGGCGATGAAAGAAGCGATCGATCACTGTGGCGCGGGTGCGGGAGGCACCCGGAATATTTCTGGCACCAACCACTACCATGTTCTGCTTGAGCAGGAGCTCGCAGACCTGCACGGCAAGGAAGCCGCGCTTACCTTCACATCCGGCTATGTTTCCAACTGGGCGGCACTCGGCACGCTCGGCGCGAAGATCCCCGGCCTCATCATCTTCTCCGACGCGATGAACCATGCCTCGATGATCGAGGGTATTCGCTACGCCAAGTGCGAGAAGGTCATCTGGAAGCACAATGATATAGCCGATCTCGAAGCCAAGCTTGCTGCTGCCGATCCCAAGGCGCCGAAACTGATCGCTTTCGAATCCGTCTATTCGATGGATGGCGATATCGCGCCGATGAAGGAAATCTGCGATCTCGCCGACAAGTATGGCGCGATGACCTATCTGGATGAAGTGCATGCGGTCGGCATGTATGGCCCGCGCGGCGGCGGCATTGCCGAGCGTGAAGGCCTGATGGACCGGATCACCGTTATCGAGGGCACGCTCGCCAAGGCATTCGGTGTCATGGGCGGTTATATCGCTGCCTCCGAAGCGCTTTGCGATTTCATCCGTTCCTTCGCTTCGGGCTTCATCTTCACCACCGCGCTGCCGCCGTCGCTCGCTGCCGGTGTCGTCGCCTCGATCCGCCACCTCAAGGCTAGCCCGTTCGAGCGCGCCCGTCATCAGGACCGCGTGCGCAAGCTGCGCATGATGCTCGATCAGCAGGGCATTCCGCACATGCCGAACCCCAGCCATATCGTGCCGGTCATGGTCGGTGATGCCGCCAAGTGCAAATGGATTTCGGATCTGCTGCTCGATAATTTCGGCGTCTATGTGCAGCCGATCAACTATCCGACGGTGCCGAAGAAGACCGAGCGCCTGCGCATCACGCCGACGCCACTGCATTCGGATGCCGATATCGAGCATCTGGTCGGTGCGCTGCATTCGCTCTGGTCGCGCTGCGCGCTCGCCCGTCACGTGGCGTAAAGCCACGACGCTGATTTATCAGGAAAAGCCTGTTACTGAATGAGCCCGGCAGCCCGCTGCCGGGCTTCCTTGTCGGCGGTAAAGACATCATCCATCGTTTCGGCTGCCGGCAGGCCGATCAGATCGTCCATGACCTTTTCGGTGATCTCGGCCATGGCCAGGAAGGGCAGGCGTCCCTCGATGAAGGCTTCGAGCGCAACTTCCTTGGCACCATTCAGCACCGCACCCTGCACGCCGCCGCGTGTCATCGCCAGCCGCGCAAGCCGTAGTGCGGGGAAACGCGTCTCATCCGGTGCTTCGAAATCCAGACGCGCGAGCTTGGCGAAATCCAGCCGCTCGATCGGCAGGTTGGCACGGCGCGGGTGGGACAGGGCGTAGCCGATCGCGGTGCGCATATCAGGGGCGCCGAGCTGCGCCAGTACTGATCCGTCCGTATAACCGACCATGGAATGGATGATCGACTGCGGATGCACGATCACCTCCACCTGTTCGGGGCGCAGGCCGAAGAGGTGTTTCGCCTCGATCATTTCCAGCGCCTTGTTGAAGAGCGAGGCGCTGTCGATGGAAATCTTCAGGCCCATCGACCAGCGCGGATGAGCACGCGCCGCCTCGACGGTGACATTGGCCATTTCTTCACGCGTGAACGTGCGGAAGGGGCCGCCCGAAGCTGTCAGGATGATGCGTTCTACGGCGTGGCGCTGGTTTTCCTCCAGCACCTGGAAGATCGCATTATGTTCGCTATCGACCGGCAGCAACTTGCCGCCGCCGTCTTTTACGGCCTCGATGAAAAGATCGCCGGCAGCGACCAGGCATTCCTTGTTGGCAAGTGCGATATCGGCGCCACGCCGGGCTGCCGCAAGCGTCGGGGCCAGACCGGCTGTGCCGACGATGGCGGCCATCACCCAATCCGCCTCGCGATCGGCCGCTTCCATGAGCCCGGATTTGCCGGCAGCCACGGCGATGCCGCTGCCCGACAGCTCGCTCTTGAGCGATTCGTAGTGCTGGTCATTGGCGATGACGGCGAGACGCGCGCCCGAGGATTTCGCCTGCCGGGCCAGCAATTCCACATTACCATTGCCGGTCAGGACGGAAATTTCGAAATTTTCCCGGCCACCAAGATGATCGACGACATCAAGCGTATTCTGGCCGACTGAGCCCGTCGAACCGAAGATACTGAGGCGTCGCGGCGTGTTTTTCGTCGTCATCATGGTCGATTTCGCAAAAAATTGCAGATTTGCCCTCGGCTCTACAAGGGATCGAAAGAGGCAGCAAGTGTGCACTGCAGCAAATTTCGACGCCGAAGGGGTTTACATCATCAACCCGTGATGTGATCCTCATAACAGTCCTCACGGGGATCATCATTTGCCGCGGCCAGTTATAGTCGCAAAGGCAAATCCGCTGGGTGCCATGGCGCCTGACGAGCAACCGGCAATTTATGCCACTGGCCGCAGGCCAAACAAAAATCGAAGACCAAACCGGGATTGCGCCTTTGCGCCATCCTTCATTGCGTTCGACGCCGAGCGCTTCCACGTCCGAACTGCGCCTTCAGGCGAGTCGTCGGTGTGCGAGTTCAAAACGATCGACAGTATGAAGCAAATAAAGACTGCATGCTTTGTTTTTGCCCTCCTGCCATTTGCAAATCCGGCATCTGCGGATGATCTGTTCATCTGGTCGCCTGTGAAGGTCTCCAACCGTTCCTACAAGACGACTGTCGGTTTCCGGCTGCCGATGGAATGGGAGACAAGCGCGGGTGCGGATCTGGCGCTTGCCTCTAACAAGAGCGGCGCACCGATGCCGGGTTCCGGTCAGGCCATGCTCTGGGGCAGGCTCGAAAAGGTCAGCGTCACGCCGGCGAGCCGGGCACAGCAGGATGTGACGCTGCAGGTGGATACGCTGCGCGGCAGCGGTGCGCTGATGCTCAGCCGCTCGCGAAGCTGGATACTTTCCGACACACTCGATATGCAAACCACCCGTTCCGTCAGCGTGGGTTATGATGCCGTTGACGCCCGGCAGGCAACAGTCTCCGCATCGCAGGCAATCAATCTGATTCACCCTTGGACGGGCACATCGATCTCGGCCGGCAGCAGCGTCGGCAATGTCAACGGCGATTTCTCCAGCACCTTAGGTGTCAGCCAGACACTTTTTCCCAATCTCGGGCTTAATGCCTCGGTGACCGATCCGCTGTCCACTGGGCGGACGGGAAATATCAATGTGAACTACCAGCTGAACTGGTAGGCGAAACCAAAGCGCACTATCTGCGTTTCCTCCGCAATATCACGGAGGAAGAGACAATGGTGTTCAAGGAACCAACATTTCATGGGCAGATGCCCGAGGTGGAAGCGGAATATGCCAATCATGCGACGCTGGAGGCATCTGTTGCCAATGCGCTGGCGATTGCAGGCGGCATCGACGCCGCTGATGTCGAGGTTACAGCAGAAGGCGATGAAATCGTTCTAAGCGGCAATGTCGGCACGGTTGGCGAAATCGAGCGGGCGACCGCGGTCGCCAGAACGGTCGAAGGCGTCCATGCCGTTCATAATCGCATCCTGCTCGGGTGACCCAAAAGTAAACGTCTCGAGTTAACCATTAACCGAAGATTAACGTTACGTAAGTTTACCCGCATCGCTCCCTGACCTAGGTTCCGGCCCAGTCCACAGCCCCCGGAACGTCAGGTATTTCGATGCATCAGATGGAAGTGATCAATCGCCGGACATGGAGCAATCCGCTCTCCCGGCGCGACTATCGCAACAGCAATGGCTTCATCAATGAAGGCGAGCGCATGGTGCTGAGCATCGGCCTAGCCAATGCGAAAGGCGGTCGCATGCTCGATATCGGTGTCGGCGGCGGCCGCACGGCGGCACTTCTCGCCAAGGAGGCCGGCGACTATGTCGGCATCGATTATACGCCCGAGATGGTGACGCTTGCCCGCTCCAATTATCCGGGCCTTCGCTTCGAGCATATGGACGCACGCGATCTCTCCGCCTTCGAAAGCGGCTCCTTCGATCTCGTCGTGTTCAGTTACAACGGCATCGATTCAGTCGATGCCGACGGCCGGAGGTCCGTCATGCGTGAGGTTTCCCGTGTGTTGAAAGCCGGCGGCACCTTCGCCTTTTCGACCTTCAATCGCAATTGGCATGGTTTTGGCGAGAACCGCGCCCGCTCGTCGATCATCTGGTCCAACCATCCGGTGAAGCTGAGTTTCCGGCTGATCAAGCACGCAGTTGGCCTGGTACGCGAACGTCGATTCGCGCCGCTGGAGCAGCGTGATGGCGAGCATGCGATCCTGCTTCACCGCGCCCATGATTTCGGCATCATGGTCTATGCCACCACGCCCGGCCAGTTGCGGTCGCAGCTTACGGAAAGCGGCTTTGCCGGCGAGCCGCTGCTCTTCTCGGTCGAGGGTCGTCCGCTCGGCGGCGAGACGCTGGCGGACGAGGAATATTTCCACGTCGTCGCGCGCAAGCCCTCGCTCAGTTGATCAGCCGGCAAATCGCTCTGTCAGGAAGCTGGCAGGGGCCTTTTCGCCGACGAGACGATCGGTTTTCTGTGCGGCGATGGGCGCCTGCGACTGGTGGGTGATCGCCAGCAACAGACCGCTGACGACGACACAGCCGATAGCAAGCAAGGTCATTCGAATACGCATGGCGGATACTCCTGTTCTGTCGCTAGAACGCGGAGAAATAACCGAAGTTCCTCATGCCTCAGAAAAGTAAACCCGGCTGGGAAACCAGCCGGGTTTACTGCATGTGCCGGACGTTTTTACGGCAGGCTTTTAACGGCAGACCTGGGTCTTCTTGATCACGACATGGCCGTGGCTATGAACGCGCTCGGTGCGGGTGACGCAATCATGCGAAACGCGGCGCGGCGGCAGGTGGTGACCATAATAGGGACGATGATAGCCGGGGCCGCCATGGTCGGTCGTAATAACTACGCTGGCGGCCTGCGACGGCAGCGCGCCGGCAAAAATGGAAGCAGCGGCAAAAGCGGAAACAATGATAACATTCTTCATGACAAGCCTCTCTTTCTAAGTTCGTCGGGGAGATGAACTCGGTGAAGCGCAATCAGTTCAATCACATAGCATTAACAATTGTGTCAGCGGCAACCTTTGCCCCTTGCGAACCGTTCTGATGTCGAAACAGCGGAAGGCATCATCATGGGATCGGTTGGAAGGGTCGTCACACTGGTCATAGGGCTTGCCGGCGGCGCGCTTTTCTCGCAGGCGCCGGAATTTGCCCAGCAGTATCGCCAGCGCATCGGCGGGGCGATCGACGAACTCAGGATCATCGTCGACGACTTCACGAAACAGGCCGCCGACCATCATCTCGATCGCCAGCAGGCGCTGGATGCCTATGCCCGTTCAGCCGACGATTTCCTGCGCGATCGCGGTGTCTCCATGCGCGGTACGCTGGAGCGCTACGAACGGCTCGTCACCCAGCAGTCGGATCTCGGCAGTGCGGCGCCGGTGGCAAAGCCGTTCGTGCTGATGCGTAATGCCGATGAGGGTATCCTTGCGAATACATGGCGCGACTTCGTGCCGGGCGTTCCCGTCAGCTTTGCCGGTCTCGTCTGGGCGGCTGTCGGTTTTATCTGCTGCTGGGTTGTGACTGCGCTGTTTGGCGCGGGCGCAAAACATGCCGTTCGATGGCGGCCCGGATATCGATGAAGGCAATGGTGATCCCGACGCGATTCGAACGCGTGACCCCCAGATTAGGAATCTGGTGCTCTATCCTGCTGAGCTACGGGACCACTCCGCTGCCATGCATACAAAAGGCTTGGCGGGAAGCCAAGCCTTTTCATTGTCTCTAATGGCGTTTCGTTTCAGGCGCCGAGGCGCTGTTCTGCGAGACGCACCCAGTAGGAAATGCCGTGGGCGATGGCCTCGTCGTTGAAGTCGTAGGCGGGGTTGTGCAGGCCGGCGGTGTCGCCATTGCCGATGAAGATGAAGGCGCCGGGGCGGGCGTTCAGCATGTAGGAGAAATCCTCGCCGCCCATCATCGGATCGAATTCCGGATTGACGTTGGTTTCGCCGGCAATGTCGGTCGCGACCGCAACGGCGTGTTCCGTCTCATCCGAATGGTTGAAGGTGATGGGGTAATTGCGATGGAAGCTGATATCGGCTTCAGCCCCGTGGGCGGCGCAGATGCCTTTCACGACTTCGCTCAGGCGCGCTTCGGCCTGGTCGCGTACTTCATCATCAAGCGTGCGGATCGTGCCGGCGAAGGTCGCGTCGTTGGGGATTACGTTATGGGCGAAGCCGGCATTGAACTTGGTGACGGAGACGACGACGGAGCGCAGGGGATTGACGCTGCGCGAGGCGATAAGCTGCAGGTTGGTGACGATCTGCGCGCCGATGGCGATCGGGTCGATCGTGCGATGCGGCTGGGCAGCATGGCCGCCGCGGCCCTTGATGATGACGGTGAACTCGTCGGTCGCCGCCATGATCGGGCCCTTGCGGGTGGCGAACTGGCCGACGGGCAGACCCGGGAGGTTGTGCATGCCATAGACCTCTTCGATACCGAAGCGCTCCATCATGCCGTCCTTGACCATGAGGTTGCCACCGCCGCCGCCTTCTTCGGCGGGCTGGAAGATAACGGCGACATTGCCGTTGAAATTGCGAGTCTCAGCAAGATATTTCGCAGCACCCAGCAGCATGGCTGTGTGGCCGTCGTGGCCGCAGGCGTGCATCTTGCCGGGGGTCTTCGAAGCCCAGGGCTTGCCGGTGATTTCTGTCAGCGGCAGGGCGTCCATATCGGCGCGCAGGCCGACCGCGCGGCTGCCTTCGCCCTTGCCCTTGATGAGGCCGACGACGCCAGTGCGGCCGATGCCGGTGACGATCTCGTCGACGCCGAATTCCTTCAGCTTTTCAGCAACGAAGGCAGCCGTGTTCTCGACGGCGAAAAGAAGTTCCGGCCGCGCATGGATGTGGCGGCGCCACTCTGCGACTTCGTCCTGAAGTTCGGCGGCTCTATTCAGAATCGGCATTCTTGGCTTCCTGTGAATGAAATGCGTGGGGCCTGTCTGAAAGCATCACAAGGGCGTGATGCCTTGGAAATAACTTAGTCAATGACCTTTGCCATGTCATAGCCATATAGGGTAAATAGGGGAAGGTTTCGAGATAATTCCCTGAAGGACGAGCACTTGTCGACGCGCCACGATCGTTTGTTCGCCGCTTTGCGGCCCTTTTCTTTTGCAGCGACAGCAACGGCGGTTCTTGTCTCGTCCGCTACACTTGCTCAGGCCAATCCGCATATTCTGGTGGATGTGCAGACGGGCCGCGTGCTGGAACATGAGGAAGCCTTCCGCAAGTGGTATCCCGCCTCGCTGACCAAGTTGATGACCGTTTATACGGTGTTCGATGCGATCCGCTCTGGCCAGATCAACCTCGATACGCCCGTCGTGATGAGCAAGCGGGCCGCCGCCGAGCCGCCGGCGAAGATGGGCTTCAAGCCGGGCCAGAAATTTACGCTCGACAGCGCGCTCAAGATCCTGATGGTGAAATCGGCCAATGACATCGCCGTTGCCGTGGCCGAAGCGGTCGGCGGCACGCAGGAAGGTTTCGTTCTGCGCATGAACGCCGAGGCTGCGAAGCTCGGCATGTCGGATTCGCATTTCGTCAATCCGAACGGTCTGCCGGGCAAAGGGCAATATACGACGGCGCGCGACCTTGCGATCCTGACGGTGGCACTGCGCCGTGATTTTCCGCAATATGCCGGCTATTTCGCGATCGAGGGCTTCACCACCGGCAAGCAGAATGTGCCGAATATCAATATGCTGATCGGTCGCTTTGCCGGTGCAGACGGCATGAAGACCGGCTTCATCTGTGCGTCCGGTTTCAACCAGATCGGTTCGGCGACGCGCAGCGGCCGCACGCTGGTATCCGTCGTTCTCGGCACCGACAGCCTTGCGGCTCGCGCCGATGCCACGGCAAACCTGCTGCAGAAAGGTTTCACCACGCAGTTTTCGGCCACGGATACGCTCGGCTCGCTGAAGCCCTATGGTCCCGGCCAGGATCAGGTAAGCGACATCACCGCCGATATCTGCAGCGCCAAGGGTGCCAAGGTGCGCAGTGAAACGCGCGATGAGGTCGGCCGCATGAAGGTGCAGTCGCCCTATATCCATGAGATGGATCATGACCCGCAATATGTGTTTGCCGGCCTCATGCCAGGGCAGGATCCGCAGCCGGTCGCGCAGAACGACAAATCCGACAAGCCGGCCAGGGGCGATACGGTAGAAGCGCTCGCCAATGTGCCGGTGCCGCTGCCGCGGCCGAAATCCTTCTAAGGAAAAACCATGAGCACGCTTAGCGACAGGATCCCGGTCACCATCCTGACCGGCTTTCTCGGCGCCGGTAAATCGACGCTTCTGAACCGCATCCTCAAAGATCCAGACATGAAGGATGCAGCCGTCATCATCAACGAGTTCGGCGATGTCGGCATCGATCATCTGCTGGTCGAAAGCTCCGGCGATTCCATCATTGAGCTCTCCGATGGCTGCCTCTGCTGTACGGTGCGCGGGGAGTTGGTCGATACGCTGGCAAACCTCATGGATGCGGTGCAGACGGGCCGTGTGAAGCCGGTCAAGCGCGTCGTCATCGAGACGACGGGCCTTGCAGATCCGGCGCCCGTCATGCAGGCGATCATGGGCAATCCGATCATCGCGCAGAATTTCGACCTCGACGGGGTCGTGACCGTCGTCGATGCCGTGAACGGTCTTCAGACGCTCGACAATCACGAAGAGGCGCGCAAGCAGGCGGCGGTTGCCGACCGGCTCGTCATCTCAAAAAAGAGCATAGCCGGCGATGCTGGTGCATTGATGGCGCGACTATACGGCCTCAATCCTCGCGCGATAGTTATGGATGCCGATAGCGAAGAGGCCCGCTCGGCGCGCGTGCTCGTCAACGGGCTTTATGATCCCGCGACCAAGATCGCCGATGTCGGGCGCTGGCTGCATGATGAGGATGAGCATGACGCGCATCACCATCATCACGACCACGACCACGACCACGATCATGGGCATGGCCACGACCATCACCACCATGGGCACGAGCATCAGGATCCCCACGACGTCAACCGTCACGATGCGTCGATCCGTTCATTCTCGATCATCGAGGAGAAGGCGATTGATCCGATGGCGCTCGAAATGTTCATCGATCTCTTGCGCTCGGCGCATGGCGAAAAGCTCCTGCGCATGAAGGCGATCATCGCTACGTCGGATCGGCCCGAGCGGCCGCTGGTGCTGCATGGCGTCCAGAGCATTTTCCATCCGCCGGTGCGGCTAGCAGCCTGGCCGAACCCCGATGACCGACGCACCCGCATGGTGCTGATCACCAAGGATTTGTCTGAGGCTTTCGTGAAGAACCTCTTCGATGCCTTTCTCGGCAAACCGCGGATCGATACGCCGGATCGTGCCGCGCTCAGCGACAATCCGCTCGCCATTCCTGGTATGCGAATCTGAAAGATCACGACGCACTTTGGGATCATCAAGAACCCCGCGATTGGGTCTTGGAGATGCAGAGGTGGCGGCGGAAGTCTTTCCAAGACCCTCCGCCGGCATCGTGCATACTCCCCGTATTTATACCGGCATAAATGGCTTTCGGTAGGTTTGACCAATTTGCCCTTTCCGCTACCCTCTGTTTGTTTAAATACAGATATATCAATTATTTGAACCGGAGGGTGCCCGCGCCCTCCGCCACCCTCTATTGGCGGGTTCGTCGCCTCCAGCGAGAGTCCAGCGCGCCCGAGTGAATGCACAGGGGCGCGACCTCCTCTTAAATCTTTACATTTTATGGAGGGAGCTCTGCCGATGGGGGGCTCGCTACGAAGCAGCCACCCTCCGCGCCAAGGAGGCCGCCTTAGCCCTTACGGATCAGGAAACGGTGGCCGCGCTCGGTCTTTTCCGTGCTGACGAGTTCATGGCCGTCTTCATTGCAGAAATGCGGGATATCGATGACGGCGAGTGGATCGGTCGTATCGACGAGGATCAGCGCGCCGCTCGGCATGGCCGTCAGCTTCTTGCGCGTTCTGATAACGGGAAGCGGGCATTTCAGCCCGCGCAGATCGTAGAGAACGGCGTCCAAGCCGGTCAGTTCCTGGCCCAAAACTTCCAGAAAGGCTTCTTGGTGGCGTCCGCGGTTTCCTGCGGCGCGGGTTCTTCCGGGGCGGCATAGGCCAGCGGGTTCTGCATCGGCACCGGAATATTGGCCGGCAGCGCTGCGGCAACGGTCGTGGCCTGAGCCTGCGTCGTCGGCGTAGCAGTCGCCGCAGTCTTTGCGGCAACGCTCTTTGCGACCTGATTGGCCATCATGTCTTCGAGTTCGGCAACCTTGACCATGCGGCCGGCTTCGAGCGACGTGCCGGTCGGCGCATAGGCGAGTTCGCGGCCCTTGCGCTGCTTGGCGACGACGGCTTTGCGTTCGGCTTCCGTCGGGTCGTACCAGGCAAGGCCATCATATTTCTTCAGCGCCGTCTGGTAGTCGGCATCGTAGGTCTTGCCATAGGAGGCCAGCGCTGCCGTCAGTGCCGGCGGCGTCGACATGGCCGGGCAGGCGCCGGCCGGATTGAAGCTGCCGCCGTTGGTGGCCTGCTGGTTGAAGACATATTTCTTCTCGCAGACATTGACCTCGGGCGGGCGCTTGGTGACTTCGAAATTGTCGTAGCCGACCTTCAGCATTTTCCAGAAATCGTAGTTCGAATCCAGGCGATGCTTGACCATGTTCTCGGCGGTCATGCGGAAAGGAAATGCCTGTAGCTGCACGCTGTCCTGGCCGCCCTTGAAGGCGTCGCGGGCGAAAGCGTAGATTTCCAGAACCTGCTGATCCGTCATCGAATAGCAGCCTGACGACGAGCAGGCGCCGTGGATCATCAGATCGCTGCCGGTGCGGCCGTTGACGGCATCGTAGCGGTTTGGAAAACCGGTATTGATGGCGAGGTAATATTTCGAATTCGGGTTCAGGTTGGCGCGGCTGAGATTGTAGAAACCTTCGGGCGCCTGGCGGTCGCCGGTCTTCACCTTCGGGCCGAGCTTGCCGGACCAGGCGCAGATCTTGTAATCGGCGATTTTGTCGAAACGGTTGTCAGTCTTCGCCTTCCAGATCTCCAGCGTACCTTCTTCCTTGAAGATGCGGATCATGATCGGCGAATTGCGGTCCATGTTCTTGGCCGACATATCGGCCAGGATATGGGCGGGGAGCGGCTGCTCCACCTTGTTCTTGACGGTCGAAAGGTCGATGCCCTGGGCGGATTCCAATGCGTCATTGCAGCCGGTCAGTGCCAGCGCCATGAGCGAAACATAGGCAAAATGACGTATGCGCATTCAATCAGCCCATCAATAATGCGACCCAACCCGCTCACGGAAACCGGTCATAGCGCGGAATCATAGGCGGCTTATAATTGATAAATCCTTACCAGCCTATGACTTGTCCGGAGATGTCCTGCAAGCGTTGATGCTACAGATAACATTATTGTGGCCAAGATTTGGCCCCAATCGGACGCCCGGACCTGTGGATTTTACAGGTTGCGGCCCATGGCGAGGAACTTCTGGCGGCGATCGTTGCGCAGCTGTTCGCCGGAACGGGAGCCCATTTCAGCAAGCGCGTTGGCGATTACGTCACCGGTCGCGGCGATGACGCTATCGGGATCGCGGTGGGCGCCGCCGAGCGGCTCGGGGATGATGCCGTCGATGACGCCGAGGCCTTTGAGGTCTTCGGCCGTGATCTTCATGTTGGTCGCTGCTTCCTTGGCGCGGGTGGAATCGCGCCAGAGGATCGATGCGGCACCTTCCGGCGAGATGACGCTGTAGATCGAATGTTCGAGCATGTAGACGCGGTTGCCGGTGGCGATCGCAATCGCGCCGCCAGAGCCGCCTTCGCCGATCACGATCGAAATCAACGGCACTTTCACGCCAAGGCACATTTCCGTCGAGCGGGCGATGGCTTCGGCCTGGCCGCGTTCTTCTGCGCCAACGCCCGGATAGGCGCCTGCCGTATCGACGAGCGTGATGACCGGTAGCTGGAAACGATCTGCCATTTCCAGGATGCGGATCGCCTTGCGGTAGCCTTCCGGACGAGCGCTGCCAAAATTGTGCTTCAGGCGGCTCTTGGTGTCATTGCCCTTTTCCTGGCCAATGACGGCGACCGGCTGGCCGCGAAAACGGGCGAGGCCGGCCTGGATGGCGGCGTCCTCGGAAAACTTGCGGTCGCCGGCGAGCGGCGTGAATTCTTGGAAGAGCGTCTTGGCGTAATCGACGAAATGCGGGCGCTGCGGATGGCGCGCGACCTGCGTCTTCTGCCAGGCGTTGAGTTTCGAATAGATCTCGACGATCGCCTCGCGCACGCGGACTTCGAGCCTGCCGATTTCGTCGGAGGTGTCGATGCTTTCGTCTTCCGTCGCCAGCTTCTTAAGCTCGATGATCTTGCCTTCGAGGTCGGAGATCGGCTTTTCGAAGTCGAGATAGTTGTGCATGAGGTGCGTTTCCGTTCCTTGTGCGCGGGGCCGTTTCCTGGTTCCGCCCCTTGTCGCCGGTCCTATTCGTGCTTTTTCGCCTGTTTTGCAAGGGGGTGGTGCGTATGGACGAGCTGCTGGAGGCGTTCTTCCAGAACATGCGTGTAGATTTGTGTCGTTGAAATGTCCGAATGGCCGAGGAGTTCCTGCACCACGCGCAGGTCTGCGCCATTGGCGAGAAGATGGCTCGCGAAGGCGTGCCGCATGACGTGCGGCGAAATCATCGATGGTGTGAGCCCGGCGCGGATCGCCAGATTTTTCAGGTCGCGGGCAAAGACCTGGCGTGGCAGGTAGCCTTCCTTCGAGGCGGCGGGGAAGAGCCAGGGGCTGTCCTGCGGCTCCTTCGACGCGGTATTCTCCACCGCCAGCATGCGGCCATAGGATTTCAGTGCAGCAACGGAGGATTGCGAGAGCGGCACCAATCGCTCCTTGTTGCCCTTACCACGGATCATGAGGAAGCGGCCCTCCTGACCCAGGACGCGGGCGGGAAGCGACACGAGTTCGCTCACACGCATGCCGGTGGCATAAAGCAGTTCCAGCAGGGCCAGCATGCGCAGACGGTGAAGTTGGCCGGGGGCAGGGTCGGCGGCTTCGGTTTCCGCCTGGGTGAGAAGCTTGGTCACCTCATCGACGCCCATGGTCTTCGGCAGCGCCCGGCCCTTTTTCGGCGCGTCGAGGATGCCGGTCGGGTCGTCGGTGCGCAGGCCCTCGGCATAGAGAAACTTGTAGAACTGGCGCATGGAGGCCAGCCGGCGAGCCTGCGAAGAGGGCTTGAAGCCTTGATCGGAGAGCGATGCGAGATAAGCGCCGAGATCGGTGGAGGCCGCCTCCGTCAGGCGAATGCTGCGGCCGTGCAGAAAGGAGCGGAGGTCATCCAGGTCGCGTTCGTAGGATTGCAGCGTATTGACCGCGGCACCGCGCTCGGCGCTCATCATTTCAAGAAATGATTCCACATGGACGCGGCCGAGATCCTTCATCGCGTCACTTCTTCGTGGTGTTGATCGTGCCTGTGGAAGGCGGGTTCAGCCGTTCGGAGGGGATGCGGATCGTGACATCCCGTTCCTGCGGCTCGACGAAGGTGGCGAGCGCCCACATCGCTCCATAGATCAGTCCGGCGATGACCGCCAGGACGGACAGGAAACGGATCAGGGTCGGCATCCGGCTACTCCCTAGGACTCTGCTTCAGTTATAAGAAGCGTGTTTGCAAGTGCAAGAAGCGGCATTGGTGCCATGATTCCCTTGCCCGCGACTTGACGCTACACCCGCATTTGTCGATACCGTTTGCAAACAAAGTGTGAATGGACCGATGAGTGAGCCCCCAGTTTCCGTAGCAGACAGCTTGAAAGACAGAGCTCGCGCCGCGCTCGGTTCACGCAATCTTATCCTTGTCGGCCTCATGGGAGCCGGAAAATCCTCGGTTGGTCGGCTCGTCGCACAGCAGCTGGGGATTCCCTTCGTCGATAGCGACATTGAGATCGAGCGCGTATCGCGCATGACGATTACGGAACTTTTCGCCGCCTACGGAGAAGACGAGTTCCGGGCGCTCGAATCCCGAGTGATGAAGCGGCTGCTGAAGGGCGGCCCGCGTGTCGTCTCGACGGGCGGCGGCGCCTTCATCAATGATCGCACCCGCAGGCATATCAAGAAGGGCGGCCTCTCTGTCTGGCTGAAAGCCGATCTCGATGTGCTCTGGGATCGGGTCAACAAGCGGGATACGCGCCCGCTGCTGAAGACTGAAAACCCGAAGCAGACGCTCGAAAGTCTGATGAACGCCCGCTACCCCATTTATGCAGAGGCCGATCTCACGGTGCTTTCGCGCGATGTGCGCAAGGAAGTCATGGCCGACGAAGTGCTGAAAGCCGTGGTCGAGACCCAGAAGGAAAGTGTAGTCATATGAATGCCGTCACCCCCGCTTCCTCCGTCCGCAAGGTGCATGTGCCGCTGGGCGAGCGGGCCTATGACATCCTGATCGGGCCGGGGCTGATCGCCAGCGCGGGTTCCGAGATCGCCTCGCGGATCAAGGGTCGCAAGGCGGCCATCATCACCGACGAGCACGTGGCGCCGCTTTATCTCGATGCGCTGAAGGCAAGCCTCGATGCCGCCGGCATCGTCTCGGCCGCGGTCGTGCTGCCGGCCGGCGAGAAGACCAAGAGCTTCGAGCATCTTGTCAACGTCTGCGACAAGGTTCTGGAAGCCCGCGTCGAGCGCAACGATTATGTGATCGCGCTCGGCGGCGGGGTCATCGGTGACCTCTCGGGTTTTGCGGCCGGCATCGTCAGGCGCGGCGTGCGCTTCGTGCAGTTGCCGACCTCGCTTCTTGCCCAGGTCGATTCTTCCGTCGGCGGCAAGACCGGCATCAACAGCCGTCACGGCAAGAACCTCATCGGCGTCTTCCATCAGCCGGATCTGGTGCTTGCCGATACGGATGTGCTGAATACGCTGAGCGAGCGCGAATTCCGCGCCGGTTATGCCGAGGTTGCCAAATATGGACTGATCGACAAGCCGGATTTCTTCTCCTGGCTGGAGAAGAACTGGCAGGCAGTCTTTGCCGGCGGCTCGGCCCGCAGCGAGGCAATTGCCGTCAGTTGCCAGGCAAAGGCGGATGTCGTGGTTGCCGACGAGCGCGAGAACGGTCAGCGGGCGCTGCTCAATCTCGGCCATACGTTCGGCCATGCGCTGGAAGCGGCAACCGCCTATGACAGCAGGCGGCTCGTGCACGGCGAAGGTGTCTCGATAGGCATGGTGCTGGCGCATGAGTTTTCGGCGCGCATGAACCTTGCCAGCCCCGACGATGCGCGCCGCGTGGAGGCGCATCTGAAAACGGTCGGACTGCCGACGCGCATGGCGGAAATTCCCGGCACGCTGCCGCCGGCCGAAGTGCTGATGGATGCGATCGCGCAGGACAAGAAGGTCAAGGGCGGCAAGCTCACCTTCATTCTGACGCGCGGCATCGGCCAGTCCTTCGTCGCCGATGACGTGCCGGCTTCCGAAGTGATCAGCTTCCTCAAGGAAAAGCATCCCTGATGACAGTCGAAGGCACCCTGGCATTTTTATCGGTCTATTGGCCGGAGATCGTTTCGATCGTGGCCCTGGTGTTGATGTCTGCCTTCTTTTCGGGGTCGGAAACCGCGCTGACTGCGGTTTCAAGAAGCCGGATTCATACGCTCGAAGCCAATGGCGACGAGCGCGCCGGTCTTGTGCGTATTCTCATCGAGCGCCGCGACCGGCTGATCGGCGCCCTGCTGATCGGCAACAATCTCGCCAATATTCTCTCCTCGTCGCTGGCGACCAGCGTATTCCTGGGGATCTTCGGCAGTTCGGGCGTGGCGCTGGCAACGCTTGCGATGACCATCATCCTCGTCATCTTTGCCGAAGTCCTGCCGAAGAGCTGGGCGATCTCGACGCCAGAGCGTTTTGCGCTCACTGTTGCGATACCGACACGGCTTTTCGTCGCCGTCGTTGGTCCGCTCTCTTCTTTCGTCAATGCGATCGTGCGCCGGATCCTCGGGCTTTTCGGCATCAACTTGTCGCGCGAAGTCTCGATGCTGTCAGCCCATGAGGAGTTGCGCGGCGCCGTCGATCTGCTGCATCGCGAGGGTTCGGTCGTCAAGGCCGATCGCGACCGGCTCGGCGGCGTGCTCGATCTCGGCGAGCTCGAGCTTTCCGACATCATGGTCCACCGCATGGCGATGCGGGCGATCAATGCCGACGATCCGCCGGAAGCGGTGGTGCGGACGATCCTTGAAAGCCCCTATACGCGCATGCCGCTCTGGCGCGGCACGATCGACAATATCATCGGCGTCGTCCACGCCAAGGATCTGCTCAGGGCGCTCGCGGAGCCGAATATGGAGCCGCAGCAGCTCGATATCGTGAAGATCGCCCAGAAGCCTTGGTTCGTGCCTGACAGCACCAATCTCGAAGACCAGCTCAATGCTTTCCTGCGCCGCAAGCAGCATTTCGCTGTCGTCGTCGACGAGTATGGCGAGGTGCAGGGCATCGTCACGCTCGAGGATATTCTCGAAGAGATCGTCGGCGATATTTCCGACGAGCACGACATCGACATGCAGGGCGTGCGCCAGGAAGCCGATGGCTCCATCGTTGTCGACGGCGGCGTGTCGATCCGTGACCTCAATCGTGCGCTCGACTGGAGCCTGCCGGACGAGGAGGCGACGACGATAGCCGGTCTCGTCATCCATGAATCGATGACCATTCCCGAAGAGCGGCAGGCCTTCACCTTCCACGGCAAGCGCTTCGTCGTCATGAAGCGGGAGAAGAACCGCATTACCAAGCTGCGCATCCGTCCAGCCGAGGAAGACGAAACGAAACCCGCCTGAGCCCCACGATTTCCACTGCCGACGGCATTTCCGCGCGCCGGCTCATCCTACAGGATCTGACATGTTCGACATCATCTGGCGATCCGTCGTCATCGGCATCGGGGCAACCATCCTCATGGATATCTGGGCGATCCTGCTCGCAAAGCTCGGCGTCACATCATCGCCGAACTGGGCGCCGGCCGGCCGCTGGTTCTGGCATCTGGGCAGGGGGAAGGTGTTCCACGAGGCTATCGGCGATGCCGAGCCCTATTCCGGCGAACTCGCACTCGGCTGGATCGGCCATTACGCTGTCGGCATCCTCTATGGCATCCTGCTCGCAGTTTTCGTCGGCCCGGCCTGGTTTGCAGCTCCCACCTTCCTGCCGGCCTGGATACTCGGCATCGTCACCGTCGGTGCGGGCTGGTTCCTGATGCAGCCGGGAATGGGTGCTGGCTGGGCGGCCTCGAAGACGCTCAATCCAACGAAGGCCCGTGTCTTGGGCCTGCTCGCCCATACCGTCTTCGGCTTCGGGCTTTACGCCACGGCGTTGATCATCCGCTAAACTTTACCAGCGGGTGGGCTCGCCGGGTGCGGCAGGCTCAACGGCCAGTGCGTGCAGTCCGGCATCGAGTTCAGGCTTCAGCAGGTCGGTGATGGCCCGGTGACGCTGCAGCCGCGACATGCCGGAGAATTTCTCGGAAACGATGCGGACGCGCATGTGGGTTTCGCCGGTCCCCGTCATGTCAGGCTGGTGGCCGGCGTGCAGATGGCTCTCGTTGATGACGGAAAGGCGTTCGGGCGCAAAGGCTGCCTTGAGCTTCTCTTCGATACTGGTCTGGAGTGTCATCGTGGCGTCTTTTGCGTTCGCGAAAAAGGTTCCCACCAAGCCAGCAACATTCCCGTTTGTCAATTCTTGTTGTCGCTCGTCTGCAGCCCCATAATTAGCGCCGCTATGAGACTCGATTCCAAATATTTCGATCGTATCCGAACACGCCGCAAGCGGGAGCAGGAGGCCGAACAGGCGCCTCCGACCTGCCAGTGGGACGGCTGCGACAAAAAAGGCGCGCATCGTGCTCCCGTAGGACGCAATGCGGAGGGACAATTCTTTTTGTTCTGTTTTGAGCACGTCAAGGAATACAACAAGGGCTACAATTATTTTTCCGGCCTCTCGGACGGCGAGATCGCGCGCTATCAGAAGGAGGCGATCACCGGTCATCGCCCCACCTGGACGGTCGGCGTCAACAAGGACGCCAAGGACAGCCCCTTGCATTCGGACGTTCGCTCCGGCGCCTACACGCGGGTGCGTGATCCTTTCGGCTTCGTGAAGGAAAACGGCGGCAAGGGCAGTGGTCCGCGGTTTCCGCAGGCCCGCAAGCTGAAATCGCTCGAAGCCAAGGCCTTCGACACGATGGGGCTCGCGGCGAACGCCACGTCCGCGGAGATCAAGAGCAAGTACAAGGAACTGGTCAAGAAGCATCACCCTGATGCCAATGGCGGCGACCGCGGCTCGGAAGAGCGTTTCCGCGCCGTCATTCAGGCCTATCAATTATTGAAGCAGAACGGTTTTTGTTGATTGGCGTCCTTGCTCTTGAGGCGCAATCGGGTATGGTCCCAAACCGGCTGAGGCCGCAGGTAATCGCGGCATGGTTTTTCGTGTTTCCCTGACACCGCCCCGGCCAACCTTCCGGACGTGGCGTTTCTTGTCCGGGACTTTATTCAAGAATGCTCGCCAGCGGTCATTTTCCCGCCGAGGTTTCGTTTCAGTCCCGGAGAAGTATCGCCGACGTTCCGACCCTGGAGAACGCGGAACCAAGACTGCGGCACCATGGTTACGCAATGGCTGAGATAGTGTGGCCGGGTGGCCGTCACCCGCCTTGGAGACATGATGAGCAAGATTGACCTTGATATTTCCGAACTGCCCGACACCACCGTTTCGGTCCGGGAGGTCTTCGGTATCGATTCCGATATCCGCGTTCCCGCCTACAGCAAGGGCGACGCCTATGTTCCGGATCTCGATCCCGACTATCTCTTCGACCGCGAGACGACGCTCGCGATCCTCGCCGGCTTCGCCCATAACCGACGCGTGATGATCTCCGGCTACCACGGCACGGGCAAGTCTTCGCATATCGAGCAGGTCGCCGCTCGCCTGAACTGGCCCTGCGTGCGTATCAATCTCGACAGCCATGTCAGCCGTATCGATCTCGTCGGCAAGGATGCGATCGTCGTCAAGGACGGGCTGCAGGTCACCGAATTCAAGGACGGTATCCTGCCCTGGGCCTACCAGCACAATGTCGCGCTCGTCTTCGACGAATATGATGCCGGTCGCCCGGACGTGATGTTCGTTATTCAGCGCGTGCTGGAATCTTCCGGCCGCCTGACGCTGCTCGACCAGAGCCGCGTCATCCGTCCTCACCCCGCCTTCCGCCTGTTTGCGACCGCCAACACGATCGGTCTCGGCGATACTACGGGCCTCTATCACGGCACGCAGCAGATCAACCAGGCGCAGATGGACCGCTGGTCGATCGTCTCGACGCTGAACTATCTGCCGCACGACCATGAAGTGAACATCATCGCCGCCAAGGTGAAGAGCTTCGGCAAGGACAAGGAAGGCCGTGATACGGTTTCCAAGATGGTCCGCGTTGCCGATCTCACGCGCGCTTCCTTCATGAACGGCGACCTCTCGACCGTCATGAGCCCGCGTACGGTCATCACCTGGGCCGAGAATGCCGAGATCTTCGGTGATCTCGCCTTCGCCTTCCGAGTGACCTTCCTCAACAAGTGCGACGAGCTTGAGCGTCCGCTGGTGGCCGAGCACTATCAGCGCGCCTTTGGCGTGGAGCTGAAGGAAAGCGCTGCCAACATCGTGCTGGGGGCATAAGGCCAGTCGATCATGGCATCTCGTGGTGACAATTCGAAAGCAAAGCCCGGCGCGCCTGTCGATGTCGAGCCGTTGCGGCGTGCGATAACCGGTTGCGTACGCGCAATCGCCGGTGATGATCAGGTCGAGGTGGCTTTCGCCAATGAACGCCCCGGCATGACGGGCGAACGCATCCGCCTGCCGGAGCTTTCCAAGCGTCCGACAGCACATGAGCTGGCGGTGACGCGCGGCCTTGGGGATTCCATGGCGCTGCGTATCGCCTGTCACGACGAGAAGGTGCATTCGACCATGGCGCCGCAGGGCTCCGACGCGCGGATCATCTTCGACGCCGTCGAGCAGGCGCGCGTCGAATCGATCGGTTCGCTGCGCATGGAGGGCATGGCCACAAACCTGCGTTCGATGACGGAGGAGAAATACGCCAAGGCGAATTTCACCGGTATCGAACGGCAGGAAGATGCGCCGATCGGCGAAGCTGTCGCCATGATGGTGCGCGAAAAGCTGACCGGCCAGAAGCCGCCGGCTTCTGCCGGCAAGGTACTCGATCTCTGGCGTTCCTTCATCGAGGAGAAGGCTGGCAGCGAGCTCAATAATCTCTCCAGCGTCATCAACGACCAGCAGGCTTTCTCGAAGGTCATTCGCAACATGCTCTCGGCCATGGAAATGGCGGAGGAATATGGCGACGATGACAGCGATCCTGATGCTGACGATCAGTCCAGCGACGACGATCAGCCGAGCGGCGAAGAGCAGAATGAGGACGAAATCGACGAGGATGCCGGTAGCGATGCAGCACCCGTCGAGGATAGCGAAGTCTCGGACGAGCAGATGGAGGACGGCGAGACCGAAGGCGCCGAAATTTCCGACGACGACATGATGGAAGAAGGCGAGGACGATTCCGAGACGCCGGGCGAAACCCGCCGTCCGAACACGCCCTTTGCCGATTTCAACGAAAAGGTCGATTACCACGTCTATACGGAAGAGTTCGACGAAATCATCAAGGCCGAGGAGCTGTGCGATGCCGCCGAACTGGAGCGCCTGCGCGCCTTCCTCGACAAGCAGCTGGCCCATCTTCAGGGCGCCGTCGGGCGGCTTGCGAACCGCCTGCAGCGCAAGCTGATGGCACAGCAGAACCGTTCCTGGGATTTCGATCTCGAGGAAGGGTATCTGGACTCGGCCCGCTTGCAGCGCATCATCATCGATCCGACGCAGGCGCTCTCCTTCAAGATGGAGCGCGACACGCAGTTCCGCGATACCGTTGTGACGCTTCTGATCGACAATTCCGGTTCCATGCGAGGCCGGCCTATCACGGTTGCCGCCACCTGCGCCGATATTCTGGCACGCACGCTGGAGCGCTGCGGCGTCAAGGTCGAGATTCTCGGCTTCACGACCAAGGCCTGGAAGGGCGGGCAGGCACGCGAAAGCTGGCTGGCCAATGGCAAACCGCAGACGCCGGGCCGTCTCAACGACCTGCGCCATATCATCTACAAATCAGCGGATGCCCCTTGGCGTCGTGTGCGGCCAAATCTCGGCCTGATGATGCGCGAGGGCCTGCTCAAGGAAAACATCGACGGCGAGGCGCTGATCTGGGCTCACAACCGCCTGCTGGCCCGCCGCGAGCAGCGCCGTATCCTGATGATGATCTCGGATGGTGCGCCGGTCGACGATTCCACGCTGTCGGTCAACCCTGGCAACTACCTGGAGCGGCATCTGCGTGCCGTCATCGAACAGATCGAGACACGTTCCCCGGTCGAACTTCTTGCCATCGGTATCGGCCACGATGTGACCCGCTACTATCGGCGCGCCGTGACGATCGTGGACGCCGACGAGCTTGCAGGCGCCATGACCGAGCAGCTTGCCGAATTGTTCGAGGATCACGCAGCACAGCCGCGCGGCGGTCGCCTGCGCCGCGCAGGCTGACACGATCTTTAGGAGAAACGATCTGCATGGCGTTTGAAAACCTGTTCCGCGCGGCTCTGGTTGTCCTCGGCCTCGCGACAGGATTTTCGGGTGCTTATGCTGGCGAGCCTGCGAAGGTCATCAGCCGGCAGATTTCGGATTTTCACATCGGCCGCGACGAGACTCGCTTCGGCCCGCTCGAATTTTTGGGTGGGCTGGAGATGGTGTCGAGCAATTCGCTGTTCGGCTCGCTGTCTTCCATCCGCATGCGCCCTGACGGCAAGAGTTTCGTCGGCGTGCTCGATACAGGGCACTGGCTGACGGGCAGTATCGAGCGCGATGCCAAGGGCCGGCTGTCCGGCCTTTCCGATGTCGAGATCACGGCTATGCGGGATCGGGTCGGCCGTGCCTATGAAGGCAAGGGGCATATGGATGCCGAGGGGCTGGCGCTCGACGGCGATCGGATTCTCGTTTCCTTCGAGCAGAATCATCGCGTCGATGCCTATCCGGACCCCGGATTTCTCGATTCCCGCGCAATATCGACGATCGGTATTCTGATCCCCCGCGATGAGATGCGGGCAAACCGGGGGCTGGAAACCGTCGCTGTTGCCCCGGCTTCAAGCCCGCTGAAGGGTGCGCCTGTCATCGTGGCCGAGCGCAGCGTCGACGAAGATGGAAATCGCCTCGCCGCCATTCTGGACGGACATTTGAAAGGGCAGTTCGCGGTCGAGAACGACGGCAGTTTTGATCCCACCGATGGCACCTTTCTGCCCGGCGGCGATCTGCTCCTGCTGGAACGGCGCTTCAACATGGCCGAGGGTATCGGTATGCGTATCCGCCGCATCAAGGGCGCCGATATCAAGCCCGGTGCCATCGTGAATGGCGAACTGCTTGTCGAAGGTAATTTCAACTACAATATCGACAATATGGAAGGGATCGACGCCTTCCGCGCGGCCGACGGCACGACACATATCATCCTGGTGTCCGACGATAATCATTCCATCCTGCAACGTAATCTGATGCTGGAATTCCGCCTGATCGATTGAGCAGGCGTCGAACGGCTGTCATAAGTTTCGACTATCTGGTGCATCCATTCGCTGACATCAACCATTGCGAGAGTGTATCATGCATATCCATATATCGGGAGCTTCAGGCTCCGGCACGACGACGCTCGGGCAGGCGCTGGCAGAAGCGCTCGGTATCCGTCATCTGGATACCGACCACTTCTTCTGGATGCCGACTGATCCGCCGTTCACGACGCAGCGCGAGGTTAGTGCGCGCATCGAGATGCTGAAAGGCGAGGCGCTTGCCGATGCCGACTGGGTTCTTTCCGGTTCCGCTCAGAAATGGGGTGCTGAATTCGAGCCGCTTTACGATTTGATCGTGTTCCTGCGGATCGATCCCGCCATGCGTATGGAGCGCATCCGCGAGCGTGAGAAGGCCCGTTACGGCGAGCGGATCGGACCCGGTGGCGACATGGCGGTGCAGAGCCGCGCCTTCATGGAGTGGGCGGAGAGCTACGACACCGCCGGGCTCGACCGTCGTAGTCTCGCCGGGCATGAGGAATGGCTGAAGACGGTCACGAGGCCGGTACTGCAGCTGGATTCATCGCGGGCGTTGAACGATCTCGTGGCAGAGGTGCTGTTCCATCCCGCTATCGCCGCAAAAAGATCGCAGCCGGGGAGGTGAATGGTCTGAGGAGGAGACTTCTGTTGGCAGGCTGGCTACAGAACCATCTGCAGCCAGCCCATCCATCACTCATGGCCGGAGCGCTTTCCTGGATCGCTCGACCAGAAGCCGTCGTCACCGGGGGCAGGCGGTGAGTTGGCGATAGTGGGACGAGGCCCGCGGCTCGAAGCCTGGGCCTCCGTCATTCATTGCATCCGATATCGCGGGGTAGCGCTTAGCGGGCAGGGGCCGACTGCATGGGACGCAGCACGTTCATAAGTGCGCCGTAGGGCAGGAGCATCACCAGTCCGACCAGCATCTTTACCGAGAAATCGCCAAGCGCCCAAGAGATCCAGCGTGGCGCTTCCGTGGAGAGAACGCCGAAGATGGGCGCACTTTCCAATGCAAAAGGCTCGTTGGGGCCGAGGAAAACAAAGAAGGCCGCGAAGGACAGCGAGAAGAACATCACCGTATCGAGCGCCGAGCCGATCAGCGAACCGACGAGCGGCGCGCGCCACCAGGCCTGACGGCGAAGGCGGTTGAAGACGGCGATATCGAGAAGCTGGCCGGCGAGATAGGCCGAGCCGGAGGCGATCGCGATGCGCGGAGCCGAGGTGAAGAAGGACAGTGCGACACCGACGACAAAGCCGGCGAAAACCACCTTGCGGGCCGCCTGCGGGCCGAACTGGCGGTTCGTCAGGTCGGTGATCAGGAAGGCGATCGGATAGGAGAAGGCGCCCCAGGTCAGAATGTCGGCAAGATTGATGCCGGCAATCGTCGCGTTCAGCGGAAACTGAACGAGGAAGTTGGAGGCGACGACGACGAGCGTCATCAGGGCGACATAGATAAGGGTATGGCGTGTCGTCAGCATTTTTTTATCCTGGGTGATGCCACCAGTTAGAGTGAAATTTGGGTCGGGATATCACGCGATTCGCGACGGAAAACCGCTACGCAGTTTTCCTGGAATTGCTCCCGGCCGGTAAAGCAAAAGGCTTGTCCGGATATTATCCGTGCAAGCCTTTTAAAGCTTTAGAAAGACGAAGGCCGAAGCTTAAGCAGCAACTGCAACAGCAGCTTCAGCGGTCTTCTTGACGATCTGGCGGCGCAGCAGGCGCGCGCGCATCGACAGTTCGCCTTCGTTTGCCTTCAGCAGGAAGGCATCGAGGCCGCCACGATGCTCGACAGAACGAAGAGCAGCAGCCGAAACGCGAAGGCGGTAACGCTGGCCGAGCGCGTCGGAGATCAGCGTAACCTGGCACAGGTTCGGAAGGAACCGACGCTTGGTCTTGTTGTTGGCATGGCTGACATTGTTACCAGTCAGGACGGCCTTGCCGGTCAATTCGCACACGCGAGACATGGAACACCTATTCTTGTTTTTCTCGGGCCATTGAATGACAATCCGGTAACAACCAGCTGCGCAATCCATCAGGCCATGATTGGAAAGTTGCGGTTCTATAGTCAGGCAGGCCGCGCCCGTCAAGCCAAACCTTGGCGTTTCCCGCAATTCTGTCAAAAAGCTGCTGTTTTCTTCGCGGTGCGGCAGGAGTATAGACCTCAGTGCAAGGGCGTACGCAGCCCGGCAAGACAAGGCTCTCACCATGGCTCATCTTGGCAGACGGATTTTAGTTTCGGCATTTGCGGTGCTCCTGGCGTTGCCTGCCGGGGCGAGCGAAATACAGCATCGCACCGAATACAAGGTGACCCTTGCCGGTCTGACGATCGCGCGGGCGGCCTTCCTGACCAAGATCGAGGACGATCACAGCTATAATATCGACGGCGATATCAAATCGGCGGGTCTTGCGGATCTCGTCACCGATATTCTTGCCAAGACCAGTGTTTCAGGCGTGGTGCGGGACGACCGGCTGCAGGCGGCGAAATACGTTCTCTATTACAAGACGGGCAAGAAAGTGCGGACCTACGAGGTCAGCTATCGCAACGGCAATATCGTTTCGGCGACCACGACGCCCGAGCCGCGCCGGCCAAAGAACTGGATCCCGGTGACGCAGGGCGACATGCGCTCGGTGCTCGATCCGATCTCGGGCCTGATCTTTACCGGCGATACCGATGTCTGTGCTCAGAAGCTGCCGATCTTCGACGGCGAGACGCGCATGGATCTCGTGCTCTCGCCGAAAGGCGACGAGGATTTCTCGACCGATGGGTTCAAAGGCAAGGCAACCGTCTGCGGCGTGCGCTTCATTCCGCGCTCCGGCTACAAGAAGGGCCGCAAGGATCTCGACTATCTGAGCAAGAGCAACCGCATGGAAATCTGGTTTGCCAAGGCTCAAGCAGCGAATGTATATGCACCCGTCTATGTCCGTATTCCCACGGAATACGGAACGGTGACGATCACGGCTGTGAAATATAGCAGCGTGAACAGCTGACGGAGACTTCAAGACGTCTCCGCGAGGGGGACAGGTGAAGCTTCGGGCAACTTTGATCGGTTTTACGGCCATTCTCATGTGGTCGTTCCTGGCGCTCTTTACGGCAGCGTCGGGAAAGATGACTCCTTTCCAGCTCTCGGCCATCTGCTTTGCGATCGGCAGCATTCCCGGCATAGTCGTGCTTGTTCTCAACCCGTCACGGATCGCGCTCCTGAAGCAGCCTGCAAAGGTCTGGATAACAGGCATTGCCGGCCTGTTCGGCTATCATTTCCTCTATTTCACGGCGCTCAGGAATGCACCTGCCGTCGAGGCAGGGCTGATTGCCTATCTCTGGCCGCTGCTGATCGTCGTGGGCTCCGCCCTGCTGCCGGGTGAGAGGCTGCGGTGGTATCATATCGTCGGTGCTCTGGCGGGTCTTTGCGGCACGTTCCTGATCGTCGGGCGCAATGGGATCGATTTCGACGGTGCCTATGCCGTCGGTTATGGGGCGGCCTTTCTCTGCGCCTTCACAGGGTCGGGCTATTCGCTGCTGACGCGGCGCTTCGATGCTGTTTCGACCGATGTCGTCACGGGTTTTTGCCTCGCAACCTCGGTTCTTTCTCTGCTTTGCCATCTGGGGCTGGAGGAGACTGTCTGGCCGGAAACCGGCTTTGAGTGGCTTGCCGTTGTCGGCCTCGGCCTCTTTCCTGTCGGGGCGGCCTTCTATGCCTGGGATCACGGCGTCAAGAACGGCGATATCCAGATTCTCGGCGCGGCAAGTTATGCCGCTCCGCTGCTTTCAACGCTGATCCTGACGATCTTCGGTATTGCCGAGCCGAGCTGGCGCATTGCGCTGGCCTGCCTGCTGATCACCGGCGGTGCAGTGCTCGCCGCACAGGAGATGTTCCGCCGCAAGCCTCAGATGCAGCCGGCGGCGGAGCAAATTTAAGAGCCGGGTTTCCAGTCAGGCGGTGCCATCTCGAATTTTGAGAATTCGAAGCCGGGTGCCACCGTGCAGCCGACCAGCGTATAATCGCCGAGCGTCTCAGCCGATTGCCACCAATTGGCTGGAATGACGGCCTGAGGCCGTTCACCGCCGGCGATATCAGTGCCGAGTTTCAGCGTCTCGCTGCTGCTGCCATCCTTGGAGCGATGCAGCGCCAGTGGCGCGCCGGCATAATAATGCCAGACCTCAGCGGCGTCATGGACGCGGTGCCAGTGCGAGCGCTGCCCTTCGGTCAGCAGGTAGTAGATCGCCGTCGAATGGCCGCGTTCGCCGCCATTCTCGTCACGAAACGTCTGCACATACCAGCCGCCTTCCGGATGCGGCTGCATGCCGAGTTCGCGAACGATCTCCTCGGGTGACAGGTTCCTGCCGGCCATGCCCTAGAAATTGTCCTTGCGCTTACGGATCTCGGCGAAGACCTCTTCATTGGTCTTGCCTTCCATCAGGAGGTTGCGGCGGATGGCGGGATCTGCGGCGCGTAGGAAGGGGTTGGTTTCCTTTTCCAGTCCCAGCGTCGTCGGGATGGTGAATTTGCCCTCAGCGCGCAGAGCTTCGATTTCGGCCGCGCGGCTCTTCAGGCGCTCATTACCGGGATCGATGGTGACGGCGAAGCGGGCGTTGGAGAGCGTATATTCGTGACCGAAATAGACGGCGGTCTCGTCCGGCAAAACGGCGAGCTTCTGCAGCGAGTGCCACATATCGGCGGCCGGACGTTCGAACAGGCGGCCGCAGCCGAGCGCAAATAGCGTGTCCGCGGCAAAGAGCAGCTTGTCGTCCGCAAAATGGTAGCAGATATGGCCTGCGGTGTGGCCGGGCGTTTCGATGACGTTGACCGTGTGATCGCCGAAGAGGAAGCTGTCGCCATCGCCCATCGTCTTGTCGAGGCCGGGGATCGCCACCGCCTCGTTGACCGGGCCGATGATCTCGCAGCCGTACTGCTCCTTCAATGCCAGATTGCCTTCCACGTGATCGATATGGTGATGGGTGGTGAAGATGTGGGTAATGTTCCAGCCACGGCGCACGGCAGCGGCTTCCACGGCTGCCGCATCGGGCGCATCGATCGTCGCGGTGTGACCGGTTTCCGGGTCATGGACGAGAACGCCGAAATTGTCGCTGCGGCAGAGAAAAACTTCTAATTCCAAAGGTTTCATCGTTCAAATAATCCCTTATCCCTCGAACTGTGCGGGAATGTAGAGGTTCCGGCCTTGAAGTCCAACCGGTCGCTGATAACATTTGACAGAATGCACGCCGATATCGTCGATCTTCGCCAATTCTATCATTCCGAGCTTGGACGCATGGCCGAGCAGTCGATTGCCATGGCGCTGTCGTCTCTCTGGGTGCGCCTGCCGCAGGAGCGGCTTGTCGGTATCGGTTACGCCGTGCCCTTCCTCGACCGATTCCAGGCCGATACCGAACGCACCTTCGCCTTCATGCCGGCGGGCCAGGGCGCAGTAAACTGGCCGGTCGGCTCGCTGTCTTCTACGGCACTGATTTTTGACGAGGAATTGCCGCTGCCGGATTCCTCTGTCGATCGGGTGCTGATGGTGCATTCGCTGGAATATGCCGAAAGTCCGCGCGAAACTCTGAAGGAATTGTGGCGGGTGCTGGCGCCGGGCGGCCGCCTCGTCATCGTCGTGCCGAACCGTCGTGGGGTCTGGGCGCGCATGGAGCATACGCCCTTCGGCTCCGGCCGGCCCTATTCGCGTGGCCAGCTGACGCATCTGTTGCGCGAGACCAATTTCACGCCGGGCGCCACAGCCGAGGCGCTGTTCTTCCCGCCGTCGAAACTGCGCGCCGTGCTGCGCCTGCGTCGCGGTTTCGAGCGGATCGGCCGCACGCTCTGGCCTGCCTTTTCGGGCGTCATCATCGTCGAAGCGCAGAAGCGTCTCTATCAGGGCCTACCGGTTGCTGCACGCGCATCACGCCGTGTTTTCGTACCGGTTCTCGCGCCGCATGGCGTGCCCACCACGCGCAGCCGCTAAGGCATCGTCGCACTCGACAAGATCGCCATTCCGCTTTAATTGCACTCAGGTCTTTCGCCGGCTTTCCGGCAATTTCCAAGGTCGATCATGAGCGTTGAGATGAGCAAGCCCGTTCCGCGTCCCGGTATTCTTGAAATCGCAGCCTATGTGCCGGGCAAGGAACATGCGCCGGGTGTCGCACGCGTCTACAAGCTCTCTTCCAACGAGACGCCGCTCGGCGCCAGCCCCAAGGCGATCGAGGCATTCAAGCGCGCCGCCGATAATCTCGAGCGCTATCCGGATGGGCAGGCGCGTGAGCTGCGTGACGCGATTGCTGCCGTGCACGGGCTCAACCCGGCAAATATCCTGTGCGGCAACGGCTCGGACGAGCTGCTTGCTCTGCTCTGCCACGTTTATCTCGCGCCAGGCGACGAAAGCATCGTCACCGAACACGGTTTCGCCATCTACAAGATCCAGACCATGGCGGCGGGAGCGACGCCTGTTGTGGTCAGGGAAAAGGACCATACCGTCGATGTGGATGCGATCCTTGCCGCTGTGACCGAGAGGACGAAGATGGTCTTCATCGCCAATCCCGGCAATCCGACCGGCACCTATGTTCCGGTCAGCGAGATCCGCCGCCTGCAGGCCGCCCTGCCGAAACATGTCATGCTTGTGCTCGATGCGGCTTATGCGGAATATGTCCGTCGCAACGACTATGAGTCCGGTATCGAGGTCGTTTCCTCGAATGCGAATGTCGTCATGACCCGCACCTTCTCGAAGATCTATGGCCTTGCGGCGCTCCGTGTCGGCTGGATGTACGCGCCGGCCGCAATCATCGATGCCCTGGACCGGGTTCGTGGCCCATTCAACATGAATGCCCCGGCTATCGCGGCGGGTGCCGCAGCTATCCGCGATCAGTCGTTCGTACAAGAGGCGGTGTCCTTCAACCAGCTATGGATCGAGACGCTGACGAATGCGTTTGAAGCTCTTGGCCTCAAGGTCACGCCCTCGGTCACCAATTTCGTTCTCATCCATTTCCCCGATGTGGATGGAAAACGTGCTGTCGATGCTGATGAATTCCTGACCAGCCGCGGCTATATCCTGCGTGCAGTGCGCGGTTACGGCTTTCCGAACTCGCTGCGCATGAGCATCGGTCCGGAAGAGGCCAATCGCGGTGTCATCGAAGCACTCGGCGAATTCATGGGGCGCAAGGCATGACTGTGCAGTTTGATCGTATCACCCTGATCGGCATCGGCCTTATCGGCTCCTCGCTTGCCCACGACATCAAGCGCCTGGGCCTGGCCAAGGAAGTGGTTGTCGCCACGCGCAGCGCCGAGACGCTGAAGCGGGCCGAAGAGCTGCAGCTTGGCGACCGCTATACGACTTCTTCTGCCGAGGCGGTCAAGGACGCCGATCTGGTCATCGTGTCGGTGCCGGTCGGCGCCTCCGAAAGCGTGGCGAAGGAAATTGCCAGTACCCTGAAGCATGGCGCGATCGTCACCGATGTCGGTTCCACCAAGGCTTCCGTGATAGCGCAGATGCAGCCGCATATGCCTGACCATGTGCATTTCATTGCCGGCCATCCGATCGCGGGTACGGAAAAATCCGGCCCGGATGCCGGTTTCCCCGGCCTGTTCGAAGGACGCTGGTGCATCCTGACGCCACTCGAAGGAACCGATCCCGTAGCGTTGAAGACGCTTCGCGGCTTCTGGGAAGCGCTCGGCTCCCGGGTCGACGAGATGGATGCGCAGCATCACGACAAGGTGCTGGCGATTGTTTCCCATCTGCCGCATCTCATAGCCTACAATATTGTCGGCACAGCCGACGATCTGGAGACGGTGACGGAATCGGAAGTCATCAAATATTCCGCGTCCGGTTTTCGCGATTTCACCCGTCTTGCCGCATCCGATCCAACGATGTGGCGTGACGTCTGCCTGCATAATCGCGATGCGATCCTGGAAATGCTGGCGCGTTTCTCGGAAGACCTCGCCTATCTGCAGCGGGCGATCCGCTGGGGCGAAGGCGACAAGATTTTTGAGCTCTTCACCCGTACCCGTGCCATCCGCCGCTCGATTGTTCAGGCTGGCCAGGATGTGGACGCGCCCGATTTCGGCCGCCCGCATCCGCTGGAAAAGAAATAGCTGTGGTGGAGATCGCGAAGCCTGGCCTGACGGATAGGGAATGGCTGCTTCGCGAAGACGATCATGTCGGCGAAGGCTGGGTCTCGCGCTGTATCGATCTCGGCGAATATCTTGTTGCCCGCGAGCAGGGTGAAATCGTCGGCTTCCTGCGCTTTTCTCGCTTCTGGGGCAGAATTCCCTACATGGAAATGATCCGGGTAATGGACGGCCACCGCCGCTCCGGTGTCGGCACGGCGCTTTATCTCGCCTGGGAAAGGGAGATGCGTGAAAGTGGCGCGCATTTGCTGATGACATCGAGCGAATGCGACGAGACCCGCCCGCAGGACTGGCATCGCCGCAACGGTTTTTCCGAAACCGGTTCGATCGACCTGCCCGGCATCCAGACGGTGCCTGAGGTCTTTTTCCTTAAAAAACTCGATTAGATCGGCGGGATCTTGCCGAGCGGGATGAAGCCGCTGACCGTTGCGTTTCCGCGATCGACGACGAGATCGACGGAGACCTTGTCGCCGCCGCCGGCAAGTGCCTTCAGGAGCTTGGTTGCCGTGTCGACGGTCGAGCCCATCTCTGGGAAAGCCTGTTTGATGCTTTTGCCCCAAGGGCCAAGTTGTTCGATCTCGAGCTTGAACTTGCCGGAGAGAAAGCCGTTGTCATCGAAGGAGAAGGGGCCGGAGACGGTCATCACTTTGCCATCGCCGATGTCGACGACGATGCGGCGTAGATCGCCCTGCGAACCATGAATGCCCTTGGTGTCAGTACCATCGATCATACCGGCCTTGCCGGCCAGCGTCAGATCGGCGCTAGCGGAAAATTTCGGGAAGACCTGCGGCCAGTCCTTGACGATGGCGTTGGAGTTTTCAACGGAAATCGCGCCGTCGAGATCAGCTCCGTTCTGCCTGAGATGAATCTCCGTGCGGGCAGCATCGAAATTGACGGTCTGGCCGGTAAAGGAGGAGATGGCGACGCTTTTCAGCCCGTCGATAACGGTCGAAGTGCGGTCGATGCCCTGCGCCTTGGTGACGAGGCTCGATTGCAGATTGTCCCATTGGGCATTGATGGTCAGACCCTGCGCGGTGCGAATTTCGACCGGCGAGTCGAGTTCCCAGACGATATGGCCGGGGGCGTAAACCTGGGCTGCGGAGCGAAGCGCGCCAAAGGTCGCGGAGATGCCGTTGACATTGTCGTCCACATCCACCTTCGAGCAGAAGAGCCCGATACGGAAGGGAAAGCCGCGAAACTCGATATCGGAGCACTCGCCGCTCACGCCTGTATTGGCGCGGGGCGCGATCGCGGTCAGCACCGTTTGTTTCAGTGCCGAGGCGGCATAGAACCAGCCACCCGTATAAACTGCGATCACCACAAGGATGGCACCGCCCAACAACCAGAATTTCTTACCGCTTCGATATTGGCCGCTGCCGGATTGGCTTGACGCTGCCATGATGTTCTCCAATGGTGAGAGCGAAATCTGATTTGATGTGGCGTGCGATATGGACGAATTTTGGGTATTTGGCTACGGCTCGTTGATGTGGAATCCGGGCTTTGAATTCGTCGAGCGATCGCAGGCCCTGGTTTATGGCTATCGTCGCTCGCTCTGCGTCCGCTCCTTTGTGCATCGCGGCAGCCGTGAAAACCCAGGTCTCGTGCTCGGCCTCGACCGGGGCGGCGCCTGCCGCGGAATGGCTTTTCGGGTGGCGCCGGAAAGATCGGACGAGGTGATCGACTATCTGCGGGCCCGCGAACTCGTCACCAATGTCTATCTGGAACGACATGTGCCGCTGCAGCTTGCCGATGGGCGGAGCGCTCGGGCCGTTGCCTATGTGGTCGATCGCGCCCATGAGCAATATGCTGGCGCGCTGGATGCGCTGGCTGCCGCGCGGGTGGTCAATGTTTCGGTCGGACAGTCGGGTCCGAACGACGCCTATGTCTTCAATACGCTCGCCCATCTCAAGGAGATGGGCATTCGCGACCAATGGCTGCAGCAGGTCGTGGAAGAAGTCACGCGGCTGCGTGCCGCGGCTTAAGCAGTCGCGGCTTTTTCCTTGCGCAGTTCGGCCAAGCGTTCGACAGTCGTCGGTGGCAGCGGCACTTGCGGATTGCGCTCGACCGTATCGATCAGCAACTGGTCGCTGGCGCGTTCGGTAACATCGATCAGATGAGCGAAGAAGGCGTCCGGGTCCATGCCGGGCATGATCGGCGGCAGGATCTGTACCTTGAAATGGCCGGGGTAACGCATGGTGCTGCGGCGCGGCCAGAAGATGCCGGGATGCATGGCGATCGGCACGACCGGGATCTGCAGATCGCGATACATGCGGGCAATGCCGTATTTGTAGACCGGTTCGGCGCCTGGTGGTCGGCGCGTGCCTTCAGGATAGATGATGAGCTGGCGGCCGGTGGAAAGCTCTTCCTTGGTGCGCTTCAGCACCTCCACCATAACCTTGCCGCGGGCGCCGCGGTCGACCGGGATCATGCGCTGTTTCTTGGCGTACCATCCAAAGAGCGGGATCCACATAAGCTCGCGCTTGAGAATGTAGACCGGGTCGTCGAGATCGGGGAGCAGCGCGTAAGTGTCCCAGAAGGACTGATGCTTCGGCGCGATGATGAAGCTGCCTTGGGGCAGGTTTTCCAGGCCTTCGACTTCGAAAGTCGTGCCGACGATCACCCGCATCAACCAGTGGTTCGAGCGCGCCCAGTTCTTGGGAACGCTGTAGGCAAGCTTGCGCGGCGCGAGGAAATAGAAGGGGGAGAGCACGATCATCCGGAGGATGAGATTGGCGTAGAAGAGCGTGTTGAACAGAACGGAACGCAGGGCGATCATGAAATTTTCCCGAGGCACGGCCATGCCGACCGGCCTACACGATATTGCTTCTCATAAAAAGCGTCTGATTGCCGGAGCCCGACAAAAGCCTCAGCTCTGCCCGGAAAGGCTGGCGGACCGCAGGCCGGTATGGCGCAGGCCGATGATGTTGCGAGCGCCTGCCAGGAGCACCTTGGCATATTCCGCCAGCATGACGCGCAGGGCGTTAGGATCTGTAAACCAGTCGCGGGTCTTCAGATCGGAATTGACGACCGGATAGGGAATGAACTCGATTTCGGGATCGACATAGGCGAGTTCGGCCAGGCTGCGTGGCATATGATAATTGTTGGTGACGACGAGGATGCTCTTGTAGCCTCTCGCATGAATCCAGTTGGAGGCTTCCTCGGCATTGCCGATCGTATCGATCGCGTCATAGCCGATATCGACGCAGCAGGAGAACAGATCGGCGGAGCCTTGGGTCATCTTGCGGATCTGCGTCGGCGTGGTGGAGGGATGCGCTCCCGATATCAGGAGCCGCTTGCCGGCACCTTTCTGTAGCAGTTCGACAGCCTGATCGATGCGCTGGTAGCCGCCGGTCAGGACGATGATAGCGTCCGCTTTCGGCTCGGCGGGTGGCTTCAGGGTCGTGACGGAATCGGCAAAGTGCAGGAAGCCGCCGAAGATCAGTGCTGCGATCAGGACACAGGAAAAGCCCATCCAGCGCAGCACGCGGCGGATCGGGCCACGACGCGGCGATGCGCCCTCGGAGCGTTCAAGCTCCGGGTCGGGGCGAATCGCATTGCGTGTCGTATGGCCCATCGTCATGAGTCGTGATTATACGCTGATTGCGGCGTGGAACAGACGCTTTCATGGCAAAACGACATGGCGGCAGCTAATTCACGATGCCGTCCGCACGCGTCGGATCCGAGCGCAATATATCGATCTCATAGATCGTGCGCATGACGGTAATCCGTGCGGTCAAGGTCGTCAGCAATGCGATGACGATCATCGTTGCGAAGATACCGAGATAACCGAGGGCGCCAACCGAAAAGGTGCCGAACAGCGCTGTTGCCTGATCCGTCTCGGGGGTGGCGATCGTCCGGCTCTGCAGGAAACCGGCGCCGGCGAAGAAGAGGGCTGCGAGCGCGCTGCCGATCGCCGAGCCCTTGAGGCTGATCTTCAGAAAATGTTTCTGAAACTCGGTGGCGACGAAAGAGCTTTCAGCACCGACGAAATGCAGTACCTCGACGATGTGGCGATTGCCCGAGAGCACGCCGCGCGTGGCAAAGACCACCGTCAGAACCATGGTCGTGAAGACGAGCAGCAGGACACCGGTGCCGATCATAACCGTCGTGCGGGCCATGGCGACCAGCCTGTCGACCCAGGTGCGATGGTCGTCAAGAGATGCCTGCGGGATACTCTCCTTCAGGAGATCGCGCATGGCCGCGAAATCAGGGGGATGGCTCTCGTCGATGGTGACGATGACGAGGCGCGGCACGGGCAGTTCCTTGATATCGAGCCCGCTGCCGAGCCAGGGCTCCAGAAGACGTGCCGTGGCGGCCTCATCGACGATCTGGCCGCCTTTGGTGCCGACGAAGGTGAGGGCGATATCGCGCGCCTGGACGAGGGCCTTCTCCATATCCATGTTGTCGTCGGGCTTGATCTGGATGGTGATTTCGCGGGAAATCTGGCTCTCCCAGCTTGCCGCCGTCGAGCGCACCATGCTGACGCCGCCAAGCGTGAGACAGGCGAGGAAGGCCATGATGGCGATCACCACCATCAGCGCATTGCCTTG
This sequence comes from Hyphomicrobiales bacterium, assembly GCA_900471925.1. Lineage (GTDB taxonomy): Bacteria > Pseudomonadota > Alphaproteobacteria > Rhizobiales > Rhizobiaceae > Rhizobium. The sequence continues at coordinate 421,241 of UCGV01000010.1, forward strand.
GATATTCGAGGGCGGCAGGATCGGTGCCGTCGGGCGCACGCGCATTTCCGGTCGCTTGGCCTGCTGGGCCGGGGCGTCGGGCTCCTTGGCGCGGGTTTTCGTCGGCCTCTTAGTCATAGATATCGAGATGCCCTTCCGACAGGATCATGCGGCGGGCTTCCACCTGGTCCATCAGCGAGAGGTCGTGGGTGGCGATCACCACCGCGGTGCCCAGGCGGTTGAGCTCCAGAAAGAGGTTGAGCAGTCGCTTGGCCATCGGCGGATCAACGTTGCCGGTCGGCTCATCGGCGAGCAGTACTTCCGGTCGGTCCATCAGGGCACGCGCGATTGCGGCACGCTGTTTTTCGCCACCTGACAGCACTGGCGGCAGCACATTGATACGCTCGCCAAGGCCGACCCATTTCAGAAGCTCCAGCACGTCGGTCTTGTAGGTGCTCTCGTCCTTGCCGCGCACACGAAGGGGCAGGGCGACGTTTTCATAGGTCGTCAGATGGTCGAGGAGGCGGAAATCTTGAAAGACGATGCCGACACGGCGGCGTAGCAACGGCAGTTCGGGGCGCGGAATCTCGGAAATGTCGCGCCCGAACATGCGGATCAGGCCGCGAGTGGGCTGCAGCGACATGAAGAGCAGGCGCAACAGCGTCGTCTTGCCTGCGCCGGATGGGCCGGTCAGAAACTGGAAAGACTTTTTCGGAATGTCAAAGGTCAGGTCCCGGAGGATTTCCGGTCCCATACCATAGCGCAAACCGACATTCTCGAAATGGATCAACGGGCAGCTCAGTCTTTTTGTGGTTTCACCGCATGACTTGTTAACCAACACCGTTAACAGCCGGTAAATTTTGCCGGAAAGACGCCCGTTTGATGGCAATCTTTGCGAAGCATTAACCATTGAAATTTACGACTGGGTTGGATTCGTTTCAATGCCCAGATTGTCTTGGGCGGCGAAACCATGTGGACATCCGAAAGGCAGCCACCATGGAAGCATCCTCCTTCAGACGACAGGCCGCTGGTCAGGCCTATGATTTTCTGCCGCCGGAACAGGCTATCCGCCGCTCTCGCCGCATGCCGCGCATGGACGATGTCGCCGACGCCGAATTCATCGTTGTCGGCGAGGCCCGGCCGCGACGGACCGCTGCCAGTGCGAATGCCCGCAACACGACACAGAACGACAACAGACGCCGTAGTGCTCCAGCCACAAGCCAGCCGCCGTTGCTGCTGGCGATTGGGACGGCGGTCGTTCGTGGCGCGGAGACCTGGCTGCAGCGTGCGTCTTTGCGGGGCTTTGCGGCGTTGGTGATCTCGCTCTTCGTGCTGGTCTTTGGGCTTTCGGGTGGATTTTCCGGTCTGTCGCGGGACGAGGCTTCCGCTGCCGCCAACCTTCACTTCTCGCATGTCACGATCACGCCGCGCGATGCCAACGGCATGCGCGTACTCCTGATCAACGGCATCATCGAAAACGACAGTGGGGTGACACAATCGGTCCGGCCGATCCGCGCTGATCTTGTCAGCGATGAACGGCTGGCGGCGAGCATCGTCATCACGCCGCCGGCTGATGTCATCTATGCCGGTCAGAGCCGCGGCTTTTCGGCTCGCGTACAGCATGCCGGCGGCAAGCTGCCGGAGGTCCGGCTCTCCTTCATGCCGTAGGCGCGGACCCGCGTTTTCGATAGATCGGCGGTAAAACCTGTGTCTGCGGGGTGTTTCACCGGAATTAATGTGCTAACGGCTTACCCTTCATTTTACGGAGCAAGCCTTTATGCCTGTCGTGCGCGGAAAAAACATCGAGCCGCTCTTCACTGCCGAGCAGATCGCCGAGCGCAATCATTCCATCGCTCAGCAGATCGCTGCCGGTCCGACGAAGGACCTGCTGGTCATCGCCGTGCTGAAGGGCTCCTTCATCTTCGCGGCCGACCTGCTGCGTGCCCTGCACGATACCGGCCTTGCTCCCGAGGTCGAGTTCATCACTCTGTCGAGCTACGGCACGGGCACGGTTTCGCAGGGCGTGCGGATCGTCAAAGATATCGACAGCGACGTGAAGGACCGTGACGTCCTGCTCATCGACGACATCCTCGAATCCGGCCGTACGCTGCGTTTTGCCAAGGAACTGCTCTACGAGCGCGGCGCGCGCAATGTCACTATTGCCGTCCTGCTCGACAAGCGCGTGAAGCGCAAGGAAGACCTGGAAGCCGATTATGTCGGCTTCGAATGCCCCGACTATTTCGTCGTCGGCTACGGCATGGACGTGGCCTATGCCTTCCGCGAACTGCCCTTCGTCGGCGTGGTTACCGGCGACGCCTAACGCGTTTCGCTTCAAGACGGCTTGTTAACCATTCCACCGATCGGCTTGGCCTGTTTACCGATCGCTAGGGAACCGCATGCGATTTCCGTCGCGGGGCATGACGACGGAGCAATGCACAGATGGCAAAAATTCTGATCACGGAAGACGAGGATTCACTTCGTACTTTCGTAGCCCGGGCACTACGCCTCGACGGTCATGAGACCGATGAAGCCGCCGATGGGGCGGAAGGGCTGGAAAAGCTGAAAGGCGGCAGCTACGACCTGCTGCTTTCGGATATTCGCATGCCGGTGATGGACGGCATCGAACTTGCACATCAGGCGAAGGACGCCTTTCCGGCGTTGAAGATCCTGCTGATGACCGGCTATGCCGAACAACGCGAACGGGCCGACGATCTCGCCGCAAAGATCATCGATGTCGTGCCGAAGCCATTTGCCTTGCCGGATATCCGCAAGGCCGTAGCGCGCGCGCTCGCCGCCTGAAGACGTCCTTGAGGCGTGGGCGTGCCGCAAGGCACGCCGCATTTCCAATGCCTCAGGACTTCACTGAATATCCAACAAGCGTTCCAGATACTGTCGTTCGATAGCCTGCGGCGGATTGTTGCCGAGCTTTTCCCTGATGGCATCAAGAATTTCGCGGGCGCGCTGCACGTCGATCTCGTCAGGTATCTTTACATCATTGGTCATATCAGGCCCATCGGTCTGACGCGGGCGGCCGAGTGGATCGCGGCCATTCTGATTGCCTTGGCCAAGCTGTCCGTTTGGACCCTGTTGCCCTTGCTGGCCCTGCTGCGCCTGCATCATCTGGCTCATCATGTCGCGCGCGCCCTGACGCAGAGCCTCAAGCGCGCGGCCCTGGCCCTCGAGGGCGCCACTGCCGTTGCCCTGGCCGAGATCACGGCCGGCGCCTTCCATCTCGCGCTGTGCCTGGCCGAAACCTTCTCCCGGTTTCATGCCCATATCGCCGAGGCTCTTCTGCAACTCCTGCAGCTGCTTGCCGAGCGCATCCTGCTGGGCGCGGAGCTGCTTCAGCGCTTCACGCAGCTGCTCCGCGGTCATCTGGTCTCCCGGCTGCTGGCCCTGCTGATTTTGCTGATCCTGCTGGCCCTGTTCCTGCTGCTGGCCATCCTGGCCGGGCATCATGTCATCCATATTGGGATCGCCACGCTGCATGCGGTCGCGCAGCTGCTGGTCTAGGCGGAAGGTCTGGTCCATCAGCTTCTGCTGGTCGCGCAGGATCTGGCCGAGCTTGTCCATTTGTTGGGTCAGCTGGCTGTTTTCCTGCTGCTGCTGGCCGCGCTGAGGGCGGGCCGTCTGCAGGTTGTTCATCAGCCTCTGCAGATCGGAGAGCATCTGCTGGGCGGCATCGCGATTGCCTGATCGCGCCAGATTTTCGATCTGGTCCATCATGCGCTGCAGATCCTGTTGCCGCAGGAAGTTCTGGGCATTCTGGTTCGGCTGCATCGGCATGTTCTGCAGGCGCTGGGCGAGCTCGCTCATATAGTCTTGCATCGCCTTACGAAGCTCGTCCATCAGCTTCTTGATCTCGGCATCAGGCGCGTTGCGGTTCAGCGCGTCGGCCAGGTTCTGCTGGGCGTCGCGCAGCCGCCGTTCTGCGAGCGAAAGATCTCCTTCCTCGATGCCAAGCGCAATATCCCAGAGATATTGGGCCGTATCCTTGAGCTGTTCGTCGCCCTTGGCGAGTTTCATGCGGGTATGGGCGGACTCGATCAGCAGATAATGAGTGGTGTTCGGGATCGTCTCTTCGGGACGGATCGTCAGCGCTTCGTTCAGTGCGATGGCATCCGGCATCTTGCGGGTGTCGAGTGCGAAGGTCTGGCGTTCCTCGGCGACGGCGGCGGCGAGCGGCTCGCTGAAAGGTCGGGACGGCATGACCATCTCATAAGGCGGGCTGCGGCCCGTCTGCCCGGCCGCATCCTTGGCGACGAGAGTGATGCGCACGCGCTTACCGGCGAGCGGATGTTCGGTCAGGTTCTTGCTTGTCAGGCCCTTGCCGTCACGGGCATTGCGACGGGGAATGTCGAGGCGAAATTCGGGCAGCGGGTAGAGCGGCGTGGCGGCCGGATCGGATTCAACCGGAACGATCTCGGCATGGGCTTCCTGTACGCCGTAATCGTCCTTCACCGTGAAGCCGATTTCGAGCGCGCCGTTGACGGCGCGGCGCGGCATGCCGTCGAAGGCGATTTCCGGTGCCTTGTCGGGCAGTACGTCGAAATTCCAGGTGCGGCCGTTGGCCTGCAGCGCGCCGTTTTCCTCAAGCTTCATGATGTGGGTCTGAGCCATCAGCTGCGGGGCGGTCGGAGCCTGATCGGCACCAGCACCGGCGGCGGGCTGTTGCGGACGTGTGTCTTCCTGAACGGCAATTTCCTGGCTTTCTCCATTCGCCTTCCGGAAGATTACCTTCTCGGCCGACTGGCCGCCGCTGGCGCGCACCGTGAGGCTGGAAAATTGCGGAACGGCAATGGGTGCCTGTTCGCTTCCGTCTGCCGTCAGGTAGATCGGCGCTCGGCCGGTATAGGAGGGCGGGGTGACCCAGGCATCGATACGCACGGCCGGGTCGCTCTTCACCTGTGCGGGGGCGGGCTGCAGCGCGTCGCCGACGGAACCACCGTTGATGGACATGGAATAGCCGAAGGCGGTGACGACGAGCAGCGCGGGAAGCGCACGCAGCGCAAAGCGATCGTGTCGGGCGATATCGGGTCGCGGCAGGCCGGCATCCAGCGTGGCGATCTTCTGCGCCATGCGTGTCTGGTGTTCGCGCCATAGCGCGCGGGAGAAGGGCGTGTCGAAGGCCGGTTCGTCTTCCTGCACCATGACCGGCTGGTGTGGCAGGCCATTGCGCTCTTCGAGCATACGATCGGCCTCGGCCACACGCGGCCAGCGCAGGTTGCGCAGCGGTAGCAACGACGCAAGGAAACCGGCATTAAAGGCAATCAGCACGCCGATGCGCAGCCAATCCGGCACGATGCGGAACAGACCAAACCAGGAGATCGAGAGATAGACGGCGACAACGCAGGCCGCCGGTATCAGCAGCGGCAGGATCTGCTCGGCGAAAAGCACGATACGGGCAAGGAAACGTTTTGCCGCCACCAGCCGCGCCAGAGAGGGTCGAAGCGCGAGTGCGCCTTTCTTCTGCCTTGCGGGGCTTGTCATCAATCCGGTCTCCGCGATCTGGCGTTCAGGGAACAGAGGGCGCTTCCGGCGATTGCTGGGCAATACGCACGCGAAGGAAAAGGATAACACTCTTTGTGGCGAAGGCGAGGGCGAGGGCCGGTGAATACCGGTTTTTCGCATCTGGTCGCCAAAAAGTGATTGCGACTTTTAGTCCAGCCAGGCTGGCACCGAATCAAGGCCGATCAGTTCCGCATAGGTGCGGCGAGGACGGATCACATGGAATTCGTCGCCCTTGACCAGCACTTCAGGCACCAGAAGGCGACTGTTATAGGTGCCGGCTTGCACTGCGCCATAGGCTCCGGCCGTGCTGACGGCGAGCAGATCGCCCGGCTTGGGAGTCACCATTTCGCGGTTGAGGGCCAAGTAATCGCCGGTCTCGCAGACGGGGCCGACGACATCGGCACGGATGCGCGGGGCATTGGCGGCTGAAATGACCACCGGCCTGATCTCGTGATAGGCCTCGTAAAGGGTCGGGCGGATGAGGTCGTTCATCGCGCCGTCGACGATCACGAAGGTCTTGTCGCCGCCGTCCTTCAGGTAGATGACTTCGGTGACGAGGATGCCGGCATTGCCGACGATCAGGCGGCCGGGCTCAGTGATGATCTTGCAGTTCAGGCCGCGCAGCTGGTTCTTGACGATGGCCGCATAGGCTTCCGGCGAGGGCGGCGGGTTGTTGTCGTCCTTATAGGGAACGCCGAGGCCGCCACCGATATCGACGTGATGGATATTGTGGCCGTCGGCGCGTAATGTGCCGACCAGATCATGTAGCAGCTTGAAAGCGTCATCGAAGGGCTGCAGCTCGGTAATCTGGCTGCCGATATGCATGTCGATGCCGGTTACTTCGATGCCGGGCAGGCTGGCTGCGCGGGCATAGATGGCGCGAGCGCGCTCCCACGAAATGCCGAATTTGTTTTCCTTCTTGCCGGTCGAGATCTTCGCGTGTGTGCGGGCATCAACGTCGGGATTGATGCGGAACGACACGGGCGCCGTCTTGCCAGCGCGAACGGCGCGCTGGTTGAGGATTTCGAGCTCCGGTTCGGATTCGACGTTGAAGCAGTAGATGCCGGCTTCTAGTGCATAATCCATCTCGTGCGGTGTCTTGCCGACGCCTGAAAACATGATGCGGCTTGCAGGAATGCCGGCGGCGAGCGCGCGGCGCAGTTCGCCCTCGGACACCACGTCGATGCCGGCGCCGAGCCGGCCGAGCGTCTTCAGCACGGCCTGGTTCGAATTGGCCTTCATCGCATAGCAGACCATGGAATCGACGTCGCCGAGGGCTTCCGAGAAGACCCGGTAGTGGCGCTCGAGCGTGGCCGTGGAATAGACGTAGAAGGGCGTGCCGACCGCTTTTGCGATCTCAGGAACGGGAACATTCTCGGCGTAGAGAATGCCGTCGCGATACTCGAAATGGTTCACGGTCGCAGGCCTTAGAGAAGCGGATCGAGAATGAAAGGCTTGTCGACGGTGCCGGGCTGCTTCGTCGGCTTGGAGCTGTCGCCACCCTTCGTCGCGTTCGCGCTCGGCGGATCGAGGTCACCCTTGCGGCCGCATCCGGCAACGGCAAGGCCGATGACGGCAAAAACCACCGTGAGGCGGATGAGATGCGGCAAGCTGGTCTGCATGGATATCCTCATATCGGGCACTGGCTGGCATCTTCATAGCGAAGTTTATCAGCCTTGTGCACCCCGATTGTTGAAGCTTAGTGCCGGCGCATTCGCGGATGGCGAAGCGGTTTCCCGCACCGCCCCGATATGCTTCAGTTGCGGGCGCGCCAGTAGGCGATCTGCTTCCTGACTTCCGACGGCGCCGTGCCGCCGAAGCTCTTGCGGCTGGCGACCGAGGCCTCGACCGTCAATACGTCGTAGACCTTGTCGGTAATGGCGGAATTGATTGCCTGCAGGTCGGCAAGCGGCAGTTCGGAGAGATCGCAGCCCTTGCTTTCGGCAAGGGCGACGGCGCGGCCGGTTACATGATGAGCATCGCGGAAGGGAAGGCCCGCCTCGCGTACCAGCCAGTCGGCAAGATCGGTTGCGGTCGAGTAGCCGGAGCCGGCAGCGGCCTTCATCCGGGCCGTATTGATCGTGAGGTCGCGCACCATGCCGGTCATGGCGGCAATCGCCAGTTCCAGGCTTTCGGCGGCGTCGAAGACCTGTTCCTTGTCTTCCTGCATGTCCTTGGAATAGGCGAGCGGCAGGCCTTTCATGATCGTGAGCAGGGCGATCAGCGAGCCGTTGATACGGCCGGTCTTGGCGCGCACCAGCTCTGCCGCGTCGGGGTTCTTCTTCTGCGGCATGATGGAGGAGCCGGTCGAGAAGGCGTCCGAAAGGCGCACGAAGCCGAATTGCGGCGTCGACCAGATGACGATTTCTTCGGCAAGGCGAGACAGATGCACGGCGCAGATCGAAGCAATCGCCAGGAATTCGATGGCGAAGTCGCGGTCGGAAACGGTGTCGATCGAATTGCGGGTCGGCTCGCGGAAGCCGAGGGCCTTGGCAGTCATGTGGCGGTCGATCGGATAGCCGGTGCCGGCGAGCGCCGCTGCGCCGATCGGGCTTTCATCGAGATGTTCGATCGCGTGGCGCACGCGCGAGCGGTCGCGGCCGAACATTTCCACATAGGCCATGCAGTGGTGGCCGAAGGTGACCGGCTGGGCGGTCTGCAGATGTGTGAATCCGGGCATGACGCTGTCGGCATGTTCTTCGGCGCGGTCGAGGAATGCGGCAATGAGCGCCGTCAGCATGGCCTCGGTCTTCTGCAGCTCTTCCTTGACCCAGAGGCGGAAGTCGAGCGCCACCTGGTCGTTGCGCGAGCGGGCGGTGTGAAGGCGGCCGGCAGCCGGGCCAATCAGGGTCGCGAGCCGGGCCTCGACATTCATATGGATGTCTTCGAGCTGGCGGGAGAATTCGAAATTGCCGCTTTCGATTTCTGACAGGATCGTGTTTAGCCCGTGAACGATCTTGTCCTTATCGTCCGCGGAAATGATGCCCTGATGGGCGAGCATCGTGGCGTGGGCGATCGATCCACGGATATCCTGGGCAAACAGCTTCTTGTCGAAACCGATCGAGGCATTTATCTCCTCCATGATCGCATCGGGGCCGGAGGCGAAACGTCCGCCCCACATCTGGTTGGAGGATTTGGTGTCCGTGTTGCCCTCGGCCATGGGAGATGCCCGTCCTGGAGAATGAAATGACGACGAAAAAACCTTTCGGCCTGCCGTCCGTGAAACTGATCGCAATCGCCGCCGTTGCAGGCGTTGTTGCCGGTGCGGCAGCGGTATACGTGAAGGAGACGGGCATTGGCAATGGTATCGGTGACACGGCCTCGGCCGAGTGCCCGCTGACCAAGGAGCGCGCGGCCAATCTGACGCCGCTGATGAAGGGGCAGGTCGCGGCAATGGTTGCCGCGAGCCAGCCGAGGAAGCTTGAAACCGTCGCCTTCAACGGCCCAGACGGCAAGCCCATGACGCTCGATCACTTCTCGGGCAAGACCGTGCTTCTCAATCTCTGGGCGACATGGTGCGTGCCGTGCCGCGAAGAGATGCCGGCGCTGAATGCACTGGAGAAGGAGATGGGCAGCGACAAGTTCCAGGTCGTGCCAGTCAACATCGATACAGGCGACGACGAGAAACCGAAGGCGTTCCTCAGCGAAATCGGCGTCGATGCGCTGCAGCTCTATCGCGACAACACGATCGGCGTCTTCAACAATCTGAAGAAGGAAGGCCTTGCCTTCGGCCTTCCGGTGACGCTGCTGCTCGACGACAAGGGTTGCCTGATCTCGGCCATGAACGGTCCGGCCGCATGGGACAGTGAAGACGCCAAGGCGCTGATCAAGGGTGCTGTGGGATCTTGACGGTTGATGTCAGGGATCACCTGCGCCGCGGATGAGGAAGACACCTGCCAATCCGATCAGGACGCAGCACTGCAGCAGAAACATCGGCAATTCGCTCGACATGATTGTTTCCTCCCGTTCACGGCAGGAAAGCACGTCGCGAGCCTTTGTTCCATTCACCTGTTCTAATGACGAGCAGGTTTAACGGGTCGGAACCGGCGTTTCGCCACGATAGTCGTAGAAGCCGCGGCCGGATTTGCGGCCGAGCCAGCCGGCTTCGACGTATTTCACCAAGAGCGGGCAGGGGCGATACTTGCTGTCGGCGAGGCCGTCATGCAGCACCTGCATGATCGACAGGCAGGTGTCGAGGCCGATGAAATCGGCGAGCTGCAGCGGGCCCATCGGGTGGTTGGCGCCGAGCTTCATGGCGGTATCGATGGCATCGACTGTGCCGACGCCCTCATACAGCGTGTAGATCGCTTCGTTGATCATCGGCAACAGGATGCGGTTGACGATAAAGGCCGGAAAATCCTCGGCCACGGTTACCGTCTTTTCCAGCGATGCGACGAATTCCTTGGCGGCCGAGAAGGTCGTCTCCTCGGTTGCGATGCCGCGCACCAGTTCCACGAGCTTCATGACCGGAACGGGGTTCATGAAATGGATGCCCATGAAGCGCTCGGGCCGGTCGGTCGCTGCTGCCAGACGGGTGATCGACAGGGAAGAGGTGTTGGTCGCAAGGATCGCTTCCGGCTTCAGCACCGGACAGACCTGCGTATAGATCTTGCGCTTGACGCTTTCGTCCTCGGTTGCGGCCTCGATGACGAGATCGGAAGGAGCAAGATCGTTGACATCGGAGGAACCGGTGATGCGGGAAAGGGCGGCGCTGCGCTCTTCGTCCGTCATCTTCCCGTTCGTCACCTGTCGGGCAAAATTGCCGTTGATGGTGGCGAGCCCGGATTCGATGCGGTCCTGCGAGAGATCGTAGATATGGACCTTGTAGCCTGCGGAAGCCGAAACGTGCGCGATGCCGCAACCCATCTGGCCCGCACCGATGATACCAATATTCTTCAACACCGCAGTCATCTCCAACCCCCGCCCGGCATACACCCCCGCGCAGCCGGTATTTTATATGAAATTGCCGGACGAAGGATCGCCCGGCAAAAGTAGTAGACCGATAGAAGACAATTTTCCAGCCATTCGCAAGTGCGAAAAGGAGGCAATCTGCCCGATCAGAGGGCTTTTTCGAGCTCTGGCAGCGCCTCGAAGAGGTCGGCCACAAGTCCATAGTCGGCGATCTGGAAGATCGGCGCTTCCTCGTCCTTGTTGATCGCGACGATCACCTTGGAGTCCTTCATGCCGGCCAGATGCTGGATGGCGCCGGAGATACCGCAGGCGATGTAAAGCTGCGGGGCGACGACCTTGCCGGTCTGGCCGACCTGCCAGTCGTTCGGCGCGTAACCGGCATCGACGGCGGCGCGTGACGCACCGACGGCGGCACCGAGCTTGTCGGCGACCGGCAGGATGACTTCCTTGAATTTTTCCGCGGAGCCGAGTGCGCGACCACCGGAAATGATGATCTTGGCAGAGGTCAGTTCCGGACGTTCGGAAGCCGAGAGTGCGTCGGAGACGAAATTCGAAAGTCCCGGATTGGCGGCGGCCGAGATCGTCTCGACGGAAGCGGAGCCGCCCTCACCGGCAGAGGCGAAGGAGGCAGTGCGTACGGTGACGACTTTCTTGGCATCGGTCGACTGCACAGTCTGGATCGCGTTGCCGGCATAGATCGGGCGCTTGAAGGTATCGGGCGAAACCACCTCGATGATTTCCGAGACCTGGGCGACATCGAGCAGGGCTGCGACGCGTGGCATGACATTCTTGCCGGTGGAGGTGGCAGCGGCGACGATCGTGTCGTAGCTGCCGGAGAGCGAAATGATCAGGTCAGCAAGCGGTTCGGCAAGATTATTGGCGAGGTCGTCGCTTTCGGCGAGCAGCACCTTGGAAACGCCCGACAATTTTGCGGCTGCATCGGCGGCTGCCTTTGCACCCTTGCCGGCAACAAGAAGGTGAACGTCGCTTCCCTGATACTTGGCAATCTGCGTCGCGGCCGTCAGCGCCTTGGCGGTCTGGTCCGAAAGGCTCGCGTTGTCGTGGTCAGCCAGAAGAAGAATGGCCATGGTCGTAATTCCTTTCTCGAACCTTAGAGGACGCCGGCTTCGTTCTTGAGCTTGTCGACAAGCTCGGCGACCGACTTCACCTTCACGCCTGCCTTGCGGCCGGATGGTTCTTCGGTCTTCAGCACCTTGAGGCGCGCAGAAGTGGAGACGCCGAAATCGGCCGGGCTCTTCTTGTCGAGCGGCTTCTTCTTGGCCTTCATGATGTTCGGCAGCGTGGCGTAGCGCGGCTCGTTCAGGCGCAGGTCGGTCGTGACGACCGCGGGAAGCTTGACCTTGATCGTTTGCAGGCCGCCGTCGATTTCGCGGGTGACAGTGGCGCTATCGCCGTCGATTTCGACCTTGGAGGCGAAGGTTGCCTGGGCGGAACCGAGAAGCGCCGCCAGCATCTGGCCGGTCTGGTTGGAATCGTCATCGATCGCCTGCTTACCGACGATAACAAGGCCCGGCTTTTCTGCGTCGGCAACGCCCTTGAGGATCTTGGCGACGGCGAGCGGCTCGACGACGTCATCGGTCTCGACGAGGATGGCGCGGTCGGCACCCATGGCGAGCGCGGTACGAAGGGTTTCCTCGGCCTTTGCCGGGCCGATCGAGACGACGATCACTTCTTCGGCCTTGCCGGCCTCCTTCAGGCGAAGGGCTTCCTCGACCGAAATCTCGTCGAAAGGGTTCATCGACATCTTGACATTGGCAAGGTCGACGCCCGATCCATCCGGCTTGACGCGGATCTTCACGTTGTAATCGACAACGCGCTTGACTGGGACGAGAATTTTCATGGGGTCCTTCCTTCGAACAGAGATGGGCCTTTAACAGAGACTTCTGGGAAAATGCGCGCTCGGGCGCTGCTCCGATTGTCGAATGGCGACATGGATACGCGTTTTTCCTCCAAATACAACGCTTCCGTGACGCAGTCGGTCGATTTGAATGGCAATATATTGACGTTGACGTTCACGTCAATATTAAAGCTTCCCGCGACCCCAGGGCAGGCGCGGAGGGGCGGGCATGCCGGAGGCGGTAACGCGGATGGGAACCGCACGATCGCGCACAGCGCGCGGGGTGACGATCTGCCGGTCGAAGAGCGGCACGCCGGGCCGACGCAACACGAGGACGAGCAGTGCCCCGGCGACGATGCCGCCGACATGCGCACCCCAGGAAACGTTCCCCTCTGCATCGATCAGCAGCATGAAAAACTGTTGGCCGACCCAGAAGAGCAGCGGGATGAAGGCCGGCAGCGGCAGGGGCACGCGGAAGAAGACCAGAACCCAGACCCGCACGCGCGGATGCAGCATGAGATAGGCGGCGACCACGCCGGAGATCGCCCCGGACGCACCCACGAGCGGGGCTTCCGATGTGGTCGACACGAGGCCGTGGCAAAGAGCACCGGCTGCCGCGCAGGCAAGGTAGAAGACGAGGAAGCGCAGGTGGCCCATCGCATCCTCTACATTGTCGCCGAACACCCAGAGGAAGATCATGTTGCCGGCAAGATGCCAGAAGCCCGTATGGATGAAGGAATAGGTGATATAGGTCGCCGCCTCCGGCACGATTTCCAGCCCTGGTGCGAGCACCGCATGGCCGAAGGCAATGGCCGGGATATAGCCGAGGCCGACTGTCGTGGCCTGCACGAGCTGTTCGCTTTCGATCGTCGTGGCGATCCAGGCGATAATGTTGATCGCCATCAGGCCGAGTGTCACCCACTGGACCTTGATATGTTTCAGCGTATTGGCATCGTGCAGCGGTATGAACATGAAGGCCTGCCCCCGGGCGATCGTGACCGCGCGAACCTACCTGCTTTTTCCGGGAACCCAAAGCACATCCGCTCTGCCGCTGTCATTTGCATGGCGGGCGGCAACGAACAGGAAGTCGGAGAGGCGGTTGACATATTTGAGTGCCGCGGCGCTGACGGTCTCCGTCTTGCTGCGGGCAAGAGCCACCATGAGCCGCTCGGCGCGGCGCGCGATCGTTCGGGCCAGATGCAGATGGGCAGCGGCGGGGCTGCCAGCGGGCAGGACGAAGGATTTCAGCGGCTGCAGGTCGGCATTCAGCCGGTCGATATCCTGTTCCAGCCTGTCAACCTGGCTTTCGACGATGCGCAGGGGCTCATAGGCTGGCGGCTCGCCGGTCTCAGGGGTGGCGAGGTCGGCGCCGAGATCGAAGAGGTCGTTCTGGATCAACGCCAGCATGGCGTCGAGATCAGGCAGATCAGCCGTATGCAGCCTTGCCACGCCAATCGCCGAATTGGTTTCGTCGACGGTGCCGTAGGCTTCGACACGCAGATCGTGCTTGGTGCGGCGGGGGCCGGAGACCAGCGCCGTCGTGCCGTCATCACCGGTTCTCGTGTAGATCTTGTTGAGCTTGACCATCACCGGCTCTTTGAATCAGGTCGGGCGTCCGCCGCCGGTCAGCCAGAGCGTCAGCATGATCAGGATGACGGCGATAGCCTGCAGCAGCACGCGCAGCTGCATCAGCTTGTTGGAAACATTCGCATCGCCGCCCTTCATCATGTTGAACAGGCCGCGAATCAAAACCAGGGCGACGAGGCCCATGACGATGATCGCGATGACGTAAGTGACCGTAGACATGTCAGTCTCTTTTCTTCTTCAGTCCGTCCAGCGCATAAGGCGGTAGAAAAGGTCGGCCGGAAGCAGCCTTTTCAACCATATACCCTGTTTAGCCGGAGTTGTTACAGGATAATGTGGCTTCGGATTTTTCGAGTTCAATGCATGCGTCAATACTGCATAGACCGCCTCGGGACCAAGCTTATGCCGGTTGACCGGGCCTGAGCCTTCCAGCCGCGCAAGCTGCCGGCGATACTCGACCGCGTGCGGAGAGTTTTCGAGATCGATATGCTCCCGGATCTTGGTTAGCGCGTTGGCCGTGAAGCGGCTGGTTATTGGCCCCGGCTCGATCAGGCTCACATGAAGACCGCTTCCCTGAAGCTCCATGCGCAGGGTTACGCTCAAACCTTCCAACGCGAATTTGGAGGCGGTGTAGGCGCCGCGATAGCGGTAAGGCACGAGGCCGAGGATCGAGGAACATTGCACGATGCGGCCCTGACTGCGCTGGCGCATGTAGGGAATGACCTGCCGTGTTAGTTCGTGCCAGCCGAAGACATTCGTCTCGAACTGGTCGCGCAGCGCCTGCGTCGTGAGATCTTCGACGGCACCCGGTTGCCCATAAGCACCATTGTTGAACAGCGCGTCGATCCGGCCGCCGGTTCGCTCGGCCACGGTGTCCACCAAGGCCGTGATCGTCTCGGGCCGAGTATAGTCCATCAGCACGGCTTCGATACCATCCGCTTTCAGGGACTCAAGATCCTCGGTCTTGCGCACGGTGGCAAAGACCCGCCAGCCATCTGCCTCCAGCGCGCGTGCGCAACAGGCGCCGATGCCGGAAGAGCATCCGGTCACGACGATGGTGCGCTGGTCAGCCATTCAATGATTCCTGTACAAAGTAGGACTCACTTCCCATATTCGCCGGAAGGATACAATTGGGAAGCCGAATGCCGAAAGTCCTGCGCACCCTCTATGACGTGGTCTACGACGCCATCTGCCATCTCATCGAGGACGACGGCTTTGCCATGGCAAGCCACGTGGCGCTTTCGAGCCTGCTTGCTGTCTTCCCCTTCCTCATTTTCGGCACGGCGCTCGCCAATTTCCTCGGTGCCGACCAGTTTTCCACGACCGCCATCCATCTGATCTTCGACACATGGCCGGAGGCGATCGCCAAGCCGCTGGCCGACCAGGTGGTACAGGTGTTGACGATCCCGCGCGGCGGGCTTCTGACCATTTCCGTGCTCGCGGCAGCCTATTTCGCATCAAACGGCGTGGAGGCGCTGCGCATCTCGCTGAACCGCGCCTATCGGGTGCAGGAGACCCGACCGTGGTATCTGACGCGTCTGGCGAGCCTCGGCTATGTGCTGATTGCCGTCGTCATCTTTGCCGCGATCAGCATCGTGCTTGTCGCGGTTCCCGTTGGCCTCGATTATGCACGCAACTGGCTGATGCATACCGAGACGCTTCCGGATATCGTGCGTCAGTGGCTCCCGACAGCCGTCGATACGCTCGAGATCGTCTTCAGCTGGCGCATCTATGGCACGCTCGTGGTGCTTACCATCGCCCTGCTCGTCGTTCATCTGTGGTTGCCCGCTGGCAAGCGCCGCGTCTTCGATGTAATTCCCGGTGTGTTTCTCACATTACTTGCCTGGCTGGTTGGGGCGTTGATCTTTGCCTATTATCTGTCGACCTTCGCCAATTACACCGCGACCTATGCTGGCCTCGCATCCGTGATGATCGTGCTGATCTTCCTCTACATGGTGGGCGTCATCTTCATCGTCGGCGCCGAGATCAATGCGGCGCTGATGAAGTTCCGGGTGCTGCGCAATTTTTCCCGCACCTTTTCGGTGGTCGGCCGCGATCACGTTGCCAAGTCAAAGCCCGACACGACGGCGAATATCGGCAGCTGACAAGCCACTCGCCCGCAGTTCAGCAAGGCCGGTGTCGCCCTCGCTTTTCGAGAGCTTTCGGCCGTTTGAATCCACGACCAGCCGGTGATGGTGATAGATGGGCTGCGGCAGGTCCAGCAGGCTCTGGAGTAGGCGATGCACTGAAGTGGCGTGGAAGAGGTCGAGGCCGCGCACGACATGGGTCACGCCCTGCAGAGCATCGTCAATAACGACGGAAAGATGGTAGCTGGAGGGGGCATCCGAACGCGAGAGGACGACATCACCCCATACGGCGGGCTCGGCGAGAATGTCGCCCTTCCGTTCGTCGCCCGTCTCAGTCCAGAACAAGGGCTCGCCCACCACGTCCAGCGCCCGCTTCATATCCAGCCGCCAGGCATGTTTCAGGCCGGAGGCCAACAAGGCGCCCCGTTCTTCCTCGCTGCGGTCCCGGTCATCGGCCGGATAGTGCGGCGTGCCGTCGGGATCGCGCGGCCAGGGGCCGTTCACCCTTTCATAGGCTGCAACCCGGGTCTTGACCTCACCGCGCGTCAGGAAGGACGGATAGACCAGCCCGCGTTCGATAAGCGAATGAAGGCTCGCCTGATATTCGGAGAAATGCTCCTGCTGGCGGCGCACCGGCTTTTCCCAGTCGATCCCGAGCCATTGGAGATCGGCGTAAATGTCCGCTTCGAATTCGGGTGTGCAGCGGCTCAGATCGATGTCTTCAATGCGCAGAAGCAATCGGCCCTTTGCGGCCTTCGCCATGTCGTCGTTGAGGAAAGCCGACAGCGCGTGGCCGAGATGCAGCGGCCCGTTGGGGCTCGGGGCGAAACGGAAGACAGGGTTTTGACGGGCAGTCGTGGTCATGCTTTCTTCTGGCACGGATTTGAAGCGATCGCGAGGCAAGGTGCGGGTCATCAGCAATGAAAAGGATATCGAGGAGGGACTGGCCGCTCTGCTCGTGCTCGATCCCCGGCTTGTGGCCATCGCGAAGGAGGCGGGTCCGGTGCCGCTTCGGCTGCGCGAGCCGGGATTTGCGGGCCTTGCTCATATCATCGTTTCGCAGATGGTCTCGCGGGCAAGCGCGGAGGCGATCTGGCGGCGGATGCAGCCTGAGAGCGGACTGCTGAGCGCGGAAGGCTACATCCTGCTTCATCCCGAGGCTTGGCGCGAATTCGGGCTTTCGCGCGCCAAGGCCGATACGCTGATGCGGATTGCGGAAGCTGTCGCTGCCGGACGAATCGATCTTCTGGGCCTGGTTCAGAAGCCACCGCGCGAGGCGCTCCTCGAACTGACGGCGCAGAAGGGAATCGGGCCGTGGACGGCGGAAGTATATCTGATGTTCTGCGGCGGGCATGTGGACGTGTTTCCGGCGGGCGACGTGGCACTGCAGGCAGCGGTCGCTGCGGCATTCGGTCTCGCCGAACGCCCGCAACCCAAGGCGTTGGCCGGTCTCGCGGAAATATGGGCGCCGTGGCGCTCCGTCGCAGCCCGGCTTTTCTGGGCTTATTACGCTGCAAAAATGCGGCGGGACGTGTTGCCGATCGGTTGAGCGAAGCTTTCCTTCAATTCGCCTTTATGCCCTGAATTTATTAGACTTCACAATCCTGTAACAACCGGCCTAATATACAGGAGCAGATGCCGAATCGATCCAGGAGGGCTCCTTGACGATTGCAGTCTCACCACAGGCCCTGCCGGCGCTCGTCCTGAACGCTGACTACCGGCCGTTGAGTTATTATCCCTTGTCGCTCTGGTCCTGGCAGGACGCGATCAAGGCGGTATTTCTCGACCGTGTGAACATCATAGCGGAATATGAGCACGAGGTTTCCTCACCGAGCTTCTCGATGCGGCTGCCGAGTGTCGTGTGTCTCAAGACTTACGTTCAGCCGTCCCGAAATCCCGCCTTCACCCGCTTCAACGTCTTCCTGCGCGACCGGTTCGAGTGCCAGTATTGCGGCGCTCATGACGATCTGACCTTCGACCACGTCACGCCGCGCGCCCATGGCGGCGAGACGACCTGGGAGAATGTCGTGGCGGCCTGCTCCCCCTGCAATCTGCGCAAGGGCAGCAAGCTTCCGAAGCAGGCGGGCATGTTTCCGGCGCAGAAGCCATACCAGCCGACCGTGCAGGATCTGCACAATAACGGCCGGCTCTTCCCGCCGAACTACCTGCATGACAGCTGGCTCGACTACCTCTACTGGGATACCGAGCTGCAGCCCTGATCGACGTTTTTACGCAGTCTTCTTCACGCCCCAGAAGGCGAAGGCTGCGAGGATCAGGCTTGCGATCACATTCCAGCCCGCAAAGGACAGGCCGAGAACGCGCAGCGCCGCATCCGTGCAGGACGGTCCCTTGATCGTGTTCAGTTCGCCGAGCAGATCGCCGGCATTGGTGGACATGCTGCTGGCGGTGGTTGAGCAGGTAGCCGGCCCAGCCCAGAAATGCCATTCAACGCCTGCATGATAGACACCCATTCCGGCGCCGACGAGCATCAGGATGCCGACGGCAAGAATGATGGCACGCGTCATCCAGTTCGGCAGGCCCACAAGGGCTGCGACAGCGCCAAGAATGGCGATCGGAATGCCGTAATAATAGGGCTGGCGCTGCAGCAGGCAGAGTGCGCAGGGAATATAGCCACCGATATACTGGAAGCCGAGAGCTGTTCCCACGACTACCGCCATGGCAATGGCAAGCAGCAACGGGAATACGACGCCCGGGCGGGCAAGCGGCAAGGATGTGGCATTCATGGCGGAACTCCGCGAAGTTAGCTCAGTGGGCAAAATATCGGTAGGCCAGATATAGCACGATCACGACCGCCGCCCCGATGCCGACAATCTGGCCGAGACGCTTTTCGATGAAGTGGCGGATCGGCTCGCCGTAACGACGCAACAGCCAGGCAAGGAATAGGAAGCGGGCGCCACGGGCAACGATTGCCGAGACAATGAAGAGCGGCAGGCTGACATGGATGACGCCCGACAGGATCGTGACGATCTTGATCGGCGGCAGATGCGCGAGGCCCGAGGTGACAAGCAGCAGAAGGATCGTCTCGTAGGTGACGTAGGACTTCATCTGCTCGAATTCATCGAGCTTTCCGTAGAATTCCAGCACCGGGCGGGCGACGGTCTCATAGGCATAATAGCCGAGGGCCCAGCCGGCGATGCCACCAAGCACCGAAGCAACGGTGGCGACGATCGCGTAGCGATAGGAGCGTTCCGGCTTGGCGAGCGCCATAGGCAGGAAGAGCACGTCGGCCGGGACCAGAAAGACGGAGCTTTCGACGAAGGCGATGACGGCGAGCCAGACTTCGGCCGTTTTTTTCGAGGCCAGAGACATGGTCCAGTCGTAAAGTCTGCGGAGCATCCGTTACCTTTCCCTGTTGCAATGCAAAAAGCATTAGGGGGCGATCATGGCGCTGTAAATGCTCGGCTTGCGGCTTGCTGACGTTCCCGCTGAAAATTTTCGTGATCTGTTGCGAGCATTGCCTCCCAAGATCTTGCGGGATGGCAAAAGCGCGAATCTGCGTCAGGCTGACGATATTCTACGCAGGTGGGCGTTCAACGAATCCGGGCATGCCATGAAATTGAGGGTCATCGAGGGTGGGCTGAGTTCCACCGGGAACAGGAACGATCAGGCGAGCGACTGCCGATCAGAGCGCGGCGATATCAGCCATGAGGATATCGGACGCGAGGCGGCCCGGCGTCTGGGCGCCAGCGGCTATCACCGCTACCGCATCTTGGAAGCCGCCGGCGTACCGATGCCGCCGGCGCTGCGCTATCTTGCTATGCAGATCGGTTTCGCGGCCGACGCGATTGGCCGGCTCGATCCTATCCCGGTCGATTTTCGTTCGGATCTCTACTGGCCGAAGCTGGACGATACGATGAAGGCGTGATCGGATCTCCGTTCCGGCCGTTCACGACAGGTCCATCGATTTTTCCCATTGCTGGCGCATCACGTTCATTTCGGTGCGCTTCTGCGCCATCTCGCTGACGATGGCGCGCAGATGCGGGTGCCGCGACATGAACATATTGAAATCGCGCCGTTCCAGAACTTCGAACTGGCAGAAATCGACGGCTGTGACATCAGCCGTCCGGCGTCCGCCGCTAAGCAGAGCCATCTCGCCGAAGAAGGCGCCGGGTTCAAGCCGTACGGCACCGCTTGCCAGACGCACCTCGACCGCACCGGAGGAGATGAAATACATGCTGTCGCCGCGGTCGCCACGGCGGATCACCCGTTCGCCGGGAGAGGCCAGTTTCGGATTGAACAGCAGGAGCAGTTCTTCAAGCGCATCCTCGCCGACTTCGGAGAAAAGCGGGAAGGTCTCGACCAGTTGCTGGATGCGCAGATGGTGCTGGCGCGCGCGCTCCTCGCCGAGCGCACGGATCTTTTCCAGTTCCCGTGCCAGGGCATCCTGGTTCTTGCGGCCGTAGCTTTCGTGGAGGCGCGGGTATTTCATTCTGATGTTGCGGTTCAGCTTCTCCGCCAGGAAGATAACGAGCGGGTTCAGCGTGATGGACAGGATTGCCGCGGCAAGGATCAGGTCCTGTCCTTCATGCGGAAGCAGCCCCAGCGAAACGCCGAGACCGGCAAGGATGAAGGAGAACTCGCCGATCTGGGCAAGGCCGCCGGCTGCCGTCAGGCCCATGCCGATCGGATAGCGCAACAGGGCTACGATGCCGAAGGAGATGATCCCCTTGCCGATGATGATCAGCGCCAATGCGCCGATGACGGCCAGGGGCTGCCGCACGATGATCGACGGGTCGAAAAGCATGCCGACCGACACGAAGAACAGCACCGAGAAGGCATTCTGCAGCGGCAGGGAATCGGCTGCCGCGCGGTGGCTGAGATGGGATTCACTCATGACCACGCCGGCGAAGAAGGCGCCGAGCGCGAAGGAAACGCCGAAGATTGCCGCCGACCCGAAGGCAATGCCGAGCGCAATGGCAAGCACGGTCAGCGTGAAGAGTTCGCGCGAGCCGGTGCGGGCAATCAGGGTCAGAAGCCAGGGCACGATGCGAGGGCCGAGGAAGATCGCCATGGCGGCAAAGGCTGCGACCTTCAGCAATGTCAGGGCAATGGTCATCCATAGCGGCAGATCGAGACCATGCGAGGCGGTGTCGGTCGCGTGGCCGCCCAGAAGCTCGGCCAGCGCCGGCAGCAGGACGAGCGCCAGTACCATAGCGAGATCCTCGACGATCAGCCAGCCGACAGCGACGCGTCCGCCGGCGGTATTGACGAGATTGCGCTCTTCCAGCGCTTTCAGCAGCACGACGGTACTCGCGACTGAAAGGCTGAGGCCAAAGACGATACCGGCGCCGAGGCTCCAGCCCCAGAGTTCGCCGAGGCCGATGCCGAGCAGGGTGGCAAGCAGGATCTGGCCGATGGCGCCGGGCACGGCAATGCCGCGCACGGCCAGAAGATCGGATGCGGAAAAATGCAGGCCGACGCCAAACATCAGCAGGATCACGCCCATTTCGGCAAGCTGGCCGGCGAGCGCCGTGTCCGCGACGAACCCTGGCGTGAACGGTCCCATCAGGATTCCGGCGAAGAGATAGCCGACCAGCGGTGGCAACCGCAGCCTGTCGGCGCAATAGCCAAGAACCGCCGCGAAGACGAAGCTTATGGCCACTGTCGCAATTAATCCTGCTTCCTGATGCATCAGCCCTCTCAAGATCCCCTTTTGGCCGGCACTTTAGGATGAAGCGCCGGCAAAGTTAAAGAGTTGAATCGAATAGATCTGGCCGAAAGTGCTGCCTTTTTGGCGGAACCACTAAGCTCCTGTGTCGTTGCCTATGCATCAAGACAAGGAGAAGAGATATGCGAAAGATCATCATCAACTGTGCGATCGCTGCCCTTGCCCTGGGCTCTGCAGCAGTGCCGGCAATGGCCGACAGCGTAACGGTGACGCGCGAGCGTTCCTACGGCGGTTACGATCGTTACGACCATTACGACCGTGACCGGGTGCGCCCCGGCATTACCATCAGCGATCGTGGCGTGACGTTCGGCGCGGTGCGCGAACGGGATCGTTACCGCGATAGGGACCGTGATCGTTGCGTCACCCGTAGCGTAACTCGCCAGACCGACGACGGTGCTGTTACCAAGACGGTTCGCCGTTGTGATTAAATTCGATGCTGAAGGGTCGGCACGCCACTGTGCCGGTCCTTCAGCATCACTCGCCAAAGTTCATGCCTCGCCCTTTCGGGCGCGGGTGAAATCCAAATCTATCTAATTTCAGAGATTTCTGGTGCCCCATGCCGGGGTCGAACCAGCACTTCTTTCGAAACTCGATTTTGAGTCGAGCGCGTCTACCAATTCCGCCAATGGGGCAACGAAATATGAGGCGGCTGTCTAACATGCGTTCGCCCGCGCGTGCAAGACGGCGGGCGAAGTTTAGCTGTGCCTGAAGGCGTTTAGTGCGCGACTGCTTCGCTCGGACCCGTGAGACCGGATTTCTTCAGCGTGATTGCCAGGATCGAGGCCAGCAGGCAGAAGGCGCCGGCGATGAAGAAGGCGGGCAGGTAGCTTTCAAGTGCCGTGCGCGAGAGGCCCGCACCGTAAGCGGCCGTGGCGGCGCCGAGCTGGTGGCCGGCGAAGACCCAGCCGAAGACAAGGCCGGCTTTTTCGCGGCCGAAGCGGTCGGCGGCGATCTTGACGGTCGGCGGCACAGTGGCAATCCAGTCGAGGCCATAGAAGACCGCAAAGATCGACAGGCCATAGAAGGAGAAATCGCTGAAGGGCAGGAAGAGCAGCGAGAGGCCGCGTAAGCCGTAATACCAGAAAAGCAGCCAGCGATTATCGAACCGATCGGAGAGCCAGCCCGAGCCTATCGTGCCGAAGAAATCGAAGATGCCCATGACGGCAAGCACGCTGGCAGCGGCGACGGGCATGATGCCGTAATCGCCGCAAAGGGTGACGAAATGCGTCTGGATCAGGCCGTTGGTGCTCAGCCCGCAGATGAAGAAGGTGGCGAACAGGATCCAGAATGTCGAGGTTGTCGAGATTTCCTTCAGCACGGTGATCGGCGTTGCGAGGGCGGCCTTCAGCGTGCCACGGGCCGGAGCCGGGGCGATCTGGGTCTCGCCGACCGAGGGCAGGTTCACATCCGAGGGGCGATCCCGCATGAAGAGCAGGACGAGAAGAGCTGCGACCATGATCATGGCGCACACGAAGAAAACGGTGGCACGCCAACCGTAGCGTTCGGTCAGTTCCGCCATCAGCGGCAGGAAAACGAGCTGGCCGGTCGCCGAGCTTGCCGAAAGCATGCCGACGACGAGGCCGCGATGCTTGACGAACCAGCGTGTGGAAACCGTTGCCGCCAGCACCATCGCCGTCAGACCGGTGCCGAAGCCGACGACGACGCCCCAGAGTGCCAGCAGATGCCAGAGCTTGGTCATGAACAGCGAGCCGATGAAGCCGGCGCCGATCAGGGCGAGTGCAAAGACGATGACCTTGCGCACGCCGAAATAATTCATGAAGGCGGCAGCGAACGGCCCCATCAGGCCGAAGAGGATGAGACGGACGGCAAGAGCGGAGGAAATCTGCGAGGTTTCCCAGCCGAATTCATCCTGCAGCGGCTTGATGAGCACGCCCGGGGCGCCCATGGCACCGGCGGTTACCAGCATGGTCAGGAAGGTGGCGGCGACGACGACCCATCCATAATGGATGTTTCGCCGGGCGAGGGATGAGGCAAGGACTGCAGAGACCATGGGCAAATTCCGTTTGTGGGTAGGAGACCATACAAGACCGTTTTAGATGACGGCCATCATATTTGTTGCTTATTGATGATGGACATCATATAAATTGTCAAGCGACCATTTCCGGAGACAAAAATGCGGGTCAGCCGCGAGAAATTTGCAGAAAACCGCCAGAAGATCCTGTTGGCTGCCAGCGTGCTCTTTCGCGAAAACGGGTTCGACGGTGTCGGCGTTGCGGACATCATGAAGGCTGCTGGCCTGACTCATGGTGGATTCTATGGCCATTTCGAATCGAAGGACGACCTCGCGCTGGAAGTCAGCCGCGCGCTGATCGAGCGCGTCGAGGAGCGCTGGCGTGAACTGATCGCCGACGCGCCGGATCGGCCGCTGCAGGCCCTGCTTGATCACTATATTCACTGGCGCACGGTGGACGATCCCGGTCGAAGCTGTGTGTTCGCCTCGCTGATCCAGGAAGTCAGCCGTAGCGAAGGCGCGGTGCGCGCGACTTTCAGCGAGGGCCTTTCCAGACTGGTCGATGTGCTTGTCGATGTGGTGCCGGGTGAAACGGAGGCAGTACGCCGCGCCAATGCGACGACGACACTCTCTTCAATGATGGGTGCGGTTATCCTTGCACGGGCCGTCGAGGATCGGGCGCTCGCAGAGCAGTTTCTGGTGACGATGCGCCGCAAGCTCGATCCGGAGCAGCAGGCTTGACTCCGAGCTCTGCCTTAATCCCGGGAAGCGATCGTTGCGTGACCCTCGACGATTTCGGTGAAGGTGCCTTGGGGTGACAGGGCGGCGAGTTCACTGCGGAAAGCCGCCTCGAATTCATCCGTCTTGTCGCCCAGCGCCTGAGGAGACGTCACCGACATCGAAAATGCACGACCGATAATATCTTCTGTCCCGATCACCCGTTCGTTGACGATGCCGATACGTTCGAGATTGCGGAAGGGAGAGCGAAACAGCATAGCCTCGTGCGGACTGAATTCCGGCGCGCGGCGCAGTTTGCGTTCAGCGGCTTTTTCCGGCGAGTAGGTTTCCGAGAGTTGATGCAGGACATCGCGCCAATCGGGCGTCGCCAAGATGTGTCTGTCTGAAAAGAGAACGACAGCGCCGCCGGGAGCGATAAGCTTGTCGAGGGCTGCAAGCGTCGCCGGCCGGTCCATCCAGTGGAAGGAGCGGCCCATGACGGCAAGTTTCAGCGGCGCCAGGTCCGGGCTGAGATCGTATGAAGAGCCCTGGATGAAATGCATGTTCACGCCAGCTTCGGCGGCGTTCTCCCGCGCGGCATCCAGCATTTCCGGCTCGGGATCCATACAGGTTACATCGGCGCCGGCAAGGCGGGCGAAGGCTACACCCAGCGGTCCCGGTCCGCAGCCGAGGTCGAGAAGACGCTCACCGGATTTCAGACCGGTCCGTTCGGTGACGCGGTCGATCAACCTGTCGGGATAGGGAACGCGGAAACGGCTGTAGTAGACGGCGGTGGTCCGGAAGCGGCGGGCTTCGAAAGGAACGATGGTCATCGCGCAGTCCTCTGTTTGCCCTAGAGCGCTACGATTTAACTGTGACCGGCGCGTGATGGTTTCCTGGCTCGGGCGCGTGCAGCTTCGAAGGAGACGACATTTTCCGCCACCCAGCGCCAGAGGGGCATGATCTGCTTCAGGAGGTCGCGACCAAGCGGTGTCAGCTCATATTCCACGCGTGGGGGAACTTCCGGGTAGAGCGTGCGCAGCACAAGGCCATCCTGCTCCAGGCGGCGCAGGCATTGCGTCAGGATCTTCTGGCTGATGCCCTCTATTCTCTGATGCAGTTTGGAAAAGCGAATCGGGCCGCCAAGTTCGGCGAGATCGTGGAGTATCCAGAGCGACCATTTGTCGGCAACGCTGCTGAGAATTTCCAACGCCAGCGCGTCCTGCTCGTCCGTCAGGACATCGCAGAAATCCCTGTCACTTTGCAGCCGCTGGTTTTGCTCAATACTATCCATTCGGTAAGTATAGATCAAAAGGGTGCCTTCTTCCAAATGGAAAGTCATGGCTATAGATAGGCTTCTCCTGATCAACCAATGGAGAACCTCATGTCGAAAATCTGGCTCATAACCGGCAGTTCGCGCGGTCTCGGCCGCGTACTCTCCGAGGCGGTGCTTGACGCTGGCGACAAACTCGTCGCCACGGCCCGCAATATCGCTTCACTTGCCGATCTTGCGGAAAAACACAGCGACCGCGTGCGGCTCGTGACCCTCGACGTTACCGATGGACCGGCTGCACAGCAGGCGGTCAAGGCAGCTGTCGATGCCTTCGGGCGGCTCGATATCGTCGTCAACAATGCCGGCTATGGAAATATCGCGCCGATCGAGGATGTGACCGAAGAGGACTTCCGGGCGCAGATGGATGTCAATTTCTACGGCGTCTTCCATGTCACGCGCGCAGCCATTCCGGTGATGCGCGCGCAGAAATCCGGCCATATCATCCAGATTTCGTCGATCGGCGGGCGCATCGGCACGGCGGGGCTGTCGGCTTATCAGAGCGCCAAATTCGCCGTCGAGGGCTTTTCCGAGGTGCTGAACGGCGAGGTTGGGCCGCTCGGCATCAAGGTGACGATTGTCGAGCCCGGCGGCTTCCGGACGGACTGGGCGGGTTCTTCCATGACGATTGCTGATATACGCGAGGCGTATCAGCCGAGTATCGGCAGACTCGTCTCACATATCCAAGCAAATGGCGGACGCGAGACCGGTGATCCGGCAAAGGGTGCGCGGGCGATCCTTGAAATTGCGGGAATAGAGAAGCCGCCGCTGCGGCTGCTGCTTGGTTCGGATGCGGCCTGGATTGCTGAAGCCGCCGGCAAGCGGCAGCAGGAGGAGGATCTCGCCTGGCGCAAGTTGACGCTATCGACCGACTTCGATGAAGAGGCAACGAAGAAGGCGCTTGCCTGGAAGTCCTGACATCGGGTCGAAAGAACCCCTCTCCGCCGGCTTGGCGGAGAGAGGCCGTGACGGTCATTCGGCTTATTTGAAGCCGGCGACATCGTGCGGAATATAGGGCGCTTCGAGTGCTGCAATATCTTCGGCGCTCAGCTTTACCGTCAGCGCGCCGACGGCATCCGTCAGGTGCTGGGCCTTGGAGGCGCCGATGATCGGGGCGGTGACGGCGCTCTTCTGGAGGATCCAGGCGGTGGCGACCTGCGCACGGGAAACGCCGTGGGCCTTGGCAATCTCGGCAACCTTCTCGACGATCTTGCGATCGGCATCCTCGGCCTGCTTGTAGAGCGTCTTGCCGAATTCGTCGGTTTCGCTGCGGTTGGTCTTTTCGTCCCAGTCACGGGTCAGGCGGCCGCGGGCAAGCGGGCTCCAGGGGATGACGGCGATCTTCTGGTCCTGGCAGAAGGGTAACATTTCGCGCTCCTCCTCACGGTAAAGCAGGTTCAGATGGTCCTGCATGCTGACGAATTCCGTCCAGCCGTTCAGGCGCGACGTGTAGAGCGCCTTGGCGAATTGCCAGGAATACATGGAGGAGGCGCCGATATAACGCGCCTTGCCGGCCTTCACCACGTCATGAAGCGCTTCCAGCGTCTCCTCGATCGGGGTCGTATAGTCCCAGCGGTGGATCTGGTAGAGGTCGACATAATCGGTGCCGAGCCGGCGCAGGCTGTTGTCGATCTCGTCGAAGATCGCCTTGCGTGACAGGCCGGCGCCGTTCGGGCCGGGACGCATACGGTTGAACACTTTCGTGGCGAGAACGATATCCTCGCGCTTGGCGAAATCCTTGATGGCGCGGCCAACGATCTCCTCCGAAGAGCCGTTGGAATAGGTATTGGCCGTATCGAGGAAATTGATGCCGAGTTCGATCGCCTGCTTGAGCAAGGCGCGGCTTTCCTCTTCCGGCAGGCTCCAGGCGTGATTTCCGCGCTCCGGATCGCCATAGGTCATGCAGCCGAGGCAGATCTTCGAGACTTCGAGACCGGTCTTCCCGAGTTTCACATATTCCATGAAATTGCTCCGTGATAAATTTATGCGGCTCCCCAGCGCACGCGCATGATGTAGCGCAGAAATCGTGGAAGTCTCCGCAAGCCTAGCGGAGAATCTGTTCGTCGGTTAGCGCAATAATGCGTGACGATCCTTCCTGATCGCGGCTCATACTTGCGTATTAGATCGCTTGCGCATGTGCACAACGAGGTGTTAGCTGGTGCAGCATTCTACCGGATCTTGCCCATGAAACTGCCAACCGGCGATCGATATGACACGCTCTACCGTGATTTTTCCTGGCAGATCCCGGAGAATTTCAATATCGGCCGTGCCGTCAGCGACGATTGGGCGGCGCGTGATGCCGACCGCGTCTGCCTCGAACATTTCAGCCCCGACGGCAACCACCTGTCGTTGACCTATGGCGCGCTTTCAGCTCAGTCCTCATCCGTCGCCCATGCGCTGTCGGCGCTTGGAATCGGCAGGGGAGATCGGGTGGCGCTGCTCCTGCCGCAATGTTTCGAGACCGTAATTTCGCATGTGGCGATTTACAAGATGGGCGCGATCGCCTTGCCGCTGGCTCTCCTCTTCGGCGTCGAGGCGCTTGAATACCGGTTGCGGGCTGCGGGTGCGACAGCCGTCATCACCAACGGCTTCGGCCTTGGGCGTATCGACCAGATTCGCGGCCGGCTGCCGGATATCAAACAGGTCATCAGCATCGAAGGCGCTTCGGCTGGCACACTTGGCTTTGCGGATCTGGTTTCGGCCTATCCCTCCAGCTTCGACATTGCCCAATCGGGGCCGGATGAACCGGCGCTGATGATCTTCACCTCGGGTACGACAGGGCCGCCAAAAGGGGCGCTGCATGGCCACAGGGTTCTCGCAGGCCATATTCCCGGCATGCAATTTGCCCATGAAGGGTTTCCGCAGACAGGCGACAAGGTTTGGACACCGTCCGACTGGGCCTGGGCCGGTGGTCTTCTGAATGCGTTGTTGCCGAGCCTGCTGCTCGGTGTGCCCGTCGTTTCTTCGCCGGCTCAGAAATTCGATGCGGACACGGCCTACCGCATCATGGCCGAGATGAAAGTGCGCAATGCTTTCATTCCGCCGACGGCGCTCAGGCTTCTGAAATCCGTCGAAGACCCGCGCTCGAAATATGATCTCGCGCTGCGGACCATCGGTTCAGCGGGTGAATCCCTGGGGCGCGAGACTTATGAATGGGTACGCCGCACGCTCGGCATCACGGTCAATGAATTTTATGGGCAGACCGAATGCAATTTCGTGCTGTCGTCGAGCGCCGCCTTCGGTGTCTCCAGGGCCGGTGCGATCGGGCGTTCCTCACCAGGCCACAGGGTGGCGATCGTCAGCGACGACGGTAACGAACTGCCGGTCGGCGAGCAGGGGCAGATCGCCATTGCCAGCCCCGATCCGGTGATGTTCCTCGGCTACTGGAACGATCCCGATGCGACGGAGCGGAAGTATGCCAAAGGGTGGCTGCTGACCGGCGATATCGGCCGGCAGGATGCGGATGGCTACGTGACTTTTGCGGGCCGCGACGATGATGTCATCACCTCGTCGGGATACCGTATCGGACCGGCCGAGATCGAGGACTGCCTCATCGGTCATCCGGCCGTGCAGCTTGCGGCTGCCGTCGGCAAGCCGGATGCGCTGCGTACGGAAATCGTCAAGGCCTATATCGTGCTTTCGCCGGGCCACAGCCCGAGCGATGAACTGGCGGCTGAGGTCCGTGATTGGGTGAAGACCCGGCTTTCCATGCACGAATATCCGCGAGAGGTCGAATTTGTCGATGCCCTGCCGCTGACGACGACGGGCAAGGTGATCCGCCGACTGTTGCGGGAAAAGGCTGCGTCGGAGGCTTAACCCCGGCCGGCGAGCGACATGATCTTCTCGCGCAGCAGCTTCGCCATGTTGCGAGTGCTGCGGTACATATGAAGCTGGGCTGCCACCTGGCGCATGTCGCGGTCGCCGTTCTGCGTGAGGCCGATCACCAGCGTTCCCATCTCCTCTCGCTCCTGCCAGAAGCGGCTCATGATCGGATGATCGGAGACGGCACAGGAGTCCGAGCGCAGGACGTTGGCATCGTCGAGATGCCATTCGGTCACTTCGCCCATCAGCAGCTTGCCGGGCGAGTAGCGGGAAAAACTTTCGTCATAGGCGGTCTTCCACGTATAGGCCTCGCCGCCCATCATCAGCACAACGATCGCGGCGATCGCCTTGCCGTTGAGGTCGATCGTATGGATGCGAACGGCATCGATTTCCGCCAGATTGGAGACGGCTTCGCGGGCGAAAGCCGTGTGGTAGCGGTCGGTGACGAGCGCGCTGCGGCGCTTGCCCTTCCAGCCGCCGGCTTCGAGCGTCAGGAATTCCTCGAAGCGCATGTGGACTTCGCGTGGCTGGCGGGCAACGGTGTGGACGACCGTGCCAAGCTCCTCGAGCAGCCGCCACTGACGGCGCATCTCGCGCAGATGAGAAGAGGACACGGTGCGCTGCAGGTAGACGGCGGCGTCGTCCTCACTCTGCAGCATCGGCCGTTCATAGGGATTGGCAACCGTCAGCGGCAGGTTGCGGCTGATCGCAACGGCCTTGGCCATGCGCACGAAGATGCCGTTCAATCGCACGTCCGGCAGCACGAGCGTGCCGGGAAGGCCAAGAACGGGGTCGATCAGGCCCTCGAAGAGATTATCCAGTGTCTCGGCAGCGTCCTCGGCATCGACGAGCGGCGTGCCGAGCGGGCCGAAACTGTTGGCCCAGCCGCGGATGATCGAGGGACCGACGGCGAAGCCGGGCTTATCGACCGAGAAAGGCATGAGAAGGCGCATGCGGCTGCGCTTCTCGTTGCGGTCGCGCAGTATGGCGAAATTGACCTGCCGATCCTCAAGCCGTGGCATGGCGGGAGCGAGAAAACGGCCGGTGAAGAAGACGTTCGGCTCCATTGCCCGGTTGGAGAGGAAGTCCAGTTCCTCCTGCAGTTCGTAACCCAGCTTGCCGGGATAGAGGCAGAGTTCGCGCCCCGGCCGGCCGATCTCGACATGCCCTTCGGCCTGAGGCGCTTCGAATTTGAGCGCGGCAAGATCATGAACCATTCGGTTCGCGTTGCTGTCGGTGCTCTCGGTGATCGGTGGTACGCGTACCATCTATCGGGCTCTCATCTCTGGCGTTGCGGCGGAAGGGTTGCGAAGGCAAAAAGCGTGAAGCCGAGTGTGTGGCGCACGAGGATATGCAGTAGGATCGCTTCCACGGCCATGGCGGAAGCAGTGGCGATCGCTGTACCGACGATGCCGTAATGCGGGATCAGCAGAATGTTGAGGCTGACATTGGCGATCAGCGCTCCGGCGTAGAGGAGGACACAGAGGTTCTGTTTGCCGGCCATCATCAGCAGTGTTTCGGCCGGGCCGACCAGGGCCTTGGCGAGAATGCCGGCAAGCAGGATAGCCATCAACACATAACCTGCCGTAAAGGCACCGCCGAAAAGCGAGAGCAGCAGATGTCCGGCTGCGAGCACCGCAAGACCGACGGCAAGGGCCGGCCAGAAGGTCCAGCGCGCGGCATCGATGGCGGCGACCGCAAGATCGGCCCGATTGCCTTCGGCGATGATCGATGAGAAGCGCGGGCCGGATGCGGCCTTGACCGAAAAATTGATGAAATGCACCAGCGCCATCGTCTTGGCGGCGGCGAAATAGATCGCCACGTCATGCGGCTCCAGGAAGATGCCGACGACCACGACATCGGAGTTGGTGAGCAGGAAGCCGACGCCCTCGATCAGGAAGATCGGGAAGGCGACAGCAAGCCATCCCATGAAATCCACCTTGCGCGGGCCGGCATCGTAGTGCTTGCGCATGCGGTAAAGGGTGGCCGCATATTGGCCGATCGCGGTGACGAAAGTGGCCGCAAGGGCTGCCTGCATGGCGGTGACAGCCGTATGCGGAGCGCCGAAGAGGATGGCGACCAGCATGAAAAGAATGATGAGGATCGGCCTGATGATATAGACCGGGCTCAGCGCCATGACGGGCCAATGATTTGCCCGTGACGTGCCTTCGAGAATATCGCCGAGCGCGATCATCGGCATGGCAACGAGGCCAAGGAAGATTGGCACAAGATAGTAGCTTTCGATCCTGTCGCCGAAGAAGTGCAGGCCGAGCATGCCGGCTATGAGAACGGTGCTGCCGGACACCATCGCAAAGACGCGTGCAGCTCCCGTCAGTCCGCGGATTTCGGCGAAGGCGCCGGCGGCACGGTATTGCGGCAGGAAGCGGACGATCGCGGTGTGGAAGCCGAGGCAGGAAAGATCGCCGCAGAGAACGACGAGCACCCAGACGAAAACGAAGATGCCGTATTCATATTCGCCCATCAGCCGGGCGAGCACGATCTGCGACAGGAAGGCGAGCGCTGCGCTCAGGATGCGAATCGAAAAGGCAATCAACGCCATGCGCTGTGCAGCAGCCTTGTCGCCCCGTTCAGTCAGTACCGCGGCAGCCAGACGCAGCACGCGACCGGCCATCGGCCGCAGTCCCGCGGGCAGCATCTTTTCCGCTGTTTCTATGACCGCCATCTTGAACACGCAAAACTCTAGGGGCAGGGCAATTCACACGGCCAAGTCTTGCCAGATCAGGGTTAAGAAACGGTGTTGCCAGGCCGTGAGAATAGCTGCAGTGCACGGCCAAAAATGGGAGAAATACAAAAGAAAATGGCGCCCGAAGGCGCCATTCTCAGACCTGTTCGAAAGCACCGTGGCAGTGCTTGTATTTCTTGCCCGAGCCGCAGGGGCAGGCCTCATTACGGCCGACTTTGCCCCAGGTCTGGGGATCGTCGGGATTGCGGTTTTCCGGCGCGACGATCACTTCCTGCGCTTGATAGGTCGTGCTGGCGAACTCGTCCTCGCCCGTCATCGGGTCGAGGTGATGCGCCTGCATGACCGGCGGTTCCGGCTGCGGCGGCGCCTGCTGCACCAGCTCGACGCGCATCAGCTGCGCGGTCACGGCCTGGCGCAGATTGTTGAGCAGCGACTGGAAGAGTTCGAAAGCTTCCGACTTGTATTCCTGCAGCGGGTCGCGCTGCGCATAGCCGCGGAAACCGATGACGGACCGCAGATGGTCGAGGTTGACGATGTGCTCACGCCACAGAGCGTCGAGCGTCTGCATGACGACCTGGCGCTCGACATAGTGCATGATGTCGGGGCCGAAACGCTCGACCTTGTCGTTGAAGGTCGCGTTGGAAGCTTCCGTCAGGCGTTCGCGGATATCGTCTTCGCCGATACCTTCTTCCTTGACCCAATCCTCGATCGGCAGATCGAGATCAAGGATGCTGGCCGTCTGTGCCTTCAGGCCGGCAGCGTCCCACTGTTCGGCATAGGCGCGTTCCGGGATATGGGTGGCAACGAGATCCTCGATCACCTCGCGACGCATGTCGGAGACGGTCTCGGAGATATTCGGCGCTTCCATCATCTCGACGCGCTGTTCGAAGATGACCTTGCGCTGGTCGTTCAGAACGTCGTCGTATTTCAGCAGGTTTTTACGAATGTCGAAGTTGCGGGCCTCGACCTTCTTCTGGGCGCGTTCCAGAGCTTTGTTGATCCAGGGATGGACGATTGCCTCGCCGTCCTTGAGACCCAGCTTCTGCAGCATGCTGTCCATGCGGTCGGAGCCGAAAATGCGCATCAGGTCGTCCTGAAGCGACAGGTAGAACTTCGAACGCCCAGGGTCGCCCTGACGGCCTGAGCGGCCGCGCAACTGATTGTCGATACGGCGGCTTTCGTGGCGCTCGGTCGCGATGACGTAGAGACCGCCGGCGGCAAGCGCCTTTTCCTTGAGCGCCTTGATTTCTTCGCGGATCGCCGCGATCTTCGCATCGTGCTCGGCACCCGGTTCGACTTCGGCAAGCTCATGCTCGATACGCATGTCGAGGTTGCCACCGAGCTGGATGTCGGTACCGCGGCCGGCCATGTTCGTGGCGATCGTCACCGCACCCGGCACACCGGCCTGGGAGACGATATAGGCTTCCTGCTCGTGATAGCGGGCGTTCAGAACCTTGAAATCCGAAAAGCCCTGCTTGCGCATCAGTTCGGCCAGAAGCTCCGACTTCTCGATCGAGGTCGTGCCGACGAGCACCGGCTGGCCGCGCTTGTGGGCGTCCAGAATCTCCGCGATGATCGCCTTGTACTTTTCCTCGACGGTCCGGTAGACCTCGTCGTCTTCGTCGATACGCTTGATCGGCAGGTTGGTCGGAACCTCGAGAACGTCGAGATTGTAGATATTGCCGAATTCTTCCGCTTCCGTCTGCGCCGTGCCGGTCATGCCGGCAAGCTTGTTGTACATGCGGAAATAGTTCTGGAAGGTGATCGAGGCCAGCGTCTGGTTTTCCGGCTGGATCTGCACCTTTTCCTTGGCTTCCAGCGCCTGGTGCTGGCCTTCCGAATAGCGGCGGCCCGGCATCATGCGGCCGGTGAATTCGTCGATGATGACGATCTCGCCGTTGCGGACGATGTAGTCCTTGTCACGCTGGAACAGCTTGTGGGCCTTCAGCGCGTTGTTGATGTGGTGGACGATCGCGACGTTCTCGATGTCGTAGAGCGAGGCGCCCTTCAGGAGGCCAGCCTGCTTCAGCAGGTTTTCCAGCTTCTCGGTGCCGATTTCGGAGAAGTTTGCCGAACGCTGCTTTTCATCGATTTCATAATCTTCCGGCGTCAACAGCGGAATGAACGTGTCGATGGTGTTGTAGAGGTCAGAGCGGTCGTCAAGCGGGCCGGAGATGATGAGCGGCGTGCGCGCTTCGTCAACCAAGATCGAGTCCACTTCGTCGACGATCGCGAAGTTGTGGCCGCGCTGGACCATCTGGTTGGTCTCGTACTTCATGTTATCGCGCAGATAATCGAAGCCGAGTTCATTGTTGGTGGCGTAGGTGATGTCGCAGGCATAAGCGTCTCGGCGTTCCTCGTCCGAAAGGCCGTGGACGATGACGCCGGTGGTCATGCCGAGGAAGCCGTAGAGGCGGCCCATGGTCGCCGCGTCGCGCTGCGCCAGGTAGTCGTTGACGGTAACGACATGTACGCCCTTGCCGGCAAGTGCGTTCAGATAGACCGGCAGGGTGGCGACAAGTGTCTTGCCTTCACCCGTCTTCATTTCGGCAATGGCGTTCGAATGCAGGATCATGCCGCCGACGAGCTGTACGTCAAAAGGTCGCATGCCCAGAACGCGGCGGGATGCCTCGCGCACGACCGCGAAGGCCGGGATGAGGATATCGTCCAGCGTTTTGCCTTCTGCAAGGAGCGCGCGGAACTCCACCGTCTTTGCGGCAAGCTGCTCGTCCGTCAGCGCCTTGGTCTTCTCTTCGATAGAGTTGATTGCGGCGACGTTCGGCTGGAAGGATCGCACGCGGCGATCGTTGGCTGAGCCAAATAACTTGCGGGCAATACCGCCAAAGCTGACCATATGACTGGTCCTTTCTGAAGATTCTTCCCCGGCGTTTTTTGTTCGTCGCCCAGCCGAAAAACAGGCGCGCGTTGAAAACGCCCGGAAACTGTTCTGGACGCGAGGTTGCGTGACAGATAAGAGGGGGGGCAAATGATGTCAACGGATTTGGCTGATATAGAAAGGCCACATTCCGGTGTAGAAGCCTGTTTTCGGGCTGGATTCATGAAAGCTGAAGCCGGCGGGTATAATTGTGAAGGATTATTTGATGTTGAGCACCAATAAACTTGCTGCGCTGGCGTTTACGGCCCTCGTCGCCTTCCAGGCTCCGGCCTTTGCGGATGACGCCGTTGTTGCCAAGGTCGGCACGCTGGAAATCCACCAGTCGGAACTTGATCTGGCCGTGGCCAATCTCGATCCGCAGCTCGCGCAGCTTCCCGACGACCAGAAGAAGGTTGCAGCTCTTTCCGCCGCGATCGACGTGAAGCTCCTGGCCGCCGATGCAACCGCCGAGAAGCTCGACCAGACCGATGATTTCAAGAAGCGCTTGCAGTATCTGACAGACCGCGAACTGCATAACGCCTACTTCAAGAAGCATGTCGTCGATACCGTAACCGATGCCGACGTGAAGGCGCGCTACGACAAGGAAGTCGCCGCCCTGCCGAAGCAGGAAGAGGTTCACGCCCGCCATATCCTCGTCAAGACCGAGGACGAGGCCAAGGACATCATCAAGCAGCTCGATGCCGGCAAGGACTTCGCTGAACTTGCGAAGGAAA
Organism: Hyphomicrobiales bacterium; assembly: GCA_900471925.1. GTDB lineage: Bacteria > Pseudomonadota > Alphaproteobacteria > Rhizobiales > Rhizobiaceae > Rhizobium. The sequence goes on from UCGV01000010.1 coordinate 457,014, forward strand.
AGTCCACCGATCCGAACAAGGATGACGGCGGCGATCTCGGCTATTTCACCCATGGTCGCATGGTCAAGGAATTCGAAGACGCAGCCTTCGCACTGGACAAGGGCGCCTATTCGAAGACCCCCGTGAAGACCGATTTCGGCTATCACGTCATCAAGGTCGAAGATAAGCGCGACGCTCCGCCGCCGCCGTTCGAGCAGGTGCAGGATCAGGTTCGCCAGCTCGTCATGCGCGACAAGTATCTTGCGCTTCTGGCCGATGCGAAGGCCAAGTCCAAGGTCGATATCATGGACGAAACGCTTCGTAAGGGCTACGAAGACGCCAACAAGCAGCCGGATCCGGGTGCCGAGCCGGCCCCGGCGCCTGCGCCGCAGCAGTAATCATTCTTATCAGGGCCCGGTTCTTCCGGGCCCTTCACTATTATCGTTTGTAATCGCGTTTCCGGACTGCGAGCCTGTCTCAACCGCCTGGAAATGCATATTTGCAGGTCGTTTCCCATGTCCGCTACCGTTTCTCCGCTTGCCCCGAAAACCTTTGCCTCGTTGCCGGCCCTTCGAGGCGTGCGCATGGCGACCGCTTCGGCTGGTATCAAGTACAAGAACCGGACGGACGTGCTGATGATGGTGTTCGATGCGCCGGCGTCCGTTGCCGGCGTCTTCACAAAATCGAAGTGCCCTTCGGCACCCGTCGATTTTTGCCGGACGAACCTGCCGCATGGCACGGCGCGCGCCGTCGTCGTCAATTCCGGCAATGCCAATGCCTTTACCGGCATGAAAGGCCGTGCCGCGACCGAACTGACCGCGAAGTCGGCCTCTGCTGCCGTCGGCTGCAGCGAGAATGAGATTTTCCTTGCCTCGACCGGCGTTATCGGCGAGCCGCTCGACGCCACCAAGTTTGCCGGCGTGCTCGACGCGATGCAGGCCGATGCGACCGGCGATTTCTGGTTCGAGGCGGCCAAGGCCATCATGACGACCGATACCTATCCGAAGGTCGCTACCCGCACCGCAGAGATCGGTGGCGTGAAGGTGACGATCAACGGCATCGCCAAGGGCGCCGGCATGATCGCTCCCGACATGGCGACGATGCTGTCCTTCGTCGTCACCGATGCCGATATCGCATCGCCGGTTCTGCAGTCGCTGCTATCGGCCGGGGTAGAACCGAGCTTCAATTCCATGACTGTCGACAGCGACACATCGACCTCCGATACGCTGATGCTGTTTGCAACGGGTGCCGCCTCCGGCGACGGGCAGGCGCGCATCACGAGTGAGCAGGACCCGCAGCTCGTCTCCTTCCGCGCGGCGCTCAACGATCTTCTCAAGGATCTGGCAATCCAGGTCGCCCGCGACGGTGAGGGTGCCACCAAGATGCTTGAGATCACCGTCACCGGTGCCGAGAGCGACGCCGCCGCCAAGACGATCGCGCTGTCCATCGCGAACTCACCGCTGGTCAAGACGGCTGCTGCCGGCGAAGACGCCAATTGGGGCCGTATCGTCATGGCTGTCGGCAAGGCCGGCGAAATGGCTGATCGCGACAAGCTCGCCATCTGGTTCGGTGATGTCCGTGTTGCCGTCAACGGCGAGCGTGACGCCGGCTATTCCGAGGATGCGGCAACGGCCGTGATGAAGAAGCAGGATATTCCGGTGAAGGTCGATCTCGGCCTCGGTTCGGGCAAGGCCACCGTCTGGACCTGCGACCTGACCAAGGAATATGTTGCGATCAATGGCGACTACCGGAGCTGATCGTTCGTTGACGCAGGCAACCCTTCCCAAGCAGAACCTGCCGCTCGTCCGGCGGCTCGAGGCCGTGGGCTTTCGCGCCTGGCCGGCCGCGTCAGTGCAATATGACGGAAGCTGGCAGATCCGTCTGACGGCGGGCCACCCCTCCAACCGTCTGAACTCCATCGTGCCGCTCGATCCTTCCGATCATCGCGATGTTGAAATCCGGCTGGAAAAGGCGAGCCGCAAGTTCGAGGCCTATGGCCGCCCCGCCGTTGTGCGCGAGACGCCACTTTCTTCTCCCAAGCTGATTGATCTTATCAGGGAGCAGGGATGGCGGCGTTTCGATGAAACGGCGGTCATGATCTGCGATCTTTCGCAAGCCGATCTGCCTGATACGCTCGACCATCTTCCTACCCACGATGTCGGCCGCTTCGTCGATGCCAATCTTGCTGTCGATCAGGCGCCGGTATCGCTGAAGCCGGCGCTTGCCGAGATCATCTCGGCGATCAAGCCGCCGTCCGGGCTGTTCATGATCGAGGATGCTGCTCATGGGTCTCTGGCGACGGTGCTCTGTGTGCAGGACAATGATCTTGCCGGAATCATGTCGCTTTCGGTTGCCGATGCGCATCGCCGCAAGGGTCTCGGCATCGAGATCCTGACCTCGGCGCTGCGCTGGGCACGCATGCGCAGTGCCCGCACCGCCTGGCTGCAGGTAAAGCTTTCCAATGCGGCGGCAATTGGTCTTTACGAGCGTCTTGGTTTCCGGGATGCCTATCATTACTGCTACTGGCAGGAGCCGAGCGAATGAGCGAAGCCGGACGGAAATTGCTTCTGGTCGCAGCCTGCGCCCTCATCGATACGGATGGGCGTATCCTTCTGGCGCAGCGGCCGGAAGGCAAATCGCTGGCCGGTCTTTGGGAGTTTCCGGGCGGCAAGGTCGAACCTGGCGAGACGCCTGAGGAGACGCTGGTACGGGAACTGAACGAAGAACTCGGCATCATCACCAATGTGCCGTGCCTTGCGCCGCTCACTTTCGCCAGCCATAGCTACGAAACATTCCACCTGCTGATGCCGCTCTATGTCTGCCGGCGCTACGAAGGTATTCCGCAAGGTCGCGAAGGGCAGGCGATCAAGTGGGTGCGTCCGCAGGCGCTGCGTGATTACCCGATGCCGCCGGCTGACGAGCCGCTTATTCCAATGCTGCAGGATTTACTTTAGCTATTGCTGATTATTAGCGCGAAACGTCGATTTCGCCTGTGGATATTAATCGATCATTTAGCACCTTCTGGCAATGATCGGCCTCACTCAAGCAACTGGCGTGTGTGTATTTAAGGGCTTGACGTCATGGACGACGATTTCTGGAAAGCTGTGCGCGAGAAGGAACGTGCTTCTTCGGCTGCTTCGCGCAGAACGGGGGCGCTTAATATTGCCCTTCTGTTCGGTACAGCCGTGGTGGCGCTCACCCTGATCCTGACGCCAATGCTGGCGGATTCCTCCAAGAAAAGCGTGCTCGCCAGCGCGCCGGCGGATTTCGACACGATCACGACAGGCTCGATCCCGCAGACCGAAACTGGCTCGAAGACCGAGAACGGCAAGCGCTACACAATCCGCCGCAGCGTGCTCCAGGAGACACCTGGTTCCGTCTGTGTCGTCCAGGGTTACGGCGTCGGCGCCGGCTGCTGAGGAGTTGAAGCCTTCCTTCGCCGGAGGCCGTGAATTTCATTGCTGTCTTGCGCGCAAAAGGGTTGTTGGATGAATTTGCTCAAGAAGTTTCTGGCAGACAAAACCGGCGCGACCGCCGTCGAATACGGTCTGATCGCAGCGCTCATTTCCGCGGCCCTTATCGGCGGGCTGGGCACATTCAGCAACAATCTGCTCAACATATTCAACACGGTCAGCAACAACCTGCCGAGCAATTAAACTGCTGGTCGACTGTTACTGTTTGAGCGTCTGTTCTTCAACCTTCAGGGCGTCAGCAAGCCGCGCTTTGGCCGATCCGGGCTTGAGCGGCTGTTGCTGGCTTTCGTGCGGTGCCCAACCCGAAACATAGATCACTGAAAATGTCGCGCGGATGCGGCCGTCAGGGTCCGAATAACGCTCCGCATAAATTTCAGCGGCGCGCAGGAAGAAGGCGCGCGAGAGCGGCTTGCGGCTGCGGGCTGCCAGCGGATTGGTCATGCCCATCGCTCTCAGATCGCGCATCAGCGGAAACAGGGAATCATAGCGCACGGTATAATTCTCTGCGTCGATGACGGGCAGGGCGAAGCCTGCGCGTTGCAGCAGGCTGCCGACATCGCGCACATCGGCGAAGGGGATGACGCGCGGGCTTGCGCCGCCGGTCATCTCGATCTCTGTCGCCAGCAGCACCTCGCGCAATTCCTGTAGGGTGCCGGCACCCGGAATGGCGGCCAGGAACAGACCATCGGGCTTCAGCGCGCGGCGGATCTGGATGAAGACGCCCGGCGTGTCATTGGTCAGGTGCAGGTTGAGCGGCGCGATGACGAGGTTGGCCGATTGAGGCGGAAGCGGCACATCTTCGAGCGGTGCGGCGACAAAGGACTCCCCGGGAGTGATATAGCCCAGGTCGCTTTCCACCCGGGTGAGGCTCGCGATCTTGCCGGTGGCGACGGCGGCACGGCCGGCGGCACCCGTCGAACCGTGTAATTCGACAGCATGGTCGAAGCTGCGTTCCACGACAGCCAACCGGTCCGCCAGTTCTTCGGCGGCGATATCGAGCAGGAAGCCCGCCTTCAGATCGTTGTTTGCGAGCGCGCGACGGCGGTTTGCGGCGATCTGCGCTTTGTCGAAGATGATATCCATGGCGATGTCCATATTCCCCTGCCCGATAGGCGGCAAGGCGATTTTCCTTTGGCGCGCGACGCGCTTGTTGTCTAGTCTCGCTCATATGGGCACGATCGGGACGAAAGTTGAGAATGGACGCCGATGGGCGCAGTTGTTGCGACCTCTTTCGGTGCTGGTCGATCTCGTCTATCCGCCATCCTGTGCCGTCTGCGGGGTGGCGACAGGCAGCCACCGCGCGCTCTGCCCCAAATGCTGGTCCGGAATCCGCTTTATCGAGCGGCCTTTCTGCGAGGTGCTCGGCATTCCCTTCTCCCATGATCTCGGGGCGGGCATTCTCAGCGCAGAGGCGATTGCCCATCCGCCGCCTTTCGATCGACTTCGGTCGGCAGCCGTACATGACAAAGCCATTCGCGACCTCGTGCACGGTCTGAAATATCGCGACCGCACCGATCTTGCACCGATGATGGCCGGCTGGATGCTGCGTGCCTCCGACGGCGCGGTCGAACGCTGCGATGCGATCATCCCCATTCCGCTTCACCGTAGCCGCATGGTGTCGCGCCGGTTCAACCAGGCGGCGGAACTTGCGCGGCATCTGGCCCGGCTTGCCGACAAGCCGCTGCTGCCGGCTACACTCCTGCGCGTCAAGCGCACCGGCCAGCAGGTCGGCCTCGGCCGTCGGGCGCGAGAGGACAATGTGCGTGGTGCCTTTGCAATTGCCGCGAACCGGGAAAACGACATTTTTGGTAAGCGTATCGTGCTGATCGACGACGTCTATACGACAGGGGCGACGGTGGGTGCGGCAACACGGACGCTACGCAAGGCGGGCGCCGCCGATATAACTGTTTTGACCTTTGCAAGGGCTCTTGCAGAAACTATATGACAGGAAGAAAACAGCACCGTCTGGAGACATTAATGGTACCCGTTACCATCTATACACGGCAGTTCTGCGGCTTCTGTGCCCGCGCCAAGTCCCTGCTCGAGGAGAAGGGCGTTGAATACGTGGAACATGATGCAACCTTCTCGCCCGACCTTCGCCAGGAAATGCTCGGCAAGTCGAACGGCCGCACCACCTTCCCGCAAATTTTCATCGGCAGCACGCATGTCGGCGGCTGTGACGATCTCTATGCACTGGATCGGGCCGGAAAGCTCGATCCTTTGCTGGCAGCCTGAGGTCGAGTGATGAGCTTTACCGCCGCTGCCGTCCAGATGTGCTCAGGTGTGGATCCGGAGCGGAATGCCGCTTCGATGGCGCGTCTCGTCCGGGAGGCGGCCGCAAAGGGTGCTACTTACGTTCAGACGCCTGAAATGACCGGCATGTTGCAGCGCAATCGCGCTGCGGCAAAGGAAGTTCTGCGCGACGAGAGCAACGATATCATCGTCAAGACCGGTTCGGCACTTGCGGCAGAACTCGGCATCTACATGCATGTCGGTTCGACCGCGATCGCACTCGACGACGGCAAGATGGCCAATCGCGGTTTCCTGTTTGGCCCCGACGGCAAGATCCTCAATCGCTACGACAAGATCCATATGTTCGATGTCGATCTCGACAATGGCGAGAGCTGGCGCGAAAGTGCGGCCTACCGGCCAGGATCGGAAGCGCGCGTGCTGTCGCTGCCTTTCGTCGAGATGGGGTTCACCATCTGCTACGACGTGCGCTTCCCGCAGCTTTTCCGTGCCCAGGCGGTTGCCGGTGCCGAGGTGATGACCGTTCCGGCAGCATTCACGAAACAGACGGGCGAGGCGCATTGGGAAATCCTGCTGCGGGCGCGCGCCATTGAGAACGGCGTCTTCGTCATTGCCGCGGCACAGGCCGGTCTGCATGAGGATGGTCGCGAGACATTCGGCCATTCGATGATCATCGATCCCTGGGGCAAAGTTCTCGCCTCTGCCGGCCCGATGGGCGAGGCCGTCATTGTTGCGGAGATCGATCCCGCTGCCGTGAAGGCTGCTCATGACAAGATCCCGAACCTTAAGAACGGCCGGGAGTTTTCCATCGAGAAGATTGCTGGAGGAATTTCGGGAGGCGTGGCAGCTTGATCCGTTATTCCCTTATTTGTGAGAATGCGCACGAGTTCGAAGGCTGGTTTTCCGAAAGCGGTGATTTCGATCGTCAGATCGAGAGCGGCTTTCTGACCTGCCCCGTCTGCAATTCCGCCTCCATCTCCAAGTCGCTCATGGCCCCATCCGTTTCGACCGCGCGCAAGAAGGAAGAGATGCAGACGGTCGCGATGGATGCGGCTCGCCGCGAAGCCTTCCTGAAACTCAAGGAGGCTGTTGCTGCCGTCAAGGCGAATTCCGAGGATGTCGGAACCCGCTTTCCCGAAGAAGCCCGCAAGATCCATTACGGCGAGGCGGACGCCCGCGGCATTATCGGCCAGGCAACACCGGATGAGGCGCAGGCGCTGGTGGAGGAGGGCATCGAGATTGCGGCTCTTCCGGTGCTTCCCGAAGACGTGAATTGAGATGGAGCAGGCGCGGCTGGCCTTTTACAATTTCGGCCTGCATGTAGCGCCGTCCGATAGCGAAGCGGTCGAAGGCTTCGTTCTGCGCGAACCTGCGAATTTCGAGGCTGCCGCCCGCGCCTGCGGCTTTGTCGGTCGTTCGGGTTATCCAGGATACCCCGGCCCCAGAAGCTGGGGGCCGCAGGTCTTCCCGCGTTATATGGAAGGTAGCGGTTTTACTTCGGCGCCGTCCTCGTTGTCGCTATGGGCTGATATCGAGTCACTAATGGCTTTTAGCTATGACGGCGTGCACGCCGATGCACTGAAAACATGCCCGCAACTGGAATGTGAAACAGGACTGGCCGCCGCTGGTACTGTGGTGGGTTTCGGCCCATCACCGGCCTGACTGGCAGGAAGGTGTAGAGCGCCTCGAATATCTCGCCGACCACGGATCAGGTCCGCACGCCTTCACTTCAAGCAGCCTTATGGATCCGACGGAGCGGAAACCGTGGTCGATCGCGACCGCGTCAAGGAACTTGCGGCACGCAATGCCGAGACCCAGAAGGATCTACTCGCTTTCGTTCAGACGCTGAAAGTATAGAGCCGCAGGATCAGACCGGTCGTTTTGCCAGCAGCATATAGTTCACGTCCATATCCTTCGACAAATTCCACTGATTTGCCAATGGATTGAAGAAGACACCGGTACGATCGATGATTTCGAGGCCGTTTGCGGCAAGCGGCTTTTCCAGTTCTTCCGGGCGCACCAGCTTTTCATATTGGTGGGTGCCACGCGGCAGCCAGCGCAGAACATTTTCTGCGGCAAAGATCGCAAGCGCCGCTGCCTTCATGGTGCGATTGATGGTGGCAACGAACATCAGGCCGCCGGGGCGGACCATGCTGGCGCAGGTATTCATGAAAAGCTCGACATCGGCGACATGCTCGACCACTTCCATGTTGAGCACTATGTCGAAGGTTTCGCCCGCTGCGGCAAGCTCTTCGGCGGTCACAGCGCGATAGTCCACCGAAACGCCCGATGCCTTGGCATGGGTGGAGGCGATGCCGATATTCTTTTCCGATGGATCGGCTCCGACGACTTCGGCGCCCATGCGGGCAACAGGCTCGGACAGGAGGCCGCCACCGCAGCCGATATCGAGAACCCGCAGGCCTTCCAGCGGCTTCGGGCTCTTCGGATTACGCTCGAAATTCTCAGCTGCCCTGTCACGGATATAAGCAAGGCGAACGGGATTGAATTTATGCAGCGGCTTGAACTTGCCGGTCGGGCTCCACCATTCGGCCGCCATGGCGGAAAAGCGATCGACTTCGCCCTGGTCGATGGTGGTCTTTGCCGCTTCGCTCATCCTGCACTCCTTTATCTTTCAACCAGTGAAGTCGGACGATCGGGGCGATAAGTCAAGGGCCGGCCGCGTCGCACCAAGACAGCCGAACTCGTATGTCTCACGACATCATGCAGGACAGCGAGCGCATGCCCTGTCAACAAAAACCCCGCATGAATGCGGGGTTTTTCAGGTCGATAGCGAGATATTCTTACTGGCACTGGCGGCGGGGGCCGTTCAACGGCTGATACGTATTGTCGGATGCCCGATAAGAACGATACTTGCTGTAGCAATAATCTATGTGGGAGTTGCCGGTACGCACGCGCGGCTGCGAGGCGATGATACCGCCGATGATGGCGCCCGCGGCCAAGCCGCCGATGATGGCGCCGGTGTTGTCGTTGCGATAATACCGATCCCGGTAGTATCGGTTGCCGTAGTACCGATTGCCATAATAGCGCCGGTCATAGCTGCCATGGTAGCGACGGTTATAGTTGTATCGGGGGCAGTTAGTGAAATTGTTGCAACCGACCTGGATAAGTCCTGCCGCGTCGCCCTCAGGTTGCGCTACCGCGGATTGCACCGGATTTGCCGTGTAGGCCGGCCCTGCCCAGGCTGGCATTCCGGAAAATGCGGTTGCAATCGACAGGGCAATTATCGCTAATCTTCTCATTTTCATCACCAGCGTTCATGGAACATCTATCTGTGATTTAAACGCATTTGACGCCAATAGGTTTCACGGCACTTTTGTCATGCCTGATGTCGCCTGAGAAATTGCTGCAAGCCGCCATCGGTATTCCGGATTTGAGTTGGAATCCAAAAGTCTCTATCGGCGGTGGCAGATATCAGGATGAAAGGCCCTGCCATTTCGCGCTTTTCCTGCCCTTGCCACCCCCTTTCAAACTCGCTAAGAGACGCGCCAACTTTCGTCCTTGGCTGACAGGGCTTAGAAGCGCTCCAGAAACCAGTGTTTCCGGGCTCTTCGGCCATTCTGCAGCCGGGATATTCTGATGCCCGGGAGGGCAGTACGCATCTTCTCCCGGCGGGTTGTGGTAGAGGCTTATGGCACGCATCGTTATGAAATTCGGCGGAACTTCCGTCGCTGATCTGGACCGCATCAAGAACGTTGCCCGCCATGTGAAACGCGAAGTCGATGCCGGCCACGAAGTGGCTGTCGTCGTTTCCGCTATGTCCGGCAAGACCAATGAACTGGTCGGCTGGGTGCAGAACACGCCGAAGGTGATCGGCGCCAATTCGCCATTCTATGATGCGCGCGAATATGACGCCGTCGTCGCTTCCGGCGAACAGGTCACGTCCGGCCTTCTGGCGATCGCACTGCAGAGCATGGGCATCAATGCCCGCTCCTGGCAGGGCTGGCAGATCCCGATCCGCACCGACAATGCCCATGGCGCTGCGCGCATCATGGAAATCGACGGGACCGATATCATCAAGCGCATGGGCGAGGGGCAGGTTGCCGTCGTCGCCGGCTTCCAGGGCCTCGGCCCCGACAATCGCATCGCGACGCTCGGACGCGGCGGTTCGGATACATCGGCGGTGGCCATCGCCGCTGCCGTCAAGGCAGACCGCTGCGACATCTATACCGATGTGGACGGCGTCTATACGACCGACCCGCGCATCGAGCCGAAGGCACGCCGCCTGAAGAAGATCGCTTTCGAAGAAATGCTGGAAATGGCATCGCTCGGCGCCAAGGTTCTTCAGGTGCGCTCGGTCGAGCTCGCCATGGTGCACAAGGTACGCACCTTCGTGCGTTCGTCTTTCGAGGATCCCGATGCTCCGGGCATGGGCGACCTCATGAACCCGCCCGGAACGCTGATTTGTGACGAGGATGAAATCGTGGAACAGGAAGTAGTCACCGGCATCGCCTATGCCAAGGATGAGGCTCAGATCTCGCTTCGCCGTCTTGCCGACCGGCCGGGTGTTTCCGCCGCGATCTTCGGGCCGCTTGCCGAGAGCCACATCAACGTCGACATGATCGTCCAGAACATTTCCGAAGACGGTTCGAAGACCGACATGACCTTCACCGTTCCTTCGGGCGATGTCGAAAAGGCCATCAAGGTTCTCTCCGACAACAAGGACAAGATCGGCTACGACGTCGCGCAGAGCGAATCGGGTCTGGTCAAGGTTTCGGTTATCGGCATCGGCATGCGCAGCCATGCGGGCGTTGCGGCAACCGCCTTCCGCGCACTTGCCGAAAAAGGCATCAACATCAAGGCGATCACGACCTCTGAAATCAAGATTTCGATCCTGATCGACGGTCCCTATGCAGAACTCGCTGTCAGAACTTTGCATTCCTGCTACGGTCTGGATAAGAATTGATTCCCAGCGGGCGGCCTGCCCCTTCAGGTTGAAGATGCGGCCGGTTTGCTGGCCGCGTTAGGCGTTTGTTTCGGGGAGCTTGAGACGCAATGAGAGACCTTTCCGGCGGTCCGCGCGTATTGCTCAAGCGGCTGCGCGAATTGATGGCGGAGCCGCTGGAGCCGCAGGAGCGACTCGACCGGATCGTTCGCCAGATTGCCAGCAACATGGTGGCGGAGGTGTGCTCCGTCTATGTCCTGCGCGCCGATGGCGTGCTCGAACTCTACGCGACCGAAGGTCTCAACAAGGAAGCCGTCCACCTTTCACAGCTGAAGATGGGGCAGGGCCTCGTCGGCACCATCGCGGCATCGGCAGCACCCCTCAATCTTTCCGACGCACAGTCGCATCCCGCCTTCCGCTACCTGCCGGAAACGGGCGAAGAAATCTACCATTCCTTCCTCGGCGTGCCGATCCTGCGCACCGGGCGCTCGCTCGGCGTTCTCGTCGTACAGAACAAGGCGAGCCGCAACTATCGCGACGAAGAGCTGGAAGCGCTCGAAACGACGGCGATGGTTCTCGCCGAGATGATTGCGACCGGCGAATTGAAGAAGATCACCAAGCCGGGTCTCGAACTCGATCTTACCCGCTCGGTCACAGTCGATGGCGATACGTATAATGACGGTATCGGCCTTGGCTATGTCGTGCTGCACGAGCCGCGTATCGTCGTCACCAATCTTCTGAACGAGGACGCGGAGAAGGAAATCCGGCGGCTGGCGGAGGCGATGGGCTCGCTCCGGATTTCGATCGACGACATGCTGTCGCGCCGCGACGTATCGATGGAAGGCGAGCACCGTGAGGTGCTGGAAACCTATCGCATGTTCGCCCATGACCAAGGCTGGGTGCGCAAGTTGGAAGAGGCGATCCGCAACGGCCTGACGGCGGAAGCAGCCGTCGAGAAGGTGCAGAGCGACACCAAGGCGCGGATGATGCGTCTGACCGATCCGTATCTGCGTGAGCGGATGCACGATTTCGAAGATCTGGCGAACCGGCTGTTGCGTGTGTTGACTGGCTATACCGGCCGCACGACGGCGGAAGGTTTTCCGACCGATGCCATTATCCTGGCGCGCGCCATGGGAGCGGCCGAACTGCTCGATTATCCGCGTGCCAATGTGCGCGGCCTGGTCCTGGAAGAGGGTGCGGTCACGAGTCATGTGGTCATCGTTGCGCGCGCCATGGGCATTCCGGTCATCGGCCAGGCGGCGGGTGTGGTGGCGCTTGCTGAAAATGGTGACGCCGTCATCATCGATGGTGACGAAGGGCATGTGCATATCCGGCCGATGCCGGAGCATCAGCGCTCCTATGAAGAAAAGGTGCGTTTCCGCGCCAGGCGACAGGAGCAGTTCCGGGCGCTGCGCTCTGTCGAACCGGTCACCCGCGACGGGCAGCGTATCCAGCTTCTGATGAATGCCGGCCTGCTGGTCGATCTGCCGCAACTGGCGGAATCGGGTGCCGAGGGCATCGGTCTTTTCCGCACCGAACTGCAATTCATGATCGCCTCGACCATGCCGAAGGCGGAAGAGCAGGAGATGTTCTACCGCAATGTGCTGAAGCAGGCAGGCGGGCGCGTCGTGACCTTCCGCACGCTCGATATCGGCGGTGACAAGGTCGTTCCTTATTTCCGCGGCCATGAAGAGGAAAACCCGGCGCTGGGTTGGCGGGCGATCCGCCTGTCGCTCGATCGGCCGGGGCTATTGCGGACGCAATTGCGCGCGATGCTGAAGGCTGCGGCCGGTACCGAACTGAAGCTGATGGTGCCGATGGTCACGGAAGTTTCGGAACTGAGGCAGGTGCGCGAACTGTTGCAGAAGGAAGTGCAGCATCTGTCGCGCTTCGGTCATGGCCTGCCACGCAAGCTGCAGTTCGGCGCGATGCTGGAAGTGCCGGCACTGCTTTGGCAGCTCGATGAGCTGATGGATGCTGTCGATTTCGTTTCGGTCGGCTCCAATGACCTCTTCCAGTTCGCCATGGCGGTCGATCGCGGCAATGCCCGCGTTTCCGAGCGTTTCGATCCGCTCGAGCGACCGTTCCTGCGCATGCTGCGCGATATCGTGCGCGGCGCGGATCGCAACAAGACACCGGTAACGCTCTGCGGCGAACTGGCCGGCAAACCACTTTCAGCGATGGCGCTGTTGGGGGTCGGCTTCCGTTCCATCTCCATGTCGCCAGCCTCGATCGGACCGGTGAAGGCAATGCTGCTTGGCCTTGATGCCGAGGCGCTGACGAAGGCAGTCAATGAGGCGCTCGATGATCGGAACGCGACAGTGCCGATGCGCGAAGTCCTTGCCCGCTTCGCAGAGAGCCACAATATTCCCCTTTAGGCATATATAAGAAGAGTAGGAGTAAGGGGTGGCGAAGCTTCCCATTGAAAAGATGCGCGAGCTTGAGCGCCGCTTCGGCGAGATCGAAGCGCGCATGTCGGCCGGCCCTTCGGCTGACGTCTATGTAAAGCTTGCATCCGAATATTCCGAACTACAGCCTGTGGTCACCAAGATCCGCGCCTATCAAAAGGCGGTCGGCGAACTCGCGGATCTTGAGGTATTGCTCGAGGACAAGTCCGTCGATCGCGACATGCGTGACCTCGCCGAACTCGAATTGCCTGATGTGAAGGAGCGGATCGAGGCGCTGGAGAATGAAATCCAGATCCTGCTCTTGCCGAAAGACACAGCCGACGAAAAGAGCGCGATCCTGGAAATCCGCGCAGGCACGGGTGGCAATGAGGCAGCGCTTTTTGCCGGCGATCTCTACCGCATGTACGAGCGGTTTGCATCGACGCGCGGCTGGAAGGTGGAAGTGCTCTCGTCGAGCGAAGGTGAAGCCGGGGGCTTCAAGGAAATCATCGCGACAATCACCGGCAAGGGTGTCTTCGCCAAGCTGAAGTTCGAATCCGGCGTGCATCGCGTGCAGCGCGTGCCGGAGACGGAAGCCGGCGGGCGCATTCACACGTCGGCTGCGACGGTCGCCGTTCTTCCCGAAGCCGAGGAAATCGATATCGAGATCCGGCCGGAAGATATTCGCATCGACACGATGCGGTCTTCAGGGGCCGGCGGCCAGCACGTCAATACGACAGACTCGGCGGTGCGTATCACCCATCTGCCGACAGGTATCGTCGTCACCAGCTCGGAAAAATCGCAGCACCAGAACCGTGCCAAGGCCATGCAGGTGCTGCGTTCGCGCCTTTATGACGCCGAGCGGCAGAGGGCCGACAACGAGCGGTCCGCCGATCGCAAGAGCCAGGTCGGTTCCGGCGATCGTTCCGAACGCATCCGCACCTATAATTTCCCGCAGGGGCGCATCACCGATCACCGCATCAACCTGACGCTCTACAAGCTCGACAGGATGATGGAAGGCGAGATCGACGAGGTGGTGGATGCGCTGCTGGCCGACTATCAGGCAAGCCAGCTTGCGCAGCTTGGCGAACAGCAATGAGTGCATCCGGGCCGACGGTTTCAGAGATGCTGGCCGAGGCCCGGCGCCGCTTCACCGAAGCGGGCATCGTCAATCCGCAGGCCGATGCGCGGATCCTGATTTCCGGCCTGCTCCAGCTTTCCCCGACCGGGATGCTTGTCGCGGGTCGCGAGCCGGTTTCGGAAGAACAGGCGGCAAGTATCGGCCGGGCCATCGAACGACGACTGAGGCACGAGCCGGTGCATCGCATTCTCGGTGAGCGTGAGTTTTACGGACTGCCGCTTTCGCTGTCGGCCGGTACGCTGGAACCGCGGCCCGATACGGAAATTCTCGTCGATACGATCATTCCTTATCTGCGCGATCTTGCAAATACCGGGGAGAGTCTCCACATCCTCGATATGGGAACCGGGACGGGTGCGATTTGCCTTGCGCTCCTCAGTGAATGTCCGGAAGCATCGGGCGTCGGTAGCGACATTTCGACCGATGCACTGGAGACGGCAAGATCAAACGCAGAAAGAAACGGGTTGAAGGATCGATTTTCAACCATTCGGTCGAACTGGTTCGAGAACATCCACGGGACGTTTCATGTAATTGTCTCAAATCCGCCCTATATTGCTTCCAATGTCATTCACGATCTTGCTCACGAAGTGACGAAATTTGATCCGGCTGCAGCTCTGGACGGCGGCACGGATGGGCTTGACGCTTACAAAGCCATAGCAAAGGATGCGGCAAGGTTCGTGCGATCAAATGGAATCGTCGGACTGGAAATTGGCTACGATCAGCGAAACGATGTGACGGCGATCTTCGAAGCAGAAGGCTTCAAGTGCCTCAAATCCGTGAAAGATTATGGTCAGAACGACAGGGTGCTCGTGTTTACGCCGGCATGACCGGTGACAAATTGCAGCATCGAACTGGACATTATTGCTATTGCGAAGAAAAGGCTTGGATTTCCCGAGGAAGCAATATAGGTTGCCCTCACGCGTTGGGCGCATAGGAATGAACGAGATTCGTTCGGTACTTGCTCGACCTCGGGGGTCTGCTCTTTTAGACGAGAGTTTCAAAGGTTGAACACGACCCAATGCGTGAATCAGTTAAACTGACTTGAAGACAAGCGGCAGGTCGGCGCGAAGGCGCACTATGCTTGCGGCACGAAGGCCCTGATCCGGATAGACCGGTCTTGGCGGTCGGTGCCATGTATCCAATCACAAACAGAGAATTCAGGTGAACGATCGATGAGGCCAGGACAGCAGAACAAGCGCGGTCGAGGGCGTGGTAATAACAACAACAATAATAACAATGGCGGCGGTGGAAATAACAATAACAACAATTTCAACCGCAAGGGTGGGAACCCGCTGACCCGGACCTACGACAGCTCCGGCCCCGATGTGAAGATTCGCGGCACTGCCCAGCACATCGCTGAGAAATATGCGCAGCTTGCCCGTGATGCCCAGAGCTCCGGCGACCGCGTCATAGCTGAAAACTATCTGCAGCACGCCGAACACTATAACCGCATCATCGCCGCCGCACAGGCGCAGATGCAGGAACGCTTCCAGCGCGACGACCGCCAGGATTACAGCGACCGTGACAACGCGGATCGTGACGGCGACGATATGGATGCCGGCGACAATGACGATGTCGTCATCGTTCAACCGCCGCATCAGCAGCAACGTGAGGAGCGTCAGCCGCAACGCGAAGAGCGCCAGCAACAGCGCGAAGAGCGTCAGCCTCGTGAACAGCGCCAGCCACGGGAACAGCAGCAGGCAGCACCGGTCCAGCAGGCGGAAGCTATTGACGGAACCGGACCGCAGCCGGAGATCGAAGGTATTCCGGCGGAAGTCGCGATGGAAGAGGAAGGCGGAGCAGCACAGCCGCTCGAACGCCAGCCCCGTCGCCGCGCCACGGGCACCCGTCCCCGTCGTCCGCGCCGCGCCGCTGAAGGCGAGGCCGCCAGCGAAGAAGGCGCTTCCAGCGAGGCACCTGCCCTGGCTGAGGCTGCTTCGGAATAAGCTCGGTTCGGATTTCCATGAGTTCGAAAAGCCGCCCCTCCGGGCGGCTTTTTCTTTGATGCGCACGGACTCGCGGTCACGTCAAATCGTCCTAGCGCCAGTCTTCGTCGGCTGCAGCCGGATCCGACTTTCAGCTCAAGCGGATCGTATGAGGCGGTAACATCGGAAAGGTTTGTGATGCGGCTCCGCGCGTACGGCTTTTCCGGCGTCGGGCCCCTTTAAACTGCCCGATTTCCCCACCATATCCTCAACAGTTTGGTTTGCCGCAAATCTCAATGGCGACAAACAGGGCTTGCCTTTGAGGGAGCTCAATCTCAATCATCGGTCTGTGCCTTATGAAGGGCAGGGCGATTCATGGAGGTAACATATGAATATCGAAAAATACTCCGAGCGGGTGCGCGGTTTCGTTCAGTCCGCCCAGACCTATGCCCTGGCACAAGGTCACCAGCAATTCACGCCGGAACATGTTCTCAAGGTCCTGCTTGATGACGATCAGGGCATGGCCGCTTCGCTGATCGAGCGTGCCGGCGGCGATGCCAAGGCTGCGCGCCTGGCCAATGACGCCGCACTCGCCAAGCTGCCGAAGATCTCCGGCGGAAACGGCAATATCTATCTCGCCCAGCCGCTTGCGAAGGTCTTCTCCACTGCCGAAGAGGCCGCCAAGAAGGCCGGCGACAGTTTCGTCACGGTCGAGCGGCTGCTGCAGGCGCTGGCGATTGAATCGTCTGCCTCCACCTTCCAGTCGCTGAAGAATGCAGGTGTGACCGCGCAGGCGCTCAATCAGGTCATCAACGAGATCCGCAAGGGCCGCACCGCCGATACGGCAAGCGCCGAGCAGGGTTTCGACAGCCTGAAGAAATTTGCCCGTGACCTGACGAGCGATGCTCGCGAGGGTAAGCTCGACCCGGTCATCGGCCGCGACGACGAAATTCGCCGCACGATCCAGGTCCTCTCCCGCCGTACCAAGAACAATCCGGTTCTGATCGGTGAGCCGGGCGTCGGCAAGACTGCAATCGTCGAGGGCCTTGCGCTGCGCATCGTCAATGGCGATGTGCCGGAAAGCCTGAAGGACAAGAAGCTGATGGCGCTCGACATGGGTGCCCTGATCGCCGGTGCGAAATTTCGCGGTGAATTCGAAGAACGCCTGAAGGCGGTGCTGAACGAGGTTCAGTCCGAAAACGGCGAGATCATTCTGTTCATCGACGAAATGCACACGCTTGTTGGCGCCGGCAAGGCGGATGGGGCTATGGATGCTTCCAACCTCCTGAAACCCGCGCTTGCTCGCGGTGAGCTGCATTGCGTCGGTGCCACGACGCTCGACGAATATCGCAAGCATGTGGAGAAGGATCCTGCCCTTGCCCGCCGTTTCCAGCCTGTCATGGTCGAGGAGCCGACGGTCGAGGATACGATTTCGATCCTGCGTGGCCTGAAGGAAAAGTATGAACAGCATCATAAGGTGCGCATCGCCGATGCCGCGCTGGTTGCCGCTGCGACCCTTTCCAACCGCTATATCACCGACCGTTTCCTGCCGGACAAGGCGATCGACCTGATGGATGAGGCGGCTGCCCGTCTGCGTATGCAGGTGGATTCCAAGCCTGAAGAACTCGACGAACTCGACCGCCGTATCATCCAGCTCAAGATTGAGCGCGAGGCGCTGAAGAAGGAGACCGATGTCGCCTCTGCCGATCGGCTGAAGCGGCTGGAAACCGAACTTTCTTCGCTGGAAGAAGAGGCTAACGCGCTGACGGCCCGCTGGCAGGCGGAAAAGCAGAAGCTCGGCCTTGCAGCCGATCTCAAGAAGCAGCTCGACGATGCCCGCAACGATCTGGCGATCGCCCAGCGCAAGGGTGAATTCCAGCGCGCCGGCGAGCTTGCCTATGGCGTGATCCCGGATCTTGAAAAGCAGCTGACGGAAGCCGAAAGCAAGGAAGACAACAGCCGGAATGGAATGGTGCAGGAGGTCGTTACCCCCGACAATATCGCCCAGATCGTTTCCCGCTGGACCGGCATTCCTGTCGATAAGATGCTGGAAGGCGAACGCGACAAGCTGCTGCGGATGGAAGACGAACTGGCGAAATCGGTGATCGGCCAGGGCGATGCGGTTCAGGCCGTGTCTCGCGCCGTGCGCCGTGCACGTGCTGGTCTTCAGGATCCGAACCGGCCGATCGGCTCGTTCATCTTCCTCGGCCCGACCGGCGTCGGCAAGACGGAGTTGACCAAGGCGCTTGCCCGCTTTCTCTTCGACGACGAGACGGCGATGGTGCGCATGGATATGTCCGAGTACATGGAAAAGCATTCCGTGGCCCGGCTGATCGGTGCGCCTCCCGGCTATGTCGGCTATGACGAAGGTGGCGCGCTGACGGAAGCCGTCCGCCGCCGGCCCTATCAGGTCGTGCTGTTCGATGAGATCGAGAAGGCGCATCCCGATGTCTTCAACATCCTGCTGCAAGTGCTGGACGATGGTCGCCTGACTGACGGTCAGGGCCGGACGGTCGATTTCCGCAACACGATGATCATCATGACATCGAACCTCGGTGCCGAATACCTGACGCAGTTGCGTGAGGGCGATGACAGCGAGACGGTTCGCGAACAGGTGATGGATGCGGTTCGCGGTCACTTCCGGCCGGAATTCCTGAACCGCGTCGATGAGATCATTCTCTTCCATCGCCTCAAGCGCGAGGAAATGGGGGCGATCGTCGATATCCAGCTGAAACGACTGGTGTCGCTGCTGTCCGAGCGCAAGATCACGCTGGATATGGACGAGGATGCCCGCAACTGGCTCGCCAACAAGGGCTATGATCCGGTTTACGGCGCTCGTCCGCTGAAGCGGGTGATCCAGAAATTCGTGCAGGATCCGCTTGCCGAGCAGATCCTTTCGGGACAGGTGCCGGATGGATCGCTGGTGAAGATCACCAGCGGTTCGGACAGGTTGCTGTTCCGGACGAAGCAGCCGGTCAGCGAAGCGGCATAAGATACCGCGACAAGAATTGAAAATGGCGGCTTCGGGGCCGCCATTTTTGTTTCCGTAGAAGGAAAAGGATTATTTGCTTGCCACCTGATCCGAAGCCGGCTGGTTGTTGAGCAGCGTATCGATACGCTTGCGTTCGTCCTCGAACTTGGCGAGTGCTTCACCCTGAAGCGACTTGCCGCCGGGGAGGCGGATGCGCAGCGGATCGACCTTGGTGCCGTTTACGATCAGCTCGTAGTGCAGATGCGGCCCTGTGGATTCACCTGTCGTTCCCACCCAGCCGATGACCTGGCCCTGACGCACCTTGGCCCCGGGCACGATGCCCTTGGCGATGGCGCTCTGGTGATTATAGGAGGATTCGTATCCGTTGGCGTGGCGCACGATCGTCTGGTTGCCGTAACCGCCGGAATCCCAGCCGGCCTTTTCGACAGTGCCGTTACCGGCCGCGATGATCGCCGTGCCGCGCGGCGCTGCCCAGTCAACGCCGGTATGCATGCGTGCAAATCCGAGGATCGGGTGGCGGCGCATGCCGAAGCCGGATTTGAAGATGCCGTTCGGGACAGGGTTGCGCAGCAGGAACTGGCGGATGCTCTTGCCGTCCTGATCGAAATAATCGATCGTGTTGTCTTCCGGATCCTGGAAACGATAGAAGCGGGTCAGCGTATCACCGAAGCGGGCGTTGACGTAGAGAAGCTCGGAATCCTCGGTCGCCTGACCGTTGCTGTCGGTAACGGAGAAGAAGGCTTCCAGATAGTCCGTCGGCTTCAGCTGCGCCTGGAAATCGACATTGGCGGCGAGCAGCTTGATGATCAGCGCCGTCATATCCTTGGTCATGCCGTAGGAGAGGGCTGCGCGGTAGATGCCGTCATAGACGCGCGGCAGGTTCTGGCCGGCGGGCGGGGCGAAGGAATTGTCCTCGAAGGCGGTGGCGATGGCGTCCAGCATCGGCGGTTCGCTGCCGGCGACGAAACGGCCCTTGTCGTCGAGGGCGACGGTGATCAGATGCCGGGTGCCGCGATAGATGCTGGCGCGGATGATCTTTGCCTGCTCGCCCTTCTGAATGATGCCAATGCGCAGCACATCGCCCTTCGAAACCGTATCGGTGCCGAGGAGAGGGGCGATATAGCCGGACATGCCGTCGGCCTGCGGCTGCGGATAGCCGGAATCGGCGAGCGCCTTGGCGATCGTCATGTCCTGGCGCACCGGCAGGATATCGTCGGCGAATTCTTCGGTCTGCGGCGTGATGGATTCCGGCGCGGAGACCGTCATGTTCTGTTCGAGTACGCGCGCCGCAAGGCCAGCCGTCAGGTCGACGTCATTGTCCTCGTTGGAGAAGCGGCGTGGATCGACATAGTAGAGAGCCGCAAGCTGGGCATTGCCATCCGTCAGCACAGATCCATTGGAACGGACGTTTTCCTCGACTTCGTCAAGCGACATGCCAGGGGCCATGTTGAGATCGGATTTGCCGGTCGGAAAGGGAACGGTCTTCAGCGCCACTTCGGATTCGACATCGGAACCGTAGATGGCACCGGTGCGGCTCTGCGGGGCTGGCTGCGGTTCGTCGGCGGAGAAGATCGCCAGTGGATCGAAGTCGGGATAATCCTCGGTCGCGACATGATTGGCCGCCAGCATCATCTTCACATGCGAGAAGGGTTGGCGGCGCACGACTTCCTTCTCACCATCGTGAACGACGGTGGAGACTTCCATGATGGCGCGGTCAGACGGCTTGGCAGCAATGACAGGGGCGATCAGACGGCTGCCGCGGGTAACCGACGTGTCCTGATGCGCATCGGATGCGACGCTCGCATAGGCTTCTGCCGGGATTGCCAACTGCTGGCGTCCATCGAGAGCGGCAAAAAGCGCCACCCCCATGAGGATCGAGGAGGTAATGCCGGTGAGGAACGTACCCGAAAGCCAGCGCAGCGAAACCTCGCGCCGATCGGGTGCGCGTCGCCCGTCTGCCAGAAGCGGAGGCTCGCTGCCAAGCGAGCGGATCATCATTTTCTCCGTCATCATGGCAGTTGGCTTCGCATCCTTACATTCGATGTCGTTCTAGGCATCCGCTGGCCATCCTGGCTGGGGCGAAAGATGTGCATATTTTGGGCATGGAAGTCAAATCACACGGGGAATAGCCAGTTCTACGCGCGTATGCCTGTGCGAATCCTACGTGTTCCCTCAGACCAGCAGAATGTGATGATGTCGGGGCAAGCTCGCTCGAAATCGTATCTTCCACAATAAAACCGATAAACAGTCATGTTTTCCGGGTTTCTGATGGGTTTCGGAATCCGGGGAATGAGGCAGTTTCGGGAGGTGTCTTAAAACGCTCTTTAAAAACAGTTAGTTATAAGAAACTGTATTTTTTTGGATTTGGCATGTTGAC
>UCGV01000002.1 GCA_900471925.1 Hyphomicrobiales bacterium
CCTCCCCCGAAAAGCCCGCCCCCGGCTGGGTGCGGCTTGCCGTCAGCCATGTCGGCATCTGCGGGACGGATTATCACATCTTCGAAGGCAAGCACCCATTCCTGGAATATCCGCGCGTGATGGGCCATGAGATCTCGGCGACGGTACTGGAAGCCGGCGACGGCGTGGCGATGGCTGTCGGCACCCCCGTCATCGTCAATCCCTATCTCTCCTGCGGAACCTGTGTCGCCTGCCGCCAGGGCAAGCCGAACTGCTGCACCAATATCAAGGTTCTCGGCGTCCATACCGACGGCGCCTTCTGCGAGGAGATCAGCGTTCCCGCCGGCAATCTCTATGCCGCCAAGGGCCTCAGCCTGGAAGCTGCCGCGACCGTGGAATTCCTGGCGATCGGCGCGCATGCCGTGCGCCGGTCGATGGCGCCATCAGGGTCACGCTCGCTCGTCATCGGTGCGGGCCCGATCGGGCTGGGTGCTGCGATCTTCTCGCGCATTGCCGGCCATGAGGTCACGTTGCTCGATACGAGTGTGGAGCGTCTGGAAATGGCCTCGGAGCGCTTCGGCTTCACATCCGGCATCCTCGCCAACGATGGCACTGCGGATGCTGTGAAGGCCCGGACGGGCGGAGATGGCTTCGATGTCGTCTTCGATGCAACGGGTTACGGCCCTTCGATGGAAAAGGCCTTCCTCTATGTCGCCCATGGCGGCGCGCTGGTGCTCGTCAGCGTCGTGAAGGACGATATCCGCTTTTCAGATCCGGAATTCCACAAGCGCGAAATGATGGTGATCGGCAGCCGCAATGCGACGCGCGTCGATTTCGAACATGTCGCCAATTCGATCGCCGGGGGGCTCGTGCCGGTCGATCAGCTGATCACGCACCGCACGACGCTTGCCGATGCGCCGAGCGATCTCGCCCGCTGGGCGCATGAGAAGAGTGGCCTCATCAAGGCCGTGATCAAGGTTGCCGGTTAAAGCGCGTCGATTGCCGCTCGCATCTGCCTGACGACGGCGACATCGGTGCGGTTCGAGGTCGGCACATCGAAGCCGAAGGAGACGGCGCGCGGATCGGCGCTGGCAACGGGCGAACTGCAGGAGCCGTGGATCTCATGCGCACCGGTCGCGCGCAGGATCTCGACGGCATTGGTCGGGCGCACGCCACTGCCCGGCATGATGGAGATGCGGCCGGCCGCCTTGGCCGAGATGCGCTTCAGCGTTTCCAGTCCGTCCATCGCCTTCGGCACGCAGCCTGAGGTGAGAATACGCTCACAGCCGAGTTCGACGGCCTGCTCGAGAGCGGCATCCGGGTCCGGCACCAGATCGAAGGCGCGATGCAGGGTCGAGCCGAGACCCGCCGCATGGGTCTTGAGGCGATGCATGAGCGGCATGTCCAGCGTACCATCCGGCCGGTTGGCGCCGATGACGACGCCCGCAAGACCGGCCGCCCTGACGGCATCGATATCGGCGAGCATCGCCTTTTCGTCCGTCGCGTCGAAGATGAAGGGGCCGGCATGCGGGCGGATCATCGCATAGACCGGGATCGGCGCCTCAGCCGCGATCCGCATCAGGCTCGGCAGCGGAGTCAGCCCGCCAAGCTCCAGCGCCGAGCAAAGCTCGATACGGCCGGCGCCGCCCTCGATTGCCGCCGCAAGGCCCTGAGCGCTATCGACACAGACTTCCAGCAAAACCGTCATATTCCGAATCCTTCTTATTCTCTGCGCCTGTTTAAGCGAAGGCGGCATCTTGCGCGACAGGTGCGGACACAATTTTTGCAGCGGTCGCGATCAGCAGATCGCAAGCGTCAGCCGCGGCTTTCCGATGGTTGAAGGCCACATGATAGGACATGGGCATGGGCTCGGCGAGTTCGACGATGCGCACCCGATCGGCGATCGGCATGGCGCTGACGCGGCCGAGAAAGGAGACGTAGCCGTGATTGGCGACGAGATCGACAATCACCGGCAGTGAATCCGCCGCGGTGATGTCGCGGTCGCGCAGGCGGCGATGCATCGTGCGGTCATAGGCGAAGGTCATGGCGGCATGGCCGATGCCGGTGCGCGGGCTCGGCGTGCAGATCGGATGGCTGGCGACGAGATCGGCCGCGCTCTCCTGCGTGCTGCCAGGCGGGGCGATGGCCACCATGTCGGTGCGCAGCAATTCGCGATGGCGGAAGCTTTCGAGGCCGAAAACGGAATCGAGGATCGCGACATCGATGCGCCCCGATTTCAGCGCCTCGCGCAGATCGTCCGCCGTCATCGAAACCAGCGACAGGGCATTCTTGTTGCGGCCGGTATTCCATTCGGCAATGAGGCTGCCGAGGCAGCGGGCCACCCAGCTTTCCGAGCCTGTCGGAATGATGGCGCCGATGCGCAGCGAACGGGCGGTGCGCTGATAGCGCTCGTCGGCGGCAGATTTCAGTTCGTTCCAGGCGAGGCTGATCGTGGAAAAGACCGTATAGGCAAAGCGGCCCTCCTCTGTCAGTGCCGAGCCCTGCGCCTGGCGCTCGAGAAGCTTGCCGGCAAAGAATTTTTCAAGATTGGCAATCTGCAATGAAAGCTGCGGCTGACCGAGACGAAGGCGCCGCGCCGCCCTGTTGATGCTGCCCTGATCGGCGACTTCGAGATAGCGCTCCATCGTCACCAGCTTGATGGGGATGCGGGCAGCCCATTGTTCGTAAGCCTCCGGCTCGTTGTGGCCAAGCAGGTTGCCGAGCTGCCCGATCGCATCAAGGATCGGCGCCAGTCCCTCCTGAACCCGGCCGCCGGCGATCAGGACGGCCAGTTCGCCCGAGGAGCGCTCGACAAGTTTCAGGGCAAGCTCGGTTTCCAGATTATCGACGGCCGCCGATACGGTGGAGACGGAGATGTTGAAGCGGCGGGCGGTCTCGCGCATCGACCCGGAAGAGAGGACATGGCTGGCAATGAAAAGGGCGCCGAGATGCAAGGCTTTCTCCGGAAACTACTGAAAAGGTGGAGGATATGACGTGTTCGTGAAAAAAGATATCCCTCCTCGCGAAGGTGCAGGCTATCGTTCATTCCATAAGAAAACCGGGCGGCGGCAGAACCGATAAAAGCACCGGAACATCGTGGAAACACGCAAGGGGACAAAAACAAATCGCGCCGGCCTTGGAAAAGGGAATGCGATTCCGCGCAACGGTTTGCATTCGCCGCCATAATCGCGCCGCGACAGCGAATACTGGAGGGGGCCGCATCGATTTTTCGGGCGGACACACTATTTCCATGACGCACGTATTTCCGGCATGATGGCCCATGGCTGATCTGCCGGGGGGATTTCATGCGCGCAGGCTTCGCGTTCGGGGCTTTCGCGACGTTTAACGGTGTTCAACCAAGGGGATAATCATGCTGAAGAAATTCGCACTTGCCGTTTCGCTCGCTGCCTTTGCGGCCGGCGCGGCCAACGCCGCAGACGTCGTCGTTTCATCGAAGATCGACACCGAAGGCACGCTGCTCGGCAACGTCATCGCGCTGGCGCTCAATGCCAACGGCATCAAGACGCAGGACCGGATCGCGCTCGGCGCGACGCCCGTCGTGCGCAAGGCGATCACCGCTGGCGAAATCGATATCTACCCGGAATATACCGGCAATGCCGGCTTCTTCTTCAACAAGGCCGATGATGCCGCCTGGAAGAACCTCGACCAGGGCTATCAGGAAGCCAAGAAGCTCGACTACGACGCCAACAAGATCGTCTGGCTGACGCCTTCGCCTGCCAACAACACCTGGGCGCTTGCCGTGCGCAGCGACGTTGCCGGCCCGAACAACCTCAAGACCATGTCCGATTTCGGCAAGTGGGTTTCCGGCGGTGGTGCAGCCAAGCTCGCAGCCTCGGCCGAATTCGTGAACTCCGCCGGCGCCCTGCCCGCCTTCCAGACGACCTACGGCTTCACGCTGAAGCCGGATCAGGAAGTCGTGCTTTCGGGCGGTGATACGGCCGCGACGATCAAGGCTGCGGCCGACCAGACCAACGGCGTGAATACCGCCATGGTCTACGGCACTGACGGCGCGATCCAGGCTGCCGAACTCGTCGTTCTCGAAGACGACAAAAGCGTGCAGCAGGTCTATGCGCCGACCCCGATCATCCGCGAAGCCGTGCTGCAGGCAAACCCGAAGATCCAGGAAATCCTCGCGCCGATCTTCCAGAGCCTGACAGCTGACGAGCTGCGCAAGCTCAATGCCAAGATCCAGGTCGATGGCGAGCCGGCAAAGTCCGTTGCCGAAGCCTACCTGAAGGAAAAAGGCTTCCTGAAGTAAGTGCATGATGCCCCGTCCGGTTCACGGGCGGGGCCTTTTCCGGACAGGGTAGGATCGATGGAAGAAACCTTAGCGGTCCGCAAGCTGGACCGGCTCGGCGTGGTACTGGTGGCAGGCGGCATAGCCGCAACGGCGCTTCTGCCATTCATCTATGTGAAGGCAAACCGCATCGCCGCCGGCAAGCCGATGCTGCTGACACAGCTTCTTCCGCAACCTTCCATTCTCATCCTGCTTTTCCTTCTCATTGCCACAGCACTTGCAACGCTCTTCCTGCGCAATGCCATCATTCGCCTTTCCATCGGCACGCTCTGCCTTGCAGCACTCATTGCCGCGATCGGGCTGGTGGCAACAGCTTCGACACCACCGGGCAGCACCGTGGCGCGCATGACGCCCGGCGGCAGTTTCTGGGTACTTCTCGGCGTCATCGGCCTCATCATCTCCGACGCATTGGTGAAGATGAAGCTGACGCCCTGGATGCGTGTTGCGTCACTTGTCGCTTACACCGCCCTGCTCGGCATCTGCCTCTCCTCCGGTCTGCTCGACAGCCTGTCGATCCTGAGGGAATTTGCCAACCGCACCGACCAGTTCTGGAGCGAGGCGATCTCCCATCTGCTGCTGGCATTCGGTTCGCTTGCCATCGCCATCGTCATCGGGCTGCCGCTCGGCATTCTCTGCTTCTGGGTGCCGAAGCTGCGCGAAATCGTGCTGCGGGTGCTGAGCCTCATCCAGACCATTCCGAGCCTGGCGCTATTCGGCCTGCTGATGCTGCCGCTCGGCTATCTCGCCGCCAACGTGCCGCTGGCCGCGGATATCGGCATTCGCGGCATCGGCACGGCGCCGGCGCTGATTGCGCTCGTGCTCTATTCGCTGCTGCCGATCGTGGCGAATACCGTCGTTGGCCTTGAGGGCGTCGACCCATCGGTGCGCGATGCAGCGGCCGGCATGGGGCTGACGCGTCGGCAGATCCTCACCGGTATCGACCTGCCGCTCGCCTTTCCCGTCATCCTTACCGGCATCCGCATCGTGCTGGTGCAGGCGATCGGCATGGTGACGATTGCCGCGCTGATCGGCGGCGGCGGTTTCGGCATCTTCATCTTCCAGGGGCTCGGCCAGACGGCCATGGACCTCGTGCTTCTCGGCGCCGTACCGACCGTTTTCTTCGCCTTCTCCTCGGCCGTCATCCTCGATGCGGTCATCGAAAGCATCCAGGGGCCAGCCGCATGAGCAAGATCGAGATCAGGAACGTCACGAAGCGCTACGGCTCGGCCACCGTCGTCGATAATGTCTCCATGAGCGTCGAGAAGGGCTCGATCACCGTCATCGTCGGCACCTCGGGTTCCGGCAAATCGACGCTGATGCGGATGATTAACCGGCTGGTGCCGATTACCGAAGGACATATCCTCGTCAACGGGCAGGATATCATGGACGTGCCGGCGACCGAGCTTCGCCGCAAGATCGGCTATGCGATCCAGGGCCACGGCCTCTTCCCGCACCGCACGGTGGCGCAGAATATCGCGACCGTGCCGGAACTGCTCGGCTGGGATGCCGGCCGTACCAGAAGCCGGGTGATCGAACTGCTCGGCCTCTTCAATCTCGACCCGGCAACCTTCGCGGAGAAATATCCGCATCAGCTTTCGGGCGGCCAGCAGCAGCGCGTCGGCGTTGCCAGGGCGCTGGCGGCCGAACCGGAGCTGCTGCTGATGGATGAGCCCTTTGGCGCGCTCGACCCCGTCATCCGCGGCAAGGCGCAGGACGATCTGCTGGCGATCCAGAAGCAGTTCGGCACCACCGTGATCCTCGTCACGCACGACATGGACGAGGCTTTCCATCTCGGCAACCAGATCGCCGTCATGAGCGGCGGCAAGCTCCTGCAGTGCTCGACGCCGGAGAAAATCCTGACCGAGCCGGCCGATCCTTTCGTGCAGCAACTGACCGGCACCTCCGACCGGGCGCTGAAGCTGATGTCGCTGACGCCGCTGAAGGACAGCATGCAGCCGGCCAAGCCCGGCCTCTCCCATGCGCTGGCGCAGTCGCTTAGCCTTCGCGATGCACTTGCCGAAATGATCTGGCAGGGGGTCGATGAGGCGGCCGTACAGGACGCGAACAAGGCGCCCGTCGGTTCTATCTCGATGGAACGGCTGATCGAACTGGGCCGCAAGGCATGAAATTCATCCTCGCCAACCTGTTTCGCGCCCTGGCGCTGGTGCTGCTGCTCATCCTGATCTTCAGGACGGAGTGGCTCTCCTTCCTGCTGGTGCCGCTCACCAACAACAATGCGCCGCCGGTCTATACACAGAACAGTCTGGCATCGCTGGCGCTCGGCCATCTGGAACTGGTCTTCGTCTCGATCATCGGCAGCGCCGTGCTTGCCGTTCTCGGCGGCATCTTCGTCACCCGCCCGAGCGGGGCGGATTTCCTGCCGCTGTCACGCGCCATCGCCAATGCCGGCCAGACCTTTCCGCCAGTCGCGGTGCTGGCCCTTGCCGTTCCCGCCACCGGCTTCGGAGCGGCGCCGACGCTGATTGCGCTCTTTCTCTACGGTCTCTTGCCGATCTTCGAGAACACTGTCGCGGGGCTCAAGCAGGTATCGCCGCAGGTGCTCGACGCCGCCGACGGCATGGGCATGAATGGCACGCAGCGTCTCTTCAGGGTGGAGCTGCCGCTGGCATTGCCGCTGATCCTCGAAGGGCTGAAGGTCGCGACCGTCATCAATATCGGCACGGCGACGATCGGCTCGACGGTTGCGGCTAAGGGCCTCGGCGAAGTCATCATTGCCGGCCTGATCTCCGACAATACCGCCTTCATCCTGCAGGGCGGGTTGATCGTCGGCCTGATGGCGGTGCTGATCTATGATGTCGTCGGCATGCTGGAGAGCGCGATCACGCGCAGAATGGGCTTGCGTCCGGCTTGAGAGGGCGGCTACCAAGGCAGCGGTAATATCTGAATTGGGAGAGCGCCTTGGCCAAGATGATCCATTCCATGATCCGCGTGTTGGACGAGGCGCGCTCGGTCGATTTCTACAGCAAGGTCTTCGGGCTCAAGGTTGCCGACCGGGTCGATTTCGAGACCTTCACGCTGATCTACATGAGCAATGACGAGACCGGCTTCGAGCTGGAACTGACGGTCAACAAGGGCCGCATCGAGCCCTATAATCTCGGTGATGCCTATGGGCATCTCGCTATCTCCGTTCAGGAAGTCGCGGTGGAGCACAAGCGGCTAACAGATCTCGGCCTCAACCCCGGCAAGCTTGTGGAACTCAACCGCGACGGCAAGCTCTTCGGCCTGTTCTTCTTCATCACCGATCCCGACGGCTACAAGATCGAGGTGCTGCAGCGCCACGGTCGTTTCCAGTAAAATCAAGAGGCTGACATGATTGGGAGGAGAAACCTTCATAACGGCTGGACGCTTTCCTGTAACGATACAGGAAGAGGCAATCTGCCTGCATCAATTCCGGCCACGGTGCCCGGCTGCGTGCATCTCGACTTGCTAGAAGACCGGCTGATCCCCGATCCCTATCTCGATATCAACGAGATCACCAATGACTGGATCGGCAAGACGGAATGGGTCTACCGGCTGGATTTCGAGGCGGCGCCCGATGCCGGCCGCGTACAGGAACTGGTCTTCGACGGAATCGATACGATCGCGACGATCCGGCTGAACGGTGAGGAGATTGGCCGCACCTTCAACATGCACCGCACCTATCGCTTCGATGTTTCTTCGCTGCTGCGGGCGGGCACGAACGAACTCAGCGTTACCTTCCACTCCGTCTATGCCTATGGCGCCGAGATGGAGACACATTACGGCTACCGCCCGAACAATTATCCGGGGCCGGGCAACCTGATCCGCAAGATGGCCTGCAATTTCGGCTGGGACTGGGGTCCGACGCTGGTGACCGCAGGGCTGTGGAAGCCGGTGCGGCTGGAAAGCTGGGACCGGGCGCGGCTCGCAGAAACACGCGTTTCGGCAGGGCTTGCGGGCGGCGATGGGCTGGTCAAGGTTCATGCGCTGATAGCGCGACATGGCGATGCCGTGCCTGCGACGATCACCGCCGAGATCGGCGGCGTCACGCAGACGATTACCGTCGAAGCGGATGCGGAGGAGATCTCCTTCGAGCTTCGTGTTCCCTCGCCGCAGCTCTGGTGGCCTCACCATCTCGGCGCACAGCCTCTCTATCCGCTGGAGATCCGGCTGGAAGACGAGAGCGGAGATGTTCTCGACCGCTATGCGAAGCAGATCGGCTTCCGCTCGCTGCGGCTCGATACCTCGCCGGATGCGCACGGCTCGGCCTTCACCTTCGTCATCAACGAGGTGCCGATCTTTGCCTGCGGCGCCAACTGGATTCCGGATGATTGTTTTCCCTCGCGGGTGACAGCGGAACGCTATGCGTCGCGCATCGATGAAGCCAAGGCTGCGAATATCAACCTCTTGCGCGTCTGGGGCGGCGGTATCTTCGAGCGGGATGAATTCTACGAGACCTGCGACCGGGCCGGCATGCTCGTCTGGCAGGATTTCCTCTTTGCCTGCGCCTCCTATCCCGAGGAAGAGCCGCTGCGCGGCGAGATCGTTGCCGAAGTACGTGACAATGTCATCAGGCTGATGCCGCATGCCTCGCTCATCATCTGGAACGGCAATAACGAGAATATCTGGGGCTTCGACGAATGGGGCTGGCGGCCGATCATCAAGGAAGGTGTCAGCTGGGGTCTCGGCTATTATCTCGATGTGCTGCCGACGCTATGTGCCGAGCTCGACCCCGACCGGCCCTATTATCCGGGCAGCCCCTATTCCGGCTCGATGGAGATCGAGCCGAATGACGACCAGCACGGCTGCAAGCATATCTGGGATGTGTGGAACGATGTCGGCTACGAGGTCTATCGCAATTACATCCCGCGATTCTGCTCGGAATTCGGCTGGCAGGCGCCGCCGGCATGGGCGACGCTGCAGGAGAGCGTGCATGATGAACCGCTGACGCCTGTATCGCACGGCGTCTTCCATCACCAGAAGGCGACGCAGGGCAATGACAAGCTGATCAAGGGTCTTGCCGGCCACCTGCCCGTGCCGCAGACGATGGATGACTGGCATTTTGCCACCCAACTCAATCAGGCCCGCGCCATCCGCTTTGCCGTCGAGCACATGCGCTCGCATCGCGATATCTGCAAGGGCGCGGTCGTCTGGCAGTTCAACGATTGCTGGCCTGTTACCTCCTGGGCGGCACTCGATTCCGCCGGCCGGCGCAAGCCGCTCTGGTATGCGATGCAGCAGGCATTCCACCCTCGCCTGCTGACGATCCAGCCGCGCGGCGACGGGCTTTCGGCTGTTGCCGTCAACGAACAGACGCTATTCTGGCGCTCGAAGATTAGCGGCAAGCGGATGCGGCTCGATGGAACGGTGCTGGCGGAATTCGACTTCTGGCGGCTGCTCTGCGACCGTTTCGAGGCGAAGGAATTCCCCTTGCCCGAGGATATCGCGACGTCGGATGCGGCCGATGAAGAGGTGATCGTCGTCCAGATGCTGGACAAGCGTGCCTTCCATTATTTCGTCGAGGATATCGACCTGAAACTTCCCTCGCCGGAACTCAGCATATCGCTCTCAAGATCGGCCGGCGGCTGCAACGTTACGGTCACCGCCAGGAGTTTCCTCAAGGATCTCTGCCTGATGGCCGATCGGCTCGACCCCGCGGCGGTGGTGGATTCCATGCTGGTGACGCTCTTGCCCGGCGAAAGCCATGTCTTCCACGTCACAACGGAGAAGCATCTATCGGTCGAGGACATCGCGGCTGGGCCGGTGCTACGCTGCGCCAACGACCTCATCAGCACAAACTGAAAGGCAGCGCGACAGCCGGTCTAGGTCTCATCGGGCTTTTCCTGCCTTGACATCAGCGCGGCCAAATCCTGTTTCAATCGCACCGGCAAATCCATGCGCTCGTGAAGAATGCTCATGATACCAAGATCGCCGTTGTCCAACTCACGAAAGAAGATGTAGTGGCGTTCGTAATGGCTGAAATAGGCTTCGCGCCTGATATCCGGCGGAGCCGCAAGCCTCTCCGGTAGACGGCGCCAGAGGAGGCGATTGTCGCAAAGCCGCTCCAAGTGGGCATGGAGGCCTCTGATGTAGGCATCCGCCTGCGCCTCGCTCCACGCGCTGCTGGTATCCTGCCATATCGTATCTTGCGCGTCGTTGGCGCGCGGATAGAAGCGATAGCGCGCCATGCTCAGCGGCGCTTGTTGCGACGGATGACGTCCTCAGCCGATACGGCGACAAATTCGCTGTCATCGGCACGCATAGCGGGGCCGAGCTCCTTTTGCAGGGCCTCCCATGCTTCATCCCGCGTCTGCAAGTCGTTGCGGATCAAGGCGCGAATATACTCGCTGGCGTTTTCATATAGCCCCTCTTCGCCGATTTGCTGCTGAATGTGATCCTGGAGCTGCCCGCTGACCTTCACATGAATGCTGCTGGATGCCATTGGCATAAACCCTCTCGTTCTTCTTCTAGTGTGGTTAGCGTAGCACATATTGTCAATATTCATCACGCGACAGACGTCCGACCCACCAGCCTCGACGCGGGGTGTAGCCACAAACTGAAAGGCCCCGCTCTCGCGGGGCCTCTTCCGGCTCGTCCTAGCGGACAACGTTACATCCAGTAGGGCGGCACGCCGTAATAATCGTAAACGCGGCGGCCATTATCGTTGTACCAGGTGTCGTCATCATCCGCGTAGCTCGGCGCACCTTCGATCTGCTCCTTGGTGAGATCGATGCGGTAGCCGTCCAGCTGGGTATCGTAATGAAGCGTTGCCCAAGGCAGCGGATAGTGGTCGTGGCCGATGCCGAGGAAGCCGCCGAAGCTCAGAACTGCGTAAGCGACGCGGCCGTCCTGCTTGCCGAGGATGAGGCGTTCGATGGAACCGATATGCTTGCCATCGGCGCCATAGACGCGGGTGCCTTCAACGCGGTCGCTGGCGATCAGCGTCGGCGTATCCTTCACATTCGGGTCGCGGCGGGTGACGTCAGTATCCTGATTGAGCATTGTGCACCTCCTTTTGTCGTTTCCTCGTGGTTTATCCACACCGAGAAAACGTGCCCTATGCTTCAAAGTTCCCTGCTAGCGGCCATTCATATGCAGCGCCCACGATATTGACGTTTACGTCAAGGTTATTGTAGCCTCAATCTGCTTGAACCGATCAGGCAATGACATAAGCTGCCCTGACGGAAGACGGAGGATCTTCCGATCGATGCCGGTGCGACCCGGTTTCGGCGGCGAACGGGAGAGAGAATATGAACAGCATTTCCGTGCACCCCGGCGGTGCGACATCGGAAAAACCATGGCTCGCCACCTATCCAGCCATCGTCCCGGCTGAAATCCCCCCGCTGGAATATTCATCGCTGCCGGATCTGCTCGAAAAGAATTGCGCCCGCTATGCCGAGCGGAAAGCCTTTTCCAGCATGGGCAAGGTGATGACCTATCGCGAGCTCGAAAGCCAGACGCGCAAGGTCGCCGCCTGGCTTCAGAGCATCGGATTGCAGAAGGGCGATCGTGTCGCCGTGATGATGCCGAACGTGCTGCAGAACCCGATCGCGGTCTACGGCATCCTGCGGGCCGGGCTCGTGGTCGTGAACGTCAATCCGCTCTATACGCCGCGCGAGCTGGAGCATCAGCTCAACGATTCCGGCGCAAAGGCAATCTTCGTCCTCGAAAACTTCGCGCGCACCGTCGAGCAGGTCATCAACAAGACGGACCTGCGCCATGTCGTCGTCAGCTCTCTCGGCGAAATGCTCGGCCCCAAGGGACATATCGTCAATTTCATCGTTCGCCGCGTGAAGAAGCTCGTTCCCTCCTGGTCGATCCCGCAGCACAAGGGCTTCCGGCAGGTGCTGTCAGAAGGCGCACGCAAGACGCTGGCCCCGGTCGCGCTCACCGGCAGCGACATCGCCTTCCTGCAATATACGGGTGGTACCACCGGCGTTGCCAAGGGCGCGGTGCTGACGCACCAGAACCTGCTTGCCAACAAGATGCAGCTGCAGCTCTGGCTGAAATCGGCCTTCGAAAAGAAGAAGCAGCCCGATGTGCTGAACTTCCTCTGCGCGTTGCCGCTCTACCATATTTTCGCGCTGACGGTGAATTCGCTGATGGGCATGTCGCTCGGCGCCCATAACGTGCTGATCGCCAATCCGCGCGACATCCCGGGGCTGGTGAAGGAATTCGAGAAATCGAACATTCATATCTTCCCCGGCCTCAACACGCTGTTTAATGCGCTGCTCAACAATGCCGATTTCGCCAAGCTCGATTTCTCATCGCTCGTCATGTCGCTCGGCGGCGGCATGGCCGTGCAGCGGCCGGTGGCGGAACGCTGGCTGAAGGTGACGGGCTCGCATGTGACGGAGGGTTACGGCCTTTCCGAGACCTCGCCCGTTGCCACCGCCAATCGCTTCGATTCGCCTGAGTTTACCGGCTCGATCGGCCTTCCCATCCCCTCGACCGAACTCGACATCCGCGACGAGGACGGCAATTCGCTGCCGCTTGGCGAGATCGGCGAGATCTGCATTCGCGGCCCGCAGGTCATGGCCGGCTACTGGAACAAGCCAGAGGAAACCGCGAAGGTGATGACATCAGATGGTTATTTCCGCACCGGCGACATGGGTTTCATGGACGAGCGCGGCTATACGAAAATCGTCGATCGCAAGAAAGACATGATCCTCGTCTCCGGCTTCAACGTCTATCCGAACGAGATCGAGGAAGTGGCCGCCATGCATCCCGGCATCCTTGAAGCGGCAGCCGTCGGCGTGCCGGACGGGCACTCGGGCGAGGCGGTGAAACTCTTCATCGTGCGCAAGGATCCGGCTCTCACCGAAGCCGATGTGAAGGCCCATTGCGCGGCCAATCTCACCAATTACAAGCGGCCGCGCTTCATCGAATTCCGCACCGAGCTGCCGAAGACGCCCGTCGGCAAGATCCTGCGCAAGGACCTGCGCGGCTGAATTTGACGGTCTCGTGAAATTGAGGGCCATCCGCTTGTCGCGGGTGGCTTTTTTCATATTTCGGCAGAGGGCTGAACTTGATTTGACTGCTGGAAAGAGAATAGTTTCCGCAACCCTCTCCGCCTCCAAAGGAGTCTTCTATGAATGCCATCGTCGAACAACTGAAGAGCACCGCAGCCGCCACCAAGGCAACCGATCTGCGCGCCGCATTCGCTGATGATCCGAAGCGCTTCTCGCGCTTTTCCGTATCGCTTGACGACCTGCTGATGGATTTTTCCAAGACGGCCGTGAACGACGAGATCCTGAAGCTTCTGGTCAAGCTCGCCGAAGAAGGCGGCGTCGAGAAGAAGCGCGAGGAAATGTTCTCCGGCAAGGCGATCAACTTCACCGAAGACCGCGCCGTGCTGCACACTGCATTGCGCAACCGTTCCAACACACCGGTTCTCGTCGATGGCAAGGATGTCATGCCTGACGTCAACGCCGTGCTGGCAGCCATGGGCAAGTTTGCCGATGGTATCCGCTCGGGCGCGCTGAAGGGTGCGACCGGCAAGAAGATTACCGACGTCATCAATATCGGTATCGGCGGCTCGGATCTCGGCCCTGTCATGGCGACGCTCGCACTCGCGCCCTTCCATGACGGCCCGCGTGCCCATTTCGTTTCCAATATCGATGGCGCCCATATTGCCGACATCCTGAAGCTGGTGCAGCCGGAAACGACGCTCTTCATCGTGGCTTCCAAGACCTTCACCACCGTCGAGACGATGACCAATGCCCAGACGGCGCGCAAGTTCATCGCCGAGGCACTCGGCGAAGCCGCCGTACAGCACCACTTCGCCGCCGTTTCGACGGCGCTCGAGAAGGTTGCCGCCTTCGGTATCGAAAGCGAACGCGTCTTCGGTTTCTGGGACTGGGTTGGCGGCCGCTACTCGATCTGGTCGGCGATCGGCCTGCCACTGATGATCGCTGTCGGCCCGGAGAATTTCGGCAAGTTCCTTGATGGCGCCCATGCCGTCGACAATCACTTCCGTAAGGCGCCGATTACCGAAAACCTGCCGATGTTGCTCGGCCTCATCGGCTTCTACCATCGCAATGTGCTGGGCTACCCGACACGCGCCATCCTGCCCTACGACCAGCGCCTGTCGCGCTTCCCGGCCTATCTGCAGCAGCTCGACATGGAATCGAACGGCAAGGGCGTCACCATCGACGGCACGCCGGTCGAAGGCAATTCCGGCCCGGTCGTCTGGGGCGAGCCCGGCACCAACGGCCAGCATGCTTTCTACCAGCTCATCCATCAGGGCACGAGCATCATCCCGGCCGAGTTCATGATCGCCGCGAACGGCTTCGAGCCGGAGCTGCGCCATCAGCACCAGCTCCTGATGTCGAACGTTCTCGCCCAGTCGGAAGCGCTGATGAAGGGCCGCACCTTCGCGGAAGCCAAGAAGCAGCTGACCGACAAGGGCATGGAAGATAAGCAGGCCGATTTCATCGCCCCGCACCGCGTCTTCACCGGCAACCGCCCGTCGATCACCTTCGTCTATGACAAGCTGACGCCCTACGCGCTCGGTCGCCTGATCGCGCTCTACGAACACCGTGTCTTCGTCGAAGGCGTGCTCTTCCGCATCAACTCCTTCGACCAGTGGGGTGTGGAGCTCGGCAAGGAACTGGCGACCGGCCTGCTGCCCGTCGTCGAAGGCAAGGAAAGCGCTGACAGCCACGATTCCTCTACGCAGGGTCTCGTTGCCGCGCTGGCAAAGCTCGCCAAGTAATCTCGGCAACTACGTTTCTATCGAAGCCCATCCGCGATGCGGGTGGGCTTTTTTGTTTGACCCTGTCGAATTCCAGCGCATCTCGTCGTCTATAGAGAGAGTGACGGAGGAGGAGCCGATGACTGCTACGGATGACGAGCTGGTGAAATTCGAGGCAGAGGGGGCGCTGCCATTGCCGCCCTCAGCAGCACAGGGCTTCGTGGAGAATGAAGGCGCGCGCATCTGGTATGCGAGTTACGGCGCCGGCCCTGCTGTCATCCTGCTGCATGGCGGGCTCGGCAATAGCGGTAACTGGGGCTACCAGGTTCCCGATCTCATCGAGGCCGGCCATCGAGTCGTTGTCATCGACAGTCGCGGACATGGCCGCAGCTCGCGTGATAACAGGCCCTATACCTATCACCTGATGGCTTCGGATGTGCTTGCTGTCATGGAACATATCGGACTTGAGGAAGCGGCCCTTGTCGGCTGGAGCGACGGCGCCTGTACGGCGCTGGTCCTCGCCGATCAGCAGCCGGATCGGGTCTGCGGCGTGTTCTTCTTCGCCTGCAACATGGACCCAAGCGGCACCTGGGAATTCAAGGCGACGCCCGTCATCGACCGCTGCTTCAGCCGACACGGAAAGGACTATCAGGCGCTATCGGCAACGCCTGACCAGTTCGAGGCCTTCGTCGCCGATGTCTCGAAGATGATGGCAACGGAACCGAATTATTCGGCCGAGCAGCTTGCCGGCATCAAGGTGCCTGTCACCGTCGTGCTTGGCGAGCATGACGAATTCATCAAGCCTGAGCATGCCAAGTATCTGGCAAAGACGATCCCGAATGCGGAATTCGTGTCCCTGCCCGGCGTCAGCCATTTCGCGCCGCTGCAGCAGCCTGACCTTTTCAACCGCGCAGTCAGGGCCTTTCTGCAGCGGATCGAATAGGCTCAGAGAAGGATTTCGCGTGCCCAAGGCTGATCGGCGCCGTCACCGGCAGTTTCCGATGCATTGACGCGCTTCAAGCCTCGCCTCGGCTCGATCGAGTGCGGCAGCTTGATTGCCGAGGCCAGACCGAGCCTGTCCAACAGCCGGATGAAGTACCAGCCGAGATCCAGTTGGCCCGGCTCGATGCCGAGCCGGGCGGATTCCGGAAAGGCGTGGTGGTTGCCGTGAAAGCTTTCGCCAAAGGTCACCAGCCCGAAATGCGGCAGGTTATAGCCCTGCACCGCGACATCATCGACACTCCAGCCCTGATGGCCGTCGCGATGCGCGAAATGGCCGACCAGCCAATGTCCGGTCAGCGACACCGCTACCCGCACGGCAATGCCCCAGACCACCCACGGCAATCCGCCGAGCGTGAAGAGCACGAGCGCTAGAGGAAGCTGCTGCACCATCCATGTCGCCTCCAGGAAGCGATAGAAGCGATCGCGGCCCTCCCGCTCACCGAGGACGAAACGCGGCGGATGGTCCAGCAGCACCGCGCAATGCATCTGCCAGAAGGCGTCGACGAAGAAAGACCGCCTATGGGCAAAGAGGTCATGGCAGTCCTGCTGCCGCTGCGCCCAATCGCGAATGTCGTGCGCATGGATCATGCCGAAGGGGCCGGCCATGCCGACCAGCGTGCCGAGATAGACGAGAATGTGCTCGATCCAGACATGGGTTCTGAATGAGCGGTGGATCAGCAGCCGGTGCATGCCGACCGAATGACCAAGGCAGATCGTGACGGCGGTCGACAGGATGAAGACGGCGAATGCGCTCCAGGTGAAGGTCAGCGGCCCGCCGACGATGGCAATCACGGTCATGGACGCGATCCAGATCGACTTTGCGGGCATCCAGACTACCCTGCCCTTCACGGGATCGCTGTCGTCATCGATCATGCGTCCGGTGGAAATACTGCTCATGGCAAACTCCTTCCCCTCGGGCGCATTCAGTGCTTGAACATCGCCCGTCAATTCGTTAATTAAGGAATTACCTAATTACTTTGCATCGACGAAAACAATTAAGCAATACATTAATTGCTTAATTCGTTAATGGATCAATGCGACGGCACTGCAGGCACGGAGACCGGACTTGGACGAAGAGACTTTCGATGATGCTGTAGACGACGGTTCCGTCAGCGCGGCTCAGCGGGTATTCCACGCGCTTTCCAGCGCACCAAGACGGAAGATACTCGCCTATCTCTCGGCATCGGGCCTGACCGCCGGCGAGATCGCTGACCGCTTCAGCATGTCCAAGCCAGCCGTTTCGCAGCATCTCTCCATCCTCGAGACGGCAGGGCTTATCAAGCGAGAGAAACAGGGCCAGTTCGTCCACTATTCCCTGATCGAGAACAATCTGGTCAACACGCTCAACGGCTTCGTGCAGGAGGTCTGCCCCGTCGGCCGGCCGATCAAGAAGGAAAGCCAGGCGCGCGCCCGCGCGAAAGATCTGCCTTGAGTTTCAAGGCAAATCCTGTGCGGCAAGACACCAGAAGGAAATGGAAGCCGAGTTCGGCTCAGGGCCTCAGAGGCCGATCTCTTTTGCCCAGGGCGGGTTGGCACCGGCGCGGGAGACGGTGACCGCAGCCGCCTTGGCGCCGAGCGCCAGGGCGTTGCGGAGGGCCTGCTCGTCGAGATTGGCGACCTGCGCTTTGGTCAGCAGGTTATCCATCTTCAGCGAGGCGAGGACGCCGGCATCGAATGTATCGCCGGCCCCGACCGTATCGACGACCGTGACGCGTTCGCTCGGGACCGTGACTTTGCGCGCGCCAGTGTAGCCGGTCGCACCTTCGGCACCCTTGGTGATGACGACGAGCTTGGCGCCGTGGTTCAGCCAATGGGTCGCCAGCGCATCATGGTCGCCTTCCAAGCCGAACCATTCGAGATCTTCGTCGGAGAATTTCACGATGTCGGACTTGGCAGCCATGCGCTCGATGCGGGCCATATGCCTGGCCTTGTCCTTGATGAAGCCGGGGCGGATGTTCGGATCGAGCGAGATGACACGCTTGGCGGCCTCACGATCGAGCAGCGCTTCGTAGGTTTCGCCGCAGGGGCTCGGGATCAGGCTGATGGCGCCGAAATGCAGGGCCTCGCAATCGTCACCGAGAACAGGCAGGTCATCCGTGGTGATCATGCGGCCAGCCGTGCCTTCGTCGTAGAAGGCATAGGTCGCCTGACCGTTGACGAGCTTGACGAAGGCGATCGTCGAGGGGCGCGGCGTGATGGCGCAGGGGCTGTAATCGACATTGCTCGCCTTTAGCGTATCGAGCAGGATTTCGCCCATCATGTCATCGGCAATGCCGGTGAAGAAGGCCGTCGGGATGCCCAGACGGCCGAGCGCAATCGCGGTGTTGAAGATCGCGCCGCCGGCATAGGGCGCAAAGCCCTTTTCGCCCAGGGTCGTCTCCCTCGGCAGCATGTCGATCAGGGCTTCGCCGCAGCACAAAATCATCGAATTCCTCCCAACAGGACTTGCGCGTTTCTCAACCGATTAAGCGAGCTTTTGTCAAAAGGCTAGAGCGAAAGCTCACTCACGCCACCATTCCGTGCCGACCAGGCGAGCGGCGCATCGAGGAAGGCCTCGACCTCCTGCAGCGTCTTGTCGTCGAAGAGCTTCTGCTGCTTGGCAATGGCCAGAACTTCGCGCCAGGTTGCGATATGATGGAACTGAACCTTGCCGTTGGCAAAGCGCTGATGCGCCTCTTGGAAAATGCCGTAGAAGAACAACGCCATGCCATGATCGACGATCCCACCGGCCGCGCGGATAGCATCGATGAAGGTGAACATGCTGCCGCCGGCCGTCGTCAGATCCTCGATGATGAGAACGCGGGCGCCTTCCTTCATGTCGCCTTCGATCTGCGCATTTCGGCCATGGCCCTTCGGCTTCTTGCGGACATAGATCATCGGCAGGCCGAGACGATCGGCAAGCAGTGCGGCAAACGGAATACCTGCGGTCTCGCCGCCGGCGATGCAATCGAACTGTTCGAAGCCGGCATCGCGCAGCAGGGTGCTGGCGGCAAAATCCATCACGGTGGAGCGCACGCGCGGGAAGGAAAGCAGCTTGCGGCAGTCGATATAGACGGGGCTCATGATGCCGGAGGCGTATTTATAGGGCGTCTCGGCGTTGAAATGCACCGCCTTGATCTCCCAGAGCATCTTTGCCAGCAGCTCTGCCATGACGGCGCGGTCGGGAAATGTGGTCTGGATCATGCGGCTCTCTCCTTCGGCTGACGTTCCAGCGGCAATAGCAGCAAGAGCGGCTGGTTTCCAGACAGAAGAGGGCCGTCAGCCGAACAGGCGGCCAATATCGGCAATCTGCATCTTCCTGAAGAGCGCGATTGCCTGCGCGCCCTCTTTCTCGTCCAGTGAAACCGCGTAACGGACGGCGGCCGCCAGAAGCTGCATCGTCAGCCGGGCGATGGCCAGAAGCTCGGCTTCGCCGCGATCAGGCCGGAGCTTTCTTAGCACCGAAAGCAGGGCCTGCGCATGGAATTCCATGTCTTCGGCATCGACCTCTTGCAGGAGCTTGTCCGTGTGAGTGGCGTGCCAGATATCGCGCATGACAGGCTCGCGGCGGAAGAAGGCGTAATATTCATCGGCGATCACGCCGAGCGCCGTCTTCAAACTATCGGCATCCGTCACCTTGGTCAGCTCGTCGGCCACGCATTGGCGGCCCTGCTCGTTGAAGCGCTCGGCGAGCGTGCGGATGATCGAGGTCTTGTCGGGGAAATACTGGTAGAGGGCGCCGAAGGAAAGCTCGGCTTTTTCAACGATCTCGCTCATCTTCAGCGCGTCGCTGCCGTTGTTTTCGATGAGATCGGAGGCAACTGCCAGGATCTTCTCGAAGCGTTCGCGGCCACGTTGCTGGCTGGGGATGCGACGCGGCTGGCCGGTTGGCTCCGGCTTTCGCCTGCGTGTTGCAACCATCTCTTCCGCCATCGCCCTGCCTTCTTCGCCCGTTGACATCGAAAATAAGAGAGATTATCTCATTTTGCAAATGAGAGAGTTTCTCTTGTTCTAAGGGAGGAATTTCCAAATGCAGATCGTTCTCGTCATATCCCTTATCGCGGCGGCCATCGGCAGCGGCCTCGTCGCCGGCATCTTCTTCGCCTTCTCCACCTTCATCATGACCGCCTTTTCTCGCATTCCGGCCGAACAGGGTATCGCGGTGATGAATTCCATCAACGTCACCATCGTGCGCTCGCCCTTCATGCTGCTCTTCGTGCCAACGGCGATCCTCTGCGTCGTAATAGCGATACTGGCTTTCATGAGTTGGCGAGGCGGCGCTTCCGCTCTGATGCTGGCCGGCGCGGCGCTCTATGTCGTCGCATCTTTCCTCTCCACCATTATCTTCAACGTGCCGATGAACGATGCGTTGGCGAAAGTGAGCGGTAACGGGCCGGATGCGGCGCAAGTCTGGACGACGTATCTGAGGGACTGGACATGGTGGAACCATGTGCGCACCGGCGCCTCTTTGCTGGCGTCGGTGGCTTTTGTTCGTGCGCTAATGCTGGTCTGAAAAGGGCGAAGGGAATATCCCTCCGCTCCTCGAAATCAGCTCTGCTGGCAGAACGTAATACGGTTGTTGAAGGGGTCGATAACGCCCATCTCCAGCCCCCAGGGCGCCTCTTCGACACCCGGCTTCATATAGCGATAGTCCTTGGCGGCGAGTTCGGCCTGATAGGCCCTGACATCCCTCACCCGCACGAAGGCGCGGGCGCCGGGGCTGGCATCGCCCGAATGTTCGCTGAGGTGCAATTGCATCTTCTCACGAGAGACCTGGCAATAGAGCGGGAAATTCTCGCCGAAGCGATGCTCCCAGTCGAGTGTGAAGCCAAGGAAGCCGCAATAGAATTCCATCGCCTTTTCGACCGAGAAGATGCGGAAGATCGGTACCGGCGGCTCGATGCCTATAGGAGATTTCGCACCTTCCGCCTCGTCCAGTTTGGCCGAGAGAATATTCCACTGCTCCAAACCGAATTGTCTGGCGACAATCTCCAGGGTTTCGCTGTGGGTGAGAGAAATATCGCGGTCGGCAAGCGCCTGTCGCAGGGTCTTTGCCATAAGCTTGGCATCGCGAAAATCGCGCATGGTTCATCCTT
This sequence comes from Hyphomicrobiales bacterium, assembly GCA_900471925.1. Taxonomy (GTDB): domain Bacteria; phylum Pseudomonadota; class Alphaproteobacteria; order Rhizobiales; family Rhizobiaceae; genus Rhizobium. The sequence goes on from UCGV01000002.1 coordinate 21,050, forward strand.
CTCCGTTGGCGGCGAACAGGAAGATCAGTGCCCGCGTCTACTGACCCGTTCGCCATCGATTGCCGGAAGCAAGGATGTGAAACTGGATTTGGATGCATTCACCATCATGCTTGCGCATCGCGGGGCGGCTGGCCGCATCCGGCCGGCCATCAGACTAGAAGAGGCGGAAGCCTGGATCAAGAGGCCGAGCGCACGACACCTGCCGGCACCGAGTGGAGGTGGCTGGCAAGTTCCACGCGGTTGCGGCCGGCACGCTTGGCGGCATAGAGCGCCTTGTCGGCCTCGTTCAGCATAGCATCGAAATCCAGCGGCCTGGAACGGCCGGGGGCGACGCCGACGCTGACGGTGCATTTCAGCACTTCGTCCTCGATATAGATGTCGCGATCCCCAAAAGCCTTGCGGATACGCTCGGCCGCCAGCTCGGCGCGACCGGGCATGATTTCCTTCAGCACCAGCGCGAATTCCTCGCCACCGAGGCGGGCCGCCGTATCGCTGCTGCGGCCATTGGCCGAGAGTTCGTGGGCAAAGACTTTCAGGACATGATCGCCGGCGGCATGGCCGTAGCGGTCGTTGACCGATTTGAAATGGTCGATGTCGAAGACGATGACGGCAGTCGAAACGCCCATGGCGCGGGTGCCGTATTGATCGAACAGGGCGCGGCGGTTCAGGAGGCCGGTCAGCGGATCGGTGATCGCATCCATGCGGTGGCGGGCGGCAAGCCGCCACTGATGCAGCGCCAGCGACAGGGCGCCGATGCCGGTCATGCCGGCAATGCACATGGCAAGGCTCAGATCTTCCGCCCAGTTCTTGGGCGCGGCACCCAACACCAGCTTGCCATCCCAGATCAGCACGCCGGCACAGAGAACGAATGAAATCGCCGTCAGCGTATAGAGCGCGGTGATGCCGGTGATAGGTGCGGGTGCCTCGGCACGGCCGAGCCAATATTGCCGGGCGGTGGCAAACAGCAGGGCGGCGATAGCGAGATTGTCGGCGATGAAGGCGAGGCCATCAAGCCCTGCCAGCATCGGCGGAACTGACGTCGCCATCGCAATGAGCGCGCGGATGACGATGCCGCGCAACGGCAGCCGGTCGGTGCGGAACTGATAGCCCGCGCCCCAGATGGTGGCGAAGCCGGCGTGGAACAGCACGAAGCCGGCAATGCCCAGGAAGCGCTGGGGCTGCTCGACATAGAAAGCATAGGTGAAGATGCCGCTGACGACGAGAACGAGGCCGCATGTGCAGCTCAGAAGGAAGGTCTCAGCCCGGCGTGCGAGCCAGCTTCCCATGATCGTCACGGTCAGGCAGATTGCTGAAACGCCCAGCGCCAGCAACAAAGAATTATAATCAAGCATCATGCTTCAAAATCTCCGCGGCTTTTGCCGCGCCGACAACGTTTTAAAATCTATCCGTCAGTACTGACGAATGTCTTACGCATTCCGTTAAAAAATCATGGATTGCATGGGTGAATGTTACAGAATTAACATTCACCCGCAACTAAAAGAAGTACAGTACTCAGTCTTGCAACGTGTATTCCTGGTTGCGCATGTCGTTATCGCAAAAGCGCTGCACACTTTTGCGCGACATGCGTTAATCCTTGATCTGCCAATGCAGGGGGAACATCGGATCGAAGACCGTGACCGGACCGGCGCCGGTTTCGATCCTGGCGGGGAAGATGACCGGATCGGCCTGCCGCTCCAGCGTGATGCGCTCCTCATTGGGGGCAAGGCCATACCAGGCCGGGCCGTTCAGGGAAGCGAAGGCTTCCAGCTTGTCGAGCGCGCTATCCTGCTCGAAGACATGGGCCAGGCAGCTCATCGTGTTGATCGAGGTGTAAATGCCGGCGCAGCCGCAGGCGCATTCCTTGAGAGGATCGACATGCGGTGCGGAATCGGTGCCGAGGAAGAACCTCGCGTCGCCGCTCGTGGCCGCAGCGCGCAGCGCCAGCCTGTGGTTTTCGCGCTTGGCGACCGGCAGGCAGTAATAATGCGGGCGAATGCCGCCGACGAGGATGGCATTTCGATTGATGATCAGGTGATGGGTGGTGATGGAGCCGGCAAGATTGGATTTGGCCGACTTGATATAGTCGATACCGTCAGCCGTCGTGACATGCTCCATCGTCACTTTCAGTTCCGGCAGGCGCTTGCGCAGCGGGTCGAGAACGGTTTCGATGAAGACGGCCTCGCGATCGAAAATATCGATCTCAGGCGTCGTCACCTCGCCGTGGACGCAGAGCGGCAGGCCGATCTTCGCCATGCGCTCCAGCACCGGCATTGCCTTTTCCATGTCGCGCACGCCGCCATGCGAATTGGTCGTCGCACCGGCCGGGTAGAGTTTTACGGCGGTGATGAGGCCGCTCTTCTTGCCCTCTTCCACATCATCGGCGCTGGTGTGCTCGGTGAGATAGAGCGTCATCAGCGGCTGGAAGCGGTGGCCTGATGGAAGCGCCTTCAGGATACGCTCACGATAGGCGGTCGCATCCGCCGTGGTGACAACAGGCGGTACGAGGTTCGGCATGATGATGGCGCGGGCGAAGGTGCGGCTCGTGTCACCGATCACGCCCTCCAGCATGGCGCCGTCGCGCAGATGCAGATGCCAGTCGTCAGGACGGCGGATGGTGATCGATTGCATGGGGGCCTCCGAAGCGATGTCGTTCCGCCTCGATAGCACCAAGACGCGCCCGGAAACAACCGTTCAGGCGAGCGCGATTTCCAATGTCATATCGGCAGGCCGGCGATTTTCGAGGATCAGGCGACCGTTCGGCAGGTCATTGCCGTAGACCTTGGCGCTCGCCTCTTCCTCGGTCAGCTTGTAGCCGCGCCAGCGATCCCAAAGGCGCTCTTCCAGCACCTCCATCGGCGGGGCAAGCATGATCGTGTAATCGAAGATGCCGTCGAGCTCGGCCCACTTGCCTTCGGTGAACAGAAGATAGTTGCCCTCGATGATGATGAAGCGATCCTGCGGATCGATCGGCCGGGCCGATGCAATGGCAAGCTCACGCGAGCGGTCGAAGACGGGAACGAGCACTTCCTGATCGGCGGGGCGCACGGCCCTGACGATATCGAGGAAGCCGCGCACGTCGAAGGTTTCCGGAATGCCCTTGCGCGCCAGCAGACCGCGCTCGATCAGGACCGCATTGTCCATGTGGAAGCCATCCATGGGCAGGACGGCAGCGCTTTCGCCCATTGCCTTCAGGGCGCCCGCGACATTTTCAGCCATGGTGGATTTACCGGCGCCGGGCGGACCGGCGATGGCGATCAGGAAGCGCCTGGAAGTGCCGGCGCGGTTCAAAACCTCGCCGACAATATCGTCTATTCTGGCATTCATGCAGCAACGGGCTCCACTGGGGCTGCCTTGGCGCCGGTCATGAAGGCGACGGCATCGGACATCGTGTATTCCTTGGGATTGATGACCGTCAAGCGGCGTCCCAGGCGATGGATATGGATGCGGTCGGCCACCTCGAAGACATGTGGCATATTGTGCGAGATAAGCACGATCGGAATGCCCCGCGCACGCACATCGAGGATGAGTTCCAGCACGCGGCGGCTTTCCTTGACGCCGAGGGCGGCTGTAGGCTCATCCATGATGATGACCTTCGAGCCGAAAGCGGCGGCACGCGCCACGGCAACACCCTGGCGCTGGCCGCCCGAGAGCGTTTCCACCGCCTGATTGATGTTCTGGATGGTCATCAGGCCGAGTTCCGAGAGCTTGGTGCGCGCCTGCTTTTCCATCGCCGGCCGGTCGAGCATGCGGAACCAGGAGCCGAGCGGACCCGGTTTGCGGATCTCGCGGCCAAGGAACATGTTGTCGGCGATCGAGAGCGCCGGCGACAGCGCCAGGTTCTGATAGACGGTCTCGATACCGGCGCCGCGCGCTTCCATCGGCGAGCGGAACTGCACCTGCTTGCCTTCCAGCGTGATCACCCCGTCATCCGGGATGATCGCCCCTGAAATCGCCTTGATGAGCGAGGACTTGCCGGCGCCGTTATCGCCGATGACGGCAAGGATTTCGCCCGGATAGAGGTCGAAATCGGCATTGTCGAGGGCGGTGACGCGTCCGTAGCGTTTGACGAGACCGCGTGCGGTGAGAATGGGTTCGACAGCCATGATTATACCGAAACCTTTCTGATCCACTGGTCGATGGCGACGGCGGCGATGATGAGCACACCGGTCAAAAGGACTTTCCATTGCGGGTCGGCGCCGAGCATGTTGAGGCCCATCGATACGACGCCGACGATCATGGTGCCGAAGAGCGTACCGAGGATGGAGCCGCGGCCGCCGAAGAGCGAGATGCCGCCGATGACAGTCGCGGTGATGGCCTGCAGGTTATAATCCGTCACCGCCGAAGACGGTGAAATCGAGCCGTTGCGGCCGATCGAGACCCAGGCCGCGAAGGCGGCGATTACGCCCGATAGCGTATAGACGGCAAGCAAGACTTTCCTGGTCTGGATACCGGAGAGCTTGGCTGCTTCCGGATCGTCACCGACGGCATAGACGTGCCGGCCCCAGGCGGTGTGATTGAGCACATACCAGAGTAGAACGACGAGCAGCACCATGGCGATCACGCCGAGGGTGAGCACCGCGCTGCCGAGCCTGAAGCTTGCGGCGAAGAGATGAAGCAGCGGCGCCTGTTCGTCGACGTCGGTATCGCGGATCGTCTCATTGGCGGAATAGATGAAATTCGTCGCCATGACGATGTTCCAGGTACCGAGCGTCACGATAAACGGCGGCAGCTTCATGACGGCGACGAGGAAACCGTTCAGCAATCCGCAGAGGCCGCCGACAATGAAGCCGGCAAGGACAGCGATCGGTGTCGGTATGCCCCAGGTGATGGCGACATTGCCCATGATGACGGCCGAGATGACCATGATGACACCAATCGACAGATCGATGCCGGCGGTCAGGATGACCAGCGTCTGGCCGGCGCCGAGAATGCCGACGATGGCGATCTGCTGCAGGATCAGCGTCAGCGTATAGGACGAGAAGAAACGTCCGCCGATCGCCAATCCGAAGATCACGATCGACAGTATCAGCACGATCAGCGGCACGGCGGCCGGTGTCGAGTGCAGAAAATGCTGTGCGCGCTTGATCAGCGAGACACTCTCGTGCTCGAACGAGGCGACGCTCTTGTCGCTTTCGTCGAGGACGCGTTCAAATTCCTGTGCTCCGGTCATTGTTCCTCCTCCGCAGCCGCGCGCCGAACTCACGCGAAAGCCGTCGCCGATATTCTTCCCGGTTTTTGTTCAGGGCCGGTCTTTGTTCAACCGATTGTCGGGCGACGGCATATGGTCCGCCCAAAACGGCCGGGGATCAAGCCCCGGCCACTTCTCGCACTTGTTCAGACAGGGCTCAGCCCCAGCACTTGTCCGTGCCTTCCTTGGTGTCGATCGACTTGACGCCGGAAACCGGCTTGTCGGTGACGAGCGAAACGCCGGTGTCGAAGAAGGACTTGCCTTCAGTCGGCTTCGGCTTTTCACCCGTGTCGGCGAACTTCTTGATCGCCTCGACGCCGAGCGACGCCATCATCAGCGGGTACTGCTGCGAGGTAGCGCCGATCACGCCTTCCTTGACGGACTTCACGCCCGGGCAACCGCCGTCGACCGATACGATCAGCACGTTCTTTTCCATGCCGACGGCCTTCAGCGCCTGATAGGCACCGACTGCGGCCGGTTCGTTGATCGTGTGGATGACGTTGATGCCGGGATCCTTCTGGAGAAGGTTTTCCATGGCCTTGCGGCCGCCTTCTTCATTGCCGTTCGTCACGTCATGACCGACGATGCGCTTGTCGTCCTCGTCGCCGATCTTGTTCGGATCCTTCGGATCGATGCCGAAGCCGATCATGAAGCCCTGGTCGCGCAGGACGTCGACAGTCGGCTGCGACGGCGTCAGGTCGAGGAAGCCGACCTTGGCATCCTTGGCCTTGTCGCCCATGGTTTCCTTGGCCCACTGGCCGATCAGCTTGCCGGCGAGCAGGTTGTCGGTGGCGAAGGTGGCGTCGGCAGAATCGGCGGGCTCAAGCGGCGTGTCGAGGGCGATGACGAGCAGGCCGGCATCGCGGGCCTTCTTGACCGAGGGCACGATACCCTTGGTGTCGGAAGCGGCGATGAGGATACCCTTGGCGCCATCGGCGATGCAGCTTTCGATCGCCGCAACCTGGCTTTCGCTGTCACCATCGATCTTGCCGGCATAGGCCTTCAGCGTGACGCCGAGTTCCTTGGCCTTGGCCGTTGCACCTTCCTTCATCTTCACGAAGAAGGGGTTGGTGTCCGTCTTGGTGATCAGGCACGCGGAAACATCCGCGGCCATGGCCGGAGCGGAAAAGGCGACGCCGAGCGCGAGCGCGCCGAACGCGAGAACTGATTTCTTCATGAACTCCTCCCAGAGATTGACCGGCCCGCCCCAGGCGGCACCGGAATTCATGCGCGGCAAGACTATGGAATACGACGTCCGCCTCCTCCCAAAGCCGTCCCGCGCCGTTGACGCCGCTAATTAAGAGCGAAAGGAAATAGCTTGTCAATAAATAAATCCAATTGAATTATTAATCCGATGTGGCATGCTAATGCGAATTAGGGCATAGGCCGTTAATCGGGAGGAGTGGCCAATGTCGTCTCTGGATGGTCCGGCTTCGATGCCGGCCCCACCGCCAATTCTGAATCCGTCCGGAGGTGCGAACCAGATCAGGGTGCGCGCCTATAACGAACGGCTGGTGCTGTCGCTGGTGCGCCTCTATGGCGCGCTGTCGAAGGCCGATATCGCACGCCGCAGCGGGCTCTCTGCCCAGACCGTCTCGGTCATCATGCGGGTGCTGGAGAAGGAAGGGCTGCTTTCGCGCGGCGAGCCCGTTCGCGGCCGCGTCGGCCAGCCGTCGATCCCGATGCGGCTCAATCCTGACGCCGTCTACTCCTTCGGAGTAAAGATCGGCCGGCGAAGCGCCGACCTCGTGCTGATGGATTTCGTGGGCAAGATCAGGCTGCAGCTACACCGGACCTATGCCTATCCCCTGCCCGGTGAAATCCTGTCCTTCGTGACGGAAGGGATCAGGGAACTGGAACGCAAGCTCGATGAGCGGCAGCGCAGCCATATTGCCGGGCTCGGCATCGCCGCCCCATTCGAACTCTGGAACTGGGCCGACGAAGTGGGGGCGCCCGAGGGCGCAATGGAGGTCTGGCGCGATTTCGACCTGCAGGCAGAAATCGCGGCACAAGTGTCCTACCAGGTCTTCCTGCAGAATGACGCGACCAGCGCCTGCGGCGCGGAACTCGTCTTCGGTGTCGGCCCCTCCTATCCCGATTTCGTCTATTTCTTCATCGGCTCCTTCATCGGCGGCGGCATCGTACTGAATTCGGCGATCTTTTCCGGCAAGACGGGAACGGCAGGCGCGATCGGCCCGCTGCCGGTCCGCGGCAAGAACGGCGAAACATTGCAGCTTCTGGAGATCGCCTCGATCTTCGTGCTGGAGAACATGCTGCGCGAGCGCGGCATCGATCCGCAGCCGCTCTGGTATTCGGCCGACGACTGGGTGGATTTCGGCGAACCGATGGAAGCTTGGATACAGGATACGGCGAAGGCACTGGCGCAGGCGATCGTGGCGGCCGCCTCGATCATCGACTTCAGCGCCGCCGTCATCGACGGCGGCTTTCCGGACTGGGTGCGCAGGCGCATCGTTCACGCCACCATCCACGAAGCCGAAAAGCTCGACCTTCAGGGGGTCGTCATGCCCGATATCGTCGAGGGCGCGGTCGGTGCGCAGGCGCGCGCCATCGGCGGCGCCAGCCTGCCGATCTTCGCGCGTTATCTCACTGACCAGAATGTGCTTTTCAAGGAGATCGATTATGCTGAAAGGGCTTGACCCGCTCTTGAGCCCCGACCTGCTCGCGACCCTGCGCGGCATGGGCCATGGCGACGAAATCGCCATCGTCGACGGCAATTATCCCGGCATCGAGCACGCGCGGCGGCTGGTCCGGCTCGACGGGCATCATCTGATCCCGGTTCTCGATGCCGTTCTGAGCGTGCTGCCGATCGACGATTTCGTCGATGCGGCGATCTTCCGCTCGACGGTGAAGGCCGAACGCGACACGCTCGATCCCGTTCATGAGGAGATGATCGCCTGCTGTGCGCGGCACGAGCCGGAACGAGAAGTCGTTCCGCTCGTGGGCCAGGATTTCTATGGCCGGGTGCGTGCGGCCCACGCGATCATCCAGACCAGCGAGCCGCGGCTTTATGCCAATATCATCCTGCGCAAAGGCGTGATCTATCCCCCGGCCGCTGACGAACCCGCCAAGGCCGAGGTCGATCCTTTCGTTTACTAAGGATCAGATCTCGCCGGCCGAGGGACCCCAGACATCCGTCAGGGCAAAGCCGAGGGGATGCGGATCGAAGGGATCAAGGGCAACCTGCGACAGGCCGAAGGTGAAGCCGCGGCCTGATATCGTCGGAATAACGGCCGGTATGCCGGCCACTTCCGTCACCGCCTGCAGGCCGACTTCGAATTCCGAGCCGATGATCGACTTCGACTTGAAGACGTCGCCGACCTTGGCCTTTCCGCGGGCATGGAGCGTTGCGAGATTGGCCGAATTGCCGGTGCCGCAGGGTGAGCGATCCGCACGTCCGGGCCACATGGTGGTGCAGGTGCGCACAGTGCCATCCGCCTCGATATCGCGGAACATGACATAGGCGACGCCTGAGATCGCCGGAATTTCCGGGTGGACGACAGGCATCTGGCGGTTGACGAGATCCTTCAGCACCATCCCGGCCTGCACGAGTGCGGCGGCATTGGCTTTCTCGATCGTCAGGCCGATCTGGCCGACATCGACCAGCGCGTAGAAAATGCCGCCATAGCAGACGTCGGCCTTGATCTTTCCCCATTGCGGCGTGTCGATCTCGACATCCAGCTCATGGACGAAGGACGGCACCATGGTCAGCTTCACCTTCTCACAGCGACCATCACGGCAGGTGGCGGTCGCCTTGACGAGACCGGCCGCCGTTTCCAGCGTGACGATGGTTTCCGGCTCCTTCATCTCGACGATACCGGATTCCAGAAGCGCTGTCGTCACGCAGATGGAGTTGGAGCCGGAGCTTGCATGCGCCTGATCGGGCTGCAGGATGATGAAGGCAGCGTCGGCATCCGGATGCTTCGGCGGCAGGAGCAGGTTGACCGAGCCGATCGGCGCGCCGCGCGGCTCGAGGCAAAGAAAACGGCGAAGCTCCTGACCCTTGGGGTCGGTGTTCAGCCAGTGAAGCTGGGCGGCAACCGTCTCGCCCGGGATCTTCGGTACGCCACCGATCGCGACCTTGCCGATTTCACCCTCGGCGTGGACATCCAGAAGCTGGATCGTACGCTTCCATCTCATCTTTCAAACTCCAAAATCGGATCCAACGGATCCTAATATCTGTCGATGCGGAATGGCTTGATATCTACGGGCGTTTTGTTGCCCGACACCATATCCGCGATCAGCCGTGCTGTCGTTGCCGAATAGGTCAGGCCGAGATGGCCGTGACCGGTGGCGTAGAAGACGCCAGGCATTTTCGACGAGGGCGAAATGATGGGGATCGTATCCGGCAGCGCCGGGCGGTGGCCCATCCATTCGCTGGTGTCCTGAACCTTGAGATCGGGCAGGATGCGCTGGGCATGGCGCACGAGCACGCGGGGCCGGCGGAAATCGGGAGCGGCTGTCAGGCCGGCCAGCTCGACATTGCCGCCGACACGGATGCCACCCGCCGTCGGCGTGACCATGAAGGCGCGATGCGGCCAGATGACCGAATAGCGCATGGAAATGCCGGGCTGCATGATCTGCGTGTGATAGCCGCGCTCGGTTTCGAGCGGGATCGGCTCGCCGAGGCTTTCTGCGAGAAAGCGCGTGTGGACGCCTGCCGCCAGGATAACCTTGTCGGCCTCGATGCGGCTGCCATTGTCGAGAAGAACAACGCTCTTGCCGTCGGCCTTGCGCTCAACGCCCTTTGCCTGGCCGGAGAGGAAGGCGGCGCCGGCTGCCTTGGCGGCGTCGGCCAGCTTGACCACGAGCTTATAGGGATCGCGGATCGATTTGTTGTCAGGCATCAGCACGGCCTTGGCGACTTTCGGCGACAGGGTCGGCTCGTAATACTGGATCGCACCGTTGCTCAGCACCTCGAAATCCTGACCGTAGCGCCGCATCAATTCGAGATGGCCGCGATCGGCATCGAATTCGGCCTCGGTCTCGTAGATCGCCAGGCACCCTTCGTCGGTCATCAATTCGGGCGCGCCGATGGCATCGAGCATCGTCCTGAAATCGCCGAGCGCGATCTTGGAGAGGCTCATGCCCGCATCCTCGATCTCCCTCAGGCGCGCGGGACGGCCGGCGGCGAGGAAACGCAGGAACCAGGGCAGAATCTTCGGCGCATAGGAGGGCCGCAGCCAGACGGGGCCTTCCGGATCGATCAGCCAGCGCGGAAGCTTCTTCCAAGTCGAGGGACCGGAGCCGGCGGCAAAGTCAAGCGCGATGCTCGCCATATTGCCATAGGAGGTTCCCCTGCCCGGATCACCCTTGTCGATCAGCGTCACCTGATAGCCGCGCCGCTGCAATTCGAAAGCGATCGATGCACCGATCACACCGGCGCCGACAACGGCCACCGTCTTATTGGTTTCATTCGCCATGTCTTGTCCACCACACGGCAGAGTCAATCGCCGTTGACACTGTGATATATCACAACAGGGCAAATGCCTATGGTTTTTTATGATCGCTCGCCGGTCGAACGAGGACCGACTACGCCGAGCCAGCGTGACGATGATTTCTCTTGGAGATGGTGGAAAAGAAAAGAGCCCGGCGCGGGAGGAGGTGCACCGGGCTCTTGATCCTGACTGACAACTGGGAGGAGGAGTGTTGTCAGTCCGATGAAAGGGAGCGCTGGGAGGAGGAGTGCGCTGCCTTCGTGATTATTAATACCCAATTCATTTGATGGAGAATAGCGAAAATACCGCAATGCAGCAATGCATTGGATGCAATGCTTGCCTCGCTGACGTCACAGGTGCGCCTCATTTTGCAGCATCTTTGATCAGTTGGTCAATTTACTGGGCAAAATGCGCGCGCATGAATTCGACATAGGCCTGGTCCTCCATGTCGTGACGCGCCTTCACGAATCCCCGCGCGTCGTCACCGACAAGGTAGCGCAGCTGATCCTTGCCATCGGTTGCCGCCTCATAGATCACCGCGGCGACATCTGACGATGTCATCATCTTTGCGGCGATCATTGCCGCAAAGGCCCGCTGGGCGCCCTGCAGGAACTCATTATAATCCGGCAGGCCCGAGGGATCGATGGCAAAATCGGCGCCAGCACGATCCCGGAAATTGGTCTCGGCCACGCCGCCGTGCGGGATGACCGACTTCACGCCGATGCCAAGCGCCAGAAGCTCGTAGGACAAAGCCTCTGTGAAGCCCTCCAGTGCGAATTTGGAGGCGCAGTAAATCGACAGGGTCGGCAGCGTGAAGAGCCCGGCACCAGAGCTGACATTGATGATGAGACCGGCCTTGTTCGCCCGGAAATGCGGCAGGATCGCCCGCGTCACATCCATGACGCCGAAGACGTTGACATCGAACTGCTGCTGGATCTTTTCGCGTGAGGTGGCCTCGAAGATGCCGTTCTGGCCGTAGCCGGCATTGTTGACGAGCAGATCGATGCGCCCGAACCTTTCGATGCCCGCCTCGATCGCCGCATCGATGCTGTCGCGGTCCTGGACATCGAGCCTGACGAGGAGGAGATCGGAAAGCTCGGCCAGTTCCGTTTCCTTTTCTGGGCTGCGCATGGTGGCGATGACGTTCCAGCCATTGGCATGGAAGAGCCTGGATGCGGCCTTGCCGATGCCGGAGGATGCGCCGGTGATGAGAACTGTCTTTTTCATGATGTGCCTCGCAGGGTTTGATTTTGGTCCCGAAGGCTAGATAGTTGCAGTCCATTGTCCTTATAATCCGCACATTCACGGATGACCTATTGCAGGATTTAGGACAATGCAGAAAACGGGCCTGGTCGAGCTCAATGCGGTCGTCGCAGTCGCGGCGGCCCGAAATTTTCGCGCGGCGGCAAGCGAACTCGGCATGTCGAGCTCAGCGCTCAGCCATGCGGTGGCAGCGCTGGAGAGCCGGATCGGTGTGCGGCTGTTCAACCGCACCACCCGCAGCGTTTCGCTGACGGAGGCCGGCGAGCAGTTTCTGGAAAAGATCGGCCCGGCGCTGAAGGATATTTCGGCGGCAATGGAAGCGGCGACGCAGGCGCGGGCGACACCCGCCGGGACACTACGGATCAACACATCGGAGGGCGGCGCCAGGAAGATCCTGATGCCGATCGTACTGGAATATGTGAGGCGTTTTCCCGAGGTGCATGTCGATATCGTCAGTGATGGCCGCATGATCGATATCGTCGCCGACAGTTTCGACGTCGGCCTGCGTCTCATCGAAACGGTGCCGCAGGATATGATCGCCGTGCCGCTAAAGGCCGAAGAGCGTTTCTTCGTCGTCGGCTCGCCTGCCTATTTCGAAAAACACGGCAAGCCACAGGCGCCGAACGACCTCCTCCATCACGATTGCCTGCGGCTCAGGTTGCCGAGCGGCACGGTCTATCGCTGGGAATTCGAGCGGCATGGGCAGGAAATCCGGCTCGACGTGAAGGGGCCGATGACACTGCAGAGCATGGACCTGATGCTGGAAGCGGCGGTCGGAGGCGCCGGACTTGCCTATATGACACGGCAGAATGTGGAGGCCGATGTCGCCGCCGGCCGGCTTGAGACGGTGCTTGAAGACTGGACGCCGCCCTTTCCCGGTATCTGCCTCTATTATTCCGGCCACCGACACGTGCCGCCGACACTGCGCGCCTTTCTGGACGTGGCGCGGGAAATGACGAGAAAAGAAAACGGCCGCGGCTGAACCGCGGCCGTTTCATGCCTTGTCTTATGATCAGGCGGCCTTGAAGAGCTTCTTGCCTTCGGCATCGAGGGCTTTGAATTCGTCATCCGAGAGCGTGATGTTCACAGCTGCGACGTTTTCTTCCAGATGCTTGACCTTGGACGTGCCGGGGATCGGCAGCATGACGGGGCTGCGCTTCAGCACCCAGTCGAGCGCGATCTGGCTCGACGCCGCATTATGCTTCTTGGCGATCGTGTCGAGCAGCGAGCCCGGCTTTGCGAGATCGCCGGCGGCCAGCGGATACCAGGGGATGAAGCCGATATTGTGCTTGGCGCAATAGTCGAGAACATCCTCGCTGGTGCGATCGACGAGATTGTAACGGTTCTGCACCGTCGCGACCTTGAAGACCTTGGAGGCGGCTTCGATGTCGGAAACCGAAACTTCGCTGAGACCCGCATGGCGGATCAGGCCGGAATCCAGCAGCGACTTGATCGTGTCAAACTGCTCCTTGGCCGGAACCTTGGGATCGATGCGGTGCAGCTGCCAGAGGTCGATCTGCTCGACGCCGAGATTGCGCAGGCTCTTGTGTACCTGCTGGATCAGATATTCCGGGCGGCCGAGCGGCAGCCAGATATTCGGACCGTGGCGCGTCAGGCCGCCCTTGGTGGCGACGACGAGGCCCTTCTTATACGGATGGAGCGCTTCCTTGATCAGCCATTCGGAAACGTCGGGGCCGTAGGAATCGGCCGTATCGATGAAGTTGATGCCGAGTTCCGGCAGACGCTTCAGCGTGCGGATCGATTCTGCATGATCCTTGGGATCACCCCAGATACCGTCACCGGTGATGCGCATGGCGCCGAAGCCCAGGCGGTTGACCTCCATATCACCACCGATCTTGAAGGTACCGGATTTCGCTGCGTTATAATCAGTCATCGTCTTTTCCTCTCTTGGTCATTCAAATCACTCAAAATCGGTGGAGCTGGAGACCTGCTCCCAGGCGTCAAATTCTGTCTTGAGAGAGCCGAGCTTCTCGCGAACGAGGCTGATCGCGTCACGCCCCAGCAAGAGATGGGCCGGCGGATTGTCGGATGCAATGAGCGTCAACATCGCAGCCGCAGCCTTTTTCGGGTCGCCAGGCTGGTTGCCGTTGCGTTCGAGGCGGCGCTGGCGCAACGGCTCGAAAACCTCATCATAGTCAGCGATCGAGCGCTCCGCGCGCACCATCGAGCGGCCGGCCCAATCGGTGCGGAAACCTCCGGGCTCGACGGCCGTCACATGGATGCCGAAGCTTTTGACTTCCTTGCCGAGGCTTTCGGAAATGCCCTCGAGGGCGAATTTGCTGCCATGATAGAATGCAATGCCCGGCATGGTGATGATCCCGCCCATCGAGGTGACATTGAGGATATGGCCGCTGCGGCGCTTGCGCATATAGGGCAGCACCGCCTGCATGACAGCCACCGGGCCGAAAACATTCACTTCGAACTGGTGGCGCAGCTCCTCCATCGTCGATTCCTCGACAAGGCCCTCATGGCCGTAGCCGGCATTATTGACGAGAACGTCGATCGGGCCGATCTCCTTTTCGATTTCGGCGATTGCCGGCGCGATTGCGGCGGTATCGGTGACATCGAGCAGCTTGCCGGAAGCGAAACCGGGCTTCAGCGCATCGAACGCTTTGCGCGCTTCTTCATTGCGCAAGGTGCCGACCACCTTGTGTCCCTCGGCAAGGGCCGCCTCCGCTAGCGCGCGGCCGAAGCCGGTGGAAACACCTGTAATGAAAAGGATCTTGGACTTGGATGTCATGGCCTTCGCTCCGTCTGACGGTTGATGGAGGGAAAGTAGGCCGCCGGGATAATTTCGATAACCTCATTAAATGGCGATGGCCTTTTTAGAGAAACTTATTAATCTCGATCTTGAAAACGGAGAATGGAATGCGCCAGGACATGCTTGATGGCATGGTGACCTTTGTCGTCGTCGCCGAGGAAAAGAGCTTTTCAGCTGCCGCCATCCGGCTTGGCGTATCGCCATCCGCCATCAGCCAGACGATCAGCAAGCTGGAGAGCCGGCTGCGGCTGCCGCTTTTCAACCGGACTACACGCAGCGTGAGCCTGACGGAAGCCGGCAGCCGCTATCTGGAGCGGGTGCTTCCCGCACTTGGCGAGCTTGCGGCTGCCAGCAAGGATCTCGATGCCGATGTCGGCCGGCCCGCAGGTCTGTTGCGGCTCAACGTGCTGCGCGCCGGCTATATGATCGCCATCCAGCCTCTGCTTCGCGATTTTCTGGAGGCCTATCCGGACATTCAGGTCGAGGTGAAGATGGAAGCGTCGATGAACGATATCGTCGCCGAAGGTTTTGACGCCGGTATCCGTTTCGGTGAGACCGTCGCCAAGGACATGGTGGCCATCGCGATCGGCCCGCCGATCACCGCCCATGTGATCGCTTCGCCTGATTATCTCGGCCGTCGCGGCATGCCGAAACATCCGCGCGACCTGTTGCAGCACGATTGCATCGGCTTTCGGTTCGTCACGAGCGGCCAGGTCGAGCGCTGGGAGTTCGAGAAGGATGGCGAGCGCATCGATATCACGTTGCATCCGCGGCTGATCCTCAACGATTCCGCCGCACTGACACAGGCGGCCCTCGACGGGATCGGCATTTCCTACATGATCAACGGCTATATCGAGCGGTTTCTGGAGGATGGCCGGCTGGTACGCATCCTTGCCGACTGGAGCCCGCCGCTCTCGGGTCTGACGCTCTATTATCCGGATCGGCGGCGCGTGCCGGCAAAGCTGCGCGCGCTCATCGATTTCCTCAGAAAACATCGATCCGAAGGACCGCCGGCGACGGAAAGCGTTATCGTCTAGACTTTTGCCTGGTCGCCGAATTCGGCCAGCATCTTCCAGAGCTCACGAAATGTCTCGCGCGCGAAGACCTCCATCGAGACATCTGCGGCGCGCTGTCGCCAGAGTTCACCACCGATACGAAGGGCGCCGATGACGATCATCGACAGCAGGCGCATGCGCGCCCGGATCTCCTGATCGCTCCCCTCGCGAGCGATCAGCGCCTCCGTCAGCTTCTGCTCCAGCTTGGCATATTTGAGCTGATCGCGGGCCCTCAGCGTCGGCGTGCAGTGGATCAACTCACCAAGCGCCAGGGTGCGTTCGTCGGCGGCGGAAGCCATGACCGTATCGATGAGCGCTTCCTCCACGGCCCTGACCGGAGATTCGCCTGACGGTCGCGCGGCAATCGCTGCCATCAGGCGGTCGGCAAAGGCATCCTGCCAGGCGACAACCACCTCTTCCTTTGACGGGAAATAATCGAAGAAACTGCGCTTTGAGACGTCAGCGGCCTCTGTGATCTCCTCAATCGTGGTCGCGTCAAAGCCGCGCTCCAGAAAGAGGCTCATCGCCGCCTGCTCGATACGCTCGCGGGTCTGGCGACGCTTGCGCTCGCGCCTGCCCTCGACGGCTTCAGGCTGTGTCTGCTCGGTCATTTCCATCAGCTGTCATTCAGTCATCCGCTTCAGAGAAGCCGGCGATCTCCATATCCCCATCGCTGCTACGATATTTGAAGCGCTCGCGCGAGAGCTCAAGCGGCTTGCGGCGCGAAATCCGGTAAACGGATGCCGGCGGCAGGTTGCGGACGGTGCCGCCGATGCGCGTCGCCTTCAGGCCCAAGCGATCGAGGATCGGGCGCGGCACGGGGCAACGCGGCCCATAGGTAAACTGATAGAAGGCGCCGCCGGCCCGCATATAGGTAAAGGCACCTGATAGTATCGAAGCGATCTTGCGCGGCGACATGGACAGAAGCGGGAGGCCGCTGACGACGGCACCAACCGGTTCGCCTTCGAAGATGTTTGCCTGCGCGAGATGGCCCGCATCCATCTGAAGGACGCGCGCATCGGGAAAACGCTTCTGCAGCGAGCCGATGAATTCGGGGCCATATTCGATGAGGGTGAGATCACTCTCGCTGATGCCACGCGCAAGCAGCGCGCGGGTGAAGACACCGGTGCCCGGCCCCAGCTCGATGATTGGACCATCCAGCGCGGCAATCTCACTGGTCATGATCCGCGCGAGCGAGTCACCTGACGGCGCGATGGCGGCGACCCTCAGCGGGTTGCTCAGCCAGGAGCGGAAAAAATGCAGGAAATCGGAGAATGCACTGTTCGCGATCATGATTATCCCACCTGTCTGAAATTCGATTGATTATCCATGTGACGATCTCCCGCAGCATGGCAATTCCAAGGCAGGCCCGTCAATCCATCGCCTTTGCACATATCTTTCCCATCAACAGTTCGTGTATTTTTGTATCTATTGTATTTTTGCATCTGATGCAATAATTACATCGTGAAAGTTTCTAGGAGTTGATGATGGCGATTTGGACCGCGAAAGACATGCCCCGGCAGGACGGGAAACGCGTTCTGGTAACGGGAGGCCCTTCCGGTATCGGATTCCAGGTGGCGCGCAGGATGGCTGAAAAGGGTGCGCGCGTGATGATCGCCGGCCGTGACGCCGCCAAGGGCGAGCAGGCGCTGAAGGAATTGCGACGGATGGTTCCAAACGGCGATTTCAGCTTCGGTGCGGTGGATCTCGCCAGCCTCGCTTCGATCGAGATTTTCGCCCGCGATCTTCTGAACGACGGCGAACCGCTTGATATGCTTTTCAATGTCGCCGGTGTGATGCTGATCCCCCAGCGGCAACTGACGGCAGATGGTTTCGAGATGCATATGGGCACGAATTTCCTCGGTCCCTTCGCTCTCTCCGGCCGGCTTCTTCCGCTTCTGTCCCAGAGCAAGGGGCGCGTCATCACGGTGAGCGCCCGCGCGGCGCAATGGTACAAGCTCGACACCGATGATCTTCAGTCGGAAAGATCCTATCGGCCGATGCGCGCTTATGGCCTTTCCAAGCTCGCCGACGTGCTGTTTGCCCTTGAGCTCAACAGGCGTGCTGCCGGTGCCGGCATCGCCAGCCTTGCCGTCGATCCGGGCACGGCGAACACGGCGCTGCAACGGCATGCTCCAGGGGCTATGCAGGTTCTCTCTCAGGGGCTCATCAATGTCATCGGTTACCCGCTCGACCGGGTCGCCGACACGATCGCTTATGCGGCGACAGTCCCGGATATCAGGCCTGATACCTATATCGGTCCGACGACGATGATCCAGTCTTGCGGATCACCGGGACCAATCGCGCTGCCGAAGCAGGCGGCAGATGCGACTTTGCGTGAGACGCTCTGGCAAAGGGCCGAGGCCCTGACAGGCGTGAGCTACAGACTGCATTAAGGCCCGGAGAGGAGACGATTTCCATGGCTGACTGGACAGCGAGGAACATACCGGACCAGACGGGCCGCATTGCGGTCATCACCGGCGCAACAAGCGGCATCGGCTATGAGACGGCCAAGGCGCTGGCCGGGGCTGGAGCCCGCGTGATCATTGCATCGCGCAATGTGGAAAAGGGCGGCCGCGTGCTTGCGGATATCCGCGCGGCGCATGCCGGGGCCGAGGTGAGTTTCGAACCACTCGACCTTTCCAGCCTGGCATCGGTCGCAAACTGCGCCGCACGCCTCACGGCCTCGCTGCCGCGCATCGATCTGCTCATCAACAACGCCGGCGTGATGGCGATCCCGACACGACATGCGACCAAAGACGGTTTCGAAATGCAACTCGGCGCCAATTATATCGGCCATTTCGCGCTGAACCTGCGGCTGCTGCCCAAGATACTCTTGGGTCACGCGCCGCGCGTCGTGACCGTCAGCAGCCTCGCGCACCGCTCCGGCAAGATCAATTTCGACGATCTGCAATGCGAGACGCGCTACGGTTACTGGTCGGCCTATGCACAGTCGAAGCTCGCGACGCTGATGTTCAGCCTGGAACTCGACCGCATCTCCAGAGCGGAAGGCTGGAATCTCATGAGCCTTGCTGCCCATCCGGGCTTTGCCGCAACCGGATTGCAGAGCACCGGCCCGCGCATGGGACGATCAGGCCCGAGCTGGCGGGAACGCTTCGGCACGATGCTGCAGCCCCTGCTCTCGCAAACGGCCGCCGCCGGCGCCTTGCCGACGCTGTTTGCAGCGACCTCGCCGGATGCGACAGGCGGCGTCATGTATGGTCCTGACGGTTTTTACGAGCTGCGCGGCTCACCGAGGCTCGCGAAGATCGTACCGGCAGCACAGGACAGGATGGTCTGGCGAAAGCTGTGGCAGGTTTCGGAGGATTTGACCGGCCTTGCGCTCGATACCGTGACCGAGGCCTTGCCGGAACGAAAAAGGCAGCCGTAAAGGCTGCCCTCTTTTCGCGGTAGGGACATCAGTCCCGCCCCCTCGCCTTATTCCCGAATGCTGCTTTAGTAATTGCAGCTCGAGCTGCTGGTCGGATTGAAGCGGAGGCCACAATCCATGTTGAGCGGCTTCTTGGGGCTCAGCTGGTACGGCACGGAGCTCTTGGAGGAACCGTTGACCGAGCCGGTCGTGCGGGGTTCCTGGCGAGCGTCGGTGCTCTTGTGCTGCTTGACGACCTGCTGCTGCGGCTGAGCCGGTGCGGCGTTGGCGGATGCAAAGGCCGAAACACTGACGATTGCGCCAAAGGCTACGGCCACGAGGCCATTCTTCACTACGTTGATCATTTTTTCTCTCCTTGGGAGGATTGTTGGAATTTACGCCAAGGAGCTAGGAAGCGGAATTGTCATATTCTACTGCGCTGCAACAGCAATCACGGATACGTGAGAGGCGGTTGCGACCAAGAAAAAGGCGGCTTTTGGCCGCCTTTTTATTTGCCGGCTTAATAGCCGTTATCGCAGGGCATACTGCCGGGGCCGATCGATCCACTAAACGTGGGGTTGCACATGGTCGGAGACTCAGGCTTGTTCAGCGGTTCGCGGACAATCGAGCCCGTCGTGTCTGCGGCGACGCCGAACGCAGCAAGCGGATACCAGAAGCCATCGGAGTGACGGCGGGTACCGGGGCGTTCCGTGCGAGTGCCGTGATAGCCATGCCAATAGCCGGCATGTGCTTTATATTGCACCATTTCTACGTTCGACGGAACCGGGGTCTGGTTCTGCAGAACGGGCGCCGCCAGCGCGGGAACGGTAGTCGAGAGGGCGAGAAGAGCGCTGAACGCAATGGCGGAAGGGGCGAGAAGAAGCATTTTCATGATAAACCCTCCTTACTGGATTTACGTATGAAAAATGCGTTCATGGCGCGTGAAGTTCCATCATCACACGCAGGTTCCTATACTCGTGATTGCAGGCGATCCGGCGTGATAAATAGGCCGGAAAAAATCAAATTTGGTGATTTTGCGCCTGCAGCATGGCCGCACGCCTGCGACATTTCATCCGCCGTGTGAATGCAGCGTTCTCAATTCGCATACAAAGGACGATAGCCCTGGCTGGCGATGCAGGAAACATACTGACGGTGCGCCGCACCGCTGGCATTCGTTTCCCTTTCCATCGCATCGCGGTGGCCGGTCAGCTGGGCGCGCAGGTCATACTGCTTGTTGGACTCGTCATACATGGCGTTCGCATCGGACATGCAGAGGCCGTGAGCGATATCAGGCGGATTGACCGGCGAAGCGACAGGCACGAGCACCGGCGCATTGGCACGGTCAATACAGCCGGCAAGAGCCGCCATCATCGCGACGAGAGCCACCGCACCAATAATTCCCGTCTTCATGCAATCCTCCGGCCCTTGGCCTGACATATCCATCGCTTCTGCAGATAGACGGCGAAGGTTGCGCGAAACTAGGCAAGAGGGTGGGAAGCCGTGTTATCGTGGCGCGGATCAGATCTTGAGGCCGGTTCCGTAGGCATACCCGACCTCCCCTATCTTACCGGAGCTTCAGAATGACAATTGTTCAGCGAGACGATCTTTCAGACGCGCCGCCCTCGCACCCCGAGGAAATCAAATCGGTCTTCGATCTGCGCGTGGGGGAGAATATTGCCATGCACGCGAGTTTCAGAATCACGCCGGCAGGCGTGATCAGCACCGGAATTGCCGTAGCTGCCGTGGCATTCGCATTCGGCTATCTTGCGTCGACCCTGCAGGGCCGCAGGCGTTAGACATCTCCGGCGAAACCGGGAACAGCTGTGGAAATCACAGTCTGCCGATGACGGTTACCGAGCCTCGGCAAAGCCTACCCGATATTCCGTGCTCAGTGTCACGAAACCATCGCCATATCATGCTTAGAAGATGATTAGAAAAGATGGCGCACCCGAAGAGATTCGAACTCCTGACCCCCAGATTCGTAGTCTGGTGCTCTATCCAGCTGAGCTACGGGTGCGTCTGCAGTGGCGGTCAAACCGCTTGCGTGGGCGGTTCTCTAAAGGGTCTTTTCGGGCAATGCAATAGCAATTCGAAAAAAATCGCGACTTTGATTCCGCAAAGCTCATTTGCGGAAAATGCATCACTTTTCGGCGTGCGAGCGGCTGCGGTAATCTTCCAGTGAAACCGGGCGATCCGGGATCTCGATACGGAACTGCGTGCCGACCGAAGGCTTTTCCACAAGCGCGATGGTACCGCCATGAGCGAGCACCAGTTCGCGGGCGATGGTGAGACCGAGGCCGGTGCCGCCGGAGCGGGCCGAGCCACGGAAGGCCGCAAAGAGGTTCTGGCGGGCTTTCAGCGGCATGCCGGGGCCGGTATCATCAACAGTGATGCTGACGACACTGCCGACGCGCTGGGCGGCAACAGTGATGCGCCTGACGAGCGCGGCACCTTCCTCGGCCGGCGATGTCAGCGCCTGCAGCGCGTTGCGGCAGAGATTGTGGATGATGCGGAACAATTGCTCGCTGTCAGCATCCACTTCGAGGTCCGGCCCCATCTGCTCGATGAACTCGACGCCGCTTTGCGGATCGATGGCAAGGATCTCTTTTACCTCAAGCACCAATTCATAGAGGCGGATGCGGCGGCGGCGCGGAGCCGATTCGGTCGCCTTGCCGTAGGAGAGGACTTCGGTCGTATAGCCGACGGCGCGATCTATGGTGCGCAGGAGTTTCGGCGCGAAGCTCTTGACCATGGGATCGTCAACATCGACGAGTCGGTCCGACATGAGCTGGGCCGAAGCCAGGATGTTGCGCATGTCGTGATTGATCTTGGAGACCGCGAGGCCGAGTGCGGCGAGGTTTCTCTGCTGCTTCAGCGTCTTCTGCAGCTCGAGCTGCATGGAGGTAAGATTGCGGCCGGCAACGGCCAGCTCGTCACGGCCGCCATCGCCGACATAGACATGCTGCAGATTTTCCGGATCGGACGCGAATTGCTGCATACTGCCTGTGAGCTTGCGGATCGGGCGGATGAGGATGCGGTTGATCGCAAAGAAGATCAGCGTCGCGGTAAAGAGCGAGATCAGGATCGAAAGCAGCAGCACGTTGCGGGCGTAAACGAACATGGCATTGCGCAACTGCCTGTCCTTCATGACCACTTCGACGCCGGTATCGGTCTCGCCCACCGGTCCGTAGACACGGATCATGCGGCTGCCACCGAAGATCATCGTATCCAGCGCATCGCGCATGGCGGTCAGCGGTGGTATATCGGTGAGGTCGTAGGATTCATCGACCGATGTCGGCATCTCGCTCATGGCGAGTAGGCGGGAGGTGCCGTCCTTGCGCAGCACGATCGCCTTGGTGCCGGTCGCCTCCAGCGTCTCCTTCTGAAGTGCGCGGGGCAATTCCACCGGCTGCAGACCATCGATGACGATGGCAGCGGCCGCAGCCGTATTCAGCCGGTCCTCGAGCCAGCGGACGCGCATGCTGGCAATCGAGGGAAAGAAGATCAGGATTTCCGCCAGCATGATGAAGACGACGGTAAGCCACAAGAGCTTGCCCGAGAGGCCGCCGAAGATGCCTGCACGCGGATACGGACCCTTAGCAGCTTCACCGGCTGCAATATTTTCCACCTTGGACGTCTCGCCCTGGTCCTGAACCGGCATCTTGTCTTGTCCGTGCGGCGAAAGGCCGCCATCAAATGAGCCCATATATTAGACGAAAACAGTCTGCTTTCAAATCTTCGCGAGGAGCGGCAAGTCGTCACAAACGAAAACGCCGCCCGTAGGCGGCGTTTTCGTCATTTTTGGAACCGCGGTCAGAATTCTTCCCAGCTCTGCTCAGTAACGGCGGCATTGCCGCTGAAGGCGCGAGCGACACGGCTGATCGCCCGGCGTGCCGGGGAAGCGACAGGCTGGGAATGACCCGGGCGGGCAATCGCGACCGGCGCCTCGTTGGAAAGCTTGAAGCGGGCGATGAGGCGCACGAGGCCATCGGCTTCGGCTGACAGCTTGTGGGTGGCCGCCGAGGTTTCTTCGACCATGGCAGCGTTCTGCTGCGTGACCTGGTCCATCTGGTTGACGGCGGTATTGACCTCCTTGAGGCCGGTCGACTGTTCCTTTGCGGCCGTCGCGATGGAATGGATATGGTCGTTGATGGCAATGACGCGGGTCTCGATTTCCGAGAGCGCCTCGCCCGTCGCCTGAACCAGCTTGACGCCGACCTGTACCTCGTCGCCCGACTTGGTGATGAGCGCCTTGATATCCTTGGCGGCGGTTGCCGAACGCTGGGCAAGCTCGCGCACTTCCTGGGCGACGACGGCAAAACCCTTGCCGGCTTCACCGGCACGCGCAGCCTCAACACCGGCATTCAGGGCGAGCAGGTTGGTCTGGAAGGCGATCTCATCGATGACGTTGATGATCTGGCTGATTTCGCGGGACGCCTGCTCGATGCGGCCCATCGCATCGACGGCGTTGCGGACCACGACGCCGGAGCGGCCGGCATTGTCCTTCGCCTCGGAGACCATGACGGTCGCTTCCTGAGCGCGTTCGGTCGAGTTCTGCACGACGGCGGTGATCTCGTCGAGCGCGGCCGACGTTTCCTCCAGGGCTGCTGCCTGCTGCTCCGTACGCTTGGAGAGATCATCGCTGGCATTGCGCAGTTCGCGGGTATTGCCGTTGATCGCTTCGGTCGTTTCACGCACTTCGCGCATCGTCGTCTGCAGGGTCACGAAAGTGCTGTTGACGTTGTTCTGCAGCTCGGCAAAGGCGCCCTGGAAACGGCCGCTCATGGTCTGCGTCAAGTCGCCTTCCGCAAGGCTTGCGATGACGCGGCGGGTTTCGTTGACGCCGGCATCGACGCTCGACAGCAGCGTATTGATGTTGCCGGCAAACTGGTTGAGGCTCTCGTCCTCATAGTCCTTGTTGATACGGTGGCTGAAATCGCCGGCGGCGGCGGCCGCCACGACGACGGACATGCTGGACTGAAGGTCGTCGCTTTTGGCGCGCATTGCCGCTTCCTGAGCGTTCATGCGCTGGATGACGAGGCCGTTCTGCTTGAAGACGGCGACGGCGGCGGCCATTTCACCGATTTCGTCCTTGCGGCCGGCAAAAGGCACATCCGCCTGGAAATTGCCGTTCGCCACTTCCTTGATCGCGTTCGTCACCTTCTTGATCGGCCGGCTCAGATGGCTGGTGCCGATATAGAAGCCCATGCCGACGCCGACTGCGATACCAACGCCGGTAATACCGAGCACCAGCATCAGAATCCAGCTGCGGAAGCTCTCGATCTGAGTATCGACGGCCGTCAGCTCTGCCTTGTCGGTATTGACGATCGCATCGATCTCGGCCTGGAAGGCCTTGCGATTGGCGCGATTGGCGTCGTTGTTACCCTGTTCATTGGCAGCCTGCGGGCTTACCTGCGTGCCGAGCCGGGCCGTTTCCGTGCGGAAGGCACGGAATTCCTTGGCGCGATCAATGAGCTTGACGAAAGAATCCTTCTGGCTGTCAGGCACGAGCGGTGCCCAGCCGGCGATGACCTTGTCGATTTCATCGAGATCCGCCATCAGGCCCTTGGCGAAGGCTGGCGTGTCGTCCACGCTCTTGGCGGCGTAGATGCCACGCGCTTCCATAACGACAGCGGTCACGAAGCGGTTGAGGCGTTCACCGGCATAGGCGCGGGCGGCAGCGTGTTCGTAAGCCGTCAGGTTCGCGTTATATTCGCTCACCGCCGACAAAGCCGTGGCACCGATCAGAAGCGCAACGCCAGCCATGACGGAAACAAGAAGATTGATTTTGCCGCGAATTTTCAACGAACGCTCCTTCGCTTCGCACAATGTCTGGAAAGCAAACTCCCAGCCGATGAAGTGCAACATCCGGTAAATTCGTTAATGTTGTATTTCGAATATTAATAATACGGACTACAAAAAATTACCCATACTTGTCGCCGCACACGTTATGCTTGGTCCAAAACCGAGCATCACCAAGGAATAAAAGCCTTGGCTGAAAGCTTTGCCAAGCATAGAGGCGAAATATGCAACCATTTCGTGAGGCCGCACATTCGTTAACACCATCATGCGAAATCTTGCACTCCGCCGCGCTCACAGAGCGAATCTGGCTACGTTAATTGACTTTGGAAAGCTTCGTCCGTATAAGCCGCCGCACGTCCGGTCATATAGGGTCTTTCACGACCTCCGCCCGTTCGAAAAACAACGCTCCTTGCACTATGCAAATTCAAGAAGGGCCGCACTCCGCGGTGTTAAATAAATGAAGCGTACATACCAGCCCTCGAAGCTTGTTCGCAAGCGCCGCCACGGTTTCCGTGCGCGTATGGCCACTAAGGGCGGCCGTAAGGTCATCGTTGCTCGCCGCGCTCGCGGCCGCAAGCGTCTTTCGGCCTAAGGCCGGAATTGCCCGATAGAGTAATGACGGGCGACTCGAAGACCACAGAAAATAAAAAGACTGTCGGGCGGCTTAAAAGCCGCCCGCAGTTTCTTGCAGTCCGCGAAGGCGAGAAGCGCCGCGGCAATCTCTTCCTTCTCGAGGTGCTGAACCGCAAGGAAGACGATACCGAAGCCCGCGTCGGCTTCACTGTCACCAAAAAACATGGCAACGCGGTCGAGAGAAACCGCATGCGGCGACGCCTGAAAGAGGCGGTGCGGCTTCATGCAGGGTTTGCAATGCAGCCCGGACACGACTATGTGGTTGTCGCCCGCAGGGACGTCTTGACGGCGTCCTTCGATGAATTGGCCGCGGAGCTGAAATCCCGCGTGGAGACCAGGCCGAAACACCGGCGCCCGAAAGACGAGCGCCCCAGGAACGTATGATGGAAAACAACCGCAATTACTTCATTGCGATCGCTCTCTCGGTGCTGATCGTCCTTGGCTGGCAGTTCCTCTATATGAACCCGCGCCTGGAAGCTCAGCGCAAAGCCCAGGAAGCCCAGAAGGCCCAGCAGCAGACCGAGCAGACGCAGCAGCCCGCGGCCGGCGGCCAGGGCGCTGCTACGAGCGGCGCTGCGCCGACAAGCCAGGCGGCAGCCACGCTCACCCGCGAAGAAGCACTTGCGAAGACGCCGCGTATTGTCATCGACACCGCTGCTCTCTCCGGCTCCATCAATCTCGCCGGCGCTCGCCTCGACGATCTGAAGCTCAAGGCCTATCACGAGACCGTCGACAACTCGAGCCCGATCATCACGCTCTTCTCGCCGGGCGAAACCAAGGACGGCTATTTCGCCGAGCTCGGTTACGTCGGCACCGATACGTCCGGCAACGTTCCCGGCGCATCGACGGTCTGGACCGCCCCCGAGGGCGCCAAGCTCACCGAAAAGACCCCGGTGACCCTGACCTACACCAATGACAAGGGCCTGACCTTTAGCCGCACGATTTCCGTCGACGAGCATTACATGTTCACGATCGACGACAAGATTACCAACAGTGGCGATGCCGCCGTTTCCTTTGCCAATTACGGCCGCGTGACACGCTACAACAAGCCGAGCACGCCTTCCGTCTACGTGCTGCACGAAGGCTTCCTCGGCGTGTTTGGTGCCGGCAGCGGCATTTCCGAAAGCAAGTACACGGCGATCGAAAAGGAAAACCAGTCTAACCCGAAGGTTACCGGCGGCTGGATCGGCATCACCGACAAGTACTGGGCTGCGGCTCTCATTCCGAGCCAGGCGGTTCCTTTCGAATCCCGCTTCTCCTATTTCACGGGCATTCTCCCGAGCTATCAGGCCGACTTCAAGGATGACGGCGTATCGATCGCTCCGGGCGCCAGTACCGAGGTCAAGAACCTGATCTTCGCCGGCGCCAAGGAAGTGCCTGTCGTCGATGAATATGAGACGAAATACTCCATCCCGAACTTCGATCGCCTGATCGACTGGGGCTGGTTCTTCTTCATCACGCAGCCGATGTTCAAGCTGATGGACTTCTTCTTCCGCTACTTCGGCAATTTCGGCGTGGCGATCCTGTGCACGACGATCGTCGTCAAGGCGCTGTTCTTCCCGCTCGCCAGCAAGCAATACGCTTCGATGGCGAACATGAAGCGCATGCAGCCGAAGATGGAAGAGCTGAAGGCAAAGTTCGGCGACGACCGGATGGGCCTGCAGCAGGCGACGATGCAGCTCTACAAGGAAGAGAAGATCAATCCGATCGCCGGCTGCTGGCCGGTGGCGCTGCAGATCCCGATCTTCTTCTCGCTCTACAAGGTGATCTACATCACCATCGAGATGCGCCATGCGCCGTTCTTCGGCTGGATCAAGGATCTCTCGGCACCCGATCCGACATCGATCGTCAACCTCTTCGGCCTGCTGCCCTTCGAAGCCCCGACCTTGTTGCATCTCGGCGTCTGGCCGCTGATCATGGGTGTCACCATGTTCTTCCAGATGCGCATGAACCCGACGCCTCCCGATCCGACGCAGGCGATGATCTTCAACTGGATGCCGCTGGTCTTCATGTTCATGCTGGCAAGCTTCCCGGCCGGTCTCGTCATCTACTGGGCCTGGAACAACACGCTCTCAGTGATCCAGCAGTCTGTGATCATGAAGCGCCATGGCGTGAAGATCGAGCTCTTCGACAATCTGAAGGGCCTATTCAAACGAAAACCGGCGCCTTCGAAATAATCGGCCGATATAATCGGAAAGCCCCGCTCCGGCGGGGCTTTTTGTTTCAGGCCGCTGGGTCGCCGATCCGCGCAAACCTTGACAATCCGCCTTAAAAACACGAAGCCGGTTTCATTCCGAACCCGGAGATTGCAGAATTCCTATGACCGAAATCGCAAAGCCGCTCTTCGGCCACCCCTGGATCTTCATCCGCGGCGTGCCTTCCCTGAAGTTCCTTCCGCCGGAAGGTCCGCTGGAAGTGGCTTTCGCCGGCCGGTCCAATGTCGGCAAATCCTCGCTGATCAACGCGCTGGTCGGCCAGAAGAGCCTGGCGCGCACGTCCAATACACCGGGACGCACGCAGGAACTCAATTATTTCGTTCCCGACGGCTATTCCGGCGAAGGCGCCGATCTGCCGCCGATGGCACTGGTGGACATGCCGGGCTACGGCTATGCACAGGCGCCGAAGGAACAGGTGGATGCCTGGACGAAGCTCGTCTTCGATTATCTGCGAGGCCGGGCGACGCTGAAGCGCGTCTATGTACTGATCGACAGCCGCCACGGCATAAAGAAGAACGACGAAGACGTGCTGACGCTGCTCGACAAGGCCGCCGTCTCCTATCAGATCGTTCTGACCAAGACGGACAAGATCAAGGCGCCCGCGGTGCCGAAGCTCATTGCCGAAACGGCAGAGAAGATCCGCAAGCGCCCGGCCGCTTATCCGGCCGTGCTCTCCACCTCCTCGGAAAAGAACGAGGGGTTGGACGAACTGCGGCAGGCAATCGCCGAAACCGTCGGCGTCAGCAACTGGAAATAAAAGAGGCGCCCCGAAAGGCGCCTCCCACTGAAGCCGATACCGTGAGCATGTCGCGCAAAAATGTGAAGCGGTTTTGCGAAAACGACATGCGTTAAAACAAGTTACATCTTCGGCAGCAGTACCTTGTCGATGACGTGGATGACGCCGTTCGACTGTTTGACGTCGGCGATGGTGACATGGGCAACACCTCCGTTTTCATCCGTCAGTGTGATCTTGCCCATGCTTTCCTTGGCCTTGAGCACGCAGCCGCCGACCGTCTTGATATCGTGTTCGCCACCGTCATCCTTGATCATCTTGGCGACCGTCTTCGACATGGCGTCGGCGGCAACGACGTGGCAGGTCAGGATCTTGACCAGCTTGTCCTTGTTTTCGGGCTTGAGCAGCGTATCGACCGTGCCCTTCGGCAGGGCGTCAAAGGCTTCGTTGGTCGGCGCAAAAACGGTGAACGGGCCTTTGCCTTCCAGCGTACCGACGAGACCGGCGGCCTTGACGGCGGCAACGAGCGTCGTGTGATCCTTGGAGTTGACGGCATTCTCGACGATGTTCTTGTTTTCGAACATCGCAGCGCCACCGACCATCGGGTTCTTCGCCTGGGCGGCGAATGCGATCGCGGAAAAGGCGGCGGCAAGGGCGGTCGCGCGCAATGCGGACTTGATCATGATTTTCTCCTCTGCACCCAGTCGCAGCCGCTGGCCTGATGCCTGCGCCGCCCGGATATCAGCAGTTACGGAGACCGCTGCAGAAGAGTTTCAAACGGATGATATTTGTTCAGGGACGATGAATGGAGCCACTGGCAAAGACAGGGCCGGTCGGCTGATGGCTGGGTGAACCGCCGAAGGGCTCGAGGCTGACGGCGAGTGTCGCGCCATCGGAAATCTGGCTGCGCATGTCGGTCGGGATGACCAGTTCACCAGCCATGCCCGGCTGGAAGATCCCGAGAGAACGCGGTGCGCCGCTACCCGGCACGAGCCACAGTTCAAGGGATTTTTCTTCCGGCTTGCCGGCCGCTACCGGCACGATCTTCAGCCGACCGCTCTGGATCTCATAGGAAGCAGTGAGGTTGACCTGATTGTTCTGGCCGGAAAGGTCTGCCACAAGCGGCGGAGTGGCCGGCGGCTGCGGCACGAGCCCGGAGGCGAAAGCGATGACGCCGAGGGTCACGGCCAGCGAGGCGAATGTCAGCGAGCGCCAGAAACCGGCGGAGTTCCACAGCCCCTGCGAAAAGCGCGGCGGAGCCGCGGCATCGGCAAAGAGACGCGCTTCGATCTGCTTGAAGGTCTCACGATTTGGCGCTGCCGCACCATATTCATCGTTGAAGCCGGAAAGATTGACCTCCCAGCGGCTGACGATGGCAGCGAACTGCCTGTCACGGCGCATACGCTCCTCGACGATCCTGCGATCCTGAAGAGAGAGGACACCGAGCACATATTCCCCGGCGAGAACCTCATCGCGGGAGCGGTCTCCCTTACTTTTATCGGGCGATGTCATCGTTCCATGCACTCTCTCAGTTTCAGCAGGCTGCGTCTTAGCCATGTCCGCATCGTATTCAACGGGACACCAAACTGATCGGCCAGTTCCTGATAGCTCAGCCCTTCGACATAAGCCCGTTTTACGGCGACCGCACGATCAGCTTCCAACTCTTCCATGCAGGTGTCAATCCGCCTTCCTTCATCCCTTATCACGACTTGTGCTTCCGGGTCGGGAGCGGCGTCGGCAAGATCGAGCGCGCTGTCGATTTCATCTGATATCGGCTTGCGTGCCCGCAGCGCATCGATCGATTGGTTGCGGGCAATTGCCGCAAGCCATGCAGCCGACGTGGAAGAGCCGGTCGTGAAGGCGCCGGCACGCTGCCATATCTTGATATAGACTTCCTGCAACACCTCTTCCGCCTCGTTCCTGTTTCCAAGAATACGAAGGCAGATGGCCAGAAGTTTCGGACTGGTCTGGTTATAAAGCGCGGAAAAGGCCTTGCGGTCGCCAAGTGCCACGCGGCCGATCAGATCTGCAAGCTCGCTTGTCATGCCGCCCTCGAATGAACGATTTCCGGTTGGATTGCTTCAATGTGAGCTGGCAGGTACCCAGGTCGGCCTTACATACGAAAAACTATTGCGCGCCGGATTATTCCCTCTGTCAAAAACTTGAGATAAAAGGCCGCCATCAATTCTGCGGGGTCCCCCATGAACGAGTCCGAAAGCGAAATCCAGGCACGTCTTCTCGCGCAGGCGCTGCCCTTCATGCAGCGCTATGAAAACAAGACGATCGTCGTGAAATACGGCGGCCATGCCATGGGCAATCCCGAGCTCGGCAAGGCTTTCGCCAGCGATATCGCGCTCCTGAAACAGTCCGGCGTCAACCCGATCGTCGTTCACGGCGGCGGCCCGCAGATCGGCGCCATGCTGACGAAGATGGGCATCGAATCGAAGTTCGAAGGCGGCCTTCGTGTCACCGACCAGAAGACGGTCGAGATCGTGGAAATGGTTCTCGCCGGCTCGATCAACAAGGAAATCGTCGCGCTGATCAACCAGACCGGCGAATGGGCGATCGGGCTGTGCGGCAAGGACGGCAACATGGTCTTTGCCGAAAAGGCGCGCAAGACCGTCAAGGATCCGGATTCCAATATCGAGCGCGTGCTCGATCTCGGCTTCGTCGGCGAAGTCGTCGAAGTCGACCGTACGCTGCTCGACCTCCTCGCCCGCTCCGAGATGATCCCGGTCATCGCCCCGGTTGCTCCGGGCCGCGACGGCGCGACCTATAATATCAATGCCGATACGTTTGCCGGCGCGATTGCCGGCGCCCTGAACGCCACGCGTCTCCTGTTCCTGACGGATGTGCCCGGCGTGCTCGACAAGCAGGGCCAGCTCATCAAAGAACTCTCCGTCGCCGAGGCGCATGCGCTGATCGCCGACGGCACGATTTCCGGCGGTATGATCCCGAAGGTCGAAACCTGCATCGACGCCATCAAGGCCGGCGTCCAGGGCGTCGTCATCCTCAACGGCAAGACCGCCCATTCCGTGCTCCTGGAAATCTTCACCGAGCACGGCGTCGGCACGCTGATCGTTCCCTGATCCAAATTTCCCGCTTTACGGAGCGGCGGCGTAGATCGCGGCCGCCGCTTCCTTCAGCTTTTCCATCATGGACCGATACGGTCCCGGGCCATAGCTGATACGCGAGACGCCGAGTCTTGCGAGCGCCACAGGATCGGGCGCACCAGTCTTCATCATGATATTGACCGGCAGTTCACAGGCAGCGCAGATTTTTTCGATCAGGACCGGCTCGATCAGGCCCGGTACGAAAAAGCCGCTGGCACCTGCAGCCGCATAAGCCTTGCCGCGCTCGATCGCTGCCTCGACCAATCCCGCATGTCTGGAGCCATCGCCTTCCTGAAGGAAGAGATCGGTGCGGGCATTGATGAAGAAATCGATGCCCCTGCCCTCGGCCATCTCCCTGATAGCGCTGATACGTGCCCCCTGTGCCTCGACCGGATGAAGACCGGTCTCGCCGACCTTCTGATCCTCGAAATTGATGCCGATTGCGCCTGCCTCGATCAGCTTTGCGACATTGGTGGCAGCGCCTGTCGGTTCCGTCGAGTAGCCGCCTTCGAAATCGACGGAGAGCGGCAGCTCGTTGGCGGCCGTGATCGAGCGCGCGGTTTCGATGAGCACGTCCATCGGCAGCTTCTGGCCATCGCCGTAACCATTGGCCGCGGCGACCGACCAGCTTCCGGTCGCAAGCGCCTTCGCGCCGGCGTCCGTCACCGCCTTTGCTGTTCCGGCATCCCAGATATTGTAGAGAATGACAGGATTGCCCTTGCGGTGCAGGCTGCCGAACAGCCTGGCCTTTTCATTTTGGTTCATGCCGTCTCCTCCATCGCGGTTGCTTGTTCTCGCATCTTCTCCTCGTGCCGCAGTAGCCACTGCTTGCGCCAGAGGCCACCGCCGTAACCGGTCAGCGATCCGTCTGCGCCGAGAATGCGGTGACAGGGCACGATAATCGCGAACTGGTTGGCGCCGTTGGCGCGACCGACGGCACGCACCGCCTCCGGCCGCAGCATCTCCCGTGCAAGATCGCCGTAGGCGCGCGTCTGTCCGGAAGGAATTTCGATCAGCTTTGTCCAGACATGTTTTTCGAAAGGCGTGCCGCCGAGCGCCAGCGGCGTCTTGAAAGCGGTCAGCCGCCCTTCGAAGTAGTCCCTGATTTCTGCTTCGATCTGATCGATCGCCGGCGTACGGCCGATTGCGACCGAGGATCGGACGCGCTTCTGCAGGGCTTCAAGTTCGGTCGGCAGCGCCCTGCGGTCGTGAAATTCGAGGAGATGCAGATGCGTCTTGTCAGCAACGGCGATCATCGGCCCGAGCGGCGTATCGAACCAGTCGGCGAAGAGCAGTTCGCGGTTCTGCGAGAGCGCCGGCGGTTTGCCGATAAGGCGCTGGAAGGCTGCGCGAAAGCCACTCGGGGATTCATATCCCGCGTCGATCTGCGCGTCGATGACGCGTGCGCCATCGGCCAGTTGCCGGGCAGCCTCGCCGAGGCGGCGGTAGCGAACGATATCGTGAAAGGTCATGCCGAACGCCCGTTTGAAGGCCCGGCGCACCGTCGAGGGATCGTAACCGCGGCGCACCAGCTCATCCTCGGTCCAGCGCAGCTCTGGTTCGTTGTCGAGCCGCGCCAACAGCTCATCGACAACAGGCTCGCGGCCCGCCTGCTCCAGCGGTTTGCAGCGCCGGCACGGACGGAAACCGGAATGCATGCAGGCGGCGATCGTGTCGAAGAACAGGGTATTTTCCCGCTTCGGCTTGCGCGCCGGGCAGGTCAGGCGACAGAAGATGCCTGTCGTTTTCACGCATACATAGATCTGGCCCTCATAATCTGCGCTGCGCGCGATCAGGGCATCGTAAAGCGTATCATCGGCGGGGCGTTCGAAAAGCATGCGCGTGTTCTAGCACCGTGCGGTCACGCCGTCCGCCGAAATTCGGGCGCCTATTTTATTCCGCGGCGTCGAGGCTCTTCACATGCCGCTGCGGACGTAGCATCGATTCCTCTTCCGCATCCTGCGGCGCGCCCCAGAAAGCCTCAAGGGTCGGCCCGTCCTTGATATGGCGGCGCCGGAAGAGAAATTCGAAAAGCTCGTGAAACCAGACGCGGCGGCCGATCTGCGTGTACCAGCGCATGGAATGGCGTTGCTGCCGATCGCGATGGAAAAGTATGCGCATCACCGCCTTCGGCCGGGCCTGAACCGCGACCTCGATCAGCTTGACGCAGAGAACCAGCACCAGCGGGTTCAGGTGACGCATCTTCAGGACCTGATGCTTGTAGTCCCATTTGCGGGTATCGGTCTCGATCACCTGCCGGTCGCGGGCGATGCGGAAGAACGGCGTCCAGCGGTGCGGCGTGACGTAAAGCGCCTGGATCTGGTCGGGATCGTAAGAGAGCAACTGCCGGAAGCCGCGCCAGAGATCGCTTAGTCTCTCCTCCTCGAAGCCGACGACCCAGGTCGCCATGGAGAGGATGTCGTGTTTTCGCAGCAAACGGATCGCCTCGCGGTCGCTTGCCTTGGCGCCGCCCTTCCTGATCAGGGAAAGCGTCGCCTCATCGGTGTTTTCCATGCCGAGTAGCCAGCGTACGACGCCGGCCTTGCGATAGAGATGCAGGATATCTGCATCGCGGACGATATCGTCCGCCCGCGTCGAGCCGGCGATCTGGACGGGGACGTTCTCGGCAATCATCGCTTCCAGGAAAGCCAGCCACGCTTTTCGCGAAGAAGTCGGATTCTCGTCGGCAAGGTTGATCAGCTCGATGCCCTCTTCCCGGTAAAGCCTGCCGATCTCGCGGGCGAAAAGCTCGGGCGATCGGTGCCGCCAGCGGGTCCAGAAACCGCGCTGGCCGCAATAATTGCAGAGATGCGGACAGCCGCGGGAGAACTGCATGACGACAGCGCGTTTGCCGCCCCAATAGCTGTATTTCCGGTGGTCGATCAGCTCCCAGCCGATGCGATAGGCATCGAGATCGGCGATCGCCTGTGCCGGCTGTGTGGCCAGGATTTCGCCGTGGCCATCGCGAAAGGCAATGCCGGGAATGGTTGCCAGCGGACGGTTTGTCGCCAGGGCATCGGCGAGGCGCCGCATCGTTTCCTCGCCTTCGCCTCGCACGAGGATGTCGAATGCTCCGGTCTCGGCCAGCACCTCCCGCCAATGGTAGGTCGGGAACACGCCGCCGTAGATGATGGAAATGGCGGGATCGCTGTGCTTGAGCGCTTCGGCAATGACGCGGGCAGTCGGATGGGCCGATGTCGATCCGGAATGGCCGATCAGAACAAGATCAGGGCCGACGGCCATGACCTTGCTGACGATTTCCGGAATGCTCATCGGCCTGAAATCGGCATCGACGAGGCTGACGGCATGGCCATCATCGATCAGCGGGCCGCCGACCGAAAGAAGGCCAAGCGGCGGAAGATGGTCATCGGGAATGCGGCTGCCGATTGCGGTATGCGGCGGATTGATCAGAACGATCTTCATTGCGACTTCGCCCTTTCGGGCTCCCCTGTTGGCGCAGTCGAAGCTCAACAGCGATCAATGGCGAAAGTCGGCTAAAATCCCTCTAAAGTTGCGGAATTTTGGTGGCATTTTTGGGAATGCGGACGGCAGGTGACGAGAGCAAAAGGTTTGGTTTCCCGCCGCAGCCGTGCCATAAGGGCGGCCATGACAAAGATCGACCGCACGCCCAGCAGACACGACTTCGAGCATGTAACCGAATGGGTCTTCGACCTCGACAACACGCTCTATCCGCATCACGTCAATCTCTTCGCGCAGATCGACAAGAACATGACGGCCTATGTCTCGGCGCTCCTGCAGATGGAGCATGACGAGGCGCGCAAGCTGCAGAAGCAATACTATCTCGATCACGGCACGACACTGCAGGGGCTGATGATCCATCACGGCGTCGATCCGAACGACTTTCTCGAAAAGGCGCATGCGATCGACTATTCGGCGCTGACCCCGGAGCCGGGACTGGCCGATGCGATCAAGGCCCTGCCGGGGCGCAAGTTCATCTTTACCAACGGCAGCGTGCCGCATGCGCAGGCAGCCGCCGGTGCGCTCGGAATCCTCGATCATTTCGACGATATTTTCGATATCGTCGCCGCCGACTACCTGCCGAAACCGGCGCAGGCGACCTATGACAAATTCACGGCGCTGAAGAAGATCGAGACCGGCAAGGCCGCGATGTTTGAAGACCTGCCGCGCAATCTTGTCGTACCCAAGGCGCTCGGCATGCAGACCGTTCTGCTCGTGCCCCGCAATCTGGAAGAAACCGTTGTCGAATGGTGGGAAAAGACCAGCGGCGAGGACGACCACATCGACTTCGTCACCGACGATCTTACTGATTTCTTAAGGAAGATTACGGCCTAGCTTACTAAAGTTTCATCCATCTTACGGATGTTTAACTGTGCCCCGGCGCGGTTCGGACTTACCTTTCGTAGTCGAGGGACACCTTACGAAAGGATGCGATCATGCACCGCAACAAGCTTATTCTGACGGCTCTTTCTTCTGTTCTTCTCCTCGGTGCAGCTGCCGGGGCAAGCTATGCCGCGCCGGGCGACCGGCCCGACCGTCCGGGCCATCATAGCCAGATGGGCCACGGTAAGATGGGTGGAGGCATGATGGGCGGCCCGCGTGGCGCTGCTTTCCGCGAAATCATCTTCGTGCGCATGCTGAAACAGTTCGACACGAACAAGGACGGGCAGATTTCCAAGCAGGAGGCGACCGATGGCATGGAGAAGATCTTCGCCGCCATCGACACCAACAATGATGGCTCGCTGACG
This sequence comes from Hyphomicrobiales bacterium, assembly GCA_900471925.1. Taxonomy (GTDB): domain Bacteria; phylum Pseudomonadota; class Alphaproteobacteria; order Rhizobiales; family Rhizobiaceae; genus Rhizobium. The sequence continues at coordinate 57,388 of UCGV01000002.1, forward strand.
CCGGGCGAAATCCGCACATACCGCGAAGCACAGTTCAAGGCGCGTCGCGAAGCAGTCTCGGCAAAGCAGGGCGATGCGGATCAAAACGCGGCGCCGAAGGCAGGTGACGACAAGGATCATGGCCGGAACGGCCACGACGGTCACCACTGGATGCATGGCAATGCCCGCTTCATGGCAATCACCATGATGATGGGCCGCATCGATACTGATCAGAACGGCCAGATCAGCAAGCAGGAAGCGGAAACCGCCTTCAACAAGTTCTTCGATCGCATGGACCGCAACAAGGACGGTGTGATCTCGATCGACGACATGCCGGACCAGCCCTTCCTTTAAAGAACCATCCGCAGTTTATCACGAGGGGTTTGCCCCTCAACCGAAGCCCTCTTCCCACCTCGTGGGAAGAGGGTTTTTCGTTGTTATCCATTGGAGCCTAGTGGCCCTCACGGTGCTCATAGAAATCCTGGACGATCTTCCAGGCTTCGTCGGCGGTATCGACGAAACTGATCAGGTTCACGTCCTCCGGCGCGATCGTGCCGAATTCGGCAAGCGCATCGAAATTGATGATGCTGTGCCAGAATTTCGAGCCGAAGAGCAGCAGCGGGATGCGCTCCATGCGGCCAGTCTGGATCAGCGTCAGGCATTCGAAGAATTCGTCCATCGTGCCGAAGCCGCCGGGGAAGACCGCGATCGCCTTGGCGCGCACCATGAAATGCATCTTGCGGATCGCAAAATAGTGGAAATTGAAGCTGAGTTCCGGCGTCACATAGGCATTCGGCGCCTGCTCGTGCGGCAGCACGATATTGAGGCCGATCGAGGGAGCCCCCTCGTCCGAGGCACCCCGGTTTCCCGCCTCCATGACACCCGGCCCGCCACCGGTGACGACGACATATTCGTGAAAATCGAAGCCGGCAGAATAACGCGAGCAGAGGCGGGCGAATTTGCGCGCCTCGTCATAATAGACCGAGGCGGCCTCGAGATTTGCCCTCTGGGTTTCGTTGCGGGCGGCCCAGGCGCTCTGGCCCGGTGCCGGGATGCGGGCACCGCCGAAGAGAACGACCGTCGATTTGATGCCGCGCTCGGCCAGCATCATCTCGACCTTCAGCAGTTCGAGCTGCAGGCGGATCGGCCGCAGTTCCTCGCGGCAGAGAAAATCCTCGTCCACATAGGCAAGGCGATAGGCCGGCGAGAGCGTCTGCGGGGTCTTCGGGACGGACTCTGCACGCTGTCTGTCGGTCGAACTGCTCTTCAACGGATCCCAGACGCCGTCTTTGCGCCGCCCACCGCCGTTTCTTGCCTTTGCCATATCGAAATGCCTTTCAGTATCACCGGCCGCAAGTGACCGGATATGTCGCTATAACGCCTTGAATCCAGATATGATCTTGTCCGAAAAATCATTCCATTTTACGGGCGCATGCTGTAGATCGGGTGACAACCCGCCAACAGCACTTCCGGAGACACCGCCGTCTCCACGATAAAGATCGAAGTTTAAGGAATTCTCATGAGCGCCACCGACCTCGCATCCCTCGAAAAGACCATCGAAACCGCCTTTGACAATCGCGACAATGTGAACACGTCGACGAAGGGTGAAGTGCGCGATGCAGTCGAGGCGGCGCTCACTCTGCTCGATGAAGGCAAGGCGCGTGTGGCAGAGCGCGGCGCCGACGGCGTCTGGAAGGTCAATCAGTGGCTGAAGAAGGCCGTACTGCTTTCCTTCCGGCTCAACGACATGGAAGTCGTCAAGGGCGGTCCCGGCCAGTCGACCTGGTGGGACAAGGTTCCCTCGAAATTCGAAGGCTGGGGCGAAAACCAGTTCCGCGCCGCCGGCTTCCGCGCCGTACCGAATGCGGTCGTGCGCCGCTCGGCCTATATCGCCCCGAACGCCATCCTGATGCCGTCCTTCGTCAATCTCGGCGCTTATGTCGGCGAAGGCACGATGGTCGATACCTGGGCGACCGTCGGCTCCTGCGCGCAGATCGGCAAGCATGTGCACCTTTCGGGCGGCGTCGGCATCGGCGGCGTTCTGGAGCCGATGCAGGCCGGCCCGACGATCATTGAAGACAATTGCTTCATCGGCGCCCGCTCGGAAGTCGTCGAAGGCTGCATCGTGCGTGAAGGCTCGGTGCTCGGCATGGGCGTCTTCATCGGCAAGTCCACCAAGATCGTCGACCGCGCGACCGGCGAGATCACCTATGGCGAAGTTCCGCCCTATTCCGTCGTCGTCGCAGGCTCGCTGCCATCAGACAAGACGATGGCGAACGGCCTGGCTGCGCCGAACCTCTATTGCGCCGTGATCGTCAAGCGCGTCGATGAGCAGACCCGTTCCAAGACGGGCATCAACGAACTGCTCAGAGATTGATGACAGCCCGATATTGATTCGGTAAACAATCGGCGTCTTTTTGGGCGAGGCGGCTTCACGCCTTGCCACGCCTTTGCCATTCCCAACGGATAATTCGACCGCCATGACCGCTACGAATCCTGTTGCCAATCTTCAGACCCTGATCCGCTGCCCGTCCGTAACGCCGGCAGAGGGCGGAGCGCTTTCCGCGCTGGAGGCCATGCTTTCGCCCCTCGGATTCAAGGTGGACCGGATGGTGGCGACGGAAGCCGGCACGCCTGATGTCGAAAACCTCTATGCCCGCCTCGGCACCGAAGGGCCGCACCTGATGTTTGCCGGGCATACGGATGTGGTGCCCGTTGGCGACGAGGCTGCCTGGACGCATCCCCCCTTTGCCGCCGAGATCGCCGATGGCGAGCTTTTCGGCCGTGGTGCCGTCGACATGAAGGGCGGTATCGCCTGCTTTGCCGCAGCCGTTGCCCGGCATGTCGAAAAGCATGGCGCGCCGAAGGGCTCCATCTCCTTCCTGATCACCGGCGATGAAGAGGGACCGTCGATCAACGGCACGAGCAAGCTGCTGCAATGGGCAGCCGAGCGCGGCGAGACGTGGGATGCCTGCGTTGTCGGCGAGCCAACCAACCCCAATAAGCTCGGCGACATGATCAAGATCGGCCGGCGCGGTTCGCTGTCGGGCAAGATCGTCGTGCACGGCGTACAGGGCCATGCGGCCTATCCGCATCTTGCCGACAATCCGGTGCGCGGCATGCTGCAACTGACCCAGGCGCTGATGGACCCGCCCTTCGACATGGGCACCGACAATTTCCAGCCATCCAACCTCGAAGTGACGACCATCGATGTCGGCAATCCGGCGACGAATGTCATTCCGGCCAAGGCTCTGGCGAGCTTCAACATCCGCTTCAACGATACCTGGACGGCCGATACGCTGCGGGCCGAGATTGTCAGGCGTCTCGATTCGGCGGCTGCGGACGGCGCATTGCGGCCGGGCCGCGAGCCGGTGAAATACGAGATCGTCTGGGCCGATCGGCCGAGCCATGTCTTCCTGACGCGCAACAATGCGCTGATCGCCTCGCTGTCTTCGGCTGTCGAGAGCGTCACGGGTGCATCGCCGGCACTGTCGACCACGGGCGGCACATCGGATGCACGCTTCATCAAGGATTATTGCCCGGTCGTGGAATTCGGCCTCGTCGGCCAGACGATGCATATGGTCGACGAACGCGTCGCCGTTGGCGATCTGGAGACGTTGACGGCGATCTATGAGACCTTTGTCCAACGTTGGTTTGAGACCGCTGGGGTTTGAGAATGCCGGGCTTTAGAGAGGTTCAGTATTATCTCGCCGGCATCTGGCTGCTGATCAAGCTCGATCCGCGCGGTTTCCGCTTCCTCGACATATCGGATCGCGGCGTCAACCGCTCCTTCTGGGCAATCATCTGGTGCCTGCCGCCGACAGGGATTTCCTGGCTCTGGTGGCGCAGCGCCTTTCTCCGCTCCATGCCACCGGAAACCGATGTCGGCTTTCCGTTCTATTTCAGGCTCGGGCTCGTCGAACTTGCCAACTGGTTCGTACCGCTGGTCTTTGTCGGCTTGCTGCTGCTTGCGGTGCGCATGGGTGAGCGCTTTGCGCCCATTGTCGTCAGCGTCAACTGGCTCGGCGTCCCGCTCTCCTATATCAACGGGCTGCTTCTGGCGCTCGTATTCCTGCTTCCCGGCTCGACCGGTATCGTGTCGCTGCTGCTGCTCGTCTTCATGCTGGCCCAGGTCTTCGTTCTGGCGCGTATCCTCAGGATGATCTGCCATGGCCATGCGCTCATGGTCGGTGCGCTGACGCTGGTGCTGCTGGTGCCATCCATGCTGCTGTCGGAATATCTGCAGAACTTCCTCGGCATCTATCCGGCTTGAATTAAGAAAAATCGTCCTCGTCATCGATAGACTTGCGGCGATCGATGATCACCTCGGGATAATCGACCTGCATGAAATAGAGACCGTCCGGCGGCGCTACGGGGCCGCAGGCCTTGCGGTCCCGCGCATCAAGCGCTGCCCGCACGTCATCCGGCGTCCACTTGCCCTCGCCCGCCAGCTTCAGCGTTCCGGCAAAAGAGCGGATCTGATTGTGCAGGAAGCTCTGGGCCGTGGCGCGGATTTCGATCAACTCGCCGTTGCGGGTCACATCCAGCCGGTCGAGCGTGCGGACCGGACTGTTGGCCTGGCAATGGGCCGAACGGAAGGTGGAGAAATCATGCCTGCCGACGAGCGTCTGGGCGGCGGCATGCATGACGTCATGGTCCAATACCTTCGGCACCCACCACGCCTTGCCCGCTTCCAGCGCCAGCGGCGCGCGCCGGCTGATGATGCGGTAGAGATAGTGCCGGCGCAGAGCCGAAAAGCGTGCATCGAAAAATTCGCTGGTGGCCTCGACATCGAGGATCGACACTTTTTCACCAGCAAGCCGCAGATGGGCGTTCAGCGCATTCTGCAGCTTGTACGGCGACCATTCCTTCGCAAGATCGGCGTGGACGACCTGACCCATGCCATGCACACCGGAATCGGTGCGTCCTGCGCCGCGGACGGACACGGTATCGCCTGATGCAGACAGGATCGCCTTCTCGATCGCGCCCTGTACCGAAGGCCCATTATCCTGCCGCTGCCAGCCGACATAGGGGCCGCCATCATATTCGACGATCATGCGGTATCGCGGCATCAGGCGAGCCTCGTGCCCGCGGCAAGCGGCGTGCCGCGCAGGAACTCGGCGGATGCGAGCGGCTTGCCACCGGCCTTCTGAAGTTTCGTGAGACGAACGGCGCCGGTGCCGCAGGCAACGACGAGATCGTCGGTCAGGAGCGTGCCGGCCGCACCCTCACCCGTGGCGAGTTCGGAGCCGAGCACCTTGACGCGTTCCGCCTTGCCGTTGCTTTCAAGCTCGAGCCAGGCGCCTGGAAAGGGAGCGAGGCCGCGGATATGATTGTGAACGTCCTTGGCGTCGCGGCTGAAATCGATGCGCGTTTCCGCCTTGTCGATCTTGGCCGCATAGAGCACGCCTTCCGCCGGCTGCGGCGTCAACGGCAGGTCGTCCATCTCCAGCTTGACCATGGCTTCAGCCATCGCCTTGGCGCCGGTCAGCATCAGCCGGTCGTGCAATTCGCCAGCCGTCATGTTGGCGCCAATCTCGACTTCGCGGGTCAGCGCCACATCGCCGGTATCAAGGCCCTTGTCCATCTTCATGACCATCATGCCGGTCTTGGCATCGCCGGCCATGATCGCCCGCTGGATGGGGGCCGCGCCGCGCCAGCGCGGCAGCAGCGAGGCATGGCCGTTGTAGCAGCCGTAACGCGTGCCGGTCAGGATCGCCTCCGGCAGCAGCAGGCCATAGGCAACCACCACGCCGACATCGGCACCGAGCGCACGGAAACGCTCGCGCTCTTCAGGATCCTTGAAGTTGACCGGCGTGAAGACCGGCAGGCCAAGCAATTCGGCCGCCTGATGCACCGGCGATTTCTGCAGATCGAGACCACGCCGGCCGCCCGGCCTTGGCGGCTGGGTATAGACGGCGACGATCTGATGGCCGGCCTCGACGAGCGTACGCAACGTCGGGACGGAGAAATCAGGGGTTCCCATGAAAACGATACGAAGCGACATTCTATCTCACCAATTGAGGATCAGCCGTCTTCAAACGGATTTATGGGCTTGAGATCAAGCCCCTCGACATCTTGCGCAGCGCTGCCGCAACCCGCTCAGATCGCCTTGGACTTGGCAGCCTTGGTGAATTTCTTGATCACCATCTCGCGCTTCAGGCGCGAGATATGGTCGATGAAGAGTACACCGTTCAGGTGGTCGATCTCGTGCTGGAGACAGGTCGCCAGCAGACCGTCGGCCTCGACGCTCTGTTCCTTGCCTTCGCGGTCCAGATACTTGACGGTCACCTGCGCCGGACGTTCGACTTCAGCGTAATAATCCGGAATGGACAGGCAGCCTTCCTCGTAGACCGAGCGCTCCTCCGAGGAACTGACGATCTCGGGATTGATGAACACGAGCGGCTGCTTGTCTTCGCCTTCCTTCGAAAGATCGATGACGAGCATGCGGCGCGCAACGCCGATCTGGATCGCCGCCAGGCCGATGCCCGGTGCGTCATACATGGTTTCCAGCATGTCGTCGGTCAGGCGCCGTAGATCGGCATCGACCCGCTCGATCGGCTGGGAAACCTGGCGGAGGACGGGATCGGGAAGAATGATGAGTGGCTTGATGGTCATGGCGTTCCCATAACGCATCTTTTCGCGCTAGGGAATCATCCGCCGGGCAGGGATTGCGGTTTTTTGCAGCACCTGCCCGGATTTGCCTCGATTGGTCAGGCGGCTCGGCGGCCGACGCCGGCAGACTGGCGGCCTTCGGCGCGAGCATGGAAACGCCGCAGCAATTCGATGAGGTTTTCAACCTCGTCCTTGAGCCTGCGAGTTTCGGCAGAGGTGCGCTCCACCATGCCGGAATTCTGCTGGGTGATGGTGTCCATGTTGCGGATCGCCACACTCACCTCGTTCACGCCGGTGGCCTGATCGCGGGCCGCGGCGGCGATATCGGCGACGAAGCTGTTGATGATGTCGATGCGGCTGATCATGTCGCTCAGCGCCTCGCCGGTGCTGCTGACGATATTGACACCCTCGTTGACCTGCGTGGAGCTTTCGGAAATCAGGTTCTTGATTTCCTTGGCGGCATCCGCGGTGCGCTGTGCCAGCTGGCGGACTTCCTGTGCGACGACAGCAAAACCCTTGCCGGCTTCACCGGCGCGCGCTGCCTCGACACCGGCATTCAGCGCCAGAAGATTGGTCTGGAAGGCGATCTCGTCGATGACGCCGATGATCTTGGCGATCTCGGTGGAAGACTTCTCGATGCCCGCCATGGCCGAAACGGCACTATTGACGAGTTCGCCGGAATTCTTGGCTTTCTCCTGTGTCTCGCGTACGGCACCGGAAGCCTTCTCGGCATTGGCGGCGGTCTGGCTGACGCTGACGGAAAGCTGCTGCAGGGCGGCCGAGCTTTCCTCGACGCCGGCAGCCTGCTGGGCGGTGCGCAGGGCGAGATCGTCGCCTGCCTTGGAAATTACGTCCGCACCCTCGAGAATATGGGTGGACGTGGTGCGGACCGAGGTGAAGCTTTCACGCAGAGCGCTGACGGCCCTGTTGTAATCTTCGGCCATCGCCCGGAAATTGCCCGGCAGATCGGACGGAAGCGTGGCTTCGAGATCGCCGCGCGACAGCGCCTCGAGACCGCGGCGCAGCTGTTCCAGCGCCATGGCCTGATCGGCTTCGGAGCGGGCGCGCTCCTCTTCCAATACGCGTCGCTTTTCTTCGAGCGCTTCCAGATAGACCGAGATGGAATAATCCATGTCGAGCATCGCAGCCTTGATGACCGCCGTCAGTTTTTCGGCAAGCGCCTTGCCGTGCTGGCGGGCAAAAAGCGAGGGCCACTGCTTTTCCATGAGGCCGCGAACAAGCTCCGACATGACAAGTGCATAGCCGCCGATATACCAGCGCGGCTCAAGGCCGATGCGGGCATGCGTGCGGCCAACAGCCGTGACGCCGTTGACATAGGTCTGGTCGAAATTGCCGCCGGAGAGATTGCCCCAATGGTCCTGCTGGCGCTTCTTGGCATGGCCCATATGGGCCTTGTCGGCAAAGAAGCCGGCGACAGCAGGGGTCTTGGCAAGCTTGCCGTAAAATTTGTCCAGCGCACCACCGAGAAGCTCCGAGATCGCCGGCCGCAGTTCCCGCAGGTTCTTGCGCGCCTCATCGTCAAGCTCAATGAAGTCAAGGCGCTGCCTGAGGGCATTGTCGGTCTGCTGCGGGGTCATGGAGGTCTCTATCTAGCGCGAATGCGGAGGGAAATTGCAGCGTCAGATTTGGCGAATATGGTTTAGCAATCGTTAAGTAGGCCGCTGATTTTTCTTTCGTTACGGCAAAGTAACGCAATTTCCATGAAAACAGAGGCAGGCACTGTTCACGTTTTGATCTAGATATCGCCGTTGCTTTTGTTATGGTGCGGCATGACCACGACATCCGACTCGCTGACCATATCCCTTCCCGCACTCAGCCCCGGCCTGCTTGCAGTTGCCGGTGGGGTGCTCGCGCTCCTCGTTCTCCTGGCGATCGTCTCTGCCCTTCGCAATGCGGGCATCCGCCGCGAAGAGGCCGAAGAGGCCAGTCTTCGTGCCGCCGAAAGCGAAGCACGGATGAGCGAGCTTCTGAAGATCCAGGCGGAAATGCAGGGGCGCATCTCGACAATGACGGAAGTCTTCGGCTCAAGGCAGGCGGAGCTCAACCAGGCCATCAACCAGCGGCTTGATGGTATGACGCAGCGCGTGAGCTCGACGCTGACGGAGCAGACAAAATCGACGCATGACAACCTGCAGAAGCTGCAGGAGCGGCTGGCCGTCATCGATGCCGCCCAGAACAATATCCAGACGCTTGCCAAGGATGTGGTCGGGCTGCAGGCCATCCTCTCCAACAAGCAGACGCGCGGCGCCTTCGGCCAGTCACGCATGGAAACGATCGTGGCCGACGGGCTGCCGATGGGGGCCTATGCTTTCCAGCAGACGCTCTCCAACGGCTCACGGCCGGATTGCACGATCCGGATGCCGAATGGAGCGCCGCCGCTCGTGATCGATGCCAAGTTTCCGCTGGAAGCCTGGAACGCGATCCGCGAGGCGGGCGGTCCAGATGCCGGCAAGCTCGCCGCCCAGCAGTTTCGCCGCGACATGGAAGTCCATATCAAGGATATTTCCGACAAATACCTGATCCCGGGCGAGACGCAGGAAACAGCGTTCCTCTTCGTTCCCTCGGAATCGATCTTCGCGGAAATCCATGAGAATTTCGAAGCCATCGTGCAGAAAGCGCACCGCGCCCGCATCGTCATCGTCTCGCCTTCGCTGCTGATGCTGTCGATCCAGGTCATCCAGGCCGTTTTGAAGGATCAGCGCATGCGGGCGCAGGCGCATGTGATCCAGGGCGAAGTGGCTCTCCTCATGGACGATCTCGGTCGGCTGGATGAGCGTGTGCGCAAGCTGCAGGGGCATTTCTCGCAGACCCAGCGCGATGTCGATCAGATCATCACCTCGGCGGACAAGCTCACCAAGCGTGGCGCGAAAATCGAGGCCCTGGAGTTCGAAGCCGGCGACAGCGGCAAGCCGGCACGCGAGAATGAGCCGGCAGCGAAATCCGTTGAAAGCAGGACCGGATTGCTCAAGCTCAGGGTGGTTGACGAGGAGTGATACCTTCGGCAGTGTCGCGGCCCGAAGCAAGGGACGGACATTTCATGATCACAGTTTTCGGCTCCATCAACATGGACCTCATCGCCAATACCGAACGCCTGCCGAAACCCGGCGAGACTGTCGCAGGCAACAGCTTTGCGACGGCCGCCGGCGGCAAGGGTGCCAATCAGGCACTCGCTGCCCGACGCGCAGGCCGTTACGTCCATATGGCGGGCGCCGTTGGCAAGGACGCCTTCGCTGAGGGCGCGCTTGAACTGCTTGACGGTGCCGGCACGGATCTCTCTCTCGTCAAACGGGTCGACGGTCCCACAGGAACGGCGCTCATCCTCGTCGGCGGCGATGGTGAGAACATGATTGCCGTCATTCCCGCCGCAAACGGCACGGTCAGCGGCGAGCAAGCCGAGGCCGCCGTGGGTGCGATGAATGAAGGCGATATCCTGATGCTGCAGCTGGAGGTTCCGGTCGAGGCGGTGGAGCGCGCGCTTTCCACCTCACGTGCCAAGGGCATCACCAGCATCCTCAATCTTGCGCCGCTCATCCCGGACGCACCTCGGCTCGGCCGGCTGGCAGATATCGTCATCGCCAACGAGACCGAGTTCGAGCGGCTGGCGGGCCAGGAAAACATGACGTCTACCGACCGTAAGGCTGCCCTAGAGCGGCTGCATACGGAAACCGGCCAGACGCTGATCGTGACACTCGGCGGCGACGGAGTCATTGCTATCCGTGACGGCCAGATTTCCCGTGCGCAGGGCCTGGTCATCGAACCCGTCGATACGGTCGGCGCCGGCGACACATTCTGCGGTTACTTCGCGGCAAGCCTCGATGAAGGGCTGGATTTCGACACCGCACTGCGCCGCGCGGCAGTCGCCGGCTCTCTCGCCTGCCTGAAGCCGGGGGCGCAGCCGGCCATCCCGATGGCGGCAGAAGTCGCAGACAGAATATAGAATAGTCCGGACGCGAACACAGACCTGGCGCGCTACCCCTAGTTTTGGGGGGCGTGCCGGTATTACTGCCGGAATATATAGAATTTCATTCAAATTTAAGAGGTTTCTGGCGATCCTTCGGGCGATCGCCACCTCGTTGATCTTCGAGGCGGTCAACCCCTATGGCAGCTCCATGACGGAGTGACGCCCTACTCGCTGCGCCGGAGAATGGCCCTTCGGTGCGTCCTTGCCCGAGGAACACATGTTCATTTTCAGAATGAAGTCGCTTGCGGCGAAGCTCATCGTCATTACCGGCGCCGCCATCGCCCTGGTACTTGTCGTTTCAAACCTTTTTCTCATCGACCAGACCCGTGACCGCGTTCAGACCCTTACGCTGGACCAGGCCAATTCGGAAGCCAAGTCGATCGCCAACGAGATCGCCGCCAATGTCGGCGAGCTTGCCAGCGCCGCCCGCACCATGTCGGGCGTCGTCGGACGCGGGCATGAGGGCAAGATCCTCGACCGCAAGGGCATCATCAACATTCTGAAAGCCAATCTCGAGCAGAACGCTTTTGCGTTTGGCAGTTGGTTCTGCGAGCAGCTCGGCGCCTTCGACGGCAAGACCACCGAGATCGCCAATAACAATGACGAGGGCACCAACAAGGTCGGCGCCTTCACACCTTACTGGTCAAAGACCAAGACCGGCGCCATCCAGTACTCGACCTTCGACAACGATTATACCGCCGAATGGTGGAAGCTCGCCGCCGACAGCGGCAAGGGCGCCATTACGACGCCCTATCTCGCCGAAGGCACCGATGTCCCGACACTGCTGACTTCGATTGCCTATCCGGTCATGTCGGGCGGCAAGATGATCGGCGTCGAAGGCGTCGATATTTCGCTGAAATCGCTGACCGACAAGGTTCAGGCGCTGCGGCCCTTCGGTTCCGGCCGTGTGACGCTGCTTGCGCAGAACGGCAACTGGATCGTCGCCCCGATCCCGGACCTGACGTCGAAGCCCTACGGTGACGGCGACGGCGCCGCCAACGTGAAGGCCGCGCTTTCCTCCAACCAGATCAGCCTCGTCAAGAATCTCAGCTTCGATGGCATCGACCCGTTTGACCGCGTCGTTTATCCTTTCGCAGTTCCCGGCCTGAACGCGACCTGGGTCGTCCTCGTCGATGTTCCGCACACGGCTATGAATGCGCCGGTCAAGGATCAGACGGTGATGATGGTCATCAACGGTGTCATCGTACTCGGCGCAGTGCTGCTGGCACTCTACTTCGCCGTCCGCGCGCTGGTTCAGCGTCCGCTCGGTGGCCTCGTTGCCAGTGTCAGGGCGCTCAGTGACGGCAAGTATGACGAGGCGGTCTCTGGCCAGAACCGTTCCGACGAAATCGGCTCGGTCGCCAAGGCGCTGGAAGGCTTCCGCTTCGCGCTTGCCGATACGCAGCGCCTGGAAGCAGAGGCCGACAGCCAGCGTCTGGAGGCCGAAGCCGAGCGCGGCCGTTCGGAGAGCGAACGTCAGCAGTCGGTCAGCCTGCAGCGCCATATCGTTTCGATTGTCGGCGCCGGGCTTTCGGAACTGTCGCAGGGCAATCTCGGCCACCGCATCACCGAGGAGTTTCCCGGCGAATACGGCAAGCTGAAGCAGGATTTCAATGCGGCGCTCGCCAGCCTCGAGGAAACCATCACGACGATGAACCACAGCGTGGTCAACATCGGCTCCGGCACAGGCGAAATCAGCAACAGCGCTTCCGACCTTGCCAAGCGCACGGAACAGCAGGCGGCAAGCCTGGAAGAAACCGCAGCAGCGCTCAACGAGCTGACTGCCCAGGTCAATTCCAGTGCCGAGAACGCCCGCACGGCCGCCGACAACGTCAACCTCGCCTGCGAAGATGCCGAGAAGTCGGGTGAAGTCGTGCAGAAGGCCATCGCCTCCATGCAGGGCATCGAACAGTCTTCGACGGAAGTATCGCGCATCATCGGCGTGATCGACGAGATCGCCTTCCAGACGAACCTGCTGGCGTTGAACGCCGGGGTCGAGGCAGCACGTGCAGGCGAAGCCGGCAAGGGCTTTGCGGTCGTCGCCCAGGAAGTACGCGAACTCGCCCAGCGTTCGGCAAATGCCGCCAAGGAGATCAAGACGCTCATCAACACCTCGGCCGTGCAGGTCAAGGACGGCGTCGACCTCGTCGGCCGCGCCGGCGATACGCTGCACAAGATCGCCGAGCAGGTGATGAGCATCAACAGCCTCATCCGTCAGATTTCGGCCTCGGCCAGCGAGCAGGCCGTCGGCCTGAAGGAAATCAACCAGGCCATGAATCAGATGGACCAGGTCACGCAGCAGAACGCCGCGATGGTGGAGGAAACCACCGCAGCCAGCGTCACGCTGAATGACGAGGCCCAGACGCTGAAGGCACTCGTCACCCGCTTCCGTGTCTCCGGCCAGGGCAATGCCGCGGCGTTGCGGTCCACCGCGCAGCAAATGCGCGCACCCGCTCCGACGGCACGGGCTGCCGCGCCGGCTCCGCGCCGGGCCGTCGCCCAGTCCCGCGGTTCGGCCGCCGTTGCCCAGGATAGTTGGGAAGAGTTCTGATTATAGATCCGATGACATGAAAAAAGGCGCCTGAGCGATCGGGCGCCTTTTTCTATACCGGAGAGGCTGGCGAGTGGCCGCGCCTCACGCTGCGTTCGAGGTCTGCTCTTCGTTGAGGAAGGCATAGATCGCCGAGGCAGAATCTGTAGCGCGCAGTTTGGAAACCAGATCGTGATCGCGCAGGACGCGGGCGATGCGCGAAAGCGCCTTCAGGTGATCGGCGCCAGCACCTTCCGGTGCCAGAAGCAGGAACACCAGATCGACAGGCTGGTCATCGAGCGCTTCGAAATCGACCGGCTGATCCAGCCGCGCGAAAATACCGACGATGGAATGGATATTTGAGAGCTTGCCGTGGGGAATGGCGATGCCGTTGCCGACGCCGGTAGAACCCAGGCGCTCACGCTGCAGGATGACATCGAATATTTCCCGCTCGGAAAGCCCTGTTATCCTGGAGGCTTTTGCTGCCAATTCCTGAAGCAACTGTTTCTTGGAATTTACCCTGAGGGCGGGAATGATCGCATCCTGGTGCAGCAAATCTGCCAATGCCATTTCTTTTTCCTTCTGTCGCCAAAATCAGGCATCTGAAGGAGCGGCGTTTGCCGCCGCTCCCCCGGCCTGATTTCAGCCTTTGATATTGGCCGAATCGATCCAGCCAATATTTCCGTCGTGACGACGGTAAACGATGTTGAGCTGTTCCTTGCCTGGGCTGCGGAACAGGAGAAGCGGCTCGTCGGTCATGTCGAGCGCCATGACGGCAGTTGCGACAGACATCGTCTTGAGCTGCTTCGTGCTTTCGGCGACGATCGCCGGCGCAAAGTCGTCCGGAACCTCGTCCTCATGGTCGGGAACCGCGTCCATGACGGTATAGGCAACCTCTGCGAAGCCATTACCGTTCAGGTGGTTTCCAGCATGGTGATCCTTGAGCTTCCGCTTGTAGCGGCGCAGGCGCTTCTCGATACGCTCGGATGCCGCATCAAAAGCGATCTGCGGATCCATGGCCTCACCTGCCGCATGCAGGACGACGCCGCTATCGAGATGAAGCTTGCAATCAGCGGAAAAACGAGAGTTCTGTTTTTCCACGATCACCTGACCGGAATATCCCCCGTCGAAGTATTTCGTGACGGCCACACCAATTTGGTCCTCGATCTTTTGACGGAAGGAGTCACCAATTTCCATATGTTTACCGGATACACGCACACTCATGGAGTTTCCCTTCTTATGGTAGTTTGCGAGTATCAGTTTACGCCAAGCCTCAAGCTCATCCAAGCACTTCGCGCAATCTCAAGCAAGATGAGCTCAAGTCTGCGGGTCCCTGGCGCCCTGAGGATGATGGGGATAATGTCCGGATGCCTTTCGCTGCTCCGATTGCGGCGGGCTTCTAGCGACACCCCCTCGGAAAGTCAATAGCCCGCCAAAGCGACGCCGAGTATACGCGGAAAACGTGCAATGAAAATCCCACAAAATGGGGATGCCGCCTCCATCAGCGGTCTCAGCAGCCGTTAACGCTGCGCCTCTGCGTTGCAGGTCAGAAACCCGAAACCCTGGCTAGGGCACGCTTCTCCCTGCGGCGCTGAACGGAGGATGCGATGTTCATCGCCTCCCGATACTTGGCGACGGTACGGCGGGCGAGGTCGATACCGCTCTTCTTGAGCATATCGACGATGTCGTCGTCGGAGAGCACCGCATCGGGGCTTTCCTGCACGATCAGCGTTCGGATCTTGTGGCGAACCGCTTCGGCCGAATGGCTATCGCCGCCTTCGACAGCGCTGATTGAAACCGTGAAGAAATATTTGAGCTCGAAGAGCCCGCGCGGCGTCAGCATATATTTGTTGGAAGTGACGCGGCTGACCGTGGACTCGTGCATCTTGATCGCTTCCGCAACCGTCTTCAGGTTCAGCGGCCGCAAGTGATCGACGCCGTGCATGAGGAAGGCATCCTGCTGGCGCACGATTTCGCTCGCCACCTTCATGATGGTCTTGGCGCGCTGGTCGAGGCTTCGGGTCAACCAGTTGGCGCTCTGCAGGCATTCGGACAGGAAGGCGTGATCCTCGCCATTCTTCGTCACGTGCGCGAAATAGGACTGGTTCACCAGCACGCGCGGCAACGTGTCGGGATTGAGCTCCACCAGCCAGCTGCCGTCCGAAGACGGGCGGACAACAACATCGGGCATGATCGCTTCGGACACGCCGGCCTCAAAGCCGCTGCCAGGCTTCGGATTGAGTTGGCGGATCTCGCCGAGCATGTCGAGCAGATCCTCTTCATCGACACCGCAAAGGCGCTTCAGCGTGACGAAATCACGGCGCGCCAGCAGTTCGAGGTTTTCGACGAGCGCCTGCATGGCGGGATCGAAACGATCCTTCTGGCGAAGCTGAATGGCCAGGCATTCAGCAAGGCTGCGGGCGAAGACACCCGGCGGATCAAGCGTCTGCAGTGCCGCAAGCACGCGTTCGACATCTTCGGCGTCCGTGCCGAGACGCTCTCCGGCTTCAGCGACGTCTGCCTGCAGATAACCCGCCTCGTCGAGCTGATCGACCAGGTTCTGGGCGATCAGCCGATCGGCCATATCGGGCAGAATGAACGGGATTTGCTGGCCAAGATGGTCGCGCAACGACACCTGACCTGCAACGAAATCATCGAGATCGTAGTTTTCAGCACCCTCGGCGCTGCCGGGCATCGATTTCCACTGGCTGAGGAGTTCCGGCGCATCGAGGCGCTGCGGTGCACTGTCGTCAGGGAAGACATTCGTGTAATTGGCGTCGAGCTCGTCGCTCATCCGGCTTGAACTGCCGTTATCGTACCAGTCGCCGGACAAGGTCTCGCCACTGCCGTCATGGTCCCCGTCGCCCGAATCCTCCGACTGCTGGGCGTATGGTTCCTCACCAGGCTCGCCGCGTTCACCGGCATCGCTTTCGCCCGACGGGAATTCCAGAAGTGGGTTTTTCTCCACCTCCTGGGCGATGAACTGGCTGAGTTCGACATGCGTCATCTGCAGCAACTGAATGGATTGCATCAGTTGCGGTGTCATCACCAGGGACTGGTTCTGCCGCAGGAAAAGATTGGCTGACAGGGCCATGGCGGACGCGAAACTCCCTCGACTCCTCCAGGAAAACCGCGTCCCATCATAATTTCGGGCCACGGAAATCCGAGTTGGCCCAAAAATTGCTTTTTTATCCTATTTGGTCAAGCGGAACCTATGCGGCCAGCGCAATTTTCCGTCGTCAAGCGCAGGTTCAGAGACTGAAATTGTCGCCGAGATAGAGCCGGCGGACTTCCGGATTGTTGACGATGTCGTTGGCACGCCCATGCGTGAGCACTTCGCCCGCATGGATGATATAGGCCCGGTCGATCAATCCCAACGTCTCGCGCACATTGTGGTCGGTGATCAGAACGCCGATCCCACGTGCCGTCAAATGATGCACGAGGTTCTGAATATCGGCAACCGAGATCGGGTCGACACCGGCGAAGGGCTCATCGAGCAGCATGAAGGTCGGGTCGGTCGCCAACGCACGGGCAATTTCCAGGCGTCGGCGCTCACCGCCCGAAAGGGCAACGGCGGCACTCTTGCGGAGCTTGGAAATGTGAAACTCTTCGAGCAGTTCATCGAGCTTGCGCTCGCGCGCCGCCCTGTCCTTTTCATGGACCTCGAGCACGGCGCGGATATTCTCCTCAACCGTCAGCCCACGAAAGATCGAAGCTTCCTGCGGCAGGTAGCCGACGCCGAGACGGGAGCGACGATACATCGGCATCGTCGTCACATCATTGCCGTCGATCTCGATCGTGCCCTCATCGACCGGCACGAGGCCGGTGATCATGTAGAAACAGGTGGTCTTGCCGGCGCCGTTCGGCCCCAGCAGGCCAACCGCTTCACCTCGCCGCACCACCAGCGAAACGCCGTTGACGACACGCCGCGTCGCGTAGGTCTTGGTCAGACCGCGGGCAATCAACGTTCCCTGATAACGGGCCTTATCGACGGGAGCGGCCACGGCTTCCGTCGCGGCGCTACCGGACTTGGTGGATAAGGAGAATAGCTTCACGTGAAAGGTCGACTTCTCAGTTCTGCTTCGGCTGCTGACTCGGCTGCGACTTTGGATCGAGCTGAATCTGGACACGACCACCACAGCTTTCAAGCTCCGCCTGTCCAGTCGCCATGTGAACGGTGAGCTGGCAGCCGGTAAAGACGTTCGGGCCATCAGTCAGGATGACCTTCTTGCCCGTGAGAATGAAGACCTGCGAGGTCATGTCGAAATTGCCATCATCGGCGGTCGCCGTCTGCGTGCCCGACGTCAGGTAGACCTTGTCGGTCACCAGGATCTTGTCGATATCGGCGCTGCCCGAGGCGAGCGAGTCCGGCTGCTTGGCAGCGGCAGGTGCTGCCGGGGCGGCAGCGGCATCGGTGCCTTCCTGCTTCGCCTTGTCCTTGTAATAGACCGTCATCTTGCCGGCCTGCAGGGTCGTCGTGCCCTGAACGACCTTGACGTCGCCGGTGAAGAGCGCCGTGTGTTCCTGGTCATGAATTTCCAGCTTGTTGCTTTCAATCTGGATCGGCTGATCGCTCGAAAGCTTCATGCCCGGCATCGTCGTCGACTGGGCGGCCGCCCCCGCGACCGACAGGACGAGCGCAAGCGCACCAGTGATGAAAGCTACGCCAGTCTTACGCGTTGAGATGCGACAATCTTTTGTCATTTGACCCGGCTCTTTAGGTGCCCTGTTTATGGATGGTGGATGATTCAACATTCATGCGAACGTTCCCCTCGAATGTGATCACGCGCCCCTTATCCGTTATATTGAGGGTCTGCGCAACAATCGAAGCATTGTCCTTGGTAATTCTGACGGGGTCGTCCGTCGTCATGTTTCCGCCCTTGATGTCGAGATGGGCGGACTGAAAATTCGCGACGAGGCCGCTGCTCAGGACAAGCGTGAAGGGCGCCGTCATGTGCAGGTTATCGGTGGCGCGGTTAAAATCAGCGGTCGCTGCGGTGACGCGGGCCATAAGGCCGTCGTTCATCGGCACGGCGGCCTTGATCGTCTCCAGGGTGATGAAGTCCGGATTGCGGATATCCTGCAGCGCGCGCTCGGCAAGCATGGAATAGTTGATACCGTCGGAGTTGCGGCCGGCAATGGCCGGCTTTTCCATCACGACCTTGCCGTTTTCGATCTTGGCGCCTTCGATTTTGATGGTCTCGGGCAGGTAGGTGCGGATGACCGAGACGGCGATGAAGATGAGGGAAATGATAAGAGCCGCCACCGGCAGCAATATCTTCAGGCGGCGGACACGCGCCGAATGGAACCGGGCAGCGCCGTAGGCACTGTCCCTGGGCCCAGCATATGCGGGTTTCCCGTTGTTCCTGAGGGTATCGAGCATATGCCTGGTCCGTGTGTATTGATCGTGCCGCTTATATAGCAATGCCGGGCGCCAATCACAGTTCGTTTCGCATTATTACATTGGCTTGCCAATATGGATTTTTTTCTGCAACAAGCAACTAAAGCGAAAAACGTGAGTTTGCGGGCATTTTCACCGGCCGCAATCCACCTTATCTGCAGCGGCATAGAGCCCGCTGGGTTTCGTCTCTGGAGGATATGATGGACAGTTCGATCATCGCGGACCGCCGGCTGCTGCGCCGCAGACTTGGCTTCTGGCGCCTTGCCGCGGTCGTGCTGCTGGTCGCGCTCGGCTTTGCACTCTACAATTTTGCCTTCGGCGAGAGCAGCACTGCGCGGCCTCATATTGCCCATGTGACGATTTCGGGCCTGATCACCGATGACGACGAACTGTTGACGCGACTGGAAAAGATCCGAGACAACGATCAGGTAAAGGCGGTCGTTGTTTCTATCTCCTCTCCCGGCGGCACAACCTATGGCGGCGAGAAGATCTTCAAGGCGATCCGGGCGATTTCCGAAAAGAAGCCGGTGGTTTCGGATGTCCGGACGCTTGCGGCCTCTGCCGGCTACATGATCGCAACGGCCGGTGATACGATCATCGCGGGCGAAAGCTCGATCACCGGCTCGATCGGCGTCATCTTCCAGTACCCGCAGGTCCAGCCGCTGCTCGACAAGCTCGGCGTCTCGCTGCAGGAGATCAAATCCTCACCGCTCAAGGCCGAGCCTTCGCCGTTCCACGACGCGAGCGAGGAAGCCAAGACAATGATCCGCAACATGGTTCTCGACAGTTACGACTGGTTCGTCAATCTCGTTGCCGACCGGCGGAAACTGCCGCGCGACGAGGTGCTGAAACTTGCCGACGGTACAATCTATACGGGGCGTCAGGCGCTGAAGGTGAAGCTCATCGATGCCGTCGGCGGAGAGGCGGAAATCCGTGCCTACCTGACCTCGCGCAGCATCAGCGACAAGCTGCCGATCGTCGACTGGGACAAGAAGAGCAACACGCCCTTCCTGCTCGCCGGAGCGGTTTCGCGGGTTGCGACTATCCTTGGCTTCGGCGATCTCGTCAAAGGCCAGGATATGAACGGTATCCTGCCCCCAAAGTTGCTTCTTGACGGGCTGCTTTCAGTTTGGCAGGTTGGCCAGGATTGAATAAGAAATCAATAATTTAAGGGGGCGACCGTGATCAAGTCCGAATTGGTGCAGATTGTTGCGGCACGCAATCCGCATCTCTACCACCGCGATGTCGAAAATATCGTCAATGCGGTCCTCGACGAGATCACTGACGCGCTTGCCGCCGGCAACCGTGTGGAACTGCGCGGTTTCGGCGCCTTTTCGGTCAAAAACCGTCCTTCGCGCTCCGGCCGCAACCCGCGCACAGGCGATACGGTTTTCGTCGAGGAAAAGTGGGTTCCTTTCTTCAAGACCGGTAAGGAACTGCGCGAGCGCCTGAACCCGGGACAGGATGACGAAGAGGATTGATCCTCAATTCGGGCATCACGCCGCACTTGAACTTCGCCGCCGCACTTCTATTTTGGCGGCGATGAAGCTTGCCTTCGCCATAGCGGCGCGGAGAACGATATGACCAAGAAGATCATCAACCTTTTGATTTTGCTGCCGCTCGGCGTCATCCTGATCGTCTTCTGCGTCGCCAACCGGCAGAGCGTGACGCTCGCCTTCAATCCGTTTCGGCCGGAAGACCAGGTTCTTTCGCTGGCTGCACCCTTCTTCGTTTTTCTGCTGATCGCCTTCATCATCGGCATGTTGGTGGGCTCGGCCGCCACCTGGTTCAATCAGGGCAAGCACCGCAAGCGAGCCCGCGTCGAAGCCAAGGAAGCTATACGCTGGCAGGGTGAGGCGGATCGCCACAAGACGCGGGCGGAAGAGATCGCCGGACAGTTGCCTTCGCGCTGATTGCCGCTACCCCCCGGTTGCAGGGGAAAAACTCAATTCTTCATAATCGCCTTCCGCGGAAGAACCCCTGCCGGTAACTGCAAAGCCGTGGGCAAGGTAGAAGGCCTTGGCCTTGATGTTCTTGACGAGGCACTTCAGCCGGTATCTGTGCTCCGGCCAGCCAGGCAGCGATCGCAGCAGGGCAGCGCCTGCCCCCATGCCCTGACATTCGGGTAGGATATAGAGCATGTGGATGAAATCATCCGCCGCCCAGAGAGAGATGAAGCCGGCTATCTTCCCGTCAGGACCTTCGCAGACGGAAACGACTTCGCCGCTGGTATGGGCCGCGAAATCCTCCCTGTAAAACTTGCCGGGATCGACCCAGGTGAATGCCTGGCGACGGACGGACAGATAGATCTCGGCAAGTTCTGCCGTGTCTTCGGGGCGGTTCGGTCGGATCTTCCAGTTCATCGCTCCTGGGTACCCATAGCCTTTTCGATGACGGCCGCATTGAAATTTCCCCAGAAGCGGCGGGCAAGCTTTTCCAGCGTGGCGCGGATCAGCCGGCCGCCGAGTTCGGCAATCCGACCGCCGGTATCACCGTCGGCTTCATAGCGCAGCAGGGTATGGACGCCGTCCTCGACCAATGTGACATCGGCCTCGCCCTTGGCGAAGCCGGCAATACCGCCTCGTCCTTCGGCAGAGATGGTATAGCTGCGCGGCGCATCGACATTGGAAAGTGTGATACCGCCGTTGAAGGTCACCGAGAACAAGCCGAAGCCGACCTTGACGGTGGCAAGGAACTGCGTCGGCGACAGCTTTTCCACGCTCTGGCAGCCGGGAATGCACTGCCTGATGATGTCAGGGTCGTTCATGGCTGCCCATACGACATCGCGCGGCGCGGCGATGCGCTCCTCCCCGATCAGATCCATCAGCAGTTCCCCATTTCCATAAGTGGACCATATCATAATGGGAAAGCGCTTTGCCAAGGTCGGACGGGATGCTATTTGCACTGGCTCAATTGAACTGAAGACGCGGAAGACCACGTTGAAACAAAGAGAACGCCGGCCCGGCGCGAAGACGGCAACGGGCCCTTCGGGCGGACGCCGCACCGAGCAGCGGCCGGCAAGGCCGGAAAAAACGGCAGCAAAACCTGCATCTGCCCGCGAACAGCGCCCACCGGCAGCGGTTCCCGCCGTCATCGACCGTCCGTTGATGGCGCGCAACGGCGAGCGGCCGGCCGAACGCGTGCCTGTCATCCTCGAATCGACGGGCGCCGGCGACTTCCATCTCATCGACAGCGGCAATGGCCAGAAGCTGGAACAATACGGCCCGTACCGGATCGTGCGGCCGGAGGGACAGGCGCTGTGGCAGCCGTCACTGCCGACGCATGTCTGGGAAAAGGTCGATGCCGCCTTTACCGGCGATGTGGATGAGGAAGGTAGCGGCCGCTGGCGTTTTCCGAAGGATGCGCTTGGCGAGACCTGGCCGCTCAACCTGCTCGGCGTCGATTTCTACGGCCGCTTCACTTCCTTCCGGCATGTCGGGGTGTTTCCCGAGCAGATCGTCCACTGGGCCTGGATGAAGCAGCAGGTCGAAAACGCCGGACGGCCGCTGAAGGTGCTGAACCTCTTCGGTTATACGGGCGTCGCCTCGCTGGTGGCGGCTGCTGCCGGCGCTGAAGTTACCCATGTCGATGCCTCGAAGAAGGCGATCGGCTGGGCGCGCGAGAACCAGGCGCTGGGGCGCATGGAAAAGCTGCCGATCCGCTGGATCTGCGAGGATGCAATGAAGTTCATCCTGCGCGAGGAACGTCGCGGCAGCCAATATGACATCATCCTCACCGACCCGCCGAAATTCGGCCGCGGGCCGAGCGGCGAGGTCTGGCATCTCTTCGAACACCTGCCGCTGATGCTCGATATCTGCCGCGAGATCCTGTCCCCGAAGGCCGTCGGCCTGGTGCTGACAGCCTATTCGATCCGGGCGAGCTTCTATTCCATCCATGAGCTGATGCGCGAGACGATGCGCGGGGCCGGCGGCGTGGTCGAGTCAGGCGAGCTCGTCATCCGCGAGGCCGGCCTTGACGGCAAGACGCCGGGCCGGGCGCTTTCCACATCCCTCTTTTCCCGCTGGGTGCCGAAATGAACGAATTCCACGATCGCGGCCCCCGGAAGGTCGGGCAGGTGAAGGAAGTCACCTCGCTTGCCAATCCGATCATCAAAGACATCAAGGCGCTGACCAACAAGAAGTCGCGCGAAGAGAGCGGCACCTTCATGGCCGAAGGGCTGAAGCTCGTGATCGACGCGATCGAGCTCGGCTGGACGATCCGCACGCTCGTCTATGCCAAGGCTGCCAAGGGTAAGCCGCTGGTCGAACAGATGGCGGCAAAGACCGTCGCATCCGGCGGCCTCGTGCTGGAAGTCAGCGAGAAGGTGATCTCCTCGATCACGCGGCGTGACAATCCGCAGATGGTGGTCGGCATTTTCGAAACCCGCTGGACGAAGCTTCGGGATATCAGGCCGAAAGACGGCGAGACCTGGGTGGCGCTCGACCGCGTGCGCGATCCCGGCAATCTCGGCACGATCATCCGTACGGCCGATGCGGCCGGCGCCTCCGGCGTCATTCTCGTCGGCGAAACGACCGATCCGTTTTCGCTGGAAACGGTGCGGGCCACGATGGGCTCGGTCTTTGCCGTTCGGGTTGCCCATGCGACAGCCGAGGAATTCATCGCCTGGAAGAAGCAGGCCGGGGTTTCCGTCGTTGCGACCCACCTTGCCGGTTCGGTCGACTACCGTACGATCGACTACAAGAAGAAGCCGGTCGTGCTTCTGATGGGTAACGAGCAGTCCGGCCTGCCCGAACAGCTTGCCGGGCAAGCGGATGCGCTTGCCCGCATTCCGCAGCAGGGCCGCGCCGATTCCCTCAATCTCGCCGTTGCCACCGCGGTCATGCTTTTCGAGGCACGCCGCCATCTCCTCTCATTGTCCGAGGGCAAATGACCGATCTTGCGACCGCACGCCCGGCGCTCTTTTCGCGACCGCTGCCGATCCTGATCTTCATCGTGATCGCCGTCATCCTCGACCAGATCGTCAAGATTGCCGTCGACCACTATCTGCCGCTGCAGGAAGCCGTTCCCGTTCTTCCGATGCTGGCGCTCTACCGCACCTATAATCTCGGCGTCGCCTTCTCGATGCTGTCGGGTATGGATGGCTGGTTCATCGTCGGAATGCGGCTGATCATCGTCGCCTTCGTGCTTTTTCTCTGGCATCGCACCGCGAAGGATCGGTGGCTCGCACATCTCGGCTATGCGTTGATCATTGCAGGCGCCGTCGGCAACCTTATCGACCGTTTCGCCTATGGGCATGTGATCGACTATATCCTGTTCTATACGGAGACGTGGTCCTTCGCCGTTTTCAACCTGGCTGACAGTTTCATCACCGTCGGTGCGGGCTGCGTCATCCTCGACGAAATGCTGCAGAAGCCGAAAAAGGCAGATCGCTAAATTTTTAGCGATTTCCTGAAAACATTCGGAACGGGCAATATGTTAGCTGGACTGCATGCAGAGTCTGGCGCAGTTTCACGAGCGATTGTCCGCCGCATTCGGTGGATCCGGTGTCGAGGCCCATCGCGGCCGGACGGCGGATGAACCGGCGTCGCCGATTCCGCTTCGCTCACGCCACCCCCTGCTCTTCCGTTGGCTCGGCGGAACCGGCCTCATTTCGGCGATCGTGCTGCTCCTGCTTTCCCATTGGGGCGGCCCAGTTATGGCCGGCCTCGGTCTCGTCTTGATTGCCGCCATTGCGGCCTATCTTGCCGTTTTTTTCAGGAACGCGGGGGCCGGTCGCGGCCAACAGAGGCCGGAACGCCAGGATGCAACCGGCCTGCTCGGCACTGTCCACGATGTGCTCGGCGATATCGTCGTTACCCGCATGATGGACCGGCGCATCGTCGGCGCTAACGAGACCTTCCGTCGCCTGACCGGGCGCGCCAAGCCCGAGGGCCAGACATGCGAGGAGATCGGCCTCGCCTTTCGTCCCGGTCCGCAGCCGCATCGCTATGACGTGGAGATCTCGACACCGGTCGGCCAGCGCATCTTCCTCTGGAACGATGTCGTCACTCGCGATCCGGCAACCGGAAAGCTTCTGCTGCAGAGCATTGCGCGCGACGTGACCGAAGAGCGGCTTGCCGCCGAAAGCCGCGAGGAAGCCCGGCAGAAGGCCGAATATAACAGTGCCGCCAAATCGCGGCTGCTTGCCACAGTCAGCCATGAAATCCGCACGCCGCTATCGGGCATTCTCGGCATGGCGCATCTGATCGCCGAGACGAGGCTGACGCAGGAACAGGTGAACTATCTGACCAGCATCCGCCAGTCCGGCCAGGCGTTGACGCAACTGGTCGAGGATCTACTCGATTTCTCTACCATCGAGGTCGGCCGCTTCCAGCTTCGCCCGCGCTCGGAATCGCTGCGCAAGCTCGTCGAGAGCGTCGTCGAGATGCTGGCGCACCGCGCCCATGAAAAGGGCATCGAGATCGGCGCCACGGTTTCCGCCGATGTGCCCGAGATGATGAGCTTCGATCCGGCACGGCTGCGGCAGGTGCTTTTCAACGTTATCGGCAATGCCGTGAAATTCACGCAGACCGGCGGCGTCTTCATCCGCATCTCCAAAACAGCCGGCGAACTTTCGATTACCGTCACTGATACCGGGCCGGGAATGACCGCGGACGAGCAGGCACGCATATTCGGAGAATTCGAGCAGGGCGGCACGCTTGCCCAGAAAAGCAACGGCACCGGCCTCGGCCTCGCGATCTCCGCCCGCATCATGCGCGAATTCGGCGGCTCGCTGACCGTCACCAGCGAAAGAGGCAGGGGCAGCCAGTTTGCGATCCGCTTCCCGGTGGACATCGTCGAGGAAGACACGACCAACCGCAATACGCTGCTCGCCGGCAACAGCATCGTGCTGCTGGCGCCTGCGGGTGCAGCGCGCACGGCGATCGCCGAAACGATCACGACGCTCGGAGGACGCTGCCACCTCGTCGCCGGCGGCGAAGCTGCGCGCGAAAGCCTGCTGGCGCTTGCCAGCAGCGGCGACCGGCCAACCGATATCATCGTCGATCACCGCATGTCCGAGGAGTTCTCGCTGCATATTGCCGACCGCTCGGAGATCGCGGCACTCGGGCTGCGCAAGGTGCTGCTCGTAAATCCCGAAGAGCGTAACGCCTATTCGCTCGATCTCTTCGATGCATGGCTGATCAGGCCGTTGCGCGAACAATCGCTGATCGACGTGTTACGAGGACGCATGCGTGGCATGGAAAAGCGCGACGCGCTGAACGACAATCAGCCCGGCCTCGGCCCCTCGATTGCGGAGCGGACGTCGATGGGCGGTGGCCTCAGCGTGCTTCTCGGTGAAGACGATCCGATCAACGCCATGCTGGTGCGCGTGATGCTGGAAAAGGGCGGCCACTCCGTCAAGCATGTGGATGACTTCGAAACGCTGCTCGATCATGCCCTCGGTGACGAGAGGCCCGATATCATCATCAGCGATCTTTCCATGCCCGGCGGCAATGGCATCGACATGCTGGGACGCTTGCGCGGACACGAGCGCCGGCTCGATCTTCAGCCGGTTCCGGTCATCGTGCTGACTGCGGATAAGAGCGATGAATCACGGCGGCAGGTCTTGCTCAACGGCGCCAACCGCGTCATGGTAAAACCGGTGGATCCGGTCAGGCTGCTCACCGAAGTACAGGCGGTTGTTGCTCTTTCGGCCCGCCGGGCTGAGGCGCGCTAAAGCTGGGGAAACCGGCACGTTTCTTGCGTGCACAATGTCGGTTATGTCACTTTCCTGTCGTACATAAGTGTTTTATGGCGTGTGATAAGCCGGAGACGGGAGAATCGCCATGTCTGTTGACATCCTGAATTGTGACGCCACTGCCGAGGCTGCGCGGCCATCGACGGCTGCTGCGCCTAGGGACGGCGATGTTCTCGGCCGGATCGGCAATCTCGAGACACGCCTTGCCCGCAGCGCCCGTGAAATCGATGCTGCGCAGGCTGTGCGCTACCGTGTTTTCGTTGAGGAAATGAAGGCACAGCTGCCTGCGGAAGCCATGCGTCGCGAGCGGGATTTCGATGCCTATGACGCCTTCTGCGACCATCTTCTCGTTCTCGACCGCTCGATCGAGGGCGATGCCGAAGACCAGATCGTCGGCACTTATCGCTTGCTGCGGCAGGATGTCGCCATGGCGAATGGCGGTTTTTACTCGGCTTCCGAATTTGCGATCGGCGAGCTGCTTGCCCGTCATCCCGACAAGCGCTTCATGGAACTCGGCCGCTCCTGCGTGCTGCCGGAATACCGTACCAAGCGCACGGTCGAGCTGCTCTGGCAGGGCAATTGGGCCTATGCGCTGAAGCATGGCATGAGCGCCATGTTCGGCTGCGCCTCCTTCCCCGGCGTCCACCCGGAAAGCCATGCGCTGGCACTCTCCTTCCTCTATCACAGCGTGCTCGCCAAGGACGAATGGGCTGTGGGCGCCCTGCCGCATCTAGCGCGCGACATGGACCTGATGCCGGCTGAAGGCGTCAATCCGAAGAGGGCGCTGATGGCGCTGCCACCGCTGATCAAGGGTTACCTGCGCCTCGGTGCCATGGTCGGCTCCCACGCTGTCGTCGATCAGGCATTCAATACGACCGACGTGCTGATCGTGCTGCCGATCTCCAGCATTTCCGACCGTTATCTGAACTATTACGGTGCAGATGCCGGCCGTTTTGCAAGCTGACGGCCAGCGCTTGACGGCGGGGCCTCGTCCCTTCATTCTCATTTCGCGTTTTCAGTAGGGCGCATCGGCAATGGTGCCGGCTGGGCTATGCCCGCCTACAAGACCAAAACCTTGCGCCATGCCGAATTTCGAAAACCTCAGAAAGAAAGCCAAGCGGTTCAAACGTTGGCATCAGGATCAGTATTATCCTGTGGCTGCGGAAATCCGGCATTGGCTTCCGCGTTATCGTGACTTCAATGATCCGCAAATCCTCGCGCTTGAATTCAAGCTGGCGGATGCGCAGGAACTGGTCGCGGCACAAGAGGGGTTCGGAAGCTGGGCGGCGCTGAAGAAGGAGCTTGCCGATATGAGCGCAACCGCCGAACAGAAACCCGCTTCCCAACCGACACTGCTCGATGCCCAGCCGCAGCTTTTCGTGGGCGATATCCAGGCTGCTTGCGATTTCTATTCACGGAAGCTCGGTTTCACAATCGCATTCATCTATGGCGAGCCGCCCTTCTATGCACAGGTCGTACGCGACGCGGCGAGGCTCAATCTTCGACATATCGACATGCCGGCGTTTCATCCGGAGCTTCGTCAGCGCGAGAAGGATATCCTGTCGGCGACAATCACGGTTGATGATGTGAAGGCACTATATCTCGAATATAGTGCAAACGACGTTCCGTTTCATCAGCCGCTAAGGCTGGAGCCCTGGGGCGCCAAAACCTTCATTATCTGCGATCCCGATGGAAATCTCATCGCCTTCGCAGGTTAGGTTGCAGGCGGGCAGGCCACTAGGCGGCCCGCCCGCTGCTATTATCAAGAGCCCGCGGAATAGGCCGCAATGGCAGCCATGTTGACGATATCGCTGTCCTTGGCGCCCATGGAGGTGATCTGCACCGCCTTGTCGAGACCGACGAGGATGGGGCCGATCACGGTCGAGCCGCCGAGTTCCTGCAGCATCTTGGTGGAGATCGATGCCGAGTGGAATGCCGGCATGACGAGGACGTTGGCCGGACCGGACAGGCGGCAGAAGGGATATTGCTCCATCGCCTTGCGGTTCAGGGCGACATCGGCCGACATTTCGCCATCATACTCGAAATCGACGCGACGCTTGTCGAGGATCTTCACCGCCTCGCGGACACGCTCGGAACGCTCGCCCGAGGGATGGCCGAATGTGGAATAGGCAAGCATCGCCACACGCGGCTGGTAGCCCATGCGGCGTGCGAGACCGGCAGTCTCTTCGGCAATATCGGCAAGCTCTTCGGCCGTCGGCATATCGTGAACAGCCGTGTCGGCCACGAAGACCGTGCGACCACGGCAGAGCGCGATCGAAACACCGATGACGCGGTGGCCCGGCTTCTCGTCGATGCAGCGGCGCACATCTTCGAGTGCCGTCGAATAGTTGCGGGTGATGCCGGTGACCATGCCGTCGGCATCGCCAAGCGCCACCATTGTCGCGGCAAAGTGGTTGCGGTCGTTGTGGATCAGGCGCTGCGCATCGCGGTGCAGATAGCCCTTCCGCTGCAGGCGGGCATAGAGATAGTCGATATAGGCATCGACTCGGGTCGAAAGACGCGCGTTGACGATCTCGAGGCCCGGACGATTGAGGTCGATACCGGCGCGCTCCGCCGTTGCGCGGATCAGGTCCTCGCGACCGAGCAGGATGGCGGTACCGAGCTGCTGGTTGGCGTAGGCCATGGCAGCACGCAGCACCTGCTCCTCTTCGGCCTCGGCAAAGACCACCCGCTTCGGATGCCGGCGCACACGCTCGTAAAGGCTTGCGAGCGTCGAGGCGATCGGGTCGCGGCGGGCGGAAAGCTCTCGCTTGTAGCCGGCCATGTCGGTGATGATCTTGCGGGCGACGCCGCTTTCGATCGCCGCTTCGGCGACAGCTGCCGGAATGGCCGAGATCAGACGCGGATCGAAGGGAACCGGGATGATATATTGCGCGCCGAAGCGCGGGCGGTTGCCCTGATATGCGGCCGCGACATCGTCAGGCACGTCTTCGCGGGCCAGGCTTGCCAGCGCCTTCACGGCGGCGATCTTCATCGAATCGTTGATGGTCGAGGCCCGCACATCGAGCGCGCCGCGGAAGATGTAGGGGAAGCCGAGAACGTTGTTGACCTGGTTCGGATAGTCCGAACGGCCGGTCGCCATGATGGCGTCATCCCGGATGCGGGCAACTTCTTCCGGCGTGATTTCTGGATCCGGATTGGCCATGGCGAAGATGATCGGCCGCTCGGCCATGGAACGGATCATCTCCTCGGAGAAGGCACCCTTCTGCGACAGGCCGAAAACGACGTCGGCGCCCTGCATCGCTTCTTCGAGCGTGCGGGTGTCGGTCTTTGCCGCATGTGCCGACTTCCACTGGTTCATGCCCTCGGTGCGGCCCTGGTAGATGACGCCCTTGGTATCGCAGAGGATGATATTTTCGGGTGCAAAGCCCATCGACTTGATGAGTTCGACGCAGGCGATGGCGGCAGCGCCGGCACCATTGCAGACGAGCTTGGTGGTCTTGAGGTCGCGGCCGGTCAGTTCCAGCGCATTGATGAGGCCGGCGGCGGCGATGATCGCGGTGCCATGCTGGTCGTCATGGAAGACCGGAATATCCATCAGCTCGCGCAAGCGGCTTTCGATGACGAAACAGTCCGGCGCCTTGATGTCCTCAAGATTGATGCCGCCGAAAGAGGGGCCGAGGAAGCGCACGCAATTGATGAACTCGTCGACATTTTCCGTGTCGACTTCGAGATCGATGGAATCGACATCGGCGAAACGCTTGAAGAGCACCGACTTGCCTTCCATGACCGGCTTGGAGGCCAGTGCACCGAGATTACCGAGGCCGAGAATGGCCGTGCCGTTGGAGATGACGGCAACCATGTTGCCGCGGGTCGTGTAGTCATAGGCCGTGGCCGGATCTTCGGCGATCGCCTTGACCGGCACCGCGACACCGGGCGAATAAGCAAGCGAGAGATCGCGCTGCGTCGCCATCGGCTTGGTCGGGTTGATCTCCAGCTTGCCGGGCCGCCCCATTGCGTGAAATTCAAGGGCTTCCTGATCGGTGACAGACGTCACCGGCCGTTCTTTCTTCTCCATATGGGACATGCCTCCTCCAAACGTCCTGTGGGTGACGTTTTCCTATTCCCCAATTGCTGTTGTCATCTATAGCGGCGCGCGGATAGGGTTGGCACCTGTTTTTTGGGAAAAACTGCACCTCCGTGAACGCACGAATAGACAGCAGAAATGAAGCCTTCTCGGCAGCCGAGCTTGCGACTGAGGAAAGTCGTGCCTCGGCGACGCCGATGATGGAGCAATATATCGAGATCAAGGCGAACAATCCGGATTCGCTGCTCTTCTATCGCATGGGCGATTTTTACGAGCTGTTCTTCGAGGACGCGCTCGAGGCGTCACGCGCGCTCGGTATCACGCTTACAAAGCGCGGCCAGCATATGGGACAGGATATCGCGATGTGCGGCGTGCCTGTGCATGCTGCCGACGATTACCTGCAGAGGCTGATTGGGCTCGGCTATCGCGTTGCCGTCTGCGAGCAGGTGGAAGACCCGGCCGAAGCCAAGAAGCGCGGCTCGAAATCCGTCGTCAAGCGCGATGTCGTCCGCCTCGTCACGCCCGGGACCATTACCGAAGAGAAGCTGCTTTCTCCTTCGGAATCCAACTATCTGATGACGCTGACGCGTATTCGCGGCGCATCGGAGCCGGCGATGGCTCTTGCCTGGATCGATATTTCCACCGGCGTCTTCCGGCTGGCGGAAACGGAAGCGTCGCGGCTGCTTGCCGATATCCTGCGCATCGATCCGCGCGAACTGATCGTACCGGATACGATGTTTTATGACGGCGAACTCAAGCCGGTCTTCGACGTGCTTGGTCGCACCGCCGTTCCACAGCCTGCTGTGCTGTTCGACAGCGCGACGGCGGAAACCCGCATAGCACGCTATTTCGAGGTTTCGACGCTCGATGGTTTCGGCACTTTTTCACGCGCCGAGCTTGCCGCTGCGGCAGCGGCTATCGCATATGTGGAGAAGACGCAGATTGCCGAACGGCCGCCGCTTGGACGGCCTGAACGGGAGAGCGGCGCCTCGACGCTGTTCATCGATCCTGCAACACGCGGCAATCTGGAGCTTGTGCGCACGCTTTCCGGCGACCGCAACGGCGCACTTCTGCGAGCGATCGACCGGACAACGACAGGCGGCGGAGCGCGGCTGCTTGCCGAGCGACTGATGTCGCCGCTGACGGATGCCGCCCGTGTCAACGAACGGCTGGATTCGATCGGCTTCCTCATACAGGAGCAGTCGCTCTGCGGCGATCTTCGCGATGCGCTGAAGCATGTGCCCGATATGCCGCGAGCCCTTTCCCGTCTGGCGCTCGACAGGGGCGGCCCCCGCGATCTCTGGGCTATCCGCCAGGGACTGGGCGCTGCTGCCGCCATTGCCGACCTGCTTGATAGCGCGATGCTGCCGGAAGAACTGGAGCAGGCGCGCATGGGGCTACAGGCCCTGCCATCAGAACTTGAAGCGCTGCTTGCCGATACGCTTGCCGAAGAACTGCCGCTTCTGAAGCGCGATGGCGGTTTCCTTCGCGATGGTGCCAATGACGATCTCGACGAGGTTCGCGCCCTCCGCGACCAGTCGCGCCGCGTCATCGCCGGCCTGCAGTTGCAATATGCTGACGAGACGGGCATCAAGTCGCTGAAGATCAAGCACAACAATATTCTCGGCTATTTTATCGAGGTAACGGCCGGCAATGCCGGACCGATGACCGATACGGCCGAAGGGAAAGCCCGCTTCATCCACCGGCAGACGATGGCAAATGCCATGCGGTTTACCACGACCGAGCTTGCCGACCTTGAAAGCCGTATCGCCAATGCCGCCGACCGGGCGCTGCAGATCGAGCTGGAAGCCTTTGATCGCATGACTGCGGCAACCGTGGCCGAGGCGGAAGCAATCAAGGCCGGTGCGCGGGCGCTTGCCGTCATCGATGTCGCGGCCGGGCTTGCGCTGCTTGCCGAGGAGCAGGCCTATTGCCGGCCGCTGGTCGACGGCTCGAAAATGTTTGCGATCGAGGGTGGTCGCCACCCGGTCGTCGAACAGGCGCTGCGTCGGCAGTCCATCGGGCCGTTCGTGGCCAACAATTGCGATCTTTCGCCCGTTTCGGACGGCAAGGATGGAGCGATCTGGCTGCTGACCGGCCCGAACATGGGCGGTAAGTCGACCTTCCTGCGCCAGAACGCGCTGATCGCCATCCTCGCACAGATGGGCTCCTTCGTGCCGGCGACATCGGCCCATATCGGTATCGTCGACCGGCTGTTTTCACGCGTCGGTGCCTCCGACGATCTGGCACGCGGGCGCTCTACCTTCATGGTGGAGATGGTCGAGACGGCGGCGATCCTCAATCAGGCGACTGACCGGTCGCTCGTCATTCTGGACGAAATCGGCAGGGGTACCGCGACCTTCGACGGTCTTTCAATCGCCTGGGCGGCTGTCGAGCATCTGCACGAGGCCAATCGTTGCCGCGGGCTTTTCGCCACGCATTTCCATGAATTGACCGTGCTTTCGGAAAAACTTGCCCGGCTATCCAATGCCACGATGCGCGTGAAGGAATGGGACGGAGATGTCATCTTCCTGCACGAGGTCGGCCCAGGTGCGGCAGACCGGTCCTACGGCATCCAGGTCGCGCGGCTCGCCGGCCTGCCGGCTTCGGTCGTCGCCCGCGCACGCGACGTGCTGACGCGCCTAGAGGACGCCGACCGCAAGAACCCCGCCAGCCAACTGATCGACGACCTACCGCTCTTCCAGGTAGCCGTGCGTCGCGAGGAAGCGACGCGTGGACCGTCAAAAGTCGAGGAAGAGCTGAAGGCTATGAGCCTTGACGACATGACACCGCGCGAGGCGCTCGATGCGCTCTACGCCCTCAAGAAGAAAATGAAGTAGGAATTCCCCCAATGTTCATGGAAAAACTGCTTCAGGAAACCCAGCGCCTCTCCGTCATCGTATCGATGCTGGAGATCATGAAACAATCAGACGGCAATATCGAAGCGCGCGGCTGGAATACGCCGATCGGCATGGCCAAGATCACCGGCTCCTGCCTGAAGATCGGCGAACTCAGCAATGCGATCGTTGATGCCGGCTACCGCGAATGCGACAAGGCGACGCTTGACGGCATCATGAGCGAGACACGACAGGTTCTCGGTACGCTGCTGACGCAGGCTGCCGCCTGAGGGCTTGCGTCAAAGCGTCCACTGCCGACGGGTTGCCAACACCATTTCGCCAAATTTAAAGGTTCAAGGAATATGAAAGCCTGTGTCAATTCACGGGCAAAGAGGCTATAGCGCATGCAGAGCAAACAAGAGGCGCGTCATGAGCAAGCGGCCCGGAGCGAAGAGGTAACCGCCCGGCCGATGGCGACACGCGACATCGATTTCTCCGAAATCCTCGATGTGGAACTGCTGCAGGGGCAATGCGACGCCATTGCCGAAGCCAACCGCAACCGTCCCGACGTGCTGCGCAGCGATCTTCTTGCCGTTCTGAAGAAGGCGAGCGTCGAAGGACGCCTGAAGGCGCGCCAATTGCTTGACGCCCAGGGCGGCGGGCTCGATTGCGCGCACCGCATTTCCTGGCTGCAAGACCAGATCATTACCGTTCTCTATAATTTCGCGACGTCACATGTCTTTGCCAAGCAGAAGGACAAGTTCGCCGTCACCGCCGTCGGCGGTTATGGACGTGACACGCTGGCGCCCGGCTCGGATATCGACCTGCTGTTCCTCTTCCTGCCGAAGCCGGCGGAAGAGACACACAAGGCCGTCGAGTTCATGCTCTATATGCTATGGGACATGGGCTTCAAGGTCGGCCACGCGACCCGCACCGTCGAGGAATGCATCGCGCTTTCCAAATCCGACATGACGATCCGCACCGCCATTCTCGAAATGCGCTACATCTGCGGACTGAAGCCGCTGGAAACGGAACTCGAAGCCCGCTTCGACAAGGAAATCGTGACCGGCACGGGGCCGGAATTCATCGCCGCCAAGCTTGCCGAACGCGACGAACGCCATCGTAAGGCCGGCGACACCCGCTATCTCGTCGAGCCGAACGTCAAGGAAGGCAAGGGTGGTCTTCGCGACCTGCACACGCTGTTCTGGATTTCGAAATATTACTACCACGTCCGCGATCCGGCCGATCTCGTACCGCTCGGCGTGCTGTCGAAGCAGGAATACCGGCTTCTGGAAAAGGCCGACGACTTCCTGTGGGCGGTCCGCTGCCACATGCATTTCGTGACGGGCAAGGCCGAGGAGCGCCTTTCCTTCGATATCCAGCGCGAGATCGCCGAAGCGCTCGACTATCATTCGCGTCCCGGCCTTTCGGCTGTCGAGCGCTTCATGAAGCACTATTTCCTCGTGGCCAAGGATGTGGGCGACCTGACGCGCATCCTGTGCGCCGCACTCGAAGACCAGCAGGCAAAATCGATCCCCGGCCTGACGGGCGTCATCAGCCGTTTCACCCATCGCAACCGCAAGATCCCCGGCAGCGTCGAATTCGTGGAAGATCGCGGCCGCATCACGCTTGCAGATGCCGAAGTCTTCAAGCGCGATCCGGTAAGCATCATCAGGCTGTTCCATGTGGCCGATATCAACGGTCTGGAATTCCATCCCGATGCGCTGAAGCGCGTCACCCGTTCGCTCGGCCTGATCAACAACGATCTGCGCGAAAATGACGAAGCCAACCGGTTGTTCCTGTCGATCCTGACTTCCAAGCGCGATCCGGCGTTAATCCTGCGGCGCATGAACGAGGCCGGGGTGCTCGGTCGTTTCATTCCCGAATTCGGCAAGATCGTCGCGATGATGCAGTTCAATATGTATCATCACTATACAGTCGACGAACATCTGATCCGCGCCATCGACGTTCTCTCGGAGATCGACAAGGGCAAGGCGGAGGAGCTGCATCCGCTCGCCAACAAGCTGATGCCGCATATCGAGGACCGCGAGGCGCTCTATGTCGCCGTGCTGCTGCACGATATCGCCAAGGGACGACAGGAAGACCATTCGATTGCCGGCGCCCGCGTTGCCCGCAAGCTCTGCGCCCGTTTCGGCCTGTCGCAGAAGCAGACCGAAATCGTCGTCTGGCTGATCGAGGAGCATCTGACAATGTCGATGGTCGCCCAGACGCGCGACCTGACGGACCGCAAGACGATCACCGATTTTGCCGATCGCGTTCAGTCGCTGGACCGGCTGAAAATGCTGATGATCCTGACGATCTGCGATATCCGCGCGGTCGGCCCGGGTGTCTGGAACGGCTGGAAGGGCCAACTTCTGCGCACGCTCTATTACGAGACGGAACTGCTGCTTGCCGGCGGCTTCTCGGAAGTGTCGCGTAAGGAGCGCGCCCAGGCTTCAGCGGAAGCGCTTTATGCGGCTCTTTCCGACTGGAGCCAGAAGGACCGGCGCACCTATACCAAGCTGCATTACCAACCCTACCTGCTCTCCGTGCCACTGGAAGATCAGGTGCGCCATGCGCATTTCATCCGTCAGGCGGACAAGGCCGGCCAGGCTTTGGCAACCACGGTGCGCACGGACAGTTTCCACGCCATTACCGAAATTACGGTTCTGTCTCCGGACCATCCGCGCCTGCTTGCCGTCATTGCCGGCGCCTGTGCCGCGGCCGGCGCCAACATCGTCGATGCGCAGATCTTCACCACGTCTGATGGCCGCGCGCTCGATACAATCCATGTCAGCCGCGAGTTCCAGGACGATGCGGACGAGCTTCGCCGTGCCGGCACAATCGGCCGGATGATCGAGGACGTGCTTTCCGGCCGCAAGCGCCTGCCTGAGGTGATCGCGACCCGGACGAAGAACCGCAAGAAGAGCAAGGCCTTCATCATTCCGCCGTCGGTGACGATCACCAACAGCCTGTCGAACAAGTTCACCGTCATCGAAGTGGAATGCCTCGACCGGCCGGGCCTGCTGTCGGAGATAACGGCCGTGCTCTCCGATCTGTCGCTCGACATTCAGTCGGCGCGCATCACCACCTTCGGTGAAAAGGTCATCGACACCTTCTACGTCACCGATCTCGTCGGCCAGAAGATTTCCGGCGACAGCAAGCGCGCCAATATCACCGCCCGCATGAAAGCGGTCATGGCCGAAGAGCAGGACGAACTGCGCGAACGCATGCCGTCCGGCATCATCGCGCCTGCCGCTACATCAGCCGAAAAGAAAGCCGGTTCCCCCGCATGAGCCTCGTCAAGAAATTCGCCACGGTCGGCGGCGCCACGCTCGGCAGCCGCATCTTCGGGTTTGCCCGTGAAACGCTGATGGCTGCCGCCCTCGGCACGGGGCCGATGGCCGACGTTTTCTATGCCGCCTTCCGCTTTCCGAACCTCTTCCGCCGGCTCTTTGCCGAAGGCGCCTTCAATGCGGCCTTCGTGCCACTCTTTGCCAAGGAGATCGAGGCGAACGGCACCGATGGCGCCAAGCGTTTTTCGGAAGAAGTGTTCGGCGTCCTTTTCTCCGTGCTGCTGCTCATCACAATCGTGATGGAGCTTTGCATGCCGCTGCTCGTGCGCTTCGTCATCGCGCCGGGCTTTGCCGACGATGCCGAGAAGTTCGACATCACCATTCGCATGGCGGCGGTGATGTTCCCCTATCTCATGTGCATGTCGCTGACGGCGATGATGAGCGGCATGCTGAATTCGCTGCATCATTTCTTCGCCGCCGCCGTGGCACCCGTCTTCCTGAACGTGGTGATGATCGGCGCGCTCTTTTATGCACTCTACACCGGCGCCGAGCCGCTCGCGACCGCCTGGTATCTTTCCTGGGGCGTGCTGGCAGCCGGTGTGCTGCAGCTTGCCGTCGTCTATGTCGGCGTTCTTCATGCGGGCATGAGCATTGGCTTTCGTTTTCCGAAGATGACGCCGAACGTCAAGCGGCTGCTGATCCTTGCGGTTCCGGCGGCGGTGACCGGCGGCATCACGCAGATCAATCAGCTGATCGGCCAGGCGATCGCCTCCTCCCGCGAAGGCGCCATCGCAGCCCTGCAATATGCCGACCGCATCTATCAGTTGCCGCTCGGCGTCGTCGGCGTTGCCGTCGGTGTCGTGCTGCTGCCCGAGCTTGCCCGCGCGCTGAAGGGCGGCGCGCTGCGTGAAGCTGCCTTCCTGCAGAACCGCTCGATCGAATTCGTGATGTTCCTGACGATCCCCGCCGGTTTCGCGCTGTGGATCCTGTCGGACGAAATCATCCGCGTGCTCTATGAGCGCGGCGCCTTCCATGAACAAAACACGGCTATCGTCGGCTCGATCCTGGCGATCTATGGCATCGGCCTACCCGCCTTCGTGCTGATCAAGGCGCTGCAGCCGGGCTTCTATGCCCGCGAGGACACGAAGACGCCGATGCGCTTTTCGGCCATCGCGGTCGCGACCAACTGCGCTACCGCGCTGACGCTCTTCCCCTATATGGGCGCACCCGGCATTGCGGTAGCGGAAGCGACCGCCGGCTGGATCAGCACAGTGCTGCTCTTCAGCACGCTTCTGCGCCGCGGTCATCTGACATGGGAATGGGCGCTCGCCAGACGCACCGCGCTTCTGATCGTCGCCTCCGCTGTGATGGGAGTCGCCATCATCTATCTCAAACAGCACTGGGCGTCCTCGCTTGCATCGGGCGCACCGCTCCTGACCAAGGTCGCCACGCTCGGGCTGCTGATCGTGATCTCGATGATCGTCTATTTCGCGACTGCCTTCCTTATCGGCGGCGCCGATCTCGGCATGATCCGTCGTAATCTCAACCGCAAGCCGGCTCCCGCAAAGGACGCTTGAGGCGGAGATCTTTGCCGATCTAGCAGTCGACCCATCGTCGCTGCGGGCCTACATCGACATGGACGATGCCGTTGCAATAGGTGCCGATGCCACCGATGCCGGGCGCCGTTTTTGCAGCGGCAACGATCGTGCGTTCCGACACTCCGGGAACCCGGATATCTGCCGCCAGGCATTTTCCATGCATGGAGCCGTGGCGGCTCGGATGCGGCCGGAAACCCGAGGTGATCATAGGTCGTCGTCCGGTCTTTGCCGCAATATGCGACAAGACCGCCTGCAATCGCGCCGGGAAGCAACCGGCGCGAACGCTGACGGTCTGGACCGTATAGGCAACGCGTGTCTGATGTTTTGGAAGATCGCTGGTCTGCCGGCGGTCATCTTGACCCACAGCTGCGGTTGCGGATTCTAGGGCAAAAAGGCCTGCCACTGCGAGTAAACTGGCGTTCTGCATGGTCCCTCCGAGCGGTTAACCGACGTCTCAATGCGGCCGTCACGCCAGTCGAAGGATTTTCAGTTCAAAGAAAGCTTTTCTGTGAAATTTTATACTCAATTTCGGCTAAGCCTACTGATCAATTCGGCGTAAAATGGGCAGTTATTTGCGTTCATCTGGAATAAACTTCCCAATCTCGGAGATGTGATGGCCCAATCCCTGTTCCTCGTCACCCTCGTCGTCGACGACTATGACCGCGCCAAGGCCTTCTATTGTGAGGCGATCGGCTTCGACTGCCTGCAGGACGAAATGCAGCCGGGAGGCAAGCGCTGGGTTGTGGTCAGGCCGAAGGGCACGGATGGAGCTGCTTTTCTGCTCGCACAGGCTGCAAATGAGACGCAGCGGTCCGCCATCGGCAACCAGACCGGCGGACGTGTCGGCTTCTTTCTCAAGACCGACGATTTCGCCCGCGACCACGCCGCCATGCTTGCCGCCGGCGTTTGCTTTCTGGAGCAGCCACGGCGCGAAGTTTACGGCACCGTTGCGGTCTTTGCTGATCCTTACGGCAACACTTTCGACCTCATTCAACACGCCGCACCCGCCACCTCTTGATTGCGGCATGGAGCGCGTGCATAAGCGCCCGCGTTAGCAACATGGGCCTTTGGCCCTGGGGCCCTCCACCAGCCTAATCGAGGACAGCATCATGGGTGAATTCAAGAAGCTCGTATTCTCCGGCGTTCAGCCGACGGGCAACCTGCATCTCGGAAATTATCTCGGCGCAATCCGCCGCTTCGTGCAGCTTCAGGACGGCAACGACTGCATCTATTGCGTCGTCGACCTGCATGCCCTGACCGCGCAGCTCGTCCACGAGGACATGCTGTCGCAGACGCGCTCGATCGCAGCCGCCTTCATCGCTTCCGGCATCGACGCCGAAAAGCACATCGTCTTCAATCAGTCGGCCGTACCGCAGCACGCCGAGCTTGCCTGGATCTTCAACTGCGTCGCCCGCATCGGCTGGATGAACCGCATGACGCAGTTCAAGGACAAGGCCGGCAAGGATCGCGAGCAGGCTTCGCTCGGTCTCTACGCCTATCCAAGCCTGATGGCTGCCGACATTCTTGTCTACCGCGCCACGCATGTGCCTGTCGGTGAAGACCAGAAGCAGCATCTTGAACTCACTCGCGACATCGCGATGAAGTTCAACCTCGATTACGCCTCGCATATCCGCAAGACGAACTACGGAATCGACATCACCGTCGGCAACGAGCCGGTGCATGCCTATTTCCCCATGGTCGAACCGCTGATCGGCGGGCCGGCGCCGCGCGTCATGTCGCTGCGTGACGGTACCAAGAAGATGTCGAAGTCCGACCCATCGGATCTTTCGCGCATCAATCTGATGGACGATGAGGACGCGATCTCCAAGAAGATCCGCAAGGCAAAGACCGATCCCGACGGATTGCCGAGCGAAATCGCCGGCCTCGAAAGCCGGCCGGAAGCCGAAAACCTCGTTTCGATTTATGCGGCCCTTGCCGACAAATCGAAAGAGCAGGTGCTCGGCGAATTCGGCGGCCAGCAGTTCTCGGTTTTCAAGCCGGCGCTGATCGATCTCGCTGTTCAGGTGCTCTCGCCGATCACGAGTGAAATGCGCCGCCTCATGAACGACACGAGCCATATCGACGCGATCCTGCGCAACGGCAACGAGCGCGCCAGGGCGCGCGCCGAAGTGACGATGAGTGAACTTCGCGAAATCATCGGCTTCGTCTACTAATCCCATCAACAGGCAAAGCCCCCGTGCAAAACGGGGCTTGCAAATTTTCGGGCGCGGGTGTCAGAGTCGGCTTCATGGTATCAAAGCGACTCTCACGGCTTGAAGGTCATCGCCGCAAATTTATGGCGGTGATAGACGGAACACCCGAATGCCAACGCGCCGTCCATTATGCCGGGCGACGCGCCAAGAATTCCAATGGTGGCCTCGTTCTGCTCTATGTGATCCCTGAAGGCGATTTCCAGCAGTGGCTCGGTGTCGAAGAGATCATGCGGGCGGAAGCGCGCGAAGAGGCAGAGGCCACCGTCGCCAAGATCGCGCAGATTGTGCGCGAGACGATCGGCATCGAGCCCGAGATCGTCATTCGCGAGGGCAATTCGGCCGAGCAGATCAATGCGGTGATCGAGGAAGACCGGGATGTCGCAATCCTCGTGCTTGCCGCAAGCTCGGCCAAGGAAGGACCAGGACCGCTGGTTTCTTCCGTTGCTGGGCGCGGTGCGGCCTTTCCCATTCCGGTCACCGTGCTTCCCGACACGTTGACCAACGAGGAGATAGACGCCCTCTGTTAGGCCATTTCTTGAGTATCAGTCTCTTGAATCGGCCCGACAATCGGCTTATCTTCTTTTGAAGAATTCTAAAGACGGCAGAGGTCACGGCCCCGCCGCATGGAGAGCAAGATGTTCATTCAGACCGAAGCCACGCCGAATCCGGCAACACAGAAGTTCCTTCCCGGCAAGGTCGTGATGGAGAACGGCACGGCGGAATTCCGTAGCGCCGACGAAGCCCAGGCTTCGCCTCTGGCCGCCCGCCTCTTCGAAATCCCTGGTGTGACCGGCGTCTATTTCGGCTACGATTTCATCTCGGTCTCCAAGGACAATGCCGAGTGGCAGCATCTGAAGCCCGCCATTCTCGGCTCGATCATGGAGCATTTCATGTCCGGTAAGCCGGTCATGGGCGATGCCTCGATCCTCTCGGAAGATGCCGATGCGGGCGATGAATTTTTCGACGAAGGCGACGAATCGATCGTTCTGACCATCAAGGAACTGCTGGAGACGCGTGTGCGTCCGGCCGTTGCCCAGGATGGCGGCGACATCACCTTCCGCGGCTTCAAGGACGGCAAGGTCTATCTGAACATGAAGGGTTCCTGCGCCGGCTGCCCGTCTTCGACGGCGACACTGAAGCATGGCGTCCAGAACCTGCTGCGCCATTTCGTTCCGGAAGTGCAGGAAGTGATTGCCGCTTAAAAATCCTGATACGTGCGGCCGTTCCTGTACGGTTCGGCCGGACGGATTTATGGATAGGCGACAATAGTTTATTCGGAAATTGATGGCATGATCGTTCTGGCGCTCGACACGGCAGGTGTGGATTGCGCTGCCGCTATCTATGACAGCGGCAGGAATACGATGCTGGGGGAGGCATCGGACATGATCGGCAAGGGGCATGCTGAACATCTGATGGGTATTATCGATCGCGCGCTGGATCAGGCGGGCATCGCGCTCTCGGATGTCGATCGCGTTGCGGTCACCATCGGCCCCGGCTCGTTTACCGGCATCCGCGTCGGTGTTGCCGCGGCCCGCGGCTTTGCGCTTTCCCTCAATGTTCCCGCCGTCGGCGTCACTACGCTTGAGGTCATGGCAGCCGCGCAACGCGAGAAGACGCCCGACCGTGCCGCGCTTGCGGCGATGGATGCCAAGCGCGATGAAATCTATCTCCAGTCCTTCGCAGCAGACGGTTCGCCGCTCGATGAAGCGCGCGCTGTCAGCGTTGCGGATGCCCAGGCCTTTGCCGCCACTTTCGACGGCGAGATCACCGGCTCGGCGACACCGATCCTGAAGCCGGATGCGACGGGCGAGCATGCCAATTCGTTCCCGATCTCCATCGTGGCGCGCCTCGGTGCTGCCGCGAGCCCCAATTCCGGAAAGCCGAAACCCCTTTATCTGCGCGGACCCGATGCCAAACCGCAGGCCGGCTACGCGATCGCACGAGTATGACGATGCTGGAAGCCTATCTGACGCTGAAACCGGAATTCGAGATCATTGCCATGGAGCCCGAGGATTGCCTCGACGTTTCCGTCCTTCACGGTGAACGCTTCGCGCGCCCTTGGGGCGACGGCGAATTCCACAGCCTGCTTTCGCAAAACACCGTCTTCGGCTTCGTCGCCCGTCAGACCAATGCCATACTGAAGAAGACCCTTCCGGGTTTCATCCTGGCGCGCCAGGTGGCCGGCGAGGCGGAAATCCTGACGGTTGCCGTACAGGCGAAGGTCGCGCGCTCCGGCCTCGGCTGGCGGCTGATGCAGGCCGCCATGCGCGAAGCGCGGCTTCGCGGCGGCGAGAGCATGTTCCTGGAAGTGGACAACGGAAATATGGCGGCCCTCGGCCTCTACCGTAAACTGGGCTTCGAGCAGGCCGGCGAGCGCAAGGGCTATTACAAGGACGCCAACGGGGCTACCTCCACGGCGCTTGTCATGAAGCGCGTTCTTCGGTAGTTCCCTTCTCGATTAAGAATAGCGAGAAGGCAGCCATGACTGAGGAAGCCAAGACCCTCGAGGAGCTTTGCGCTGAACGCGGCATGCGTATGACCGAGCAGCGCCGCGTGATCGCGCGCATTCTCGAAGACTCCGAAGACCATCCCGATGTCGAGGAGCTTTACCGCCGCTCCGTCAAGGTCGATGCGAAGATTTCGATCTCGACAGTCTATCGCACGGTGAAGCTGTTCGAAGATGCCGGCATCATCGCGCGGCATGATTTCCGCGACGGCCGCTCGCGTTACGAGACGGTGCCCGAAGAACATCACGATCACCTGATCGACCTGAAGACCGGCGTCGTTATCGAATTCCGCTCGCCGGAAATCGAAGCCCTGCAGGAACGTATCGCCCGTGAACACGGCTTCAAGCTCGTGGACCACCGGCTGGAACTCTACGGCATCCCGCTGAAGAAAGACGAAATCTGATATTATGGCAGTCCGGGAGCGCCGCATTTGATCTTCTGGCTGCGCATCGCCTTCGCCGCTGTCGTCATCTTTGTCATCAGCATCCTGCTCATGCCGCTCCAGCTGTTGGCGCTGCGCTTTGACTGGAAGCTCCGGCGTACCCTGCCCCGCCGCTGGCATCGTGTCGTCTGCTATTGTCTTGGCATCCGCATCAAAGTTCGGGGCGCGCTCGAAAGCCGCCGGCCGCTGATGCTCTGCTCGAACCATTCCTCGTGGATGGACATCATGGTCATGTCGGCCGTTGCCGACGTTGCGTTTATCGCCAAGATCGAGGTCCGCGATTGGCCGATCTTCGGCACGCTCGCCAAGCTGCAGAAAAGCGTCTTCGTGGTGCGTGAGGAAAAACGCCGAACCGGTGAGCAGGCGAGTGAAATTGCCGGGCGCATGGCGGATGGTGAGATCGTCGTCCTGTTTCCGGAGGGCACGACATCAGACGGCAACCGCCTGCTGGAGGTGAAATCGTCGCTCTTCGGCGCAGCGGCTATGGCCGTCCCCTTCTCTCCGACCGGCTCTGTCATGGTCCAGCCGGTATCGATCGCCTATACGCGAGCGCATGGCATCGCGATGGGCCGCTATCACCGCCCGCTCACCGCATGGCCAGGCGATATCGAGCTGCTGCCGCATCTCATCGATATCCTGAAATGCGGCGCAATCGACGTCGAAGTGTCTTTCGGCGATGCGGTCGAGTATGGCGAAAAGACCAATCGCAAAGAGGTCAGCGCAAGGATTGCAGCCCGCATCCGGGGCCTCTTGAACACAAGTCTGCGTGGCCGTGATATCGGATGAGCGGAGAGTCCCTTTTCTCAGGCAGCAAAAACCACTAAATAGCGCGCCATGACCCAGGACAGCGCCCTTCTTCTTCAGGCCCCGGAGACAGATCTCCGTGATGGCTCCAACAACCGCAAGGTTTTTATCAAGACCTATGGCTGCCAGATGAACGTCTATGACTCGACGCGCATGAGCGACGCTCTTGCTCGCGACGGCTACGAGCCGACCGAGGATATGGAGGAGGCCGATCTCGTTCTGCTCAACACCTGCCATATCCGCGAGAAGGCGGCTGAGAAGGTCTATTCGGCGCTCGGGCGCCTTCGCGAAATGAAAAAGCGCAAGGCCGCCGACGGGCGCGAGATGATGATCGGTGTCGCCGGCTGCGTCGCCCAGGCTGAAGGCGAGGAAATCCTGCGCCGGGCGCCGGCTGTGGATGTCGTCATCGGCCCGCAGACCTATCATCGCCTGCCGGAAGCGCTGCGCCGGGCCAGGGAAGGCCACCGGGTTATCGACACGGAATATGCGATCGAGGACAAGTTCGAGCATCTGCCGATCGCCGAAGCGCCGAAGATCCGCGCCCGCGGCGTGACTTCCTTCCTGACTGTGCAGGAAGGGTGCGACAAGTTCTGCACCTTCTGCGTCGTTCCCTATACACGCGGTTCGGAAGTATCGCGGCCGGTCTCGCAGATCGTCGAAGAAGCCATGAAGCTTGTCGATGGCGGTGTGCGCGAGATCACCCTGCTCGGCCAGAACGTCAACGCCTGGCATGGCATGGGTCCGAAGGGCGAAGAATGGAGTCTCGGCGACCTGCTCTACAGGCTCGCCGAAATTCCTGGCCTTGCACGGCTTCGCTATACGAC
Organism: Hyphomicrobiales bacterium; assembly: GCA_900471925.1. Lineage (GTDB taxonomy): Bacteria > Pseudomonadota > Alphaproteobacteria > Rhizobiales > Rhizobiaceae > Rhizobium. The sequence continues at coordinate 102,163 of UCGV01000002.1, forward strand.
GAGCCATCCGCGCGACATGGACGACCGGCTGATCGAGGCGCATCGTGACCTTCGCACGCTGATGCCCTATCTGCATCTGCCGGTCCAGGCCGGCTCCGACCGTATTCTGAAGGCCATGAACCGCCGCCACACGGCGGCCGAATATCTTTCGCTCATCGAGCGTATCCGAAAGGCCCGCCCCGATATCGCGCTGTCGGGCGACTTCATCACCGGCTTTCCGGGGGAGACAGACCGGGAATTTGAGGATACACTAAAACTCGTTGAGGAGGTTCGTTATGCACAGGCCTTCTCGTTCAAATATTCGACGCGGCCGGGTACTCCAGGCGCGGAATTGAAGGACCAGGTGCCGGAAAACATCAAGGCAGAACGGCTGGAACGCCTGCAGGCGCTGCTTCTCAAGCAGACGCAGGAATTCAACGATGCCTGTGTCGGCAAGGAGATCGACCTTCTTCTGGAAAAGCCGGGCCGCATGCCGGGACAACTTATCGGTCGATCACCGTGGCTGCAGTCCGTGAATGTTGATGCAAAAGCATCGCAAATCGGTGACATTATTAAAGTGCGAATCACAGGAACCGGAACCAACAGCCTGTTTGCCGAACGCGCAGAGGCTGAGGTCTAAACCAGGGAGCTCGACCGCTTGAACGGACAGGAATTGGTTTCTTCTTCACCGCGCCACCCACGCACTGCGAGCGACGCCAATCACTTTGTCCTGACGTTCGAGAACAACCGGTTCGCCAGCGAGCTTTTCGGACAGTTCGACCAGAACCTGAAGCTCCTGGAACAGCGTCTTCATATCGATGCGCGAGCGCGCGGCAACTCCGTCGTCATCACCGGCGACGTGCTGGCGACCAACCAGGCGCGGCGCACACTCGATTACCTCTATGAAAAACTCCAGAAAGGCGGCAGTGTGGAGCGTTCAGACGTGGAAGGCGCAATCCGTATGGCGGTTGCGGCCGACGACCAGCTCACGCTGCCGACGATGGAGAAAAAAGCCAAATTGACGATGGCGCAGATTTCGACGCGCAAGAAAACGATCGTTGCGCGCACACCCACGCAAGATGCCTATATGCGTGCGCTGGAGCGCGCCGAAATGGTGTTCGGCGTCGGCCCGGCCGGTACCGGCAAGACTTATCTCGCCGTTGCCCACGCTGCACAGCTTCTGGAGCGCGGCGCCGTCGAGAAGATCATCCTTTCGCGCCCGGCCGTCGAAGCCGGCGAAAGGCTCGGCTTCCTGCCCGGCGACATGAAGGAAAAGGTCGACCCTTATCTGCGCCCGCTTTATGACGCGCTCTACGACATGATGCCCGGCGACAAGGTGGAGCGGGCAATCACGGCCGGCGTCATCGAAATCGCGCCGCTTGCCTTCATGCGTGGACGCACGCTTGCCAATGCGGCCATCATCCTCGACGAGGCGCAGAACACCACGTCGATGCAGATGAAGATGTTCCTGACGCGTCTCGGCGAGAATTCGCGGATGATCATCACCGGTGACCCGAGCCAGATCGACTTGCCGCGCGGCGTCAAGTCGGGCCTCGTGGAAGCACTGCATCTTCTGAACGACGTCGAGGGTATCTCGGTGGTCCGGTTCAAGGATGTCGATGTCGTGCGCCATCCGCTTGTTGGGCGTATCGTCAGGGCCTACGACGCGACCTACGCAGCGGCAAACGAAGAGGCCAGCCGGCAGGACTGATGGCCGAACTCGACATACAGATCAGCATCGAGGACACAGGCTGGGCCGCCGAAGATGTCTTGCATCCGCTCGCCGAACGTGTGCTGGGCGCGGCGGCGACTTATCTGAGAGAAGAGGAAAAGCAGCCGTTTCCGAAGATGCCGCCGGAAGTTTCCCTCGTCTTCACCGACGACGCTTCCATCCAGGACATCAATGCGGAATGGCGCGGCAAGGACAAGCCGACCAACGTGCTGTCATTTCCGGCCTTTCCGGTGACCCCGGGCAAAATGCCCGGACCCATGCTCGGCGACATCATCATTGCGCGGGAGACGGTGGAGCGCGAAGCGCAGGAACTCGAAAAAAGTTTCGATGACCATTTGACCCACCTTATGGTGCATGGTTTCTTGCATCTGCTCGGCTACGATCATATGAATAATGACGAAGCCGAAATTATGGAGGGGTTGGAGACTCGCATTTTGGCGGTACTCGGCCTATCTGACCCCTACGAGGGTCAAGACCTTAAAATGGAACCATGAGCGACTTTTCAACGAAGCCGGCGTCAGACGCCAAGGACTCCGACCAATCCTCCTCTTCCGACGAGGGTGGCAGTAGTCGACACCGACCGCAATCCTTCTGGTCGCGCGCTGCGCGTATGCTGAGGCCGCAACAAAGCTCCCGACTGCGTGAAGATATCGCCGATGCGCTGATGACCGATCCGGCCGCAGCGGATGCCTTTTCGCCCGACGAACGGGCGATGCTTCACAATATCCTGCGCTTCCGCGAAGTGCGTGTCGCCGACGTGATGGTTCCCCGCGCCAATATCGAGGCCGTCGACCAGACCATCACCATCGGCGAACTGATGATCCTTTTCGAGGAAAGCGGCCGTTCGCGCATGCCGGTCTATGCCGAAACGCTCGATGATCCGCGCGGTATGGTGCATATCCGCGATCTTCTCTCCTATGTCGCCAAGCAGGCGCGCAACAAGCGCCGTAGCGGTACGAAGCCCGCGGCAGGCGCGCCCGCAATCGAGGTAGCGCAGGAGCATATCCAGAAGGCGCCGCGCTCGGCCAAACCGAATTTCGATCTCGGACGAGTCGACCTGCAGAAGACGCTCGCCGAAACCGGCATTATCCGGCAGATCCTGTTCGTGCCGCCGTCGATGCTGGCATCCGATCTGCTGCGCCGTATGCAGGTGAACCGTACGCAGATGGCGCTGGTTATTGACGAGTATGGCGGCACCGATGGCCTGGCCTCGCATGAAGACATCGTGGAAATGGTGATCGGCGATATCGATGACGAGCATGACGACGAGGAAGTCATGTTCAAGCGTGTATCGGAAGACATGTTCGTTGCCGATGCCCGTATCGAGCTTGAGGACATCGCCGAGGCAATCGGTCCGGATTTCGATATCAGCGAGCAGATCGACGAAGTCGATACGCTGGGTGGCCTGATCTTCTCGGCGCTCGGCCGCATCCCTGTGCGGGGCGAAGTCGTTCAGGCACTGCCGGATTTCGAGTTCCACATCCTCGATGCCGATCCGCGCCGCATCAAGCGGGTGCGCATCACCCGCAAGCGTCAGGCGATCCGACGCCGCGCCAAAGCCGATGGCGATGGACCGCTGATGGGCGACGGAAACGACGACCGGCCGGCGGAATCGACCGCAAACTGACGGCTTCCCGGAGCGGGAATTCGATTTCGCGGCTAATGCTGCAAGACGACAAGTGCGCGCTTTTTTGAAAGACTGCAAATCGGTTGATTCGCAGCTTTGATGGGAGTGCGCATGGAGCGGCTTGCGGACAGGATTATCCTCGTCTGGGGTGTCAAACGATCATTGCTTGCGATTGCTGCTGGCGCCTTCGGTGTTCTGGCGCTGCCTCCCTTCGGTTTTTTCGCGGCAATGTTCGTCTCCTTCACCTTGCTCGTCTGGCTGATCGACGGTGCCGCGGCCTCGCCGGAAAGCAGCCTTCCCGGCAGGCTCTGGCCGGCATTCGCCACGGGCTGGCTGTTCGGCTTCGGCTATTTCGTCGCCGGCCTTTGGTGGGTCGGCCAAGCGCTGCTGGTGGATTCGGATGAATTTGCCTGGGCCCTGCCGCTTGCAATCCTCGGACTGCCGGCCTGTCTTGCGATCTTCTATGGTCTCGCCGCCGCCCTTGCCCGCATCTTCTGGTCCGATGGTATGGGCAGGATCGCAGCACTTGCGGCAAGCTTTGGCCTGCTCGAATGGCTGCGCAGCTTCATCTTCACCGGTTTCCCCTGGAATGCCATCGGCTACGGCATGATGCCCATGCCCCTGATGATGCAGTCCGTCCATGTGATCGGCACGATGGGGGTGACGGCGCTTTCGGTCTTCGTTTTTGCCGCCCCTGCCCTGATCGGAACCCGACAGGGCGCAAAACTCGGCGTCAGCCTCGCCGCCCTGCTGTTTGCGGCGCATCTCGGATATGGCGCCTATATTCTCTATGTCGTGCCAAAGCCCGCGGTGTTGCCCGAGGACAAGCGTCCCGTCGTGCGTCTGGTGCAGCCATCGATCGACCAGTCCGCCAAGATGGACAACGATGCCGATCGCGAAGCGATCTTCGAAGCGCATCTGAAGCTTTCGGCGGAGGCGCCGAAGGATGGCGGCAAGAAGCCCGATATCATCGTCTGGCCTGAAACATCGATCCCCTTCATTCTTACCGACAATCAGGATGCGCTGACGCGGATTGCCGACACGCTCGACGACAATCAGACACTGATTGCAGGGGCCGTGCGAGCCGAGGAGATTGGACCGGGTTATCCCACCCGCTATTATAATTCGATCTACGTGATCGACGGGCGCGGGCAGATCGTCGCCGCCTCCGACAAGGTGCATCTCGTTCCCTTCGGCGAATATCTTCCCTTCGAGGACATGCTGAACGAACTCGGCGTCCAGAATGTCGTGGAGATGCCGGGCGGATTTTCGGCTGCTGCCAGCCGTCACCTGCTCGAGCTTCCGGGTGGCCTGAAATTCTATCCGCTCGTCTGCTACGAGATCATTTTCCCGGACGAAATGACGGGCGACATCGGCCTGGCGAATGCCATTCTCAACATCACGAATGACAGTTGGTTCGGCTCGACACCCGGCCCCTATCAGCATTTTCAGCAGGCACGTGTACGCGCGGTTGAGACCGGCCTGCCCCTGATTCGCGATGCCAATAGCGGAATTTCGGCGGTTGTAGACGCGCGAGGAGAAATCGTTTCAGGTCTAAAATTAAACGAAACGGGCTTCATAGACGCAACCCTTGATGGTACATCAGGAGATAACCGCGGAACATATCCGCATCAAACGTACTTCTGGTTGACTGAAACGTTACTGCTCGGCATTGCGCTAATTTCACGCAGGGGTTTTATTTTCAGGTTGAATTGACCAAAAACCCCTAAAATTGCATAGTGGCAGCAATCGGCGTTAGTAACGTATGCTTCAGGGTGGGTTATCGCGACTTGCAACGTTGCGTTACGGAATGGGGTCAGGGCATGCCGGTTAGAACAAGGTTGAATTTTTCTTTGCTAGGGCACGACCATGATTGAAAATAAGAAGAAGCCGAATCCTATCGACATTCACGTCGGTAGCCGTATTCGACTTCGCCGTACAATGCTGGGTATGAGTCAGGAGAAACTGGGGGAAAGCCTCGGCATTACCTTTCAGCAGATCCAGAAATACGAGAAGGGCACCAACCGTGTTGGCGCCAGCCGCCTGCAGAATATTTCGAGTATCCTCAACGTCCCCGTTTCCTTCTTCTTCGAAGACGCTCCAGGCGAACATACCGGCGCCCTGACCGGCATGTCGGAAGCCTCGAGCTCGAACTACGTCGTTGACTTCCTCTCTTCTTCGGAAGGGCTTCAACTCAACCGCGCATTTGTGAAAATCACCGATCCCAAGGTTCGCCGCAAGGTCGTCGAACTGGTGAAGGCACTGGCTGCGGAAGCAGACTCCGACTGAGCGTCCCCCGCGCTCGGAAAGCTCAAGGCGGCTCAAAAGGCCGCCTTTTTGCATTTTTGGGGCAAAATTTGTCACTTCACCTAAGATATAAAGATATATTTATGTCCTTCTGTGCTTGTCATCGCGACGCGAAGTGAGTACCTACTAAGCCGCTTTTGTTCTTTGAGGGGAATCCCGGAATGCGCGCGAATTATCTCTTTACCAGCGAATCTGTTGCCGAAGGTCACCCGGACAAGGTGTGTGACCGCATCTCCGACGAGATCGTCGATCTGGTGTACCGCGAAGCGGCGAAGACCGGCGTCAATCCGTGGGGCGTGCGCATTGCCTGCGAAACCCTCGCGACGACCAACCGCGTCGTCATCGCTGGCGAAGTTCGCCTGCCGCCGAGCCTGATGAAGAAGGACAAGGACGGCAACGACGTCATCAACCCGTCGAAGTTCAAGGCTGCCGCTCGCCGTGCCATCAAGGATATCGGTTACGAGCAGGACGGCTTCCATTGGAAGAAGGCCAAGATCGACGTGCTGCTGCATTCGCAGTCCGCCGACATCGCTCAGGGCGTCGACAGCGCCGCAGACCAGCAGGGTGACGAAGGTGCCGGCGACCAGGGCATCATGTTCGGCTACGCCTGCAAGGAAACGCCGGATCTCATGCCGGCTCCGATCTACTATTCGCACAAGATCCTGCAGCTGCTCGCTGTCGCCCGCAAGAAGGGCGAGGGCGAAGTCGCCAAGCTCGGCCCCGACGCCAAGAGCCAGGTCACCGTACGCTATGTCGACGGCAAGCCGGCCGAGGCAACCTCGATCGTTCTCTCCACCCAGCATCTCGACGACAGCTGGGATTCCAAGAAGGTTCGCGACGTCGTCGAGCCTTATATCCGCGAAGCCCTCGGCGAGCTGAAGATCGCCGACGATTGCAAGTGGTACATCAACCCCACCGGCAAATTCGTCATCGGCGGCCCGGATGGTGACGCCGGCCTTACCGGCCGCAAGATCATCGTCGACACCTATGGCGGCGCTGCTCCGCATGGTGGCGGTGCATTCTCTGGCAAGGACACGACCAAGGTCGACCGTTCGGCCGCCTATGCTGCCCGCTACCTCGCCAAGAACGTCGTGGCTGCCGGCCTTGCCGACCGCTGCACGATCCAGCTGTCCTACGCTATCGGCGTCGCACAGCCGCTGTCGATCTATGTCGACCTCCACGGCACAGGCAAGGGCGTTTCCGAAGACCAGGTCGAAGCTGCGATCCGCCAGAACATGGACCTGTCGCCGTCGGGCATCCGCCGTCATCTCGACCTCAACAAGCCGATCTATGCCAAGACCTCCGCTTACGGCCATTTCGGCCGCAAGGCAGGTCGCGACGGCTCGTTCTCCTGGGAGCGCACGGATCTCGTGAAGGGCCTCAAGGACGCGATCAAGACCAAGGCTGCTGCATGACGGATATGGAACGCCGGGGCCGAGCGACCGAAGCCTTTTTCGGTCGCCGCAAGGGCAAGGCCCTGCGCGAGCAGCAGGCCGACAGGCTCGCTACCCTGCTCCCGGCTTTCATTATCGACCTTTCAGCGGCTCCCCCGGAGCCGCTGAAGAGCCTTTTTGCGGTTCCGGTCGAAAGATTGCGGCTGGAAATCGGCTTCGGCGGTGGCGAGCATCTGATCCACCGCGCGCTCGAACTTCCCTCCACCGGTTTCATCGGCGTCGAGCCTTTCGTCAATTCCATGCAGAAGCTGCTGGCGCGTGTCGACGAGACGGGTGCCCATAATGTGCGCGTTTACAACGACGACGCAACGCAGCTGCTCGACTGGCTTCCCGACCACTGTCTTGACCAGATCGACCTGCTCTATCCGGATCCCTGGCCAAAGCGGAAGCACTGGAAACGGCGCTTCGTCTCGAAGACCAATCTCGACCGTTTTCATCGCGTGCTGAAGCCCGGCGGGCTCTTCTGCTTTGCCTCCGATATCGACACCTATGTGAACTGGACGCTGCTGAAATGCCGCGACCACGGTGGCTTCGAATGGATGGCTGAAAATGCCGCCGACTGGCTGACGCCCTACGAAGGCTGGCCGAGCACGCGCTATGAGGCCAAGGCCCGCCGCGAAGGCCGCTCTTCGGCCTATCTGACCTTCAAGCGCGTCTGATCTTTCCAGGCAGGTATGCGCTTACAGCGCTGCCGATAACGGAACCGCCGGACGTGATTTCTGAGAATGGGAAAACGCTGCAAGGCAGCTTACGCGTGGGCAAGGGGCTGTCGTCAGTCCCTCGCATAGCCCACTACAATTCCTGACACATGCATCTGCCGGCCAGCCATGCGGGCAGGCCGGTTTCGATCAATGCAGGCTGACCGTCTTCAGCTCGTCTTCGGCAGCCTTGAAGAAGGTGCTGGAGCGATTGTCCGTCAGGAGAATCGGCGTACCATCGGCGCCGAACAGTGCCCAGAGATCGACGCTCGGATCGATATCCGGAGCCTCGGGAAAGCACCTGGCAACCTCTTCGGTGCGGATTTTACGGATATAGGCGACCTCACCATTGCCGATGCCGGCAAGTTCGGACTTGGTCAAACGCGACGTGGCTTCTTTCATCAACATTCCTGTTCCTCCGGGAGAAGGGACCAACGGCTCAACAAACCGTTGTCCTACTGTGAGACCGAAATGTTAATTTTCTTGATCATGCGCGCCGGTTCCGGGCGAATTAGATCAACCGAGAGCAGACCGTTCCTGAGGCTTGCGCCCAGAACCTGCATGCCATCGGCGAGAACGAATGTGCGCTGGAACTGCCTGGCGGCAATGCCACGATAGAGATAGTCGCGGTCGCCTTGATCGATCTGCCGACCGCGGATGAGAAGCTGGTTTTCCTCGGTGGAAACATCAAGCTCTTCTTCGCTGAAACCGGCAACGGCAAGCGTGATGCGCAGACGCTCAGGCGCGTCATGGCCTGCAGCGATACGTTCGATATTGTAGGGTGGATAACCGTCGCTCGCCTTGGAAATCCGCTCGAGCGTCTTTTCCATGGCGTCGAAGCCCAGAAGCAGCGGGCTGGCGAAAGGGGTGATGCGGCTCATCTTCCAAAGTCCTTGATGCAAGCGACCTCTCCGGACCTCACATGCAGCATCCGGGTACCGCTAATATGGGGATGCCGTTCGCCTGCTGCAAGGCGTAACGGCCGACGCTGCCGCCTCCCGCATTTTAAGGTAAAGCCGCACAGGGAGGTTTCCTTGACAAAGGATGCTCCGCCCCGCATCAAAACATGCTCCGGCGCGATGTGCTGATTTGCGACGGTAAACTGAAGGCAAAATGAAGATGCATGTCTGCGCGGCGTGCACCGGAGGATGGAACTACCCGGATGGCAGAACAGAGAAAGATCATTATCGACACCGACCCCGGCCAGGACGATGCTGCCGCGATCATGCTGGCCTTCGGCAGCCACGAAGAGCTTGAGGTGTTGGGCATCACCACCGTTGCCGGCAACGTGCCGCTGTCACTGACGAGCCGCAATGCGCGCATTATCTGCGAGCTGTGCGAGCGGACCGACGTCAAGGTGTTTGCCGGAGCCGACCGGCCTATCGCCCGCGCGCTGGTGACCGCAGAGCACGTGCATGGCAAGACCGGCCTCGACGGCCCGACCCTGCCAGAGCCGACGATGCCGCTGCAGACGCAGCACGCCGTCGATTTCATCATCGAAACGCTGCGACGCGAGCCTGATGGAGCGGTCACGCTCTGCACGCTCGGACCGCTCACCAATATCGCGCTCGCCTTCCAGAAAGCGCCCGATATCATCCCGCGCATCCGCGAACTCGTCATGATGGGCGGCGGTTTCTTCGAAGGCGGCAACATCACGCCGGCTGCCGAATTCAACATCTATGTCGACCCCGAAGCAGCCGATATCGTCGTTCGCTCGGGCGTACCCGTCGTCATGATGCCGCTTGACGTGACGCACCAGCTGCTGACCCGCAAGGACCGCGTGAAGCGCATGGCCGATATCGGCACCGCGCCCGCCAGGGCGATGGTGGAGATGCTGGAATTCTTCGAGCGCTTCGACATTGAGAAATACGGCTCGGACGGCGGCCCGCTGCACGACCCGACGACAGTCGCCTACCTGCTGAAGCCGGAACTTTTCAAGGGCCGGAACTGCAATGTCGAGATCGAGGTGAAATCGGAACTGACCGTCGGCATGACGGTCGTCGACTGGTGGCATGTGACCGATCGCAAGCGCAACGCGACGGTGATGCGCCATGTTGATGCCGATGGCTTCTTCGATCTTTTGGTCGAGCGTTTTGCGCGGATCTGATCTGCGCACATCCGACTAAAAAAAGGCCGCTGATGCGGCCTTTTTCAATTGTCAGACGTTCCGATGTCTCAGGCGTCCTTCTCGTCCAGCACCGAGTTAGCCTCGGCTTCGACGAGCTTCGGACCACCCTTGGCGACACCGACCATGGCCGGGCGCAGTACACGCTCGCCGATCGAGAAGCCGGCCTGCACGACCTGAACGACCGTGTTGTTCGGCACTTCGGTGTTGGGAACTTCGAACATCGCCTGATGAAAGTTCGGGTCGAATTTCTGACCGACCGGCTCCAGCTTGCGGACGCCGTGGCGCTCGAGAGCCGAGAGCATGGAACGCTCGGTCATCTCAACGCCCTCGATCAGCGTCGTCAGGCCGGTATCAGCCGATTCCTTCGCTTCAGCGGGAATGGCATCGAGCGCGCGGCGCAGGTTGTCTGAAACAGCCAGCATGTCGCGGGCAAAGCCTGCGACGGAATATGACTTTGCATCCTTGACTTCGCGCTCCGTACGGCGGCGCAGATTGTCCATTTCGGCGGCAAGCCGCAGGTAGCGGTCGCGCAGCTCGGCATTTTCAGCCTTCAGAAGCTCAAGCGGATCCGGCTCGTTCGCAGCAGCTCCGTTGACGGCTTCGTTCTCGACGTTTGCGGCAGCGTCGGCTGCGGCTTCCGCCGTAGCTGCGTCAGGTCCGTTCTGCGTCGTTTCATCGGTCATGACGGTCTCCGGTTCGTATATTCTCAGATGCGCCCGATATCGATGTTTGGCCGGAAAAAATCAAGTCTGCGTGACGAAGAACCTGAAATTCGGCCGGTTTCGCGCAAGGTCAGAGGGAGCCGCGCGACAGGCGCGAAACGAGCTGGGCGGTATAATCCACCATCGGCACGATACGGGAGTAATTCAGCCTCGTCGGGCCGATGACACCGACAGCGCCGACGATACGGTCGTCGTCATCGCGGTAGGGCGCGACGATCAAGGACGAACCCGACAGCGAAAACAGCTTGTTCTCCGAGCCGATGAAAATGCGCACACCCGGCCCGCTCTCGGCAAGGTTCAGGAGTTCGAGCAGGCTGTCCTTCTTTTCCAGATCGTCGAAGAGAAGACGCAGCCGGTCGAGATCTTCTGCGCCACCGACACCTTCGAGCAGGTTGGCGCGGCCGCGGATGATGAGCTGTGCCGGCTTCGTCTCGTCAGGACTGCCGGCCCAGACGGCGATGCCGCGCTCCACGAGATCCTGCGACAGCGCATCGAGCTCATGGCGAACGTCTTCCTTCAACCGGCTCAGCTGCACACGCAGTTCCGGCAGAGTCTGCCCGGTCATGTGGGCATTCAGGAAATTCGCGGCTTCGGTGAGCTGCGAAGAGGTGACGCCGGCAGGCAATTCGATGATACGGTTTTCCACCTGATCGTGATCGCCGACCAGCACCGCGAGTGCCTTGGTAGGCTCCAGGCGAATGAACTCCACATGTTTCAAGACCGGGTCGCTCTTGGAGGTGATGACGAGGCCGGCGCCGCGCGATATGCCCGAGAGCATGCGGCTTGCCTCGTTCATCATCGATTCCACCGGATTGTCGCGGCTTTCGGCCCGCACCTGACGGTCGATGCTGGCACGCTCCTCGACGGAGAGGTCACCGACCTGCATGAAGGCATCGACGAAGAAACGCAGCCCCACCTGCGTCGGCAGGCGGCCGGCGCTGACATGCGGAGAATAGATGAGCCCGAGCTCCTCCAGGTCGCTCATGACATTGCGCACGGAGGCCGGCGACAGCGACATGGGCAGGAGACGCGAGAGATTGCGAGAGCCCAGAGGCTCGCCATGTTCCAGATAGCCTTCGACGATGCGCCGGAAGATTTCCTTCGATCGTTCATCCAGCGCAGCAACGGCATCCGAGATTGATGTCGACCTGTGGCTCATGAACTTTCCGTACCCGTACCCGAATGATGTCAGGGAAATATAGCCAAACTCACCGGCGTGGCAAAAGGGAATTTGCAAATGAGCGCCGCCAATCGTAGAAGCGGGCGATGATATAACGCAAGCATGACAATGCCGGGAGCCGCTTGCGCTTTTCGGCATCATGTTTCAGGAGAAGAGAATGCGGCCTTCAGGCAGAAAAACAGACCAGATGCGCAAGGTCTCCTTCGAGCGCAATTTTTCCAAGCATGCTGAAGGCTCCTGCCTGGTCAAGTTTGGCGATACGCACGTTCTCTGCACCGCAAGCCTGGAAGACAAGACGCCGCCATGGCTGCGCAATACCGGCAAGGGCTGGGTTACCGCCGAATACGGCATGCTGCCGCGCGCAACCGGCGAACGGATGAAGCGTGAAGCCGCTACCGGCAAGCAGGGTGGTCGCACGCAGGAAATTCAGCGCCTGATCGGCCGCTCGCTGCGCGCCGTGGTCGACCTGACCGCGCTCGGCGAACGCCAGATCACGCTCGATTGTGACGTCATCCAGGCGGATGGCGGCACGCGCACTGCCTCGATCACCGGCGGCTGGATCGCGCTCTACGACTGCCTGCGCTGGATGGAAACCCGCAACATGATCAAGGTCGATCGTGTGCTGAAGGATCATGTCGCGGCGATTTCCTGCGGCATCTTCGCCAACCAGCCGGTCATCGACCTCGACTATCTCGAGGATTCCTCGGCCGAAACCGATGCCAATTTCGTCATGACGGGTGCCGGCGGCATCGTCGAGATCCAGGGTACGGCGGAAGGCACGCCTTTCAGTGAAGCGGAATTCGCCTCCCTGATGGGTCTTGCCAAGACAGGTATTGCCGAGCTGGTGGACTTGCAGAAGCAGGCGATCGCCTGAGGCTGCCGCTTAGGCCGTAAGGCTGTAAAGACGAATTTCCTTGTCCCTGTCTGCGGGGGCAAGGCCGGACAAGAGGCAGGCAATGGCGCACCCGATCGAGGGCATTCTTGAAACGGCACTCTACGCAACCGATCTGGACGCGGCCGAGGCCTTTTATGGAAACGTGCTGGGCCTGGAGAAGATCGCGCGTTCAGGTAACCGCCATGTGTTCTTCCGTTGTGGAGTAGGCGTGCTGCTGATCTTCAACCCGGAGGAAACGGTAAAGGCGCCGGCACCTGACAGCCTTCAGGTTCCGCCGCATGGCACTGCTGGAAAGGGCCATGCCTGTTTCCGGGTTTCGGGAGACAATCTCGATGCAATGACGGGCAAACTGAAAGCGGCCGGCATCGCCATCGAATCCGAAGTTCACTGGCCGCAGGGCGGTCGATCATTTTATTTCCGCGATCCGCATGGCAACAGCCTGGAATGCGCGGAGGCGAAAATCTGGGGCATGGAATAAGGATATTTTATGCGTAAGCTCGAAACCAAGACCATTGTCGTTGCCAGCCATAACCAGGGCAAGATCCGCGAAATCCAGGATCTGATCGGACCACTCGGTTTCACCGCGAAATCAGCGGCCGAACTCAATTTCATCGAGCCAAAGGAAACCGGCACGACCTTCGAGGAAAATGCGACGATCAAGGCGCTTGCCTCGGCGCAGGCCTCCGGCCTGCCGGCGCTTTCGGACGATTCCGGCCTCGTCGTCGATGCGCTCGGCGGTGATCCGGGCGTCTACACCGCCGACTGGGCCGAGACCGGCAACGGCACCCGCGATTTCAACATGGCCATGGAAAAGGTCGAGAAGGCCCTGGAAGAGGCCGGCGCCACCAAGCCCGAGCAGCGCACGGCGCGTTTCGTCAGCGTGCTCTGCCTTGCCTGGCCGGATGGCCATACCGAGCTTTTCCGCGGCGAAGTGGAAGGCACCGTTGCCTGGCCGCCGCGCGGAATGCAGGGCTTCGGTTATGATCCGATCTTCCAGCCGGAGGGTTACGAGCTGACCTTCGGCGAGATGAGCGCGGAACAAAAACACGGCTGGAGCATCGGCAAGCCGCAGGCGCTGTCGCACCGTGCGCGGGCGTTCAAGCTCTTCGTCGAAACCTGCCTGGAAGCATAAGGCTGCATTTTGAACATGATCAATTCGCCTGTGCTGCCGCGCGATGCAGAGCTTTTGCCCGATACCGGTGATCCAGGTTTCGGGATCTATGTGCATTGGCCTTTCTGCGCGGCGAAGTGCCCTTACTGCGATTTCAACAGCCATGTCCGGCATCAGCCTGTTGATCAGGAGCGCTATGTCGCGGCCTTCCTGAAAGAGATTGCCAATGCCCGCCTGATGAGCGGGCCGAAGACGGTGACCAGCATCTTCCTCGGCGGCGGCACGCCGTCGCTGATGAAGCCGGAAACGGTCGATGCGATCCTTGATGGGATCTCACGGCACTGGCATGTGCCTGACGGCATCGAAATCACCATGGAGGCCAATCCCTCCAGCGTCGAAGCCGAGCGTTTCCGTGGCTATCGTGCCGCCGGCGTCAACCGTGTCTCACTCGGCGTGCAGGCGCTGAACGACCGAGACCTCAAGTTTCTCGGCCGGTTGCATGACGTTGCCGATGCGCTGAAGGCTATCAAGCTTGCGCGTGAGATCTTCCCGCGCATGTCCTTCGACCTCATCTATGCGCGGCCGAACCAGACCGTGGAGGAATGGGACCGCGAGCTGAAGGAGGCGATCTCCTATGCAGTCGATCACCTTTCGCTCTACCAGTTGACCATCGAGGAAGGCACACCTTTCTATGGTCTGCACAAAGCCGGCAAGCTTGTCGTGCCGGATGGAGATCAGTCAGCCGCACTCTATGAGGCGACGCAGGAAATCACCGAGCGTGAAGGGCTGCCGGCCTATGAAGTGTCCAATCATGCCCGGCCCGGCGCCGAGAGCCGACACAATCTCACCTACTGGCGCTACGGCGACTATGCCGGCATCGGCCCCGGCGCGCACGGCCGCCTGACGCGGGGCGCGGAAAAGATCGCAACCGCAACCGAGCGCAAGCCGGAAGCGTGGCTGGATCTTGTCGAGCGCGACGGCCACGGCATTCTCGACGAGGAACGCCTCGGCTTCGAGGAACAGTCCGATGAGCTTCTGCTGATGGGGCTGCGGCTCAAGGAGGGCGTCGATCTCGCACGGTGGCAGCAGCTGTCCGGCCGCGATCCTGACCCGAAGCGCGAGCAGTTTCTGCTGGAACACGGCTTCATCGAACGGATCGGCAATTCCCGCCTGCGCTGCACGCCGGCGGGTATGCTGATCCTCGATTCCGTCGTCGCCGATCTCGCCTGCTGAAGCCTTTCACGCGAACCGCGGAACGCCTGTGCCGGAATTGCTTTGATCCCGGCTCGTCGCGCCTGCCTTGAACAGGCTGCCCGTTGGCGTCTTCAGGAACATATCCAGCGGGATGTGTTCCTGGTGCAGGAAGCCGCTTGCCGGCAGCAGGCCGTCGCGGACCATCTCGATGACGGCGACGACCGATGCCGAGGTCGTCCAGGCAATCGCCGTACGGCGCGCGCCGGCGATCTCGATCGGATAATAGGCACGCACGAACTCCTTGCGGCGCAGAGCGCCGTGAACAGTGCCTTCGGCCGCGACATGCACATAGACGACATCGTCATCGACAGGCGGCTTGGCATTCGTCAGGATCTCGCCGGCAAGCTGGCGGCGGTCGCGCATCAACAGTTCGTGGAAGAAGAAGTTCATCAGCTCCATATGGCCGGGATAGCGCATGGTCTTGTAGTCGAGATTGTCGACCTTGCCGAGCATGGTGTCACACATGGTTCCGAGGCCGCCCGATGTGGTGAACGCCTCCAGCTTGACGCCGCCGACATAGATCGTTTCGTGCCATTCCATCGGCGAGACGAGCTTGCGCACGCCACCCTCGATAACCTCGCAGTCATTGAGATATTCATTGACCACCCCTTCGGGTGACCAGTTGAAGGCATAGCCGAGCAGCCCGGTCGGATGCTGCGGCAAGGCGCCGACGCGCATGCGGATCGAACGGCAACGGTCGAAGCCGTCGGCAAGGCTTGCGCCGACGATGCCGACGAAGCCGGGTGCCAGGCCGCATTGCGGCGCCATCAGGCCGCGGGCGGTCCTGGAAAGCTCGATGATGAAATTGGTGGTCGGCACATCCTCGGTCAGGTCGAAATAGTGGATGCCGGCGAGGTGGGCGGCGCGCGCCAGCTCGATGTTCAGATGATAGGGCAGGCAGGAGAGCACAGCTTCCACGCTTCCCAGCAATTCACCGATGACGGAGGCATCGGTAACGTCGCCGGCCCGGCATTTGAAGGGCAGGTCTCCCACGGGCAGCTGCGCATCGACACCGATGACCTCGAAGCCGCCCTCATGCAAAAGCGTCGCCGCCAGCCGTCCGACCTTGCCAAGGCCGATCACGGCAATTCTCTCAAAACTCATTGCTGTCCTCCCGAACACCGGCGTTCGTCGCCGGCGCATTTTCTATTTGGAGGCTGTATAGAATGAAATGCTTATAAAAGAAAACAGCCGGGATCGCTCCCGGCTGTACGATTGCAGTGACAATGCACCGCTTATTCGTTGATGAGACGCTTCAGAAGTTCGATCTCATGCGAAAGCTTGGTATCTTCCGAGATCAGCTCCTCGATCTTGCGGACGGCGTGCAGAACCGTCGTGTGGTCACGCCCGCCGAAGCGGCGGCCGATTTCCGGGAAGGAGCGCGGCGTCAGCGTCTTCGACAGATACATGGCGATCTGGCGCGGCTTGACGATGACACGCGTGCGGCGGTTCGAGACCAGTTCCTGGCGCGAGACATTGTAGTGGCGCGCCACGATCCGCTGGATGTCCTCGATACGCACACGACGCGGCTCGCCGGAGCCAACGAGATGGGCCAGAAGCTCATCCACGCGCTCGATCGACAGGTTCGGCTCGAAGGAACGGCGGAAGACCAGCTGGTTGAAGGCGCCTTCCAGCTCGCGGCCGCTTGCCGTGATGTTGCGGGCAACATGCTGCATCAGCTCGGCCGGGATTTCCAGCGACGGATCTTCCAGACGGGCAGCGGTCAGACGGCGCTTGAGGATTTCAAGACGCATCTCGTAGTCAGGTCCGTCGAGTTCGATCGCAACGCCGCCCTGCAGACGCGAACGCACGCGCGGATCGAGGGATTCCAGCTCCCACGGCGCTCGGTCGGCTGCGACGACGACCTGCTTGGCGCTGTCGAGCAGCATGTTAAGCAGGTGGCAGAACTCGTGCTGGATCATCTTGCCCTGCAGGAACTGCATGTCATCGATGATGAGAAGGTCGATGTTGCGCAGCGAGTCCTTCAGCGTCAGCGCATCATTGTCGCGGATCGCGGTCGCGAAACGCCACATGAAATATTCAGCCGTCAGATAGACGACGCGCAGGCCACGCGGGTTCTGCACGGCGGCATTTGCGATCGCCTGCAGGAGATGCGTCTTGCCGAGACCGACAGTCGAATGCACGAAGAGCGGGTTGAAGCGCACAGCGCCCTGACCTGCTTCGGCAATGGTCTTCGCGGCAGCGAGCGCCACCCGGTTGGAGCTGCCTTCGACGAAGGTGTCGAAAGTGAAGCGCGAATCCAGCGGCGAGCCGAAGAGCGGCGAACCGACGCTTGCCGGACGTGCCGAAGCTGCGGCGGAAACCGCCTGCTGGACGATCTGCCCCGCCGGCTGGGCCGATGCCGGACGGCGAAGCTGGGTCGGCTGGGCAGCCGGCTCGACGCTGACCGCCTCGTCCAATGCCTTCGTACCGGTACGCGTTGCCGTGCGCACCAGGATTTCAACCTTCAGAATTTCAGGATCTTCAGCCTGGAACAGGCTGACGATGAGATCGAGATAACGGTTGTTGATCCACGACTTCAGAAAGGTCGTGGGAACCGTAAGACGAACAACGCTCTTGGAAACCGAATGAAGCTTGAGCCGGGCAAACCAGCTTGCATAAACGTCAGGACCGACCTTCGCCTTCAGACGCGCGCTGACGCGGTCGAAGAGTACGCCATGCTTCATTTCCGCCTTTTCTTCCTTCGCGCCCAGGTGAATGGAACCGAAAGACTGCGATGCAGCTTCCCCGTTATCCAGCGCACCCGTCGTCATCGAATTCATCTGCATAATGCCGCCTTTCATTTCCTCGGGCGGTCATTTTCTAACAGCCGCCCGATCATTCCCCGCTTTGACAAAGCCGACGGCACCCTCATGAGCCATCTGCCTGCCGGTTCACGCAAACACTGTCCCGTTTCCAGGACCGACAAGGAGCCTATGCGGTTGCCGCGGTCATGCGACAGCCGTCACGAATTCTCCTTGTCAGGATGGCAGCCGATCCTCGTTTTTCGCCTGCCAGCCCGAACGCAATGTTACTCTATCCCCTGCCCTTCTCCTGACCTCACGCAAAACGTGTGGCCTCGGAGAGCACAAAACGACCCTTCCCGCGACAGCCACGTCACGGTAAAATGCCGTCAGGTGCGTGAGAAAACGGAAGCTGTCCGCTCCGTTGCAAGTGACACAGCGTCATCATCCTGCCGACGTGGCAGTTTGGACTGACTTCTGCAGGTGATGTCCGCGCCCTTTGCTGAGAGCCATTTAGGCAGGATCAAAAGCCAAGATCAACGATGAATTTTACGCAAAATTAACAGCCGGCCATTGACTCCGGCGGCCCCCTTAGGGCGCCCCACCCCTACCAAAAAAGAATCGCTGTTGAATCAAGGAGATTCCTCAACTGGGCTATTTTGGACACGCAAAAAAAGAAAAAAGAAAAAATCCTCTTGACTCATTCCGGGCCGTAGCCGGCGTGACCAGAGTCGCAAGAGCCTAGAACATCCTTGCGTAAGGCATTGTTTTTAAACAATTTTTCCTGTCATGCCTCTGACACGAAATCGTCGCCAGATTAACTATAAGAGTTGCAGGACGCGGAATCGAAAAAGCCCGGTAAAATTACCGGGCTAATCATAACGAGCAATATGTTAACGAGATATTTATGCCGTTGCAGCGGTCGACAGAGTCTTCACGCGAGCAGCAAGGCGCGAGATCTTGCGCGATGCCGTGTTGGCGTGAAGGACGCCCTTGCTTGCGGCGCGTGCCAGCTCGGGCTCGGCGGCGAGGAAGGCTTCCTTTGCCTTGGCGGCATCACCGGCGGCGAGTGCCTCTTCGACCTGGCGAACGTAGGTACGAACGCGCGAACGGCGAGCCTTGTTGACTGCAGTGCGGCGTGCGATCTTGCGGGTCGCCTTTTTCGCCGAAGTTGTATTGGCCATGGATGCCTCTCTCAAGAATTCGAACAAACTCCGCCATTGCCGCGCTGGCCCTGCGGCCACTCAATTCAGCAATACGGGAGCATTAGCGGAAAACCTGAGCGGCTTTCCGAACCGTGGGCGGGCATATAACTCTAAAGCTGACCCACGTCAACGCGCATTTTCAAGGAAAAGTCCCTTTCCGGGCGCCATATGCTCACCTGTTCTTGAAGTCCGGTTTGCGCTTTTCGATGAAGGCGGCCATGCCCTCTTTCTGGTCCTCGGTCGCAAAGAGGCTCTGGAAGAGGCGGCGCTCGAAACGCAGCCCTTCCTCCAGCGTGGTTTCGAAGGCGCGGCTGACCGCCTCCTTTGCCATCAGCACGGAAGGACGGGACATCGATGCGATCTTGGCAGCTGCCTCCAGCGCCTCGTCGAGCAGCCGGTCCGGCGCCACCACACGTGAAACGAGTCCTGCGCGCTCGGCTTCGGCCGCATCCATCATGCGACCGGTCAGGATCAGGTCCATCGCCTTTGCCTTGCCGACCGCCCGTGTCAGGCGTTGCGAGCCGCCGATGCCGGGAATGACACCGAGGGTGATCTCCGGCTGGCCGAACTTTGCCGTCTCGGAGGCGATGATGAAATCGCAAAGCATGGCGAGCTCGCACCCGCCACCGAGCGCGAACCCGCTGACGGCCGCAATGATCGGCTTGCGCGCCTTGGCAACCTCGTCCCAGCCGCTAATGAAATCGCTCTTATAGACTTCGGCAAAATCGAGCGGCTGCATTTCCTTGATATCGGCGCCGGCGGCAAAGGCACGCTCGGAACCAGTCAGCACGATCGCGCCTATCGCCTCATCCGCGTGAAAACCCGCATAGGCCAGTTTCAACTCCTTGAGCACGGTCGAATTCAGCGCATTCAGCGCCTGCGGCCGGTTCAGCGTGATCATGCCGACATTGCCTCGGGTCTCGACGACAAGGGTCTCATAAGCCATGACGCTCTCCTGTTTCTGGCCTCATCTTTGGCAAGTGGCGCAATAGAAGGTGGACCGGCCAGCCTGCACGATGCGCGAGACCGTACCGCCACAGCCCGGCGTGCGGCAAGTTAGACCTTCGCGATCATAGACGGAAAAGGAATGCTGGAAATAACCAAGCGAACCATCCGTCTGAATATGGTCGCGCAACGAGGATCCACCGGCGGCGATCGCATCCGCGATGACATCACGAATGCAACTGACCAAAAGGTTCAGCGCTTCCTTCGGCTTGCCCGTTTTCGTCACCAGCGTGCCGGCCGCGCGTGTCGGCAACAGATGCGCCCGCCAGAGCGCCTCGCAGACATATATGTTGCCCAACCCGGCAATGTTCTTCTGGTCCAGCAACGCGCTCTTCAGCGGCTGCGCCTTGCCGTCGAACCGTTCGGCCAGATAGGCCGCCGACAATTCATTGCCTGTGGGTTCCGGTCCCAGGCCGAACAGGAAAGGATTGATGTCGAGTTCGGAGCGGTCGGCAATATCCATGAAGCCGAAGCGGCGCGGATCATTATAGATGACGCGGCGCGCACCACCTTCGACTTGCAGATGGAAGATGGCGTGGTCGTGCTTCTCGTCCTTCGAGCGTTCGTGATGGAAATCGCCCGGTGTGGCCGCAAGCGCCCCCTCCTCGATCCGGAAAGAACCGGACATGCCGAGGTGGGAGATGATCGTCTTGCCGCTGTCGAGATCGATCAGCAGATATTTGGCCCGCCGCCCAAGGCCGATGATCGTGCGGCCGGAAACCTGGCTTTCGAAATCCGGCGGGAAAGGAAACCGCAGATCCCCGCGGCGCAATTCCAGCCTTTCGATGTGCGCGCCTTCCATTGCGGGCGTCAGGCCGCGCTTTACCGTTTCGACTTCTGGCAATTCCGGCATCTTAACCCATCTATGTCTAACGTGTTTCAACCGCCTGCGATGTGCGCTATAGCGCCAACGTGCCGCGGGCGGACCGTGGCCCACAGATAGCGCCGTGCCCTGGCTTTCGCTATGGTCGCCGCGCCGAATTCTTGACGTAAACGGAGTAGCTTGATGTCAGACAGCCGGACCTCCGCCGATGGCGGCATGGAAACCTCCTACGGCTTCCGCGAAGTGCCGACCGGTGAGAAGCAGGGCCTCGTCAACGAGGTCTTCCACAAGGTCGCCAAGCGCTACGACATCATGAACGACGTCATGTCCATGGGTATGCACCGCGTCTGGAAAGACGCGATGATCGCAGCGCTCAACCCGCGCAAGGAGCCGGGCTACAAGGTGCTCGACGTCGCCGGCGGTACTGGCGATATCGCCTTCCGGATCGTCGAAGCCTCCGACCGCCAGGCGCATGCGACGGTGCTCGACATCAACGGCTCGATGCTCGGCGTCGGCGCCGAGCGGGCGGAAAAGAAGAAGCTTTCGGACAATCTGACCTTCATCGAAGCCAATGCCGAGGATCTTCCCTTCGAAGCCGGCAGTTTCGATGCCTATACGATCGCCTTCGGCATCCGCAACGTGCCGCGCATCGAGGTGGCGCTATCGGAAGCCTATCGCGTGCTGAAGCGCGGCGGCCGGCTGTTGGTGCTGGAATTTTCGGAAGTGGACCTGCCCGTTCTCGACAAGGTCTATGACGCCTGGTCCTTCAATGCCATTCCGAAATTCGGCAAGGCGATCACCGGCGATGCAGAACCCTATCAGTATCTCGTCGAGTCGATCCGCAAGTTTCCGAACCAGGAGAGTTTCGCGGCGATGATCCGCACGGCCGGCTTCTCGCGCGTGACCTACACCAATTATACCGGCGGCATCGCGGCGCTGCATTCCGGCTGGAAGCTCTGATCCGCATGAGTGCTTTCGGGGCATATTTCAGGCTCGCAAGGGTCGGCTGGATTCTGGTGCGCGAAGGCGTCGTTTCGGCGCTGCCTTCGGAGGGCCTGCCGCCTTCCGTCAGCCTCGCGAAATCTTTTGTCGGCATGTTTGCGCGCAATCGCAGCAAACAGCAGAAGCGCAGCGATCGGCTGGCCAAGGCCGTCGAGCGGCTTGGGCCGTCCTATGTAAAAATCGGGCAGTTCCTGGCGACACGCCCCGATGTGG
Source organism: Hyphomicrobiales bacterium (assembly GCA_900471925.1). Classification (GTDB taxonomy): domain Bacteria; phylum Pseudomonadota; class Alphaproteobacteria; order Rhizobiales; family Rhizobiaceae; genus Rhizobium. The sequence continues at coordinate 124,242 of UCGV01000002.1, forward strand.
TCGGCGTCGATTTCGCCGATGACCTTTCGCAGCTTCAGGACCGCATGGCCTTTTTCCCGGCGGCCGCCGCCAAGGCCAATATCGAGGGCTCCCTCGGGCGGCCGATCACGGATCTCTACGCGAGCTTCGGCGATCCGATTGCGGCGGCCTCGATCGCGCAGGTGCATGCGGCCGAGGTCGACACCCCGCAGGGACGCAAGAAGGTCGCCGTCAAGGTCGTGCGGCCCGGTGTCAGGGCGCGCTTTGCCCATGATATCGAGGCGATGTATCTGGTCGCCCACATGCAGGAACGCTTCATGCCGGCAAGCCGCCGTCTGCGGCCCGTCGAGGTGACGAAGACGCTGGAACAGACCACCAAGGTAGAAATGGACCTGCGTCTGGAAGCGGCGGCACTTTCGGAAATTGCCGAGAATACCGAGAAGGATCCCGGCTTCCGCGTGCCGAAAGTGGACTGGGAGCGCACCGGCCGCGACGTCATCACCATGGAGTGGATCGACGGCGTGAAAATGTCCGACGTCGAGGGCCTAAGGGCTGCCGGCCACGATCTCAACGCGCTTGCCGATACGCTGATCCAGTCCTTCCTGCGCCATACGCTTCGCGACGGTTTCTTCCATGCCGACATGCATCCCGGCAATCTCTTCGTCGACGCTGATGGCATGATCGTTGCCGTCGACATGGGCATAGTCGGGCGCCTCGGCAAGAAGGAACGCCGGTTCCTCGCGGAGATCCTCTTCGGCTTCATCACCCGCGACTATATCCGGGTGGCACAGGTGCATTTCGAAGCCGGCTATGTACCGGGCCACCACAATGTGGAGAGCTTTGCCCAGGCGATCCGGGCGATCGGGGAGCCGATCCACGGCCAGCCCGCCGAGACGATCTCGATGGGCAAGCTGCTGACGCTGCTTTTCGAGGTGACCGAGCTTTTCGACATGCAGACACGGCCGGAACTGGTGATGCTGCAGAAGACGATGGTCGTCGTCGAAGGCGTCTCGCGCATGCTCAATCCGCGCTTCAACATGTGGAAGGCGTCCGAGCCCGTCGTCGGCGACTGGATCAAGAACAACCTCGGTCCGAAGCGCATCGTTACCGATCTCAAGGACGGGCTGAAGGCGGCTGTGAAGCTTGCCGAGGCAGCACCCGAGATTGCCGCCCAGACCGAGAAGTTCCACCACCAGCTTCTGCATATGAGCGAGCACGGATTGCGCTTCGATGAGCAGACGGCAGAAGCCATCGGCAAGGCGGAAGCACGCCATAATCGCTCGGCCAAAGTAGCCCTCTGGATCATTGCGCTCGCACTTCTCTATATTGCCTGGATAATGAGCTGAGCGGGAACTGACAATTACATGATGTGTTCGGCATTTGGGATATCCCGCCAGACGTGAGGCTCGCTTAGTCTCACCTCCATGGAGATGAGCACATGAAGCACGAACGTCCCGGAATCGAACTCAGCGGCCAGCCTTTCAGCTTTGCCGAGATGGCCAGAATCGGTTCCGGAAAGGTCGCGCTTTCCGCTTCGGAAATAGGCATGCAGCGCGTCAAGATCGCGCGTACCATCGTCGAGGATGCGATCGCAGCCGGCATGCCGGTTTACGGCGCGACGACTGGTGTGGGCGCCATGAAGGATGTCGAATGGTCGCCCGAAGATCTCGACGCCTTCAATCTCGGCCTGGTGCGCGCTCATCACTTCGGTACCGGCACGCCCTTTTCCTGCCATGTCGTGCGCAATGCGATGGCGATGCGCGTCAACACGGCGCTGACCGGGCAGGTCGGCTGTACGCCAGACCTCATCGACGCCTACATGCGAATGCTGAAAGCTGACGTCATTCCGGTCGTGCGCCGCACCGGTTCGATCGGCTGTGCTGATATTGGCCTAATGGGGCAGATCGGCGCGGTACTGACCGGCGTCGGCGAGGCAATCTATCGCGGCGAGCGCATGCAGGCGGCCGAGGCTTTCCGGGCGGCCGGCATGGAGCCGGTAAAGATGGCGCCGCGCGACAGCCTTGCCTCGCTCAGCGTCAATGCCGTGAGCTTTGCAGCCGCCGCCGAGACGACACGCAACGCCGCCGCCTCGATCCGCGTGCTGCTTGCAACCGGCATGATGGCCTCAGGTGCTCTCGGCGCATCGCGCGATCCCTGGCGAGCGGTACGCCATGTCGGCACGGCAAGAGAGGCGCTGATCGGCGCCTGGCTCTGCAATGCCTCTGATGACTGGGAATGGCCTGTTGCCACCCACGTACAGGACGCGCTGAGTCTGCGCATGATCGCCCAGGTCTTCGGCGCCGTTATCGAGAACCTGCTGTCCACCGGGCACAAGATCCTTGCCGCCACTGGCCGCTCCGACGACAATCCCGTCGTCGTCGAGGGACGAGTGATGACATCAGGCGGTTCGCTGCCGCTCGATGTGACGATTCTGCTGGAATCGGCCGCTCTCTGCATGGCGCACGCAGCGCGCAACGCCTTCAACCGCTGTGTCCTGCTCGGCAACGGCCAGAGCCGCGGCCTGCCGGTCAATCTGGTGCCGCCGGGCCGCATCGCCACCGGTTTCGGCCCGATCATCAAGCTCGCCGGCGAAATCTTCTCGCGCGTGCTCTCGATGTCAAACCCGGTTTCGGCGCAGTCGCTCGTGGTTGCGGCCGGGCTTGAGGACGAGGCAGCCTTCCTGCCGCTCGTCATCGAGCGTTTCGACCGGCAGATGCGGGCGCTGAAGCGTCTTGCAGCACTCGAAGCCCTGCTTTCGGCACAAGCGATCGATATTATCGGCGATACACCGAAGGGCGTGGCCGGCATGCTCTATGAGGTCGTGCGCAAACATGCGGCCTTCTATACAGTCGATCGGCCGCTTTCGGCCGAAGTCGAGGCGATCGAAGAGGAACTGGGGTCGGATGCGTTCCTCTCCAAGCTGATCGATCAGGTGCCGATCGCCTCCTTCGACGATTTCTTTGCGCTCGGGTCGCTCGAACGCATCGAGGAACGGCTGACGCGGGAACCGGCCATCATCTGAAGTTCAGACCTATCGAGGGAGACGCGGCATGGATTTCGATCTAGTTCTGCAGGGCACGGTGGTGCTGCCGGAGCGCATTCTCGACGGCGGCTATGTCGCCGTTCGTGACGGAAAGATCGCGGAAGTCGGCGTTGGTGTGCCGCCGGCGGCTAGGGAGCGGCATCTGCTCGGCAAGGCGCTGATACTGCCGGGCGCGATCGATGCGCAGGTTCATTCGCTGTCACAGAAGGATCAGGAGGATTTCATCTGGTCGACACGTTCGGCGGCGGCGGGCGGCGTCACCACCATCGTCGACATGCCCTATGACGAAGGCAATCTCGTCTGCTCGGCAGCGGCGATGAAGAAGAAGGTCGATCATGCCGGCCCTCAGGCGCGGGTCGATTTCGCGCTCTATGGCACTGTCGATCCCGAGGAAGCTGCCGCACGCATCGCTGAGATGGTGGATGCCGGCGTTGCTGCCTTCAAATTCTCGACCTTCGGCACCGATCCCAAACGCTTCCCGCGCATCCCGCCCGCTTTGCTCGACGCCTGCTTTGCGGCGATAGCGCCGACCGGGCTGACGGCCGGCGTGCACAACGAGGATGACGAGGCGGTCCGTACCTATATGGAGCAGGTGAAAGCCAGCGGCATTACCGACTGGCGGGCGCATGGCCTGTCGCGGCCGCCAATTACCGAACTGCTTGCCATGCACACGATCTTCGAGACCGGCGCCAATACCGGCTGCCCTTCGCATGTCGTGCATTGTTCGCTTGGACGCGGCTACGACATCGCGCGGGCCTATCGCCGCGATGGCTTCGAAGCGACGGTGGAATGCTGCATCCACTACCTGACGCTTGACGAGGAAAACGATGTGAAGCGTCTTGGCGGGAAGGCGAAGATCAATCCGCCGGTGCGCCCGCGCGCCGAAGTGGAAACGCTGTGGCGCAAGGTTGCCGAAGGCAATGTCTGGCTGGTTTCGACCGATCACGTCAGCTGGTCGGAAAACCGCAAGACCAATCCCGATATGCTCGCCAATGCATCGGGTGTTCCGGGCCTCGAAGTCATGGTCCCGCTTTTCGTCAAGGGCGCGCTGGAACGCGGCGTGCCGCTCACCTGGGCAGCGAAGCTGATGGCCGAAAATCCGGCGAAACATTTCCGCCTCGACCATATCAAGGGCGCCCTCACCCCGGGCAAGGATGCCGATATCGTCGTGCTGGAGCCGAAGGAGATGGTCTATGATGCTTCGGCCAGCGGCAACAATGTTGTCGGCTGGAGCCCCTATAACGGCATTCGCCTGCCGTGGACGGTTTCGGCCGCCTGGCTGCGGGGAGACAAGATCACCGAAGGGTCGAAGGTTCTGGCTGCGCCCGGCTCTGGCCATTTCGTGCGCCCGCTTGCACGACAGGTGCTGGCATGAGCCGCAACCTGCCCGTCAATGCCGGCCGGATTTCCGCAGATATCGAAGCCCTCTCGACAATTACCGAGCCGGAGCATCCCTGGACACGTCGCGCTTTTTCGCCGCTCTTCCTCGAAGGCCGCGCCTATCTGGAGGCGCGGATGCAGGCGATCGGGCTGGAGACCCGTATCGATGCGTCGGGCAATCTGATCGGCCGGCGCGAAGGCGCAAAACCGGGTTCCGGCATCATCATGCTCGGCTCGCATTCCGATACAGTGCCGGATGGCGGGCGCTTCGACGGTATTGCCGGCGTTGCCGCAGCTCTGGAAGTGGCGCGGTCGCTGCGCGAACAGGAAATCCATCTCGACCATGATCTGGAGATCGTCGATTTCCTGGCCGAAGAAGTCAGCATTTTCGGCGTTTCCTGTATCGGCAGCCGTGGCATGACCGGGCAATTGCCGCAGGCATGGCTTTCCCGCACCGTCGATGGTCGCGATCTTGCGGAAGCGATTGCCGAGGTCGGGGGATCGCCGGGTGTGCTCACCCACGAGAACAAGCCTGATATTGCCGGCTTTCTGGAACTGCATATCGAGCAAGGCCCGGTTCTTGAAACCGAGCACAAGGATATCGGCATCGTCACGGCGATCTCGGGCATTACGCGCATTGAAATCACAGTCGAGGGTCGCGCCGATCATGCCGGTACAACACCGATGGATTCGCGCGCCGATGCTCTGGTGGCCGCCTCACAGCTGGTGCTCGATATCCGCAATGCGGCGAGCGAGCTTGCCAAGACACCCGGTCATTTTGCCGCCACCGTCGGGGAATTCCGGATCGAGCCGAATGCCGCCAATGTCGTGCCGTCGCGTGTGGTGCTGCTGATCGACGGACGGGCTGAAATCCGCGCCGATATGGAAGCTTTCTGCCGCTGGCTGGATGGACATGCCGAAAAGCTTGCTCTGGCATTCGGTGTGACCATCGCACCGCCGAACCGGATCTCCGACAATCTTCCGACGCCAAGCGATCAGGGGCTGCTTTCCATATTGGAACGTGCTTGCGAAACGGTCGATGCCAAGCATCGTTTCATGGCCTCCGGTGCCGGTCACGATACAGCCTGGATCGCCCGCGCAGCACCTGCTGCGATGATCTTCGTGCCCTGCAAGGAAGGCCGCAGCCATTCGCCGGACGAATGGGCCGAGAATGACGACATCGCACTCGGTGCTGCCGTGCTTTTCGAAGCGGTGCTCGATATGGACAGGACACTTTAGATTGGTCGCATGATCTCATCCGAAAACTGCTTCACATTTTTCGGGATCATGCAAAACAAGGAACAGGCCGATGGGACGCATACTGGTTGAGAAGGATGTGGAAGCCGCAGTCAAGGGCGGCTCCGTCTATGCCGCCGGCGGCGGTGGCTGGGCCGATCATGGTCGTATGCTGGGCTACGCCGCCGTCAATGTCGGCAAACCGGAGCTGGTATCCCTCGGCGAGCTCGGTGATGACGACTGGATTGCGACAGCAGCTGCGATCGGCGCACCCGCCTCCACCACGCCCTGGGAGATGCAGGGCATCGATTATGTGAAGGCCGTGCAACTGCTGCAGGAAGCGCTCGGCGAAAAACTGTCGGGCCTCATCATCGGCCAGAACGGTAAATCCTCGACGCTGAACGGCTGGCTGCCGTCGGCGATCCTCGGCACCAAGGTTATCGATGCCGTAGGTGATATCAGGGCGCATCCGACCGGCGACATGGGATCGATCGGCATGGCGGGTTCGCCGGAACAGATGATCCAGACGGCTGTCGGCGGCAACCGGGCCGAAAATCGCTATATCGAGCTAGTCGTGAAGGGTGCGACGGCGAAGATTTCGCCGGTGCTGCGGGCGGCGGCCGATCAATCCGGCGGTTTCATTGCCAGCTGCCGCAATCCGCTGCGGGCCTCCTATGTTCGCAAGAATGCAGCGCTTGGCGGCATCTCCATGGCATTGAAGCTTGGCGAGGCAATCATCGAGGCTGAGAAACGCGGCGGATCGGCGATCATCGATGCGATCTGCAAGACGACGGGCGGCCATATCCTGGCCGAGGGTACGATCACCAGGAAGGACGTCGTCTATACGAAGGAAGCCTTTGACATAGGCACGATCACGGTCGGCGCCGGCGACAAGGCCGTGACCCTACATGTGATGAACGAATATATGGCTGTCGAAGATGCCGGCGGCACGCGTGTCGCGACCTTCCCGGCCGTCATCACCACGCTTTCCGAGGAGGGGGAGCCGCTTTCCGTCGGCCAGTTGAAGGGCGGCATGCATGTCTTCATCCTGCACGTGCCGAAGGAGATCATACCGCTATCGGCCAGCGTGCTCGATCCCACCGTCTATCCGCCCGTCGAGAAGGCTATGGGCATCGAGATAGCACGCTATGCACTGGAGACGAGGGCCTGAGCCATGGCGCGCGACCGCGGGCTGGAGGAACTGATGCGCGAGGAACTCGGCGACCGGCCGGGCCTCAGCGAAAAATCCATGTTCGGCGGCTGGGCCTTCATGCTCAACGGCAACCTTCTCTGCTGCGCACGCCATGACGGCATGTTGCTGCGTCTCGGCAAGGGCAATGAAGGCTGGGCGCTGGCGCAACCGGGTGTAATGCAGATGCTGTCGGGCGAGCGGATCATGCATGGCTGGGTGCGGGCCAATGCCGATGTCTATGGCGACGACGCCATCCGACAGCGGCTGATAGGGGCTGCACTTGCCTATGTGGAACCGATGCCTGCCAAATGAATGAACCGGTGCGCTCGCGCCGATGACGAAAAGACGAGGAACTTGAGATGCCCAAGGCCAATCCACGCCATCCAAACTTTCCGATTCCCGGTGGTCCGGAGCTGCGCGCCAAGGGCTGGCGGCAGGAAGCACTGCTGCGGCTGCTGGAAAACGTTCTCTCGGTCGGCGAAGATCCTGACAATCTCATCGTCTATGCCGCCCTCGGCAAGGCGGCGCGCAACTGGGCGGCGCATCGCGGCATCGTCAAGGCGCTGACCGAAATGGATGAGGACCAAACGCTGCTCATCCAGTCCGGCAAGCCGATCGGCCTCGTGAAGACCCATGCCAAGGCACCCCTCGTCATCATGGCGAATTGCAACATCGTCGGCCAGTGGGCGAAGGCCGAGGTCTTCTACGAGCTGCAGCGCAAGGGGCTGATTTGCTGGGGCGGGCTGACGGCCGGCGCCTGGCAATATATCGGCAGCCAGGGCGTTATCCAGGGTACCTACGAGATCTTCATGCGCATTGCCGAGCGCCGTTTCGGCGGCGATCTGCATGGCCGTTTCGTGCTGACGGCCGGACTTGGCGGCATGGGTGGCGCGCAGCCGCTGGCCGGGCGCATGGCGGGGGCTGCCATCCTCTGCGTCGATATCGATCCGGAACGCGCCCGCAAGCGCCAGCAGATCGGCTACCTGCAGGAGATCGCACCCGATCTCGACAGCGCACTGGCGATGATCGATGCCGCGGTCAAGGAAAAGCGGGCGCTCTCCGTCGGCCTTGTCGGCAACGCGGCCGAGATCTATCCGGAAATTGCCCGGCGCGACATCGTGCCGGATGTCGTCACCGACCAGACCTCGGCGCATGACCTCGTCTATGGCTATGTGCCGAAGGGCATGAGCATTGATCAGGTGAAGGGCCTGCGCGACGATGGGCAGGGCCAATTGATGGCTGCCAGCCGCGCCTCGATCGTCGAGCATGTGACCGCGATGCTGGAATTCCAGAAGCGCGGTGCCGAGGTCTTCGACAACGGCAACCTCATCCGCACGCAGGCTCGCGAGGGCGGCGTTGCCAATGCTTTCGACATTCCGATCTTCACCGAAGCCTATCTGCGGCCGCTCTTTGCCCGCGCCATCGGCCCCTTCCGGTGGATGGCACTTTCGGGCGAGGAGAGCGATATCGCCCGTATCGACGATCTGCTGTTGGAGATGTTCCCCGACAACAAGATCATCACCAACTGGATCCGGCTGGCCCGCGAGCATATTCCCTTCGAGGGGCTGCCGGCGCGTATTGCCTGGCTCGGCCATGGCGAGCGCACGGCGCTGGCGCGCCGCGTCAACGAGCTGGTCGCCAATGGCGAACTCAAGGGGCCGGTCGCCTTCTCGCGCGATCACCTTGATGCCGGGGCCATGGCGCATCCAAACATCATGACGGAGCGCATGAAGGATGGATCCGACGCCATCGCCGACTGGCCGCTCATCGATGCGATGATGCTCTGCTCCTCGATGGCCGATCTCGTCGTCGTCCATTCCGGCGGCGGCGGCTATGCCGGTTACATGACGAGCTGCGGCGTTACCGTGGTTGCCGACGGCTCCGAGGCCGCCGACGAACGCCTCGACCATGCGCTGACCAACGATACGGCGCTTGGCGTGATGCGTTATGCCGATGCCGGTTATGACGAGGCGCTGGACGAGGTGGCGAAGAAAAACGTGCCTTATATTCGGCTTGGCTGACGTCTGTTGTCAGAGAATCTGCTTTTCCGCGGGCTCGGCATCGTAGCGATCATGCAGGCCATCGAAATAGGCGATTGGGGCAGCGGCAAGCTCTTCGGTGCTGGCATCGTCAAGACAACTGACGGCGATCGCGACGAAGGGGCCGATCGCCTCGTTGTCGTTGCGCGCAAAAGAGGCCACACCGCAATTCTCGCAGAAGAGATGATGGATTGAGCCGGACGCGAACTGGTATCCCCGCAGCCTGTCCCTGCCTGATAGAAGCCGGAAATCATCGGGTTGCACGACCGCCAGCCAGCTGCGTTTCTTCCGGCAAACAGAACAATTACACTTGAAGGTACCGGCCGAAAGATCGAGCCCGGCCTCATAGGCGACGGCGCCGCAATGGCAGCTTCCATGATAGGTCTTCTTCACAATGCTCCTCCGACTCTTATTTAACCTTCAAGTTAAATTATCTGTTACGAGCCGGAAGTCAAGGGAGCCGATGGGCGAGCCGGCGCGCGGACAGCGCGGAGAGAAAAGCGAGCGCCATCATGACCAGCGTGAAGATCACGATTGCCGACCATCCTTCCATCGCCCAGAACCAGCCGCCGGCCGAGCCCATGACGCTGGAACCGATGTAATAGGCGAGCATGTAAAGCGAGGAAGCGTGGCCCTTGGTGCCGGCTGCAAGTTTGCCGACGAGGCCGCTTGCCACAGAATGGGTCATAAAGAAGCCGCTGGTCAGCACGATGATGCCGAGGATGATGAGCGGCAGAGCGGCCGAAAGCGTCAGCGCACAGCCCGCGGCGGTAATCGCAATGCCGGTCAGGAGCATGGTGAAGTGGCCGAAGCGATCGCCGAGAATGCCGCCGACCGAGGAAGCGCCGATGCCGAAGAGGTAGACGGTGAAGATCAGGCCGAGTTCGGTCTGGTTCAGTTCGAATGGAGGCGCCACGAGGCGGAAGCCGGCATAGTTATAGATCGTCACGAAGGAGCCCATCGCGAAGAAGGCGATGGCGAAGATGAAGGGCAGCGCCGGATTACGCAGATGCCCGAGCCAGGCTTTCAGATGAAATTGCGGATCTAAGCCGGCGCGGCGCGTGAAATTGCGTGACGGCGGCAGCAGCGCTATGAAGCCGATCGCGGCGGCAAGGCCGATGGCGCCGATCAGGAACAGGGCCGGCCGCCAGGAGAGATATTCGGCGAAGATGCCGGTCAGCACGCGCCCAGACATGCCGCCGAAGGCCGTGCCGCCGACATAGAGGCCCATGGTGGCGCCAAGGCCGCGTGGATCAATTTCTTCCGCGAGATAGGCCATGGCGACGGCCGGAACGCCGCCGAGAACGAAGCCCTGCAGCGCTCGGATGACCAGCATCAGATGCCAGTTCGGTGCAAACGCGGTGGCAATCGTCAGCACTGCGGCACCGATTAGCGAGATCGACATGAGGCTGCGACGGCCGAGCCCTTCCGAGACGGCGGCGGCACAGACGATCGCGATAGCCAGAAAGCCGGTGGAGAGCGACAATGCCAGCGAGCTTTCGGCCGGGCTGACTGCAAATTCCTGCGCAAAGATCGGCAGCAGCGGCTGCACGCAATAGAGCAGCGAGAAGGTCGCGAATCCCGAGAGGAAGAGCGCAAGGCTCGCGCGGCGATAGGCGCCGCTGCCGCGCGTCAGGTATTTTTTGGGTTGCGCCGTGTCGGTCGCTGGCAGACCGGCGACGTCTTGGATTGCAGTATCGGACATCATCAATTCCTTCCTGCCCTCCGATCTAGTCAGGACGCCTCCATTTGTCCAATATATGAGACTGGCGATCTTGATAGGTTTTGGAGATAGCGATGGAACTGCGGCATCTTCGATATTTCCTGGCGGTGGCTGAGGAAGGTAATTTCACGCGAGCGGCCGCACGCCTCAGCATCGGCCAGCCGCCGCTCAGCCAGCAGATCCGCGATCTCGAAACCGAAATCGGCGCCATGCTCTTTCATCGTGTGCCGCACGGGGCGGAGCTGACGGCAGCCGGTACGGCCTTCCTGCCGGAGGCGAAAGCCTCGCTTGCCGCCGCTGAAAAGGCGCGGCTTGCCGCGCAGAGCGCCAATCGCGGGGAAACCGGGCGGCTATCCCTGGGATTCACCGCTTCCTCCGCCTTCAACCCGATCGTCAGCACAACGATCCGTCGCTTTCAGGCCCGATGGCCGGATGTACAACTGTCATTGACCGAGATGAATACGCTTGGGCTAATGCAGAAGCTGGAACGTGGCGAACTGGATGCTACCTTCTTCCGGCCCGGCCCTGGCGATCCTGATGGCGTGAGGCTGAAACGCCTGCCCGATGAACCGATGGTCGTCGCCCTGCCGGCAAGTCATGCGCTGGCAAAACAGAAGACTTTGCCGCTCGCCCTTTTGGCGAAGGAGCCTTTCATTCTCTTTCCGCGTCTGGTCGGGCTCAGCCTCTATGACGATGTAGTGCGCGCCTGCCGCGAAGCGGGTTTTGAACTGACGGTGGCGCAGGAAGCGCCGCAGATCTCCTCGGTCGTCAACCTGGTTGCCGCCGATCTCGGTGTCTCGATCGTGCCGGCCTCGATCTCGCAGATCAAACTTGCTGGCGTCGCCTACCGGCCGATCGAGGGACCGCCCGCCGTGGCGCGGCTGGCGCTTGCGGTGCTGCGCAGCCAGCGTTCGCCTGTCACCGAAAACCTGATGAGCCTATTGAACTAGATCGCTGGATCCCAATAGGGCGGGTCGCCGAAAGTCTTTTTCAGATGATCGGCGATGGCGCGCAGCTTGGCGGAGGGATTTCGGCCTTCGGGATGGGCCATATAGATGAATTCCGGCTCCGGCTTGGCCCCGACATCAATCTCTATCAGACGGCCATCGCGAACAGAGGGAGCGGCAATGAAGGCCGGTAGAAGTGCGATGCCCAGCCCTTCGATCGCTGCATCATGCAGCATGTCACCATTGTTGATGCCGAGGCCGAGCATGGCGCGGATGACCACGATGCCCTCCTCCGTCTGGAAGCGCCAGTCGGCGGCACCGCGGTTGGTATAGAAGACACCGCGATGACCGTTGAGATCGGACAATGACGTCGGCCTGCCGTGACGCTCGACATAGTCAGGCGAGGCGACCAGCAGCCGGCGGCTGCGGGCGAGCGTCCAGGCAACCAGCCGTGAATCGGCGATGGCGCCGTGGCGGACAATGGCATCATAACCATCCGAAGCGGGATCGACGCGCCTGTCATCCATATCGAGCGTCAGCGCGATCTGCGGATGTTCCTTCAGGAACGGGTAGAGGGCTGGGCCGAGATGCAGGCGGCCGAAGGTGACTGGGGCGGCGATGCGCAGCGGGCCCGACAGCGTGCCGCGGCGCTCGGCCATATCGGCAGCAGCCTCTTCCATCTCGCGGACGATGCGCCCGGCGCGCTCCAGAAAAGCCGCCCCATCTTCCGTAACCGTGAGCTTACGTGTAGTGCGGTGGACGAGCATCGCGCCCAGCGTCTTTTCGAGTTCCGCCAGCCTTTCGCTGACGACGGATTTCGACAGGCGCAGCCGTCGTGCGGCTTCGCTGACCGATCCTGCCTCCACCACGGCGACAAAAGCCGCGATCCCTTCAATTTTCATCATCGCCTAAGCTTCATCATCGTTCGGCATTCCCGAATTCGAACTCCGCAATCAGGACACTAATCCGAACGGAAAAACAATGCCATCTTCCATTCATCGAAACGGGGCGGCGCGGCCGACCCAACCCAAATTGAGGAGATAAGACAATGAACCGCCTGTCCAATAAAGTCGCAATCGTCACCGGCGCAAGCTCGGGTATCGGTCGCGTCACCGCCAAGCTTTTTGCTGCCGAAGGTGCCAAGGTCGTCGTCGGCGCTCGCCGCCAGGCCGAGCTTGAAAGCCTCGTTGCCGAAATCAAGGCTGCCGGTGGTGATGCCGTCGCCGTTGCCGGCGATGTCCGCTCGGAAGACTATCACAAGGCACTCGTCGCAGCCGCCGTTCAAAACTACGGCAAGCTCGATATCGCGTTCAACAATGCCGGCACGCTCGGCGAAGCCGGCCCGAGCACTGGTGTTTCGGAAGCGGGTTTCAGCGATGCGCTGGCGATCAACCTGACGGCTTCCTTCCTTGCCGCCAAGCACCAGATCGCTGAAATGGTCAAACACGGTGGCGGCTCTGTCGTCTTCACCTCGACCTTCGTCGGCTACAGCTTCGCCTTCCCGGGTGTTGCCGCCTATGCCGCCAGCAAGTCCGGCCTTATCGGCCTAACGCAGGCGCTCGCCGCCGAATACGGCCCGCAGAATGTCCGCGTCAACGCGATCTTGCCTGGAGCTGTCGATACGGACATGTATCGCGAAATGAACGATACGTCGGACAAGCAGGCCTTCATCACCAACCTGCATGCGCTGAAGCGCGTTGCAGCACCGGAAGAGCTCGCCCGCTCCGTGCTCTATCTTGCATCCGACGATGCAAGCTTCGTCACCGGCACGGCGACGCTGGTCGATGGCGGCGCCTCGATCACCCGCACTTGATGGCTACGGCGCGACCATCGCGCCGGCTTCCTCCACTTTCGCTCACTATCCAGTTATTCAGAGGAACAAACCCATGACCCGTCTCGCAAACAAGACAGCCCTGATTACCGGTGGCACCAGCGGCATCGGCCTTGAAACCGCCCGCCAGTTCATCGCCGAGGGTGCCCGCGTCGCCATTACCGGCAGCAGCGCAAAAAGTGTCGAAGCTGCCCGCGCCGAGTTCGGCGACAAGGTTCTGGTCATCCAGGCCGATGCCGGCAATGTCGCCGGTCAGGCTGCTCTCGCGGAAACGGTGAAGAACGCTTTCGGCACGCTCGATATCCTGTTCGTCAATGCCGGTATTGCTGAATTCGGCCCGGTCGAGAGCTGGAGCGAAGCCGCTTTCGACAAGTCCTTCGCGACCAACGTCAAAGGTCCCTACTTCCTGATCCAGGCATTGCTGCCGATCTTCTCGAAGAAGGCCTCGATCGTGCTCAATACTTCGATCAACGCCCATATCGGCATGCCGAATTCGAGCGTCTATTCGCTGACGAAGGGCGCATTGCTGACGCTTGCCAAGACGCTGTCAGGCGAATTGATCGGCCGCGGCATCCGCGTCAACGCCGTCAGCCCCGGTCCGATCGCGACGCCGCTCTACGGCAAGCTCGGCATGTCGGAAGCCGATTCCAAGGCGATGGCGTCCCAGATCCAGTCTCAAATCCCTGTCGGCCGCTTCGGCGACGCCAGCGAAGTTGCCAAGACCATCGTCTTTTTCGCCTCGGATGAGGCTGCCTATATCGTCGGCAGCGAACTCATTATCGACGGCGGCATGAGCAACCTCTGAGATTTCTCCTGCAAATCAGAGGTATCAAGCAAAGGCCGCGGTTCTCCCACCGCGGCCTTTGTCTTCATGCGCCGCTAACGAGACGGCGGATCGCCGTTTCGATCGTCGTCGTGCCTTTCAGCGACTTTTCACGGCCGGACTCGAAGTCGATCCAGCCCTCGTTGAAACCATCGAGCATGCGTATCCGAGGTTCCGGGTTCTTCATGCCCTGGGTACGGAACAGCTCTTCCCAGCTATCCCGCGGCACGAGTTGTGCCGCCACCGGCTTCCCGAGGGCCTTGGCGAAAGCAGCCGCGATCATGGCGGGGCTGACGCGCTCCTCCGCTTCGAGTTCGGCGAGACGGACACCTTGCCAATCCTCGCGCAACATCCTCGCCCCGAGCGCGCCGATATCATCGACGGCGACCATCGGCACGACGCGATCAAGCGGCTGCAGGAAGCTCGGGATAGCGCCGCTCTCACGGGCTGGCGCCACATCCCAGGCGGCATTTTCCATGAACCAGGCGGCCCGCAGGAAGGCGACTGGGATGGAAAGCGTCGAAAGCTCCTTCTCGACGATGCCGAGCTGGCTCAGAAGGTTGGGCTGGGCTGCCTGCGCGCCGACGGTGGACAGGCAGACCAGTTTACCGGGCTTTGCCGCTTCTAGCGCGGTCTTCAGCGTCGCCAGCATGGTTCTCACCTCCGGGAAACCAGGCGTCGGATCGAAGAGTGGCGGGATGACGAGGAAGACGGCTTCCGCATCCTCGAAGGCAAAGGTCAGCGATGCGGCGTCGTTGATGTCAGCGACGGCCAATTCGCAGCCACGCGCCTTCCAGCCGGCGGCCTTTTCGGGGTTTCTGACGACAGCGCGAACCTCGGCGCCATCCTTCAGCAGATGATCGGCCACGGCGGCGCCGACCTGGCCTGTCATTCCGGTTACAGCAAACATGGGGCAACTCCTTCATTGGGTTGGCCGGATTATGCAGCCGCATGATCTTTGACTGAAGTGCGCTTCTGTCACATGATTGATGATTTAAATGCAGCAATTGATGGACAGTTTGCCAAAGCCGTCCTCGCCATGTCGCTGGCGGGCCCTTGTTTCGCCGCGCGATAGGGCATATCGGGCTGGGAATAGTCTTCCGTGACCGCTCCTCATCCTGTTCTCGCCGGAGCCCGGTCCCCTCTCTTCGGAGTTTAACATGCTGATCGGCATCCTCTGCGGTCTCGCCACCTGTGCGCTATGGGGGCTCAGCTTCGTCGCGCCGCGCGTCGTCGCGCCGTATACGACGATCGACCTGACCGTGGCGCGCTATGGGCTCTTTGCCGCCGTCAGCCTTATCCTGATGGTCAATCCGCGCTTCCGTCCGGTCGGTCTGCGGCGCTCGCTCGTGCTGACCGGCATAGCGCTCGGCAGCTTCGGTTATGTCGGCTATTTCATGAGCATTTCCTATGCCGTGCGTTATGCCGGCACGGCCATTCCGCCGCTCGTCATCGGCACGATGCCGGTGCTGCTCGCCGTCATCGCCAATTTCAAGGACAGGTCCATCGGCTGGAGCGCGCTGGCACTGCCGTTGATCCTGATTGCCGCCGGTATCGGCTGGGTGAATGTCTCGATCTTCGCCTCCACCTCCGCTGGCGACCAGACCGGGATCCTGCTCGGTATCTTTTCGGCCCTGATCGGGCTGGCGCTCTGGGTCGTCTATGGTCTCGTCAGCGCCGCCGTCATGCAGTCGCAGGATGCGCCAAGCGCCATGCACTGGACCGCCCTGCAGGGTATCGGCGCAGGTATCGGCGCGCTCGTGCTTCTGCCTTTCACATCGCTCTGGGAGACGGTCAGCTTCACCGGCGAGCAGACCTTCCATTTCGTGCTCTGGGTCGCGGTGATGGGCATTGCCGGCTCCTGGCTTGCCACACTTTCATGGATGATTGCCGCGCGGCTTCTGCCGCTGGCGCTTGCTGCCCAGCTGATCGTCGCTGAAACTGTCTTCGGTCTGTTTTACGGCTTTCTCTTCGAGCAGCGCATGCCGACCGTGCCTGAAGCAGGCGGCGCGATCCTGCAGCTTGCCGGCGTCGGCATGGCGATTGCGATCTTCACGCCGAAGAAGGGTAAGCGCGCCTGAGCGCCAGCGATTGCATGTTTTCCGCCAAAGGCTTACGGTCTTGCCTGGTCATAAAAACGACGGGAAAAGACCATGGCTCTCAGCGGCAAACGCATCCTCCTCATCATCTCGG
Organism: Hyphomicrobiales bacterium; assembly: GCA_900471925.1. GTDB lineage: Bacteria > Pseudomonadota > Alphaproteobacteria > Rhizobiales > Rhizobiaceae > Rhizobium. Next base: position 140,628 of record UCGV01000002.1, read on the forward strand.
GCGGTATCGCCGCCTATAAGAGCCTCGATCTCATCCGCCGCCTGCGCGAGCGCGGCGCTTCGGTGCGCCCGGTCATGACGAAGGGTGCGCAGGAGTTCATCACGCCGCTTGCAGTCGGAGCACTCGCCGCCGATCACGTCTTCACCGATCTCTTTTCCCGGCAGGATGAGCAGGATGTCGGCCATATCAGGCTCGCGCGCGATTGTGACCTGGTGCTGATTGCGCCCGCCACCGCCGATCTGATGGCAAAGATGGCAAATGGGCTTGCGGATGACCTCGCCTCGACCGTGCTGCTTGCGGCAGACAAGCCGGTGCTTGCCGCGCCCGCGATGAACCCAAAAATGTGGGCGCATCCGGCCACCAAACGCAATGTCGAGACCTTGCGGCGCGACGGCATCCGCTTCATCGGCCCGATGGCCGGCGAGATGGCGGAGAGCCACGAGGCCGGCACTGGCCGAATGGCCGAACCACTCGATATCGTTGCGGCCGCGGAGGCGCTGCTCCACGATGGCCCGAAGCCGCTTGCCGGGAGGAAGGCGATCGTCACTTCAGGCCCGACGCACGAGCCGATAGACCCGGTGCGCTATATCGCCAACCGTTCCTCCGGAAGGCAGGGACATGCCATCGCCGCCGCCCTTGCGCGGCTCGGGGCGGATGTGACGCTGGTGTCCGGTCCGGTCACGATTCCCGATCCCGTCGGTGTTCGGATGGTGCATGTCGAGCGCGCCGAGGAAATGCGCGACGCGGTGCTTGCCGCCCTTCCCGCCGATGTCGCCGTCATGGTGGCTGCGGTCGCCGACTGGCGTGTCGCCTCGGCTGCGGATCAGAAGATCAAGAAACATCCGGGCGAATCCATTCCGACGCTGGCACTGACCGAGAACCCGGACATTCTCAAGACTGTCGGCCATCACACGACGCGACCGACACTGGTCGTCGGCTTTGCAGCGGAAACGCAGGATGTCGAGGCAAATGCCAAGCTGAAGCTGGAGCGCAAGGGTGCCGACCTGATCGTCGCCAACGACGTCTCGCCGGCAACCGGCATCATGGGGGGTACGCGCAACAGTGTGAAGCTCATCCGCCGCGACAGTATCGAGCAATGGCCAGATCTTTCCAAGGATGAGGTAGCCGAGCGGCTGGCGGCGCTGATCGCCGAACAGCTCAAGCAGGGATAGCGACCGGTTCCGGCCTGATGTTGACGCGTTTTTCCGGCTGGAACGCCGTAATATCGATACCATCGGCATTGATCGTCACAGCGCTGCCGTCTGGGATTTCCTGCCAGGCATCGCCGTCGTCATTCAGCGGCTCGGATACGAGGCAATAACCCCCGGCAATCAACGAGGCATAGAGCGTCGGCGCCTTGCGGTCGGTCGCATAGCGGATCGCGTAAAGCGAATTGCCGTCCGAGAAAGCAGCCGTGAAACGCAGGAGCACGGAACCCAGAATATTCTGCGCCAGGCCTTCGACGAAGGCGACTGTCTCTGCCATCGCCGCAATCGGCGCATCGCGCAGGCCGAACTGCAGGGCAAGCAGGAACATGAGCTCGGAATCCGTCGTGCCGCTGCGGGCATTGAAGAGTTCGTCGTCGAGCATGGTTTCCATCGGCCGGCGCAGGCGCTCGAAGCCGGAAATCTGGCCATTGTGCATGAAGGACCAGGTTTCATGGGTGAAGGGATGGCAATTGTCGCGCCGCGTGCCGCCGCCGGTCGCGGCGCGCACATGGGCGAGGAAGAGCGGTGAGCGGATCTGCCGCGCCAGGCTTTTCAGATTGCAATCGGACCAGGCCGGCAGGATATCGCGGTAGCGGCCGGGCTCGGGCCTGTCGCCGTACCAGGCGATGCCGAAACCGTCGCCATTCGTCGCCGTCTTGGCGCGGGTGGCGCAATGGGATTGCTCGATCAGGGAATGGGCAGGCGAAGATACCAACTCCTCCAGATAGAGGGGGGTTCCGCGATAGGCTGCCCAGCGACACATGCTCTTGCTCCGGCCCGCCGCCCGCTGCGGCAGGAATGCTGAAAACGTCTATGATTGTGTGACCCTGCGACTAACAGGGGCTTAACGACCACCCGATTTGCAAGGCGAAGGTGACGAATTCTTGACAACGGCTGATATCACTTTCCGCGAAAGCCAGATGGATCTGCGTGATCGCAGCGGCGGAAAACAACTGTTTTGAAGGAGATAACCGGATGCCGGCTAAAAAACAGCCATGCGATTTTTTCTTGCATATTAGAGGAATCGGCTTACCTTTGGATCATTATCAACGTAACGAAAGGAAGGTGATCCAATGTCTAATGAGTTTTCGGACCTCGTAATGGGCATGGAAGTGGTGATGGAAGCGAGGCAGCCCTCGTTCTAAACCTGCCTTCCTGGGACCGCACAAGACGGTCCGGTCAGTTACAGGCCAAACCTCATGGAAAGGGTCGCGAAAGCGGCCCTTTTTTATTGCCTTTGCTGGTCAATTGACTCTCTTTCGAAGCAGAGCTATTCGTAAAGTCATCAGATGACTTTACGAATAGTGTCATGCGACCTCTCAACAAAACCAACCTTGCCGAGACCGCGATCGAGGCCATCCGCAGCGAAATCCTCGCCAAGCGCTGGGCCGTCGGCGAGAAACTGCCGAACGAAGCCTCACTTTCGGCCATGCTGTCCGTCAGTCGCGGCACAGTGCGCGAGGCCGTTCGCGTCCTCGTCTCGCAAGGCCTTCTGGAAACGCGGCAGGGCTCCGGCACCTATGTGCTTTCGACGACCGACAGCAGCCGGCCGCTGACCATGGCGCGGCGCGCCAGCCTGCGCGACCAGTTCGAAGCGCGCTGTGCGCTCGATGTCGAAGGCGCGCGGCTTGCGGCATTGCGCAAGACACCCGGCATCATCGCCGGACTTCGCGCATTGCTTTCGGAGCGCGGCAATTATGAAGGCGGCGATCCGACCAGTTTCATCGAGCGCGATCTCGCCTTCCACAGAGCGGTCATCGCCGCTTCGGGCAACCGGGCAATGATCGAGATTTACGATTTCTTCTCCAACTCCATCGCGGAGACCATCGCCTCCACACTCGACAAGGCGATCCCCGAGCCTGACATGCAGGCGCATGAGGCAATCGTCGACGCCATCGAGACCGGCGATCCCGATAGAGCCGATGCCGCCGTGCGCCGTTTCATGGCACCGATCCTTTCCGCCCTCGACCGGATGCTTCTTTCATGACAATGCCGATACAGAATAACGCGCCCTCGTTCGATGCCGCCGACGAGACGATGATCGATGCCGAAATCGACAGCGTGCCGGCACCCGTGGCGCCGCAAAAGCAGAACACGACGGCCCGTTTCCTGCTCGGCGCCAGTCTGGTGCTGATCGCCTTCAACCTGCGACCGGTCTTTTCCAGCGCCTCGGCCCTGCTGCCGGAAATCCGCACCGAACTCGGCCTGTCGCCGCTTGGCGCCAGTCTCCTGACGACGCTGCCGGTCGTCTGCCTCGGCGCCTTCTCGCCGCTGGCACCGCGGCTTGCCCAGCGCATCGGCTCGGAACGCACGCTGCTCGGCGTACTTCTGCTCCTAACGCTCGGCACGGCGCTGCGGGGCCTCTCCTCCATTCCCCTGCTCTTCCTCGGAACCGCTCTTGCCGGGGCGGCAATCGCCGTCGGCAACGTGTTGCTGCCCGGATTGGTGAAGCGCGACTTCGCTAGCAATGCCGCTTTGATGACCGGCCTTTACACAATGGCACTTTGCGCGGGAGCTGCGAGCGCTGCCGGCCTGACATTGCCGATCGAGCAGGCGCTTGGCGGTTCGCTCGAAGGCGCGCTTGCCGTCTGGGCATTGCCCGCGCTGATCGTCGGACTGATCTGGCTGCCGCAGGTCCTTGCAAGCGGAAGGCAGGCGCGGCGCAGCGGCTTCCGGGTCGAAGGCCTGTGGCGGGACAGGCTCGCCTGGCAGGTAACGCTGTTCATGGGGCTGCAATCGGCACTTGCCTATTGCGTCTTCGGTTGGCTGGTCCCGATTCTCAGGGAACGCGGGCTCGACGGCGTTGCGGCCGGCGGCATTGTCTCGGCCTCGGTGATGGTGCAGGCCGCCTCCTGCCTTGTTGTGCCGCATATCGCGGTGCGTGGAAAAGACCAGCGCCTTATCAACGTGACGCTCTGCGCCTTTGCCGTGATCGCTCTTCTCGGACTGCTTTTTGCGCCGCTCTCCACCGTTTGGGTCTGGGCTATCCTGTAGGGCATCGGCCAGGGTGGGCTGATTGCCGCCGCCATGACCACGATCGTCCTGCGCTCGCGCGATCCGCATGTTGCGGCCCATCTCTCCGGCATGGCGCAATGCGTCGGCTATCTGCTCGCCGCAATCGGCCCATTCATCGTCGGCCTGATCCGCGGCTGGACGGGGAGCTTTGCCTGGTGCGCGGTGCTTTTCATCGCGCTCGGCCTCGGGGCTGCGTTCAATGGCTGGCGGGCCGGCCGCGCACTGCATGTGAATGCCCGCACCATCGATACCGGGCAGTGAGTCGGGCTCACTCGCGCATCACCATCTCTTGATCTCCATCGAAGGCATGCGGCTGTTACCCTATCTCAGCCGCATCATGACCTGCCGGAGGAGATATCGTTGCGCTTTCGATCCCTGCTTTTCGTCGCCGCGCTGACTACAGCGTTTGCGCCCGCTCTCGTCCACGCACAGGAGGCCGGCGAACGTCGCGCTCCTGCCCAGCAGGCTTCATCACGCGAGGGCGTGCTGAAACTACTGCCTGCCGATTCCGTCACCGAACATGAATTGACGACAGCGGACGGACGCAAAATTGCTTATGCGGCGACAGCCGGCACACTCGACCTCTTCGGCCAGGATGGCGGGCAGAATGCCGCGATATTCTATACCGCCTATGTCGCGAAGGGTGCGGGGCAGGACCGGCCGATCACCTTCGCCTTCAACGGTGGGCCTGGTGCTGCCTCGGCCTTCCTGCATCTCGGTCTGGTCGGCCCGAAAGTTCTGGATTTCGGGCCTGACGGGCGCGACGGCGCCAACGCCAAGCTTGTCGATAATCCGCACAGCTGGCTCGATTTCACCGATCTCGTTCTGATCGATCCTATCGGCACCGGCTGGAGCCGCACGGTGAAGGCCGATGATGCCTCGAACTACTACAATGTCGGCGCCGACGCGCAGACCATGGCGAAGGTGATCGCGCTCTACGTCGCTCACAACAACCGGGCCAATTCGCCGAAATATCTGCTCGGCGAAAGCTATGGCGGCTTCCGCGCCGCCAAGGTCGCATCGGCCCTGCAACAGAGCCAGGGAATCATCGTCGCCGGCACCGTGATGCTCTCACCGCTGCTCGAAGGGCAGTTGATGTTCGATGCCGACCAGTTCGCGCTGGGTGCGGCACTGGAATTCCCATCGCTTGCGGCCGCCGAAGCCGACCGACGCAAGACATTCAGCGAGTCCGGCCAGCTCGATGCGGAGGCTTTCGCGCTCGGCGACTATTTGACGACGCTCGCCGGCGCAGCACCCACAGGCGATGCGGCGACAGCTTTCTACAACAAGATTTCCGGCCTTACCGGCATTCCGCTTGATGTCGTGACCCGCAATCGCGGCTTCCTTGGCAATGCCTTCGCCAAGCACACGGACCAGGAGGGCGGCGAGGTAATGAGCCCCTATGACGCGGCCTTTGCCACGCCTGACCCCTACCCGGAATCCGACTATGATCGCGGCGACGATGCGATCCTTGACGGCTTTACGCGCGCCTATGGCGGCGCCTTTGCCGACTATGCCCGCAACGAACTCGGCTTCCAGACGGAGATGACCTATACGCTGCTGGAAAACGACGTCAGCCGGCGCTGGGAATGGGGCAGCGGACGCGGCGGTTCACGCTTCCAGGCGAGTGCGACCGACGACATCAGGCAGATGCTTGCCTCCAACCCGTCCTTCCATCTGCTGATCGCGCATGGCTACAGCGATCTCGTGACACCCTACGGCGTCAGCCGCTACGTGGTCGATCACCTGCCGTCGTCCCTCGCCGGCAATCGCGTGTCGCTGAAGCTCTATCGCGGCGGTCATATGTTCTATACGACAGCCGGCCAGCGCGCCGCCTTCACGGCGGATGCGAAGGCCTTCTATGCGGAGCATCCGGCCACGCCACCGGCAGATTGAAGTGCCACAAGGGTTGCCGGAAGGCGGGACTGACCTAGTTCTTCCGGCATGGCAAACGGCAATCAGCTCTTCGAAGTGCTGCCATCCGGCAGCGCCTCCCGGCAAGACGAAACCCTCTCCACACTCTCCTCCTACCTGCAGAACGGCTCTCTCTTCCTCGATATCGATGGCACATTGCTCGATCTCGCGCTGACCCCGGACGAAATATTCGTGCCACCGTCGCTTCCCCAACAGCTCGACGCTTTGTCGCAGCAGCTCGGCGGCGCATTGGCGCTGGTGACAGGCCGCGGACTTTCCTATGCCGACCGACTCTTTGCGCCCTATCAGTTTCCGATCGCTGGCCTGCACGGCGCCGAACGCCGCAACCCCGACGGAAGCATCTTCAAGGCGGAAGCGACAGCCGAGTTCGAGAGGCTGAAGATAGCGCTGCGTGCGGAAACGGCGAACTGGACCGGCATTCTCGTTGAAGACAAGGGCGCGGCAATCGCTGCCCATTTTCGTCTGGCACCGGCACGGCAGGCGGAACTTATCGTGCTGATGGAGCGTTTTGCGAGCCGTGCAGGACCGGACTGGACCTTGCAACACGGCAAGATGGTTGTCGAAATCCGGCCCGCAAGAGCCGACAAAGGCGATGCGTTGGAAAGCTTCCTTACCGTGCAACCTTTCAACGGTCGCCGCCCCATCGCCATCGGCGATGATGTCACCGACGAGGCAATGTTTGCAGCGGCAAACCGGCTTGGCGGTTACTCCATCCGTGTCGGCACGCCTTCCGGCGAAACTGCGGCGCGCGGCATTCTGCCTTCTGCCGGAGCCGTTCGCGAGATCATCGCGCGTTTTGCCAACTGATTGCATTTGCAATTATTTACAATGAAAGGAATTTTCGATGAGCCGACTTGTCGTCGTTTCGAACCGCGTGCCTGTTCCTGAAAAGAAAGGGGCTGTGTCTGCCGGCGGGTTGGCCGTGGCGCTGGAGGCTGCCCTTGAGAAACAAGGCGGCGTCTGGATGGGCTGGTCGGGCAAGGTCAACGACGAGGGCGAGCCCGGCCCGCTGGCGATCGAGCAGCGCGGCAATATCACCTATGCGTTGACAGATCTGACATCCAAGGATGTCGACGAATATTACTTTGGCTTCGCCAATCGTGTGCTCTGGCCGATCTGCCACTACCGGCTGGATCTCGCCGAATACGGGCGCGCGGAAATGGCCGGTTACTTCCGCGTCAACCGCTTCTTTGCCCATCGGCTGGCGCCGCTGATCAAGCCCGACGATATCATCTGGGTCCACGACTATCATCTCATCCCGCTTGCCGCCGAACTTCGTCAGATGGGCATCAGGAACAGGATCGGCTTCTTCCTGCATATTCCCTGGCCGCCGGCAGACGTGCTTTTCGCCATGCCCGTCCACGAGGAAATCATGCGCGGACTTGCAGCCTATGATCTCGTCGGCTTCCAAACAGATCACGATCTCGAAAATTTTGCGGGCTGCCTGCGCCGCGAGGAGATGGGCGACATGACGGGCGACGGACGTTTTGTCGCCGGCGAACGCAGTTTCCGCGGCGGTGCCTATCCGATCGCCATCGAGACGGCCACCTTCGCGGAATTCGCCAGAAAGGCCGGAACGCACAGCATGGTGCTGAAGGCACGGCACAGTATCGAGGATCGCAGCCTCATTATCGGCGTCGACAGGCTGGATTATTCCAAGGGCATCACCCAGCGTATCGATGCCTTCGAGCATTTCGTCACCAATAATCCAGCGCATCGGCGGCAGGTGACCTATCTGCAGATCACGCCGAAATCCCGCTCGGAAGTGCCGGAATATGAGGCGATGCAGCGCACGGTCGCCGAGCAGGCCGGCCGCGTGAACGGCGCACTCGGCACGGTGGACTGGGTACCGATCCGCTATATCAACCGCTCCGTCAGCCGGCCGGTGCTGGCCGGGCTCTACCGGCTGGCCAAGGTCGGGCTCGTCACGCCGCTCCGCGACGGCATGAACCTTGTCGCCAAGGAATATGTCGCGGCGCAGGATCCCGATGATCCCGGCGTGCTGGTTCTCTCGCGCTTCGCCGGCGCGGCGCGCGAAATGAACGGCGCCCTGCTCGTCAATCCCTATGACATCGTCGGCACATCCAATGCGCTGGCACGGGGCCTCAACATGCCGCTAGAGGAGCGCCGCGACCGCTGGCGGCGGATGATGGACCATCTTCTGGAACACGACGTCTCGCACTGGTGCGATGACTACCTTGGCGATCTTGCCGCCTGAACGGTTTGACGAGCGAGGCTGCCTGTCGATAGTCTCGCTCGCATAACAAGCGGAGGACTCCATGAAGATCAGTGCCCGTAATCGTCTGAAAGGCAAGGTCGTGGATGTGGTAAAGGGCGCAACGACGGCGCATGTCCGCATCGACATCGGCAACGGCGCCATCGTCACCGCTTCCATCACCAATGAGGCAGTCGATGAACTCGGCCTCAAGGTCGGCGCCGAGGCCTATGCGGTCGTCAAGGCTTCCGATGTGATGGTGGCTGTCGACTAGGCCTCAAGCCTTCCGGGAAGGCGGCTCGTCGCCGATCTGAAAATCGCCCGGCTGCGGCGGAGCGATTGGCGTAAACACGCTGCGATCGGGCTTCAGATCCAGCAGCGGGGTGCCGTCGAGGCAATCCATGCCGCGAACCAGCACCATATTGCCCTCGACCCCTTCCAGCTTGACGATGGAGGTGCCGATCGGGTTCGGCCTGACCGGCGAGCGCAGCGAAAATGTGCCATGCGTCTTGCCGGTACGAGCCGGGCTTTGCAGCAAGAGATCGCGGCGCGACCGGTGCAGCCAATAGAGCACTTCCAGCCGCTCATAGGCCGCAACACCTTGAAGAGCCGGCACCCAGGGATCGAAAATCTCGATGCGGCAAAGCGGCCCGTCATGCCGACCCTGACGCGGCGTTTCCATGCGGGAGGTCCAGGGGGTGAAAATGCGGCCGATGAAAACGAGGCCGGCATCCGTCGCATCGGGCGGATTGTCCAGCACCAGTTCGTTTTCGCGAATCTCGTTTTCTCGCACCATGCCATGCTCTCCCTGGAAGAGGGCACTATGGCATGGCGCTATAGCGGTTGGAATACAGCGTGACCGCTATCAGGCGGCCTTCGCCGCATGATATTCCTTGATCGCGACCATCTTGATCGCCGGATGCCGTTCGGCCTCGTAGCGCAGCGAGAAGCTGTCCTGCGCCAGGAAGACAGGATCACCATCGAGATCGCGGGCGATATCGCCGCGCTTGACGGTGAGAAACTTGTCGAGATCCGCCGCCTGCTCGGACGAGACCCAGCGACAAACGGAGAAGCGCGACATTTCGAAGGAGACCGGCAAGCCGTATTCGGCCATGAGGCGCTCCTTCAAGACGTCGAGCTGTAGGGCGCCGACGACGCCGACGATGGCGGGCGAGCCGTCTTCCGGCTGGAAGAGCTGGACGACGCCTTCTTCGGCCATCTGCTGCAGGGCTTCCTTCAGCTTCTTGGCCTTCATCGCATCTTCGAGACGCACGCGGCGCAGGATTTCCGGCGAGAAGTTCGGCACGCCCTGGAAGACGAGGCTTTCGCCTTCCGTCAGTGTATCGCCGATACGCAACGTGCCGTGGTTCGGGATGCCGACCACATCGCCGGCATAGGCCGTATCGGCGAGCTGACGCTGCGAGGCGAAGAAGAATTGCGGGGCTGTAAGGCCGAGCTGCTTGCCGGTGCGAGCGAGGCGAGCCTTCATGCCGCGCTCCAGTTTGCCGGAGCAGATGCGGGCAAAGGCGATACGGTCGCGGTGGTTCGGGTCCATGTTCGCCTGAATCTTGAAGACGAAGGCCGTCATCTTGTCTTCGGCGGCGTGCACGGTTCTGATATCGGCCACTTGGTCACGCGGCGGCGGCGCGAATTCGCCGAGCGCGTTGATGAGGTCGCGCACACCGAAATTGCGCAGCGCCGAGCCGAAGAAAACAGGCGTCATGTGGCCCTCGAGGAAAGCCGCACGGTCGAAGGGACGGCAGGCCTCGATTGCCAGCCCGACCTCTTCGACGAAAGCGTCGCGCTCGTTTTCCGGCAGGCGATCGGCGACACTCTGCGGGCCATTGACGGCGGTGACGGCGATTTCCGTGTCGGAGCCGCGAACCGTGTTTTCCTTCAGGTGATAGGAGCCACAGAAGGTCTTGGCGCGACCGATCGGCCAGGTGACCGGGGCTGTGTCCAGCGCCAGCTTTTCCTCGACCTCGTCCAGGATCTCGAAGGGATCGCGGCTTTCGCGGTCCATCTTGTTGATGAAGGTGATGATCGGGATGTCGCGCATACGGCAGACTTCGAAGAGCTTCAGCGTGCGCGGCTCGATACCCTTGGCGGCATCGATGACCATGACGGCAGCATCGACCGCCGTCAGCGTGCGGTAGGTATCGTCGGCGAAGTCTTCGTGACCGGGCGTGTCGAGAATATTGAAGACATTGCCTTCATATTCGAAGGTCATGACCGAAGTGACGACCGAGATGCCGCGTTCGCGCTCAATCTTCATCCAGTCCGAGCGGGTCTGGATACGGTCCTTCTTCGCCTTCACTTCCCCGGCGAGCTGGATGGCGCCGCCGAAGAGCAGCAGCTTTTCGGTGAGCGTCGTCTTACCCGCGTCCGGGTGCGCGATAATAGCGAATGTGCGGCGGCGGGAGACCGCCTCGGCGAGACTTTCGGCCATAATGTGAATCCTGTGAATTGCCGCGTATCTAGCGATTAAAGCGCGCCATTGCAATTGACCTTGCTGTCTGCGGCGCGAAGTAATGCGGCATGACCATTCACACCGACACTCGCCCACCCCTCAATCTCATCCGCCTGCCAAACGGCGAAGGTCTCGATCTGCCCGCTTATGAAACGCGCGGTGCTGCCGGCATGGACCTACGCGCGGCGATCGACGAGGACAAGCCGCTCGTACTGGCGCCCGGCAAACGCGCGCTCGTCCCGACCGGTTTCATCTTAGAAATACCTGATGGTTTCGAAGGACAGATTCGTCCGCGTTCAGGCCTTGCCGCCAAGAATGGCGTCACCTGCCTCAATGCGCCCGGCACGGTCGATTGCGACTATCGCGGCGAGGTGAAGGTGATCCTCGTCAATCACGGCGAAGAGGATTTCACCATCACGCGCGGTATGCGGATCGCGCAGATCGTCATTGCACCCTTTGTCCAGGCACGCATCGCCGAGGTGTCGGAAACGACCGAAACTGCACGCGGCGCCGGCGGCTTCGGCTCGACCGGTGTATGAGCGCGGCTGACACGACCGGCCTTAATTTCCGACAGGACTATTTCGGCGACCCGGCCGCCTGGGCCGCTCTCGTCTCGCTTCTCGACGATACGTTCGGCATCGATATCGATCCGCTGCGCGCCCTCGGCGGGCCGGATCCGACCAGCATGCCCTTCGGCTGGCTTACCGATGAGGGTGTGCTCGTTGCCAATCTCTCGGCTTTCGCCATGCCTTTCATTCTCAACGGCAGGCTCATAAATGCGGCGGGACTTCAATCCGGCGCGGTGCGTCCACCGTGGCGTGGCCGCGGCCTCTATCGCGATTTGACCCGGAAGACGCTTGCCTGGTGCGAGGCGCAGGGCTTCGAGGCTGTGATCCTCTACACGGACAAGCCTGCGCTTTACGAAAACTATGGTTTCCGCTCGTTGCCGCTTTCCAAGTACGTGGGTGCTGCGCCCGTTGCCATAGGTGCTGTCGGATCGAGGATACTTCAGCCGCGCGATGCCAATGATCTTTTCCTGATTCAGAGCCTGCTCGCGAAACGCAAGCCGGTATCCGAAACGCTCGCCGTGACCGGCAGCCCGGCCATGTTTCTAATCAACACGCAGCTCGATCCAGATGTGCGGCTGAGTTACCTCGAAGAGCACAAGGCCGCCATCGCGTGGAAAATGCCTGCAGTCGGCCATTTCGTTCTTGTCGATGTGGTCGCGGCGGAAATCCCTTCACTTGCTGCAATCCTTGCCGGCCTCGGCATCGAGGCTACGATAGCCGAAACGCTGTTCCGCCCGGACAGGCTCGGCTGGTCCAACGAGGCTGTGCCTTACGAAGGCAGAACGCGGCTGATGGTGCGCGGGCTGGAAGACATTGGCCTCGATCATCCCGCGATGCTGTCGCCAATGGCGGATTTCTGAGCCTATTTCTTGCGGATCAACGGCGGTAACCGGCGTTTGACTGGCGAGGACTTGATCATCGACGTGTTGGTCTCTGCCCGCTCGGCCACCTTGTCGAGAATATTGTCGAGTTCCCCCATGGAGCGGACGACGAGGCGAGCGATGAAACAATCATCCCCAGTCACCTTGTCGCATTCGATGAACTCAGGCGTGTCCTGGATGATGCGTTCGACAATATGGAGCTGGCCGGGCAGCGGGCGTATCCGCACGATCGCCTGCAGGGGATAGCCGATCGCCGCTGGATCAAGGTCGATGGTGAAAAGTGTAACCACACCACGATCTTCGAGACGCCGCAGGCGCTCGGCCGCACTTGGCGAGGAAAGGCCGACGGTCTGAGCAAGTTCCTTTAGGGAAATACGCGAGTTTGTGGCCAGCGCCTCTATCATTGCGCGGTCAACATCGTCGACTGCCTGCATCTCGTTAGCCAACATGGCAAAAACTCCTAACAAGATTAGGTTTATCCAGCCGTTCCCTTTTTTAGTCTATAGAAAATGCTGCGCTGCCGCAATACAATTTCCCGCTAACGAATGGAGAGCGCAATGCAGGGTGAAATCAGAAGAGGCACAGCGGAGATGACGGCGGCAATGCTGATCTCGGGAACGATCGGCTGGTTCGTGGTCATGTCGGGTCAGCCGGTCAGCGGCGTGGTCTTCTGGCGCTGCTTCTTTGGCGCCCTGACGCTACTCGTTATCTGCGCGGGCCTCGGTCTTATAAGGCCTGGTGTCATCAGCCTGCGTGCGCTTGGCATCGCCATCCTCGGCGGCATCGCCATCGTTGCCAACTGGCTCCTATTGTTCGCGTCCTATTCGCACGCCTCGATCTCGATTGCGACGACGGTCTACAATACCCAGCCTTTCATGTTGCTGGTGCTCGGCGCGCTCTTTCTCGGGGAAAGGATCACCGCCACCAAGCTCTTCTGGCTCGGGCTGTCCTTCGCCGGCATGGTGGCGATCGTGGAGGCGAAGCCGCAGGCCGACACCGTATCCGGCAGTTATGGCCTCGGCATATTGATGGCGCTGGGTGCTGCTTTCTTCTATGCGCTCGCGGCTCTTGCCGCCAAACGGCTGAGGGGCACGCCGCCGCACCTGATCGCGCTGATCCAGGTCGCCACGGGCATTGTGATGCTGGCGCCGATAACCGATTTTTCGAAGCTTCCGGCCGACACGGGATCGTGGATGATACTGATCGCGCTCGGTGTCATCCATACCGGCCTGATGTATGTGCTGCTCTACGGCGCGATCCAGAAATTGCCGACGCATCTGACCGGCGCGCTGTCCTTCATCTATCCGGTTGCCGCCATCCTGGTCGATCGCTTCGCCTTTGGCCACGCACTGCAGCCGATGCAGGTTGCCGGGGCGGCGGTCATCCTGTTTGCCGCCGCCGGCATGAATCTCGGCTGGTCGCCGGGCAGGCTTGTGCGACTGCCGGCGGCCAAGAGCTAAGTTGTTACTTCGCCTTACCTGTTACTTGGATTGGCGCGTGGTTTCGAACAGGAACCACACGCGGCGTTCGCTCTGGTCGATCCAGTTTTCGATCAGGCTCGCCGTTGCGACATCATTATGCTCGTCGCAGACCTCATGCACTTCGCGCAGGATGGAGACGAGATGAAGATTGTCTTCGCGCAACTCGGAGAGCATGTCCTCAGGGGTGACGTAGTCGGCGTCATTGTCCGGAATGCGCTGCTGGCGGGCGATCTGGCCGATCGAGCGCAGCGTCGTGCCGCCGATCTTGCGGGCGCGCTCGGCGACTTCATCGGTCATATCGAAAATCTGTTCCGCCTGCTCGTCGAGCAGCAGATGGTAATCGCGGAAATGCGGGCCGGACATGTGCCAGTGGAAATTCTTGGTCTTCACATAGAGCGTGAAGACATCGGCGAGCAGCGCGGTCAGCGCGGCCGAGATATCGGTGATCGCATTGGTCGGCAGGTCGGAAGGGGTCTTAAGCGGCGAACGTCTGCGGGCTTCAGCTGAGGTAGGCGACATGCATTCTCTCCTTGGTGATGAAAACCTTCTGCGTCGACGGTCGGGGGAACCGTCGCTGGCCGTTTCCGCGGCCGCTTGCGACTGGGAAAATAGCAAGGTGGGAGTGCTTTCCAAGTAGATGATGGTTCAGGCGACCTATTCTTTATGGTTATGGACAAATCAGCGTCAGGCGATTGATGGGCTTGCCCGCTCGGGCCTATAGAAGGCCAGCCTAAATCAATGGACACGAATATGAGCCTTGCCGCCCTGATCGCCTACGCCGGAGCCCTGTTCATCGCCGCCGCCATTCCCGGCCCGGGGATTACGGCGATCGTCGCCCGCGCGCTCGGCTCGAATTTTCGCGAAACCTTTTTCATGGGGCTCGGCCTTGTGCTCGGCGACATGACCTATCTGACGGCCGTCATTCTCGGCCTCGCCTTCGTGGCACAGACCTTTACCGAGATCTTCCTTATCATCAAGATCGCCGGCGCACTCTACCTCGGCTATATCGCCTGGAAGCTCTGGACTGCGGGCCTGCTGCCGCAGGATATCGCCGCGAAGAAGTCCAGCAGCGCCGGCATGTCCTTCCTATCCGGCCTGCTGGTGACGCTCGGCAATCCGAAGACGATGCTGTTCTACGTGGCACTGGTACCGACGCTGATCGACCTCAACAGCATAGGGATGCGCGACTATCTGATGCTGCTTGGCGTTACCTTCGTAGTGCTGATGATCGTACTCATTCCCTACATGATGCTGGCATCGCGGGCGCGCACGATGCTGAAGCAGCCTCGGGCCCTGCAGGTGCTGAACCGTGTCGCCGCCAGCATTCTGGCTGGCACGGCAGCCTTCATCGCTACCCGTGCGGCCTGAAATAAACATTCGGCAACGAACGGTTTTCAAAGGATTTTTTCTCCGGCTTCACCGGCCGGAGGATCAAGCCGCTCTGGTCTCGTGGGCACTTTGACCCTATTCTCTCCGCAGAATTCAGAATGGATTTCAAAGGGAGAGCACCCATGTCGCACAAACCGGGCCGCGGCCGCATCTATTCCTCGATAACGGATACGATCGGCGATACGCCGCTCGTTCGCCTCGACAAGCTTGCCAAGGAAAAGGGCGTCGTCGCTAATATCCTTGCAAAGCTGGAGTTCTTCAATCCGATCGCCTCGGTGAAGGATCGTATCGGCGTTGCCATGATCGAGAACCTGGAAACACAGGGCAAGATCTCGCCCGGAAAAACCGTGCTGGTCGAGCCGACCTCGGGCAATACCGGTATCGCGCTCGCCTTCGCCGCCGCCGCCAAGGGTTATCGCCTGATCCTCACCATGCCCGAGACCATGTCCGTCGAGCGCCGCAAGATGCTGGCGCTGCTCGGTGCAGAGCTTGTGCTGACCGAAGGAGCGAAAGGCATGAAGGGCGCGATCGCCAAGGCCGAGGAACTGGCCGCCTCGCTTCCCGATGCCGTTATTCCGCAGCAGTTCGAGAACCCGGCCAATCCGGAAATCCATCGCAAGACGACGGCCGAAGAGATCTGGAACGATACCGACGGCCAGGTCGACATTTTCATCGCCGGCATCGGCACCGGCGGCACGATCACCGGCGTCGGCCAGGTGCTGAAGAGCCGCAAGGCAGATATCCGGGTCGTCGCCGTCGAGCCGGCGGACTCACCGATCCTGTCAGGCGGCACGCCCGGCCCGCACAAGATCCAGGGCATCGGCGCCGGCTTCGCTCCGAAGATCCTCGATACCAGCATTTATGACGAGGTTGTCACCGTCAGCAATGACGACGCCTTCCAACAGGCGCGGCTCGTCGCCAGGCTCGAAGGCGTACCAGTCGGCATCTCCTCCGGTGCGGCGCTGACGGCGGCGATCAAGGTCGGCAGCCGCCCTGAGAATGCCGGCAAGAACATTGTCGTCATCATTCCGTCCTTTGCGGAACGGTATCTTTCCACGGCGTTGTTCGAAGGCCTCGGAAACTGATCGAATATTCCGGGTTGTTCCTCTCACCCGGCACCTGGGGCGCTTCGGCGCCCCTTTTATATCATGCTTCCACCATCATGCCGCTGCCGGCAGTCTCTCTCCGGCAACGCGGTAGGAGATCGCCTCGGCCAAATGAATGCGACCGACGATTTCCTTGCCGTCCAGATCGGCAAGCGTGCGGGCGACCTTGAGGACGCGATGATAGCCGCGTGCGGAAAACTTCATCTTGTCCGCAGCATCCCGCAATAGCTGCAGGCCCGCAGCGTCCGCCTCGGCAAATTTCTCGATCATCGAGGTGGAGCAGCCGGCATTGGTGGAAATGCCGGCAGCGCCTGCGCTCGCATAACGTTCGCGCTGGATCGCGCGTGCACGGGCGACACGTAGGGCAACATCGGCGCTCGCTTCGGCTGCCGATGGCCTGATGAGGTCGGAAGCGGAGACGGCGGGCACATCGATACGGATATCGATACGGTCCATCAGCGGGCCGGAAATGCGGGCTTGATAATCCGTCATGCAACGCGGACCGCGGGCGCAGGTATGGCCAGGTTCGCCGGCCATGCCGCAGCGGCACGGGTTCATCGCGGCAATGAGCTGGATCCTCGCGGGATAAGAAACGCGGTGGTTGGCCCGCGCGATGACGCATTCACCACTCTCCAGAGGCTGGCGCAGGGCATCGAGCACCTGCGGCGCAAATTCCGGGAATTCGTCGAGAAATAGTACGCCATGGTGGGCAAGCGAGGCTTCGCCCGGCCGGGCGCGCAGGCCGCCGCCGATGAGCGCGGCCATCGTGGCGGAATGATGCGGAGTCCGGAACGGCCTTCGGTCCGACAGTTTGCCACCGGAGAGCTGGCCGGCGATGGATTGGATCATCGAGACTTCGAGCAATTCGGCAGCAGAAAGCGGCGGCAGAATAGAGGGCAGTCTCGAGGCCAGCATCGACTTGCCTGAGCCGGGAGGTCCGACCATCAGGAGATTATGGCCGCCGGCGGCGGCCACTTCGAGCGCGCGTTTGGCGCTTTCCTGTCCCTTGATCTCGGCAAGATCAGGCAGGTTTGCGGCGTTCGGGCGAATGGAGGGTTCCGGGCGTGAAAGGATCTGCGTGCCACGGAAATGATTGGCGAGCGAAATCAGGCTGCGCGGCGCCAGGATATTGACCTCGGATCCTGCCCATGCGGCCTCGGAGCCGCTTTCGGCCGGGCAGATCAGGCCTTTTCCAGTTGCATTGGCACCGATTGCGGCTGGAAGCGCACCGGCAATTGCCGCAATCGTGCCGTCGAGATTGAGTTCGCCAACGACGACATATTCGGACAGCGCATCTGCCGGGATGGCGCCGAGGGCGGCCATCAGGCCGAGTGCGATAGGAAGATCAAAGTGGCTGCCCTCTTTGGGAAGATCGGCAGGCGCCAGATTGACAGTGACCCGCTTTGCCGGCAGCGACAGGCCAGATGCATGCAGGGCCGCCTGCACCCGCTCGCGACTTTCAGCCACTGCCTTGTCCGGCAGGCCGACGATCTGGATTCCCATCTTGCCGGGGGCGACCATGACCTGGACTTCGACCGGCACGCCTTCAATGCCCTGAAATGCAACCGTGCTGACGCGTGCGACCATGCCCTTGCCCTGTAATTTCTACACCCAACTTATGAACGCGGTCACAATCTGGCATGGAATTAAGAATAAAACAAGAACGATAAACGAACGAATTCAGCCCTACGCTGCAGAAAAATTGAGGCGGGTTGCAATGCCGGAACGAAGGCGATCAAAGGCGGAACGCACCAGCGCAGGCCGCCATTTGACGTAGAAAACAGCGCGGTTGTTTACTTCATCCGCGCTTGCGCTCGATCGCATCCCACAAGAGGCTTGCAATATCGGCGCCACCGAATTTCTTGACTTCGCGGATGCCGGTCGGCGAGGTCACGTTGATCTCAGTCATGTAGTCGCCGATCACATCGATGCCGACGAGCAGGAAGCCGCGTTCACGCAGAGCGGGGCCGATACGGTCGCAGATTTCCTTCTCGCGTGCGGTCAGTTCGGTCGGTTCGGCGCGGCCGCCGACATGCATGTTGGAGCGGCTATCATGCTCGGCCGGGACGCGATTGATGGCACCGGCGAATTCACCGTCGACGAGGATGATGCGCTTGTCGCCCTTGCGCACATCAGGCAGGTATTGCTGGGCGATGAAGGGCTCACGGAAGAGTTGGCCGAACATTTCGAGCAGCGACGAGAGGTTACGGTCGTCCCTCGTGGAATGAAAGACGCCGGCGCCGCCATTGCCGTAAAGCGGCTTCAGGATGATATCGCCCATCTCTTCGCGGAAGCGGCGGATTTCGCCGGCATCCTTGGTGATCAGCGTCTTCGGCATCAGGTCGGAAAATTCCGTGACGAAGATCTTTTCCGGGGAGTTGCGTACCCAGGCCGGATCGTTAACGACGAGCGTCTTCGGATGGATGCGCTCCAGAAGATGCGTCGAGGTGATATAGGACATGTCGAAGGGCGGGTCCTGGCGCAGCAGTACGACATCCATGGTCGAGAGATCGACGCGTTCGGGCGCACCCAGCTCGTAGTGATCGCCCTTGACGTCGCGCAGCACCATCGGCTCGACGGCGGCATAGAGCGTGCCATCGCGGAAGCTCAGGCGATCGGGCGTATAGTGGAAAAGCTTGTAGCCGCGCGCCTGCGCCTCAAGGCTCATGGCAAAGGTGGAATCGCCAGCGATGTTGATGCCGGCAACATGGTCCATCTGGACCGCTACGTTCTTGATCTTGGCCATTTCCGTCCCTTGAGCTTATGCCGCCCAGATGTAGGTCGGTCAGCCTTCAAACGCAACGGCAATCAATGGCTTCGGCGCGCGCAAATTTCAGGCGGCGATGCCTTTGCCACCGGTGTTGCGCAGCATATTGCGCAGGCGGTAGGCAATGGCGAGCGGCTTCGGGAAAGGCTTGCGCAGGAAGGCAACCTTGCGCACGTAATTATCCACGCGCCAGTTTGCCCAGGTGCCGCCGGCGAAGAAGGCCACATCGCCCGCCTGCAGGGTGCGCTCCATGCCATCCTCAGTGGTCACATGCACCTCGCCTTCGAGGATCATGACCGTCTCGTCCCAGCCGAAACGCCAGCGGAATTCGCCTGATGTGCAGTCCCAGATCGCCGTCAGCGAGGCCTCATCGTGGCCGCGGGAATGTTCCGCCGTGCGCGCCTGCGGATTACCGCTGATGACCCAGTCCGGATTGATCGGGGTCGACTTCATCTCCATGCGGTCGCTTGCCTTGGCGATGAAGGACTGGCCCGCCGGCTTCAATGCGGCATAAGGCACGGACCGCGCCGCCATGGCGACCGCAGTTGCAAGCATCATCTTCCAGGCCATGCATAACCCCCAAGTTGCTACCCCTAGCTGAACCGTGGATAACAAAAGAGTCGTAAGAGCCCGTTCAAACGAATGCTAAAATTTTAATGAAAGCTTACTCGCCCCTCATCGCGGCCATGAAACGGACACGGGGAAGGGGATCAGAATGCATCCGGGAAATGGCGCGGCAGCTTGCCCGGCACGATCGCGACAATGTCGTAGCGCTGCGACAGCCTGACATAGTCGCGCTGGCGGGCAAGCCACAAATCGCTCGCGGCCCGGATGCGGATCTGCGACGCATGCGAGACGGCATCGACCGCTCCCATTTCGTCTGCCCGCGCCTTGACCTCAACGAAAACGGCCAGATCCCGCTTGCGGGCGATGATATCGATCTCGCCGAGCCTTGTTTTGTAGCGCATGGCGAGGATGCGATAGCCTTTCAGCATCAGGAATATCGCGGCGATATATTCTGCGGCCGAGCCACGGCGCAGCGCCCTCTTCCTGCGGCGCGTCGCCTCGTCATCAGCCATCCGACGCCTTCATGTCGAGAAGCTTCTGATAAAGTACCTTGCGTGGCAGGCCGGTAAGGCGTGCAGCCTCGGTCGCCGCCTTGGCTGTCGGCAGCGATTTTGAAAGACCGGCAAGAATCGCATCGACATCGGCTTCGGTCGCAGGCTCTTCCTTCGGCGGGC
Organism: Hyphomicrobiales bacterium; assembly: GCA_900471925.1. Classification (GTDB taxonomy): domain Bacteria; phylum Pseudomonadota; class Alphaproteobacteria; order Rhizobiales; family Rhizobiaceae; genus Rhizobium. The sequence goes on from UCGV01000002.1 coordinate 160,905, forward strand.
CGATGACGAGGACGATCTCGCCCTTCACATTGTCATGCTCTTCATAGTGGGCGGCGAGCTCGGCCAGCGTGCCACGGCGGAATTCCTCATAGGTCTTCGTCAGTTCGCGGCAGACCGATGCCTGGCGCTGCTCACCGAGCACGTCAGCGGCGGCCAGCAATGTTGCGCCGATGCGATGCGGGGATTCGAAGAAGATCAGGGTAGCCGGTGCACTCGCAAATTCCGCAAGACGGTCGCGGCGGGCCTTGTCCTTGGTCGGCAGGAAACCGGCAAACAGGAAGGCATCGTTCGGCAGGCCCGAACCAACGAGAGCGGCCAGCGGCGCCGACGCGCCGGGAATGGGGATGACGCGGTAACCCGCTTCGATCGCCTGCTGCGCGAGACGATAACCGGGGTCGGAGACGAGCGGCGTGCCGGCATCGGAAACAAGCGCCACCGACTTGCCGGCTTCGAGCGCCTGCAGGAGCCGCGGTCCGGCCTCGTCCGCATTGTACTCATGATAGGCGTAAGGACGGTTCTGGATGCCGTAACGATCAAGCAACACGCGGGTGACGCGGGTATCCTCGCAGGCCAGGACATCGGCGCCGGCAAGCGTTTCCAGTGCCCGCAGCGTGATATCGCCAAGATTGCCGATCGGCGTTGCGACGAGATAGAGGGCCGGTTCAAGCGGGCGCGCCGGCACCGTCATATTGTGCAGACGAAAGCCGCGCCGGGCGCCGGTTTCCGCTGTCGTATCTTCCGTCATGTCACTCGCTTTCGTCCCGCCAGGCCCTTGCCTTTATGAGCGAGGCTTGATGCTTCCACAAGGGGCCGCAATTTCTGTGAGCATTGCACTGCAAAACGGCATTTGCAGGCCTGTGGACGGCCGTGCCTCTTGCAATCGCCGGCAAAGTTCTGCCATTTTGCCCGTCCACTCCCCTTCTCCGTAAGGGGAAAGCAGTGACGCGGCGCTTCCGGGCGCCCGGACAATAAAGGTCGAAAGCGGTAGCATCCCATGCGTATTACTATTGAGCGGTCCAACCTTTTGAAGTCGCTGAACCACGTGCATCGCGTGGTCGAACGCCGCAACACGATCCCGATCCTGTCCAACGTGCTGCTGAAGGCCGATGGCCAGAGCCTGGACATGAAGGCGACCGACCTCGATCTGGAAATCACGGAAGCGACGCCCGCCAATGTCGAACAGGCCGGAGCGACCACCGTTCCCGCCCATCTGCTTTACGACATCGTACGCAAGCTTCCCGATGGCGCGGAAGTGCTGCTCGCCACCTCCCAGGACGGCGGCTCGATGACCGTTCAGTCCGGACGCTCCAAATTCTCGCTGCAGTGCCTGCCGGAATCCGACTTCCCAGATCTGACCGCCGGCACCTTCACGCATTCCTTCAAGCTGAAGGCAAGCGACCTGAAGATGCTGATCGACCGCACACAGTTTGCGATCTCGACCGAAGAAACCCGCTACTATCTGAACGGCATCTTTTTCCACACGATCGAGAGCGGCGGCGACCTGAAGCTGCGCGCCGTGGCCACCGACGGCCATCGTCTCGCCCGCGCCGACGTGAATGCGCCTTCGGGCTCGGAGGGCATGCCCGGCATCATCATTCCGCGCAAGGCGGTCGGCGAATTGCAGAAGCTCGTCGATACGCCCGACGCCATCGTCACCGTCGAAGTCTCGGACGCCAAGATCCGCCTTACCATCGGCGCGATCGTCATGACCTCGAAGCTGATCGACGGCACCTTCCCGGACTATCAGCGCGTCATTCCGGCCAATAACGACAAGGAAATGCGCGTCGATTGCACGAGCTTTGCTCAGGCCGTCGATCGCGTTTCGACCATTTCCTCCGAGCGTGGCCGCGCCGTTAAGCTCGCCCTTTCCGACGGCCAGCTGCTGCTTACCGTCAACAACCCGGATTCCGGCAGCGCGACGGAAGAAGTTGCCGTCGGCTACGATACGGATCCGATGGAAATCGGCTTCAACGCCAAGTACCTGCTCGACATCACCGCGCAGCTTTCCGGCGACGAGGCGATCTTCCTGCTGGCCGATGCCGGCTCGCCGACGCTCGTTCGCGACACCGCCGGTGACGACGCCCTCTACGTGCTGATGCCGATGCGCGTGTAAACGCGCGTCGCGTTTGCCTTCGAAACTTTCCTGATCGCGACATCTCCCCTTGTTTTTGTTTCACCCTCCTGCAATTAAGGGAGCGTTGAACGGCAGGCATGGGAGGACGGCATGGCATTGCGGCTCAAGGAAAGACTCGGCAGGAAATTCGACGAGGAAATCCGATTCTTCAAGGGCATGATGCAGGGGCCGAAAACCGTCGGCTCCATCATTCCGACCTCCTCGATCACCGCCCGCAAGATGGCAAGTGTCGCAAATCCGCATTCGGATCTGCCCGTGCTCGAGCTCGGCCCCGGCACGGGTGCCGTCACCAAGGCGATCCTTGCGCATGGCGTGAAGCCGGAAAAACTTGTCGCGATCGAATATACGACGGATTTCTACGAACATCTCACGCGCCTCTATCCGGGCGTAAACTTCATCAACGGCGACGCCTTCGATCTCGACAGGACGCTCGGATCGCTCCGGGATCAGAGGTTCGATTCTGTCATCTCATGCATACCGCTGCTGAACTTCCCCATGCAGTCGCGTATTTCGCTGCTGGAAAATCTGCTGGATCGCATGCCGGCCGGACGGCCGTTCGTACAGATCTCTTACGGAGCGGTCTCCCCGATCGTCGCCAATCCCGATCGTTACAACATTCATCATTTTGATTTCATCGTGCGCAATATTCCCCCAGCTCAACTGTGGATCTATCGGCGCGGATAAATGTTCGGACTTTATATCACCCACCCTCAGGTCAAGATCGATCCTGCGGTTCCCGTTCCCCAATGGGGTCTCTCCGATCTCGGCGCCGAGCGCGCCCGCAAGGCCGCTTCAAGTGACTGGGCGAAGCAGTTGACCCGCATCGTCTCCAGCGACGAGACCAAGGCGATCGAAACGGCCGAAATCCTCGCTGCGAATTCGGGCGTAAAAGTCGAGATCGTGCACGGCATGCATGAGAACGACCGCTCCGCCACCGGCTTTCTGCCGCCCGACAAGTTCGAGGAAGCCGCCAACTGGTTCTTCGCCCATCCGCAGGAGAGTTTCCGGGGTTGGGAACGTGCGGCCGATGCACAGGCCCGTATCGCGGCAGCGGTCGAAGCGATCCTTTCTTCGCATGATCCGGAGGCGCCGATTGCCTTTGTCGGCCACGGCGGCGTCGGAACGCTGCTCAAATGCCATCTGGCGGGCGCGCCGATTGCGCGCGACCACGACCAGCCGGGCGGTGGCGGCAATCTCTATGCTTTCAGCCTTGCGGATAAGCGCTTATCATGCGAGTGGACACCCATCGAAGACTGGCGGGGATGATTTGAGATGGACGCACGCGAGCGGTTGATCGTCGGGCTGGATGTTCCAACGATTGGCGAAGCGGAAAAAATTGTTTCCACGCTCGGCGACGACATTCTCTTCTACAAGATCGGCTATCAGCTCGTTTTTGCCGGCGGGCTGGAATTTGCCCGTGATCTCGCCGCTAGCGGCAAGAAGATCTTCCTCGACATGAAGCTGCTCGACATCGACAACACGGTCGCGTCAGGCGTCGAGAACATTGCCAAGATGGGTATGTCGATGCTGACGCTGCATGCCTATCCGAAAGCGATGAAGGCGGCTGTCGAGGCGGCCAAAGGCTCCAATCTATGCCTGCTCGGCGTCACGGTTCTGACCTCGATGGATGCCGAAGATCTCGTCGAAGCCGGTTATCAATACGACCCCAAGACACTGGTCGCACGCCGCGCAGAACAGGCGCGCGCCGCCGGCATGGGCGGCATCGTCTGCTCGGCCGAAGAATCGGCCGCCGTGCGCGAGATCGTCGGCCCCGATATGGCGATCGTGACGCCCGGCATCCGTCCGACGGGCGCCGAAAAGGGCGACCAGAAACGCGTGATGACGCCTTCTGATGCACTGAAGGCCGGATCGACGCATCTCGTCGTCGCCCGGCCGATCGTAAAAGCACCGGAGCCGCGGGAAGCGGCCCGTGCAATACTCAATGAAATGGTCACCGCGCTCTGGCCGGCGAACCGCTGAAACGGGAGACAGGAATGGCCAAGGGATACTGGATCGCCCGCGTCGATGTACGCGACCTCGAGCGCTACAAGGATTACGTGGCAACCGCAAAGCCCGCCTTCGAGAAATACGGCGCGAATTTCCTTGCGCGCGGCGGCGCGATCACCGAGCTCGAAGGCAAAGCGCGCGCCCGCAATGTCGTCATCGAATTCCCCTCGATGCAGCATGCCGTCGACTGCTATAATTCGCCGGAATACCAGGCCGCCGCAAAAATCCGCCAGGAAGTGGCCGATGCGGAAATGGTCGTGGTCGAAGGCGTCTGAGCCAGTTTCGAACAGGTGAAAACTGCGGCGCGATGGCCCTTTCCGTCGCGCCGGGATTCGGCTAAGACGAGATCAATCACAGCATTCCAAAGCCTTTCGAGGAGCCTGCCATGACCCTTGCCAACCTGCCGCCGCTCGTCACCGTGTTCGGAGGGTCCGGCTTCGTCGGCAGACATGTCGTCCGCGCGCTGGCCAAGCGCGGCTACCGCATTCGAGTTGCGGTGCGCCGCCCCGATCTCGCCGGCTTCCTGCAGCCGCTCGGCAATGTCGGCCAGATTTCCTTCGTTCAGGCGAACCTGCGCTACCGCAACTCGGTCGACCGGGCTGTCGAAGGTGCAGACCACGTCATCAACTGCGTCGGCATCCTCCACGAGAGCGGCCGCAACACATTCGACGCCGTGCAGGAATTCGGTGGCCGCGCCGTGGCGGAAGCTGCCCGCAATGCAGGCGCGACGCTGACGCACCTTTCCGCCATCGGCGCCAATGCCGGTTCCGACTCGAGCTATGGCCGCACCAAGGGCCGCGCTGAGGCCGCCATCCTCTCGATCAAGCCGGATGCGGTGATCTTCCGTCCGTCCGTCGTCTTCGGTCCGGAAGACAGCTTCTTCAACAAGTTCGCCGACATGGCGCGCATGTTCCCGGTGCTGCCGCTCGTCGGCGGCGGCAAGACCAAGTTCCAGCCTGTTTATGTCGAGGATGTCGCCGAAGCCGTTGCCCGCGCCGTCGACGGCAAGGCCACCGCCGGCAAGATCTACGAACTTGGCGGCCCTGAGGTATTGAGCTTCCGCGAATGTCTTGAGACCATGCTGAAGGTGACTGCGCGCAAGAACCCGCTCGTCTCCCTGCCCTTCGGCATCGCATCGCTGATCGGCAGCATCGCTTCGCTGGTGCCATTCGTGGCGCCGCCGATCACGCCCGACCAGGTCAAGCTTCTCAAGCACGACAACGTCGTCTCCAAGGAGGCAGAGGCCCAGGGCCTCACGCTGAAGGGTCTTGGTGTCACCCCGACAATGGCGACTTCGGTGCTCGGCTCCTATCTCGTGCAGTACCGACCGCACGGCCAGTATACCGGTTCCGGCAAGGCCGCCTGATTACTCGATAGCCTGCAATTCAAACGCCGTCCGCGAATTTTGGCGGGCGGCGTTTTTCTGTTCGGCGAGGCGCAAATCCGGCGCAAGCCTGGCGTGTCATGACGACTTTCATATTGTGTGACGTTGCATAAAAGACGCATTGGAAATTTAGTGGAATTAACATCAAATTTAGCAGGAACGTTTATTGCTATTTGCCATTCCACTGACTACACACCCCGCGCGTCTCCAGACAGACTCAACGCCTCGCAGGCGTGCGGCAATCACTGTGAAAGGCAATATCTGATGGGCAAGTCAATCGCGCTGCTTTTTGCGTGTGCGGCACTGGTAATCCTCGCAGGCTCCTTCATTGCGCCGGGCTCCGTCGCAGCGGTGAAGGGCGGCTGCTCGCCGGCTTACGGCGTCGATCCCTGCTCGACAGCTTCCATCACTCATTGAAGCGCAAGGCGGTCCTCCGGATCGCCGGTCACACTCCAGGTCTTTCGTTTCAAGCGTCTCGTGACCGCATAACCGCTGCATCCTTTTGCGCGCCATGCTCTAACGAAAAAAGCCGGTCCTCTCGAACCGGCTTTTATTTTGTCCTGACGCGAGCGGCGCTTTCGGGACCGCTCGCCGGCTCAGCCAATCAGGCAATCATTCCGGCCATCGCCATGCCGAGCAGCACGACACCGAGGATGATGCGGTAGATCGCAAAGGCCGTAAAACGGTTGCTGCGGATATAGGCGAGCAGCCATTTGACGGCGACGAAGGCGACGATCGTCGAGACGACGAAGGCGATGCCAAGGGCTGTCCAGTCTTCATTTGCTGCAACGCCGTCCTTGAAGGTTTTCAAGAGCGAGAAGGCGCTTGCCGCATACATGGTCGGAATGCCGACGAGGAAGGCGAATTCGGTCGCCGCAGCGCGGTTGGCCGTGCCGGCCAGCATGGCGACGAAGATCGTGGCGCCGGAGCGCGACGTGCCTGGGAAGACGCCGGCGACGACCTGGGCGATGCCGACGAGAATGGCGACGAGCCAGGTGATGTGAGAACTTGGCGGGCGACGGGCGGCAGCCCATTCTGCAAAGATCATCCAGATACCGCCGATGATCAGCGCCCAGGCAACCGGTGTGGCGGTCTCAGGCAGCTCGAAGCCCATCTTCTTGACGATAAGGCCAAGCACTGCCGTGATGAGAAAGGCGACGATCAGCTTGAGGGCATAGTCGCGGTTGGCCGGATCGCGCCAGCCGAGCAAAAGATCAAGCAGGCGGCGCCAGTAGATAATCGTGACGGCGAGGATGGCACCCGCCTGAATGACGATATTGAATGTGTCCGAGCGCGCGCCGAGCCACTGCTCCGCGATGATGAGATGGCCGGTGCTCGAAATCGGCAGGAATTCTGTAATCCCTTCTATAATGCCCAGGATTATAGAGCTTATGTAGTCCATAAAATGTCTCCGGTTTGGGGTTCGGTCAGACTGGAATAGCGGTCGGCTTTATATTGCACTGCACAATCACCCTGCGCCAGAGCGGAGGAAAGAAAAGGCGGGCGGGGAGTTGCGATTGTTCAGGCAGCCATGTTTTGTCCCTTGTCAGGCGGGTACGGCCCGATTCGCTTGAATTGGCGGGGCCAAGCTCCTATAGCTTCAACTAATGAGTCATGACTAGGGCGGTATAAGTGGTGCGCCCTTGAGCCCATGCACCATAATCAAAAGTCCGAGTATCGATGCCCACGCTTTATCATCATCCCATGTCGTCCGCATCCCGCTTCGTCAGGCTCATTCTGGCGGAATACGGCTATCAGGCAGAGCTGATCGAGGAACAGATCTGGGAGAAGCGCCGTGACTTCCTGGCGCTCAATCCGGCCGGCACGTTGCCCGTCTATGTGGACGACAGCATGCGAGCGCTCTGCGGCGCGACCGTGATATCCGAATACCTTGACGAGACGCACGGCGTCTTGAAACGTGACCGCCGGCTGCTTGCCGAAGATCCATTCCAGCGCGCGGAAATCCGCCGCCTGACGGAATGGTTCATGCAGAAGATGGAAAACGACGTCACCAAGCCCTTGGCGCGCGAACGCGTCTACAAGCTGCAAATGACGGCGGATCAAGGTGGCGGCGCCCCGGATTCCAAGATCTTGCGCACGGCGCGCGCCAATATCCGCCAGCACATGCGCTATCTCACCTGGCTTGCCGGCTCGCGCCAATGGCTTGCCGGCGAGCGGATGAGCTATGCCGATCTTGCCGCGGCGGCCTCGATCTCCATTCTCGACTATCTCGGCGAGATCGACTGGTCGGAATCGCCGCTCGCCAAAGACTGGTATCAGCGGCTGAAATCGCGCCCGTCCTTCCGTCCGTTGCTGACCGAGCGCGTGCGCGGCCTGACGCCGGTTTCCCATTACGCCGACCTGGATTTCTGACGAGGGCTTTCGATGCCCGAAGCGAGAACCGAGGACATAAAAGAGCGCAAACGCCGCGACAATTTGACCGCCTTCCTGAAGGCGGAATCTGCCGCTCTTGGCTTCGATCTCTGTCGCATTACCCGTCCTGACGCCATTCCCGAAGCAAAGGAACGGCTTGGCGAGTTCATCGATGCCAGCCGGCACGGGACGATGGAATGGATGGCGGAAACGCGCGAGCGGCGCGGCGATCCGCGCACGCTCTGGAGTGATGTACGCTCCATCGCCGTGTTCGGCCTCAATTATGGACCGGATGAAGATCCGCGTGGCATTCTTGAACAAAGAGACAAGGCGGCGATCTCCGTCTATGCCCGTAACCGCGATTATCACGACGTCATCAAGGGCCGGCTAAAGGAAATCGCCACGCGCTTTGCGGCACAAGCCGGCGCCGATGTGAAGGTCTTCGTCGATACCGCTCCCGTCATGGAAAAGCCGCTAGCGGCAGCTGCGGGTCTAGGCTGGCAGGGAAAACACACCAATCTCGTCAGCCGCGAACACGGTTCCTGGCTTTTCCTGGGATCGATGTTCACGACAGCGGATCTCAATATCGATGAGCCGGAGAAAGATCATTGCGGTTCATGTCGGGCCTGCCTCGACGCCTGTCCTACGTCTGCCTTTCCGGCGCCCTACCAGATCGATGCGCGCCGCTGCATTTCCTATCTGACGATCGAGCACAAGGGGCCGATCGATCCCGCCTTCCGACCGCTGATCGGCAACCGCATCTATGGCTGCGATGACTGCCTGGCCGCCTGCCCCTGGAACAAGTTTGCCAGCGAGGCCTCGGAAATGAAGCTGAAGGCACGTGAGGATCTGAAGGAACCTTCCATCGCCTTTCTGTTGACGCTCGACGATCCTACTTTCCGAAGCTTCTTCAGCGGTTCACCGGTCAAACGCATCGGCCGCGACCGTTTCGTCCGCAATGTTCTGATCGCTGCCGGCAATTCCGGTGAACGAGGGCTGATCGAACAATGCCGGACGCTCGCCGCCGACGCCTCGCCCGTCGTGCGCGGCATGACGGTGTGGGCGCTGTCGCGGCTCATGGAGGCTGGCGAATTCGAAGCCTTTGCCGCACAAAGGGACAGTGAGTCGGACGAAGACGTCCGCAATGAATGGCGATTGGCGGGAGTGAGCTGATGCATGTGATGATCTTTGGCTGCGGTTATTCCGGCAAGGCAATTGCCACATCATTCAGCGAAAGCGGCATACGCGTCTCCGGCACGACCCGCTCGGAGGAGAAGGCCGAAGAGCTGCGGCAGGCAGGGATAGAAACATTCATCTTCGATGGCGAGACGCTGAGCGAAGAATTGCGGGCAGCCATGGCCAGCGCCACCCATCTCGTACAGTCTATCGCTCCGCGGGACACAGACCCGCTGCTGACCCTGCTTGGCGATGACGGTAGAGCGCTTCTCCCAAACATAAAGTGGATCGGCTATCTCTCCACTGTGGGCGTCTATGGCGATCACAAGGGCGCCTGGATAACGGAGGAGGCGCCTTGCGTGCCGGTCTCCGGCCGCTCGAAGGAGCGGCTTGATGCCGAGGAGGGCTGGCTTGCCCTCGGGCGCGCCCGCAGCGTGCCGGCCGCCATCCTGCGACTTTCCGGAATTTACGGTCCTGGGCGCAATGCCTTCGTCAATCTGGATCGCGGCTCGGCGCGCCGCATCATCAAGAAGGACCAGGTCTTCAACCGTATCCGCGTCGAGGATATCGGCGCCTCGACCCGCTTCCTGAGTGAAAACGGACTGGGCGGTATCTATAATATTACCGACGACCAGCCCGGCCCGCCGCAGGATGTCATCGTCGAGGCAGCGCGCCTGATGGGTGTCGAACCACCGCCGGAACAGCCGTTCGAAGCGGCCGAGATGACGCCGATGGCCCGCTCCTTCTACGGCGAGAACAAGCGCGTTTCGAATGCCAAATTGAAGACTGCGGGCTTCCGATTTTCCTTCCCGAATTACCCTATGTCACTCGCGCAACTCTGGCAGGACGGGCGCTGGAAGAGGTATTGAAATACTTCCATGCGGGTGAGAGGATTATAATCCGGAAAGAGTAGGAATTTTCTACTTTCTAATTTTCCTGAGCGGAATTTCGCTCCATATTATGGTTAACGGCCTCTAAATTTGCTCAAATGTGGCAGCAAATATGGCGTCATGAGCAAAAATTTTTTGTGATTTCCGACAGCCATCAAATGTTTACCGTTTAACCGAAAAAATCGTTCGGATTTTAGCTGATTTCATTTGGTTTTTTCCACAATTCGCCAAAGCGGTGTCCTGCTACCGCAATGTTACAAAAATCACAAATATTACAGTTTGTAATATTCCGTGATCGCCCTTGGCACTTTTTCGCCACTTTTTGCCGGATTCAAGCCCCACCGCCTGCAAAGGCGTGAGTTCAATAGTTGAGGGACAATCCGTTTTGAAGAAAATTTGCCGTTCTCTAATCACTACCGCAGCGATCGCAGCCTGTTCTTTCATCCTTCCGGCGGAAGGATTTGCTGCTAACGGATGTGGCGGTGCTTCGTGGTACGCACTTCGCTCCAAAACTGCTTCCGGGGAACGTATGAACCCGGCCATCTACACTGCCGCACATCGCTCTCTGGCATTCGGCACCAAGGTGAAGGTCACCAACCGCAACAACGGCCGCAGCGTCGTGGTTCGTATCAATGATCGTGGTCCGTTCATCCGCGGTCGCGTACTCGACCTGTCACGCGCTGCCGCCCAGAATATCGGCATGGTGTCCTCCGGCACCGCGAAGGTTTGCTACGAAGTCATCAGCTGAGGCCTCGTCCTCCGCAAAATCCCTGCGCTGGATGCGGCGCTTGCTCTTGCCGTCAATCGCGGGTACCACGCGGTTGAGACTTGTAAACAATCCGCCCTGCCATCAGGCTTCCTGAGGTTTTTTCCGTGCGGATCGTTCACGAGCCAAGGCAACAGGAGAAGTTTGAATGCGTTTGGGCGGCCGCCTCGAAGGGGCGATTTCGGTTCTGGCTGATATCGACGCCCGTAAAAGGCCCGTCGCCGATGCGTTGAAGGACTGGGGCCTCGCCCACCGTTTCGCCGGCTCCGGCGACCGGGCGGCGATCGGCAACATCGTCTATGACGCTTTGCGCATGCGGCTCTCCCACGCCTATCTGATGGACGACGACAGTGCCGTTGCCGTCGCGCACGCCGTCATGTTCCGCCAGTGGGGTTTTACGCCGGATACGCTGGCCGCCGAACTCGCCGACGACAAGTTCGCGCCGACACCGCTGTCGGCCGATGCGCTCGCCGCATTTACGAGCCGCTCTCTTTCCGACGCCGCCGCTCATGTGCAGGGCGATATTCCCGAATGGGTTCAATCCTCCTTCGAACAGGCTTTCGGAGACGACTGGCTTTCCGAGGCACAGGCGCTTGCCGGGCGCCCGACACTCGATCTGCGTGTCAATATCCTAAAGGCCACCCGCGAAAAGGCAGTCAAGGCGCTGGAACGCGCCGGAGCGAACGAGGCGAAGATCGCACGATATGGCATCCGGATTGCCGCCGGTGAAGGTGCCTCACGTCTTCCTAACGTCACGGCCGAGCTTTCGTTCCAGAAAGGCTGGTTCGAAGTTCAGGACGAGGGATCGCAGATCGTCGCCGATCTGGTGCTTCCGAAAGACGGCGAGCAGGTGCTGGACTATTGCGCCGGCGGTGGCGGCAAGACGCTCGCCATGGCAGCCGCCATGCACAACAAGGGGCAGGTTCATGCCTATGATGCCGACCGAAAGCGACTTGCGCCGATCATCGAACGGCTGAAGCGCGCCGGCACACGCAACGTGCAGGTTCATGACGACGCCAAGGGTCTGTCCGGCCTGCGCGAGCGCTGTGACAAGGTTCTGGTCGATGCGCCCTGCACGGGTACCGGTACGTGGCGCCGCCGCCCGGACACCAAATGGCGCCTGACGGCCAAGAATCTTGACGAGCGTACCGCTCAGCAGCAGGACGCGCTGAAACAGGCAAGCAGCTTCGTGCGCCGGGGCGGCGAGTTGATCTATGTGACCTGCTCGGTACTGCCGCAGGAAAATGAAGAACAGGTCCGCCGCTTTGCGGCCGAAAACGGCGATTTCGAGATCGTCAGCGCGCTGCCGGCCTGGGACAGCCTCTACGGCAAATCCGGAACGCGCCCGCGCTCTTCGGATGGCAAGACAATCACGCTGACGCCAGCCTCGACGGATACGGACGGCTTCTTCTTCTGCCGCCTTCAGCGGAAAGGCTGAGCCTTACGGCGACGGCGCCCGCAGCGGATATTGGTGCCGCGGCGGGATGAAGTGATGGATCACGGCGATCGCCACCAACAGAACGCCGCCGAGCAGCACGACCGCAAAGAGCGTCAGACCGCCGAGATGCGACCCAAACGCGACTAGCGGTATGGCGCCGGCCGGCGGGTGGGTAATTCTCAGCGCCAACATGCCGGCAATGGCGATACCGACAGCGATTGCAGCAACCCACCAGAGCCCCGGAAAGAAGAAGGCAGCCGCAGCCCCGACCGCAGCGGCAAGAATATAACCGCCGATGACATTGGCCGGCTGGGCAAGCGGGCTTTTCGGTTGGCCGAAAAGCAGCACCGCAGTCGCACCGAAAGGCGCGATCAGCAGCGGAATACCTGTCGTTACGGCAAGAGCGCCGACCGAAACCATGCCAATGACGGCACCAATTCCGGACTTCAGATGGGCATGCAACGCGCCCTTGGGCTCGTGGCGATGAAGGAAATGTCTGATGTGATGACGCATGGAGGCGGGTCAGCCGAAAGATTGAGCAAGTTGCGCATTCAATAGCGCGTGTCATGCCGAATTTTCAAGCAAATGCATTTCAAACAGACAGGCCTGCGACAGAAAACCGTCCTTAAAACCATTCCAAACTAGAGTGTTTGACACCAGTTTGCTTTTGCGCGAAGAGACGATGCCGGATTCAGACGGAAATCCGTCACAGGAGAGGACCATGAAGCTCAACCGCACATTCCGCGCAGCTGCGCTGGCGATCGCCCCCGCCGCCCTGCTCGCCCTTCCCGCATATGCGGCACCCGACGCAGCCGCTGTCGTGAAGCATTATGCCGAAGTCGCCCATGCCAAATACGAGGACTCGCTGACGACCGCCAAGGCGCTCGACGTGGCCATCGATGCATTTCTGAAGACCCCCAACGACACGACGCTGAAGGCCGCCAAGGATGCCTGGATCAAGGCCCGCGTTCCCTATCAGCAGACCGAAGTCTATCGCTTCGGCAATTCGATCGTCGACGACTGGGAAGGCAAGGTCAACGCGTGGCCGCTCGACGAAGGCCTGATCGACTATGTTGACCCGTCCTACGGCACGGAAAGCGATGAGAACTCGCTCTACGTCGCCAACGTCATTGCGAACAAGACGATCAAGATCGACGGCAAGGATGTGGATGCTTCCAAGCTGACGCCGGAATTCCTCTCCGGTACGCTGGCCGAAGCCGGCGGCATCGAAGCCAACGTCGCGACCGGCTATCATGCCATCGAATTCCTGCTCTGGGGCCAGGATCTGCACGGCACGGGACCAGGCGCGGGCGAACGTCCGGCCAGCGATTACGACCTCAAGAATTGCACACACGGCAATTGCGACCGCCGCGCCGAATATCTGAAGTCGGCCTCCACGCTGCTCGTTTCCGATCTGCAGGAAATGACCAACGACTGGGCAGCTGATGGCGAAGCCACCAAGCATGTCGAAGCTGATCCGAAGGCTGGCCTCGTCGCCATCCTGACGGGCATGGGTTCGCTCTCCTACGGCGAACTCGCGGGCGAGCGCATGAAGCTTGGCCTGCTGCTGCACGATCCGGAAGAAGAGCATGATTGCTTCTCCGACAATACCTACAACTCGCACCTGAACGATGCGATCGGTATCGCTGCTGCCTATTCGGGTAACTACACCCGCGTCGACGGCACCAAGATGACCGGCCCGTCGCTGCACGACCTCGTTGCGGCCAAGGACAAGTCTCTCGATGCCGAGATGACCGGCAAGCTCAACAAGACGCTCGACGCCATGCACGCCATGGCCAAGCGCGGCGAGACGGTCGAGAAGTACGACCAGATGATTGGTGAAGGCAACAAGGAAGGCAATGCTGTCGTCCAGGCCGCAATCGACGGTCTCATCGACCAGACGAAGTCGGTCCAGCGCGTTATTGCCGCACTCGACCTCGGCACCGTCGAGCTTGAAGGTTCCGACAGCCTGGATAATCCTAACGCTGTCTTCAAATAAGCAAAAAGGCGGGCCGCTCCGACACAGGTGCGGCCCGAACCCTTGAAATGTCGCATCGTCAGGCCCGCCGTGTTTTCGTCAGCGCAGCTTTCTGCGCCTTGCTTGCCGGGCTGCCCGTCGCCATTGCCGGCGCCTTCGATCTTCCGACCAGACGAACCGACCTCTCCGATACAGACCTGAAGCGCGTCGCCGATATTACCAGACAGACCGGCGATTTCAGCAAGGCCGAGGCTTACGAGGCCATGCAGGCGGGTGCGGCAACCTCCATCGATCCGGTTACCGAAGATAGTTTCTCGCATATCTCGGCCAATATCCCCTTCGAGGAAGAGCAGAATTTCCGGCTTGGGAATGCGCTCTTCCGTAAGCTCTGGGTTTCGGCTCCCTCTTCGACACAGGCTTCCGACGGGCTTGGCCCGCTCTTCAATGCGCGCTCCTGCATGAGCTGCCACGCCAACGACGGTCGCGGCAAACCACCGGAAGGCGGCCCGAGCGCCACGTCCATGGTTCTGCGCGTCGCCCGAGCGGCAAAAACGCTAGAAGAGGAAAAAGTGATCGCCGACGCCAGTGTCGTCAATTTCCCCGATCCGGTTTACGGTCACCAGCTTCAGGATCTCGCCGTGCCCGGACTCGCCGCCGAAGGCAAGGTCGCCGTCACCTATAGCGAAGAGACTGTCACGCTTAATGGCGGCGAAACGGTAAGCCTGCGCAGACCCGGCTACTCCGTCAAAGACCTCGCTTACGGTCCGCTCGATCCCGGCACAACGATCTCGGCGCGTGTTGCGCCTGCGATGATCGGGCTCGGCCTGATCCAGGCGATTCCCGAGGCCGATATTCTAGCCCATGCCGACCCTGACGATCTCAACCACGACGGCATCTCCGGCAAGGCGGCGATCGTGCGCGACCACCGCACCGGCCAGATCGCGCTCGGCCGTTTCGGCTGGAAGGCGCAGAATGCAACGGTGCGTGATCAAAGTGCTGATGCCTTTTCGACTGATATCGGCATTTCGACGCCGGACGCGCCGGACGCCCACGGCGACTGCACCAAGGCTGAGACAAAGTGCCTCGTCATGCCGACAGGGGTACAAAAGCGGCTGGGCAACGAGGAGGCGCCCGGCCCGGTGCTCGACCTCGTCACCTTCTATTCGGAAAATCTCGCGGTACCGGCACGTCGTAAGGCGAGCTTTACCGAGACGCTACGCGGGAAGCAGCTTTTCTACGAATCAGGCTGCATTTCCTGCCATGTCCCGAAGTTCGTTACCCGTCGGGACAGCACTGAGAAGGCCCAATCCTTCCAGCTTATCTGGCCCTATTCCGACTTCCTGCTGCACGACATGGGCGACGGCCTTGCCGATGGACAGCAAGTAGGACTTGCAAGCGGTCGTGAATGGCGCACGCCACCGCTATGGGGTATAGGACTGACCCGGACTGTCAGCGGACACAGCTTCTTCCTGCATGACGGCCGCGCCAGAAACCTCACCGAGGCAATCCTCTGGCATGGCGGCGAAGCAGAAAACGCCCGTAACGCATTCTCCTCTCTGTCAAAAGACGATAGAGAGGCCCTGATTACATTCCTGGAGTCACTTTGATGCGCCCCTGGCACACCCTGCTCTGCCTCGCCCTGACCGGTCTTGCCACATCGGCGGCCGCCCAGAGCGCCGCACCACCCGCGACGGGGCTTAACGAGGACGCAGTGCCCTCGGTCATGCAGCGCGCAGTCGATGACGTCATCCGTCCCGGCTACCGCAATATGCAGCAATCGTCCGCGCGCCTGACGACGGCGATGAACGATCTCTGCGCGTCCGGCACGCAGCAGACACTCGACCGCGCCGAGTCTGCCTTCGACGATACGATCCGTTACTGGTCGACCATCGAGATCGTGCAGACCGGACCTGTCATCCAGGACAATCTCTTCGAGCACATCCTCTTTTATCCTGACCGCAAGGGCGTCGGCCTCAAGCAGGTGCAGGCACTGATCGCCAAGGCCGATCCGAAGGATGCAACCGTCGATGCCATTGCCGGAAAGAGTGTCGCCCTGCAGGGCCTGACGGCGCTTGAATATGTGCTTTACGGCAACGGTTCCGATGACCTCATCAACCAGAAGGGCGGCTTCCGCTGCCTCTACGGCCAGGCCGTCGCCGGCAATATCCAGCGCGAAGCGGGCGAAGTGGTCGCTGCCTGGGAAAAACCCGACGGCGTGCAGGCGAGCTGGAAACATCCCGGCCCGCAGAGCGACGATTTCATGGACAACAAGGAAGCCGTCACCGCATTGCTCGGCATCCTCGTCCACGGGGCCGAAAATGTCCGCGACCAGCGGCTGGAGCAATTCTACAAGGGCAAGGATACGCCCGCCCGCCCGCGTATGGCGATTTACTGGCGCTCCAAGAACACCTGGAAGTCGATGGCGGCCAATCTCGAGGGCATCCGCACCATGTGGCAGAAAGCCGGAATGGCCGAGCTGTTGCCGCCGGAAAAGAAGCCGGTTGCCGATGCGATCGACGCCAAACTGAAGACGATCATCGACAGCGTCTCGAAGCTCAATCCTGACATCGAGGTCGCCACCAGCGATACGGAGAAGGCCAAGCTCGATACGCTGCTTGCAGAAAGCCGCGACCTCATCACGACGATCAGCGACCAGTACGGCGCAGCGATCGGCCTTTCGGCCGGCTTCTCCTTCTCGGACGGAGATTAAGGCGATGTGGCGCAGCGCCACCATCGACCGCCGCGGCTTCATCAAGGCCGCCGGCATCGGGTTCCTGGCCGCGCTGAAGCCTGAAGCGCTACTGGCGCTCACCCGTGCTGATGCCGTCTATGCGTCCGGTATTCGCGCCGCCGACGGTTCGTTTGCCGTGGCGACAGTGACCGAACGCGGCGAACTCGTCGATCAGGTGACGCTTCCGGCGCGTGCTCACGGCATGGCCTACAGCAGCAGCACCGGCCGCACGGTCGCGTTCGCACGCCGCCCCGGCACATTCGCGATGATCTTCGATCCCTGGAACAAGAGTGAGCCCATCGTCATCACATCGCCGGAAGGCCGGCATTTCTACGGGCATGGCGCCTTCTCGCCGGATGGGCGGCTGCTCTATGCCAGTGAGAACGACTTCGACAATAACAGGGGCATGATCGGCCTCTACGACGCGACGAACCGTTTTACCCGGATCGGCGAGTACGAGACCTACGGCGTCGGCCCGCATGACATGACGGTATCCGATGACGGCCGCATGCTGATCGTCGCCAATGGCGGCATCGAAACCCATCCGGATTTCGGCCGCACCAAGCTCAATCTCGGTAACATGCAGCCGTCGCTGGCGCTGATCGATGCGGCGACCGGCGCACTGATCGAAAAACATGTTCTGCCGCCGCAATGGTCGTCGGTTTCCACCCGTCACGTCGATATCGACGCCAGCGGCCGCATCTGGTTCGCCTGCCAGTATGAAGGCCATCGCAAGGATCTGCCGCCGCTCCTCGGCCATTTCGCCAGGGGTGACGATCTTGTTTTCATCGATCTGCCCGAAGAGACGACCCGGCGGCTTGCCAATTATGTCGGGGCTATCGCGGTCAACCGCAAGGACGGGCTGGTCGGCGTCACCTCGCCGATCGGTGGCGCGTCCGTCACCATCGATGCGAGGAGCGGTAAGGTGTTGCGAGAGGACAGCGTACCCGATGCCGCCGGCATTGCGCCTGCGTCTGGCGGTTTTGCCGTTTCCTCCTATGACGGCGACTTCCTCTCGACCCGTAGCGATGTCGCCTGGGACCAGCATATCGTGCGCATCGCTCAGCCGGCGTTGGTGCGATAGGCCTTCCATTCCTTTTCGGTCGCATGGGCGGCTGCGCTCGCCGCTTCGTAAAGCCAATCGTCGCCGCGAGAGCGAAGATCGCCTCGGATCAACGCGGCACTTTCCGCATGATCCTGATGGCAATTGGCGATCTCGAAACCCATCAGTTCCAGCATCGCGCCGTTCAGCAAAGTTTTCGCATCGGTCTTGATCTCGATCTTGCGGCTGTTCGGCGACAGCCGTCGAACGAGAATGCGGCCGGTTACTTCGAAATGAGGATCGGGGCTTCGCATCCGTCCAGCCGCGATGACGCCAGTCCTGACAACCTGATCCGCCGATGTCGCCAGCGACCAGGCGGAGGGAACAAGGGCCTTGGCTTCGCGTAGAACAGGCCCGCCGCGCCATTCTCTCACGTAAGCGACGAAACGCGGCCGCCCGAGGCTTCCAGTTCCCTTCGTTACCGGAACGGGCGCGACATTTCCCGCTCCCTTCGGCAGCGCGTATTTCAATGCTTCGACGAAGCGGCCGGGTGCCGGTGTGCTACCGGGAGCAAGCTCGTCATATTTTTTCCAGAAGTCCTCCCGCTCGTCTTCTCCAAGCATCAGCTTGTCGCGCAGCCAGGGATGATCACGCTCCAGGATGACGGGCGCCGCGTGGTCAAGACCGCGTCTATAGCCGGCAAGGATAAGCTCGGCGATTGCCCGGCCGGAAATGCCGTCATCCGCCTCAGCCAGGATAGCGCTTGCAACCAGCCGCACGAGATCAAGGCCATAGGGCATGATGGCCGCGTCGTCGAAATCGTTGGCACCCCAGACGAGCCGTCCTTCGATATCGCGCCAGGTGCCGAAATTTTCCAGATGCGTATCGCCGATGGACAGGACCTGCGGCATAGCGGCAAGCTCCGGCGTGACATCGTAGATGATCTCCACCCAGCGCCAGTAGGTCGCGCGCAGAAAGGCGAAGGCTTCCTTGCGCATCTTCCGATGCTTTTCGTCCATATCCTCCTGCACGAGCTCTCCCCCCAGCTCGTGCGCCAGCCAGGACTCGTAATCATCAAGGGATTGAGAAAAGCTCTTCATCGGCTCGCCTTTGAGTTTGATAGATCATAGCCGTGCGGCGTGTCCTTCAGAAGGGGCCGATCGGTCGACACCGCTTGTAAACAAGAACGACGTCGCCTGAGACGTGATGTCGCGGATTTCATCGGCAGCTATCGGCCGAGCCGGAACAACCTGCGTGATCGAAAAACTGTGGCTCCGGACAAAAACATCGTGAGCCGGATTGCAATCTTGTCGAATCCGGCCGGCCATGCCACTTTCGCGGTCGCAAGAGGGGCTATCATGACTGACACCGACAGGGGCGATTTCCGCGAGCGGATACGCCAGAATTTTTCCCGCCAGGCGGCCATGGAGACGATCGGCGCGGAGCTGACGCGTGTCGAGCACGGCATGGTGGAGATCGAGCTTCCCTTCGACGTCAAACTGACACAGCAGCACGGCATTTTGCACGCGGGCATCATTTCCGCAGCGCTTGATTCGGCCTGCGGTTTTGCCGCCTACAGCGTTATCGATGCCGAAGCCTCGATCCTGACGATCGAGTTCAAGGTCAATCTCATGTCGCCAGGGCGCGGCGAGCGCTTCCTCTTCAGGGGCGAGATCACCAAGCCCGGCTCCAACATCATCGTCGCCGATGGGCGCGGTTATGCGATTAGCGACGGGCCTGCTAAGCTCATCGCATCCATGACCGGGACGATGATGGTCATCCGCGGAAGAGAGGGAATTACGGGATGAAATTCGAACTGAAGTCCGTCGCAGGCAAGTCCATCCTGTTCGTCATGGCCGCCGAGGCTGAATACGGCCCCTTCCTGCGCTCGCGCATCGAGCCGCTGATGACCGGCGTTGGTCCTGTCGAGGCTGCCATCGCCATCACCAAATCGCTCTCCCGCCTCGATGCGTCCGACGACCTGCCCGATCTCGTCGTCTCGCTCGGCTCGGCCGGCTCGGCACGCCTGCAGCAGACCGAAGTTTATCAGGTTACTGCCGTTTCCTATCGCGACATGGATGCTTCGCCGCTCGGCTTCGAAAAGGGCCGGACGCCCTTCCTCGACCTGCCGGCCGATCTCGAATTGCCGCTGCGTATTCCCGGTATTCCCGAGGCAACGCTTTCGACCGGCGGCAATGTCGTGTCCGGTGCGGCTTATGCCAATATCGCCGCCGACATGGTGGACATGGAAACCTACGCGGTGCTGCGCGCCTGCCAGGGCTACAAGCTGCCGCTGATCGGCCTTCGCGGCATTTCTGACGGTGCGGTCGAGCTGCAGCATATTTCCGGCTGGACCGAATATCTGCATATCGTCGATCGCAAGCTTTCTTACGCCGTCGACAGCCTGTTTACGGCGCTGGAGGACGGCGTCTTCTGGTTCTAGATCATGTCGTGCAAAAGCGTGGAGCGCTCTTGCGATAGCGGTATGCAACAGCAAAAGCCTGAAGCGTGGCGGCGAATTCTGAAGATCGCGGCACGCTTCAGGGGCTGAAAACAGGGACAATCGGGACAATAAAACCCCGATACGGCCGTTTTCCCGGATTGCCAGAAGAGGCGCTTTTCATTAAAGGCTCGCCATGACCCAGACAGCACATCCCGACAGCGTTCTCATCGTCGATTTCGGCAGCCAGGTGACCCAGCTCATCGCACGTCGCGTGCGTGAAACCGGCGTCTATTGCGAGATCGTTCCCTTTCAGTCCGCCGAAGAAGGCTTCAAGCGCCTGCAGCCGAAAGCCGTGATCCTGTCCGGCAGCCCGGCCTCGACAGTCGATGAGGGATCACCGCGAGCGCCGCAGATCATCTTCGACAGCGGCCTTCCGGTGTTCGGCATCTGCTACGGCCAGCAGACGATGTGCATGCAGCTCGGCGGCATGGTGGAAAGCGGCCATCATCGCGAATTCGGCCGCGCCTTCCTCGAGGTCGACGAAGACTGCGTGCTGTTCGAAGGGCTCTGGTCCAAGGGTTCGCGCCACCAGGTCTGGATGAGCCACGGCGACCGCGTAACGAAGCTGCCAGAGGGTTTTGAAGTTGTCGCGACCTCGTCGAACGCGCCCTATGCCTTCATCGCCGACGAGAAGCGCAAATATTACGGCGTGCAGTTCCATCCCGAGGTGGTCCACACGCCCGACGGCGCCAAGCTGATCGCGAACTTCATCCACAATATTGCCGGCATCCAGGGCGACTGGACCATGTCTGCCTACCGCCAGAAAGCGGTCGAGGATATCCGCAAGCAGGTGGGCGACAAGCGCGTCATCTGCGCACTCTCCGGCGGCGTCGATTCTTCCGTCGCGGCCCTGCTGATCCACGAGGCCGTCGGCGACCAGCTGACCTGCATCCTCGTCGACCACGGCCTGATGCGAAAGGACGAGGCGGCGGGTGTCGTTGCCATGTTCCGCGAGCACTACAATCTGCATCTGATCCATGTCGATGCCGCCGATCGCTTCATCGGCGAGCTCGAAGGCGTTTCCGACCCGGAGACCAAGCGCAAGATCATCGGACGCCTGTTCATCGAAACCTTCGAGGACGAAGCGAAGAAGCTCGGCGGCGCCGATTTCCTCGGCCAGGGTACGCTGTATCCCGACGTAATCGAGTCAGTTTCCTTCACCGGCGGCCCATCCGTCACGATCAAGTCGCACCACAATGTCGGCGGCCTGCCGGAGCGCATGAAGATGCAGCTCGTCGAGCCGCTGCGCGAACTCTTCAAGGATGAAGTCCGCGCGCTCGGCAGGGAACTCGGCCTGCCCGACAGTTTCATCGGCCGCCACCCCTTCCCCGGTCCGGGCCTTGCCATCCGCTGCCCCGGCGGCATCACACGCGAAAAGCTTGAGATCCTGCGCGAAGCCGATGCGATCTATCTCGACGAGATCCGCAAGGCCGGCCTCTATGACGCAATCTGGCAGGCTTTCGCCGTGCTGCTGCCGGTCCAGACCGTCGGCGTCATGGGCGATGGCCGCACCTATGAATTCGTCTGCGCGCTGCGCGCCGTCACCTCGGTCGACGGCATGACGGCGGATTTCTACCACTACGACATGGAATTCCTCGGCCGCGCCGCGACCCGTATCATCAACGAAGTCCGCGGCATCAACCGTGTGGTTTACGATGTAACGAGCAAGCCGCCCGGCACGATCGAGTGGGAATAATTCAGGCGGCATTCCGGCGTACCGCCTGAGGCGGCTGGCCGATTGTCCGCAAGAAAGCCCGGCGCATCCGCTCACGATCCGCAAATCCGGTCTCGTAGGCTATGGTCTCGATCGTGTGACGCCCCTGCTCCAGCATCTGGCGTGCTGCTTCAACGCGAAGGCGCTCGACCGCCTTTGCGGGCGTCTGACCTGTCTCATCGCGAAAGGCCCTGCTGAACTGGCGCGAGCTTAAACGTGCCGCTTCGGCAAGCTCCTCCAGCGAGAGGACGTTTTTCAGGTTGGATCTGGCGTAGGTCAGAGCGTCCTGTATTCGATCCGACTTCGGCGCCAGCTCAAGAAGCGCCGAATGCTGAGACTGCCCTCCCGCACGACGATGATAGAGCACAAACTGGCGCGCGACGGTCCGGGCAACCTCAACTCCGTGATCCGCTTCGACCATCGCCAATGCCAGATCGATCCCGGCGCTCATTCCGGCGGAAGTCCAGATCTGGCCGTCCTGAATAAAGATCCTGTCAGCTTCGACACTGACATCGGGATAGCAGCGCTCCAGCTCCGCGGCCATCATCCAGTGGGTGGTCGCCCGCCGCTTCGCCAAGAGGCCTGCCTGAGCAAGAATGAATGCGCCGGTGCAGATCGCCGCGATACGGCGCGTCGTCGATTGCGCCTGCCGCAGATATGCCACAAGCCCCTCTGACGCCTCGGGATGCGCGGCGCCGCCGCAGACGATGATGCTGTCGAAAGCCTCATTCCCCAACGGCTCGCTCAGCACCGTGACGGCAGCGGTTCCCCTGATCAGCCCGCCCGCTTCAGACCGGATAGAGACTTCATAGTTTAGTGAACCGAGCACGAGGTCCGCGACCTCGAACACCGAGCTGGCCGCGAGGCAGACGAGCTGGAAGTCCGGATAAATGATGAAACCGACTTTGTGCATGCGCGTCACCCGATGGCGAGAAAGGTGGCAACTATGACATTTCCGCCAAATCAGGCAAGGCCTATGATCTTCTCCAGTCAAGTTTCGCAGAATGGAGAATTCGATGTCCCGACTTGAAGGCAAAATCGCCGTCATTACAGGTGCCAATTCAGGCATTGGTCTTGCCACCGCCAAGACGTTCCTCGCCGAAGGCGCGGCTCGGGTCTATCTGACCGGACGCCGGAAGGCGCAGTTGGATGAAGCCGTGAGGTCCTTGAACGCGCTCTACTCCGGCGAGCGGGCGGTTGGCGTGCAGGGGGACGTGACAAAACCCGCCGACCTCGAGCGCCTCTATGAGCATGTAAAAGCCGAGGTTGGCCATATCGACGTCGTGTTCGCCAATGCCGGCTATGCTGCACCGGCGCCGCTGGGCAGCCTAACCGAAGAGCAGATTGATGAGCTCTTCAACACTCTCGTCAAGGGTGTGATCTGGACGGTTCAACAGGCGTTACCGCTGATCGACGAGGGCGGCTCGATCATTCTCAGCTCCTCCATCGTCGGAACGAAGGGCTTCGACAACTATAGCATCTACAGCGCCAGCAAGGCGGCCG
Organism: Hyphomicrobiales bacterium; assembly: GCA_900471925.1. Lineage (GTDB taxonomy): Bacteria > Pseudomonadota > Alphaproteobacteria > Rhizobiales > Rhizobiaceae > Rhizobium. Next base: position 184,544 of record UCGV01000002.1, read on the forward strand.
TCCGTTCCTTCGCACGCACGTGGGCGTCGGACCTGAAAGGCAAGAATATTCGCGTCAATGCCATCAGCCCCGGTGTCATTGAGACGCCCGCATGGACAGAGTCGGACATTCCGAGAGAGCAGAGGGATGGATTTTTCAACTACGCGGCTTCGATCACGCCGCTTGTGCGGATCGGGCATGAAGAGGAAGTGGCAAAGGTGGTTGCGTTCCTGGCCTCTGACGACAGCAGCTTCGTGAATGGCAGCGAAGTTTTCATCGACGGCGGCCTCGCCCAGGTCTGACGGCCTTCGGGAGGGCCCGCTTCCACCTTCTTCTTCGCCGGGCCACGGATCCCTGGGGATCATTGCCCGGCGAACACTCCCCAACACGAGGATGAAAGCCAATGACAACCGGCCGTGAACTGCTCAATGCCTTCTTCGATTGCCTCCGTGATCTCGACAATTCGATCGACCGCTGCGTCGATCTCTTCGCCGACGACGGTGCCTTTGAATTTCCCTACTTCTCGGTCCTCGGCATGCCGACACGCTTCCAGGGCAAGGCTGAGGTCCGCCAGGTTCTGGGCATCATCAATAGCCATTTCTCGGCCTTCACCCTCTCGGAAATCGAGATCCATGAACTGAAGGAAGGAGACGCCCTATTCGTCCGCTACCATTCGGACGGGTTCATCGATCGTTCCGACCGGGTCTATGCGCAGGACTATGTAAGTCAACTCATCGCCGAGGACGGCAAGATCAAGGTTCTGCGTGAATACCTGAACGTCATCAAGACGGCGCGCATGATCTTTCCGAACGGTTTGGCGGACGTCCCTGCGCCGACAGGTCACTGACGGACAACGCGGGCGAGCCGCTGAATTCAGTGGCAAGGGCCGCTGCCATTATTTTAGCCGGTCCAACATTACAAATACCCGCATTGCGTGATTTTCACGCCATCGAATAGGCCGGCCATTGGCTGCCGACGCCCCGCAATTGCTGGCGCTGACTGGCCACCTCGAAAAAATCAACCTCGGACAGCATGATTAAACAGCGCCACGCAAGGTTGCTGTTTGACCTTTCCATTTCATCACTGCGAAAGCCGCTATTCCTTAGAGCCCGAGATACGCCTCTCCCAGGGATGATCCGCCGTAACTCAACCCCGAGGTAATCGATGCCAACACTTACTTTTGCGAATACGAAAGGGGGCGCCGGCAAAACGACGGTCGCTCTCGTTCTTGCCACTGAACTGGCTCGCCGTGGCCATCGCGTTTCCGTTCTGGATGCAGACCCGCAGCAATGGGCCACACGCTGGCACCGACTGACAGGTGATGCAGCCGAATTCGCCGTCCTGTCAGGTGTCAGCGAAGATACGATCGAACAGCAGATCAAAGATCTCAAGAAGCGCGGCGGTTACATTATCGTCGATCTTCCGGCCGGGCTCAGCCCCGTCATGGCAAAGGCTATAGGCTTTTCCGATCATGTGATGGTTCCCGTGCAAGGCTGCGCCATGGATGCCGTCGGCGGCGCGCAGGTGCTCGACATCATGAAGCAACTTGCCGCCCAACATGATATCCGCATCCCGCATTCCGTCGTTCTCACCCGCATCAGTTCGATCATCACCACGCGGGCGCTGCTGGCGGTCAAGGGCCTGCTCGCCAAGCAGCAGGTCAATGTCATCGACACGGCGCTGATCGAGCGCGCCGCCTATCGCGATATGTTCGTGGCCGGTGGCAGCCTCTACACAATGGATCCTGCCCGCGTCAGCAATCTCGACAAGGCGCAGGACAATGCTCGCCTGCTGGCGGACGACGTCCTTCGTCTCGTACCACCGAAAGCGGCGCGCGCCAGATCTACAAAGAAGGCCGTCGAGACGGTTAAGGACGCAGCGTAAGTCCCACGCGTTTAATGTTTATATCGCTTCCAGAAAACGGCTGCCGCCGAGGCAGCCGTTTTCGTTTGAATCCATCGCCAATTCAAATGTTCATGTTTTGTTCTTGACAAGAAAGCCAACTCTTGTAGGCTGCTCCTTGAGTAAACTAGGAGGCGGGCGATGTAGTCCGTAGTTCAAATGCCTCATTTTCCACTCGATCCGAATGGCTCGGCTCCCCAAAAGAAATCCAGGCTTGTCGGAGAGCGGCACCACAGGCTGCTATTCGTTCTCCGTCCCAGTGCTGAAGTTGCATCCAAGGCGCTGGAGATTGCGGGCGTCTATCGCAACGCGCATTCGCTGACGGGGCCTTCGCGGCCCCATGAGTTGCTGCATGTCACGATGAACGGCGTCGGCGCCTATAGCAGGTTACCGGATGATATCGTCTTCGGTGCAGAACAGGTCGCTGCGGCGGTGCGCTCTCGGCCGTTCGATATTGTACTCGACGAGGTCATGAGCTTCCGTCATCCGGATCAACCGCAAGCCTTCGTCATCTGCGGCAGACAAGAAAACGAGGCGCTGATGGACCTCCGCCAGCAAATTCAGGAAGGGCTATACGAGGCCGGACTACCCTATAATGCCGGCGGCCATCTGACGCCGCATATGACGCTGCTCTACGACCGCAAGACCGTGCTGCCTGAAAAGCTTGACCGACCTCTGCGGTGGACGATCCGCGAATTCCTGCTGATTCACAGCATCTACGGAAAGAGCGAGCATCACGTGCTCGGCCGCTGGCCGCTGCTTGGGTGAGCTGCGCTTGCACCCCGGGTGGGGTTTCGCATAAGACTCCCCACCCAATATGCATATGCGGAGCAAGACAGTGGACGTTTCAGAGATCATCCTCCCCGGCGATACACCAGGCATCGAATGGCGGGTGCCGGTCATGCGGTTCAATGGAAATGATCCTGCTGCGCCCAAGGTCTATATCCAGGCCGCCCTGCATGCCAACGAGTTGCCGGGCACGGCGCTCGCGCATTTTCTTTGTGGCAAGCTGCGACAGGCGGAAAGCGAAGGGCGGATCGCCGGCGATATCACGCTCGTACCGCAGGCAAACTCTGTTGGAGCCGCACAATCGCATTTCGGCGAGCTGCAGGGCCGCTTCGATCTGGGATCGCGGACCAATTTCAATCGCGACTTCCCGCTGATCTCGATCCGCGATCGGGCAGAACTGCTTGATGGTCTCGATAGTTATCCGGCTATTGATCGACTGAAACGCGAGTTGATCCATATGGCTCTCGGCGCCGATCTCGTGCTTGATCTGCATTGCGACGATGAATCGCTGCAATATGCCTATATCGACGAAGCCTTCTGGCCGGAGGCGTCAGATCTTGCCGCCGCACTTAACATGGAAGCAGTACTGCTTTCGGATGGCGAAAGCTCCGCCTTTGAGGAGGCCGTCAGTTTCGCCTGGAAATACGAAGTGCCAGGCGAACGCAAGGCGACCCTTTCCGGCAAACTTTCCGTAACGGTGGAGCTGCGTGGCCGGCGCGACGTCTATCCCGGCATGGCCGAGACGGATGCAGAGGGCCTGCTGCAGTTCCTGATCGGCCGTGGCATCGTCAATGGCGCCCCGGCTGTAAACTCGGTTTTCTCCGGCCCGGCCGTGCCGCTCGACAACGTGGAGATCGTTCGCGCGCCTCAAGGCGGCACGGTTCTGTTCCATCGCGATATCGGCGAGCGCGTATCGGAAGGCGAGCTTCTTGCGACGATCGTCACGCGGCCGGGTTTTGTCGAAGGCGATATCGACATCCATGCACCGCAGGACGGTCTGTTTCTGACCCGGACATCCGACCGCCTGGTGCGCCGGCGTGGCGACCTGATGAAGATCGCCGCCGACCAACCGAGCAAGGCAGCACGGAAGGCCGGCACGCTGGAAGATTGAGGCGGCCTTCTTTTCCACACTGCTGATGTAAGGCTCAGCGCAACTGTCACACAGGCTTCAAGAAAATCCGCCAAGCCGTGGAAGACATGTTGCGAAGGAGCTTTCATGCCGCATTACGACATTGCGATCGTTGGCGCAGGTATTGTCGGGCTGGCGCACGCGCTGGCGGCGGCAAAGCGCGGCAAACGGGTCGTCGTTGTTGACCGGGACGCACAGGCGAACGGCGCCTCGGTGCGCAACTTCGGCTTTGTGACAGTGACCGGCCAACAGGTCGGCGATTGCTGGGACAAAGCACGCCGCGCCCGCGATGTCTGGGCCGAAGTGGTCGATGAAGCCGGCATCGACGTGCTGCAGCGCGGGCTCGTTCTTGCCGCACGGCTGGACGAGTCGGAAGCCGTGATCGACGCCTTCCTGAGGACCCCGATGGGCGAAGCCTGTGAAAGGCTGTCGGTGGACGAGGCGCGGCGGTTCGTACCGGCGCTGCGGCCGGAAGCGGCGCGTTTTTCGCTCTATAGCCCGCTTGAACTGCGCGTGGAATCGCGCACAGCCATTCCCCTGCTCGCCCGTTATCTGGAAACGAAATATGGTATCGAGTTCCGTCGTTCGATGGCGGTGAGCGCAGTGGAACCGCCACGGATTGAAACCGCGGCTGGTGTGATCGAGGCGGAAACGGTGGTCGTCTGCCCCGGTGACGATTTCAAGAGCCTGTTTGCCGAGCGTATCGCTTCCTATGGCGTGACGCGCTGCAAGCTGCAGATGATGCGCGTCGTGCCTGCACAGCGGGTTTCCTTCGGCACTGCCGTCATGTCCGATCTCGGGCTCGGGCGCTATCTCGGCTATGCGGAACTGCCTGAAGCAACCGCCCTGAAAGCCCGGCTCGCCCGGGAGTTCAAACCGGAACGCGACAACGGCATCCATCTGATCGTCACACAATCGGAAGACGGCTCGCTCGTCGTCGGCGACAGCCATCACTATTCCGAAACACCCGATCCTTTCGGGCTTGAAAGGGTCGATCGTCTGGTTCTCGACGAGCTGGACGCGGTGCTCAACCTGCCGGGACGCTTCATCACTGAACGCTGGATCGGCACCTATGCCTCGGCATCCGACCGCTGGCGCTTTACCGACAAGCCTTCCGACGCGCTGCGAATCGTGGTGGTCACGGCAGGCTGCGGCGCATCCACCGCCTTCGGCATCGGCGAAGAAACCATCGAAGATCTCTACGGGAGCGCAGCATGACGCAATTCAAGGCAGTGGTCTTCGACTGGGCCGGCACAGTCATCGATTTCGGCTCCTTCGCACCGATGGGCGCCTTCGTTGAAACCTTCGGCAAGTTTGGTGTCGAGGTAACGATTGCGGACGCCCGCAAGCCGATGGGGCTTCCCAAGCGCGCGCATATCGCTGCGATGCTGGCCGAGCCGCATATCGCCGCCCGCTGGCAGGCTGCGCAGGGCACGCCTCCGGATGAAGCGGCGATCGATCGCGTCTACGAGCTTTTCGTGCCGCTGAACGAGGCGGTGGTCAGCAATTATTGCGCGCTGGTACCGGGTGCGATCAAGACGATCGAATATCTGCGCGAGCGGCAGATGAAGATCGGCTCGACGACAGGTTATACGCGCTCGATCATGGAGCGCGTACTGCCACCCGCCGCCGAGCAGGGCTATGCGCCCGACAACCTGATCTGCGCCGACGACCTGCCGCTCGGCCGGCCGACCCCGATCGGCATGTACAAATGCTTCCTGGACCTGATGGTCTACCCTGCCTCTGCCGTCATCAAGGTCGACGATACCGAGCCAGGCATTGCCGAGGGTGCGGCCGCAGGCTGCGTAACCGTCGGCGTGACACTCTCCGGCAACGAGGCAGGCTTGACAGCCGACGAGCTGGATGCGCTTTCGCCGCAGGCACGGGCCGAACTGCACAAGCGGATCGGCGAAAAGCTGATCGCAGCTGGCGCCGACTATATTATCGAGACGGTGGCCGATTTGCCGGCGCTGATCGAAGAGCTAGAGGGATAAGCGCCGGCCGGCGCTTGCAGCCTTCGCCCGGCATGATATTTCCCTGATGATACAGGGAGACTGAACGGGCATGGCTGCTACCATTTACGGTATCAAGAACTGCGACACGATGAAGAAGGCCCGAAGCTGGCTGGAAGCTCATGGTGTCGCCTACGACTTTCATGACTACAAGGCCATCGGCATCGACAGCGCCCATCTGGAGCGCTGGGTCGACGAGGCCGGCTGGGAAACGGTGCTGAACCGCGCCGGTACCACCTTCCGCAATCTCCCCGATGCCGCGCGGGAAAATCTCGACCGCGATAAAGCGATCGCCCTGATGCTAGACCAGCCATCGATGATCAAGCGGCCGGTACTGGAAATAGACGGCAAACTGCTCATCGGCTTTAAGCCAGATGTCTATGCGCAGGCGTTCAGGGACTGAGCCATGTCCAAGACCACCCGCGCCACTCAAGTTCTCACGCAAGCCGGTGTCACCTTCACGGTTCACACCTACGACTATGATCCGAATGCCGAGCGCGTCGGGCTGCAGGCTGCTGAAGCGCTCGGTGAGGAACCGCATCGCGTGCTGAAGACGCTGATGGCGGAGGTGGATGGAAAACCGGTCTGCGTGGTCGTGCCTTCTGACCGCGAGGTCAGCATGAAAAAGCTTGCCAGCGCCTTTCGCGGCAAATCGGCCAATATGATGAAACCCGCCGATGCGGAGCGGCTGACGGGATACCACGTCGGCGGCATCAGCCCGTTCGGGCAGAAGAAGATCGTGCCGACGGCCATCGAGGAAACGGCACTCGCCGAGACACTGGTTTTTATCAATGGCGGGCAACGCGGGCTGCAGGTACGGCTCGACCCCAGGGCTGCGCTGAAAGCACTGAAGGCGACGGCCGCAGCGCTGATCGCCTGAAGTACGATGATGTGACCAAAGCGCTTCATTTTCGCCGTAAAGGGGTCTAAGTCTTTCACCTTCCATTTCAGAAAAGGCAGGTTGATCCCATGACGTTCATGCCCCAGAGCCACAGCTCCGTCGATCCCGTCAAACTCGAAAAGCTGGCGGAAGTCGCCATCAAGGTCGGCCTGCAGCTGCATCAGGGGCAGGATCTCGTCATCACCGCTCCTGTCGTGGCGCTGCCGCTAGTGCGGCTGATTACCAAACATGCCTATCTTGCAGGTGCAGGCCTTGTCTCGACCTTCTATTCGGATGAAGAGACGACGCTGGCACGCTATCAGTATGGCAACGACGACAGCTTCGACCGTGCCTCGGGCTGGCTCTATGACGGCATGGCTAAGGCCTATGAAAAGGGTGCCGCACGCCTCGCTGTTGCCGGTGACAACCCGATGCTGCTGGCGGAGCAGGACCCGAGCAAGGTCGGCCGTGCCAATCGCGCCAACTCCACAGCCTACAAGCCGGCGCTGGAGAAAATCTCCAACTTCGACATCAACTGGAACATCGTCTCTTATCCCAACCCGTCCTGGGCGAAGGTGGTCTTCCCAGACGATCCCGAAGCAATTGCCGTCGCCAGGCTTGCCAAGGCGATCTTTGCCGCCTCGCGTGTCGATCTCGACGACCCTATTGCCGCCTGGGCCGAGCATAATGCTAATCTGCGCAAGCGTTCGTCCTGGCTGAACGGAGAGCGCTTCGCCGCTCTCCATTTTACCGGACCGGGCACTGATCTGACGGTCGGCCTGGCCGACGGCCATGAATGGCATGGTGGCGCCTCGACCGCGAAAAACGGCATTACCTGCAATCCGAATATTCCGACCGAGGAAGTCTTCACCACGCCGCATGCGCTGCGCGTCGAAGGCTATGTGTCGAGCACCAAGCCGCTTTCGCATCAGGGCACGCTGATCGACAATATCCGGGTGCGCTTCGAAGGCGGCCGCATTGTGGAAGCCAAGGCCTCGCGTGGCGAGGAAGTGCTGAACAAGGTGCTGGATACGGATGAAGGTGCGCGCCGGCTGGGTGAAGTGGCACTGGTGCCGCATTCATCGCCGATTTCGGCAAGCGGCATCCTGTTCTACAACACGCTGTTCGACGAGAACGCCTCCTGCCACATCGCGCTCGGCCAGTGCTATTCCAAGTGCTTCCTCGACGGCGCTTCGCTGAGCCAGGAGCAGATCAAGGCGCAGGGCGGTAATTCCAGCCTGATCCATATCGACTGGATGATCGGCTCCGACAAGGTCGATATCGACGGCATCAAGCCCGATGGCTCACGCGTGGCGGTCATGCGTCAGGGCGAGTGGGCCTGATAACCAAGCTATCGATGATCAGACGGCGGCAAGCGCCTTGCGCACTCGCTCGAGATGCGCAAGGCGCTTTGCTTCCGTTGTGCGATCCATGTCGTGCAGGCTGAGCATCCGGAAACTGACGCGTCTCGCGCAGAATGCGGCAATACCCCGCTTCAGCAAGCGGCGGACGGGATTGCCCATATAGAGATGCACCAGCCACCACGGCGAGCCTGTGGTCGTCAGCGCATAGAGCAGCTTGATGTTGGTCAGCTGCGGCACGATGCGGCCGCCGGCAGCATCGTGGGAAAAGGCGACACCAGGTGCGAAGACACGATCGATGAAGCCCTTCAATATGGCGGGGAAATTGAACCACCATTGCGGAAAAACCAGAACGAGGCCATCCGCCGCCTTCAGCCGTGCGACGATGCCGGCAACGGCGGAGCTGTCGTAAGGCACATCGAAATAACCGCCGCGTTCGGCTCTCGACAGCCGCGGGTCGAAGTCCTCGGCGTAGAGATCGAGAAGATCGACCGTATGACCTGATCTTTCCAGCGCCTCGCGGGCGGTGCGGGCCACGGATGCGGCAAAACTCTCGGGCAAGGGGTGAGCGAGCACGAGCAGGATCCGCATCGTCAGAACAGGCTTCCCTGTTTCGGAGGATCGCCAGCCTTGGCCGTTCGTTTTTTCGCCCCTGACGGTGCAGCGCCACCTTCCGTGGTCATGGCCCCGACGCGGCCGTCGGCGAATTCGATGGCGATGCCCATGCCGGCGGAGAGCGCGGCGGCCTGCGAGACCGGCCTGTTGTCCTCATCGCGGATGACGGCATAACCGCGCTTCAGCACGTTCTTATAGGAGAGCGACTGGAGAACGCGGTCTTGCGCTGCAAGCGCGGCGCGCGCGCGGGCAAGCTGATGACCGATCGAGGTATCGGCGTGGCGTGAGAGATTGCCGAGGCGTTCGCGGGAACGATCGGTCTGCGTCCTCAGTCGGGCCGGAAGCGAGGTGAGAATGGCTTCGGCACGCTCGATGCGCGACTTCGAACGGTCAAGCAGACGCTCGACAGTGCGTTCGGCGCGCGCCATGCGCTCGTTCAGCAACTGACGCCGCTCGGCGATACGGTTGGAGAGAACGTCGGGGCGCAGATGCGAGGCGACGCGCTCGAAACCACGGCGCTTGTTGATCGTGTTGAGTTCCAGCCCGCGGCCAAGGCCGGCGGCGGCTTCGTCGAAGCGGCGACGGGGCAGTGCCAGCAACTGGTCGAGCGATGGCAGTGCGCGCATCAGGGCGCGAACGGACTGGCGGCGCTGGTCCATCTGGCGGCTGACCGCGCCTTGCAGGCGGGCAGTGAGACCGGCAACCTGTGCGTCAAGCTCCGCCTTCACAGGCACCGCCATTTCGGCGGCACCCGTCGGCGTCGGGGCCCTGACATCGGCGGCATAATCGATCAGCGTCCAGTCGGTTTCGTGGCCGACGGCCGATATCAACGGTATCCGGCTGTCTGCTGCGGCGCGCACGACGATTTCGTCGTTGAAGTTCCAGAGATCTTCGAGGCTGCCGCCGCCGCGGGCGACGATGAGCACATCCGGACGCGGGATATCGCCGGAAGGTTCCAGAGCGTTGAAGCCGGTAATGGCATTTGCGACCTCCTCACCCGAGCCCTCCCCCTGCACCTTGACCGGCCAGACAATGACATGAACGGGAAAACGGTCGGAGATGCGATGCAGGATATCGCGGATGACGGCGCCGGTCGGCGAGGTCACGACCCCGATGACGGCAGGCATGAACGGCAGGCGCTTCTTGCGGGAGGGATCGAAAAGGCCTTCTGCTCCGAGCCGGCGCTTGCGCTCCTCGATCAGAGCCATCAGCGCGCCTGCGCCGGCAGGCTCCAGCGTCTCGATGACGATCTGATACTTGGACGATCCGGGAAAGGTCGTGACCTTGCCGGTCGCGATTACTTCCATGCCCTCTTCCGGGCGGAACTTCAGGCGAGAGAATGTGCCCTTCCAGATGACGGCGTCGATGCGCGCACGATCATCCTTCAGCGAGAAATAGGCATGGCCTGACGAATGCGGACCGCGATAACCGGAAATCTCGCCGCGCACACGCACCTGATCGAAGGTGGTCTCAACGGTCCGCTTGATGGAACCGGACAGTTCAGAGACCGAATATTCCGCAAGGTTGGTGGGCGAATCGCCGTCGAAGACATTGCTCATCCCCTCTTTCTATTTTGATCGCCCTCAAACGGAAAGATCGGCTCCGCCGAAGGGCGTATTTTTATCCACAAATCGGCGGTGAACCCAAGAAATAGGGATATCGCTCCTTCGAAAAAAAACTTAGTATTATTCACGTTCGTAGGGAGTGGCGAACAACCGACCCGAAAAATGAGCAATGCCGGTGACAGTGAAGTTCCCTCGTCGATGGAGACGCGGGAGCAATCGCTTCTCTTACCGTCGCCGTTGCTCAGACCCTTGAGGTATCGGCTCGCCCTCTTTCCGAACAGAAGCTTGTTTGCGCGCGTCGATCGAATGCCGGCGCCGCCTCTATTATTTGAAATGCCGTCGCTGGCGAGTTCCGTTTACGTAAGCGAAAAAGTAACGGAACTTTTCAGCCTGTAACAGAGTTGGTTTGTATCGAAACAGATGCCCGGCGCAAGCCGGTGGAAATGCCGTCAGGTGAACGCATCCGTAACCATGGCTGCAAGTGCAGCTTTCATTAAGGGTGGCCAATAAACTTTTGTTAGCGCAGGGCTCCTAGGCTCCACGCAAACAACCTGAAGAAGAGGTGACAACATGATCATCCTGACAGCAACCACTCTGGGCCTCACCGCTGGCCTAATGCGCTCAGCCGGCGTCATCGCAATCGTCGCCATGCTGATCGGCTTGACCTTTGCCATCGCCGCGATCGTTTCGGGCGGCGCAGTTTCATTCCTGGCGCTTTTCTACACGATCATCGGTTATAATGCCGGCCTGCTGCTTTATCTCGGCGGCCTCTTTACCACCGATCGCCTGCGGGCCGTGCTCGTCAATTCCTGAAAGACGGAACGTCAGCCCGACGTCTGCCGGTAAAGGAAGAACTGGACGCCGCTGTCGGCAGCTTTCGGCAGCGGTTCGAGATAGAGCGGGATATTTCCCTTGCCGAGTTGCCCATAGAGCCCATCGGGCTTCAATCTGGCCATTTCACTGGTCTGCAGATCATTCGGGCAGAACGCCACGACGGTAACGCCGGCGCCCCTTAGAAATGCTTCAGCCTCCTGCGGCTCGGCCAGACCGATATGCATCTCGGTCAGCATCCCGCCCTGATTGCGATGATAGGGCGCTGACAGAACACGATTTTCGGTGTAGCGCAGGATCGGTACGCCCATTTCCGACGGCGCGGAAACGAGACCGGCGGCCAGGCCGCCGAGCGGGGCGAGCGACTGTTTCGAAGAGCATGAGAGGTTCTTCGCTTCTTCGACATTTTTCGTCTTGTCTACCTGCATCTCGATAAATGCGCCGCCGACCGCCCAGACAGTCGGAACACTTGCCATAACCGTAACGATATAGACGAGGGCTGCGGCAGCATTCTCGCTATCGCCATTCGACATGCGGCGCACATCGATGATCAGCAAGGAGAGCGGCAGGATGGACACGAGGTTCGAGAAGACCGCGCCGCGGACCTGGATCAGAGCCACGCCCCAGCTGACAGTCAGAAGCGCCAGAAGGACGAGGTGGATCTGCACGCGATCGCCCTGCACGGAGCGGAAAATGCAGACGGCGATCGCGAGCAGGCAAGGCGCATAGAAGGCGCCGATGGAAAAGGGATCCGTGCGGCTGAGCGCAAGGATGGATTTCGCTTCCGAGACATTGCGCAGCCAGAGTTCCACCAGCATTGGGTCGAGATCGGCAAGCGGATTGCGCAGGCATTCCGGCGCAATGACCAGGGCCGAACCGAGGACGCCAACGCCAACAGCCGCAAGCACGGCAAGGCGCAGGGCAACACCGAGACGGCTCGCAACGACGGCAGAGGCCAGCATCAGCCCGCCCCCGATGGTCGCCAGGCTATAGAAGCCGAGCGAGAGATTGTCGCAGGTCACAGTCGAATAGTGCTGTGGTGGTACCGTTGCGAAAAACAGGATGCTGATCGTTACGGCAAGACTGAGGCCGAAAGCCTTTGTCGCGGCGGCGAAAGGCTCGCCTTCGTAAACCCAGAGCAGCGCTACCACCAGGCAATAGACGGCAACGAACGGCGTCGTTTCCGCGCCGATCGCGATCGCCAGCGCGGCAGCAGCACCCGCGACGGCAAAGTTCCACGCACGCTGTCTTTCATCGAAGAGCATCGCTACCATGGTCGCGACAAGCGCGAGCTGGGCATTATGATGATCGATCGCGCCGGGCGCAAAGCGATTGCCGGTAAAGATCGCCATGCCGGTCAGGCAGAAGGACAGATGCATGCCGGCGATACCGCCGACACGCTGGCCGGCAAGGCCCATTGCCAGCATGGCGGGAAAGACGAGCGACAGGGGCCAGACGAGAAGTGCTGCGGCTTCGGCGGCGTCATGGCCGAGGAAAAGACCGAAGAAGCGGATCAGGGCGGCAATCGGCAGGTCGATCAGCCGCGACCAGTGCATCAGCGTGCCTTCACCCAAGCCGAGCCGATATTGCATCAGATCGAACCAGCCCTGACCGTTCAGGAAATCGCGAACCTCGACCAGGCGCATGCCGTCGTCATTGTCGGGGCCGACATAATCGACGGGGCCGCCTGCATATTTCGCGATGGCAATGATGCCGATCAGGATGACTGTGTAAATGAGAGCGGATGGCAGGAGACGCGTCAGCGGCCTCCGGAGCTTGCCGAAGGATCCGGTTCCGTCAGATGCGGATTGCGCCCTGGTGATCGGCTGCACTGCGTTCATCGTGATTGGCAGGTCGTTGCGTGATAGGCAAACCTTAGCCCTCGCTTATCAAGAAAGTGTAAACCACGTGGAATGCCGGCATTCATCTCCGCATAGGTGTTGTTAACGCTGCATGCAGTAAATTCACTCCGGTTTCTTTGTAACGAGTGTAACCTCATGGCGCGATCGCTGAGCGACAGTCCCGATATTGCCGTCCTCCTGCCCTGTTATAACGAGGCGGCGACGATCGGCGCCGTCGTCAGGGGGTTCCGGGCAGCGCTGCCTGACGCTCATATCCACGTCTACGACAATAATTCCACTGACGGCACAGCGCTTCATGCCATGCTTGCCGGTGCTCAGGTGGTGCGCGAGCGGCGCCAAGGCAAAGGCCACGTCGTGCGCCGCATGTTCGCCGATATCGACGCCGACATCTACATCATCGCCGACGGCGACGGCACCTATGCACCCGAAGATGCCGAAGAGCTGGTGCGCACGCTCCTGACCGAACGCGCCGATATGGTGGTGGGTACGCGCCGCGGGGTGCATGACGATGCCGGCCGGCAGGGTCATGCCTTCGGCAACAGGCTGTTCAACATTCTCTATCGGGCGATCTTCGGGCCTGATTTCACTGATATCTTCTCCGGCTACCGAGCCTTCTCCCGCCGTTTCGTCAAGAGTTTTCCCGCCGTCTCCGGCGGCTTCGAGATCGAGACGGAAATGTCGGTGCATGCGTCGCGACTGAAGCTGCCTGTCAGCGAGTTGGAACTGCACTACGGCAGGCGTCCTGAAGGCTCGCATTCGAAGCTGTCGACCTTCCGCGATGGTGGCAAGATCCTCTGGATGTTTGCCATGCTGATGAAGGAGACGCGGCCTTTCGCCTTCTTCGGCACGATTAGTGCACTCTTCATGCTGGTCAGCATCGGCTTCATGGCACCGGTTCTGGCAGAATATTTCCAAACAGGCCTCGTCAGCCGCATGCCGACCTGGGTGCTTTCCACGGCACTGGCGATGATATCGATCATGCTGTTTACGGCCGGCGTTATCCTCGACTCCGTCGCGCGGGCGCGCGCCGAACAGTTGCGTATTCACTACATGAGCATCGCCGCGCCTGCTTCTGCCAAGGACAAGGTCTCGGCCAAGGACCAGACCTCTGCGATCCGGCTTGACAGCAAAAAGGCCGACGCAGCGTGAAAAAGCTCGTTCGCTTCGGGATTGCCGGCGGACTCGGCTTCGTCATCGACGCGGGCGTGCTGGCGCTTCTTCTGCATCTGACACCGCTCGGACCCTTCATTGCCCGGCTGATCGCCATCGCGCTGGCGATGGCGGCGACCTGGGCCTTCAACCGGACCTTCACCTTCGACCGTTCCGGCCGGTCGCTGGCAGCCGAAGGCGTTCGCTACGGTTCGGTCGGCATCACTGCCGCCCTTGTCAATTACGGGCTCTATTCGGCGCTGCTCTTGTCGATACCGGCGCTGCAGCCGCTGGCCGCAATGGTGTTTGCGACCGCAGCGTCGATGTTCTTCAGCTTCTATGGCTATTCGCGCTTCGTCTTTCGCGGCGAATAGCTTTTAGACGGCTTCCCAACCATCCTGCTCGCTGGCGCGGTAGATGGCATCGATGACCTTCTGGTTCAGCTTTGAATCTTCCAGCGTGACGATCTCTTCCTTTTCGCCCATCGCGGCGCGAGCGAAGGCTTCCGCCTGGCACTTGTACTGGCGGCTGTCCTGGAAACGATAGATGTAGGATTCGGTGTGGCCGCGATTGGTTACTTCAATCTCCTCAGGCCCCCAGCGGTTGGCGTTGAAGGGCGACTTCACCTCGATATAGCCTTCGGTGCCGTGGAAGACCATGATCTGGCGGCCGGCCATCTGGGTGGAGATGTAGAAGCTCAGTTCGAACTCACCGAAATCGGCTTTCACGCTGGAATAGAAATCGGTGCCGAATTCCGGATCGCGTTCGGTAATCGCCTGGATCCAGGACGGCTCCTTGCCGGTGGAGAAGCGGGTGCTGATGACGGGATAAACGCCGATGTCAGGCAGGCCGCCGCCACCGAGTTCCGGAATATTGCGCATGTTACCGGGGTCGCGGTTGAAATAGGTGAAGGCGCCCTGCACGTGCCGAAGTTCACCGACAGCACCCTCCTGCAGCAGCGAACGCACTTTGCGCCAGACCGGCGAATAGGTGACCATGAAGGCTTCGCTGATGATGACGTTGTTGCGGTCGCGGGCTGCGATGAGATCGTCGATATCGGAGGCCTTCAGCGCGATCGGCTTTTCGCAGAGAACGTGCTTGCCGGCATCGGCCGCCTTGATTGTCCATTCGACATGCTGGGAGGTCGGCAGCGGAATATAGACGGCGTCGATCGTGTCGGAGGCCAGCATTTCCTCGTAGGAACCGAAGGCATGCGGCACGGAGAAGCGGTCCGCCATCTCGCGGGCGCGGGCAAGATCGCGGCTGGCAATAGCGGTGATGACGCAGTTTTCGGCGTCCTGAATGGCGGGAACGACATTGTCACGGCCGATCTTGGCCGTGGAAATTATACCGAAACGCAGCATGGGTGGTCCTCCTGAAATCAATCGGCGCACCTTATGCAGCCCGCCCATGCGGTGCAATGGCGCGGTGGCCGATCACAGAAGTTTGGTTTCCTTCGAGGACACTCCGCGCTAGGTTACTCGCGAGCGGCGTTCTGCCGTTCCCTCAGATTTCAATCACTTCAATATTTTGGGAGAGCGCCATGGAAATGCGCCGGCTTGGAAAAACAGGTCTTTCGATCTCGCCGATCGTCTTCGGCGGCAATGTCTTCGGCTGGACGGCCGATGAGAAAACATCCTTCGACATTCTGGACGCTTTCTTCGATGCCGGTCTCAACACGATCGACACCGCCGACGTCTATTCCGCCTGGGTGCCGGGCAACAAGGGCGGCGATTCCGAAGAGATCATCGGCAAGTGGCTGAAGAAGGGGAAGGTTTCCCGCGACAAGGCTGTCATCATCACCAAGGTCGGCTCGGATATGGGCCAGGGCAAGACGCTGAAGGCAGCCTATATCCTGAAGGCGATCGAGGATTCGCTACGCCGGCTGCAGACCGACTACATAGACCTCTATCTCTCGCACTGGCCCGATACCGATACGCCGCACGAGGAATCGCTCGGCGCCTATGCCAAGCTTCTCGAACAGGGCAAGATCCGCTCTGTCGGCTGCTCGAATTATGATGCGAGCCTGCTGCAGGCGTCCTTCGACGCTGCCGACAAGGCCGGCCTGCCGCGCTATCAGGCGGTGCAGCCGGAATATAACCTCTACGAGCGCTCGAGCTTCGAGGGTCCGCTTGCCGATCTCTGCGTCAAGGAAGATATCGGCGTCATCACCTATTTCAGCCTCGCAGCCGGGTTCCTGTCCGGCAAGTACCGCAGCAAGGCGGATACGGAGGGCCGTGCCCGCGAGGGACGCGTTTCGCAGTATATCAACGACAAGGGCATGCGCATTCTCGCAGCACTCGACAAGATTTCGGCAGAGACGGGCGCCAAGCCGGCGGAAATCTCGCTCGCATGGCTCCTGCGCAAGAAGGGCGTGACGGCGCCGATCGCCAGTGCTACGAGCCTTTCCCAGCTTGAAAGCCTGGTGAAATCGGCAGCGCTCAAGCTCTCCGACGAGGCGATGGCGCTGCTCGACGAGGCAGGCGCCTGATACGAGGTGATGGCATGACCGTGACGATCCGCGATGCGAGCCCCGACGACGAAGCGCAATGGCGCAGGCTCTGGGCGGATTATCTCGCCTTCTACGAGGTCACTGTCGATGCCGATATTACCGATTCCACCTGGCGCCGGGTCTTCGATCCGGCGTCGGCAATCTTCATGCGGGTAGCGGAGGTGGATGGCGAGGTCATGGGCTTCGCGCTTTGCCTGACGCATGAGGGTACGTGGATCCTCGGCAAGGACTGCTATCTGGAAGACCTGTTTGTTTCCGGAGAGGCGCGCGGAAAGGGTGTAGGCCGGGCGCTGATGGACGACCTCGTCGCGCTCTGCAAGAAGAACGGCTGGTCGCGGCTCTACTGGCACACAAGCGAGCAGAACAGGACAGCGCGCGCGCTCTACGACAGCTACGTCGAAAGTGACGACCACATCCGCTACCGCATCAATTTCTGAGCGGCGGGAAACCTTCATACCATTCGGAGTGATCGCCCTCCCAGTTGGCCATGCCCGGCTTGGTGAGCATGCCGCGCGGCCGCACATAGCTCTGGATCACCCGTTTCGGCCGTTCATGCCACTGGATATTGAAGGCCCATAGTTTCGGGAAGAAGCAGAGCGAGGCATAGGGCAGGTGGTCATGGATCCACCAGGCAAGCCGCTGCCAATCGCTTTCGGCGCGATAGCGATCGATCATCCAGGGCACGGCAATGCAGACCGCGGCGCCCTTGCAGCCGTCGAAGTCGAGCATGTCCCAGATATGATGGGCGGCTGTTGCCGCATTGGTCGAGCAGTTGAGATTGTTCTCGTTGCCGAAGCGATTGACGTCAGGCGAGCGGTAGCCGGAGCGGATATGCAGGCGTCCGAAGGTTGATTCCAACGGTTCCAGCAGTTCTTCGCACAGGCGCTTGCCGGTCTCGATGGCGAGATCAGGATCGTCGGGTATGTTCGGGATACGGTAGAAATCGGCGATTTCGGAGTGAAGAAAATCACGGAAGAAGAAATTCTTCGACAGCCTGACACGGCCAAGATCCTCCAGCCCCTTCATAGAACCCGGTTTCTTCATTCTGGCCCCTCCCCCGACAATTGCGCGTATCATCGCTGGAATATAGGCCCGCGCCACCCGAAATGCGCGGGAACAATTAGCGTGGTCACCGCTTCTAGGAAGGTGCCGCAAGGGCGCAAATCCCCCAACAAAGGAACGGAACCATGGCCAAGGAAAAGACGCTGGAAGATCTGTTTTACGATACGCTCAAGGACATCTATTTTGCCGAACGCCAGATATTGCGCGCCCTGCCTAAGATGGCACGCGCCGCACAGTCTCAGGAACTGAAGGCCGGCTTCGAAAAGCACCGTGAGGAAACCGAGGGACATGTCGAGCGACTGCAGCAGGTCTTCGAGATCATCGGCAAGCGCGCCCAGGGCAAGACCTGCGAAGCGATTCAGGGCATCATCGCCGAGGGCGAAGAGATCATCGAGGAATTCAAGGGCACGCCAGCCATCGATGCCGGTCTGATCTCCTCGGCTCAGGCTGTCGAGCACTATGAAATCGCCCGTTACGGCACGCTGAAGACCTGGGCGCAGACGCTGGGTTTCAAGGATGCCGTGACGCTCCTCGACCAAACGCTGCAGGAAGAGGGCAAGACCGACCAGATCCTCACGAAGCTGGCGACTTCAGCCGCAAACCAGAAGGCGTCTCGCGCCGCCTGACACTTGCAAGAAGAGCAGCCTCCCACGGCTGCCCTTCTTTTCACCGATCTTGTCTTCGTGCTCCGCGCTCCTATCCTTTTCCTGGGAATATTGGGCGAGGTGTATACGAGGTGTATATATGGCCGACCGGCAGGCAATCGAAGCGACGGTTCATCTCTATGTCGAAGGCATGGCCTTCGCCAATGAAGCTGCACTCAAGAAAGCCTTTCACCCGAAAAGCTCGATCATCGGGCACTACCAGAATGCGGTGGAATGGCTCTCGCGCGAGGAATTTATCGCGGCGATCCTCGAGGAAGGTGCGGCTCCGCCCGGGACACAGCCTTATATGGATATCGACAGCGTCGATATTTCCGGCGATGCGGCGAGCGTGAAGGTGACCGACGAGTTCGCCGGCATGCGCTTCACAGACTATCTTTCACTGCTGAAGATCGATGGCCGCTGGACGATCGTCAGCAAGCTTTATCATCTCCATATGTAAAGGCCGGCAGCTTGCGCCGCCGGCCCTCCAGATTTCCATTAGCCGGATCAGCTTCTCAGAACGCCGCCCGTGAATTTCATCACGCTGGCGATAATCTTCTGCGTCAGCGCCTCGAAATCCTCATCGGTCAGCGTGCGATCTGCCGGCTGGATCTGAACCTCGATTGCGACCGACTTCTTGCCCTCACCGACGGAAGCGCCCTCGAAAATATCAAAGACATTAACGCCCGTGATCAGCTTGCGATCGACGCCAGTCGTCGCCTTGATGATAGCACCGGCCTCCACCGTCTTGTCGACAACAAAGGCGAAGTCGCGCTTGACGGCCTGGAAGGGCGAAAGGTCGAGCGCCGGCTTGGTGCGGGTCGCCTTCTTCTTCGGCTCGGCCATGGCGTCGAGATAGACTTCGAAGCCGCAGAGCGTGCCCGAGACATCGAGTTTTTCGAGCGCCATCGGATGAAACTCACCGAAATAGCCGAGGACGATCTTCGGACCCATCTTGATCGTGCCGGAACGGCCGGGGTGGTACCATTCGGGACCGCCCTGCTCGATCTGGATATTACCCATCGGCAGGCCGCAGGCTTCAATCACGGCGAGCGCATCGGCCTTGGCGTCGAAGACATCGACCGGCTTGCCGCCGCCCTTCGTCGCGTTCGACCACATGCGGCCGGCACCGGACATCGAAGCCGTGCCACGACGAATGCCACCGGCAACGCGGCGCTGGCCTTCCGGCCGGTCGTTTTCGTAGGTGCCCGACACTTCGAAGATCGCGACATCGCCATAGCCCTTGTCGGCGTTGCGCTGGGCAGCAGTCAGCAGACCCGGCATCAGCGAAGGGCGCATGTCCGACATCTCGGCCGCGATCGGATTGGCAAGCTTGAGCGCCGGTGAACCGCCGCCGAAGAGCTTTGCCTGATCTTCCGCGATGAAGGACCAGGTGACGGCTTCCAGCATGCCACGTGAGGCGAGCGCGCGCTTGGCAACACGGGTGCGGATCTGCAGCGTGGTCAGGATGCGGCCATTGACGGCAGCGTGGCTTTCGAGCGGCGCCGGCTTGATCTTGTCGACACCGTAGATGCGCATGATCTCTTCGACGAGATCGGCCTTGCCATCCACATCGGGACGCCAGGAGGGGACGGCGACCGAAACGCGCTCGCCCGAGCCGGAAACCTTGAAGCCGAGCCGGGTCAGGATCGTGTTG
The DNA here is from genome assembly GCA_900471925.1 of Hyphomicrobiales bacterium. Taxonomy (GTDB): domain Bacteria; phylum Pseudomonadota; class Alphaproteobacteria; order Rhizobiales; family Rhizobiaceae; genus Rhizobium. The sequence continues at coordinate 204,493 of UCGV01000002.1, forward strand.
CTTTCATCGGTCGAGACTTCAAGGCCGGTCAGGCGCTTGACTTCCGAATAGGGGAAATCGACGATCTTCGGCTCGTAACCCTTGTAACCGACGATCTCGGCTTTGGCCGGCGCACCGCCGCAAAGCTCGAGAACCAGTTCCGTCGTGCGCTCCAGGCCGGGAACCATATATTCCGGATCGACGCCACGTTCGAAGCGGTAGCGGGCATCGGTGATGATGCCGAGCGCACGGCCGGACTTGGCGATGTTCATCGGATCCCAGAGAGCGGATTCGATCAGCACGTCGACGGTGTTTTCGTCACAGCCGGAATGTTCGCCGCCCATGATGCCGCCGATCGATTCAACGCCGTTCTCATCGGCGATGACGACGTTGTTCGGGCCGAGCTTGTATTCGCGCTGGTCGAGCGCCAGTACCGTTTCGCCTTCCTTGGCGCGGCGTACAGTCAGGTTGCCCTTGACCTTGGCGGCGTCGAAGACATGCATCGGCCGGCCCTGATCGAAGGTCATGTAATTGGTGATATCGACGAGCGCATTGATCGGACGCAGGCCGATCGCGATGAGCCGCTGCTGCAGCCAGCGCGGGCTAGGACCGTTCTTGACGCCGCGCACGATGCGCAGGCCAAAGCCCGGGCAGAGCTTGGCGTCGTCGAGATCGAGCGTCAGCTTGACTGGCGTTTCGCCTTCGACGGCGAAAGACGGCGCGGGGCGCGTCTTCAGCGTGCCGAGGCCGGAGGCTGCGAGATCGCGGGCGATGCCGTAGATCGAAGTGCAGTCCGGGCGGTTCGGCGTCAGATTGATCTCGATGACCGGATCGTCGAGATGGGCGTAAGTGGCATAGCTCGTGCCGACAGGCGCATCGTCCGGAAGATCGATGATGCCGTCGTGATTGTCGGAGATCTGCAGTTCCTTTTCCGAGCACATCATGCCGCGGCTTTCGACACCGCGGATGTTGCCGACAGATAGCGTCACGTCGATGCCCGGAACATAGGTGCCCGGAGCGGCAAAGGCGCCGACGAGGCCCGCACGGGCATTCGGCGCACCGCAGACAACCTGCACCGGAGCGCTCGCACCGATATCGACCATCAGCACCTTCAGGCGATCAGCCTGCGGATGCTTTTCGGCGGAGAGAACCTTGGCGATGACGAAGGGCTTGAAGGCGGCCTTGTCGTCGACATCTTCCACTTCCAGCCCGATCTCGGTCAGGCGGGTGCAGATATCATCGAGCGTGGCATCCGTTTCCAGATGATCTTTCAGCCAGGAAAGCGTGAATTTCATAGGTCCAATCCTCCCTTAAACGCTCAGGCCGCCGAACAGCGTCGGCATGTCGAGCGGGCGGAAGCCGTAATGGTTCATCCAGCGGACGTCTGCGTTGAAGAAGTCGCGCAGGTCGGGCATGCCGTATTTCAGCATGGCGATGCGGTCGAGGCCCATGCCCCAGGCAAAACCCTGATATTCATCCGGATCGAGGCCGCCGTAGCGCAGCACGTTCGGGTGGACCATGCCGCAGCCGAGGATTTCCATCCAGTCGGTGCCTTCGCCGAACTTGACGATCGGGCCGGAGCGGTCGCACTGGATGTCGACCTCGAAGGAGGGCTCGGTGAAGGGGAAGAAGGACGGGCGGAAACGCATCGTCACGCTGTCGACCTCGAAGAAGGTCTTGCAGAATTCTTCCAGCACCCAGCGGATATTGGCGACATTGGCCTTCTTGTCGATGACAAGGCCTTCGACCTGATGGAACATCGGCGAATGCGTTGCATCGGAATCCTGACGGTAGGTCTTGCCGGGAATGATGATGCGGATCGGCGGCTTCTGCGATTCCATCGTGCGGATCTGCACCGGCGAGGTATGCGTGCGCAGAACCTTGCGCTCACCCTTCTCATCCGGATTGAAGAAGAAGGTGTCGTGCATCTCGCGAGCCGGATGCCCCTCAGGGAAATTCAGCGCCGTGAAATTGTAATAATCGGTCTCGATATCGGGACCTTCAGCGATCGAGAAACCCATATCGCCGAAGATCGCGGTGATCTCGTCGACGATCTGGCTGATCGGATGGATGCGGCCACGTTCAGCGGGCGAAGAGCGCACCGGCAGGCTGACGTCAACCGTTTCGGCCTTCAGGCGGGCGTTGACCGCGGCTTCCTTCAGCACGGACTTGCGCTCGGCAAGGGCGTCGGTCACCTCGTTCTTCAGCGCGTTGATCGCCGCGCCCCGGGTCTGGCGCTCGTCCGGCGTCATGGCGCCGAGCGTCTTCAGGAGTTCGGAAATCGAGCCCTTCTTGCCGAGCGCCGAGAGGCGGACAGCTTCGAGCGCAGGCTCATCGTTGGCGGCGGCAATTTCGGCAAGCAAAGAGGTTTTCAGCTGGTCGATATCTGACATTGTCTTCTTTCCGTCCAGATCAGGCGGCGTTCGAAATGGCGGGCCGAGCGGCCGGCGCCAGCACTATAGAGAAAGAAAAACCCGCGCTAGCCCAAACCAGCGCGGGTTTCCCAAAATTCAAAAAAGCGTCAAGCTTGGGAAGCGCTGGTTACCGAACCGCGCCTTCAAACTCGTTAGCCGTGCCGGTTTCCTTGAGGTACTCAAGGGCCTTCTTGGCGGCAGCAACCAGGGCACCGAATGCTTCCGGCTCATGGATTGCCATGTCGGAAAGAACCTTGCGGTCGACTTCGATGCCAGCCTTGTTCAGACCGTCGATGAAGCGGCCGTAGGTCAGGCCGAATTCGCGGACGGCAGCGTTGATACGCTGGATCCAGAGGGCGCGGAAGTTGCGCTTGTTAACCTTGCGGTCGCGGTATGCGTACTGCTTGGCGCGATCGACGGCAGCCTTGGCGGTACGGATGGTGTTCTTGCGGCGGCCGTAGAAACCCTTGGCCTGCTTCAGAACCTTCTTATGCTTGGCGTGGGCGGTGACGCCTCTTTTTACACGTGCCATTTCATGATCTCCTTAATCTAACGCGTTACCGGAATAGTCTCAGAGACCGTTCGGCAGATAGTTCTTCACGACCTTGCGGCCATCGGGTTCAGCCAGAACCATCGTGCCACGTGCATCGCGAATGAACTTGTTCGTGCGCTTGATCATGCCATGGCGCTTGCCAGCGGCAGCCGCCTTGACCTTGCCGGTAGCGGTGATCTTGAACCGCTTCTTGGCAGAGGACTTCGTCTTCATCTTGGGCATTTTGCTACTCCGTTCTGAGAGCCCCTCACATGCTTCATCAAAGAAGCCCTTCCGCGAAAGCCTGTTACGGTCTTCGCCAAAGGCGCGGGAGCGTTTGTTGTTGATCTGCGGGTCCAGTGACGAAACCTGCCCGCAAGCATTCGAAACTGCCACGGCATGCCCTGCCGGTCAGTTCGGACGCGCGCTTATAACCGCAGCGTCATGAAAGTGCAACGGGGCGGACGAGGATTCTTCTGCCCTGAGAAAACACAAAAGCCGCCCTGTCGGACGGCTTTGAGCGAAAGGATGCGGCACCGGTCACTTCGGCGCCAGCACCATCATCATCTGGCGGCCTTCGAGCTTGGGCTCGGCTTCCACCTTGGCAATCTCGAGCACGTCAGCCTTGACCTGCTGCAGCAGCTTCATGCCGAGTTCCTGGTGGGCCATTTCACGGCCGCGGAACTTCAGCGTCACCTTTACCTTGTCGCCTTCATCGAAGAAACGACCCATCGCCTTCATCTTCACCTCATAATCATGGGTGTCGATGTTCGGACGCATCTTGATTTCTTTGACTTCAACCACTTTCTGCTTCTTGCGAGCTTCGGCGGCTTTCTTCTGGTTCGAATATTTCAGCTTGCCAAGATCGAGGATCTTGCAAACAGGCGGTTCGACATTGGGAGAAATTTCGACGAGGTCGAGGCCGGCTTCTTCCGCCATCTTCAAGGCCTGGTCGGTAGGCACGATGCCCAGATTCTCACCGTTCGCGCCAATCAGCTGAACTTTGGGAATGCGGATTTCACGGTTCGAACGCGGTCCGTCCTTCACGGGCGCGTCGGTTTTAAAAGGTCTGCGAATGGTCGTATTCTCCTCGCGTTGTTCGGAACGTTGCAGCTTCGTGTCCCTCTCGAAGGGGGCACAAACGGGGTCACGTCATCACTGCAACGGAGTCAATAACATCCTTTAGCGTAAAAATCACCTGCTGTCAGCCTATCAAGAATCTGTTTTATAGGCGGAAATAAAAGGAGTTCTGCCCGATGTCCGACCAGGTGCCCGTTCTTCAGCCCCAGTTCCTCAATGTCGGCGAGGGCGAAGCGGCGCGGCAGATCGCCGCGCTGGTGCGGCCAGCCAGGACCGGCAGCACGCTTCCCGCTCTCGTCTGGCTATCCGGCTACCGATCCGACATGAGCGGCAGCAAGGCGGTCGAAATCGACCGATTGGCGGAGGAACTGGGAGCCGCCTGCATCCGTCTCGACTATTCCGGCCACGGCCTGTCCGGCGGCGCCTTCACCGACGGTACGATCTCGCGCTGGCTGGAAGAAGCGCTCGCGGTGATCCGCAGCAACGCCCCTGAACGGATGATCCTGATCGGCTCTTCGATGGGCGGCTGGATCGCGCTCAGGGCCGCACAGGAACTGGCAAAGGCCGGCGGCCCAAAGCTCGAAGGCATGGTGCTGATCGCACCGGCGCCCGATTTCACCTCCGATCTCATCGAGCCGAACCTCAAGAAAAAGGAACGCATCTCACTGGAAGAGCGCGGCTATTTCGAAGAGCGCTCACTATACAGCCCCGAGCCGAATATCTATACGCGGGCACTGATCGAAGACGGCAGGCAGAACCGGGTGCTGATCGGCATCATCGAAACAGGCTGCCCGATCCATATCCTGCAGGGCATGAAGGATGCGGATGTTCCCTACCTGCATGCCATGAAGCTCGTGGAGCACCTTCCGGCCGACGATGTGGTGCTGACTTTCATCCGCGACGGCGACCACCGGCTCTCGCGCCCACAGGACATCGAGCGGCTGCGCAGCGCGGTCAGGGGCCTGATCCGACAGGCGTAGGCCGGTCGCTCGTCAAAGATCATGCAACTGCCGGAATATAAGGCTTCGGTTGAGCAAGTTATGCCCAGCCATCCCTAAGGTTATGTTGCATTTTAACCATGTCCATGAGTCGTACCGCCCTCCCAAGAAGTAACGATTGACTCCATTCCCCCCTCTCCATTAACTGTTTGTTAATAAATGAAGGGCGATGCAGGGAATTAGGGCGTGCGGATCAAGGGTTTCCTCGTGGCCATGATGGCCGTGTTTGCAATGGCGCCGGCCGCTATTCCGGCTCCGAGCAAGAATGCCTCCATGGTAACCGGCAATGCGACTTCGCAGCCGGTCGGGCATTACGACTTCTGTCAGACGCATCGCAGCGAATGCGGTGCCAACCGCAATACAGGCCCGGTCGCCATGACCGGCGGCAAGTGGGCAACCGTCCGTTCGGTCAATGCGACAGTCAACCGCACGATCACGCCGATGACCGACAAGGAAATCTACGGCAAGGACGAGGTCTGGGCCTATCCGACCACGGCCGGCGACTGCGAGGATTTTGCGCTTCTGAAGCGCCGTATCCTCATCCAGCGCGGCTTTTCGCCCGCCGATCTGCTGATGACCGTGGTGCGCAAGCCGGATGGTGAGGGCCACGCCGTGCTGACGTTGCGCACTGCCGAAGGCGATTTCGTGCTCGACAATCTCGCTTCCGACGTGAAGCCGTGGTTTGCGACGCCCTACAGCTTCATCAAGCGCCAGTCGAGCTTCAACGCCGGCCGCTGGGTCACCATCGAAAATGGCCGCGACGTTCTGGTCGGCGCTCTGAAATAATGAATTTTGAGGGGACTGTGGGAAAGGCCGGCGAAAGCCGGCCTTTTTCATGTCTGGGATATGAGTGCCCGAGCCAAGCTCAGGCATTTCCGATGAAGATGCCGGCTGCCAGCACGAGACTGCCGCCGACGACCACCTGGAAGGCGGCGCGCAGGAAGGGTGTCTCCATATATTTGTTCTGAATGAAGGCGATCGCCCAGAGTTCGAAGAAGACGATGATGGCAGCGGTGATCGTCGCGGTCCAGAAATCCGGGATCAGGTAAGGGAGCGCATGGCCGAGACCGCCGAGCGCCGTCATGATGCCGCAGGCAAGGCCACGCTTGATCGGCGAGCCACGGCCGGAGATCTTGCCGTCGTCATGAGCGGCTTCCGTAAAGCCCATAGAGATACCCGCGCCGACCGAGGCCGAGAGGCCGACAAGGAAGGTCTGCCATGTATCTTGCGTCGCGAAAGCGGCAGCGAAGATCGGTGCCAGTGTGGAAACCGAGCCGTCCATCAGGCCGGCGAGACCGGGCTGCACATAGGTCAGCACGAACTGGCGGCGTGCCGTCTCATCCTCTTCCTTCTTCACATCGTCGGGCGCGTGCTTGTCGCCCAGCATGCGCGCGATTTCCTCATGGCCCTGTTCGGCAATCGCGAGATCACCGAGGAGCTGGCGGGTGGAGGCATCCGAGGTCTGCTTGATCGCTTCGACATAAAAACGATAGGCTTGATCCTCCATCGCTTCCGCTTCCTGCCTGATGGCATCGAGGGAGAGATTGGCGCGCAGCCAGTCCGGCTTACGTTCGTAGAAGCCCTGCACATGCTCTCGGCGGATCAGCGGGATACGTTCACCGAAGCGCTGGCGGTGGATTTCGATCAGCGACTTGCGGTGCGTATCCTCAACCTCGGCCATATCCTCGAATACCTTGGCGGAGGCCGGGAATTCCTTCCGCAGATGCTCCGCGTATGCGAGATAGATGCGGGCATCGTCTTCTTCCGAGGCTATGGCAAGCGCCAGGATTTCCTGCTCCGAGAGCGAGCGGAAGGAACGTTTCGGTGATCTGAAAAACCGGGCCAGCATAAATCTTCTCCAATAATTTAGAATTATTCTAAATCTAAAGAGCCTGATGTCATGGGTCAAGATCGAAGCCCGGCAAGATTGGCAGAATGCCGCGATCGGTCATCGCGATTTGGTAATAGGGCGTACGAACCTATATGAGGGCTGCCAGCTGCAATGGCGCCGGGGTTAGAGATGAATAGCGAGATACAGGGACGGGCCGCGCATGTTGCCGCGATCCGCGAGAGGGCCGAGGCCGAAATGAAGGCGATCGGCATAGACCAGGCCTTCATTTCGAAGCTGGTCGAGACCTTCTACGGGCGGGTGCTGCAGCACCCCGAGCTCGGTCCGGTCTTCGACGCCAGGCTTTCCGGACGCTGGCCCGAACATATGGAGAAGATGAAGAGCTTCTGGTCATCCGTCGCTTTCCGCAGCGGCGCCTACGGCGGCAAGCCGGTGCAGGCGCATCTCGGCGTGGCGAACATGGTGCCGGAGCTTTTCCCGAAATGGCTGGCGCTGTTTTCTGAGACGCTCGACGACGTGGCGCCGACGCAAGAAGCCAAGGACTGGTTCATGGCGACAGCGGAGCGGATCGCCAAGAGCCTGACGCTATCTCTTTTCTACAATCCAGCGCTCGACGATCCCGCAAAGAAGCCGGACTGAGGCTTCTACTGCCTTGCCGAAAAGGTCGCGCCCGCACTCGCGGCAACGACCAGGGCCGTTCCGGCCATCTGCAGCAGCGTCATCGGCTGGGACAGAATAACAAAGCCGGCAAGTGCGGCAATCGCAGGCTCGAGGCTCATGAGAATGCCGAAGGAGGCCGTCGGCATCCGCCGCAACGCGATCAGTTCCAGCGTGTAAGGCAGCAATGGCACGAGAATGGCAATGCCTGCCATTTCAATGAGGCCATAAGCATCAAGCTTCGGCACGGCACCCGAAAAACCGAAGGGCGTTGCCACGATGGCCGCGACCATCAGCGACATGGAAAGCCCTTCGAGCCCCTTGAAGCTCGCGCCGATCCTCTTGGTCATCATGATGTAGATCGCCCAGCCTACTCCGGAGCCGAGCGCAAAGAGCACGCCCCAGGCATCTCCGACCCAGCCTTCGCCGTCACGGGCGAGCGCCAGAACGCCCAATGCCGCCACGAGCGGCCAGACGAGGCGCCGGCTCAATCCGTAGCCGAAGGTCGCGACAGCCAGGGGACCCAGAAAATCGATCGCCACCGCAAGGCCGAGAGGGATGCGGCCGATCGCGGCAAAGAAGCTCATCGTCATCAATGCCGTCGTCGTGCCCAGAACCAGGGCGCTCGTCCATTGCACGCGGCTGTAAGTGAAGATGCGCGGGCGTACCACGAGCGCCAGGATGATGGCAGCAAAGGCAAGGCGCAGCCAGGTGGCACCGACAGGCCCATAGGTGGCAATGGCTGTCGAGGACAGCGCTGCGCCGATCTGGATGGAAGACATGGATAGGAGGCACATCAGCCCGCCGGCGGCCACCGAGCCAAATGTGTCACTCGTGCCCGCGGCCAGTGTGCCCGTTGCGGGGTTCGCTCTCTCTTCCAATTGATATCTCCGATTGCACACTCCTCTTACGAAGGCTGCCTGCGGGCGACAAATTCAAACTTCTGATCGGCCCAGCAAAAGGCTTGATGCGATATCAGAGGCGGCCGGCGAGGATCACCTCTTCGGCGTCTTCGAAACTCATCTCGAAAACCCTCTTTCCGATCGCGAAGCTGAAGCCGTTGCGGGCGAAGGCGGAGAGCTCTTTTGCCTTTCTCTTCTCGTCGAGTTCGATGCGGCGGAAGGGGCCAAAGGCGCGCTTGCGAGCAAAGACCGTTGCAGCATAGAGATCGTCAGCCTCTTCGAGCGCGGCCTCCACCCTGTCGCTTGAGACGCCCTTGACGGCGAGCTTCTGGGCGATGGCGCGCTTCGACTTGCCGCTGCGTACGGCGGAGCGGGTGCTGATCTCGGCATAGGCGGTATCGTCAATCGCCTTGTTGTCATAGGCGAATTTGACGGCAAAATCGGCAACGGCTTTCAGCTGCGCGGCGCTGATATCCTCGAACTTTTCCTTCGCCTTGCGGGTGATGGCGTCGAAGAGCTGCTTTTCGGTCATCATCCGTCGTTCGAGGCGATAGATGGTGGAATTGCGCGCCCAGCTTAGCATACGGGGCGTCGGGACATCGGATGGAACAGGCTCTTCAATCATGGACAGCAATCAGGCTTCCAGACCCTTGAGCACATTGGCGACGTTGAGGCCGATTTCCGGCACGCCGTAACCACCTTCCATGCAGGTGACGACCGGCAGGCCGGCAGCCGAAATCATCTCGCCCATGCGGATGAAATCCTCCGATTTCAGCTTGAAGAAAGAGATCGGATCGCGCTCGAACGTGTCGACGCCGAGCGCCACGACGATGGCTTCGGCACCGAAAGCCTTGATGCGGTAGAGTGCATCCGCAAGGGCTGACGACCAGACATCGAATGTCGTGCCATAGGCGAGCGGATAATTGCGATTGGCGCCTTCGCCCTGCCCTTCACCCTCTTCATCGGCATGGCCGAGGAAATAGGGGAAGGCGTGGATGGGATCACCATGCAGCGAGGCGGTGAAGACATCGCCGCGGCGATAGAAGAGATCCTGCGTGCCATTGCCGTGGTGGAAGTCGACATCCAGCACGGCGACCTTCTTCGCGCCGTTGTCGAGCAGACGCTGGGCTGCCACACCGGAATTGTTGATGAAGCAATAGCCGCCGAAGAGATCAATGCCGGCATGATGGCCGGGCGGGCGGCAGAGCGCGAAGGCGAAGCGGTTACCGTCATTCAGCCAGTCCGCACCCGTCATTGCACAGCGCATGGAGGCAATGGCCGCCTCGTAGGAACCCTTGCTGATGGATGTATCGGCAGCATTGGCATAGTGGCCGATAGCGCCAACGATATTTTCGGGTACGCGCTGTCTGGTACGGCGGACGGGGAAGGAATTGGCGATCGCCTCACCTTTGTAACCTGCCGCCACCCAGCGATCCCAGACGGTTGACAGGAATTCCAGATAGGCGGGATCATGCACCTTGCGCACCGTTTCCAGATCATGCGCCTCCGGGGCGACGACATCGGTAAAGCCCGCCTCTTTGACCGCAGCCAGAATCCATTCCGCGCGGAACGGTGCTTCGAAAGGCGTCACCAACTGGCCGTCATGCAGCTCCGTCTTTGCATCGCGCAGCTTGTGGTCTTCGGAATAGATGACGCGCATCGGGGCCTCCGCAAATCAGCTTCTCGGCATCAAGCCTTACACAGGCCCATCAGAATAAAAAAGCGCTGATGGCGTCTTGATCGAATCTGCAGGCGACGCCACGTTCAACGCGCTTTGAGAATGCATCCCTTTTCCTTACGAGATTAAGCCCCCATGAAAATCCTGATGGTCGATGTCGATGGCGTGCTGGTTCACGGACGGCCGGCAGATGGTCTGCCGCTCTTTACCTATCTGGAGCGCGACCTCGGCCTGCCCGCACCGCTGCTGCAGCAGGAATTCTTCAAGCCCTACTGGGTCGGCATCGTCACCGGCCAGGAGCCGATCGAGCCCCGGCTGACGGAGGTTCTCGGCCGGATCGCGCCACATCTCAGCGCCCAAACCTTGCTCGACTACTGGTTCGAAAACGATTCCCGTCTCGACCGCCAATTGCTCGACGACCTTGCCGATCTCAGGGAAAAAGGTACGCGCCTTTACCTCGCCACCAACCAGGAGCATCAGCGGGCTGCCTATCTGCGTGACGTGCTGGGGCTCGGGACGCATTTCGACGGCATGTTCTACTCGGCCGCGCTTGGTGTCCGGAAGCCTTCCGCCGACTTCTATCGCCTCGTGACGGAGGCCGTCGGCATCGAACCTGCTGCTATCGGCTTCATCGACGATGCCGAGGAGAATATCACTGCGGCCGGCGAATTCGGCTGGAAGGCGCAGCACTGGACGCCGGCCTCAAGGCTCGCCGATGCCATCGACGCCTTTACGCACGAGGATCAGGCAACCCTTTTGTAAAAAAGGGTGGTGGCGCAAAGCCCGCCTTCCGGCCACAGCGCATAATCGGGGATGACGCCGACCCGCTCCCAGCCGAGGCGAGGATAGATGGCTTCAGCATCGCTGCCGGTCGCGGTGTCGAGGACGAGGATCGTCTTGCCGCGACGCGCTGCCTCCTGTTCGGCCGCCTCCATCAGCAGGCGGGCAAGGCCGCGACCGCGGGCGGAGCGGTGGACGAGCAGTTTTTTCAGGTCACCGCGATGTGGCTGGTTCGGCATCTGGGCCGCGCCCACCTGCACTGTGCCGGCGATCCTGCCATCGATCTCTGCAGCAAAGAGCAGTGTTGCACCATCGGCCACGGCATCAGCCACGCCACGCCAATAGGGTTCGGCGTCGGCTACCGTATAGGGCTGCATGAAGCCGACGGATGCGCCGCCGTTGACGCAATCGGCAAGCACTTCGCAAAGATCGGGAATGACCGCTTGCGCTTCGGCTGCGGAGAGAAGGCGGATCGTCGGCATGATGGTCCTTTATGGGTTTTAGCGAGTGCGGTGGTCCAGCACGACGCAATAGCGTGCCGGCGCATGACCAGGGTTATGAAAGACATGGCCGTCTCCGACCGGCATGAAGAGACAATCGCCGGGCTTGAGGCGATGAACCGTTTCGCCGACGGTCATTTCCAGCTCGCCATCGAAGAGCCAGACATGCTGGGTCATCCCCCGGCTGGCGGTATGGGGCGGAAAGCTGACGCGGGCGCCGGCGGGAAACTCCACATCGACGATATCGACCTCGGACTCCGTACCCGGCGGTGAGACGGCGCGGCGCATATAGCCGGTTTCCGGATCGCGCCAGACCTGCTGGTCCTGACGGCGCGAGATCGGTGATGCCGCCTGCCCTTCCTCAGCGAAGAATTCGGAGAGCGACAGACCCAGCGCCGCACAGACCCTTGCCAGAAGCGAAGCGGTTGGGCTCGCCTCTGCGCGTTCGATGCGAGAAATCATGGCGCGGCTAACGCCCGAGGCGGTCGCGAGATCGTCCAGCGTCAGTCCCTTGTCCATCCGCAAGGTGCGAATGCGGATGCCGATCGTCTGTTCGAGTTCCTGTTCCATTATGTTGATCCAAAGTTCCACTATAAGAGAAATACAGGATCTGATGATGGAATCAAGTCCTCGCGAGCCGCCTTGCTTTCACCATCGCGCCATCGATATATGGCAGCGGCATTCAAGAGCGGAGAACACGATGGACGGAACCACGCAAGGCACGGAAACGATGGAAAGCTTCACGGCATCCGCCTGGGAACGGATCAAGCCCATCATGGCCGAGATCGAGCGATTGCCGCTATTGGAACGCCTGTCGGACGGCACGCTGCCGCCGGAAGTTTTCCGTCATTATATCCTGCAGGATGCGATCTACCTGAAACACTATGCCCGTTGCCTTGCGATCGTCGCCGCGAAAGCGCCCGACAATGCGCAGGTGCTGCGGTTCCTCGGATCGGCGCAGAAGGCAATCACCGTCGAGCAGGGTCTGCATGCCGGGTTCCTCACGCAGTTCGGCATTTCCAGCGCTGATGTGACAGCCGCCGAACCCTCGCCTTCCTGTTTTGCCTATACGAATTTCCTGCTGGCGACGGCCTATCACAGCTCCTATGCGGTGGCGCTTTCGGCCATACTGCCCTGTTTCTGGATCTACTGGCATGTCGGCGAAAGCATCAAGAACAGGCCGGCAATCGAGGGCAATATCTTCCAGGCCTGGATCAACACCTATGGCGATCCGCAATTTGCCGCCGGTGCACGCGAAGTGATCGCGCTGACGGATATTGCCGCCCGCGCCGCCTCGCCGGCAGAGCGCCAGCAGATGACGGACGCCTTCGTGCGCGCCTCCCAATATGAATGGATGTTCTGGGATTCGGCCTGGCGGCTGGAGACGTGGCCGGTCTGAGCCGCGCCACAGGCTGAAAAATAGGGTAAACCCCGGTATAATTACCGCTTTGCGGGCGATCGGCGCGCTGCTATATGGCGCGCATGAGCACCAATTCGACGACTCCGCTATCCCATATCCGCAACTTCTCGATCGTGGCCCATATCGACCACGGCAAATCGACGCTTGCTGACCGCCTGATCCAGACGACCGGCGGTCTTGCCGAGCGCGAAATGTCCGAGCAGGTGCTCGACAATATGGATATCGAGCGCGAGCGTGGCATCACCATCAAAGCACAGACCGTTCGCCTGCATTACAAGGCGAATAACGGCGAGACCTATGTGCTGAACCTCATCGACACGCCCGGACACGTCGACTTCGCCTATGAAGTGTCGCGTTCGCTTTCGGCCTGCGAAGGTTCGCTGCTCGTCGTCGATGCGTCGCAGGGCGTCGAAGCCCAGACGCTCGCCAACGTCTATCAGGCGATCGACAACAATCACGAGCTCGTCACCGTTCTCAACAAGATCGACCTGCCGGCGGCCGAACCCGACCGCATCAAGGAACAGATCGAGGAAGTGATCGGAATCGATGCGTCGGAAGCCGTGCTGATTTCGGCAAAGACCGGTCTCGGCATTCCCGACGTTCTCGAAGCAATCGTCCACAAGCTGCCGGCGCCGAAGAGCGCGGGCGGCGAAAAGGCGCCGCTGAAGGCGCTGCTCGTCGATAGCTGGTACGACACCTATCTCGGTGTCATGGTTCTGGTACGCGTCATCGACGGCGTGCTCTCCAAGGGCCAGACTGTCCGCATGATGGGCACGGATGCCAAGTACCAGGTGGAACGTGTCGGCGTGCTGACGCCGAAGATGGTCAATGTGGACAGCCTCGGCCCAGGCGAGATCGGCTTCATCACCGCCTCGATCAAGGAAGTGGCAGATACGCGCGTCGGCGACACGATCACCGAAGACAAACGCCCGACCGCCGAAGCCCTGCCGGGCTTCAAACCGGCGCAGCCGGTCGTCTTCTGCGGCCTGTTCCCGGTCGATGCCGCCGACTTCGAAGACCTGCGTGCGGCGATGGGCAAGCTTCGCCTCAACGACGCATCCTTCTCCTTCGAAATGGAATCGTCAGCCGCTCTCGGCTTCGGCTTCCGCTGCGGCTTCCTCGGCTTGCTGCATCTGGAAATCATTCAGGAACGTCTCGAGCGCGAGTTCGACCTCGACCTGATCGCGACAGCGCCCTCCGTCGTCTATCAGCTGACGATGACTGACGCCAGCGAGCGAGAACTGCACAATCCGGCCGACATGCCCGATGTCGTCAAGATCGCCGAAATCCGCGAGCCGTGGATCAAGGCGACGATCATGACGCCGGACGATTATCTCGGCGGCATCCTGAAACTCTGCCAGGATCGTCGTGGTATCCAGACCGAGCTGACCTATGTCGGCTCCCGCGCGATGGTGACCTATGAACTGCCGCTCAACGAAGTCGTTTTCGACTTCTACGACCGCCTGAAGTCAATTTCGAAGGGCTATGCATCCTTCGACTATCACATGGAAGGCTACCGCGAAGGCAACCTCGTGAAGATGTCGATCCTCGTTAACGGCGAGCCGGTCGATGCGCTTTCCATGCTTGTTCACCGCGCTGCCGCCGAAAAGCGCGGCCGCGACATGTGCGAGCGGCTGAAGGAGCTGATCCCGAAGCACATGTTCAAGATCCCGATCCAGGCCGCCATCGGCAGCAACGTCATTGCTCGCGAAACCATCTCGGCCCTGCGCAAGGACGTGACGGCCAAGTGCTACGGCGGCGACGCCACCCGCAAGCGCAAACTTCTGGAAAAGCAGAAGGAAGGCAAGAAGCGCATGCGCCAGTTCGGCAAGGTGGAGATTCCGCAGGAAGCGTTTATCGCCGCGCTCAAGATGGGCGACGAGTAAGCTTGGTCTTGCTCTCTAGATCGATGTAAAAAGGCTGGCCCATGGCCAGCCTTTTGCATTTTAAAGCCCCGCCACCCAGCGGTGCCACTCGTCTTCGCTGCCACGGAAGACATTGAGGTCGATGCGGCCTTCGACGCCGTGCGACAGACCGGAACCGGAATATTGCCAGAACAGCCACTTGCGGTTCGGATAGACCTTCGACGGATGCTGGGCGACCGCACGCAGCCAGAAATGATAGTTCTGGAAAGCGCCTTCGAGGTTGTCCTCGTAAAAGTCAGGGGCCGTGTAGATGATCGGGCGCTTGCCGTAGTGACGCTCGATCTTCTCCATGAAGACCTGCATCTTTTCCAAGACGCGAGCGCGTGAAAGCTTCACCTTGCAGCTCGATTCGCCGTTCCACTCCACGTCGATGACGGGCGGCAGCGCATCGGGATCGCGCGGGACGTTGCGGATGAACCAGTCGGCCTGCTCGCCAGCCGTACGGCACCAATAGAAGAAGTGATAGGCACCACGCTTGATGCCGGCTTCCTTGGCGCCGCGCCAGTTTGTCTTGAACATCGGGTCCAGATGATCGCCGCCATCGGTCGCCTTGATGAAGGCGAAGTTTGCGCCACGGGTGCGCAGCGTCTCCCAGTCGATATCGCCCTGCCAGCGCGAGACGTCGACGCCGTGGACAGCGAGCTTGCGGGGAGAAATCTTGCCGAAATTGATCGGCTTGGCATCGCGGAAACCGTAGCCGTAGACACGCGACCGACCGCGCGTCGGCGGATCGATGGCGGGTGCGGCCGCCATGGCGAATTCGACCGGGCGTTCGCTCGGAACCGGCATCCCGGGCTGCGAGGTCACTGAAGGCGTCATCGCGGAAAAGGCGCGGGGTTCCGGAACAGGCGCTTCCCAGGCAAGGCCCGCCTGCGGGATCGTATCATCAACGTCGGCAGCAGGAACTGTGGCCTGCGGCACGGATGCCGGCGGCGGGGTGACCGACGCCGTGATTTCCTTCGAAGGCTTTGGCGTGACGTCGGCGGCAAGGCTTTCCGGACCGGAAGCCGACGAGCAGCCTGCCAGAGCAAGGCAGGCAACGAGGATCGCTGGAACAGCCGTGAAACGCATGAGCACCCGTACGCAAAACAAGAATCAGGGCGGCGCCTCACTCGACCCGTGAGAACACCAATTCGGAATAGCTAACGGAAAATTATCAAAAAAGACTGAATCCGAACTTTCGGCCTGATGATTCGGTTGCGCACGCATTGCGGCGCCTTCCGCGAGCCTCTAAATCCGGCAGATAAAAGGAGCCCGCCATGACCGAGAAAGCCCGCGTGACCATCCTCTACTGCACTCAATGCAACTGGCTGCTACGCGCCGGCTGGATGGCGCAGGAACTGCTGCAGACCTTCACCGACAGCCTCGGCGAAGTGGCGCTCATTCCCGGCACCGGCGGCAATTTCGAGATCCGCGTCAATGGCGACCTGATCTGGGAGCGCAAGCGCGACGGTGGCTTTCCGGGGCCGAAGGAACTCAAGCAGCGGGTGCGCGACATTATCGAGCCCGACCGCGATCTCGGCCATACCGATCGCGCTTCGCTGGAAAGCTGACGCTCAGCGGTAGGGCGAGCGGCAGGTCTTGTAGATGCCCTCATAGGTGAGGAACCGATCCGTGCGCGGATTGTAGGACCGGTATTCGTTCGTGCACCATGCCTGATGACGAGACTGGTTGTCCGCCGAAGGCTGCACGCGCGGCGCCGGCGGCGGATCATATGTCAGCCGCGGCGGCAGTTGCCCGGGCGGCTGATAATATTTTGGACCAGCAGCATTCGGCGGGCGATAATTCGGCTGGACGTAGGCCGGGCGATGCCATTGCTGCGGACCAAACCCGAAGCAGCCACGATAATCGCAGATCGTCGACTGCGTATTGACGGGCCCAAGCGACGGCGAAGCGGCGCTGGCACCGGCCAGCGGCACAGCAGCAAGCAGACCGCCAAGAAGAGCGGAGCGAAGATCGAACATGGCACGTTCCTTTCCGATCTTTCTTATATAGGGTGGAGAAACCGGCCATACCATGCACCGATGCACGTGGTGCGGAAGCATGTTCATAAAGTTTTTCACAGACTGTCAGGAAAACTTCAAAAACCCTGTTGACAGTAACGAGCCACCCCCGTACATCGCTCTCCGTCGCCCAGATGGCGGAATTGGTAGACGCGCCAGCTTCAGGTGCTGGTACCCGAAAGGGTGTGGAGGTTCGAGTCCTCTTCTGGGCACCATTCCATTCTTGATCGCTATAAGATCAAAGAGATAGCAGCACAGAGCTGCTATCCGCGCTCCCGGTAGCGCTTCTGTTTTTTCATTATCACATCGATATGGAAATCGTCAGTTAGCCCTATTCAAGGCTACACTTGCACGAGCACAGACCAGCGTCGGATTCCGTAGCCGGGTATGCCGTCATCGTTCGCATTGCGCTTTTGATTCTGAAATGTGGCGAATAATGGCGGAACACTTTAGCATTGCCACATAAATGCCGGGATGCTGCATTGCGATGGAGTTATGCGGATCCAGATCTACATCATCGCCTTTCTTCTCAGCGCCGTCATGTGGGGCGTGACGTTTGATGCAGCGCGCAATGCCTACCGGGCCGCCCATACGGCGGGCCTGATGCCCAATCTGCATATCCAGAAAAAGATCGACCGGATTCTCTGAGCCATCCAGCCCTGGCGAGACCGCTGAAGCAGGTCGCAAACGCATTCGTCCAAAGCCGCTTTCGGTGACCACCCATGGTAAAGCCGTGCCCGCCGAATAAGGGCCTATGATCTCCCTTGATTATGCGACTTCTCGGAGAGAAAAGCGGCCCGCTGGCGATGCCAATTCGCCGACAATTTAGGAAGATTTAACCATAAAGCGTTAGAAAAATTTCCAGATAAGCTAGAGCGAAACCGACCCGACATGGCATCCGTAAACGAGCAGATTGAACAGTTGAACGTGCAGAAGGAAATTCGCCGAAAGGCCTTTTCTGAAGCCATGCAACTGCGCCCGCAAACACGGGTTCGGTTGAGCGACGGGATCTTCAGCAAAGTCGAGAAGACCGACCAGATCTCATTGGTGAACCTGAAGGCCATCGAACAATTCGAGCCCGACACCATCTACATACTGAACAACAATGATATCGCTCAGGCTGGGCAAAAGTACGTGGGCATGTTTGTCAACGAGCCGCGTGCCCATGTCTGTATCTGGGATTTCGACAACCATCATGACGTTGCGGCGTCACTGAATTTTGCGGCTCTGTCCGACTTTTACGTGCCGTGCCATCCGCACCACAATGAGACTTACGCGCAGGTGACCAAGGCAATGGGACGCCCCGTCAGTGCAGCGGTCATCCAGTGGTCGCGCGCCTATCTGAGCGAACATCGCGATCGCCTCCTGGCCGCGGCACGCGATCCGGAGCCCCTTGGACGGCATATCCTCTATCCGCAATTCCCCGAGCGCAATGCGCTGCTCCAGACGCTGAACTTGCATTTCAAGCACGTCGGTCCGGTGGGACGGACGTATCATGACCGTACAGAGTTAGACCGGTTGGACGAATGGGCGGCCCATATGAGCCATTGGATCATCCCGACCCGCGACGATCTGCCAATCCGCGTTTTTGATGCGCTGATCACTGGTGGAGTACCGATCCTTCCGGCCAGCCTGAGAGACCTTCCAGCCCTGGCCCTTTTGCAGGAGCATCTGTTCTACTTCGAGCCGAGGGATGTGGAAGCCCCGCAGGCCATTGTAGAGGCAGCGAACGCACATTTCCGCAAGCAAGGCGAGGAAGGCGTTCTCGCGCGTCACGAGGCGGCCATGGCAAGCGGCCATGTGGACACGCGCGTTCAGGAAATCCTCGCGCAGATCTACGGACACCTCAATCGGGCCAATTGATCGCGACCGGGGCGCCCTCTGCCGCTGCGGAGCGTTCGATGGCATCCAGGCTGCGCAGCACGTCCTCTGCTGCGTCAAGCGGAGAGGGGTTGTCGCGCACGCCACGGATCAACTCGACGAAGGCGCGCAGTTCGCGGGTTAGAGGCAGCTCCGGATCATAGGTAAGGGCGACCCTGTTTCCGTCGCGGATCAACGTGACTTTCTGCGCGGCCTTGTCATCGAAGGTGAGGCGCCCTCCGGTGCCTGTGGCTATGATCCGAAAGGCTGGATCAGGCGACAGCCAGCTGGCCTCAAGGTCGAAAGGTCGCCCTTCATAGGACAGTTGTGCAGCCACGCGAAGCGGGCGTGCGCCGCCTTCAAGCGACCGGGCCGTCGCGCACTCTGGCGAAGTGCCGAAGATCAGTGCTGCCAGCGAGAGCGGATGTGGCAACCAATCCCAGATCACGGACGTATCGTCGCGCGGCTTGCCATTGGCGCAGAGTGCCGTTGCCGATTGGATCGGGCCGATCTCCGGCAAGGCAGCACAAAAGGCCTCTGCGGCCGGATTGAATCGGTGTAGGTGGCCCGCAAAAACGTGGCCGCCCGCTGCAGCAGCAGCCACCTTGAGGCGCAAGAAGTCCTCAAGGCTTGTGGCCAGAGGTTTTTCAATAAAGCACGGCACCCCCGCCTCTACGAAGGGGAGCGCCGAGGACACGTGATCCTTGCTCCTGTTGGCGATGATGACACCATCAACGGAAGAGCCGGGGCCGGTCAGCGGCACCCAGCGCACTTCGGGCAGGCTGTCCAGGGTAGCGCCAATTATGCGCGCCCAGGCACCCCGCCCGATGAGACCCAGTGTCACCACTTATCGTTATCCGACCTTTTTGAGCACCGCTTCGGGCTCGAAGTCGATATAGCTCTGCTGATGGCGAGCCCATTCGATGAAGCGCGCCAGACCATCTTCGACATCCACCTCGGAGGTATAGCCAAAGGTTTCCCGCGCCTTGGTGATGTCAGGGCAACGACGGTTGGGTTCTCCCGCCGGATAGGTGTCCGGATAGTCGATGCGGGTGAAGGAGGCGCCCGGCAGCAGCTTGGGATACATCTCCGCCAGCTTGATCATCGAGATTTCGTTGTCCGGGTTGCCGATGTTGTAGGCCTCGCCGGGCTTGCCCGCGAGCAGCGTCATCAGGAAGCCGTAGATGGCGTCGGTGATGTAGCAGAAGGTGCGCGTTTGCAGGCCGGTGCCATGGACCGGGATCGAGCGGCCATTGAGCGCCTGATAGGTGAACATCGGGATCACTCGGCGGTCGTTGTGGCCCATGCCGGGACCAAAGACGTTGAACGGGCGCACGATCTTTGTCGGCACGCCGTGGTGCTCGTTAAAGATCGAGCAGAGCGTCTCGCCCAGGCGTTTGGATTCGTCGTAGCAGGCGCGCGGCCCAACGGTCGAAACGTTGCCGTGGTAGTCTTCCTTGATCGGCACCGCGCGCGGGTCGGGATCGCCATAGATCTCGGAGGAGCTGAAGAACAGGAAGCCCTCGAGGTTCTTGTTGCGTGACGCCAGATCCAGGAGGTTGCGGGTGCCATGCACCGCGCTCTCGATTGTCTCGAGCGGATAACGCATGTAATAAACAGGTGAGGCGATGCCCGCAGCCTGGATGATGAAATCGATATCTTCGCGCACGGGCAGCGGATGGGTCACATCGGCCCAGACCTGCATGATGTTGGGATCGCGCACGATGCTTTCATCGAGGTTCTTGGAGCCGGTAATGTAATTGTCCACCGAGATAACCGAGCACGGCTTCTCCAGCACATCGCGATTCAGCTTCTGAAACACCTTGAGGAAGTGCTTCCCAAGGAAACCCGCACCCCCTGCCAGCAGGACAGTCTTTCCGGAAAACCGATGGGCATCAGCACCAAGGCGCTCGACAATACGTTGAATTTCTTTCGACATTTCTTTCCCCATTCCAGTGATCAGGAAGCTTTGAGCTCAACAAGCGGAATTGGCATGTAGTAGTCATACGCATTGCCGGTCTTTTTCCGAATGTCGTCGATGTATTCGTAGGCGAAGACCACCAGCACTTCGGGCTGATAGGTCTCAAGTTCTGAGGCAGCCACAACCGGAATATGCGCGCCGGGCGAGGTGCGTCCCTGTTTCAGCGGGCTGTCGTCAATCGTGAACGGCAACAGTTCGTTGTCGATGCCGCCAAAGTTGGTGATGGTCGAAAGCCGGGCGGGTGCGCCGTAGCCTGCCACCTTGATGCCCTCTTCCCGCCAGCGCTTGAGGCCAGCGACAAGCTTGTCGGTCAGATCGCGGCAGCGCTGGCCAAAATCTGTCAGTGCCGCGGTGTTCAGCACCTTCAGCTCGGTCGCAATCAATTCCGCCAACTCCGGGGCCTCGATGCCGGCCGCGTCGCGCATCAATGTGAACCGAAGAGAGCCACCGTGCTGGGCCACAGGCTGAACCCCTGTTATCACCATGCCGTGCTTGGCGAAGAGCTGCTTCATCGACGAGATCGAGTAATAGAAGATCCTGTCGAGGTAGAAGCGCTCGAACTGCACCTGGCTGATCATGTTGAGGATATACTCGACTTCGATCACAAGCTTGCCGTCCTTGGCCAGCAGGATGTCTGCCGCGCGGATGAATTCATCCGGTGCGTCGAGATGCGTGAAGACGCTGCTGGCAACGATCACATCCGCCGGGCCGTGGCTATCCAGCACCTGCCGCGCCGAGTTTTCCTCGAAGAAGGCGCAGAGCGTTTCCAGCCCCTCGTCATTAGCGATCTTGGAGACATTGATCGAAGGTTCGACCCCCAATGCCCGAACTCCGAGACTTTTGAGCGGACGCAGCAACACGCCGTCATTGGAGCCCACGTCGACGACGAATTTCGCCCCCTTCAGCTCCTCGGCCAGGGCTTCGAAATGTCGAACCAGGCCCCCGTTGACCGAACTCAGGTAATAGTAGTCCTCGAACATGAGGGATCGGGGAACCATCTCGCCAAGCTGGACATTTTTGCAGGTCTCGCAAAAGAACACTTCGAGCGGGAAGAATTTCTCCTCCTGAAAACCACTCGGCTTTGGATATTTGTTCGCGAGGGGCTGGCGCCCCAAATCCAGAAATTTGTTCAGAATCTGCCCATCACACAGAGAACAACATTTCAACATTGGGAATCCTTGATCATTGGCTTTGCTAAACCACGCCAAAGTCTTCACTTTTGAGGCGTAGGACAGCAAAATGTTTCTAGAGATTTAAACTTGTGGGAAGCTTTCGAGCGCCCCATCCAGCTCTCGCAATATTTGCGCTTCGCTCGGAACACTGCGGGACAGAGATCCGCGCAGCCAGGAACGATCACTGAGATAGTTGGCCATGAAGCCCTGCTTCGTGATTGCGAAACTTGCCGGCGACAGGACGGCTTTCGCGGCAAGAAGGAAGCGATACAAGCCCATGAACACGTTCGTCCAATCCTTGGAGGCGCCGTCGGGGGTCGTATCCGCGGCGAAGTAATTCAAGGGATAGTCGAAGAACATCGCTCTGTTCTTCTCGAGCGCCAGCAGGAAAGGCACGGCATAGAGATGCAGCGTGTTTCGGAAAGCAGCAAGCTTCCCGAAGTTTTCGATGATGACGCTGCTCCGGTACAAAAGGCCGACATGCCGGGGAACATGGCCGAGGAAGTGCCGGCGAAACGCTTCCGGCTCGTCCATCAGCTTGGGATTGGTATAGAATGGCGGCGACAGCGTATATGTCAGCTCGGTCGCGAGCATGTCTGCCGATCTGTATTCGCAATGATTGAACAGAACAGCATCGTGGTCCTGTTTGGCAGCGAGTTCCAGCAGATCGAGCGGGTTCACCTGGCCGCAGCTGAAAACGTCGCCATCACCTATGCTGAAGATGAAGTCGTAGTTCCGAGCATGATCGGCGTAGAAGTGAAACAGGCTGTCGTCGAAGCCGGACCCCTTGTTGGTTACATAGAGATCACAAAGCGGCTCGAGAATGTGTCTGGCGGCGTTGTCGAGTTCGGAGTCGATCACCGCCGTCTCGAAGACGATGGGACCGGTATATTTGCTTCGCAGATCCATGATTTGGGAAAGCAGACGCACCAGCTGGATATCGCGCCTATACGTTGTTATGGCGAGGCATATTTTCATGGTATTGAAGCTTTCCCGAGTGTTGTCCTAGGCAATTCGACTGGTTCTTCCGGTCCAGGCCCGCGTCAGTTCGCTGTTTCCGCGCCACTCAATTGGCACGCGTATCCAGAAAACTTTGATAGGTTTGCTTGAGACCGGTCGCGAGCGGACGAGAATTGTTCCAGCCGAGTTCACGCAGACGGCGAAGATCGGCGAGCTTGCGCGGAGTCCCATCCGGCCGCGTGGTGTCGAAGGCGAGCGGACCATCGAAGCCGATCGTCTCGCTGACGAGACGTGCAAGCTCGGCAATCGACAATTCCTCACCAGAACCGATGTTGATCGGCACCGGACCGGAATAATTGCGCAGCAGGAAGATGACGGCGTCGGCAAGGTCATCCACATGGAGGAATTCCCGCAATGGCGTACCACTGCCCCAGATCGTCAGTGATTCGGCACCATTGACCTTGGCCTCATGGGCCTTGCGGATCAGAGCCGGCAGGACGTGGCTCGTCTCCAGGTCGTAGTTGTCGCCGGGACCGTAAAGATTGGTCGGTTGGGCCGATATGAAATCGCGGTCCTGCTCCTGGCGATAGGCCTGGCAAAGTTTGATGCCGGCAATCTTGGCGATGGCGTACCACTCATTGGTCTTTTCAAGCGGACCGGTGAGCAGGGATTCCTCGCGGATCGGCTGTTCGGCGTCGCGCGGATAGATGCAGGTGGAACCGAGGAGAAGAAGCTTGCTGACGTCGGCGCGAGCGGCAGCTTCGATGATATTCGCCTCGATCATGAGGTTGTCATAGAGAAAGGCAACCGGCGAGGCGCTGTTGGCGGCAATGCCGCCCACCCGTGCTGCGGCGACGATGACGGCATCCGGCTTGTTGTCCAGCACCCAGCGACGGGTCGCGGCCTGATCGGTGAGATCGACCTCGCTGCGCGGTGTGGTCAGCACCTCGCAGTTCAGCTGCGAGAGCACCCGGACCAGGGCCGAGCCGACCATGCCGCGATGGCCGGCGACCCAGATCCGTTTTCCCTCAATCTGAAAAACAGGGTTCATCCGTCAGTCCTTGTCTCGCTGATGAACCGAGTTTGCAGCATGCTCCTTGATATCGGAATTGACCATTTCGACGATCATTTCCTCAAGCGTCGTCGTGGCGCGCCATCCAAGCTCCTTCTCGGCCTTGGTCGGATCACCCAGCAGAAGATCGACCTCGGTCGGACGGAAATAGCGCGGATCGACTTCGATCAGGCAGCGTTCCGTGCCGCGAACGTAACCACGCTCGTCCACGCCCTGGCCACGCCATTCTATATCGATGCCTGCGACCCGGAAAGCCGTGTCCACGAACTCGCGCACGCTGACGGTACGACCCGTCGCCAGCACGTAATCGCCCGGCTGATCCTGCTGAAGCATACGCCACATGCCTTCGACATAGTCACGGGCGTGGCCCCAGTCGCGCATCGAATCCAGATTGCCGAGATAGAGGCGATCCTGGTCGCCGGCGGCAATGGCCGCCACGGCGCGGGTGATCTTGCGCGTGACGAAGGTCTCGCCGCGACGCGGGCTTTCGTGGTTGAAGAGAATGCCGTTGGAGGCGTGCATGCCGTAGGATTCGCGGTAGTTGACGGTGATCCAGTAGGCATAGAGCTTGGCGACGCCATAGGGCGAACGCGGATAGAAGGGAGTTGTTTCCTTCTGGGGCGTCTCCACCACCTTGCCGTAAAGCTCGGAGGTCGAGGCCTGATAGAAGCGCGCCTTGTCCATGCGCAGGATACGAAGCGCTTCCAGGATGCGCAGCGTGCCCATGCCGTCGGCATTGGCAGTATATTCCGGCGTCTCGAAGCTCACATGGACGTGCGACTGGGCGGCCAGGTTATAGATTTCGTCCGGCTGCACCTCCTGAATCAAGCGGATCAGGTTGGTGGAATCGGTCATGTCGCCATAGTGCAGGGTGAAGCGGCGATTGGCCTCATGCACGTCTTCATAGAGGTGGTCGATACGCGCCGAGTTGAAACTCGACGACCTGCGCTTGATGCCATGGACCTGGTAACCCTTGGACAGCAGGAGTTCCGCAAGATAGGAGCCATCCTGTCCGGTTACGCCTGTGATCAGAGCGCGCTTTGGAGCCGTATTCGTCATATGTCTTCGCTCTTAGCAGGGGCGGGCAACAGAGGCGAAGGCGTCGGCCACGCGCGCAATGTCCGCTTCATTCAGATTGTGGTGGTTCGGCAGATAGATGCCGTAGTCATGCACCTTGTCGGCGTTCGGAAGGGCAAGCCGCGGATGGTCACGAAGCCAGAACGGATGGCGCGCGATGTTGCCGCAGATCAGCGGCCGGCATTCAATGTCGAGCGCATTGATATGCTTGTAGGTTTCCAGCCGGTTTTCGATGAAGGTGCCGTAAGCGAAGGACGACAGAACCTCCGTATCACCCGACTGCGAGAAGAAGTCCGGCAGCGCCTTGCGATACAGATCGAAATTTATGCGGCGGCGTTCGACGATCTGGTCGAGCTTCTTGAGCTGCGACCGGCCGAGAAATGCCTGAAGGTCCGTCGAGCGCAGGTTATAGCCGGCGTGGTAGAAGGTGTAGAGGTTCTTGAACTCGTCGACACCGTTCTCTGCGGCCAGCGACTGGCGCAATTCCGGCTTGAGATCGCGGCTCCAGCCGTGCGAACGCAGAGACAGCATCAGCTGATGCAGGTCGGCATCGTCAGTGACGACCATGCCGCCCTCGATCGTCGAGATATGGTGGCCGTAGTAGAACGAGAAGCTGCCGGCTGCGCCGATCGTGCCGAGCTTGCGACCCTTGTAGGTCGAACCGAGCGCTTCGCAGGAATCTTCCAGCAGGATGACGTCATAACGCTGGCAGATGTCACGGATGGCATCCATGTCGCCGGCATGGCCGAGAACGTGGACGAGGATCAGCAGTGCCGGCGGATCGTTGCGGCAAAGGTCTTCCAGATGGTTGAGATCGATGCCCAGCGACCTCGAATCGCAATCGCAAAGGCGAACATCGAAACCGAGCTGGAGCAGCGGCGAAACCGTGGTGACCCAGCTGACGCCGGCGGCGATCGCCTTGTTGTTGCGCAGGCGGCCCGCTTCCTTGAGCGCGGCGATCATCAGGAGGTTCGCCGACGAGCCGGAATTGACGTAAACCGCGTGGCGGCAGTTCATCCAGAGAGCGAACTCCTGCTCGAAGGCGAGCGTCTGCTCAGCCTTGGTCAGGCGGTTGCCTGCAAGCATCCATTCGGAGAGCGCTTCGAGTTCGCTCTGCTCGATGGTTTCTTCCGCGAGACGGATTGGACGATCTTGAGTGACTAAGCGGATTGGACGCCCTACGGTCATTACGATGCCTCCCTGATACGCACAGCGCGCATCACTTTCATTTCGAGATAATGGCGGGTTACTTCTGCATAAGCGGCGCGCAGTCGCGCGGTCTTCTCGCCGGATGCAAAGGCGTCGATGGTGATCGAGCCCTCGTGGAAGCGGAAGAAAGCAAGCGGTTCGCGCACGAAGCCGACCGCCGGATAGCGCAGCATGGAAAGAAGCGAGACGAAGGCGTCCGGACCGACGCCGCGATATTCGTTGATCTGAAGCGGCAGCCGTCCCGGATAGAGGGCGTCGATCAGGATCTGTCGGCGGTAGAGTGCTGCGCCGGGCGAGATCAGCGATCCCAGGATCTGTCGTTCCACGGCATCGACCGGATAGGTGCCGGTTGCGGGCAGCCAATCCATGAACTGGCGAAGCTTGATGGGCAGGCCGGGACCATCAGTCACGTCAGCGCCGGTGAAGGCGAAGCCGGTTTCGTCCGTCATGACCGCAAGGCACGCATCGATGAAGGTCGGCTCGATCCAGTCGTCGTCATATTGCAGGTGAACGAATTCGCCGGTGGCGTGCAGTGCGCCTTCGAGCCAGCAGAAATGCGGTCCGAAATCACGCTCGCGCCTGACGTAGGTGATGCGATCACCATAGGCCTCGGCGACCTTCGGCGTATCGTCGGTGGAGCCATGGTCGACGACGATGACCTCGCACGCTCTCGTTTGGTTCAAGGCGCTGTCGATGGCGACAGGCAACATTCCGGCTCGGTTGAACGTCGGAATGACAATGGAAACAGTCTCAGACATCGGAGTCTCCTAGTAACTGTCTAAGCCGCGAGATATCGGCCACCAGGGTGTCGGAGCCGCCGGTCGCCCTGATATCGAGCGGCCGGGAACTGAAACCCTGAACAAAATCGCGAATGGTTGTGCCGCGGCCGGAGCCGACATTTACCGGGCCTGTTGCGGAGGAAAGCGCGAGACGCACGACAAACGCTGCGGCATCCGCTGCCGGCAGAAAATCCCTGACGCTGTCACCGCCCGGAAGCATGAAGGGTTGGCCCAGATCCTCTTCTGCGAGCCTGCGCTCGATGGATGGCCGGAGGAACGAGCCGGTCTGTTCCGGGTCGTGAATCGAGAAAACGCGTGCTGAACAAAAAGCGCGGCCGGATGCTTCGCAAATGTCGGCGGCAACACTCTCGGCCACCCATTTTGTGCGTCCGTAAAAGGAAGGCGGTGCCTTTTCGGCGTCTTCTGCGATCGGCAGAGCAGATGGCGCGTAGATGTGGCTCGATGAGCAGAAGACGAACGTCGCGGGATGGCCCTCGAGCGCCGAGAGAAGATTGATTGTTCCACCCACATTCACCGCATAGGCACGGGCAGGGTCTGCCTTGACCGATGCTACCGGAACCAGAGCCGCAAGATGAACGACCTTGTCGATCGGAGGCAAGGCGGCGATGGCCGCTCTCGTCGCATCGCGATCCGTCAGATCTACCTTGTTGGCGATGACTTCCGCGTCTGGCGCGAATTGGGCGAAATGGCGGACGACATGCCTGCCCAGGATCCCGCCTGCCCCTGAGATCAGAACCCGCATGGAAGCACCTCTCGATGAACTGCGCACCCTGCCGAGACAGTTCGGCTGGCAGAGGTCAGGTCGCGCTTCTGATGCATCCAATTCCCTTATTTCCCGCTGACGCGCGTTCTTCGCGACACAGCGAACACGTTAAAATGCCGGTCTCGGATGACCGGGTGGCTGCCCCCCAGGATTTCTAACCACGGCAATTGACGTGAATACCCGGCTCATGCCATCTCCTTCATGGTTAACACCAATGCCGCCTCTGCCATGCGCGAACCTTGCGCGAAAGGAATTGCCCGACATGCACTTTATTAAAGCAAGGACGCAGAGCGATAATCAAAAGGCATTGGTCACGGTGTTCTGCGCGGTCTGGCATCGTCAGAACGACAAGCTGGAATTGCTGAAGTCGCACTACATCAACCTTCGCCAGCAAAGTGTGGACGTGCGTATCGTCTATATCTTCGACAATGGTGATATGCCGCCCGAGTGGCTGGATGCGGACTGCTTCGTCTTTTCCAAGCCGCTCTCGATCTACGAGGCCTGGTCGGCTGCCGTGGCTGTCAGCAATTCATTGTTCGTGATGAATCTCAATATGGACGACCGCCTGGCCACGAATGCGGTCGAGCTTATGGTCGGAGCGGCCTGCGCTTCCTCCGCCGGCCTGGTTGGCGGCGAATGGCTGATCTGCTTTGACAAATCTCATCTTGATGAGCCTTTCAAAGCCCCGATCCTGACCGCGTCCGAATTTGTTCCGGACTGGCCGCCCCAGCCGCGTGACCGCCTGAGACTGGGATCCGGCACCGGTGAGCGCGGCACGATGGGGCCGGCAACGCTCTGGAGCCCGCAGATGATCGGCAAATATTACCCGAGCTATTTTGGTGACGGTTCGTTGATCCGGTCTATCGGCGACGCGCTGTTCTGGCATGTCTTCCAGCAGAAGAATCTCAAAACCGTCCGCTTGCCGCTGCTGATCGGGAAATACTTCTCTTCACCGTCCGATCAGGCTGAATTCCGGGGCCACCAGGATAATGAGCTCTATCAGCGCTACGGTCTCTCGACCGTGTCCTTTGCCGACCGCATCTATGGCGGCGAAGTGCCACAACTGGCGTATCAGCCCGCCGGCTGAAGATTGATAGGATAGAGGACCGGATGCGACACCGCCGAGTGCTCGACGGTGACCGATCCAGCAGAGCTTGTCCGCAACAGTCCCCTGGAGTTTCAAGACGGCTTTACCGCACCGGCTGGTAGTGGCCGCGTAGCGGCACGCGGCTATCCATGGAAACCACGCCATCGCGTTCACAGACATACATCAGCGTCGGCATGCCGCCGGAGCGGAAGATCTCGTCGTAACGGCGGCGGACCTGCACGGTCTCGGTGTGGCAGTCGTAGGATTCTTCCACCTTCTTGTCCGGCTGGGCCTTCACACCCGGAAGATCCTTGTAGGGGTAGAGCGGCTGGACGGCCTGCTTGCCAGAATTCTGCCAGTCGATGGCAAAGGCTGGCGCGGCGGACGCGCCGGCAGCAAGGGACAGCAGGAAAAGCGCGACGAACCGCATGACAACCTCTTTCACGGGCGCCTTCCGTTTGCTGCCCGTCCTCAGGATGTAGGTGGATTGAGGGCCGTCATCAAGCCGAAGCGCGGGCCGGCTTGCGGAAATAGCTTCTGATGACGGGATGGGAGAAGAGGCCGGCGAGGATAGCAAAACCCGCGCCCACGGCAAAGCCTGCAAGCATGCCGCCGATAATGCCTGCAACGACGATGATCTTCTTGCTCGGCCCATCCGGCTTGACCGGAACTTCGGCGGGCGAGACGACGCGGATATTGCTCTGGGAGAGGTTCTGCTCCTCACCGGTTTGGCCCGAGCGTTTCAGCACGCTTTCGTAAAGTTCGCGGGCGGCTGTCGCCTTGCGCTGCAGCTCGTTCAGCTGCACCTGCTTGTCCGACGTGGTGGCCTGCAAGGCCTTCTGGACGGCGAGTTCCTTGGCGATATCGTCTTCTGCCTTCTTGGCCTGCTCGTAATCAGCCCTTGCCGAGGTCGCGACACGCTGCAGCTCGCCCCTGATCTCTACGCCGATACTGTCAAGCGAGGAGCGGGCGGCCTGAAGGCGGGGGTGGCGGGCGCCCATCTGACTCTGAAGACTGCCGACGACGGCTGCCTGTGCGGCGTATTGCTGGCGCAGGCTGACGAGTGGCGATGTGCCGGTGGCGCTGTCCGTCTGGCTGCCGGCGACGACGTCCTCGACCCGCAGATTGGCGGCGGAATCGGCGCGAACCTTTGCCTGGATGGTCTTTTCCTGGGCAGTGACGAGCAGGGTGTTCAGCGAGACAAGGCGCTGGTCGGAGATCAGATTGCCTTCGGTCGCGGCCATGTCATTGTCCGCGCGGAAGGTCTCGACCGCCTGTTCGGCGTCCTGCACCTTCTGGCGAAGATCGTCGAGGCGACCGTCGAGCGCAGACGTGGTGCTCTCGTAGAGACCCGTCGATGCGCTGTTTTCCTCCTGCATGAAGGAGGTGACAACCTGATTTGCGAGCTTTGCCGATTTTTCCGGATCATGTGTCGTCGCCGCCAGCGAGACGACATAGGTGTTGTTCTCGCGAGTGATCAGCAGGGCTTTCTGCAGCGCGCCGATCACGGCGGCGCCATCGCTCCTGCCCGCGGTAAATTCCGGATCCTGATCGAGCTTCATGGCGTCGGCCACGCGGCGCAGCACATTGCCTGAAGTCAGGATCTGCACCTGGCTGTCGATCAACGTGGAAACCATCTCCGGCGACGGCGCGGAGCTTTGTGTGCCGCTATCGGCAAGGCCAATCTGGCGCGGATCGAAATAGAGGGCCGCAATGGCGGTGAACTTCTGCGGTATGCGCGGTGCGATGACCGCACCCGCGACAGCGCCAAGTGCGCAAAGGCAAGCGATGACGATACGCCGGCTCCAGATGGCGCCGACTGCGGAGCGGATATCCAGAAGCGGACCGGCAACGACCGGTGCTTCCGCAATGACCGGTTCGGGCGTGGGCGGTGGTGGTGCGGCGACAGGAGGAACGGCGCTCGGCGGCGGCAACGGTTCGACAGGGCGGCTTTGCGGCATCACAGAGCGGACCGGAGTGGGTTCCGGTTCGGGCGGCGGTGGCGGAACGAAATCGGTCGGCCGAATGATCGGGCTGCGTACACGTGTGCCTTCAGGCGCAGGCTGAGACGACTCAAAACTGCGCCATGCAGGCAGGCGGCTGACCCTGTTCCTGTCATTCTGGTTCATAAACACCGCATCCGCCCGGCGAGAAAGCATGGCCGGGACACCGGGACTTTAGAAATTCTTAGCTAACGGACCGTTAAGATGCAGTCATCGAAGGTGGCGTTGCAATCTGCAAGGATGATCCATGAACCGGAAAAGACTGCTGCAGAGGCTGCTGCTTGCCGCCGTCATGGCCCTTTCGCCGGCGCTTCAGGCTTGGGCTGCTGACGCCCGGCTTTGCTATTACGGGGTCAATCTCTCGGGCGCAGAATATGGCGAGCGCGGCGGCGTCTACGGTACAAACTACACCTACCCGGACGAAAAGACGATCGCCTACTTCTCGAAGAAGGGCATGACGGTCATCCGCCTGCCCTTCCGTTGGGAGCGCCTGCAGCCGGTTCTCGGCGGCCGGCTCGATGCCGACGAGTTGCAGCGGCTGAAGGATACTGTGTCGCTGGTTCGCAAGCACAAGATGAACGTGCTGCTCGATCCGCATAATTTCGGTTACTACGACAAGGATCAGGTCGGCAAGCCGCCGGCCACCAATGCGGCCTTTGCCGATTTCTGGGCACGGCTCGCGGTCGAATTCGCCAATCAGGATGGCGTGCTCTTCGGGCTGATGAACGAGCCGCACGACATTCCCGCCACCGACTGGCTGGAAGCCGCCAATGCGGCGATCCGCGGCATTCGCACCGTGGGCGCCCGCAATCTCGTGCTCGTACCGGGCACGGCCTGGAGCGGGGCGGGAAGTTGGGAGAAAGACGTGATCGGCGGCGCGAACGGCGTCGTGATGCTTGGCGTGCATGATCCGCTCGATTTCTACGCCTATGAATTCCACCAGTATCTGGATGCCGATTCCTCCGGCACCCACGACACCTGCGAGGGCGCGAAGGCTGCGATCGATGCCATTTCCAACGTGACCGCGTGGCTGAAGACGAACGGCAAGCGCGGTTTCCTCGGCGAATTCGGCGCATCGGCCAATGCCGATTGCCTCGACGGGCTGAAAACGATGCTGACCACCATGTCCGACAACAGCGATGTCTGGCTCGGCTTTTCCTACTGGGCGGCAGGCGAATGGTGGCCGGAAGCGGAGCCCTTTAACGTGCAGCCGCACAACAAGCCGGAGCGCCCGCAGATGCGCCTTCTCGAGCAGGTCGCAGCAAAGCAGGCTCCCGCCTGCACAGCCGTAAAGACCGCGGAGAAGTAAGATGGCGGCGATCGGAGATACCAGTCTGCGATATGAAAGGGCGCCCAGTGCGGCCCGTTCGGTCGAACGGCTCGACTATCCGGTCCTGATCCTCGGCCTTCTCTCGGTTCTCTATAACGGCATCCTCGCCTTCATAAACCACAATGTCATGCCGCTTTCGATGACGCATGTGGCGGCGAGCGAAGGCCTGATCATGGCGAGCGCGATCCTCTATATCCTGCACAAGGGCATCTACGAGGAAGATCTCCCGGCCTTCCTGTTCATGCTCTTCACGCTGATCGTGACGATCTATGTGAGCGTGATCAACCGGATGGCCTTCATCGACCATTTCCGCAACGTGCTCATCATCTTCTGCTTTACCGGGCTCGGCGGCTGGTGCAACGAGCGGACGCTGAAGCTGATCTTCCGGGTGGCCTGCTTCACGGTGCTGCTCTTCCTGATCTTCGAAATCGTCAGCGTGCCCTTCTATGTCAGCATCGTGCATCCGTCGGACTATTTCGCCAATACACGCGGGCTGCTGCCGCTCAGTTACAACAAGACCGGCCTTTTTCAGAATGCGCTCGGCTTCGAGGGCCGCTTTTCCTTCGGCCTCATCGACCATCGCTCCTCATCGATCTTCCTGGAACAGGTATCGCTTGCCAATTTCTGTGGCGTGATCGGGGTCTATCTGATTTCGATGTGGACCCGGCTTTCGGTGATCGACCGGCTGCTGGCGATCGCCACGGCCGTGCTGATCCTGACCACCAACGACACGCGCACGATGCTCATCTTCTCAGGCTGCTGCATCGTCGGCTATTTCATCTTTCCGAGGATACCGAAAAACTTCAATCTTGCGCTGATGCCGCTCATCGTTTGCGCCGGCTTCCTCGTCTATATGAAAGATCCGACCGCCGTCGGCGACAATTTTACCGGCCGCATCAATTTGACGATGAAGAAACTGTTCGACCTCGACCCGCTGGCCGTGCTCGGGCTGTCGGTCGATCGTGTCGCCGAATTCGCCGATAGCGGCTATGTCTACCTGATCTATGGCGCGACGATCTTCGGCGTCATCGCCTTCTGGCTGTTCGTCTGCCGCTATCCGGCGGGGCGCACCCAGGCGCAGCTGCGGTGCGCCCATTCACTTTCTCTTTTCATTTTTCTGAATATGATGATTGGCGGAACGGCGATTTTCTCCATGAAAATCGCCGGGCTTCTGTGGCTGGTCATCGGGCATATGCGTTACCATGACACGCCACGCATCCGGCAGGGCCGTCCGGCAAATGGTGAGAGTTGACGAAGCGATACGCATCGGTGCGAGCCGCTGAGCCCGTGGGAGCAAGACAACAGATGCTTGTCCAGCTGCAATATCTGCGCGCCGTCGCTGCGCTCATGGTCGTCTATTTCCATTCGGTATTGCAACTCGAGAAGGTCAATCCCGCTGTCAACGCGACCCCATTCGTCTACGGCGAAACCGGTGTCGATATCTTCTTCGTGCTCAGCGGTTTTGTCATGTGGCTGACGACGAGCGGACGCAAGACGACGCCGGTCGATTTCGCCCGCAAGCGTATCCGCAGGATCGTTCCGCTCTACTGGCTGGCAACACTGTTTTCGGCCATCGTTGCGCTCGTGGCCCCGTCAATCCTGAAATCGACGGTCTTCGACCTGCCGCATCTCCTGGCGTCGCTGCTCTTCCTGCCGTGGGCCAATCCCGCCGATCCGACGACGACGACACCTGTCGTGGTGCCGGGCTGGACGCTGAACTATGAGATGTTCTTCTACTTCGTCTTCGCGCTGCTGCTGCCGACCCGCGAGGCCTATCGGCTGCCTGCGATGTTCGCCACCTTCCTGGCCATCATCGCCCTCTGCCATATCCTGCCGGCAACGACGGCGACGGCCTTCTACGGCGAACCGATCATCCTGGAATTCGTGGCCGGTGCCGTGCTTGGCTGGCTCTATCTGCAGAAAGCGCTGCTGCCACAGCGCTGGGCCTGGGTTCTGCTCGCGGTCGGCTTTGCCTTCCTGCTCATCAACGAATATCTCGTGCGGCCCGAAGGCCGTTTTTATGCCTGGGGCATACCGGCAATCTTCATCGTCTACAGCGCCATTTCCATCGATTTCTCGAAGCTGCCGGTCATCGGCTGGCTGAACTATCTCGGCGATGCCTCCTACGAAATCTACATCACCCATGCCTTCACGCTGGCGTTCCTGAGGACTGTCGTCAATCGCATCCCCATCGGCCTGCTTCAGCAGCCTGTCGTCTTCGTCATGCTCTGTCTCGTGCTGTCTTCCATCGTCGGGGCAATCATTCACGAAATCCTGACGCCACGCAGGAAGATGCGCGTCGCCAGCAGGCCGGCCGGCTGACATCAAAATATCGGAGGGCGAAGACGGGCTTTCCAACGGCGCAGGCAGAACGAAGTTCCGCGCCACCTGCCCTAAGCTTGCGACCATATCAGCGAATGCCGCAGGCGTGAAAGTTCGGCTTGCAATTTCTTGCAGAAATGAAAGCGTGCCGGCCTGTTCGGCGCCTTGACTTTCATCTAAGCACGACCGGCGGCTGTACGAAGGGAAGAGGACATGACGGACTACGTATTGACGGTAACCTGTAAGTCGACGCGCGGCGTCGTGGCGGCGATCTCGACCTATCTCGCCGAAAAGGGTTGCAACATCATCGACAGTTCGCAGTTCGACGATCTCGATACCGGCAAGTTCTTCATGCGCGTCAGCTTCATTTCCGAAGAGGGGGTAAGCCTTGCGGAGATCAAGGAAGGCTTCAAACCGATCTACGAGAAGTTCGGCATGGATGCAGAGGTCCACGACGGCAGCGAGCGCCTGAAGGTGCTTCTGATGGTCTCCCGCTTCGGCCACTGTCTCAACGACCTGCTCTACCGCTGGAAGATCGGCGCCTTGCCGATCGACATCGTCGGTGTCGTCTCCAACCATTTCGAATACCAGAAGGTCGTGGTGAACCATGACATTCCCTTCCACCACATCAAGGTGACGAAGGAAAACAAGCCGCAGGCAGAAGCCCAAATCCTCGACATCGTGGAGCAGACCGGCACCGAACTCATCGTGCTTGCCCGCTACATGCAGGTTCTCTCCGATGCCATGTGCAAGAAGATGTCCGGCCGCATCATCAATATCCACCACTCCTTCCTGCCGAGCTTCAAGGGCGCCAACCCCTACAAGCAAGCGTATGAGCGCGGCGTGAAGCTGATCGGCGCGACGGCCCATTACGTGACGGCCGATCTCGACGAAGGCCCGATCATCGAGCAGGATACGGCGCGCATCACTCATGCACAGAGCGCCGAGGATTATGTCTCGATCGGCCGCGATGTCGAAAGCCAGGTGCTGGCGCGCGCCATCCATGCGCATATCCATCGCCGCGTGTTCCTGAACGGCAATCGTACCATCGTCTTCCCCGCAAGCCCGGGAAGCTACGCTTCCGAACGCATGGGTTGAGCCAACAGCGCCTTTACCCCGAACCGCGGCACCCTGAATCTCCCGTTGCCTGTCGGCAAGTGCTTGATTATCTGTATTAACAGACAGCCGAATCATGCCGCGGAGGGGTGCCATGACCGAGGAAGCGCTTGTGGACCGCATGGCGCTGCCGCGCCCCGACGTGACTGCCTCCGAAGCCGCCGATATCCTGCTGACCCACTACGGGCTTTCCGGCTCGCTTTCCGAGCTCGGCAGCCAGCAGGACCGCAACTACCGGCTCGATACGGATAGCGGCCGTTATGTGCTGAAGATCTGCCATGCCGCCTACGAGGTGCTAGAGCTTGAGGCGCAGAACGCGGCAATCCATCATCTGTGCGCCAAGGCGGATGCACCCCGCGTTCCCGACATCGTGGCGTCCAGTGATGGACAGGAGATCGTTGCCGTCACCGTTCGCGAGCAGGACTACCATGTCCGGCTGCTCGAATATCTCGAGGGCGACGGGCTGACACATCTGTTATATCTGGCGCCTGATACGGTCGCAGCACTCGGCGCGCTCTGCGCGCGGCTGGCGTCTGCGCTTGCCGATTTCAGCCATCCGGGGCTGGACCGCAGCCTGCAATGGGATCTGCGCCGGGCCGGGCCGGTTGCCGTGCAACTGCTTTCCTCGATCAAAGACAGTGCCGCACGCGACAGGATCGCCAAGACGATGGTGATGGCCGTGCGCCGTATCCAGCCGCTGGCGCCGGCGCTTCGGCTGCAGGCCGTTCATCATGACGTGACAGGTGACAACGTCGTCAGCCGGGCCGATGCACATGGGCGACTGATCCCGGATGGGGTGATTGATTTCGGCGACATTATCCGCGGCTGGCTGGTGGGTGATCTGGCCGTCACCTGCGCCGCGCTGCTGCATCAGGCCGATGGCGATCCCTTTTCCATCCTGCCGGCGGTCAAGGCCTATCAAGCGATCTATCCGCTGACCGAGGAGGAGTTGAAGGCGCTCTGGCCGCTCATCGTGGCACGCGCCGTCATCCTCGTTGCCAGCAGCGAGCAGCAGATCTCGATCGATCCTGATAATGACTACGTCAGAGGAAATCTCGAAGGCGAGCAGCGCATCTTCGATACCGCGATGTCGGTGCCGTTCGAACTGATGGAAACGGCAATCCTGCAAGCGGCCGGCCTCGATGTCGCCGCCGTCGATATGGCAAACTGGCAGCCGCTCTTGCCGGACATCGATCCTGCATCCATCGCCTATGTCGATCTCGGGGTGCCGAGCCCGCATTTTTCGGCCGGCAACTGGCTGGCATCCGATATGGACTGGCGCCTTCTTGCCCGTGCGGCGGCGGAAACGGGCGCTGCGGCAACGCGCTACGGCGAATATCGGCTGTCCCGCGCCGGCCTGCACCATGCAAAAGCCCAGGCGACCTATGCCCTGCACATGGATATCTGCCTTGCGGCGGGCACCATCGTCGCGGCACCCTTTGACGGCCGGATCACCTGGTACGACCAGCATCTCGTCCTTACCGGCGCCGATATGAAGCTGCATATCGACGGCATCGAACTTTCGGTCGAAGACGGCAGCGAGGTTACTGCCGGCGAGACGCTTGGCACGGTCTCCGGCGAAACGTCCTCGCTTGGCGGATTGCGCCTGCAGCTTTGCAGCCTCGCCGGCTTCGAGCCGCCGCTCTTTTCGACAGCGCAACAAGCAGGCGCCTGGTCCGCGCTCTCCCCCTCGCCTTCGGTGCTGCTCGGGCCGGGTGCCGATGCGCCGAAACCTGAAGCGGCTGCACTTCTCGAATTGCGGCAGGCGCATTTCGCCAGCCCGCAGAAGCACTATTATGCGCATCCGCCGCAGATCGAACGCGGCTGGAAAGAGCATCTCTTCGATAGTGAGGGACGCTCCTATCTCGATATGGTCAACAATGTCACGATCCTAGGCCACGGCCATCCGCGCATGGCGGAAGCGATCGGCCAGCAATGGCTGACACTGAACACCAATTCACGCTTCCACTACGCTGCCGTCGCGGAATTTTCCGAGAGCCTTGCATCCCTCGCACCCGATGGCATGGACGCCGTCTTCCTCGTCAATAGCGGTTCCGAGGCGAACGATCTGGCGCTGCGGCTCGCCTGGGCCCATAGCGGCAAGCGCAACATGCTCTGCCTGCTTGAGGGCTATCACGGCTGGTCCGTGGCAAGCGACGCCGTCTCCACATCCATCGCCGACAATCCGCAGGCGCTGACGACACGGCCGGACTGGGTGCATGCGGTCGTCTCACCCAATACCTATCGCGGCCAGTTTCGTGGGCCCAATTCAACTGCGGACTATCTCGGCACGGTTACGCCAGTGTTCGAAGCCATCGATGAGAGCGGCAAAGGGCTCGCCGGTTTCATCGCCGAATCGGTCTACGGCAATGCCGGCGGCATCCCGCTGCCGGACGGCTATCTCACCGAGATCTATCGGCAGGTGCGTGAACGCGGCGGTCTCTGCATCGCCGACGAGGTGCAAGTCGGCTATGGCAGACTCGGCCATTATTTCTGGGGCTTCGAGCAGCAGGGCGTCGTGCCCGATATCATCACCATCGCCAAGGGCATGGGCGACGGCCATCCGCTGGGCGCTGTCATCACCACCAAGGAGATCGCCGCCTCGCTGGAGAAGGAAGGCTATTTCTTCTCCTCGGCCGGTGGCAGCCCGGTCAGCTGCGTGGCCGGCATGACCGTCCTTGACGTGATGGCCGAGGAACGGCTGCAGGACAATGCACGCGTGGTGGGCGACCATCTGAAGGCGCGGCTGGCGGCGCTCATTGACAGCTACCCCATCGTCGGCGCCGTGCATGGCATGGGCCTCTATCTCGGTCTCGAATTCGTGCGCGACAGGATGACGCTGGAGCCGGCGACTGAGGAGACGGCTGCGATCTGCGACCGGCTGCTGGAACTCGGCGTCATCATGCAGCCGACGGGCGATCACCTGAATGTGTTGAAGATCAAGCCGCCGCTCTGCCTCGCCGAAGAAAGCGCCGATTTCTTCGTGGACATGCTGGAAAAGGTGCTTCGGGAGGGATGGTAGACGAGGGCTTCGGTCGTTTACCAATTCGGTCATTTCAAGGCTTTCCAATTTTTAACCATAAGCCCCATTGCCGGAATCAAACCGGCCTCCTATGTCTGCTTCGGCGATTGCGAGGCTGCTCGCACCGTCACATGGGCTGCACGAAGACGTGATAGATTTCTTTCTGCAAACCGAGATGTGATGGAATGAATTTTTTCGGATCGTCGATATTTTGACACGTTTCGGAATATGTTTCTTACAGACTGTCGGCTATTCTCTACTAAGTTAGTAGATTAATCAGATGGTCTTTCACCGGCCCCGGGCCTTACCGGGACCACGCAAGTGCAACGCCAGAACAAGGAACGAGACATGATCGATTTTACAATTCTCGCCAGAGTCCTTGGGCGATCCGTGCTTGGCAATGACCGTCCGGGCGCCCTCTCCCGCCCGAACTGTCGAATGTGACGTTCGTCCCCCTTTCAACGGTACCAGACAAGTCAATTCGCTGTAGCCGGCGCATCCGCGCGGCAGGAGTTCTACGCATGAAAAAAGAAGTTATCGAATATGCAGGCATCCCGGTCGGGATCGTCATTCCGGACGACGACCGGTTGAAGTTCATTGCCGTCAAGTTCCATGTCCATGATCTGGACGAGCAGCATTTCAGCTCGCCCGCCGAGGTGAAGCTGGCCATTCACGACCTGATGACCCGCCGCCACCCGAAGCCCATCCATGCCTGAGGCGGGGATGTAGCTTCCAGACCACCGAACGATTTTCGACCGGCCCGGCAAAACGGGCCGGTCTTGTCTTTTAAAGGCATTTGACTTCCTATCGGCGCGCATCTTTTCACGACAGGAAACCGCGCTTGTCCGATCTCCTCAATCTCCTCACCGATATAGACGGCGTCTCTGTCGGCCATGCGACCGATCTTTCGCTCGGCTCCGGCGTGACGGCCATCGTCTTCGACGAGCCGGCGATTGCCTCCGGCAGTGTACTTGGCGGTGCGCCCGGCGGGCGTGATACGGCGCTGCTCGATCCTTCCATGGTGGTCGATGCCGTCGATGCCTTCGTGCTTTCGGGCGGTTCGGCCTTTGGCCTGGACGCCGCCGGCGGCGTGCAGGCGGGATTGCGGGAGATGGGGCGCGGTTTTGCTGTCGGTCCGGTTCGTATCCCGATCGTGCCGCAGGCGATCCTGATGGATCTCTTAAATGGCGGCGACAAGGATTGGGGCGTGCATTCGCCGTATCGCGAGATGGGCTATGAGGCCGTGAAGGCCGCCCGCAAGGGCGCATTCGAGCTTGGCACTGTCGGTGCGGGCACGGGAGCAACGACTGCGACCTTCAAGGGCGGGCTCGGCTCGGCAAGTGCAGTCAGCAGCGCCGGGCATCGCATCGCGGCGATCGTTGCCGTCAATGCGGTGGGCACGGCGACAATCGGCGAAGGCCCGCATTTCTGGGCCGCTCCGTTCGAGCAGAATGGAGAATTCGGCGGGCTTGGATTGCCCGCCCAAATGGACCATAGCCTGCGGCTAAAGGGCGTGAAGACGACGGCAACCACGATCGGCGCCATCGTGACCGATGCATCGCTGATCAAGGCGGAGGCGCACCGGCTGTCCATCGCCGCCCATGACGGACTGGCGCGCGCCGTGCTGCCCGCCCATCTGCCACTCGACGGCGACACGATTTTTGCGGCCTCGACCGGCCGGCAGATGCGTAACGATATGGCTAGCCTGATGGAATTGTGCCATCTCGCCGGGATCGTGATGGCGCGGGCGATTGCGCGCGGCGTCTACGAGGCGACGGCACTGCCTGTACCGGGCGCGCTACCAGCATGGCGAGACCGCTATGCGGCCGGGCGCTGACTGCCTAGACTGGATCAAGAGAGCCTCACGGCGGAGAACGGGTAAATGCAGATTCGGGCGCTGATGTATTTCGACGAGCTGGTGCGAACCAACTCCATGCGCCAGGCGGCCGAAAACCTGAATGTCGCGCCGACGGCAATCAGCCGGCAGATCGAAAATCTCGAATATCATTTCGGTGCGCCGCTGGTGGAGCGCAGCGCCCGTGGCGTGAAGCTGACGGCGGCCGGCGAGCTGCTGGCGGCACGCGCCGGGCGCACGCTGCGCGAACTCGACCATGTGCAGCAGCTGATTGAGGACCTGAAGGGCCTGCAGCGCGGCCGCGTCAACATCTATGCTAATGGCGCGACCGTCGCCAATCTGCTGGCCCCGGCGCTTGCCGAGTTCAGCCTGAAATATCCGAAACTGCGGTTTGCCGTGACGATCACCAGCGCACGGGCGGCCGTCGAAGCCGTCAACAGTGCAGAGGCCGATATTGCCGTGACGCTTTTTGCGCCGCCGATGTCCGGCACCAAGGTGCGGCTGCGCTCGGAGATCACCTACGATCTCATCACGGCGCCAGATCATCCGGCGGCTTCCCGTCCGGATATTGCCATTGAGGAGCTCGCCGATTACGCGCTCGCGCTACCCGATCAGTCCTTCGGTTTCCGTCAGGCCTTCGATGCGCTCTTCGAAAAACAAGGGCTGAGCCTCGATCCAGTGTTCGTGACGAGTTCGCTGGAGATGCTGAAGGAACTGGTCCTGAGTGGTGCTGCAGTGACGCTGCTTCCGGCCCTGACCGTTCGCCGCGAGATCGAGGCGGGACAGCTCTCAGCCATCCCGCTTGCCGGCAAGACCGGCATCCGCACCCATGTCGACCTCTGCGTGGCGCCAGACCGGCAGCTGTCCTTTGCGGCAACGAAACTGCTCGATTTCATCGAACGCTTCATGCGCGAGCGGGCAAACCGCCAGACTTCCGGCAAAGATAAGGCTGGCAGCAAAGACTAACCCCCCCGGGCTTGCATTGGACCGTAAATTGCTGTGTAGCTTTTTCGGCTACACTGAGCACACAAAATCATCATTGTGTGTGCACTGGCGTGGTGTCACTCTACTCGTAAAAGGGGTCCGCCAAGCAGCGGAACCAGACAGGGGCACAGATGATCAAGGTTTCGCTCGCGCCGTCGGCGCGTCTCGTGCGGCGTCTCTCGATGGGCGTTGCTCTCTTCGCCGGCATCATGATGCTGGCGCTGACGCCGGCCGAAGCCGCCAAGACCACACTCAATCTCGGCATGAGCGTCGAGCCCACAGGACTCGATCCCACGATCGCCGCCCCCGTCGCCATCGGCCAGGTGACCTGGCAGAATGTCTTCGAAGGTCTTGTGAGCATCGACGAAACCGGCAAGGTGCAGCCGCAGCTCGCCAAGAGCTGGGAAATTTCCCCTGATGGCCTCACCTATACGTTCAAGCTGCAGAGTGGCGCAAAGTTCCACGACGGCGAGGCCTTCGATTCCACGGCCGCCAAGTTTGCCCTCGACCGGGCGCGGGCCAAGGATTCCGTCAATCCGCAGAAGCGCTTCTTCGCGTCGATCGCCTCCATCGATACGCCCGATGCCGAGACACTGGTTCTGCATCTTTCCAGCCCGACCGGCAGCCTGATCTATTGGCTCGGCTGGCCGGCCTCCGTCATGGTCGGGCAGAAATCGGCCGACAACGACAAGGTGACGCCTGTCGGCACTGGACCGTTCAAATTCTCCACCTGGGCCAAGGGCGACCATGTGGAACTCGTCAAGAATGCCGACTACTGGAACAAGGATGGAGCCGCCAAGCTCGACAAGGTGACCTTCCGTTTCATCAACGATCCGCAGGCGCAGGCTGCCGCGCTGAAATCCGGCGACCTCGACGCCTTCCCGGAATTCGCCGCACCGGAGCTGATGAGCTCATTTGACGGCGACGCGCGCCTGACGACCAAGATCGGCAATACCGAGCTTAAGGTCGTCGCCGGCATGAACAATGCCCGCAAGCCCTTCGACGATAAGCGCGTGCGCCAGGCGCTGATGATGGCGATCGACCGCCAGACCGTGATCGACGGCGCATGGTCCGGCCTTGGTACGGCGATCGGCAGCCATTATACGCCGAACGATCCGGGCTATCAGGACATGACCGGCGTGCTGCCCTATAATGTCGAGAAAGCCAAGGCGCTGCTCGCTGAGGCCGGCTATCCAAACGGCTTCACCTTCACGATCAAATCGCCGCAGATGACCTATGCGCCGCGTAGCGCGCAGGTAATGCAGGCGATGTTTGCCGAAATCGGCGTGACGATGAACATCGAGCCCACGGAATTTCCGGCGAAGTGGGTGAAGGACGTCATGACCAGCCGCGACTATGACATGACCATCGTTGCCCATGCGGAACCGATGGACATCGATATCTATTCGCGCGATCCCTATTACTTCAACTACAAGAACCCCGCCTTCAACGAGTTGATGAAGAAGGTACAGGAGACGACCGATCCCGCCGAACAGGCCAAGATCTACGGTGACGCGCAGAAGATCCTCGCCGAGGACGTGCCGGCGCTCTACCTTTTCGTCATGCCCAAGCTGGGTGTCTGGGACAAGAAGCTGAAGGGCCTGTGGGAGAACGAGCCGATCCCCTCCAACGTTCTCGGCAACGTTTCCTGGGACGAGTAAACTCAAGCATGGCGGCGGCTGACAGGGTGATGAAGACGATATGATCGCACTGCTTTCCCGCCGCCTCGCCGGCCTCGTCATTACTCTTCTCGTCGTGTCGCTGGTGATCTTCGCGGTCATGGATCTGCTGCCTGGTGATCCCGCCTCGATCATGCTCGGCACTTCGGCAAGCCCGGAAACGTTGGCGGCACTGCGCCACGATCTTGGCCTCGACCAGCCGCTTCTCAT
Organism: Hyphomicrobiales bacterium; assembly: GCA_900471925.1. Taxonomy (GTDB): domain Bacteria; phylum Pseudomonadota; class Alphaproteobacteria; order Rhizobiales; family Rhizobiaceae; genus Rhizobium. Next base: position 247,712 of record UCGV01000002.1, read on the forward strand.
TCGTTACGGCCAATGGCTTGCCGGCGTCTTCTCCGGCAATCTCGGGCAATCCTATACCTACGGCGTTCCCGTTGCCGGGCTGATCGTCGAACGACTGGCGGTGACATTGCCGCTCGCGCTGATCGCCATCGTGCTCTCGGTGCTGATTGCCCTGCCGCTTGGCGTGCTGGCGGCAGCGCGGCGCGGCGGTATCGTCGATGCGATCGCCACTGTTTTTGCGCAGGTGAGCATCGCCGTGCCGGCCTTCTGGGTGGCGCTGCTGCTCATCATCCTGTTTTCCACCACGCTCGGGCTTATGCCGGCGGGCGGTTTTCCGGGATGGGATGCCGGGCTGCTACCGGCCCTGAAGGCGCTGCTGATGCCGGCCGTGGCGCTGGCGCTGCCGCAGGCCGGCGTGCTGACGCGGGTGGCGCGGTCCGCCGTGCTCGACACGATGCATGAGGATTTCGCGCGCACGGCCGTTGCCAAGGGCCTGTCGCGAAGCACCGTGCTCTGGCGGCATATCGTGCCGAATGCGCTGGTACCGATCCTGACCATTCTCGGGCTGCAATTCACCTTTCTCGTTGCCGGCGCGGTCCTGGTCGAAAATGTCTTCAATCTGCCGGGGCTCGGCCGGCTGGCGTTTCAGGCGCTGTCGCAGCGCGATCTCATCGTGATGCAGGATGTCGTGCTGTTCTTCGCTGGCCTCGTCATCACCATGAATTTCATCGTCGATCTCTCCTACCTCGTGATCGACCCGCGCATGCGAAAGGCGGCATGATGGCGCCTATCGTCTCCTCCGCCGTCATTTCGCAGCGCCTAAGCTTCAGGCTTAGCCGGCGAAAGAACCTTATTGCCGGCACCATTATTGTCGGCTTTCTGGTGGCGGTCGCCCTGCTCTCCCTCTTCTGGACGCCGCTGCCGCCGGCCAAGATGCAGATCATTCACAAGCTGCAGCCGCCTTTTGCCTTCGGCCTGCTCGGTACCGACCAGTTCGGCCGCGACGTGCTCTCCATGCTGATGGTCGGGTGCTGGAATTCGCTGTCGATCGCCGTCAGTGCGGTCGCGATCGGCGGCACGCTCGGCTCGATCACCGGGATTTCCGCGGCCGCCATCCGTGGCCCCTACGAAGCGCTGCTGATGCGCGCCTGCGACGTGATCTTCGCATTGCCGCCGATCCTGTCTGCCATGATCCTCGGTGCCTTTCTCGGGCCGGGACGTTTTACGGCAATAACGGCCATTGCCGTCTTCATGGTGCCGGTCTTTGCGCGTGTGACGCTTGCCACCTCCCTGCAGGCCTGGAGCCGCGACTATGTGCTGGCGGCGCAGGCGATCGGCAACAGCCGTTTCACCATCTCGGTGCGACACGTGCTGCCGAACATCATGAGCCAGATCATCGTGCATGCGGCGATCCAGCTCGGGCTTGCCATCCTCACCGAAGCCGGCCTCTCCTTCCTCGGCCTCGGCATGGCGCCGCCGGCGCCGACCTGGGGGCGGATGCTGGCGGATGCCCAGACCTTCCTTTCGCTCGCTCCGTGGCTGGCGATCCTGCCCGGCCTTGCCATCGCGCTCACTGTTTTCGGCTTCAACATGCTGGGTGACGGGTTGCGCGACCTTCTCGACCCGCGCGAAGCGAGCCGCTGATGTCCTCCCAAGACAAAACGCCCGAAAGACCAGACCATGTCAGAGACCGATTTCACCATCCGCGAACTCAGGCGGCGCTTCGCCGATAAAACACTTTCACCGCTCGAATATTGGCTTGCCCTCGAAAAGCATATCGATGCCTGGGAGCCCTCGATTGCGGCCCTCTATCTCTACGATCCGCAAGCAGCCCGCGAGCAGGCAAAGGCATCCGGCGAACGCTGGATGAAGGGCGAAACGCTCGGCGCGCTCGACGGCATTCCCGTTACCCTCAAAGAACTGATCGCGACCAAGGGCCAACCCGTGCCGCTCGGCACGAAGGCAGTCGAACTGAAGCCGGCAGACGCGGATGCGCCGGCGGCGGCAAGGTTGCGTGAGGATGGTGCCGTCATCTTCGCCAAGACCACCTGCCCCGATTACGGCATGCTGTCGTCAGGTCTTTCCAGCTTCCATCACCTGAGCCGCAATCCATGGGACATTGGCCAGAACCCCGGCGGTTCCAGCGCCGGCGCCTCTGCGGCGGCGGCCGCCGGCTACGGGCCATTGCATGTCGGTACCGACATCGGCGGCTCCGTGCGGCTGCCGGCGGGCTGGACGGGCGTCTTCGGCTTCAAGCCCAGCCATGGGCGTATTCCGGTCGATCCCTATTATGTCGGGCGCTGCGCCGGGCCCATGACCCGCACCGTGGAAGATGCCGCGTGGTCGATGGCCACACTTTCCCGCCCCGACTGGCGTGACGGCACCAGCCTGCCACCCAATAACTTCGACTGGATGGGTCTCGATATCGATCTCAGCGGCATGCGGATCGGGCTGATGCTCGATGCCGGCTGCGGCCTTGCGGTCGACGAGGATGTAAGAATTGCCGTCGAAGAGGCCGCGAAGCTTTTCGAAAAGGCGGGTGCCACAATCGTCCCGGCCGGGCCGGTGATCACCCGGGCCATGCTGGACGGGCTTGACGATTTCTGGCGTTCGCGCTTCTGGGGCGATATTGCCGGGCTTAGCGAAGAGCGCCGCGAGACCATCCTGCCCTATATCTACGACTGGGCAAAAGGCGGCGCCGATATCAGCGGCGTCGATGCCGTCAAGGGCTTCAACCAGACGATCGAGATGCGCAAGACCTGCGGGCGGCTGTTCACCGAGGTCGATGCGGTGCTGTCACCAACCAATCCGATCGTCTCCTATCCGGCCGAATGGGCCTCGCCCACCAACGATCCGAAGCTGCCCTTCGAGCATATCGCCTTCACCGTTCCCTGGAACATGTCGGAACAGCCGGCATCCTCGATTAATTGCGGCTTCTCGAGATCGGGCATGCCGATCGGTCTGCAGATCGTCGGCCCGCGCTTCGACGACATGCGCGTGCTGAAGCTTTCAAAAGCCTTCGAGGACTGGACAGGCGGTGTGAAGGGCTGGCCGAAGCCGCCCATCGCCTGACGCTTTAAAATGGGCGGCGATAACCAGTCGGCTGTTCGTAGAGCCAGCCAATGCGTTTGACGGCAGCCTCGAAATTCTCGCGCGCAACGGTCATCGTATGGCCGTTGGCGTGGATGATGGTGTCAGGGTCTTCGAAAACGGCGACATGGCCTTTCCAGAAGACCAGATCGCCGCGACGCACATCCGAGCGCTTGATCGGCTGACCAAGGCCTGCGGCCTGCATGTCCGTATCGCGCGGCGCGCTTCTCCCGGTCATCTGCAATGCCAGCTGGACCACGCCGGAACAATCGATACCGAGGCCCGAGCGTCCGCCCCAGAGATAGGGCACTTCCAAGAAGCGGGCGGCGATATCGACATAATCCTGCCCGTCCAGCGACCCGAGCGGCTGCAGATGCTTCGAGAAGATCGCGGTGCCATCGGCGAGCACAAGATAGTGGTTGCCGCGGGCTTCCGCCTCGCCCGAAATGTGGACGCGGCTGCCCATCGACAGAATTGTCTTATAGGGTTTGCGCAGCTCCGGCTCGGGATAGAGGAAGGTGCGTTGCGGGACGACGATGTGGGTCGGGGCCGGTGCGGCCTCGACGAGAGCTTCCTCGGGCAGGTAGCCGACATAACCATCCGACGCGGCCTTGACCCAGCACCATCCGTTGGCGCGATCGAAGATCGTAACGTCTTCGCCATAGAGCAGTTCGGTGTCGATGCCACGGGCAAGGTTAGGCTCAGGGCGCAAGGCAATGACGGGGACGGAGACGCGGGCCGGTGTGCCGCTGACGAAACGCGTCGCCTCGACCTTGCCTTCAAGGCCGGCTTCCGCAAGATCCGGGCGGTAGGCATGGAGGCGGCGGTCGAGCATCGTCATGAGATTCCTTTCAGTCGGGCATTTTCAGACGGGCAGCTTGCGTCCCTGCTCGCGCACGAGATCGCCGAGCTTTTCGAGATACAGCGCACCACCGACAGTGCGCTTGATGATGACGTTTCGCCGGTCGGCATCGTCGCGGACGCGATCGACGAGGCCCATCTCGCCCATCGTATCCAGCGCGCGGGTGATGACCGGTTTCGTCACGTTCAGCGTCGCAGCCAGCCCGCGCACGGTATGCGGCGGCGGCACGAGATAGATATGCAGCAGGATCGCCATCTGGCGCAACGTCAAATCTCTGTTGTCGTGACGGACCTGGTTCAGCGCCACGCCGTGCCAGAGGCCAAGCGCCTGCGAGGCGGTCAGTTCGATCGGCACGGCCCCTCCGGAAATCGTTACGCTAACGTTTTTATTTTCCGGCAGTTACGGCACGCAAGCAAGAGGCGGCACAGAATGCCGCCTCTCAAGGTGAATAAAATTTTAACGATCGCCTCAACGAAGGCTTTTGTTCTCACATGTCGTTATCGCAATACCGCTTCACACTTTTGCGCGGCATGCTTTAGCGAACGCTCTGACGGATGTGGTGGTAAAGCGCGCGGATCGCCTGTGCCTCGCCACCACCCGGGGAATGGGCACGCTCGTTCGGCGCCCAGCCGTAGATATCGAAATGCGCCCAGCTCTTCGCCTTGCTGACAAAACGCTTGAGGAAGAGTGCAGCGGTGATGGCGCCTGCCATGCCGCCTGCCGGAGCATTGGTAATATCGGCGAACTTGGCGCGGATGTCCTTCTCGTAACCGGCATAGAGCGGCAGGCGCCAGAGCGGATCGTCCGTCTCGAAGCTTGCATCCATCAGGTCGTCGGCAAGGCCGGCATCATCGGTGAAGAAGGGCGGAACGTCGGGGCCGAGAGCGACGCGGGCAGCGCCCGTCAGGGTCGCCATATCGATCAGCAAGTCCGGCTCTTCCTCGTCGGCATAGGCGAGTGCATCGGCCAGAATCAGGCGTCCCTCGGCATCGGTATTGTCGATCTGGACCGTCAGACCCTTGCGGCTCTTGTAGATATCGCCAGGGCGGAAGGCATTGGCCGAGACGGAATTCTCGACGACCGGGATGATGACGCGCAGATCGACCTTCAGCTTGGCATCCATGATCATGAGCGCGAGGCCCATGACATTTGCCGCACCGCCCATGTCCTTCTTCATCAGGAGCATGGAGGAGGCAGGCTTGATGTCGAGGCCGCCGGTATCGAAGCAGACGCCCTTGCCGACGAGCGTGACCTTGCGATGACCCTTCTTGCCCCAGCGCAGCTCCAGAAGGCGTGGCGCATCGGCGCTGGCGCGCCCGACCGTGTGGACCAGCGGGAAGTTTTCCTTGAGCAGATCGTCACCGATAATGACCGACATCTCGGCCTTGTAATGCGCAGCAAGACCACGGAACGCGGCTTCGAGCTGTTCCGGACCCATGTCGTTGGTCGGCGTGTTGATGAGATCGCGGGCGAGGAAGACACCGGCGAGCTGGCGCTTGATCTCGTTGCCATCGGCGTCGCGCGGGATCATCAACGTCGCGGCAGGCAATTTTTCAGACTTGTAGCGATCGAAGCGGTAACTGCCGAGGCCGAAGCCGAGCGCCAGGCGGTTGGCCGTCAGCGGCGCTGTCTCGACGTGCCAGTCGCCGGCCGGAAGGGCGCGGGCAAGCCTGCCGGTGATGTAGGGGTGCTCGGAGGGATTGGTGCCGAGGCCGAAAAGCGCGCCGCCAAGGTGGCCCTCGGCGGTTGGGATCAGCAGCAGTGAACCGCTTTCCGCCTTGTAGCCGGCCTTACCGGCCCAATCGAGCGCGATCGGATCGATGGTACCGGTTTCAATATGGGCGGGCGTGACAGCGAAGATCGGCAGAGTCGATCCACCCTTGGTGTTGAAAGGGGTGGGTCTCTCGATGAACTGGAAGGGGGCCATGATTGTCCTTAAAGGCGGGGCAGAATCACTTCTTAACTGTCTGTTAGGGTTAACAGACTATTGCTGGAGCGAAGATTGCGTCACACCTTTCCCTGTTCCGCTTTGAGGTCAGGCGCCGATTTCATTCAGGAACGCGCAATGCCAGTCTCGGCCTCTACTCCTTTCACGAAGCGTGTTTTTCAAGGCACCGCGGTCGCTCTCGTCGTGCTGTCGCTTGCCGGCTGCTCGACGACATCGAAGGACCGGATGACAACAGGCTCCATCCCGAAGCTCGACAAGCCTGTCGAGCAGATGGACACAAACGAAATACGCGCGGCCACCGACCGGGTCGGCCAGGCTTACGAGAAAAACCCGCGCGATCCCGTCAACGGCGTCAATTACGCCAATCTCCTGCGCATGAACGGACGTGACGCCCAGGCGCTTGCCGTCATGCAGCAGGTAGCGATCGCCAACCCTGATGACCGCAACGTGCTCGCCGCCTATGGTAAGGCACAGGCCGCCACCGGGCAACTCCAGCAGGCGTTGGATACGATCGGCAGGGCGCAGACGCCTGACCGTCCCGACTGGCGGCTGATCTCTGCCGAAGGCGCGATCCTCGACCAGATGGGTCGGCCGAACGACGCCCGCCAGCGCTATCGCGATGCGCTCGACATCCAGCCGAACGAGCCCTCGGTCCTGTCCAATCTCGGCATGTCCTATCTTCTGACGGGGGATCTGCGGACGGCGGAAACCTATCTTCGCTCGGCGGCAGGCCAGCCTTCCGCCGACAGCCGCGTGCGCCAGAACCTCGCCCTCGTCGTCGGCCTGCAGGGCCGGTTCCCTGAAGCCGAGCAGATTGCGCGGCGCGAACTCTCACCTCAGCAGGCAGATGCCAATGTCGCCTACCTGCGCGGCATGCTTTCGCAGCAGAATTCCTGGCAAAAGCTGGCGGCGAAAGACGCGACATCCGGCACCACCACCAATACCAACTAAAGCATGTCGCGCAAAAGTGTGCCGCGGTTTTGCGATAACGACATGCGAAAACAAGAATTTAAAGCGTGGCGGCGAATCTGAAAGATCGCGCCACGCTTTGAGTTATCGGCTGCCCAATCCCGACAGGATGAGGCGAAGGCCGAGGCCGGCCATGACCGCGCCGGCTGCCCGGTCGATCCAGGCTTTTGCGGCGAGATAAAGCCTGCGCGGGTGCTGAGCCGAAAAGGCGAGCGCCACGACCGCATACCATCCGGCCTCCACCGCGAAGACACCGACCGGCAATGCCAGCATGAGCTCCACCGGCACGGTCTTGGGCAGGAATGCTGCGAAGATGCTGGCGTAAACGACGATCGTCTTCGGATTGCTGAGCTGCGTCAGCATCGCTGTCGTGAAACTGCGCGCCGGCATGCTCTTGCCGGCAATGTCGCTGGACAATGCGAGTGGCTCTGCTGCTCCCTTCCAGATCGCGAAGGCGATGTAGATCAGATAGGCGCCACCGGCGATCTTCAGCACGAGATAGAGCCACTCGAATTGCGACAGCAGCGCGGTCAGGCCCGCAAGCGCAAGGAGCGAGAAGGTCAGGCCGCCAATGCCCATGCCAAGTGCCGCAGCAAGCCCATCGAGACGAGAGCGGGAAATGGCGATGCGCGAGACGACGACAAAGCTCGGACCGGGGCTCATGGCACCGATGATCAGAGCACTGATGATGCTGATAAATATGCCGAGGGAAGACATGGCGAAGCTCCGTTTTCCTCGACAGGCTTAGTCGCCTTCTGCCGGCGCGGCAAGCGTCAGAACCGGTCAGCCACCTGGATGCCAGCGGGGCCGAGGATGACGGCGATCAGAACCGGCAGGAAGAAGAGGATCATCGGAACGGTAAGCTTCGGCGGCAGCGCGGCTGCCTTCTTTTCCGCCTCGTTCATTCGTTCGTCGCGGCCTTCCTGCGCCAGCACGCGCAGCGCCGTTGCAACGGGCGTGCCGTAACGATCCGCCTGGATGAGCGCCTGCGTGACAGAACGGACGAGATCGATCTGCGTGCGGGTCGCAAGATTTTCGAGCGCCACACGGCGATCCGGCAGGAAGGACAGTTCGGCCGTCGTCAGCACCATTTCTTCTGCGAGTGCGGGCGACTGTTCGCCAAGCTCTTCGGAAACGCGGCGCATGGCCGCTTCGATGGAAATGCCCGATTCCACGCAGATCAGCATCAGGTCAAGCGCATCCGGCCAGGCGCGCTTGATCGAGTGCTGGCGTTTGCTCATGCGGTTGGAAATATAGATGTTAGGCGCATAGAAGCCGAGATAGCCGACGCCGAGGACGGCCAGGAACTGCACGGCCGGACCTTTGCTTGCCAGGTTGCCGAGACCGAATACCCAGAAGCCGGCGACGGCCAGAAAAACGAAGGGCAGGAGAAAGCGCGCGACGAGGAAGGTGTTCAGCGCGTTTTCCGAGCGCAGGCCGGCGGCACGCAGCTTGTTGACCGTATTCTCGTCGACAAGTGCCTTGCGCAGATTGAAGCGTTCGACGATCTGCCGGACGGACCGGTTGTTCTGGTTTCTCAGCGATGCTTTCGTGCCGCTATCGGCATTCATCCGGGCACGTTCGCGCGCGCGGATCTGCTCGCGCTCGGTGGAGACGGCCTTCATGCGCTTGTTGAGATCACCGCGTTCGAAATAGGGGACGGCAAGCGTGTAGAACGTTGCGAAAACGGCGATCGCGACGAGGACCGCCACGAGCATGGCCGGATCGGTAAGTCTTGCTGCAAGTTCCGCGGACATGCCTGCCTCCTCGCGTCAGATGTCGAAATTGACCATGTTGCGCATCACGAAGATGCCGATCGACATCCAGATGCCGGAGAAGCCCAGGATGAAGTGGCCGCGCGGGTCGGTGAACAGGACCATGATGTAATGGGGTGAGGTGATGTAGACGAGCGTGGCGACGATGAAAGGCAGGGCGCCGATGATGACGGCGGATGCCTTGGCTTCCATCGAAAGCGCCTTCACCTTGGCTTTCATCTTCTTGCGGTCGCGCAGCACCTTCGACAGGTTGCCGATCGCTTCCGACAGGTTGCCACCAGCCTGCGACTGGATGGCGATGACGATGGCGAAGAAGTTGACTTCCTGCAACGGCATCTGGTTGGTCATGCGGGCACAGGCATCGGGAATGCTCAAGCCCACCTGCTGTGCTTCGATGATGCGACGGAACTCGCTCTTGACCGGTTCCGTGCCTTCGTTGGCGATCAGCCTGATGGCATCGTTCAATGGCAGGCCGGACCGGATGGAGCGGACGATAACGTCGAGCGCGTTCGGAAATTCATCCAGAAACTTGTTCTGGCGGCGTGAGACGAGAAAGCCGAGTATCCAGCGCGGCAGGCCGAGCCCGACGACTACGGCGGCACCAAGCATGACAATGATCGATGCGCCGGCGATGAACAGCACGACCAGGACCACAAGAGCCAGAATCGCGCTGAAAATGTAAAACCGGGCCGGCGTGATCGGTAGTCCCGCCTGTACTAGCCGCGATTTCAAAGACAGCGTTTTCTTGGTCTTTTCATGCTGCCGCTTTTCCAGATCCTTCAGGTTGTCCTGCACCGATTTACGGCGCTTCGACAGTTCCTGCACACGATCGCGGGCAGCCTTGACCTTGACGCGATCGACTTCGGCCGACTTCACGCGGCTGATGCGGCTTGCCGATTTCTTGTCGCTCTCGATACGCGAGAACAGCACGGCATAACAGACCGCCCCCGCTGCGACGGCCGCGAGAACCACGATTGCCAATACTGTCGGATCGATGCCGAACATCTCAGTCCTTCGATTTCACTTCCATCTCGTCGAGTGCTGCGGCGAGGCGTTTCTCTTCGTTGTAATAGCGGGCACGATCCCAGAAATGCGGCTTGCCGATACCGGTGGACATATGGCGGCCGATCAGCCGGCCGTTCGCGTCCTCGCCGTCGATCTCGTAGCGCATGAGATCCTGGGTGATGATGACGTCACCTTCCATGCCGATCACTTCGGTGATCTGGGTGATGCGGCGCGAACCGTCGCGCAGGCGCTGTGCCTGGATGACGACATCGACCGATGAGGAGATGATCTCGCGCACGGTCTTTGCCGGCAGGGTGAAGCCGCCCATGGCAATCATCGATTCCATGCGGCTCAGGCATTCACGCGGGTTATTGGCGTGGATGGTGCCCATGGAACCGTCGTGGCCGGTGTTCATGGCCTGCAGAAGGTCGAAAACCTCGGGGCCGCGCACTTCGCCGACGATGATGCGTTCGGGACGCATACGCAGGCAGTTCTTGACGAGGTCGCGCATGGTGATTTCGCCCTCGCCTTCAATATTCGGCGGGCGGGTTTCCAGGCGTACGACATGCGGCTGCTGCAGCTGCAGTTCAGCCGTATCCTCGCAGGTGATGACACGCTCGTCGCGGTCGATATAGTTCGTCAGGCAGTTCAGGAGCGTGGTTTTGCCCGAGCCGGTACCGCCCGATATGATGACATTGCAGCGGACGCGGCCGATGATCTGCAATACCGTCGCACCTTCGGGCGTGATGGCGCCGAAGCGAACGAGCTGATCAAGCGTAAGCTTGTCCTTCTTGAACTTGCGGATGGTGAGCGCCGGGCCGTCGAGCGAGAGCGGCGGCGCGATGACGTTGACACGCGAGCCATCAGGCAAGCGCGCGTCGCAGATCGGGCTCGATTCATCAACGCGACGGCCGACCTGGCTGACGATGCGCTGGCAGATCGACAGGAGTTGCGAATTGTCGCGGAAGCGGATTTCGGATTCGATCGTCTTGCCGCCGACTTCGATGAAGGTCTGGCCGGCGCCGTTGACCATGATATCGGCGATGTCGTCACGCGCCAGCAGCGGTTCGAGCGGACCGTAGCCGAGCACGTCGTTACAGATATCCTCGAGCAGTTCCTCTTGCTCGGAGATCGACATGGCGAAATTCTTGATGGTGATGATATCGTTGACGATATCACGAATTTCCTCGCGCGCGCTTTCGCCATCGAGCTTCGATAGCTGCGAGAGGTCGATCGTGTCGATCAGCGCCGAGAAGACCTGCGCCTTGGTGTCGTAATATTCTTCGGTGCGGGCCGGGCGCTTGCGCTGCGGCGTCTGCATCGGCGGTGGCGTCACCTGCTGACGGACGGGTTCGCGCGACGGTTCGACCAGGATCGAGGGGCCCGACGAAGCTGCGGGGCTGGCTGCCGGCATCGGCGGCGGAGGAGCGGCGATACCGCCGGCACCAGCCTTTCCGAAACCATCATTTCCGCGTTTTCCGAACATTGACCCGATCCAATTCTACTCGTTCACTTGCGCTTCAGAAGGCCGAGCAGGCCGCCCTTGCGGGATTTCTTCACGGCCACGCGACCCGTTACGATGTGCGAGATCTGCGAGAATGTTTCCGATGTCGGCGATTTCGGATCAACTTCCGAGATCATCCGGCCGCTGTTGGCGGCGTTGCCGAAGAGCGCGATATCGAAGGGAATGATGGCGATCGGATCGACTTCCAGCGGTTCGCAGAAATCGGAAATCGAGATTTCCGGCCGCTTCGGCATACCGACCTGATTGAGCACCAAGTGGGGCACCTTGTCGTTCGGCCGCAGCTTGCGCAGCGCGTCGAGCATGTTCTTGGCATTGCGCAGGTTGGCGAGGTCGGGAACGGCGCAGATGACGACCTCGTCGGCGCTCGACAAGACGGAACGAGTCCAGTCTGACCACGCATGAGGAACGTCAAGCACGGTCACCGGCGCGCTGCGCTGCAGGACATCCATGACCGGCTGGAAGGCGTGACCGTCGAAATCATAGGCGCGGTCGAGCAGCGAGGGCGCCGCCAGCAGCGAGAGGTGATCGGAGCACTTGGTCAGCAGACGATCGAGGAAAACCTCGTCGAGCCGCTCCGGCGCGAAGACCGCCTCGGCGATGCCTTGGGCTGGATCCTGATCGAAATCGATATTGGCCGTGCCGTAGGGCAGGTCGAGATCCGCGAGAATCGTCTCGGTCGAAAACAGGTTGGAGATGCCGAAGGCGCAATTATGGGCGATCGTGGACGCCCCGACACCGCCCTTGGAGCCGATGAAGGCGATGGAGCGGCCAAGCGGTTCGGCTTCCGGATCGACGAAGATCGTCGCCATGGCGCCCATGACATCGGGCATGCCGACTGGCTGGACCATATATTCGGAAATGCCGTTGCGGATCAGGTCGCGGTAGAGGCCGATATCGTTGTAGTAGCCGACGATGATGACCTTGGTGGAGGGATCGCAGACGGCGGCAAGCGGTGCAAGCTCGGTCAGCAGGTTGGCCGGGTTCGCCCTGGTCTCCAGAATGATCAGGTTCGGTGTCGGTGCGCTCGAAAACATGTTGGCGGCGGCGGCCGTGCCACCGCTGGTGATGCGCAGGGTGACCTTCGACATGCGCCGATCGTTGGCGCAGCGCTCCATGAGCCGCTGCAGCTCTTCGCTTTCGCAGAAGGCATGAACGGAGATGCGCGGCAACGGCCGCATGTTTTCCAGCTCGCCCATACGCATCGCCTCTTCGGCGTGGCGAAGCTCGCTGGTGTTCTTGATCTCGTAGTCGACGGTGCTCATCGTTTTCTTCCGCCTGATCAGAAACCGGTCGAGCCGGTATCCATGCTATCGATGCTGGACGTCGTCGTCCGGTATTCCTTGATCGCCTCGTTGCGCTGCTCGGCATCGATCGGGGTCATGCCGCGCGGGGCGACGAAATCCTCCGGATTGGCGACCTGGGCAGCCAGGTTGTTTTGCGAGGCGCAGCCGAAATTGTAGTAGTTCTGGTTGGTGAAATCGGCCGAGATGTCCTTCGGCCACTGACCGCACTGGCTCGTCACCGCCGTCGTGCCGGTAAAGCTCAGCCGCAATGGAGCGGCATCCAGAACACCCGTCGCGGCATAGGACGTATTGATGATCCGGCTGCTTGCAATGCCGCGTGCAGCGAGTTCGGCTCGAACCTGACTGCGAAGCGCACGGGCAGCGCCGGCATTCGGCGAGCCTTCCGGAGTGAGAATATAGACCGGGCCGGAAGCGCGCGAGACGTAGGTGGTCGCAAAGCCGCGGACAAGCTCGCGCTGGGCGATCGTCAAACGACGGTCGGTGGAGGCGACAGGGAGATCGACGGTCTGTTCGGCTTCCGTGACGACGATCGGATGACGCTCGCGGTAGTCATCGGAAATGCCGCCTGTCGTCAGCTGGTCGCGAGGACCGGCACAGCCGGAGAGGACGGCGGCGGCGAGTGACACTGCCATCAGCAGCGGCTTTGCGTTGCGGGACCGTTTCGCATTCGAAGGGGCCATCGCCTGATCTCTGTTCTTAGTCATCGGTTCAGACCGTGCCCCGCTCATTTGTAGATAAATCCGATGGAACCGTGGAACTGCGCATCGGCGACCGGCTGCTCGCGGCTGCCGTAGACCTTGTTGACGCGGTTCATGAAGAAGGCGGACGCATCGTTTTCCGGACTGAAATTATCGTCAGGCCGGTTGAGCTGATTGCGCGCGACCGGACGCACCAGATAGGGCGTCGCGATGATGACGAGTTCCGTTTCCTGACGCTCAAATCCCTTCTGGCGGAAGAGCGTGCCGAGAAGCGGGATTTTCGAGACGCCCGGTGTGCCGCCCATCGTCTGGGAAATATTGTCGCGGATGAGGCCGGCAAGCGCGATCGAGCCACCCGAGGGCAGTTCCACCGAAGTCTCTGCCGAACGGCGCTGATAGGTGGGCGCGGCACCCGATACCGAGGGCGCCGGCTCAGAGACGTTTGTCTTGATCTGCAGGCTGATGCGACCGGAAGACAGGACCACCGGCTTGAAGGCCAGATTGATACCGTAGTTATAGGGAACGACGGTGACGTTGCCGTTATTGTCGGTCGTGGAATACAGAACCTGGCCGCCGGAATTGAAGGTCGCGGCCTGACCGGAAATCGCCGTCAGCGTCGGCTCGGCGAGCGTGCGCACGACCTTGCCCTGTTCAAGCGCGTTCAGGTAGGTCGAGATATCGTATTTGCCGATCGAATTCTTGAAGAGCGCGGCAAGACCGCCGCCGACGACGGAGGATGCGCTATCGGCCGTCGGGGTGCCGAGCTGGGCGACCGTCATGCCCGAGGAATTGGTGACGAGATTGTCGAAGCCGAGCTGTTTCAAGACTTCACGGCGGACCTCGGCGATCGTGACCTTGAGCGTGACCTGGTCCTCGCCATCAATCTTCAAAAGGTTGACGACCTGCGACTCCTGACGGCCTTCGGCAAAGAGCGCGACCGAATTGTCTCCACCACTGCCGGAGATGCTTTCCGTTCGCGTCGTCGCCTCGCCGCCTTTCAGGAAGGCTCCGGCGAGCGAGGCTGCCTGGGTCGCATCCTGCGGCGTGCGAACGGTGCCGGTCAGCACGATATTGTCCGAGACGATTTCGACATTGATGGCAGAGTCCGGAATGAACCGGCGCAGATTGGCTTCGAGACCGGAAACGTCACGCTCGATCTCGACATCGAGGCTGACGACCTCTTCGCCGCTGGCGCCGAAAACGAAGATATTCGTCTGGCCGACTTTCTTGCCGAAGAGGTAGATGCGCCGCGAGGTGCGGGTCACAGCATCGGCCATAACCGGATCGGAAACAAGAATATCATGCGCGTCTTCCGGCAGGTCGACCACAATAGCCTTGTTGAGGCCGAGCTTCAGGCGGCGATGGGCGCCGGGACCGCTCTGGGTAATGCGGATGAGGCTTTCGGAAGCGGCAGCGGCTTGTTTGACGTCGAACGGTGCGGTGACGGTTACAGGCGCAAAGCCGGTCACAGCCATTGCCAGCGACAGGCAACCGATAAGGAAAAGCCTGGTGCGCTGTGTTGAGTTGCCCATCTGCATTTTCCTTACTCCGGCTTCGTCGAGGCGGTGGCGTCTGTCACGATCGCGCCGGATTTGATGACCTGGATCATTGCGCTGCCGTTGTCGCCGCTCAGCAGGTAATCGGCCGCAGTCGTATCCTGCTCCTGCGCATCGGCAACCGAGCGCAGGGCAAGCGAGAGGCGATCGGCCATTTGCTGGGCGACGGCCAGAACCTTGGTCTGGTCGGGGGTCAGCTCCAGCGTTGCGGTGGTGCCGACCACGGCCTTGGAGCCGTCGTCCTTCTCCTGGATCTGCTGGTCGATGGCGAGGACACGAACATTGCTCAGCACGGTCTCGGTCAGATATTTTTCGCTGCCCGTCCCCTTGCGCACCATGATGACGTCGACGCGGTCATTGGGAAGGATGAAGCCGCCGGCGCCTGTCGCCACGGAGATTTCCGTCGCGACGGCGCGCTTGCCTGCGGGCAGCAGCGAGGAGAGGATGCGGCTGTTGGAATCGGCTACCTTTTCCGGACGGATCGGCTCGCCCTCGAAGACGGGCAAGCGCACGACGGCACCCTGCAGATCCTTGATGGCGTCCGGCCGGTCGGTCTCGGTGATGAAGCCCTGGACAAGGCCATTCTGCGGCCAGGGCATCCAGTGGACGGCTTTTTCGTCCAGCCTTGCGCCGACGGGAAGATTGGCGCTGGAAACCAGGACGTTGACCGTCGGTTCCTTCTCGATGACGGACTGGACTTTCGTCACGACGCCCTTGCGACCCGCCATGTTCATAGCGAGAAGACC
The DNA here is from genome assembly GCA_900471925.1 of Hyphomicrobiales bacterium. Taxonomy (GTDB): domain Bacteria; phylum Pseudomonadota; class Alphaproteobacteria; order Rhizobiales; family Rhizobiaceae; genus Rhizobium. Next base: position 263,169 of record UCGV01000002.1, read on the forward strand.
GGCAAGGCCGGCTGCCACCACAGCGACAGCTAGAATAATAAGGCGGGCCGGTTTCATCGATCATTCCTCAGGGCACGACGCGTTCGCCCTGCAGAATGCTCCGGAATTGGTATAATTATGGTTAATGGAAGGCTTACATTTTAAGTTAACGGCGGATTAAAATGCCGTCATTTCAAGCCTTCCAATGCCGCGATGAAGAGCGGCGACGACGGATAGGCCAGGAAGCCGCCGATCGCGATGGCAATGCCATAGGGTATTTTCTTCGCAAGCAGGACCGAGTTCGGCACCGGCAGGCCGATCGCGAGAATGGTATTGGCCTGCGATCTCACCAGCAGGATGAGCAAGGTGAGCAGGCCGCCGATCATCCCGACATAGGCGACCAGGAAGACAAGAGATTGATTGAAGCCGAACCAGAGCGCGGTCGCGCTCAGAAGCTTTGCATCGCCGCCGCCCATCACATTAACAGCGAAAAGGGCGAAGCAGGCGGAAAAGACGATGGCCGCACCGGCAAAATGCATGCCGATTTCCTCCCAGCCCAGACCGGAGAACGGCGCGATCGCGGCAAAGGAGGCGATGACGATCAAGGAAATGCGGTTCGGGATCGTCATGGTGAACAGATCCGAGAATGCCGCGAAGGCGAGGCAGAGTGGCAGTATCACGAAGATAGCGGCTGCGATCATGCTTACACCCGATCGTTACAAAATGCGAAAAGGCTCACGGCCATTCAGCAGTGAGCCCGCTCGATATCCCGGCTGGCGCAATCGGGACGCATCGTCCCGACGCCGCTCAGAAATACCTGTATTAGTTGCCAGCAGCGGAGTCCGCAGCGGTGCTCATGCGGTCGCTGAGAGCGTTGAACGTGTTGCCGATGTTGCCGCCGAGGCTCGTGGCGCCAGCGATGAGCGCTACGGAAATGAGGGCGGCGATCAGGCCGTATTCGATTGCGGTCGCGCCGGATTCATCCTTCAGAAAACGGCTAAAAAGCTTGGTCATGGTCACTCCTAACTCCAGTTGATGTTCAGCACGTCCGCCAACTGTTGCCGTTGATCGGATGGCCTCAACCTAGCGAATGGCCGTTTCCATCGACTTAATGAAATACGTTAACGAGATGTGAACGAGACAATCGGACCCGTCAGGGTAAGTAATTCCTTACAGCATTGCCTAGAATTCTCATGAATTTCCGCAAGAATTATGGGACACTCGCTTTCAGGCATCCAGAAATGGCACGAATTTCCATCCGCTCCCGATATCGCGCCGGATTGGCCCGTATCGAAACGATGCAATGCGCGTCAATCGTGAACATGGCAGCGAAAGCTTAAAGCTTCGTTCACCATTTTTTTCCATTCTATCCGCAGTTTGCATTGCGATCGTGAAAGAGGGCCAAAATGCCATCGAACGGCAAGACCGTTTTCTTTGCCTGGGTGATTTCGGCTCTCACGGCATCCACAGCCTTGGCGCAGGAAGACATGCTGCGCGTCTACATGGATCACGCGCGCGTATTGAAGCTCGACCGGCCTGTCAGCAAGGTCATCGTCGGCAATTCCAAGGTTGCCGATGCGACGGTTGCCGACGCCAAGACGATCGTCTTGACTGGCCGCGCCTTCGGCACGACCAATATCGTGCTTCTGGATGTCGACGGTAACGCGATCCTCGACGAGCGCATCCTTGTCTCCATCGACGAAGGCAATACGGTGCGCGTCTATCGCCAGACGGAACGCTCGGTGCTTTCGTGCACGCCGAATTGCGAGCAACACTCGCAGCAGGGTGAAGCTTCCGGCGGCTGACCTGTCTCTGCGAACTCTTGCCCACTTCGTTAAAATAGCTGCTCCGGCCTGAAACGGAAAATCAACGAACGCGCCTTAGTGTGGCCGCCGAAGACGATTTTCGAGGCCAACCATGGCGATCAGCAAGCAGGAGACGGGCAAGGTGCGTGCGTCCCTCCGTTTATCCAGACTTCGCGCCTTGGCCCGATCGCGGGACGGCTCTGCCGCGATCGAATTCGCGCTGCTCGCCATTCCCTATTTCATCATCATTTTCGCGATCCTCGAAACCTTCATCGCCTTTGCGGCCGAAGAGCTCGTCTCCAACGCCGTAGATACGGTGAGCCGAGAGATGCGGACGGGGCAGATCACATTCGATTCCACGCGCCCGACCTATATGACGCAGACGCAGTTCCGGCAGAATTTCTGCAACGAGATCTCGATCATCATCCGCTGCTCGGCGACGGAGGCGGCAACACCCGACAAGCTCTATCTGGATGTGCGCAGCTTCACGAGCTTCGCCGCGATCCCGACGACGATCCCGCGCGTCACACCCTCGGACAAATATTCGGACCTGAAGATTTCTGACTTCAAGTTCACGCCCGGCGGTCCGGCTACGATCAATATAGTGCGCGCCTATTATCGCTGGTCGATCATCGTCGATCTCGTCCGACCTTATATTACCGGGCTTCGTCCGGTCGGAAGTTCCATGCCCAGCGAATACCTGATCGTCTCGACGGCGGCCTTCCAGAACGAGCAGTATCCATAATGACGTATCGCGGGATCCTCATAGGGCTGGCTTCGGTGACGCGCCGCCTTGCGCGTGACAAGGAAGGTGTGGGCGCAATCGAGTTTGCGATCCTCTTCCCGGTTCTGGTCATGCTTTATCTCGGCGCGTTCGAGATTACCGTCGGGCTCAGCGTCAGCAAGCGCGCGACCCGTGCCGCCGGCGCCATCGCGGATATCATTACCCAGCAGCCGAGCGTCACCAAAAGCTCGCTCACCGATATCGCCAAAGCGGCAACGGCAATCTTCGTTCCCTATGACAGTTCGGATATGACGCTGAAGGTCACCGCCGTCCAGATCGACGGTGGCACCAGCGCCACGGTCCTCTGGTCCTGGTCTTCGGCAGGCGGAACGCCCTATGCCAAGAACAGCACGGTCTCCGACGTGCCGACAGAAATGAAGAAGGCCAGCAGCTTCCTCATCCGCACCGAGCTCAGCATACCCTACACGCTGTTCGTTTTTGCCCCCGACTTCATGCCTGCCAGCATGCGTACGATCACCATCAGCCGCAGCTTCTTCTATCGCCAGCGGCAGGGTGACAATATTCTCTGCGGCGACTGCTAGGTCCAACTCCTCTCCACACCCTGAATTTGCCAAGCGGGTTCGGTCATTATATGGCTGGGCGCCAATAAGATTGTTCCAGCCATGCGCTGGCGACAGCAGATCATGCGGGTGAAAAATGGCGCGTGCCTTTCTCTTCGTTCTGGATTCCTTCGGCGTTGGCGGGGCGCCGGATGCGGCAGCCTATGGCGACGACGGCGCCGACACGCTCGGCCATATCGCCGAATTCTGTGCGGCCGGTGCGGCCGACCGTGCCGGCCTGCGCTCCGGCCCGCTTTCCCTGCCGAACATGTCGTCGCTCGGCCTGCTACATGTCGCGCGTGCGGCAACCGGCCAATTTCCTGCCGGCATGCCGCTGCCGGACAAGATCTACGGCATCTATGGCGCAGCCAACGAGATATCGCGCGGCAAGGACACACCGTCAGGCCATTGGGAAATTGCCGGAACGCCCGTTACCTTCGACTGGGGCTATTTCCCTGACGAGGGCGACGCCTTCCCCCCTGAGATGATCGAGGCTCTCTGCCGCGCGGCAGGCGTGCCCGGCATTCTCGGCAATTGCCATGCCTCGGGGACCGATATCATCACCCGTTACGGCGAGGAGCACATGCGCAGCGGCAAGCCGATCTGCTACACCTCTGCGGACTCCGTGTTCCAGGTGGCGGCTCACGAGGTCTATTTCGGACTCGATCGCCTCCTCGACTTCTGCCAGATCGCTCGTCGTCTGCTCGATCCCTACAATATCGGCCGCGTTATCGCGCGCCCCTTCATCGGCCAGAGCATCGCCACCTTCCAGCGGACCGGCAACCGGCGCGATTTTTCCGTACCGCCGCCGGAACCGACGCTGCTCGACCGGCTCGTCCAGCATGGCCGTAACGTGCATGCGGTCGGAAAAATCGGCGATATCTTCGCCCATCAGGGTGTCTCGCGCGTCATCAAGGCAAATGGCAACGATGCGCTCATGGATGCCTCCCTCGCGGCCATCGATGAGGCTGAGGACGGCGATCTGGTCTTCACCAATTTCGTCGATTTCGACATGATCTACGGCCACCGCCGCGACGTGCCGGGCTATGCGGCGGCGCTCGAAAATTTCGATGCTCGGCTGACCGAGGTTCACCGCAAGCTCAGGGACGGCGATCTGGTCATCCTGACCGCCGATCACGGCTGCGACCCGACCTGGCGCGGGACCGACCATACGCGGGAGCGCGTGCCTGTTATCGCCTATGGTCCGGGCATCCGGTCACGCTCGATCGGCGTACGCCGGACCTATGCCGATATCGGCGAAAGCATTGCGCGGCATCTGGGCATACCCCAGGGATCGCATGGAAGGAGTTTTCTGTGACATCGCATCTGAAGAAGGTCGAGCTGCACTGCCATCTGGAAGGGGCAGCTCCCCCGGCACTTACCGAAGCCCAGGCCCGTAAATACGGGATCGACATCAGCGCCTATCTCAGGGACGGCGCCTATGTGTGGCACGATTTTGCGAGCTTTCTGGAATGCTATGACAAGGTTTCCGAGGTCTACAAAACCGAGGAGGATTATGCGCTGCTGACGGAAACCTATCTCGAAGAGCTTGCCGGCATCGGCACGATCTACAGCGAACTCATCGTCTCGCCCGATCATGGCAAACGCATTGGGCTCGGCGCGGACGCCTATATCGAAGGTGTCTGCGAAGGTATCCGTCGGGCGAAGGCGAAAAGCGGGATCGAGGCACGACTGATCGTGACAGGCGAACGGCATTTCGGCCCTGATAGCGTGATCGGCGCAGCCGAATATGCGGCCAGGGCCGACAACCCGCTGATTACCGGCTTCAATCTTGCCGGCGAGGAACGGATGGGTCGCGTCGCCGATTATGCTCGCGCCTTCGACATTGCCCGCGATGCCGGGCTCGGGCTCACGATCCATGCCGGTGAAGTCTGCGGGGCCTTCAGTGTTGCGGATGCGCTTGATGACGTGCGCCCGGCGCGGATCGGTCACGGGGTGCGTGCAATCGAGGATGCCGACCTCGTGAAGCGCCTTGCCGACCTCGGAACGGTGCTGGAGGTCTGCCCCGGCTCGAATATCGCGCTCAAGGTTTTCCCGGATTTTGCCGCCCATCCGCTGCGCAAGCTCAGGGACGCCGGCGTGCGGGTGACGATCAGCTCCGACGATCCGCCCTTCTTCCACACGTCGCTGAAGCGCGAGTATGAACTGGCGTCGCAAGAATTCGGCTTCAGCGATGCCGAGATCGATGCGATGACGCGCGCGGGTATCGAAGCGGCCTTCGTCGATGAAGAGACCCGCAAGGCACTCCTCGCCCGCCTCTGAGCGGGCGGGCTGGGCAGCGTGCTTAAGGCAATTTCGTCTCCGCTCTTGCAGTGGAGGCAAATTCCGTGAAAGAAACGGCCGATAAGAACAAGATATTGGAAGGTTTCCGCTATGGACGGCGTCACAGTCATCGATCATCCGCTCGTGCAGCACAAACTCACCATCATGCGGCGCAAGGAAACATCGACCGGCAGTTTCCGCCGGCTGCTGCGCGAGATCTCGACGCTGCTCTGCTACGAGGTGACGCGCGATCTGGAACTGACGATGCAGACGATCGAAACGCCGATCCAAGAGATGGAAGCGCCGATCCTGGAAGGCAAGAAACTGGTCTTCGCCTCCATCCTGCGTGCCGGCAACGGGCTGCTGGAAGGCATGCTCGATCTCGTGCCTTCGGCGCGCGTATCCCATATCGGCGTCTACCGCGACCACGATACGCTGCAGCCGGTCGAATATTTCTTCAAGGCCCCGGAGGATATCGCCGAGCGCCTGATCATCGTGGTGGATCCGATGGTTGCGACGGGCAATTCCGCGATCGCTGCGATCGACAAACTCAAGGAGCGCGGGGCGCACAATATCCGCTTCCTCTGCCTGCTGGCAGTGCCTCAAGGGCTTGAGAATTTCCGTGCGGCCCATCCCGACGTTCCGGTCTTCACCGCCGCGATCGACAGCCATCTGGACGAGAAGGGCTATATCGTGCCCGGCCTCGGCGATGCCGGCGACCGCATGTACGGGACCAAGTAGTTTCTGCTTCCTTTACCAATTCGAAGGATGTGCAAGGCCCGGTGCTTCGTTCCGGGCCTTTTTCATGCCGCTGTTAGCAACTTCTCAGCACTTATGGCTTAGCAGCTTGAAGCATGAGGCCCTGCATGAAGCGGGGTTTATACAGGAAGGATTTCTGTTTCATGCTCATGCGTACCGTCATATTCGCCAGCATCGCCGCTGCTCTGGCCACGCAAGTGCCCTCCCTGCTTGGAAGCGCCTCACGGCAGCCCGGCAACACGGTTTCTGCAAATTTCGTTTCGACCGAGGACAGCGCGCCGAGCGCGCCGGCAGCGATTTCCGATGGCGGAGCAATCCGCCTGCAGGCCGATACGCAAGGTCACTATACCGGCAATTTCAGGATCAACGGCAAGCCGGTTCAGGGGCTGATCGATACTGGCGCGACCTATGTCGCGCTCAACGAAAGCACGGCCCGCAAGCTTGGTATCACCGGCAACCAGCTTGATTTCCGCTATGCGGTCAATACCGCGAACGGCCAGACCAAGGCCGCGCATGTGATGCTCGATCGCGTGGAAATCGGTAGCATCAAGGTGCGTGACATCGAAGCCTTCGTACTGAGGGATGAGGCGCTGAGCGGCACGCTTGTCGGCATGAGCTTCCTGCAGAAGCTTGCCTCCTACTCCGTCGCCGACGGTTCCCTCAGCCTCAAGCAGTAATTTTCGTCAGATACGGCCTGAAATGACCGGCGGCAGTTCCGGCTTAACGTCGGCGATGCGGTAGTTCGCGGCAAGGGCTTCGACGGCCCGCTCCACCGATGCCGCATCCGCGGCATGAACGACGGCGATCGGATCGCCTTCCTCGACACGGATCCCCAGCGGCACAAGGCCGGTGAAACCGACGCTGTGGTCGATCCTGTCGGCAGGATGGCGGCGGCCGCCGCCGAGGTCGATCACGGCCATGCCGATATCGCGTGCATCGCAGGCGGCAAGCCAGCCGGCGCGCGACGCCGGTACGGGCCGCTCGACCGGTGCCTTGCGCAGATAGGCGTCCGGCCGTTCCAGAAGGTCGCTGGGGCCGCCGAGCAGATGTACCATGCGTGCGAAGACTTCCGCAGCCCGGCCGGAGCCGAGCGCATCCTGCGCCTTGCCCTCCGCCTCGATCAGCGAGGCGGCAGCGCCCGAATGCAGGAGCATTTCGGCGGCGAAGGCGAGAACGATCGTTTCGAGGCGCGTGCCGGCTTTCCTGCCCGCCAGGAAATCGATGCAGTTGCGCAGTTCCACGGCATTGCCGGCACTATCGGCGAGCGGCTGGTTCATGTCCGTTATCAGTGCCGACGTCTTCACGCCGGCGCCGTTTGCGACCTCCACCAGCGAATGGGCGAGCACCCTTGCCTGTTCCGGGTCGGCGATGAAGGCGCCGTTGCCGGTCTTGACGTCGAGCACGAGCGTCTGAAGGCCGGCGGCGAGCTTCTTGGAGAGGATAGAGGCTGTTATCAGAGGGATGGAATCGACGGTTGCCGTGACGTCGCGCACGGCATAGAGCCGGCCGTCGGCCGGGGCGAGCGCACCCGTCGGGCCGATGATGGCGCAGCCCGCTTCCTTCACCACCTTGCGAAACAGGGCGGCGTCGGGATTGATCCTATAGCCCGGTATGGACTCCAGTTTATCGAGCGTGCCGCCGGTATGGCCGAGGCCCCGACCGGAGATCATCGGCACCGCCACGCCGCAGGCGGCAGCAATCGGCGCCAGCATCAGCGAGACATTGTCGCCGACCCCGCCGGTCGAGTGCTTGTCTGCCACGGGGCGATCGATATCGTCCCAGGAGAGCGTGTCTCCGGAGCGGGCCATGGCAAGGGTCAGCGCCACGGTTTCCGCGCGCGACATGCCCTTGAACCAGACAGCCATCGCAAAGGCGCCGATCTGGCCTTCCGAGAGTTCACCTGCGGCAAGCGCTGCAATGAAGGCTTCGATATCGCCTGTCGGCAATTCCGCACCATTGCGCTTTTTGCGAATGATCTCCTGCGGGATCATCTCAATAGCTCGCGGCGGCGGCCGGCTTCGGCTCCGTGCCGCTCAAGACGGCGAGGATATTGTCGAGGATGCCGGAGGCTCCGAACCGGAAGGTGGAGGGCATCGCCCAATCCGGCGTCATGATGGTTTCGGCGAGGCTGAGATAGAGCGCCGCATCGGCAACGGTGGCGATGCCGCCAGCCGGCTTGAAACCGACCTTCCTGCCGCTCTCCCTGATCGCACGGATCATGATATCGGCCGCCTCGAGTGTGGCATTGACCGTGACCTTGCCGGTCGAGGTCTTGATGAAATCGGCGCCCGCCTCGATCGCCAGTTCCGACGCGCGGCGAATGAGGGCGGCATCCTTCAACTCGCCGCTTTCGATGATGACCTTGAGGAGGACGGGGGCAACGCATTCGGCACGCACGGCCGCGACCATGTCTGTGACGGCTTTTTCATCGCCTGCTATGAATTTGCGGTAGGGAATGACGAGGTCGATCTCATCAGCGCCATCGGCGATCGCCTCACGCGTTTCGGCGGCGACATCTGCAATTTCCATATCGCCCGAAGGGAAATTGACGACGGTGGCGATGCGTACCGGATGGCCCTTGCCGAGAATCGTGCGGGCATGAGCGACGAAACGCGGCCAGATGCAGATTGCGGCACTGTTGCCATAGGGGGTTTGCGCACGGGCGCACAGCGTATCGATCTGCTCCTGGGTGCAGTCGTCCTTCAGATTGGTGAGATCGAGAAGGGAAAGGGCGACGGCGGCCGTCTCCCGGCTGGAATGACTATTCATTTTCACTTCCTCCACCGGCAATCATTTCTTTCAATATAGCGGCAAGACGGGCGCCTCCGACGGGCGCCATGTCCTTGGTCTCTTCGTGGCTGAGCTCGCTGCCGGTCATGCCCGCCCCATAGTTGGTGATTACCGAGGCGGCGGCAACCCTCAGGCCCAGCATTCTTGCAATAATGACCTCGGGCACGGTCGACATGCCGACGGCATCGGCACCGAGAATGCGCGCCATGCGGATTTCGGCCGGCGTTTCGAAGCTCGGGCCGGAAAACCACATATAGACGCCGCTTGCGAGCGGGATGCCGAGTGTCTTAGCGGCGTCTCGCATGGCTTCGGAAAGTTCCGCATCATAGGCATTGGTCATGCCGACGAAACGGTTGTCGCTCTCCTGGCCGATCAGCGGGTTCATGCCGGAATAATTGATGTGATCGGAAATCTGCATCACCGAGCCCGGCGGCATGTCCTCGTTGAGAGAGCCGGCGGAATTGGTGAGGATCAGCGCCTCGACACCGAGCGCCTGCAGAACCTCTATCGGCCGGCGCATGGCATTGGCATCGCCCTTTTCATAATAGTGGACGCGGCCGGAAAGCACGACGACAGGCACCGTGCCCAAATGGCCGGCGACGACCTCCCCCGCATGGCCGGAGACGGCGCTCACCCGAAAGCCGGGCAGATCCTTATAGGGGATGCGCACGGGATCGGTGACTTCATCAACGAGCGAACCGAGGCCGGAGCCGAGCACGATGCCATAGCGCGGCTTCAGCCCGCCGAGCAGCGCCGCGAGCAGGCTGACGGTCGCAATCATCCGAGTTCGGTCTCGAAGGAGAAGGGCAGAAGCTCGGCCATCGTCATGGTCTTCTTCACGCCGACTTCATCACAGAGATAGATCTTCGTGTCCTTCGACGCGAATTCCGAGATCTTCTGCCGGCAGCCGCCGCAGGGCGGGCAGAGCGGCAGTTTTTCGGCGATAACGGCCAGTTCGACGATCTTCTTGGCGCCGCCCATGACCATGGCGCCGATCGCCGTCGGCTCGGCGCACCACCCTTGAGGGAAAGAGAGGTTCTCGATATTGGCGCCGGTATAGATCTTGCCATCCTCGGCGCGGATCGCCGCACCGACTGGAAACTTGGAATAGGGCGCGTGCGCGAAGGCCATGGCGCCGCGAGCAGCTTCGAACAGATCGTGAGACAAATCAACGCTCCTTCGTATAGGGCACGCCGCCGGCCTTCGGCGGGATCGCAACGCCGATGAAGCCGGCGAGCAGGACGCAGGTCAGGATATAGGGCAGCGCCTGGAAAACCTGAACCGGCACTTCGCCGATCAGCGGCACGGACTTGCCCTGCATGAAATTCGACAGCGCATCAAGGAAGCCGAAGAGCAGGCAGGCGAACATGACCGGCACCGGCTTCCACTTGGCGAAGACGAGCGCGGCCAGCGCGATATAGCCCTTGCCTGCCGACATGTCCTTGATGAAGGCGGCCGACTGGGCGATCGCCAGATAGGTGCCGGCAAAGCCGCAGAGGATGCCGGCGCACATGACGGCGCGATAGCGCAGCCAGGCCACCGAAATGCCCGCCGTATCGACCGCACCCGGATTTTCACCGACAGCGCGCATGCGCAGGCCAAACCGCGTGCGGTAGAGAACCCACCAGGAGAAGGGCACGGCGAGGAAGGCAAGGTAGGTGAGGATATTGTTGCCGGAGATCACGCCGGCATAGAGCGGGCCGATAACAGGCACATCGCGCATCGCCTCGGCGCCCGGAAGCGTGATCGGTGCAAAACGGGCATCGGGTGCCAGCTGCGGGGTGCGACCGCCCTGCCCGAACCAGGCCTGGCCGAGCACGATGGTGATACCGGCGATGAAGAAATTGATGGCGACGCCCGAGATGATCTGATTGCCGCGATTGGTGATCGAGGCAAAGCCGTGGACGAGGCTGAGCGCCACCGAGCAGACGATGCCGGCACCGAGGCCGGCCCAGGCCGAACCGGTGAGATAGGCGACGCAGGCGGCCGCAAAGGCCGAGCCCAGCATCTTGCCTTCGAGACCGATATCGAAGATGCCCGCACGCTCGGAAAACAGGCCGGCAAGGGCCGTGAAGATCAGCGGAATGGAGAGCCGGATCGTCGAGCTCAGGACGCTGATGAAGATTTCATAATAATCCATCGTCCGCTCCTCAGGCTCGCTTGAACTGCTGGTAGATGCGCACCATCGCCGGACGGAACATATATTCCAGGGCGCCGGCAAACAGGATCACCAGACCCTGAATGACGAGGATCATCTCGCGGGTGATGTTGGGCATTTCGAAGGAGATCCAGTCGCCACCCTGATACAGGACGCCGAAGAGGATCGCGGCGAAGACGATGCCGAGCGGATGGTTGCGCCCCATCAGCGATACGGCGATGCCGACGAAGCCGGCGCCACCGACGAACTCCACCTGCAGGCGCGCAGACGAGCCCATGACCGGGTTCAACGCCATCATGCCCGCGAGCGCTCCGGAGAGCAGCATGGCGATGATGACGGTGCGCGCATAGGGAATGCCGGCATAGGCGGCAGCCGTCGGGCTGACGCCGAGCGTGCGCATGTCGAAACCGAGCTTGGTGCGCCAGACCAGCACCCAGACGAACCAGGCGGCAAAGAGCGCTATGATGAAGGAGACGTTGAACGGTGCGGCACCGAGCTTGGCTCCGAACATCGTCATGATCCAGCCGAGCTTCGGAAGCTGCCCGCCTTCGAGGAAGGTGCGGGTTTCCGGCGCCATCTTGCCGGGCACGATCAGCACATGCACGAGGAGATAGACCATCAGGGCCGCGGCGATATAGTTGAACATGATCGTCGTGATGACGATATGGCTGCCGCGCTTGGCCTGAAGAAAAGCGGGAATGAAGGCCCAGGCGGCACCGAAGAGGCCCGCACCGATGACGGCGACCGGCATGGTCACATACCAGGGCACATGATTGTCCAGGGACAGCGCCACCAGGGTACAGCCAAGGCCGCCGATATAGGCTTGGCCTTCCGAGCCGATATTGAAGAGGCCGGCATGGATGGCAACGGCCACCGAAAGGCCGGTGAAGATGAAGCTCGTCGCATAAAACAGCGTGAAGCCGATGCCTTCGCCACTGCCGAAGGCGCCCTCAAAGAGAAGCGAGAGGGCAGCCAGCGGGCTTTCACCAATCAGCCAGACGACGAAGCCCGAGATCAGGAAGGCGACGAGAAGGTTCAAAAGCGGGATCAGACCGTAATTGATCCATCGCGGGAGTGGTACGGAAGCAGTGCTCATTCAGGCCTCACGCGGCAATGCCGGCCATCATCAGGCCGAGGGTCTGTTCACCGGCATCGGGCGTCTTCTCGCCGACGACATGGCCGGCGAACATGACAAGGATACGGTCGGAAAGGGCGCGGATTTCGTCGAGTTCGACGGAGACGAGCAGGATGGCCTTGCCCGCATCCCGCATCTCGATGATCCGGCGATGGATGAATTCGATGGCGCCGATATCGACGCCGCGGGTCGGCTGGCCGATGATCAGCATCTTCGGATCGCGCTCGATTTCGCGCGCGACGACGATCTTCTGCTGGTTGCCGCCGGAGAAATTCGCCGTCTTCAGGCGCGGGTTCGGTGGGCGGATGTCGTATTTCTCGATCTTCTCCATCGCATCCTTGCGGATGGCGTCGAGATCGAGCAGCGGGCCGCGGCTGTAATCCGGCCGGCGGTGATAGCCGAGCACCGCATTCTCATACTCCTCGAATTTCAGCACAAGGCCCATATGGTGGCGGTCTTCCGGTATATGGGCGAGGCCAAGCTCGCGCAGACGGGCCGGATCGGCCTTGTCGATGGTCTGGCCGTCGAGCAGGATTTCGCCCGACGCCGGCTTGCGGATGCCGGCAATCGCTTCAAGCAATTCCGACTGGCCATTGCCGGCGACACCGGCAATACCGACGATCTCGCCGGCGCGCACGTCGAAGGATACGTTATCGACCATGGTGACGCCGCGGTTATCCTTCACCGTCAGGTTCTTGACCGACAGGATGACCTTGCCGGGCTTTGCCTCGCCCTTCTGGACGCGCAGCAGCACGCGGCGGCCGACCATGAGTTCGGCAAGCTCTTCCACCGTGGTTTCGCTGGTCTTGCGGGTGGCGACCATTTCGCCGCGGCGCATGACGGAGACCGTATCGGTGATCGCCATGATCTCGCGCAGCTTGTGGGTGATGAGGATGACGGTCTTGCCCTGATCGCGCAGCACGCCGAGGATGCGGAAAAGGTGATCGGCTTCGGCCGGGGTCAGAACGCCCGTCGGCTCGTCGAGGATCAGGATCTCGGCGCCGCGATACATGGCCTTTAGGATTTCCACGCGCTGCTGCAGGCCGACCGGCAGTTGCTCGATCACCGCGTCGGGATTGACCTCCAGGCCGTATTCGGTCTCCAGCCGCTTGAGCTCGGCGCGGGCCGATGCCACGCCCTTGGCGAGCAGCGCGCCGCCTTCGGCGCCAAGCATGATGTTTTCGAGGACGGTGAAATTATCGACCAGCATGAAATGCTGGTGCACCATGCCGATGCCGGCTGCGATGGCCGCCTGGCTATCCTTGATGGTGATGGGCTGGCCGTTGACGCGGATCTCGCCGCTATCGGCCTGGTAAAAACCGTAGATGATCGACATCAGGGTCGATTTGCCCGCGCCGTTTTCCCCGATGATGCCATGGATGGAACCCTTGGCGACGGTCAGGTTGATGTCCTTATTGGCGTGAACGGCGCCGAATTTCTTGTCGATGCCGACAAGTTCGATAGCAGGCTGGTCTGTCACTGCAGGCTCCAAATAAGAAAAGGGCGTATGGCGAAAACCTTGTCCGCCATACGCCCGATCTCAGTTACGACTCACTTCGGGCAGGCATTGTCCGTGGTGTAATCGTGAACCTTGACGGTTCCCGCAATGATGTCGGCCTTGGCCTTGTCGACGGCAGCCTGCATTTCCGGTGTGATCAGCGACTTGTTGTTGTCGTCGATAGCAGCGGCAACGCCGTCTTCCTTGACGCCGAGGGCCTGGACGCCAGCCGTGAACTTGTCGTTCTTGGTGTCGTTATAGGCGTTGTAGACGGCGAGGTCGACGCGCTTGACCATCGAGGTCAGGACGGAGCCCGGATGCAGGTGGTTCTGGTTGGAATCGACGCCGATCGACAGCTTCTTGTTGTCGGCTGCGGTCTGCAGAACGCCGAGACCGGTTGCACCGGCTGCCGCGTAAACGACGTCGGCACCCTGGTCGATCTGGTTCTTGGTGAGCTCGCCGCCGCGAACCGGGTCGTTCCAGGCAGCACCGGTCGTGCCGGTCATGTTCTGGAAGACTTCGATATTGGCCTTGGCAGCGCGTGCGCCCTGCTCGTAGCCGCATTCGAACTTGCGGATCAGCGGAATGTCCATGCCGCCGACGAAGCCGACCTTGCCGGACTTGGAGGCCATGCCGGCGAGAACGCCGACCAGGTAGGAGCCTTCCTCTTCCTTGTAGAGGACGGAGCGGACGTTCGGCTTGTCGACGACAGCGTCGACGATGATGAACTTGGTATCCGGGAATTCAGCGGCGACCTTCTCGACAGCCGAGGTCCAGGCGAAGGAAACGGCAACAACCGGGTTGAAGCCGCGGCTCGCGAAGTTGCGGATGGCCTGCTCGCCCTGGGTGTCGCCGGTCGGCTCGAAATCGCGGTAGGCAATGCCGGTTTCGGCCTTGAACTTTTCAGCGCCATTGTAGGCAGCTTCGTTGAAGGACTTATCGAACTTTCCGCCGGTGCCGTAAACGAGGGCGGGCTTGACATCGGCGGCCAGTGCCGTCGTCGACATCGCTGCCACGGCGAGAAGAGTCAGAAGGGATTTTTTCATGAGTTTGCAGCCCTGTTGTTGCTATTTGTTTGGGGTCCTCCCGCAAGCCTTTTTCAGGCATGTCTGCGGAACCACCGACCTCCCCCCGGAGGCCTGGCTGCGTGCATCCTTGCATGGCTCGTCGAAAAATTCACCAGAAATTTTTCGGTTGGTAAAGATTTGCCATCATTGCCGAATTTCGGTCCATGAGTACCGATTTCTAGGCAAAACACCTTCGAAAATGCGAATTTTCTAACCAATGCCGTGAGCGCAGCGGGACAATCACACCGAACTTTCAGCAGCCGCCGATTGTGCCCGCCCGTAGTATTGGGCCGCTTCTCAGGCCGTGAAGCGGCCGGCCACCGGCGGCTTCTTGTAGCCGATCATCCACAGGATCAACGCCAGAATGAGAAGCACGGCAAAGGCCGGCTGCAGCATGAGCCACTGGAAGATGAAAGCGTAAAAGCGCGGATGGACATAATAGGAGATGGAATCCTGCAGCGCCGACAGCGTGGACGGGCTGACATCCTGCCAGGCATCGGCCATCGGGGTGAGGATGACTTGCGAGGATGCCACGGATTGAATCGAATCGATCGTTCCGGCGATGACCGCAACTGCCAGCGCAACCAGGCTGGCAAGACGCAACAAGAAACGCATCGATTCCTCCGACGACGGGTAAGCCTGATTATACGGCGAGCCGCGCCATTCTCCACTCAGACCTAGAGATAGGTTGGCAACGGAGAGGGCGCAATGGACGGTATTGCGCGTAGTTTTATCGGAAGAAGTCAAAAAACTGTTAGATTTGGGTTGATCCTCAAAAAATCATCGGTATATATCGCGCCGTTCCGACGATTTGCATCCTCAGCGGATGCGAACACCCCAATATGGACAGGTGGCCGAGTGGTTTAAGGCGCACGCCTGGAACGCGTGTGTACGTGAAAGCGTACCGTGGGTTCGAATCCCACCTTGTCCGCCATTTTCCAACATGTAAGTAATTGCGCTTACTAGGTTTATTTTGGAAAGTTTCGGCTTTAATTCTAGGTGCGATCCCAGCATTTAAATGAATCTAACTCAGTGCCGGCAGCGGCAGGCTCCTTGAGTCGGCGGGCCTCCGGTAGGTGTGGCGCGACCCGGAAACCGATATACAGATCACACCCTCGACCTCTCTATATGCGTAGCCAACGAGATCATGGCGACGATTCATGACCGGATGCCGGTCATCCTGCATGAAGAGGACTATCAGCGCGGGCTATCGGAAGAGCCATCGCCGCACGATCTGATGACGCGATTCCGGAGCGAGCTTATGACCATGTGGCCGATCGGTGCGACCCGGAAAGATCGTTCTCTCCTTGCCGAAAGCAATTGCCATTTTTCAATCACACCCTAGTACCGCTGCAATGCATCCCCCAAATGGTTGTCGGGGCGCATGGCCCCGACCATTGGGGTATCGTCTTGGATTGCCTGTTGAAAGCTGCTCTTAGCGCGCTCGTAGAAGGGTTCGTCATTCTCGGCGTCAAGTTCGCTTGGACCAGCTGGAGCGAGAAGCGGCGTGAGGAGAAGTATGGGGTGGATATGGAGGCTTTTAGAGCCGGCAAAGGCATCCATCAACGCAATGATCCGCGCAAGCCTAATCCGGTCTGAGGGTAGGCGTCGGGCTCGACACCCCGAAAAATGGTCAACATCTAGGGGTATGCCTTGGAAATTCTAATGGCAGCTATGGGGCGGGAAATGCTTCGCTTTATTGTGGTGGAGATCTGGGCTTACTGGCGCAAGCAGCGGCGCGAGCGCATGTATGAGGCTGACATGGCCGCCTTCAGGGCTGGCAAGGGCAACTTGTCACGGCAGATTTCCAGCGACGGGTGACGCCTTGGATTGCCTGATGAAAGACTTTGTCTTCCCCCTGCTGCGAGAAGCCATCCGCCTTGCAATATCGTTCGCTTGGTCGCATTGGCGCAAGGAACGAGCGATCCGGCGATATCAGCGTTTATCTCAGTTGCGCACTGCCTCCTTGGATTCCGGCACCAATACCCCCTCAATCAACCACGGCCAGTAAGATAGGCTTGCAAACGGCGTAAGCCAGCGAACCGGGGCTGCAGCTCGCCGGAGGCCCGCGACGCCTGTGACCGAAGACACCAAAAATGGATGGCGTCGCAAGCGCGCGGCGGGCCTTCAGCCGCCCTCCCGGTAAGGCTTGGCAAAGCAAAGGCGGTTACGAACGGAAGTCGCGCGATCCGGAACGAGAGGGGTGGCAAGGGCTGCTGCCCGCCGGGACGTGCGACCGGGGATTTTACCATGAAGAAACTCATCATTGCCGCTGCCTTCGCGGCATTTTTGCCTGCGATGGCGCATGCCGAAACGCTGGAATTTCCGAGCGACGAGCCGATCGCCTCCGTCACCATTCCCGACAGCTGGAAGCCGAAGGAAACGACGAGCGGCATCGACGCGACATCCGATGACTCTGCAGTCTATCTTTCGATCGACGTAGCCGATGAAGCGACCAGCGACAAGATCATCGACGAAGCCTTCGCCTTCCTACAGAAGAACGGAGTAACCATCGACGAGAAGACCCAAAAGGAATCCGATGCCGAGATCAACGGCATGAAGATGAAGACCTTCGACTGGGACGGCACCGACAAGGAAGGCCCTGTCAGCATCGGCGTTGCCGTGCTTTCGCCTGAAGAAGGCAAGCTGCTTTTGATCACCTACTGGGGCACCAAGGGCAAGCAGGAAGCCCATGACGACGAACTGGTCTCGATCATCAGCTCGCTGAAGCCGGCCGAGTGATCTTTGGCTGAGACGACGAAGGCGCCGCCGGCTGTGCAGCGCCTCAGTTTGTTGACAAGCCTCGTTTTTTACTCGGCGTCATCCTCGGCCTTGTGCCGAGGATCTGCTGCACCGACTACAGATGCTCGGGACAAGCCCGAGCATGACGAATGAGGAGTTGGCCGACTTTGTCAGAAGTGAAAGGCGCCGCCGGCAAAGCGGCGCTTTTTCCATGCGACCTTCGCCCGAATGCATGCGCTCAGACCAAAACAGCCTGATCGGTACGGTCTTCGGTGCCGAAGAACTTCAGGTAGCGCTCGACCTCGGCCGGTTCGCCGGTCGCCTTCTGCGGATTGTCCGAGAGCTTGACGGCCGGGCGGCCGTTGGCGTCGCTGACCTTGCAGACGATGGAGATCGGCAGGAAATCGGACGTATCGGTCGGGGCGCAGCCGGCGAAATCGTTCGTCAGGTTCGTGCCCCAGCCGAAGCTCATGCGCACGCGGCCTTCGAAATGCTTGTAGGTATCGATGATCGCATCGACATCGAGGCCGTCCGAGAAGATCAAGAGTTTCTGGCGCGGGTCGCGGCCCATCTTCTTCCACCAGTCGATGATCTTGTCGCCGCCTTCGATCGGCGGGGCGCTGTCGGGGCGGAAACCCGTCCAGTCGGCCACCCATTCCGGCGCGTCACGCAGGAAGGCCGTGGTGCCGAAGGCATCCGGCAGCACGATCAGCAGGTTGCCGCCATAGAGCTTGTTCCAGTCGCGCAGCACCTTATAGGGCGCGTTCTTCAGCTGCTCGTCGGTTTCGGCAAGGGCCGCGGCCACCATCGGCAGCTCATGGGCATTGGTGCCGACGGCTTCGAGATCGGAATCCATAGCCAGCAATACGTTGCTGGTGCCGGTAAAGGCGGGGCCGATGCCTTCCTTCAGCGCTTCCACGCACCAGCGCTGCCAGAGAAAGCTGTGGCGGCGGCGGGTACCGAAATCGGAAATGCGCAGGCCCGGAAGCTCGCGCAGTTTTTCGACCTTTGCCCACATCTTGGCCTTGGCACGGGCATAGAGAACATCGAGCGTGAACGGCCCCATCGCCTTCATCGCGGCGCGGGAGCGCATCTCGTTGATGATGGCGAGCGCCGGGATTTCCCACATGGTCGTTTCCTTCCACGACCCATGGAAATCGAGCACATATTGCCCGTCCTTCTTGGAAAGCTCGTATTCCGGCAGCTGGAAATTGGAGAGCCAGGCGAGGAATTCCGGCTCGAAGATCTGGGCGCGGCCGTAGAAGCTGTTACCCGCGAGCCAGATCATTTCCTTCTTGGCGAGTTTCAGCGTGCGCGCATGATCAAGCTGTTCTCGCAGTTCGCCCTCGTCGATCTGTTCGGCGAGGCGCACGCGCTTGGTGCGGTTGATCAGCGTGAATGAGGCGTTGACGTCCGGATAGAGCTTCCAGATCATCTGCAGCATCAGAAGCTTGTAGAAATCCGTATCGATCAGACTGCGAACGATCGGATCGAGTTTCCAGGTGTGATTGTAGACGCGCCTTGCTATATCGGTCCTGGCCATGAAGCTCCTGCCTGTCCGTCAATCCGGTCAGATGCGGCCCTGGAACGGCCAGCGCACGAAACCGGCTCGTGCGCTTTCTTATCGAAAAATCGGTCGGCAAAGTCCAGAGAAAACAACAAGCAACGGCCCGCTGGCGCAATCGCAGCGGGACGTTTGAGAAATGATTTATCGGATCGCGTTACTGCGCCGGGGGTGCAGGCTGGACCGGTGCCGGGCTGGCGTTCTGCGCAGGCGCGGCCGGAAGCTGCGATTGCATTTCCTGACCCGGCTGCTGCGGGGCGATGTCATTGGCTTCCTTCTGGCCCCA
Source organism: Hyphomicrobiales bacterium (assembly GCA_900471925.1). Classification (GTDB taxonomy): domain Bacteria; phylum Pseudomonadota; class Alphaproteobacteria; order Rhizobiales; family Rhizobiaceae; genus Rhizobium. The sequence goes on from UCGV01000002.1 coordinate 282,579, forward strand.
GATCTCGACGGGGATCCAGATGAGGAAGGCCAGCACCAGGGCCGCCACCAGCACGGTGAGGATGCGGTATCCGGCGCGCCCCTGCCTCGCTCTCACAGGCGAAATCTGTTCTTCGGCGTGAAGCTTCTGATCGGACTTTTCCCAACGCGTTTCCATATGCGCCATGATCGTCTCCTTGCTATAATCCGCAGACAAGGCCTGCGGAGCTTCCGGGAGGAAACGAGGAGTGACGGGGGATGGTTCCGAGGAGGATCAGTACCCCGCCTTGCGATCGACGACGAATTGCAGCGGCTCGCCGCTTTCGAAACGAGCGATCTGGGTTTCGACATGGCGGAAGAGCGCGTTTTCTTCCGATATTGCCGCATCGTGCGGGGTGATGAAGACATTCTCCAGATGCCAGAGCGGACTATCTAATGATAGCGGTTCAACCTCGAAGACATCGAGCGAGGCGCCGCCGAGCACACCGCTTTTGATCGCGGCGGCGATATCGGCCTGGACCTGGCTCTTGCCGCGGCCGGCATTGATGAAGACGGGCTTGCCGAGCGCGCCGCCCTGACGGAGCTTGGCGAAGAAGGCCTTGTTATAGAGGCCTGTCGTCTCCGGCGTCAGCGGCAGCAGGCCGACGACGATATCGGTCTTCGACAGGAAGGTGTCGAGTTGCGGGCCATCGAAGGTTTCGATGCCGGCGACTTCCTTCTTCGAGCGCGACCAGCCGATGACATTGAAGCCCATGACCCTGAGCTTGGCGACCGCATCCTGGCCGAGAATGCCGAGGCCCATGACACCGACGGTGATTTCGGCCGCTTCCGGCGGCACGAGCTTGCCCCAGACGCGGTCGCGCTGATGCCGGTCATGCTCGCGCTGCAAGCGCAGATGCATCAGGCACTGCATGACCACCCATTCGCTCATGCGCGTCGTCAGGCTGCGATCGACGAAACGGACGATCGGAAGATCGGGCAGATCGGGAATGGACAGGATGCTATCGACCCCGGCGCCGCCGGAGAAGAGAACCTTGAGGTTCGGCGCGCGCTGGAAGATATCGGCATCCGGCTTCCACAGCAGCGCATAGTCGATGCTGGTCAGGTCGAGCGCCTTGCTGGCCGGATCGGCTGAATTGATGCTGCCGCGATCGGCGAAGGCGGTTTTCAGGATGCGGGCGACGGTTTCAGGATCGAACTTGAGATCGACGAGAATGGGAGGTCTTGCTGACATGATCTTCTTTACTGCTGAACTGCCGGTGTGGGCACCGCTTCGATATTGAAGGCGGCGGCCATTAGCGCCCTGGTGTAGTCATCCTTCGGCGCGCGGAAGATTTCTGCCGAAGGCCCCTGCTCCACAACCTTGCCGAAGCGCATGACGATGACATCGTTGGCGAGCGCCTTTACCACTTTCAGGTCGTGGCTGATGAAGAGATAGGCGAGATCGTGCTTCTTCTGCAGGTCGCGCAGCAGATCAACCACCTGCGCCTGCACGCTCATGTCGAGCGCCGAGGTCGGTTCGTCGAGCATGACGAAACGGGGTTTCAGCACCATGGCGCGGGCAATGGCGATGCGCTGGCGCTGACCGCCGGAGAATTCGTGCGGGAAGCGCCAGCGGGTAAGCGGATCGAGACCCACTTCCTCCAGCGCCCAGCAGACGCGCTCATCGCGCTCCTCGGCCGAGAGTTGGCGTTCATGCACCTTCAAGCCCTCGGCGACGATATCACCCACGGACATGCGGGGGCTGAGCGAGCCATAGGGATCCTGGAAGACGACCTGAAGCTGGTTGCGCAGAGGCCGCATATCGGTGAATGAATAGCTTGCTATATCTTTTCCGACGAAGGAGATCCGGCCCTTCGAGGAGATGAGGCGCGTCAGCGCCAGGCCGAGCGTCGTCTTGCCCGAGCCGGATTCACCGACGACGCCGAGTGTCTGGCCGGCACGCAGCGTCAGATCGATGCCATCGACGGCCTTCACATGATCGACGACCTTGCGCATGAAGCCGGCCTTGATCGGGAACCAGACCTTGATGTCATTGCCTTCCATGACGACCGGCTTGGAGGGGTCTGTCACCGGCGGCTCGCCGCGTGGCTCGGAGGCGAGCAGGTGGCGGGTATAATCGTGCTGCGGATTGGTGAAGACAGCTTCCACCGGCCCCGTCTCGACGATCTTGCCCTTGGTCATCACACAGACACGGTCGGCGAATTTGCGGACGATGCCGAGATCGTGGGTGATGAACAGCATGGACATGCCATGCTCGCCCTTCAATTTGCGCAGAAGCTCGAGGATCTGCGCCTGGACAGTGACGTCGAGGGCCGTGGTCGGCTCGTCGGCGATCAGGAGTTCCGGCCTGTTGGCGAGCGCCATGGCGATCATCACGCGCTGGCGCTGGCCGCCGGAAAGCTCGTGCGGATAGGCTTTCAGGCGCTTTTCCGGCTCGCGGATACCGACCTGGTTCAAGAGTTCCAACACGCGGGTGCGCGCCGCCTGCCCCGTCACGCCCTGGTGCAGCGCCAGGATCTCGGCAATCTGCCCTTCGATCGTGTGGAGCGGATTGAGCGAGGTCATCGGCTCCTGGAAGATCATGGTGATGTCGTTGCCGCGCACCGCGCGCATTTCGCGATCACCAGCCTTCAGGAGATCCTTGCCCTTGAACAGGATTTCACCGCTCGGATGGCTGGCAGAGGGATAGGGCAGAAGCTTGAGGACAGAGTTCGCCGAGACCGACTTGCCGGAACCGGATTCGCCGACGAGCGCCAGCACCTCGCCCTTCTGAATATCGAAGGAGATGCGGTCGACGGCAAGCGAGGTTTCGCCACCCTGATGGAAAGCGACAGAGAGATCGCGGACGGAGAGCAGCGCTTCACTCATTGGAATGTCTTTCTCGGGTCAAAGGCATCGCGCACCGCTTCGCCGATGAAGATCAGCAGCGAGAGCATGATCGACATGGTGAAGAAGGCGGTGAGCCCGAGCCACGGCGCCTGGAGATTGGCCTTGCCCTGGGCGATCAACTCGCCGAGCGAGGGAGAGCCCGGCGGCATGCCGAAGCCCAGGAAGTCGAGCGAGGTGAGCGTGGTGATCGAGCCCGAGAGGATAAAGGGCACGAAGGTCAGGGTCGCGACCATCGCATTCGGCAGGAGGTGGCGCCACATGATGGTGCGGTTGTTGACGCCAAGCGCGCGCGCAGCCCGTACATATTCGAAATTGCGGGCGCGCAGGAATTCGGCACGCACCACGCCGACGAAGCTCACCCAGGAGAAGAGCAGCATGATGCCGAGCAACACGAAGAAACCGGGCGGAAGGATGGCGGCGATGATCAGCAGGATGTAGAGCACCGGCATCGAGGACCAGATCTCGATGAAGCGCTGGAAGAGCAGGTCCGTCATGCCCCCGAAATAGCCTTGGATGGCGCCGGCCGTGACACCGATCACGGCCGAGCAAATGGTGAGCGCCAGGCCGAAGAGCACGGAAATGCGGAAACCGTAGATGACGCGGGCAAGAACATCACGCGCCTGGTCGTCCGTGCCGAGCCAGTTGAGATTGCCGAGCCGGCAATCGGGATCATTTGCCCCCTGCGGATAGGCCGAGCAGCGCTCTTCGGACGACATCAGCCAGAAAGGCGCTGTCGGGGCCGAATGCGGGATATTGGAGTTGACCGACTGGTAGGAATAGCGGATCGGCGGCCAGATCATCCAGCCATTGGCATTGATCTCATCCGCGATGACGGAGGAACGGTAGTCCGTCTCGGCCAGGAAACCGCCGAACTTCTCTTCCGGATAATCGATGACTACAGGGAAAAGGATCTCGCCCTTGTAGGAGGCGATGATCGGTTTGTCGTTCGCGATGAACTCGGCAAAAAGGCTGAGCACGAAGAGAACGAGGAACAGCCAGAGCGACCAGTAACCGCGCCTGTTGGCCTTGAAGTTCCGCCAGCGGCGGACATTGGTCGGCGACAGCAGGCCCTTGCGCGGCGGGCGGACGGGCGCTGTGACGGTCGGGGTTGCGGCGGCATCCATCAGACGTCCCTCCGCTCAAAATCGATGCGCGGATCGATCCAGGTATAGATCAGGTCAGAAATCAGGCCGACGAAGAGGCCGAGCAGCGAGAAGATGTAGAGCGTCGCAAAGACGATCGGATAATCGCGATTGACCACCGAGAGGTAGCCGAGGCGCCCGAGACCATCGAGGGAGAAGATGTTCTCGATCAAGAGCGAACCGGTGAAGAAGGCGGAGATGAAGGCGCTCGGGAAGCTTGCGATGACGATCAGCATGGCGTTGCGGAAGACGTGGCCATAGAGCACCTGCCGCTCGTTCAGCCCCTTGGCGCGCGCGGTGATGACATATTGCTTCTTGATCTCGTCAATGAAGGAATTCTTGGTCAGCAGCGTCGTGGTGGCAAAGGATGCCAGTGACAGCGAGATCAGCGGCAGCGCGAGGTGCCAGAAATAATCGAGCGGCTTCTGCCACCAGGCGAGCTGGTCGAAATTATCCGAGACGAGGCCGCGCAGCGGGAACCAGTCGTAAAAGGAGCCGCCGGCAAAGAGCACGATCAGCAGGATGCCGAAGAGGAAGCTCGGCACGGCATAACCGACGATGATGACGCCCGATGTCCAGACATCAAAGGAGGAGCCATCCTTGACCGCCTTGCGGATGCCGAGCGGAATGGAGATCGCGTAGGAAAAGATCAGGATCCAGATGCCGAGCGAGATCGAAACCGGCAGCTTTTCGGCGATCAGATTGAGAACGGTCGTGTTGCGGAAGAAGCTCTCGCCGAAATCGAAGCGGATATAGTTCCACATCATCTCGCCGAAGCGGGTCAGCGGCGGCTTGTCGAAGCCGAACTGCTTTTCGAGCTTGGCGATCAGTTCCGGATCGAGGCCCTGGGCACCGCGATATTTCGAGCCGGCATCATCGAACTGCTGGGCGGTATCGCCACCGCCGCCGAGACGCTGGTCGGCGCTATCGGCCTGTCCGGTCAACTGGGCGATGACCTGCTCGATAGGGCCGCCCGGGGCGAACTGCACGACGATGAAGGAAATTGCCATGATGCCAACGATCGTCGGGATCATCAGAAGCAGGCGGCGAAGGATATATCCCCCCATCAGCGCAGGCCGATCCGGTAGGCAGCCGCCATGCTGTGACGTTCAGAATTCGCCAATTCCCATCTTTCCTTTTGTTCGCCCTCTTCGGCCACCGCCTTGTCGGCTATTGCCTGATTCGCGCATAATTTGGACGCCCCCGGCCTTCGATGGCAAGGATTTCCTTATTTGCCCGCATTGGTGGACCACCAGACGCCCGGCATGCCGAGCCCGTATTCGGGCAGTTCGGCCGGATGGGTGATGCTGTTCCAGTAGGCAAGGCGCGAGGTGCGCGACGTGTAGCTCGGCACGACGATATGCTTGGCAAGCAGGACGCGATCGAGCGCCTTCGTTGCCGCCACCAGTTCGTCGCGGTCTTTGGCGAAGATCACCTTCTTGATGAGCGCATCGATAGCGGGATCGCTGATGCCGCTGTAATTCTGCGAGCCGTCGCGCTTGGCGGCATCCGAGCCCCAATATTCGGCCTGCTCGTTGCCGGGGTTGATGGATTCTCCCCAGCCATTGTAGATCACGTCGAAATCGCGCGAGCGCCAGCGGTTGGTGAATTGAGAGGGCTCTATGCTGCGCACGGAGGCATCGATACCGATCTTCTTCAGGTTCTGCGAGAAGGCCAGTGCGACGGGCTCGATCGTCGGCCCGTTGAGCAAGATTTCGAAGGAGAGCGGCTGGCCGGTCTTCACATTGACCATGCGGTTGCCCTTCAGCTCGTAGCCGGCCTCCTTCAGCATGCCGATCGCGGTGCGCAGATTGTCGCGCAGCTTGGTCGGGTCACCGCCGACCGGATTGGCATAGGGCGTGGTGAAAACCTGCGGAGGGAGCTGATCCTTGAGCTCGTTCAGGATTTCGAGCTCACGGCCTTGCGGCAGGCCGGAGGAGGCGAGCTCGGTGCGGAAGTAGAAACTGTCGATGCGCTCGTAGGAGCCGTAAAAGATCGTGCGGCGCAGTTCCTCGAAATCGAAAGCGTAATTCAGCGCCTCGCGCACCTTCTCATCGGCGAACTTGTCGCGGCGCAGATTGAAGATGAAACCGACCATGACGCCAGCCTTGCGCATCTCGCTTTCGGTCTCCTCGCGCTTGACGCGCCCGTCCTTGACGGCTGGGAAATCGTAGGCGGTCGCCCAGCGCTTGGCGGCATTTTCCCACCAGTAATCGGTATTGTTCGAGCGGAACGCTTCGAACATCACGTCACGATCGGCAAAATAGGTATATTCAATCGCGCCGAAATTGTTCTGGCCGACATTGACGTTGAGGTTCTTGCCCCAATAGTCGTCGCGCAGCTCGTAGCGGATCTTCGAGCCCGGCGTCACCGACACCATCTTGTAAGGACCGGAGCCCATCGGCAATTCCAGGGAAGTACGGGAAATGTCGCGCGGCTTGCCGTCTGCGCCATTCGCCTCCCACCAGTGTTTGGGCACGATCACCAGCTGACCGACGATCTGGGGCAGTTCGCGATTGTTGGGTTCGTCGAACGTGAAAGTCACGTCGCGATCGCCTGATTTTTCGACCGATTTCACGTGGCGATAATAGAATTCCATCTGCGGATCGTTCTTCTTCGCCTGTTCGAAGCTGAAGACTACATCGTCAGGTGTTACCGGCTGGCCATCCGCCCATTTGGCTTCCGCGCGCAGGCGAAAGGTCGCCGATGTCATGTCGTCGGGATATTTCAGGCTTTCGGCCAGCAACCCGTAGGAAGAATAGAGCTCGTCGAGCGCAGGCGTCAGCAGCGTATCGAAGACGAGGCCCAGACCGGCGCCGGCCTCGCCACGGGCGAGCAGCGGGTTCAGCGTATCGAAATTGCCCTCGTCGGAGAGGCGCAGGGTGCCGCCCTTGGGCGCCTGTGGATTGACATAGTCGAAATGATCGAAGCCTGAGGGATGCTTGAGGTCGCCGATCGTCGAAATTCCGGACCGCCATCCATCCGCGTCCTGTGCGTAAGCCCCGAGGGCGAGAAACAGGGACGTTGCCGCAGACAACAGAAATTTCGGCGTCCAAAATGCCATTCACCAAACCCCTTGTTCTTTTTTAGCTTCAGCAACAATACGAAATATGTCGGCAAAAAACAGAAAAGAGTTCCTATTTCATGCCGCTCGCGAAATTTTGACCCTGCCGACCAAGTTCAGGGCGTTACCTCTTCCAGGCGCTTGCGCAGCATGCGGCGCAGCTCGCCAATGAGGCGCGGATCACCGGATCCGTCGGGGTCGGAAGCAGCGGCCACGACGATGCGCAGAAGTTCCAGGACGAGGGCGCCGAGGAGATCGACATCATGCTCGACCGAGGGTTCGGCGTTTTTGAGCAGCGCGGTGATACTGGCGCGAAGCTCGGCACGGGATTTCGCCTTGCGTTCCTTGGGCACATCGCGTCGTGCGGCGAGAACCGGGAATTCCGGATGATTCTCGATGAAGCGGCCGAGCCGGGTGAATATCGCGTCGCCGATTTCGGCGGCGCTCCTGCCTCTTGTCTTTTCCGCAAGTTCGGCAAGCCCGCCATTGAGCCGCTGTAGGCGGTCGATATGCAGCGCTTCGGCGAGCAGCGGCTTGGTGGGGAAGAACTGGTAGAGGGAGCCGATCGAGGAATTTGCGGCCGCGGCGATCTCCGTCATCGTGGCGGCATCATAGCCCTTTTCGAGAAAGACCCTGGCTGCGGCTTCAAGCAAAACCGCGACACGCTCATGGCCGCGCTGACGTTTCGGCACACGAGTCTGAGGTTCGGGGCTTGATTTTTGTGAGGCAACACTCGTATTTGTCATTGTGAGGATACCCTCATATTTCTCTTCCCCCGGAGATTTCCCCATGTCGCTCTACGATCCAAAAACCACCGCACTTATTTCCATCGACCTGCAGGGCTTCATTGTCAGCCGGCAGCTTGCGCCCCATTCCGCCCAGCAGGTCATCGACAATACCGCCACCATTGCCACCAGGCTGAAATCAGCAGGCGGCACGGTGATCCTCGTCACGGTCGGATTCTCCCCGGACTATGCGGATGCTGTCAACCAGCCGGTCGACGAGCCAGCGGTTTTCCCCGAAGGCGGGCTTCCTGCGGCAGCCCTTGCGGCGCCGGCGGAAATCGCAGCCCTTGCCGTGGACGTGCATGTCGTCAAGCGCCAGTGGAGCGCATTCTACGGCACGGACCTCGACCTGCAACTGCGCCGCCGTGGCATAAAAACCGTGATCCTGACGGGCATTGCCACCAATTTCGGCGTCGAGGCGACGATCCGCGATGCCTATGCGCATAATTACGCTGTCATCGCTGTCGAGGATGCAATGAGTACCTTTAACCAGGAGATGCACTCCTTCTCCTGCGAACGTATCCTGCCGCGCCTGTCACGGGTGCGCACAACGGAAGAGGTTCTGTTGAACGGGTGATCCTGCGGCGATCCGTCCCCGCCTCGCCTGCCGAAACATCGATTCACCAAAATTGCTTTTCACGGTAGATTCGATCGCAAATCACTTCAGTACGCGCGGCAAGGGAACGGCATGGCATTCGGCTTGGTCAAAGCTTTCAGGGCCCAGACTTCCAAAACTCTCGGGAAACTGGCATTTGCCGGCGCAATTGGCGCAAGTCTCGTCGCCGGCGATGTCGTCGCCCAGCAGAAACAGCCTAGCCCCGGCAGCGCCAAGGCTGTGTTCGGCTCCGTGAAACTGCCCACACAGGGGGCAGCGCAACCGATCGGCTTCTATGCCAAGGGCTGCATGACGGGTGCCGAGGCACTGCCGACGGACGGACCGACCTGGCAGGCGATGCGCCTGTCGCGCAACCGACGCTGGGGCAACCCGGCCATGATCGGGCTGCTCGAGAAATTCTCCCAGGATGCGCGCTCCCAGATCGGCTGGCCGGGCATTCTCGTCGGTGATATCGCCCAGCCGCGCGGCGGGCCGATGTTCAACGGCCACGCCTCCCACCAGATCGGCCTCGATGCCGATGTCTGGCTGATGCCGATGCCCGATCATCGCATGACGTCCGAAGAGCGGGAAAACCTGCCCTTCACCACCATGCTGCAGAAGGACAAGTTCCTGACCGTCGATCCGAGGGTCTGGACCCAGCAGCGGGCGCAGCTGCTGATGCTGGCGGCGAGCTATCCGCAGGTCGAGCGCATCTTCGTCAATCCGGCGATCAAGAAGAAGATGTGCGACACCTGGACCGGCGACCGCACCAATCTCGGCAAGCTCAGGCCCGAATACGGGCATGATTCCCATTTCCACATCCGCATCAAGTGCCCGCCGGGCGCCAAGGGCTGCACGGCGCAGGCCCCGGTTGCCGCCGGCGACGGCTGCGACAAGTCGCTTGCCTGGTGGTTCACCAAGGAACCGTGGGCGGCGCCGAAACCGCCGAAGCCCGGCGCACCGCCGCCGAAGCCGCCGCGCGAGGTCATGGTTTCCGACCTGCCGAAAGCTTGTGCTGCAGTGCTCGATGCGCCGTCTGTCGCCTCGATGCAGGCTGCGACTTATGGCGGCCCTTCGGCGGCCAGCGCGCTGACGGCCGCACCCGCCGCTGCGCCGGCCGTCGATACCGGCAGCGCACTTCCGCATGTCGGCCCTGTTCCGAACGACAAGCCGGCCGTGCAATAGCGTGACACTGCAGACTGCCACGCTGCCAATCTGGCGGCTGTCTTTCAAATCACAAACGCCTGGTGTAGAACCGGCCAAATCGATTGAATTACGCACGCGGAGGTTCCGTTCATGGCCGGCGGCAAATGCCTAGCATTGATTGCGCATGACCAGAAAAAGGACGACATGGCGGAATTTGCCCGCCGCAACAGGGACCACCTCGCCCAATGGAAAATCGTTGCCACCGGCACGACCGGCGGGCGCGTGCTCGATGCGGTTCCCGACCTCGACGTTGTCAGGCTGAAGAGCGGCCCGCTCGGCGGCGACCAGCAGATCGGCGCGCTGATCTCGACCGGCGAAGTGAGCGCCCTCATCTTCTTCGTAGATCCGCTGACGCCGATGCCGCATGATGTCGATGTGAAGGCACTGATGCGGCTGGCGATCGTCTACGACATTCCGATGGCGTTGAACGAGTCGACAGCGGAAAAGCTTCTCCCTACCCTTAACGCCTGATCTTTGGGCACCAGCACGGAACCGGCCATGACTGCATCCTCTACTCCTTTGCCCTTTCCGATCCTGATCGGCGACATCGGTGGCACGAATGCCCGCTTCTCCATCCTGACGGATGCCTATGCGGAGCCGAAGCAGTTTCCCAATGTGCGCACCGCCGATTACGAGACGATCGACGAGGCGATCCAGAAGGGCGTGTTCGACAAGACCTCCGTGCAGCCGCGCTCGGCGATCCTCGCCGTCGCCGGCCCGATCAAAGCCGATGAGATACCGCTGACCAACTGCCCCTGGGTGGTGCGTCCCAAGACGATGATCGCCGGGCTTGGCCTCGTCGATGTGCTTATCGTCAACGACTTCGAAGCCCAGGCGCTGGCGATTGCCGCCCTTTCGGATGAAAACCGCGAGCGCATCGGCAATGCCTCGGGTGACATGGTGGCCTCCCGCGTCGTGCTCGGGCCTGGCACCGGCCTCGGTGTCGGCGGCCTCGTTCACACGCAGTCGACCTGGATCCCGGTTCCAGGCGAAGGCGGCCATGTCGATCTCGGGCCGCGCAGTGAGCGCGACTATCAGATCTTCCCGCATATCGAGACGATCGAGGGCCGCGTTTCTGCCGAGCAGATTCTCTGCGGCCGCGGCATCGTCAATCTCTACCGCGCCATCTGCACGGCGGACGGCATTGCGCCGACGATGAGCGACCCGGCCGATATCACCTCGCATGCGCTCGCCGGCAGCGACAAGGTCGCCGTCGAGACCGTTTCGCTGTTTTCGACCTATCTCGGCCGCGTGGCCGGCGACATGGCGATGCTCTTCATGGCACGCGGCGGCGTCTATCTCTCTGGCGGCATCTCGCAGAAGATCCTGCCGGCGCTGAAGAAGCCGGAATTCCGGGCCGCCTTCGAGGACAAAGCGCCGCACTCGGCCCTGCTGCGTACCATCCCGACCTATGTCGTGACGCATCCGCTGGCAGCACTGGCAGGCCTTTCCTCCTATGCTCGCATGCCGGCGAACTTCGGCGTTTCGACAGATGGACGGCGCTGGCGGGCCTAAGCCCCGTCTAGCCAAAGCTTCTTCAACTCTTTATAGAGCCCGCCAATATGCGTGCCGTGTCTGCGGCGCGCGGTCCTTTGACAGGAAGCCTATTTTTGGAAGCCGCCGACAGCAGAAAGCCAAACGTCAACAGCGATACCGTGACCGGCATCCTGAAACGTATCATTGCCGAAAACGGCCGGGACCATCTCTGGCGTTACGTTTTCGCCATCGGCTGCCTGATCATCGTGGCGCTTTCAACGGCTTTTACCGCGTGGATCATGCGCGCGATCATCGATGAGGCCTTCGCCAACCGGCGTGCCGATGTCGTGTGGATCATCTGTCTGTCGATCTTCGTCGCCTTCATGCTGCGCGGCTTTGCGAGCTACGGGCAGGGTGTAGCGCTCTCGCGGATCGGCAACGACATCGTCGCCCGCTACCAGCGTCGCATCTATTCGCACCTGATGACGCTCTCGGTCGGCTTTTACAACGAGTCTCGCTCGGCCCATATCGCCGCCCAGGTCAGCCAGAACGTCACCGGCATCCGCGATGTCTTGAACCTCACCATTACCTCGACCGTGCGTGACCTGCTGACCTTCGTGTCGCTGATCGGCGTCATGGTCGTGCAGGATCCGCTGCTCAGCCTTGCCGTGTTCATCCTGGCGCCGCCGCTGCTCTATGCGCTGCGCTACGTTTCCAAGCGCCTGCGCTCGGCAACGCGCGAGGCTGTCAATCTCAACAGCCACGTTCTCGGCGCCATGCAGGAGACGATCCAGGGCATTTCCATCGTCAAGGCGTTCACGATGGAACAGGCGCTGGAAAACAAGGTCAACAAGCTGATCGCGGCCGCCGAAGGCCGGGCGAACAGGATCGCGCGGCTTTCCGAGCGCACCTCGCCGTTGACGGAAACTTTTGCGGGCTTTGCCGTCGCCAGCGTTCTTGCTTACGCCGCCTATCGCTCGATCTATCAGAACGTGCCGCCAGGCGCCTTTTTCTCCTTCGTCACGGCTCTCCTGCTCGCCTATGATCCGGCGCGACGCCTTGCCCGCCTGCAGGTGCAGATGGAGCGCGCCGTCGTCAATGCGCGGATGATCTACGAACTGCTCGACATGGAGCCGCGCCAGCGCGAACTGCCAGACGCAAAGCCGCTTGTCGTGACCGAGGCGAAGATCGAGCTGCGCAACGTTTCCTTCGCCTATGGCAACGAGAGCGTGCTCGATAAGGTGACGCTGACGGCCGAGGGCGGCAAGACGACGGCGCTCGTCGGCCCGTCCGGTGCGGGCAAATCCACCGTGATCAGCCTCATTCCGCGTTTCTACGATCCGCAGGAAGGCCAGATCCTGATCGACGGACAGGATATCGCGCATGTGACCAAGCAGTCGCTGCGCCGGCAGCTCGCCTATGTGTCGCAGCAGCCCTATCTCTTCGAAGGCACGATCCGCGACAATATTCGCTACGGCCGTCCGGAAGCCAGCGACGAAGAGATCGAGAAGTCTGCACGGCTTGCCTATGCGCATGATTTCATCGTCGCGCAGCCGCAAGGCTACGATACGCCCGTCGGTGAAAACGGCGTGACGCTTTCCGGCGGCCAGCGCCAGCGGCTTTCGATTGCCCGCGCGCTGGTGCGCAATGCGCCGATCCTGCTTCTCGACGAGGCGACATCGGCACTCGATACGGAATCGGAAGCGGCCGTCCAGAAGGCGCTCGACGAAGCCATGACAGGCCGCACGGTCGTCGTTATCGCCCACCGCCTTTCGACCGTCGTGCGCGCCGACAAGATCATCGTGATGCAGCAGGGCCGTGTCGTCGAAGAAGGCAATCACGAGATGCTTGCGAACGTCAGCGACGGACTTTACGCTCGCCTCAACAATCTGCAGAGGCCTTCGGCTTCTGATTCATATTGATCGGGATGATGGACTGACATGAGCGACGCTGCGATGAAACTGGTTGTGGTTGGAGCAGCGGGGCGCATGGGACAGACGCTGATCCGTCTGCTCGACTCCATCGACGGCGTGACGCTGCATGCGGCGATCGAGCGGCCGGGCTCACCCTTCATCGGCAAGGACGCTGGTGAGGTTGCCGGCCTTGGGGCCAACGGCATTATCATCGGCGAGGACCCGCTGGCGGCGTTCCTGCATGCCGAAGGCGTGCTCGACTTCACCTCGCCCTCAGCGTCCATCGAATTTGCCGGTCTTGCCGCGCAGGCCCGCATCGTCCATGTGGTCGGCACGACCGGCTGCTCGGAAGAGGATGATGCAAAGATCGCAGCGGCGGCGCGCCATGCCCGCATCGTCAAGTCGGGTAATATGAGCCTCGGCGTCAACCTGCTCAGCGTTCTCGTGCAGCAGGCGGCACAGGCGCTCGATCCCGCCGACTGGGATATCGAAGTTCTCGAAATGCATCACAAGCGCAAGGTCGATGCGCCCTCGGGCACCGCGCTGCTGCTCGGCAACGCCGCAGCCAAGGGCCGCGCCATCGATCTCGGCTCGAAATCCGTGCGGGTGCGCGACGGCCATACCGGCGCGCGTGAGGCCGGGACGATCGGCTTTGCAACGCTGCGCGGCGGCTCCGTCATCGGCGAGCATTCGGTGCTCTTTGCCGGCGAAGGCGAGACCGTGACCTTGTCGCACAGCGCAACCGACCGGTCGATCTTTGCGCGCGGCGCCATCAAGGCAGCCCTCTGGGCGCGCGAGAAAAAACCGGGGCTCTATTCCATGCTCGACGTTCTCGGGCTTTCTTCCCATTGATCATTTGTAGGAGGCATTTTTCATGAGCGGTACCCTCGTCCTCGTTCGCCACGGGCAGAGCGACTGGAATCTCAAGAATCTCTTCACCGGTTGGAAAGATCCCGATCTGACCGAGCTCGGCATCCAGGAAGCCGCAACCGGCGGCCAGGCGCTTGCCGATTACGGCATCACGTTCGATATCGCCTTCACTTCGGCGCTGGTGCGCGCCCAGCACACGCTGAAGCTGATCCTCGACAAGGTCGGCCAGCCCAACCTCGAGACGATCCGCGACCAGGCGCTGAACGAGCGCGACTATGGCGATCTCTCCGGCCTCAACAAGGACGACGCCCGCGCCAAGTGGGGTGAAGAGCAGGTCCATATCTGGCGCCGCTCTTACGACATCCCGCCTCCGGGCGGCGAAAGCCTGCGCGATACCGGCGCGCGCGTCTGGCCATATTACCTCACGGAAATCCTGCCGCGCGTGCTTGCCGGCCAGAAGGTTCTGGTGGCCGCACACGGCAATTCGCTGCGCTCGCTCGTCATGGTTCTCGACAAGCTCAGCCGCGAGCAGGTCCTGTCGCTCAATCTCGCGACCGGCGTGCCGATGGTCTACAAGCTGAAGGCAGATTCGACGGTGGCGTCGAAGGAAGTGCTTGGGGATATGTCCGGCGCGCACTGAGCGCGATCGAGCATCGATAAGGTTCAAGGCCGGGCTTGCGCCCGGCCTTTCGTTTTCAGTTCTCGATGGTGAACTGGACGCGATCGGCGGCAAAGCGGCTGATCGAATATTGCACCGGCACGCCTTCGAGATCGGTGTTCATCGCCTTGGTAATCAGGAGAATGGCACCGGGCGTCAGTTCCAGATCGGCAATGTCGCCGGAATCGGCATGGGCGGCGGTGATCTCCGTCGTGGCGCGCACATAGTCCTGCAAGCCAAGGGCCGCGAAAGTCTTGGTAACGGATTCGGTCTGGCGATAGATTTCGACGAGACCGGCAAAACGGGCGGCCGGAAACCAGCTCGTGCCGCGTGCGACAGGCCGTTTGTCCGCATCGCGAACCGTTTCCAACCGGATGACCGGCGTGCCCGGCTCGATGCGCAGCCAGCGGGCGATCTCGGCATCGGCCAGTTCTTCCGCATGGCCAAGCAGCAGCGCGTGCGTCTCGCGCGCCTGGTCGCCCAGACCATCGGTAAAGCGGGTGCGGCGGCTGATCGGAAAGTTCAGACGCTCCTTGCGTTCGATCAGCGTACCGCGGCCCTGCACCGCCCGCACGATGCCTTCCTGGGCAAGGGCCGCAAGGGCGCTGCGCACCGTATGGCGGTTGACGCCGAACTGCTGCGCCAGAAAGGTCTCCGGCGGCACCATGCCGGTTTCGTCATAGGCGCCGCTGCCGATCGCCTCGCGGATCCTGTCGGCGATCTGCCGCCAGAGCGCCACGCCCGTCTGCCTCTGCACCTGCTTCATGCCTGCCATTCTACGCCTTTCAGC
Organism: Hyphomicrobiales bacterium; assembly: GCA_900471925.1. Lineage (GTDB taxonomy): Bacteria > Pseudomonadota > Alphaproteobacteria > Rhizobiales > Rhizobiaceae > Rhizobium. Next base: position 297,948 of record UCGV01000002.1, read on the forward strand.
TCATTTTCGGGCACGACGTGTCACACGCTTGTCACCTCGCCGATTTAGGGATAGGTATAGCTTGTATGGTTGTCTATATCAATAGACATTTCGAGGAAAAAACGATGACGACAGCAGAGAAGACAGAGGCTGCGGCGCAGACAGACAACGGACGCAAACGCACCGTCGACCTGCTGGCGCGCGCTGAGACACAGGAATTGCTGGCGGCGTGGGATGCGCTTGCCGAAAAGCCGGCGGCGCAGCCGGTGCGCGGCCCGGAAACGGGCCTCGTCATGGTTCGCGGCCGCATCGGCGGCGGCGGCGCCCCCTTCAATCTCGGCGAAGTCACGGTGACACGCGCGACCGTTCGCCTTGGCTCAGGTTCCGTCGGCCATGCGCAGGCGCTCGGCACGGATCGCGAAAAGGCCCGCCTTTCGGCTATCTTCGATGCGCTCTGGCAGGAGGAGGCGACCAAGGGCTTCGTCGAGAGCAAGCTGCTGTCGCCGATCGCACGGCGGATCGCCAACGAGGCCGGTCGCAAGGCCGAGGAGACGGCCGCGACCCGCGTCGATTTCTTCACTATGGTGCGGGGAGACAACTGATGAGTGCCAAGACCGATGTTCTGACCGGCGGCTTCGCCGAACCAGTCTTCCAGGCCCAGAGCGTCTTCAAGATGCTGATGGACGGCATGTCCCGGCCCGGCACGATCCAGACGGTCGAAGCCGACGTGACAGCGCCGGCACCGCTCGGCATTGCCGCCGGCGCGATCGGCTTGACGCTTTGCGATCACGATACCCCCGTCTGGCTTTCGGCCGGACTTGCGAAGTCGGCGATCCCGGAATGGCTGGGCTTTCATACCGGCGCGCCGCTGACGGCCGAGAAGGCCGAAGCGCGCTTCGCCTTCGTCGAGGCCGGTACGATGCTTTCCACCTTCGGTCTGTTTGCCGCCGGCACGCAGGAATATCCTGACCGTTCCACCACTGTGGTGATCGAGCTTGCCGATCTGGAAGGCGGACGTCGTCTCGCCCTGATGGGACCGGGTATCCAGAGCGTAACGGAGATTGCGCCTGTCGGCCTGCCGGAAACGTTCCTGCGCCTATGGACGGAAAACCGCGCCCTCTTCCCGCGCGGCATCGACATCGTGCTGACGGCGGGCAAGCGTTTCCTCTGCCTGCCGCGCACCACCAAGATCACAGCAACGGAGATCTGAGCTCATGTATGTTGCCGTCAAGGGTGGCGAGGCCGCCATCGCCAATGCTCACCGCCTGCTCGCCGACCGCCGGCGCGGCGACCGCTCCGTGCCCGCCATCGGCATCGAGCAGATCGTCGAACAGCTATCGCTTGCCGTCGACCGCGTCATGGCCGAAGCTTCGCTCTACGACCGCACGCTGGCCGCACTCGCCGTGCGCCAGGCGCGCGGCGACATGATCGAGGCGATCTTCCTGCTGCGCGCTTACCGCACGACGCTGCCACGCTTCGGCTATTCCAAGCCGCTCGATACCGCCAATATGCAGATCGAGCGCCGCATCTCCGCCACCTACAAGGATCTTCCGGGCGGCCAGCTGCTTGGGCCCACCTTCGACTATACGCACCGCCTGCTCGATCCCTCGCTGCTCTCGGACGAAGCCGTGGAAGAGCCGGCACAGCGCGAGGCGGAAACCGGCCGCGTCATGCGCGTCTCCGAAATCCTCGGCCAGGAAGGGCTGATCGAGAACGACGGCGAGTTGCCCGAGGATCACGAGACGGGCGACCTGACGCGCGAGCCGATGGAATTTCCGATGACGCGCGATCTTCGCCTTCAGGCGCTGGCCCGCGGCGACGAAGGCTTCCTGCTGGCGCTCGGCTATTCCACCCAGCGCGGGTATGGCCGCAACCACCCCTTCACCGGTGAAATCCGCATCGGCGAGGTCGAGGTGGAATTCGACGTGCCGGAACTCGGCTTTGCCGTTTCGCTCGGGCCGATCCAGCTGACCGAATGCCAGATGGTCAACCAGTTCAAGGGTTCGGCCAAGGCGCCGCCGCAGTTTACCCGCGGTTATGGCCTGGTCTTCGGCCAGAGCGAGCGCAAGGCGATGGCCATGTCGCTGGTGGACCGCGCGCTGCGCGCCGAAGAGCTCGGCGAGGATATCACCGCGCCGGCACAGGACGAAGAGTTCGTCATTTCCCATTCCGACAACGTGCAGGCGACCGGCTTCGTCGAGCACCTGAAGCTTCCGCATTATGTGGACTTCCAGGCCGAACTCGACCTCGTCCGCCGCATGCGCCGCGATTTCGAAGCCGCCCGCAATAGCGGCGATGACATGAAGGAGGCCGCCGAATGAGTGATCTCGCCACCTACAATTTCGCCTATCTCGACGAACAGACCAAGCGTATGATCCGCCGCGCCATCCTTAAGGCGATCGCCATTCCCGGCTATCAGGTGCCCTTCGCCAGCAGAGAAATGCCGATGCCCTACGGCTGGGGCACCGGCGGCGTGCAGGTGACGGCGGCCATTATCGGGCCTGACGACGTTCTCAAGGTCATCGACCAGGGTGCCGACGACACGACGAATGCCGTCTCCATCCGTGCCTTCTTCCAGAAGGTCGCCAATGTCGCCGTCACGACCCATACCAAGGACGCGACGATCATCCAGACGCGCCACCGCATACCGGAAGAAAAACTCGGAGCCGGTCAGGTTCTCGTCTACCAGGTGCCGATCCCGGAACCGCTGCGCTTCCTCGAACCGCGCGAGACCGAGACGCGCAAGATGCATGCGCTGGAAGAATACGGCCTCATGCATGTGAAGCTCTACGAGGATATCGCCCGCAACGGCCGCATCGCCACCACCTATGCCTATCCGGTGAAGGTCAACGGCCGTTACGTGATGGACCCGTCGCCGACGCCGAAATTCGACAATCCGAAGATGCACAAGTCCGAGGCGCTGCAACTCTTCGGCGCCGGCCGCGAAAAGCGCATCTATGCCGTGCCGCCCTATACTGACGTCGTCAGCCTCGATTTCGAAGACCATCCTTTCGAGATCCAGCGCTTCGGCAAGCCCTGCGCGCTCTGCGGCGCCGAGGAAGTCTATCTCGACGAGGTGATCCTCGACGACAAGGGCGGGCGCATGTTCGTCTGCTCCGACACCGACTATTGCGACGATCGCCGGGCACATGGACATGCCGGCGAAATGCTGGCCCGGGAGGCTGCAGAATGACCGAAATACCGCTTCTCAAAGTCAACGACCTCTCGAAGTTCTACGGCAACCGCATCGGCTGCAAGAACGTCTCCTTCGAGCTCTGGCCGGGCGAAGTGCTCGCCATCGTCGGTGAATCCGGTTCGGGCAAGACGACGCTGCTCAACTGCATCTCCACCCGGCTGATGCCGACGACCGGCAGCGTCGAGTACCACATGCGCGACGGCAATTACCGTGACCTCTACCACATGAACGAGGCCGAGCGCCGCTTCCTGATGCGCACGGACTGGGGCTTCGTGCACCAGAACCCTGCCGACGGACTGCGCATGACGGTCTCTGCCGGCGCCAATGTCGGCGAACGCCTGATGGCGATCGGCGACCGGCACTACGGCAAGATCCGCTCGACCGCGATCGACTGGCTGGAGCGCGTCGAAATCGACGCCGGCCGTATCGACGACCAGCCGCGTGCCTTTTCCGGCGGCATGCGCCAGCGCCTGCAGATCGCCCGCAACCTCGTCACCGGCCCGCGCCTCGTCTTCATGGACGAGCCGACCGGCGGTCTCGACGTTTCGGTGCAGGCACGCCTGCTCGACCTGGTGCGCACCCTCGTCAACGATCTCGGCCTCTCGGCCATCATCGTCACCCACGACCTCGCCGTCGCCCGCCTTCTGTCGCATCGCATGATGGTGATGAAGGACGGCCTCGTCATTGAGCAGGGTCTGACCGACCGCGTGCTGGACGACCCACGCGAGCCCTATACCCAGCTTCTCGTTTCCTCGATCCTGCAGGTTTAAGAAAATGGCAACGCCTCTCGTCGTTTCAGAAGTCGCCAAGAGCTTCACCATGCACCTGCGCGACGGCCTCAAACTGCCGGTCGTCTCGGATGTCTCCTTCTCGGTCGCATCGGGCGAATGCGTCGTGCTCGGTGGCCCCTCGGGCATCGGCAAAAGCTCGCTGCTCAAGATGATCTACGGCAATTATGCCGTCGATAGCGGGCAGATCCTCGTCAACCACAAGGGCAAGATCGTCGATCTTGCCGCCGGCGACCCGCGCACCATCATCGACGTGCGGCGCCACACGCTCGGTTACGTCAGCCAGTTCCTGCGCACCGTGCCGCGTGTTGCCGCCGTCGATGTCGTCGCCGAACCGCTGCTCGCACGCGGTGAAGCGACAGACAGCGCCCGGCAGAAGGCTGCAGCATTGCTCGAAAAGCTCAACCTGCCGGAAGCGCTCTGGCAGCTGCCGCCCTCCACCTTCTCGGGCGGCGAGCAGCAGCGCGTCAATATCGCCCGCGGCTTCATCACCGATCACATGATCCTGCTGCTCGATGAGCCGACCGCATCGCTCGATGCGAAGAACCGCGCCGTCGTCGTCGGCATGATCGAGGAAAAGAAGAAGGCGGGCGTGGCGCTCCTCGGCATCTTCCACGACGAGGAAGTGCGCGAGGCCGTCGCCGACCGCATTCTCGACGTTCAGCAATTCTCCCCGCGAAAGGCGATCGCAGCATGAGCCGCAAGCTGGGCATCGAGCCCTATTTCCACGAGACCGCCTCCGTCTCCAATTCGAGTTTCGGCCGCTATACGGAAGTCTCCGAACGCTGCCGCATCAGCGAGGTGGAGTTCGGCGACTATTCCTACATCATGCAGGACGGCTCCATCTGGTGCGCGACGATCGGCAAGTTCGTCAATATCGCGGCCGCAGTGCGCATCAATGCCACCAATCACCCGACCTGGCGCGCGACGCTGCACCACTTCACCTACCGCGCCGTCGACTACTGGCCGGATGCCGACATGGAGAGCGAATTCTTCGAATGGCGCCGCTCCAACCGGGTCGTGATCGGCAACGATGTGTGGATCGGGCACGGGGCGACGATCCTGCCCGGCGTGACTGTGGGTAACGGGGCCGTCATCGGCGCCGGTGCCGTCGTCTCCAAGGACGTCGCCCCCTATACGATCGTCGGCGGGGTACCCGCCAAGCTCATCCGCGAGCGCTTCTCGAAAGAGGTGGGCGAACGCATGGACAGGCTTGCCTGGTGGGACTGGGAGCATGATCGACTGCGCCATGCACTGGCGGATTTCCGGGCGCTCGGGGCCGAAGACTTCCTCTCGCGCTACGGTGGCTGAGCACAATGCTGCAGTGCAGAGTTTTGTGACAGGACTTACACAAAACTGACATGCGAGGTTCACGAAGCGGGACTAATGCGATCCCTGACGCAAGGTTGAAATGCGAAGGAAGAGCATGATGTTCGAACTGAAGAATGTCACACGCCGGTTCGGAAAGAAGCTCGCTGTTGATTCCGTAACGCTGGACATTCCACAGGGCCAGATGGTCGGTATCATCGGCCGTTCGGGTGCTGGCAAGTCCACGCTCCTGCGCATGATCAACCGCCTGCAGGAACCCTCCTCCGGCACCATCCATTTCGGTGGTGTCGAGGTTTCCGGCCTTCGCGGCCAGGCGCTGCGCAACTGGCAGCGCGACTGCGCGATGATCTTCCAGCAGTTCAATCTCGTGCCGCGCCTGGACGTTCTGACCAACGTCATGCTCGGCCGCCTGAACCACCGCTCGACGGTCCTTAGCCTGCTCAACGTCTTCACCCGTGAAGAGCGCATCCAGGCGATTGCAGCACTCGAGCGCCTCGGCATCGAGCAGACGGCGCTGCAGGCAGCCGGCACGCTTTCGGGCGGCCAGCAGCAGCGTGTCGCCATCGCCCGCGCGCTGATGCAAAACCCGAAGATGGTTCTGGCCGATGAGCCGATCGCCTCGCTCGACCCGCTGAACGCCAAGATCGTCATGGACGCGCTGCGTGACATCAACGAGCGCGAAGGCATCACCGTCGTCACCAACCTGCATACGCTCGATACGGCGCGCAACTACTGCGAACGCATCGTCGGCATGGCAGGTGGCCGCGTCGTTTTCGACGGCAAGCCCTCCGAACTGACCACCGAGGCGGTGAAGGATATCTACGGTACGGACAAGGACGGTGCGGGCATCGACGAAACGATGACCTCGACCGCAATCAATATCGCTCCGGAAGGAGCGGAAAACGAATCCGCCGGCAACCAACCGCTGGCGCTGGCCGGTCTGTGAGAGGGACGGCCGCGATCGAATGCCCGCGTCAAGGGCACATTTCTTCTTAACAAAACGACCGAGCCCCGGTCATTCAGGAGAGAACCCATGTTGAAGAAAGCACTTTTTGCTGCGACGGCGCTTCTGTCGCTCGCAGCCGGCGCTGCCAATGCTGCTGACGTCAAGGAATTCCGCGTCGGCATTCTCGGCGGCGAAAATGAAACCGACCGCCTGCGCAACTACGCCTGCCTTGCAGACCACCTGAAGCAGGAATTCGGCTTCGAGAAGGTTTCGCTCTTCCCGGCTGCCGACTATGACGGCGTTATCCAGGGCCTCCTCGGCGGCACGCTCGACTTCGCAGAACTCGGCGCTTCCGGTTATGCAGCTGTTTACCTGAAGGATGAAAAGGCTGTTACGCCGATCCTGACGACGCAGCAGAAGGACGGCTCGACGGGTTACTACTCGATCGGTCTCGCTCTGAAGTCCTCCGGCATCAAGACGATCAAGGACGCCAAGGGCAAGAAGCTCGGCTACGCCGATCCGGACTCCACCTCGGGCTACCTCGTTCCGCTGACGCAGATCCCGAAGGACACGGGCATGCCGAACGACAAATTCTTCGCTTCCACGCAGTTCAACGGTGGTCACGAGAACAACCTGCTCGCAGCTTACGACGGCAAGGTTGACGTTGCTGTTGACGACTCCTCGGGCATCGGCGACTTCAAGGACGGCTACACCTCCGGTACCTTCCGCAAGGAAGTCGACAAGGGTGCTGTCGACCCGAACAAGCTGGTTGAAGTATGGCGTTCGCCGCTGATCCCGAACGGCCCGCTCGTCGTTCGTAACGCTCTCGGCGAAGAGTGGCAGAAGAAGCTCACCGACTTCTTCATGGCTCTGCCGGAGAAGGACCACAAGTGCTTCGCAGCTGTTGAAGGCGGCGACTACAAGGGCTACGCCCCGGTCAAGCACGACTTCTACAACGCTGTTGTAGACGTTCGTAAGGCTGCTATCGGCGGCTAATTGCGCAATCCGTGTACGGGGCGGCCGGCAACGGCCGCCCTTTTTCTTGTGACTACAGCGCCGTGCGTCAGACGCGCAAAGGACGCTGTATCACTTTAAATAGCTGCATAATTTCATCCTTAANNTTAAGGATGAAATTATGCAGGAGGCGAGGCGCTCATGACTATTGCCGATACACAACCGCATGTGCCGATGCAGAGCACGAAGGATATCGCCACCGCCTGGGACAAGATGATCGCCCGGCGGCGTTTCTACACGATCCTCGGTCTGGTGATCCTGCTCGCGGCCTTCATCAGCTCCGTGCGTTTTGCCGACGAAAGCAATGCCGGTCATTTTTTCGAACGCCTTCCGCACCTCTTCGACTTCCTGAGCTGGCTGATCCCGAAGGACTGGTCGGACGTCTGGCGCGCGCTTTTCGACATAGCCAGCCCGAACGACAAGGGCGGCGAGGAATTCAATTTCTTCAAGGGCCGCGTCTATGTCTGGGGTGATTTCTACATTCCCGAATATTTCGAGCTGATGATCATCACGATCAACGTGGCGCTGGTTTCCACCATCATCGGCTTCATCTTCGCCGTTCCCTTGAGCTTCTTTGCCGCGCGCAACCTGACCTCGTCCTGGCCGCTGCGCGTCGTCTCCAAGCGCGTGATGGAATTCCTGCGCGCCTTCCCGGAAATCGTCATTGCCGGCCTGTTTTCGGCCATCCTGTCGATCGGCCCTGTCGCGGCCATCATCGCCGTCAGCCTTCACACGATCGGCGCGCTCGGCAAGCTGTTCTACGAAGTCGCCGAAAATATCGACATGAAACCGGACGAAGGCATGAAGGCCGTCGGCGCCAACTGGTTCGAGCGCGTACGTTTCGCCGCCATGCCGCAGGTGATGCCGAACTTCGCCTCCTATGCGCTGCTGCGCCTCGAGATCAACGTGCGTGCCTCGACCATCATCGGCGCCGTCGGCGGCGGCGGTATCGGTGAGGAGCTGAAGCTCTCGATCTCGCGCGGCTTCGGCGCCAAGACCGTGGCGCTCGTCCTGCTGCTCTTCGTGACGATCGTCGCTGTCGATCAGTTCTCTGCCTGGCTGCGCCGCCGTCTTGTCGGCGAGCACGCCTTCCTCCTGCAACATTGAGGCCCGCCATGACGGTGATCGACGCAAACCGCATGCACGAGATCGAAACGCGCTATCCGGAATATTTCCACCGGTCGTTCGGCCAGCGCTTCGGCGGCCTGCTGATCGTGCTCGCGACGCTGCTCTACGGCCTCTATGCCGTCTGGTTCTTCGAACTGCCGAAGCTGCTCGCCGATGCGCATTGGGAGCGCGTAGGCATCTATCTCAGCCAATGGGTGAGCTACGACGTGCAGCCGGAATTCCGCATCCACGACGACGGCTCGATCGAGACGCGTTATCCGCGCTTCTCGCCGCTCGGCGATGATCCGCATCCGGATTGGGTTACCAACAATGCCGATGGCAGCGTGGTCGTCTCCGTCAGCGGCACCAACCGCACCGTGACCGTCACCAAGACTGAAACCACCATCACGGCACACGGCATCAGCGTTCCCGTCGAGGTTTCCAGCGGTGCGCCGAAGGTCATCGGTCCGGTTCCGAACTGGATGACCGTCTATGACGACAACGTGCTTGCCGATCTCGGCTTCGCCGGCGATGTCAGCATCTCCGTCGATCGCGTCAAGGTCCGCAAGCGCTTCCTTGGTTGGGCAAATTTCGTCTTCGACACGCAGTCGCCCTTCTTCGACAAGCCGGCAAGCGAGGTCATCAGCCTCATCGTCTCAGGCCCGCGCATCGAACCCGGTCAGTCCAACCTGTCGCTTGCCTTCGACAACATCTGGAACAACAGCGCCTGGCAGCATGGCGACGTCTGGACCAAGCTGTTCCAGACGATCGTGATGGCCTTCCTCGGCACGCTGCTCGGCTCGGTCGTGGCCTTCCCGCTGGCCTTCATGGCAGCGCGCAACATCACGCCGAACCGCGTACTGAACCAGGTGCTGAAGCGCTTCTTCGACTTCCTGCGCTCGGTCGACATGCTGATCTGGGCACTGTTCCTGACCCGCGCCTTCGGCCCCGGCCCGCTTGCCGGCTCGGGCGCAATCTTCCTCACCGAGACCGGCACGCTCGGCAAGCTCTACTCCGAAGGCCTTGAGAATATCGACAACAAGCCGCGCGAAGGCGTGAAGTCGACCGGCGCCTCGACGACCCTCGTGCATCGTTACGGCGTCATGCCGCAGATCGTCCCTGTGATCGTCAGCCAGACGCTCTATCAGTGGGAATCGAATGTGCGCGGTGCGACGATCATCGGTGCGGTCGGTGCCGGCGGTATCGGCCTCAAGCTCTGGGAAGCGATGCGCACCAACGCAAACTGGGAAAACGTGGCCTATATGGTCATTCTCATCCTGATCGTCGTGTTCCTGTTCGACATGGCCTCGAACGCGCTTCGCCAGCGCCTGATGGGCACCAAGTCCGGCCACTGAGGCACTGCAAAAGATGATGACGGCCTCGCCGTCATCATCATTCTGTCATGGAAATCTTTTAGCCGGTGCGTGCTTGCGGTTCACCGCCAAATCACTGCACATTGCGCTCCCCGTTCGGACGATCTCCAGGATAAAAGCCTTGCGCTACGCTCTCTATTTTTCGCCGTCTAAGGATCACCCCCTGACGGATGCGGCCTCCGTTTGGCTTGGCCGCGATGCCTTTACCGGCGAGACCTATCCTGCGCCCGATCATGAGCTGCTGCCGGCCGCCGAACAATTCGAGCTGACGGCCGATCCGCGCCGTTACGCCTTTCACGCGACGATCAAGGCACCCTTCGAGCTTGCCTCTTCGGTGACCGAAAAAGACCTGCTGGCGGTGGTCGAGGATTTCGCCGCCAAGACGCCGGCTTTCGACATTCCGGAACTGGTGCTCGGCCAGCTCGGTCACTTCTTTGCACTCGTACCGGGATCGCTCCATCAGCCGCTTCAGGATTTCGCCGCATCGGTGGTAAAGTCCTTCGAACCTTTCCGGGCAGCGCTTTCCGAGGCCGATATTGCCAGGCGCAAGCCGGAAAAGCTCAGCGAAAGCCAACGCAATAATCTCGTGCGCTGGGGCTATCCCTATGTCATGGATGATTTCCGCTTCCACATGACGCTGACCGGTCCGGTGCCGGAAGAGCGGGCAGAGGTGATGAAGACGATCCTTACGGAGCGTTTCGCAGAATTCACGGGCAGGCCGCTTCGTATTTCCGGCCTTGCCGTCTTTAGCGAAGAGGCGCGCGGCGCGCCCTTCAAAGTCCACACATGGCTGCCTCTTGCTGGCGCCAAAAGCTGAAAGTTTTCCGATATGAGCAAAGAAACCGTTCTTTCAAACGCCCGCATCGTTCTCGAGAACGATATTCTCTCCGGCTCTATCCTCATCCGTGACGGCAAGATTGCCGATATTTCCGAGGGCAATTCCGTAGCCGGCGAAGATTTTGAGGGTGATTACATCATCCCCGGCCTCGTCGAGCTGCACACCGATCACCTGGAAGGCCACTACTCGCCGCGTCCGGGCGTGCGCTGGGACAAGACGGCGGCGATCCAGGCCCATGACGCGCAGATCGTCACGTCGGGCATCACCACGGTCTTCGACTGCCTGCGCATGGGCGCGGATGAGGACGGCGGCTTCGAACATGGCGAAATGCGCGATATGGCCGATGCCATCCAGTCTGCCGAAAAGGAAGGGCGCCTGCGCGCCGAGCACCTGCTCCATCTGCGCTGCGAAGTTTCGGCCGACAACGTACTGCAGCACTTTGCCGATTTCGAGAAGGACCCTTACGTCCGCCTCGTCTCGCTGATGGACCACGCGCCCGGCCAACGCCAGTTCCAGACGATGGACCAGTACACCTATTACTATCAGAAGAAGCGCGGCCTGACGGACGAGGAATTCGCCCGTTTCTGTGCTCGCCGCATCGCCGAATCCGAGCGCAACTCGACGCCGAACCGCGATGCGATCTCCAAGGTCTGCGCCGAACGCGGCATCACCGTCGCGAGCCATGACGATGCGACATCGGCCCATGTCGATGAAGCGATCGAAAACGGCGTTCGCCTGGCCGAATTCCCGACCAGCGTCGAAGCCGCCCAGCTTTCGCATGGAAACGGCATGAGCGTGCTGATGGGTGCGCCGAACATTGTGCGCGGCAAGTCGCATTCCGGCAATATCGCTGCCCGCGATCTCGCCAAGCTCGGCGTGCTCGACGTACTTTCCTCCGATTACGTGCCGCTCAGCCTGCTGCATGCGCCCTTCATCCTTGCCGACGAAGTCGAGAGCATCACGCTGCCAAGGGCGATCGCCATGGTCACGGCGACGCCGGCGCGCACCGTCAGCCTCAACGACCGCGGCCGTATCGAAACCGGCCTGCGTGCCGATCTCGTCCGCGTTCACCGCTCGCATGGCGTGCCGGTGACGCGCTCCGTCTGGCGCGAAGGACGCCGTGTCGCATGATGATGTCCCACGAACCCCATCCGGGCGCTGGCGCCGAAAAAGGCATCATGGTCGTCGTCGTCGGCCCGAGCGGTGCCGGCAAGGACACGCTGATGAACCTTGCCGCGAAACATTTCGAACATCGTGAAGACGTGCATTTCACCCGCCGCGTCATCACCCGCGACGGCGATGCCGGCGGCGAGGACCATCTCGCCGTTTCGGATGCCGGATTCGCTTCGATGGAACAGGCTGGCGCCTTTGCCGTCTGGTGGGAGGCGCACGGCCTCAAATACGCCATTCCCGCAGAGGTTTCGGTCGCGCTTTCGCGGGGCCACGTCGTTGTCGCCAATGGTTCGCGCTCGGCGCTGCACCGCTTCCAGGCTGCCTTCCCGCGGCTGAAAGTCATCAACGTCACAGCTCGCCCGGAAGTTCTGGCCGGCCGGCTGGAAGCACGCGGCCGCGAAACGCATGAGGATATCATGGCCCGCCTCGCGCGCGGCCCGCTGACAGTCCGCGGCGAATATGATGTCGTGGAACTCGATAACAGCGATTCTCTGGAAGAAGCCGAGCGCCGGATGATCGATATCCTCGACGGCTTCCTGAAGGAAATCGCCTAGACGGCATGGGGAGATGAGAATGGCCATTCAGGTTGTCGACTATAACCCGGAATGGCCTTCTCTCTTTAAAGACATCGCCTGCGAGCTTGAGCCGCTACTGGCCGACCTCGCGCCCGCTTTTCACCATGTGGGCAGCACTTCCGTTCCCGGACTGGCGGCCAAGCCGAAGATCGACCTGCATGCCGCCTTTGCGGACGAGGATGCCCTTCCCGAGGCGATCAAGCGCGTCGAAACACTTGGCGTTTACACTTTCCACGGCGACAAATACCAGCAGCAGACTTGGACGTTTACCAGTGGCAAGGGCTCGTACGGCGCCCGGCTCTATCTCTGTACCACTGACAATGTGGTGCTGCGAGACCGGATCATCTTCCGCGACTACCTGCGCTCCCATCCGGAACGGGCAGATGCCTATGCCGCGCTCAAGCTGAAGCTGATGAGCGAGGCCAATGACAATTGGGATTATTATACCGGCGGCAAACGAGACTTCGTGCTGGAGACGCTTCGCCTCGCAGCACTTGCCTGATCTCCTGCGCCGCGACGACTATTCGCTGTCGCCGCGCCCCGAGACGATCTCGCGCTTGCCGACATGGTTTGCCGGACCGACCAGCCCTTCCTTCTCCATGCGCTCGACGAGCGAGGCGGCACGGTTATAGCCGATGCCGAGACGACGCTGGATATAGGAGGTCGAGCATTTCTTGTCGCGCATGACGACCTTGACGGCCTGCTGATAGAGTTCGTCGCCATCCTCGGCGCCTGCGGCGCTCTTGTCGAAGACGGCACCTTCCTCTTCATCCTCGCCCTCTTCATCCTCGCCGGCCGTGACCGTATCGAGATATTCCGGACGGCCCTGCGTCTTCAGATGTGCGACGACCTTCTCGACTTCAGCGTCGGAAACGAAAGGACCGTGGACACGGGCAATGCGGCCGCCGCCCTGCATATGCAGCATGTCGCCCTGGCCGAGCAGCTGTTCTGCGCCCTGCTCGCCGAGAATCGTACGGCTGTCGATCTTCGAGGTGACCTGGAAGGAGATGCGGGTCGGGAAGTTCGCCTTGATCGTGCCGGTGATGACATCGACCGACGGACGCTGGGTCGCCATGATGAGATGGATGCCGGCGGCGCGAGCCATCTGCGCCAGACGCTGGATCGCGCCTTCGATCTCCTTGCCGGCGACCATCATCAGGTCGGCCATTTCGTCGACGATGACGACGATATAGGGCATCGGCGCGAGGTCCAGCTCCTGTTGCTCCTCGATCGGTGCACCGGTCTGCCGGTCGAAACCGACCTGGACCATGATATGGATGGTCTCGCCCTTTTCGCGGGCCTGCGAGACGCGGCCGTTATAGCCGTCGATATTGCGGACACCGAGACGCGACATCTTGCGATAGCGCTCTTCCATCTCGCGCACCGCCCATTTCAACGCCATGACGGCCTTCTTGGGATCGGTGACGACCGGCGTCAGCAGGTGCGGGATGCCGTCATAGACGGAGAGTTCCAGCATCTTGGGATCGACCATGATCAGGCGGCACTGTTCCGGCGTCATGCGGTAGAGCAGCGACAGGATCATGGTGTTGATGGCGACGGATTTGCCCGAGCCGGTGGTGCCGGCGACGAGCAGGTGCGGCATCTTGGCCAGTTCGGCGATCACGGGTTCGCCGCCGATCGTCTTGCCGAGGCCGAGCGCCAGTTTGTAGCCGCTCTTGTCGAAATCGTCGCTTTCGATCATCTCGCGGAAATAGACGGTTTCGCGCGTCACGTTTGGCAATTCGATGCCGATGACGTTGCGGCCGGGAACGACGGCGACACGGGCGGAAAGCGCCGACATGGAGCGGGCGATATCATCGGCAAGGCCGATGACGCGGGACGATTTCACGCCGGGCGCCGGCTCGAATTCGTAAAGCGTGACGACAGGACCGGGGCGGACATGGATGATCTCGCCCTTGATGCCGAAATCCTCCAGCACGCTTTCCAGGAGGCCGGCATTCTGCTCCAGCGTTTCCTGCGACATGATCTCGCCAAGCCGCTCCGGCGGCTCCTGCAACAGAGCACGTGGCGGGAATTCGTAGCCGGATGCATCGACCTTTTCGACGATCATGCGGGCAGGGCGAAGCGGCGACGGGGCAGCGGCGGCGATTTCGACACGCGATGCCGGCGGCAGTTCGGCCTGCGGCAGCTTAGGCTGGATGACGGGAGATTGTGCGGCTGGCTGCTCGGCGACGGGCGGCTGGGCGATGGGAGCCTTGCCGAGCGGAGGGCGGGCCAGCGGAGGACGAGCCTGGGGCGCTACGGCCGCCGGCGGACGCGCAGCCCGGACGGGTGCAGCGGCGGCAGGCGGGGCGGCGCGTGGTATCACCGGTGCCGGATTATGACGGCCCGGACGCCATTCCATGATGCGGAAGCGCGAAGTAATAGATTCAGGCTCGGCCTGCGGCAGGTTGATCATGGGCGCGCGCGCCGGCTCGGCATCCGTCTCCTCGAAGGCCATGACCTCCCAGAAAGCGAAATCCGAGATGGTGGAAAGCTCCGATGCAGCGCGCAGCGTGGTTTCGACGGGTGCTACAGCAACCGGCTGCTGCTGCACTTCCAGCTGCGGTGCGGGAACCGGCTCGACCACTTCAGGCAGATAGATATCGAAGGGCACGTTGACCGTGATCGGCACTCGCATTGGCATCGCTTGTTGTACTGTCCGAGGTTGTTGTGCGATCGGGGGCTGCGTTGGGGGCGCCGGCGGCGGCGCCGGAGTGGCAACGATCTCCTCGCGAACAGGCTCTTCCGGCGCGCGGCGCTTGCTGATCAGCGTTTCCGGTGTGCGGGTAAAGCGGACGTTCGGGGCGAGCGAAAAATTGCTCTGCCAGAGCGGCGGAACCGGCTTCTCGCCCTCATATTCCACGGTGGCATTTTCCACGTGATGGTCGGCTTCAAGTCCCGAAGAAAACTCTTCGGCGTCCGTCAAATTGGTTCTGGGAAAACGCATGCGACAGCTACTCACTCACGCCTGGTAATTTCTGACATCCTTCCGGATAGAAAATGAAGGTTAATAAGTTCCTTCCAGCCGTCCCGATGCGGAACGGCCAAAAAGATGAAACATCATCAATTTCATAGACTTGATGCGTCAGGAAAAATCTTCTGCCAAATGAGATGAAGCGGCTTAGTGCGCTTCGTCCCAGTTCGTAGCAGCGCGAGCATCGACGCGCAGCGGCACGCGCATTTCGAGCGCCGGCGAGGTGGCGTTTTCCATAACCGACACGATTGTCGGCATCGCCTTTTCGACATCCTCGTCTTCGACCTCGAAGATCAATTCGTCGTGTACCTGCAAGAGCATGCGAACGCGATCGGCAAGGCCGGCCTCGGCGAGCGCCGGCTCCATCTTGATCATCGCGCGACGGATGACGTCGGCGGCCGAGCCCTGGATCGGCGCGTTGATGGCGGCGCGCTCGTTGAAGGCGCGCACCGACGGATTGGAGGAGCGAATCTCCGGGTAATTGATTCGGCGGCCGAAGATGGTTTCGACATAGCCCTTGTCGCGGGCCATCTGCTTGCGGCTGTCCATGTAATCGCGGATGCCAGGGAAGCGCTCGAAATATTTCTTGATGTAGTCGCCGGCTTCAGAGCGCTCGATGGAGAGCTGATTGGCGAGGCCGAAGGCGGAAATGCCGTAGATGATGCCGAAATTGATCGCCTTGGCGCGGCGGCGCACCTCGCTCGGCATGCCCTCGACCGGCACGCCGAACATTTCGGATGCGGTCATGGCGTGGATGTCGATGCCGTCCTCGAAGGCTCGTGTGAGCTGCGGAATCTCAGCGACATGGGCAAGCACGCGCAATTCGATCTGGCTGTAGTCCGCCGAAATTAGCTTATGGCCGGGCGACGAGATGAAGGCGGTGCGGATCTTGCGCCCTTCGGCGGTGCGCACGGGGATGTTCTGCAGGTTCGGTTCCGAGGAAGACAGGCGGCCCGTCGTCGTCGACGCCAGCGAATAGGACGTGTGGACCCGCTTCGTTTCCGGATGGATATAGCCCGGCAGCGCGTCCGTGTAGGTGGATTTCAGCTTTGTCAGCTGGCGCCAGTCGACGATCTTGCGCGGCAGCTCGAAACCGGCAGCGGCAAGGTCTTCCAGCACGCTTGCCGAAGTCGACCACTGGCCGGTCTTGGTCTTGGTGCCGCCGGCAAGGCCCATCTTGCCGAACAGGATATCGCCGAGCTGCTTGGGCGAGCCGATGTTGAACCTCTCGCCGGCGAGCTGGTAAATCTCGTCTTCGTATCTGGCTGCACCCTGAGCGAGCTCGCCCGAGAGGCGTGACAGGATCTGGCGGTCAACCGTGATGCCGCGCTCTTCCATGCAGGCCAGAACCGGCACGAGCGGACGTTCCAAGCGCTCATAGACGCGCGTCAGCTGAGTAGCGGCAAGGCGCGGCTTCAGCACCATCCACAGGCGCAGCGTCACGTCGGCGTCTTCGGCGGCATATTGTGTCGCGCGGTCGATATCCACGAGATCAAAGGTGACGCTCGACTTGCCGGAGCCTGCGACGTCCTTATAGGCGATCGGGGTGTGGCCGAGGAATTTTTCCGACAGCGGATCCATGCCGTGCGCGCCGGTACCGGCATCGAGCACATAGGAGATCAGCATCGTGTCATCGAAGCTCTTCGTCTCGATGCCATAGCGCTTCATCAGCAGGTAGTCGTATTTCAGGTTCTGCGCGACCTTGAGGATCGATTCATCCTCAAGCAGTGCCTTCAGGCGCGACAGTGCATCGCGCATCGGGATCTGGTTTTCCGCAAGGCCGCCGCCAAGCAGATCGCCAACACCGGTCTTGTGATTGATAGGCACGTAGGCTGCTCGGATACGCGTGCCGCTCGGGTCGGCCGAATTGTCGGCGATTGCGAGCGAGAAGCCGACGAGTTCGGCCTGCATGGCATCGAGCGAGGTGGTTTCGGTATCGAAGGCGACGAGGCCGGTGTCTCGCGCATCGGCGATCCACTGGTCGAGGGTCACGAGATCACGAATCGTCACATAGGAGGAATGGTCGAACGGCAGGGTCGCAAAGGCCTCGGCCCGCGCCTTGGCAAGATCGGCCGGCGCAAAACTGCCTTCGACGGCAGCCTTCTTGGCGCGCGGCGAAACGGCGACAGCTTCGCCGCCGACGTCAGGGACGGCGCCGGCAACGGTCTCAGGCTCGGCCGCGTCGAGATCCGGGCCATGCGCGTCGGCGCCCCATTCGACCTTGACGAAGGCCGGTTCGATCTCGCTGGCATCGCAATTGCAGAATTCGGCGACACGGCGTGTCAGCGTCGTGAATTCCATGGTTTTCAGAAAACCGATCAGCTTGGGGCCGTTCTGCGGCTCCAGCACGAGCGCGTCGAGATCGAGGTCCAGCGGTACGTCCGTGCGCAGGCGCACAAGCTCACGGGAAAGCTTTGCCTTATCGATATTGTCGAGGATGGTCTGGCGGCGCTTTTCCTGCTTGATCTCATGGGCACGCTCAAGAAGCGTGTCGAGATCGCCATACTCGGCGAGCAGCTGCGCCGCGGTCTTGGGACCGATGCCGGGAATGCCGGGGACGTTGTCGACGGAATCGCCGGTCATGGCCTGCAGGTCGATCATCTTTTCCGGCGGCACACCCCATTTCTCGATGACATCGGGAATGCTGATCTGTTTGTCCTTCATGCTGTCATACATGTGGACGTTGGTGGTGACGAGCTGCATCAGATCCTTGTCGGAAGAGACGATCGTCACGTCGGCGCCAGTAGCTTCGGCCTGGCGGGCATAGGTCGCGATGATATCGTCGGCCTCAAAACCTTCCGTCTCGATGCACGGCAGGTTGAAGGCGCGGGTCGCCTCGCGGATCAGGCCGAACTGCGGCACCAGTTCTTCGGGCGGCGCCGAACGGTTCGCCTTGTAGGCGTCGTAGAGATCCTTGCGGAAAGTCTTCGACGAATAGTCGAAAATGACGGCGAGATGGGTGGGAGTGGCGCCGACATCTGTGGCGCGGGCGTCTCTCAGAAGCTTCCATAGCATGTTGCAGAAACCGGAGACGGCGCCGATCGGCAAGCCATCGGTTTTGCGCGTCAGCGGCGGCAATGCGTGAAAGGCCCGAAAGATGAATCCGGAGCCGTCGACAAGGAAGAGATGATCGCCTTTTTTCATGGCAGCATGGATAGCGCGGCGGCCTGACGAGGTCCATATAAACTTGATCGAGCAGAGACGTTACGCCTCACCAAACTGTTACCAATTTGTAATCGGCGGCGTCCTCCGCTTCCCTTGAAAAACCACATTTTCAATCACAAATCAGGCTTACCGGCGTTTGATCGCGCCGCGGGTCTGATAGCCGGCTTGTCCCCCGCCGCGTCAGGCTTGGACAAAGGCCTCATCCCCCTCTCCGGGCCTTTGTCCCCATTTTTAAGCCGCCATGGCCTTCCTCCAGGCCATGGCGGCTTTGTTTTTTGGGTAATCGCTTCACTTTCAAAAATTTAAGAGCTTCGCTCCTATGTTTTGATGGATCGTATGCGATTTGTTGCATTGCCGACTGGACGATTTTGAGCCTAACTTACAATCATGGGATTTAATCGAATGGATTCCGGTGCCTACCTTGCCAGCCAGCTGGCCAAGGGTTTTGCCCGCTCGCTGCACCAGCGCGCGGCAGGACTCGGCTTTTCTCCCGGCCAGTTCCCAATCCTGCTCGAACTTTGGGCGGAAGACGGGCTGACCCAGAAGCAGCTTCTGGAGCGCGTCGATATAGAGCAGGCAACGATGGCCAACACGCTGTCGCGCATGGCACGCGACGGGCTGATCGAGCGCCGTCCGCACCCGACAGACAAACGCGCGCAGCTGATCTTCCTCACCGAAAAGGCGAGGGCGATGGAAGAGGAAGCCATCGACACGGCGCGCGAAGCCGATCTTGCGCTGTTCAAGGGCTTCCGGGTTTTCGAGCGGGAACTGATGCTCGAATATATCCGGCGCTTGATCGATAACGCCAAGACGCTCTGAGCCCACGAACCGCTTCGTGCCTACTCGGCGGCGGTGCGATTGCGCTTCAGCTGTATCACATCGGTATCGCCGTGGGCCGAAAGGAAGCTCTCACGGGCAGCAAGCTTGATGCTGGGCTCGATATCCGGTTTCCCTAGCAACAATCCCTGCACCTGGGCGCAGCCTTCCTCGACGACGATCTGACGCTGCATCTCCGTTTCCACGCCTTCGGTGACGACGGGCATGCCAAGGCTGTGACCGAGACCGATGATGGCGCGCACGATGGAGCGGGCACCCGCATCATGCTCCAGAATGCCGGTGAAGCTGCGATCGACCTTGATCTTGTCGAAGGGAAACGAGCGCAGGTTGGAGAGCGACGAGAAGCCGGTACCGAAATCGTCCATGACGATACGTACACCGAGTTTGCGCAGGCGCTGAAGCGTGTTCATGACCCTGTTGCGATCCCGCACGAGAGCGGCTTCGGTGATCTCCAGTTCCAGCCGCTCGGGCGCAAGGCCCGCCTCCTTGAGGATTTCGGCCACCTGATCGCAGAGATTGGGCAGCAGGAACTGCACCGGAGAGACATTGACGGCAATGGACAGCGGCTCGGGCCAACGGGCAGCCTCCATGCAGGCTTCGCGCAATATCCACTCGCCGAGCTGCACGATCGAGCCGCTTTCCTCTGCGATCGGAATGAAGATATCGGGTTCGCTCATGCCGTGGCCCGGCCGGTTCCAGCGCATGAAGGCTTCGTAGCCGTTGATCTCACCGGTGCGGGCATCGAGGATCGGCTGGTAGTGGACATGCAGCTGCTTGCGGATGATGGCGTGGCGAAGCTCATGTTCGATCTGGCGACGAGCACGCACCGATTCATCCATGGCCGCGTCGAAAAAGCAGGCCTCGCCGCGCCCGGCATGTTTGACACGATAGAGGGCAGTATCGGCGTTGCTGCAGAGTTCTTCGGCGGAATTTCCATCCGCCGGATAAAGCGCAATGCCGATGCTAGCGCCGACGGCCGTCGGGTCGCGGGCCGTATCCATCTCGGCGGCGAATTCATCGATGATCCGGCTTGCAAGACGACGCGCTGCATCGGGCTGTTCCTTGCCCGGCTGGACGATGGCGAATTCATCGCCGCCAAGCCGCGCGATCGTATCGTCCTCCTCCGCACAGCGCTTGAGGATGTCGGCAACCTTCCGCAGAACACGGTCGCCCTCGGCGTGGCCGAATATGTCGTTGACGGCCTTGAAGCGATCGAGATCGATGCAGAGGACGGCAACCTGTGTGCGCTTGCGTTCCGCGACCAGCAAAGACTGGCGAATGCGGGTGTCGAAAAGCGAGCGGTTCGGCAGGTCCGTCAGTACATCGTGATGGGCGAGATGTTCGATCATCTCTTCGGCGCGCTTGCGTTCGGTGAGATCTCGCACGACGAGGACATCACAATGACGGCCGCGATAGACAATCCGCCGCGTGGTCACTTCGACCGGGATTTCCGTATCGTCCTTGGCGATCAACAGCATTTCCTTGTGATCGCTTTCGTGCTCCCGATGGACCGATGTCAGCACCGCTGCGGGGACAATGCCGGCAAGCTCGTGAAGCTTCCAGCCGGACAGGGTGAGGAACCGTTCGTTGGTATCGAATATCTTCCCCTCTCGCAGGATGACGAGGCCTTCCTGCGAGATGTTGGCGAGACCGCGAAGATCGGTCAGATGGCTTTCCAGGAAGACGGCGGCAAAGGCCATGAGGATGAGGCCGGTGGAGACGGCCATGACGATTGCCGCCAGCACTTCGGGCTGAAGCGACATCGCAGGCACATCACGCGTGACATCCGGAACCAGCACGATGCTGCTCATCGAGACGAAATGCAGCGCACAGATCGCCAGCACGAAAGCGCTGGAAGAGGCGGCGAACCGTTTCATGCCCTTCAGCTTGAAGAAGGCGAGGAAGGCAACGGTCGCCAGAATCGCGCAGGCCGTGAAGGCCACGACGGTCATGCCGGCATCGTAGACGACAACGGCCTGCGCCTCGATCGCCTGCATGCCTGTCAGATGCATGGCCGTGATGCCGAATGCCATCAAGACTCCGCCGAAGGCAAAGGAATAGCCGCTTCTGCCCTCCGACGCGATCAGGATGGCCACCCAGGCACCAAAGATCGACAGGAAGACCGAGAGAAAGGTAAGACCGAGATCGTAGCTGATCGGCATGCCGCCATCATAAGCGAGCATGGCGATGAAATGCGTGGCCCATACGCCGACGCCGCATGCAAAGGCTGACGTGCCGATCCAGAGCTTTCGCTGGCCGACATCGCATTCCTGCGCACGAAAGAGCAGAAGCATCGTCGTCAGGCTGCCGACGAAGCAGACAATCGCGGCTGCGATTACCAGCCGCCAGTCATGATTGTCCCTGATGCAGGCAATAACGGAGAACATGCGCCACCTCGAAAACCGACCTCGAGGCGAGACTATTTAGAGTGTGCTAAATAACTGTAAATTGCATTAGCTTCTCCTACTTTAACCGTTGTCACATTTAGCTCCACCCTTGCCTGCTTTGAAAATTTGGCGCTCGAAACCGTCGCCGATTGGGTCTATCGTCCGGCCGAATTTCAGAAGGAGTCGGAAATGACCGAATTAAATGCCGTTCTTGCGCGCGCGGACCAGAATCTCGATTCAAGCCTCGAAAAGCTGTTCGAGCTGTTGCGCATCAAGTCAATCTCGACCGATCCGGCCTACAAGGCCGAATGCCGCAAGGGTGCCGAATGGCTGGTAGCCTATCTCAAGACGCTGGGCTTTGATGCCTCGGTCCGTGACACGCCCGGCCACCCGATGGTCGTCGCGCATCACGAAGGCGCTTCGGCCGATGTGCCGCATGTGCTGTTCTACGGTCATTACGACGTGCAGCCGGTCGATCCGATCGAACTCTGGGAAAACGATCCTTTCGAGCCCGCCGTCAAGGATGCCGGCAATGGCCGCAAGATCCTGACCGGCCGCGGCACCGCCGACGACAAGGGACAGCTGATGACCTTCGTCGAAGCCTGCCGTGCCTATAAGGAGATCAACGGTGCGCTTCCCTGCCGCGTCACCATCCTGTTCGAAGGCGAAGAGGAATCCGGTTCGCCGTCGCTGAAGCCGTTCCTCGAAGCCAATGCCGCCGAACTCAAGGCCGACTATGCGCTCGTCTGCGATACCAGCATGTGGGACAAGGATACGCCGGCAATTGCGGCAGCCCTTCGCGGTCTCGTCGGCGAAGAGATCGTCGTGACTGCCGCCGACCGCGACCTGCATTCCGGTCTTTTCGGGGGTGCAGCCGCCAACCCGATCCACATCCTCGTCGAAGCGCTCGCCGGCCTGCATGACGAGACCGGTCGCATCACGCTCGACGGCTTCTATGACGGCGTCGAGGAAACGCCCGCCAATATCAAGGCATCGTGGGATTCGCTCGGCCGCACGGCCGAGAGCTTCCTCGGTACTGTTGGCCTCTCCGTTCCCTCGGGCGAGAAGGGCCGCTCGGTTCTCGAACTTACCTGGGCGCGCCCGACTGCAGAGGTCAACGGCATCTGGGGCGGCTATACGGGCGAAGGCTTCAAGACGGTGATTGCCGCCAAGGCTTCCGCCAAGGTTTCCTTCCGCCTCGTCGGCACACAGGATCCGGCTGCGATCCGCGAAAGCTTCCGCGCCTATATCCGCTCGAAGATCCCGGCGGATTGCTCGGTCGAGTTTCACCCACATGGCGCCTCGCCGGCGATCCATCTTTCCTATGACTCGCCGGTTCTGACCAAGGCAAAGACCGCCCTTTCAGACGAGTGGCCGAAGCCCGCCGTCATTATCGGCATGGGCGGCTCGATCCCGATCGTCGGCGATTTCCAGAAGATGCTCGGCATGGAATCGCTGCTCGTCGGCTTCGGCCTTGATGATGACCGCATTCATTCGCCGAACGAGAAGTACGAGCTTGCTTCCTACCACAAGGGCATCCGCTCCTGGGTGCGCATCCTCGCAGCACTGAAGGGCTGAAACGAAAATGGCGTGCCCGCAGTCTTGCTCGGCACGCCATTCGAAATCAAGAACATGTCGCGCGACATGTATAAAAACAAAAAGGCCGGCATTAAACCGGCCTTCCGTATCCGCCTCATCTCGGTGCCAGTACATCCGTGGTCAAAGGAGAAGCGGTTATTACGCAGCCAGAGTGATCGAGAAAGATTTACGGCCGGTAAACGGCCCGCTTTTGGAGATCTAAAATGGTACGCTCGCTAAGCGCACAACATTTCAAGGCTACGAATTCTGTAACCGTATATCGGAAGCCGCCTTTAATATTTCAAGGCCTGCGAATAAGCCTTTGCCAAAGAGAGAGCAGCCATTCAAGCTGCGTTCATCCAAGCCCCTCTATAAGCCTTTGAAAGACAAAGTGAAACCCGTGCGACGCGACCTGCGCTGCAGGCGCTCTATCTTTGTCTTGCCGGGAAAATGCACATCCCGGCGATCGGCGTCGGCCCAATATTGCGAGGGTAAAAAGGTGAAACATATTCTTCTGAAGATTGCCGCAGGCGGCCTCTTGCTTCTGGCGCCGGCCATTGCCGAAGCCGCGCAGGGTATTTCGACTGCGAACGTGAACATGCGCGCCGGCCCGAGTACGCGCTATCCGGCAGTTGCCGTCATTCCCAACGGTACGCCGCTCGAAATCCGCGGTTGCCTCGCCGATACGCCCTGGTGCGATGTCCAATTCTACGGGGGCCGCGGCTGGGTTGCCGGGCAATATGTCCAGGCGACCTATCAACGGCGCCAGATCTATGTCGGCCCGCAATATTACCGCCCGCTCGGCATTCCCACAGTGACCTTCAGCGTTGGTACCTACTGGGATCGCTACTACCGCAACCGTGACTTCTATCGGGATCGCGACCGCTGGCGCCGCGGGCCTGATTATTACTACCGAGATCGCGGTCCCTATCGACCCTGACAAAAAGGGCCCGACGCATCTGGTGATACGCCGGGCCTGATATCGATCGGCACGTGTTGAGGGGAGACGGCCGATCTAGGCGGGACGTGAGGGGTGTGTCCCGCTGATCTTAAAACTGCGGCCGAGCCTATTGGTTCCCTCACCACCCTGACGATGTGCGGCGCTGCGTCGCGAGCAGGTCACGCATCTGCGCATAGGGACCGAGCAACATCTTCAACCGGCTCTCCTCCATCCTGTCGAGGCGGTAGTGCTGCGCAAATGCATGCACGCTCCAGACTTCGCGCAGGCGAGCCTCATCCATTCTGTCGGGATCAATCGTCATGTTCTGCCTGGGTACTGCGCATTCTGTTTCTTCGATGCGCGGAAGTCGCGGCGATATATGTCGGTTTTGTGACGATCACAACGGATGCCAGCCGTGCAAAAAAGCCAAGGCTGGTTAACAGCATAGGGCAACCGGCCGGGCGCCTGATCTACCGGTTATTGTTCTTAACAACTCCTTAAATCGCCGCATTTACAGTTCAGTCGGACAGAACCGTCGCCTGGGGGCGCGGTCTTCCAGAGCAAGGGTCAGCCGCTCCAAAATGGTAGCCAGACGCAGATCAGACGAGAGGATCGAACCGTCCTTCAACGGCCGTGGCGGCCGTGAAGAGGATGACGAATTCGCGCTCGACGCCGATGACCGTATCGACGGACGGCATGGCACGAAACGGACATCGAAATCATCCGCGCCCCGTCGCTCGCCGGCAAAGCGCCGCGCCGAACCGCGTGAGCGCGAAGGCGGCGGCCTGTTCGCGTTCCTGCGCAGGATCGTTTACTGGTGCATCGTGCTCGGCATCTGGGCCGGCATCGGTCTTGCCGGGCTGGTGCTCTATTATGGTTCGCGCATGCCGAATGCCAGCACCTGGGCGATCCCGGAGCGGCCACCGAACGTCAAGATCACCGCAGTGGACGGAAGCGTGATCGCCAATCGCGGCGCGACCGGCGGCGAGGCGCTGTCGCTCGACAATATGTCGCCCTACATTCCCGAAGCCGTCATCGCCATCGAAGACCGGCGTTTCTATTCGCATTTCGGCGTCGATCCGCTGGGCCTGGCGCGCGCCTTCGTCAACAATGTGACCGGCCAACCGATCCAGGGCGGCTCGACGCTGACGCAGCAATTGGCCAAGAACCTGTTCCTCTCGCCCGATCGCACGCTGGAGCGCAAGGTACAGGAGGTGCTGCTCTCCTTCTGGCTGGAGCAGAAATACACCAAGGACCAGATCCTGGCGATGTATCTCAACCGCGTCTATTTCGGCTCGAACGCCTATGGCGTGGAAGCGGCGGCGCGGCGCTATTTCAACAAGTCGGCGCGCGATGTGAACCTCGGCGAAGCGGCCCTGCTTGCCGGTCTCGTCAAGGCCCCGTCGCGCCTTTCGCCGGCGCGTGATCCCGAAGCAGCCAATGCCCGCGCGCAGGTCGTGCTGCAGGCGATGCGTGACCAGGGCTATATCAGCGCCGACGAGATCAAGACCGCGATGTCGCAGACGCCGGCTTCGGCCCGCAGCTACTGGTCGGGCGCCGGACAATATGTCGCCGACATGGTGATGGACGAGCTGCAGGGGCTGGTCGGTGACGTGAAGGAGGACGTCATCGTCGATACAACCATCGACAAGAACCTCGAAAAGAAGGCCGAGCAGTCGGTTGTCGACGTGCTCGACAAGGAGGGCGGCAAGTTCGATGCGTCGCAGGCGGCGCTCGTGTCTATCGACGGCACCGGCGCGATCCGCGCATTGGTCGGCGGCAGGGACTATGCGACGAGCCAGTTCAACCGCGCCGTCAAGGCCAAGCGTCAGCCGGGCTCCTCCTTCAAGCCTTTCGTCTATGCCGCAGCACTCGAAAAGGGTCTGACGCCGGATAGCGTCTTCAACGATGCGCCGATCCGCATCGGCGACTGGACGCCTGAGAACTACGAGAAGAAATACAATGGCCAGGTGACGCTGAGGACCGCACTTGCCAAGTCGCTGAACACGGTGGCCGCGCAGCTCGTGATGTATGACGGGCCGGACCAGGTGATCAAGCTTGCCCATCGCCTCGGCATCGAATCCGACCTGCAGCCGAATGCCTCGATCGCGCTCGGCACATCGGAAGTTTCCCTTATGGAGCTGACGGCCTCCTATGCCGCCTTCATGAACGGCGGCTACAAGGCAACCCCGCATGTGATCCGCCGCGTGACCACGACAGCCGGCAAGGTTCTCTACGAGAATACCTATGACAGCCCGCCGCGCGTTCTTTCCGAGCAGATTGTCGCCGAAATGAACATGATGATGATGGGCGTCATCAACGGCGGCACCGGTTCCAGCGCCAAGCTTCCGGGCTGGCAGGCGGCCGGCAAGACCGGCACGACGCAGAATTCACGCGACGCACTTTTCGTCGGCTTCACAAGCAATCTGACGACGGGCGTATGGTTCGGCAATGACGACGGCAAGCCGATGAAGAAGGTGACCGGCGGCGGACTTCCGGCCAAGGCCTGGAAGGAATTCATGGTCGCCGCGCACAAGGGGCTTTCACCGGCGCCGCTGTTCGGCATGGGCCAGACGTTTGGCGATCCCGCTGCCAATCCGGGCGTCGATCCCAATACCGGCCAGCCGATGGCGCAGGCCCAGCCTGGGTTCGGGCAGCCTGGACCCGAGCAGCCCTCCACGGTCGGCAGCATCATTTCCGGCGTCTTCGGTGGCAATGGCGATGTGAACCGCTATCCGCCTGCGCCCGGGCAGCCGCAGGCGGGGATACCGGTGAATGGTGGGCCGGTGCCGCCCGCCGATGTTGCCGGCGGCGGTTACGATGATATGGTGCCACCTGACGACGTGGGCGGAGCGCCGGCAGCAGCGCGGCAGCAGCCGCGACGCACGACCCTGCTCGATCTGATCATGGGGCAGTAGCAGTATCGGAAGAGGATTTGCGAGCCTTGCGAAAACACGTCCCGCGCAAGGCTCAGCATGCAAGATTTGCACGGTTTACGGGTGCAAAGCAGACCCTTTTCCGGCTACTGTAAAAATTGAAGGCAACACATTCGTTTTGCTGGATTCCGGGCCATTTCTCGCCTTGCAGTCCAGAAAACCGCTCCTTATATACGCCGCATCACCGCAATCACGATTGCGTAATCTTAGTAGACCCATCCCGTAAGGGGCTGTCAGGGAAATGCCTTCTCGGGGTTCCGACAGCTTGCTTCAAGGAGAGAATGACATGGCAAAAGTAATTGGTATCGACCTTGGAACGACAAATTCCTGCGTCGCGGTCATGGACGGCAAAGACGCAAAGGTCATTGAGAATGCGGAAGGCGCGCGCACGACCCCTTCCATGGTGGCATTTTCCGATGATGGCGAACGCCTCGTCGGCCAGCCGGCCAAGCGCCAGGCGGTCACCAACCCCACCAACACACTCTTCGCCGTAAAGCGCCTCATCGGCCGCCGTTACGAAGACCCGACCGTCGAGAAGGACAAGCACCTCGTTCCCTTCACGATCGTCAAGGGTGACAATGGCGACGCCTGGGTCGAAGCCAACGGCAAGGGCTATTCGCCCGCACAGATTTCCGCGATGATCCTTCAGAAGATGAAGGAAACCGCCGAATCCTATCTCGGTGAAAAGGTCGAAAAGGCCGTCATCACCGTTCCGGCTTACTTCAACGACGCGCAGCGCCAGGCAACCAAGGATGCCGGCCGCATCGCTGGTCTTGAAGTTCTGCGCATCATTAACGAGCCAACCGCTGCGGCACTAGCCTACGGCCTCGACAAGAAGGACGGCAAGACGATCGCCGTTTACGACCTTGGCGGCGGTACCTTCGATATCTCGATCCTCGAGATCGGCGACGGCGTCTTCGAAGTGAAGTCCACCAACGGCGACACCTTCCTCGGCGGTGAAGACTTCGACATGCGTCTCGTCGAATATCTCGTAGCCGAGTTCAAGAAGGACAACGGCATCGACCTGAAGAACGACAAGCTTGCCCTGCAGCGCCTCAAGGAAGCTTCCGAAAAAGCAAAGATCGAGCTGTCCTCCTCGCAGCAGACCGAAATCAACCTGCCGTTCATCACGGCCGATGCTTCCGGCCCGAAGCACCTGACGCTGAAGCTGACCCGCGCCAAGCTCGAAAGCCTGGTCGACGATCTCGTCCAGCGCACGATTGCTCCGTGCAAGGCAGCCCTCAAGGATGCCGGCGTTACTGCTGCCGAAATCGACGAAGTCGTTCTCGTCGGCGGCATGAGCCGCATGCCGAAGGTGCAGGAAGTCGTCAAGCAGCTGTTCGGCAAGGAGCCGCACAAGGGCGTCAACCCGGATGAAGTCGTCGCTCTTGGCGCCGCCATCCAGGCCGGCGTTCTCCAGGGCGACGTCAAGGACGTTCTGCTTCTCGACGTAACGCCGTTGTCTCTCGGCATCGAAACGCTGGGTGGCGTCTTTACCCGTCTGATCGAACGCAACACGACGATCCCGACGAAGAAGAGCCAGACCTTCTCGACCGCAGACGACAACCAGCAGGCCGTCACCATCCGCGTCTCGCAGGGCGAGCGTGAAATGGCTGCCGACAACAAGCTGCTCGGCCAGTTCGACCTCGTCGGCCTGCCGCCGTCGCCGCGTGGCGTTCCGCAGATCGAAGTCACCTTCGATATCGATGCGAACGGCATTGTCCAGGTTTCGGCCAAGGACAAGGGCACCGGCAAGGAACAACAGATCCGCATCCAGGCTTCCGGCGGCCTCTCCGACGCCGACATCGAGAAGATGGTGAAGGACGCAGAGTCCCATGCCGCCGAAGACAAGAAGCGTCGCGAGGGTGTGGAAGCCAAGAACCAGGCCGAAAGCCTTGTTCATTCCACCGAAAAGTCGCTCAAGGATTACGGTGACAAGGTTTCCGAAGCTGATCGCACCGCAATCTCCGATGCAATCGCCGCTCTGAAGACTGCGACCGAGGCAACCGATGCCGACGCCGAGGACATCAAGGCCAAGACCCAGACGCTCATGGAAGTTTCCATGAAGCTCGGCCAGGCGATCTATGAAGCCCAGCAGGCCGAGGGTGGCGCAGCCGACGCTTCGGCTGATGATGACAATGTCGTCGATGCCGACTACGAAGAAGTCAAGGACGATGACCGCAAGAAGTCCGCTTAATCAGCGGGCCGGCGGCCTACGCTAGACGATAGACATCCGGCTGCTCACCATGGCAGCCGGAAATCCATTTCCGGGGCTTAAATTGGCAAAAGCGGACTTTTACGAAACTCTGGGTGTAGCCAAGACGGCGGATGAGAAAGAGCTGAAAAGCGCCTTCCGCAAGCTGGCAATGAAATACCATCCGGACAAGAACCCGGATGACAATGACGCCGAACGCAAGTTCAAGGAAATCAACGAAGCCTACGAGACGCTGAAGGATCCGCAGAAACGTGCGGCCTATGATCGTTATGGTCATGCGGCCTTCGAACATGGCGGCATGGGTGGCCCAGGCGGCGGTGCCGGTTTTGCCGGTGGTGGTTTCTCCGACATTTTCGAGGACATCTTTGGCGAGATGATGGGTGGCGGCCGTGGCCGGCAACGCTCTTCGGGCGGCCGTGAGCGTGGCGCCGATCTTCGCTACAATATGGAAATCTCGCTGGAAGAAGCCTTTTCCGGCAAGACGGCGCAGATCCGTGTCCCGACATCGATTACCTGCGACGTCTGTTCGGGTTCCGGCGCCAAGCCCGGCACGCAGCCGAAGACCTGCGGCACCTGCCAGGGTTCGGGCCGTGTACGCGCCGCGCAGGGCTTCTTTTCGATCGAACGCACCTGCCCGACCTGCCATGGCCGTGGACAGATCATTCCCGATCCGTGCCCGAAGTGCCACGGCCAGGGCCGTGTGACCGAGGAGCGCTCGCTCTCCGTCAACATCCCTGCTGGCATCGAAGACGGCACCCGCATCCGCCTGCAGGGCGAAGGCGAGGCCGGCACGCGTGGCGGTCCGGCCGGCGATCTCTATATCTTCCTGTCGGTAAAGCCGCATGAGTTCTACCAGCGCGACGGAGCCGATCTCTATTGCGCCGTGCCGATCTCCATGACGACGGCGGCACTCGGCGGCACGTTTGATGTAGCGACGCTCGACGGCACCAAGTCGCGTGTCACCGTTCCCGAGGGCACGCAGGCCGGCAAGCAGTTCCGCCTGAAGGGCAAGGGCATGCCTGTACTGCGCTCCAGCCAGACGGGCGACCTCTACATCCAGATCCAGATCGAGACACCGCAGAAACTTACCAAGCGCCAGCGCGAACTTCTGCAGGAATTCGAACAGCTCTCCTCGAAGGAGAACAATCCGGAATCGACGGGCTTTTTCGCCCGGATGAAAGAATTCTTCGAAGGCTGAATTCTCTATCCGTCAAAATTGAAAAAGCCGGAGGTTCTACCTCCGGCTTTTTTATTTGCGCTCCAATTCGAAACAGCTGTCTCACGCCGGGACGCAGACCAAAACGCGGATGGCTTGTGTTAACGCAGGGACTGGATGGTGCTTGCAAGTTTCTGAAATACATACTGTCTTTGCCCCGCAATCCGGGACGAACAGAAGGTATCTCCATGTCGGCAACGACCTTTTCCAATTGCCTGTCCGAAGATGTCGATGCACTGGCAGGTGCACTCTATACGTGGTGCGCCGAGCGCAACATCAAGCTGCGCAGCCAGCAAGGCCTGTCGATCGCCAGTATCGCAATCGATCTCTTCCATGCCGGACATCAGACGCAAGACGACCTGCTCGTTGCCTTGCACGAATGCGAGCTTCATTGAATTCGGAGAATTTTAGAAATCGGCGTAGAGTATCTCAAGCCGCGTTTTCGGTAGCCTGGCCGCACATGAGATTGAGGATCGTCTTGACGGCCTGCTTGCCCGCAGACGAGTTCAGCCTGTCGTAATTGACAGCCAGTTCATAGGCTTCGGGGCTCAATTCGACGCGATTGGAGAATTGAGAAATTCCCGTCCCTTCAAAGAGCTGGGAAATATCGACGCCAAGGAAGACCGCGATCTGATGCAGCTTGCTGGCAGAAACACGATTCGTGCCCTTCTCGTATTTCTGGATTTGCTGGAACGTCAGGCCCAGGGCCTCACCGAGTTCCAATTGAGAAACACGTCGGCGAGCGCGAAGCTGTCTCACGTTGCGACCGACAATGATATCAATCGGATCTGGCACTGACGCTCTCTCTCCCTCTAAACCCTTTGTTTACCATATAGCGTCGGCTGAATATCTCAACCCGTAAGTTGCAAATTTCAACCGACTTTTTTTGGGCATTATCCAATTTAATCAGTTGGTAGCGCCATATTTTTTGCAACCTGAATTCATCAATTGGTCACTTAACGGCGATGTGTTGGAAATTTGAACACCCTGTAGTTGACTTCATCTGACGTGGCGATAGTTAGTCGCGCCGGGATCCTGAAACGCCAGTCTGACAAGAGGCTTCGAGCACTGCGATGACCTTCGCTCCCACCGGGAAACGTGATGCCGATAGTATCGTCATCGATACGCGCCGCCAGAAACTGACGACCATCCTTGATTCCCTGAGGTCGCTGCGCAGCTCGATCGAGGATCGGCCTGACCTTCTCTACTGGATCGAGAAGGCGATTGCGGAGGCTGAGGCGCAGCTTGAGGCCCCCTCTCCTCGCATGCATTGACGGCCAAAACGGCTCCCAGCCTTGATATCCTGGTGGCTTCGTCTTAGCTGTCAGCCTTGATGATTCCGGATATCCGATGCCGCACAAGGTTGCCCTTTCCCGTCTGAAATTGACCGACTTTCGCAATTATGTGTCGGCCTCGCTTGCGCTCGATGGGCGTCATGTGGTGCTGACCGGGGATAATGGTGCCGGCAAGACCAATCTCATGGAAGCGGTCTCCTTCCTGTCACCGGGACGCGGCATGCGTCGTGCCGCCTATGGCGATATTACCCGTGTGGGTGCTGCGGGCGGCTTTTCGATCTTCGCCGAACTCGACGGCATGGAAGGCGATGTCGAGATCGGAACCGGGATCGATACAAGCGACGAGGCGACCGCACGCCGGCTGCGGATCAACGGCACGACAGCAAGGACCGTCGACGAGCTGACGGATCACCTGCGTGTACTCTGGCTGACACCGGCCATGGATGGGCTGTTTACGGGCGGTTCTTCCGACCGCAGGCGCTTCCTCGACCGGCTGGTGCTGTCGCTCGATCCAGAACACGGAAGACGGGCGAGCGATTTCGAGCGTGCCATGCGCAGCCGCAACAAGCTCCTCGACGAAAGCCGTTTCGATCCATCCTGGCTTTCCGGCATCGAGGAGCAGATGGCGAGCCTCGGCATCGCCATGGCACTTGCCCGGCAGGAGATGCTCGGACTGCTGACCCGGCTCATCGAGGAGAGCCGCGAGACCTCCCCCTTCCCCTCCGCATCGCTACAGCTCTCGGGCTTCATGGACGGGCAGTTTTCAAGGCCCTCGGTCGATCTCGAGGACGAATATGCGGCTACGCTTGCCGCCAATCGCTACCGCGATTCCGGCGCCGGGCGCACGCTCGAAGGACCGCATCGCGCCGATCTCATCGTGCATCATCGCGAGAAGCAGATGGAGGCGGCGCGCTGCTCCACCGGCGAACAGAAAGCGCTGCTGGTCGGCCTCGTGCTCGCCCATGCGCGGCTTGTCGGCAACCTGACGGACCATGCGCCGATCCTGCTGCTCGACGAGATTGCCGCCCATCTCGATGAAGGGCGCCGTGCAGCGCTGTTCGACCTCATAGACGGGCTCGGCGGCCAGGCTTTCATGACCGGAACGGATCAACAGATGTTTGCGGCCCTCGGCGAGCGAGCACAGTTTTTCACCGTTGCCGACGGAAGGGTTTTCGAATGAGCGACAGCACTTCTCCTGATGCTTCAGGGCGTGATAACATTGGACCCATGGAACCGCTCAGCCCGGATGAAATCGCCCGCTACCATCGCCATATCCTGCTGCCGGAAGTCGGCGGCGCGGGCCAGCAGAAGCTGAAGGCCGCACGCGTGCTGGTCATCGGTGCCGGCGGGCTCGGGGCGCCCATCCTGCAATATCTGGCAGCTGCCGGAGTAGGCACTCTCGGCATTGCCGATGACGACCGCGTTTCGCTCTCCAACCTGCAACGGCAGGTCATCCACGATTCCGGCACGATCGGCGAACTGAAGACGGAGAGTGCTGCCCAGGCGATCGCGCGGCTGAACCCGCATATCAGGATCATCCGCTTTACCGAGCGTTTTTCGCCAGAAGTGGCGCGCCAGCACCTCTCCGGCTTCAATCTCCTGATCGACGGTTCGGATAATTTCGACACGCGATACGCGGCAGCGGACGCTGCCGAAGCAGCCCGCATTCCGCTGGTGACCGGCGCCGTTGGCCGCTTCGACGGATCGCTGACAGTGCTCAAGCCTTATGAGACGCCGGAGGACGGCACGCCCAACCCCGGCTATCGCGATCTCTTTCCGGAAGCGCCACCGGCCGGCTTGATCCCGGCTTGCGCGGAGGCGGGCGTCATCGGCGCGCTGACGGGCGTGATCGGCACGCTAATGGCCATGGAAGCGATCAAGCTGATTACCGGCGCCGGTGAGCCATTGATCGGCCGCCTGCTGCTCTACGACGCCCTGTCGGCTCGTTTCGACACGATCAAATACAAGCGCCGCCGCGCAAGGCAGAATAAGACTGCATGAAGCCCTTCCGCATCGATGAGCGCTTTACCCATTGGAGCGAGCTGCTCCAGCTCATCCGGGCATCCTTCGCCTATATGGACGGCAGCATCGATCCGCCTTCTTCAGTAATCCGCCTGACGGAGGGATCGCTTGCCGAAAAAGCTGATGTCGAGATGGCCTATGCGGTGGAACACGAGGGAAAACTGACCGGCTGCATCTTTCTGCGCCCGGAGGCCGATTGCCTCTACATTGGCAAGCTCGCCGTTTTGCCGTCCGCGCAGGGCCAGGGCATCGGCCGACGCTTGCTCGATATCGCTGAAGAGAAGGCCCGCGAGCTCAGGCTTGCCGCTTTGCGACTGGAAACACGAATAGAGCTTGTCGGCAATCACGCAACTTTTGCCGCCTGGGGCTTTGAAAAGACCGCCGAGAAATCACATCCGGGCTTTACGCGCGTGACGTTCATCGAGATGCGGAAAACCGTCGCCGCCTGATCCCAAGGCGAAAGACGAACGCTTCAGGACCTCATCGCCCCGGCAGCACCCGGTTCGGCGGGCGATGGCCATCGATGAAGGCGCGGATATTGATGATGACCTTATCGCCCATTTCCGCACGTCCTTCGATCGTTGCCGAACTCATATGCGGCAACAGCACGACCTTGCCCTCATTGGCGAGCTTCACCAGCTTCGGATTGACGGCCGGTTCATTCTCGAAAACATCGAGACCGGCACCGGCGATCTTTCCCTCACGCAGGCATTTGATGAGGGCCGCCTCGTCGATCACGTCGCCGCGGGCGGTATTGACGAGATAGGCGGTCGGCTGCAGCAGCGCCAGACGCCTGGCCGAGAGCAGATGGAAGGTGGCCGGTGTGGAAGGGCAATTGACTGAAACGATGTCTACGCGCGCGAGCATCTGGTCGAGGCTTTCCCAATAGGTCGCCTCCAGTTCATCTTCGGTCGCCGGATTGACGCGCTTGCGGTTGTGATAGTGGATCGACAGGCCGAAGGCCTTGGCACGGCGAGCAACGGCCATGCCGATACGGCCCATGCCGACGATGCCGATGCGTTTACCGTGGATACGGCGTCCGAGCATCCATGTCGGAGACCAGCCGGCCCATTCGCCGGGCCTGTCGGTCAGGACGCGCGCGCCCTCGCCGATCCGCCGCGGCACGGCGAGGATCAGCGCCATGGTCATGTCGGCGGTATCCTCGGTCAGCACGTTCGGTGTATTCGTGACAGTGATGCCTTTGCGGGCGGCGGCTTCAACGTCGATGTGATCGGTACCGTTTGAGAAGCTGGCTATCAACTTCATCTGCGGCCCTGCCTGTTCGATGAGAGCCGCATCGATGCGGTCAGTCACGGTCGGCACCAGCACATCACAGGTTCTGACCGCTTCGATGAGTTCGGGCACGGATCGCGGTGCATCGTCGATATTCAACTCTGCATCGAAAAGCTCGCGCATACGGGTTTCGACGACGTCAGGCAGCTTGCGGGTTATGTAGACCTTCGGTTTTTTCTTCGTCGTCATGGCGGCCTGCAGTGCCTTGTTTAGAGGTCTTTAACCAAGATGGGCGATCATTTTCCCGTTCCGGGCATTTTCTACCAGACCCGCACGCGAAGACAAACAAAACTCGTGTTGCGGCCGGGGAATCCCGGAAAGCGAGCAGGCGCGGCCTGCAGCGAATTCGAGCCAACGGAAGCTTCCATGCGTCGCACAGTTTTCAAGTCCTGCCTCGTCCTGGCGGTTGCTTTCGCCGTATCGGCAGGCACCATCGAATTTGCACAGGCACAGGCGGCCAAGGGGCCGAGCGGCCTGCCGCTGCCGCGTTTCGTGACGCTGAAGTCCAAGCGCGTGAACCTGCGTATCGGGCCGGGAACCGATTATGCGGTCTCGTGGATGTATCTGAAGACCGGACTTCCGGTGGAAATCATCCAGGAATATGACAACTGGCGCCGTATCCGCGATGCCGACGGCACGGAGGGCTGGGTCAATCAGTCGCTGCTGTCAGGCCAGCGGGCCGCGATCGCGGCGCCGTGGATGAAGGGCAAGGGCAAGGGCGTTTACGTCAACCTGCGCCGTGAGTCGCAGCCATCCGCCAGCATCGTCGCCAAGCTGGAGCCCGGCGTGATGATCTCGATCGGCGAGTGCAATGGCGAATGGTGCTTTGCCAAGACCGACGGCGCCGAAGGCTGGGTGGCGCAGTCGGAAATCTGGGGTGCCTATCCGGGTGAGGCCTTTAAATAAGGCCCGCGTCCCTGGCTGCGTCCTTCAGGGACTTCATCGGCCGCGGGCCGATCTGCTGGATGACAATGCCGGCCGCAAGGCAGCCGAGCTTGCCGCAATCTTCCAGTGAACGGCCCTGCGTGTAACCGTAGAGGAAGCCTGAGGCGAAGAGATCGCCTGCACCCGTCGTATCGACCACCTCGTTGATCTTGATCGCATCGACATAATAGCGCTCGTTGCCCTTCAGGATCACGGCGCCGTCTTCGCTCATGGTCACGGCAGCGATTTTGCAATCCCCGGCGATCTTGTTCAGCGCTTCCTCGAAATCGTCGGTCTCGTAGAGCGACAGAGCTTCCTGCCTGTTGGCGAAGACGATATCGACCTTGCCCGAGCGCATCAGATCCAGAAATTCGCCGCGATAACGACCGACGCAGAAGCTGTCGGACAGGGTCATCGACATTTCGCGGCCGTTATCATGGGCGATGCGGGCGCAATCGAGGATCGCCTCCTTGGCGCGCGGCGGATCCCAGAGATAACCCTCGAAATAAGTGACCTTGGCCTGTGCCACCACATCAGCCTCGACATCCTCAGGGCCGAGTTCAACGCAGGCGCCGAGATAGGTGTTCATCGAGCGCTCGCCGTCATCGGTGACGAAGATCATCGAGCGTGCGGTCGGCGGGAAGGTGCCCTTGGCTTCGGTCTGGTAATGGACGCCCTGGGCGCGGATATCATGCGCGAAGATCTCGCCGAGCTGGTCTTCAGCGACCTTGCCGAAATAGGCAGCCTTGCCGCCGAGGCTCGCAACACCTGCAGCCGTATTGCCGGCGCTGCCGCCCGAGGCTTCGAGCGCCGGGCCCATGCGGGAATAGAGCAGTTCGGCGCGCTCGGCATCGATGAGGTTCATCGCCGCCTTGGTGATCTTGTTGTCAATGAGGAACTGGTCGTCGCAACGGGCGATGATATCGACGATTGCGTTGCCGACAGTCAGAACATCGAATTTAGTCATGAAATGGGAGATCCCGGGTTTTGTGATAGCCGGTAGTCGGTCTTAGCGAAATTTGCCGGTATTGAAAGGATAAACAGCCGATCGCCCGACAAGTCTTCGTAAAACTGCCGCCTATTCGTCACGCCGCTGTCACTTTGACTTCCTAAAACAGCATCAGAAAGACGGCATGCAGTATTTCGTAGAGCCGTCTGACGCGAGGGATGATCCCTTCGACATTACGGGAACGTTGCTGACCACGGATGAACTGGCAGTGTCGAACCCGGATATCCGGCAGCGCCGGATGCGGAAAAGCGGGCTCTGCCCGCTTTTTTTGTTGCGCCGCCAAAGAAATCCTGACGCAACATTTGTCATGGCCGCCAATTTGCTGTCTTTTGTCTTCGCATGTCGTTGTCGCAAAACCGCCGTACGGTCTTGCGCGGCATGCTCTAGACCTCGGCTACCCCCTTGCAGAGCAGCAATTCATGTCAGCCATCATCTTCGACGTTCTTCCGATCTTTCTCCTCATTCTCATAGGCTGGCTGATCGTGCGCCTCGGCGTGCTGACGGCCAATGTCGGCGATGCGCTGAGCGAATTCGTCTTCAAGATCGCCGTGCCGGTGCTGCTCTTTCGTACCATCGCCGAGGCCGATTTCCACGGTGCCTCGCCGTTCCGGCTCTGGATCGTCTATTTCTCGGGTGTCGCGGTGACGTGGGCAGCCGGGCATATCGTCGCCACTCGCTTCTTCGGCCGTGACGAGCGGATCGGCGTGCTCGCCGGCGTCTCCTCCGCCTTCGCCAACAATATCTTCATCGGCCTGCCGCTGGTAGAGCGCACCGTCGGCAGCGAAGGGCTTGTGGCCCTCTCCATCCTGCTTGCCGTACACCTGCCGATCATGATGGTGGCCGGCACGATTCTGATGGAGCGTGCAGAACGCAAGATTTCCGGCAAGCACGAGCGCAGTATAGCCATCGTGCTGAAACAGATCGGCAAGAACCTCTTACACAATCCGCTTGTTATCGGCATTGCGGCTGGCACGGCCTTTCACCTTTCTGGCCTGACCATGCCGGCGACAGTCGGCTCCGTCGTCGGCCAGATCGCCGGTACGGCCGGTCCGGCTGCGCTGATTTCCCTCGGCATGGCGCTGCAGAAATATGGCGTTTCCGGCAATGTCGGGATCGCCAGCGTGACCTCTGCCTTCAAGCTCCTGCTGCTGCCCGGCTGCGTGTGGGGAGCGAGCCATCTGTTCGGCCTCAGCAGCGAATGGGCGGCTGCGCTGGTGCTGACCTCGTCAGTGCCGACCGGGGTCAATGCCTGGCTGATCGCCAACCGCTTTGGTGTCGGTCACAGCCTTGCCGCCTCCACGATAACGGTGACCACCGCGCTCGGCGCCATCACCGTTTCCTTCTGGGCCTATATGCTCGGCGCATGAGGCAATAAAAAAGCCCGGCTTGCGGCCGGGCTTTTCGTCTCGGAATTTCGTTGCGCCTTACTGCGTTGCAGCCGGAGCGTTCGGATCCGGCAGTGCGACCGGCGAATCAGCCAGCGTGTGCAGATAGAGAATGACGTTGGCGCGGTCCTGATCCTTAGGCAGGCCAGCAAAGCCCATGGCGGTGCCAGGAACGTCCTTCTTCGGAGCCATTAGGAACTTGTTGAGGTATTCGAAGGTCCAGTGTTCGCTGCTACCCTTGGAGAAGTCCTTCATGGCAGCGGAATAAGCGAAGCCTTCATGCGAGGCGATCGGGCGATCTACGACACCAAAGAGGTTCGGACCAACCTTGTTCGGTCCGCCTTTGGTGCCGTCATGACAGGCCTGACACTTCTTGAACACCGTTTCGCCGGCCTTGGCGTCTGCGCTGGCAAGAAGCTTTGCAATCGGAACAGCAACGGCAGCAGGCGCACCTTCACCGCCGGCGGCAGGTGCCTCCTCGGCGACGATGGTGAAACCTTCCTTCTCCGGCGCCTCGGAATGGAAGATCCCCTCCGACGCGATGGAGACAGACATCAGAACGAATATCGTTCCCAGCAGCGCCCCCACAGCTGTATTGACGTATGAATTCATCTGCAATGCTCCCCTTGCAGCCGGCAGACCAGAAACCGGACCATCTTGAAATTGCGCGGAACCTATGTCTTTTGGCAATTCGTTGCAACTGTCTAAATGGTCTTGTGCGTGAGACTTTTTGCCACTTTTCAGCCCAGATTAGAAGGCCCGAACAATGACTGATTCAAAATTAGATGAGGTGCTGGTTCTGATCCCCGCGCGCATGGCTTCGACCCGTCTTCCGGGCAAGCCGCTCGCGGATATCTGCGGTCTGCCGATGATCGTGCAGGTGGCAAAGCGGGCACAGGAAGCGGCCATCGGTCGCGTGATCGTGGCCGTCGACGAGCAGGAAGTTTTCGACGTGGTGGCGGCCGCCGGCTTCGAAGTGATCATGACGAGCAAGGATCATCAGGTCGGCTCAGACCGCATCTTCGAGGCGCTGACGACGGTTGATCCGGACAAAAAGGCGAAAATCGTCGTGAACGTCCAGGGCGATCTTCCAACGATCGATCCGGAAACCGTGCGGGCGGCATTGCGCCCCCTCGACAACCCCGAGGTCGATATCGGTACGTTGACGACCGAGATCGACAATGAGGAAGACAAGACGGCCCCGCACATCGTCAAGGTTGTCGGCACGCCTGTTTCTGAAAACCGCCTGCGCGCGCTGTACTTCACCCGCACGACCGCCCCCCACGGCGAAGGACCGCTCTACCACCACATCGGCCTCTACGCCTATCGGCGCGCAGCACTCGAGCGCTTCGTCTCGCTTGAACGCGGCACGCTGGAAAAACGCGAATCACTGGAGCAATTGCGGGCGCTCGAAGCGGGCATGCGCATCGATGTGGAGATCGTTGACACGGTTCCGCTCGGTGTCGATACTCCAGCCGACCTCGAAAAGGCGCGGCGAATTCTCTCCGCAAAGGCCAACTGACGGATTTTCCTCATGAACATCAAGACCAACAGGATCGCCTTCCAGGGCGAGTTCGGCGCCAATTCAGACATGGCGAGCCGCGACATGTTTCCGACCATGGAGCCCCTGCCCTGTCAGACCTTCGAGGATGCCTTCACGGCGATCGACAATGGCGATGCCGATATCGGTATGATCCCGATCGAGAATACGATCGCCGGCCGCGTCGCCGACATCCATCACCTGCTGCCGGACTCGCGCCTGCATATCATCGGCGAATATTTCATGCCGATCCGCTTTCAGCTGATGGTACTGCCCGGCGTGACGAAAGACGAGATCCGCACCGTGCACAGCCATATCCATGCGCTCGGCCAGTGCCGCAAGATCGTGCGCGCCAATGGCTGGAAGCCTGTCATCGCCGGCGATACTGCGGGTGCAGCAAAGCTCGTCAAGGAAACCGGTGACCGCTCGATGGCCGCGCTCGCGCCCCGTCTTGCCGCCGATCTCTACGGGCTCGATATCGTCGCCGAGAATGTCGAGGATACGGAAAACAACGTCACCCGCTTCGTCGTCCTGTCACGCGACGAAAAATGGGCCGAGCGGACAAACCATGACGAGAAGATCGTCACCACTTTCGTCTTCAACGTCCGCAACATTCCGGCCGCCCTCTACAAGGCGCTGGGCGGCTTTGCGACGAACAACATCAACATGACCAAGCTCGAAAGCTACCAACTCGGTGGCAAGTTCGTGGCAACACAGTTCTACGCCGATATCGAGGGACATCCGAACGACGCCAACGTGCGCCGTGCGCTGGAAGAGTTGCGCTTCTTTTCCGAGAAAGTCCGCATCCTCGGTGTCTACAAGGGACATCCGATGCGAGGACTTCTCTAAGCTATTCTTAAAGCCTCCCCGGCGGGGCAGGGGAGGCTTTAAACATTTTTCGATTTATTTATCCGGCTCACAAACTCGCAGCCGGTGTCCGTCGGGATCCAGCACGACGAATGTCGGGCCGAAATCGAGTTCGATCAGATCCTGGGCGAAGGGCAGGCCACGGCTGCGCCAGTCTTCGTAATGTTTTGCCACGGCATTTTCTCCATCGACCATGAAGGCGACCTCACCGCGATTGCCGATCGCGGACGGCTGCGGTTCGACATTGCTGCGGCGCCAGAGGCCAAGGGTGAAGCCGCCGTCGAGCGGGAAGGCAACGAAATTCGGCGCCTCCACGGCCGGCTCGCGGCTCAGGATATTACGATAGAAGACGGCGCTTTCGGCGGGATCCTTGACATAGAGGATAATGAGATTGGGGCTGGCCATTTCGGTTCTCCATTGAGGTTGAAAGATGCCCGACCGAAAGAGCTTGCTGCCAATTTTTGGCAGCAGGCTCTTGTCACGGCGCTCCGAAAAACGCCGCTTCGTTACCGGGGAGGAATGTCGAATAGTGCTGGGGCGTGGCCTAGCGAAACAGATCGTCGCCGACGCGCCAGTCCTGCCCGTCACTGAAGCCGAGATCGCGCTTGCGCCATGTCGGCATCGTTTCGAGATCAAGGCGCAACGACTGTGTCTTGAACCCGTCCGAAAGCAGGCGCACCAGACGCGAGCGAAGGGTTTTTCCGGCTTCGACGGAAGTACGACGGCCGGCATATTGAACGACTTGAGGCATTCCCATGATCAGTACTCCTTCCTGCTGGACTGGTACTGACTATAGCGCCGCCTGCTGACAGTTTATGGCAGTAGCGTCAATGTTCGATCGGAGTATCTTGCGTATCCCGCCATTCCTTGAGGAGCACGGTGCGGCGGCGCGGATAGCGCGTGTCGTGAATGACCATATCGATGATGCGGTCGGTGCGGAAATGGCGAAAATCCTGACGCAGCTCGCACCAGCACATGATGATGCGGACATGCTCGAAATAACCAAGCGCGAACGGCCAGACGCGGCGGCGCGAGATGCGGCCCTGCTCATCGCCGTAATGCAGTTCGAGAATGCGTTCCAGGCGGATCGCCTTGCGAATGGCCGAGACGTCCGCCTTGTCCTCATCCTGCCGCTTCCTGCCGACGAAGAGCGTGGCCGAATCGACCATATCGCGCATGTCGGGCGGCAGTACGGCGGCGATCTTGGCGAGCGCATCGGCGCCGGCGTTGGCAAGGCGCGGCTCGGCGGCGCGCGCCACCCAGCGAGAGCCGAGCACGAGGGCTTCCAGCTCCTCTTCGGAAAACATCATCGGCGGCAGCATGAAGCCGGGCTTCAGCACATATCCTAAGCCGGCTTCACCCTCGATCATGGCGCCTTGGGCCTGCAAGCTGGCAATATCGCGATAGAGCGTTCGCAGACTGACACCGGTTTCAGCCGCAAGCACCGTGCCGGTGACCGGCCGCCGATAGCGCCTTAACGTTTGGAGCAGGGTCAGCAGCCGTTCGGAGCGCGCGACCATCACGATATCCTCATGCAGAGCAGCCAGGCCGAGTGTCCATCATCGGCGTTT
The DNA here is from genome assembly GCA_900471925.1 of Hyphomicrobiales bacterium. Classification (GTDB taxonomy): domain Bacteria; phylum Pseudomonadota; class Alphaproteobacteria; order Rhizobiales; family Rhizobiaceae; genus Rhizobium. Next base: position 340,423 of record UCGV01000002.1, read on the forward strand.
TCGGCCCTGCTCAGCGTTTCCACTCAATCCAATCGCGCATCAGGCGATGGGCAATCGCGCCCTTGGGCGGCGGCGCCTTGCCGTTGGCCCCGGGGCGTTCGAGCATCTCAATCGTTTCCTCGCGGGTGAACCAGCGACAATCTTCAAGCTCGGCTTCGTCACGGTGAATCTCCTGCGACCTCGCCTCAGCATAGCAGCCGATCATCAGCGAGTGCGGCATCGGCCAGGGCTGGGAAGCGTGATAGCGGATGCGGCCGGTCCTGATGCCGGATTCTTCCAGCGTCTCACGGCGCACGGCATTTTCGATGGTTTCGCCGGGCTCCAGGAAGCCCGCCAGACAGGAATACATTCCCGGCGCGAAATGCGGGCTGCGGCCGAGCAGGCAGAGATCACGCTCTTCATCGACCGTCAGCATGATGACGACGGGATCGGTGCGCGGGAAGATCATGTGCTCGCAGGCGGTGCAGACACGCTTGTAGCCACCGATGCGGATTTCCATGACAGAACCGCAGCGGCCGCAAAACTTGTTGTCGCCATTCCAGCGGATGAGGCTCGCGGCCTGCGCAAATTCGCCGAGCAGCATTTCATCGACCAGTTCGTCGCGGAAGAGCGAGCGGCCATCGACCGGCTTGTATTGGCTCGCCATATCATCGACATCGATACCGACGGGCACGGCAAGACGCGGTTCACCGGACTTGCGATAGCCGAGAAGGACGGTCTCATCCCAGTTCGGCTTCAGCTCCTGCAGCTCGTAGCGGGCAAACAGCGGATCGAGCACCTGGCCGTCGTGCTTCAGAACCAGCTTGTCTTTCGCGAAAGCGAAGATGTGGGTGCCCTCGCGGCCCAGCGCCTTTTCGACCGAACCTTCGTCGCGATGTTCGCTGTCGCGGTTCAGGTCGTTGGCGGCAAAGGCGGTGAGATTGCTGGGTTCCGGATGCGGCACATCCGAATCGAAAAGCGAATGACTCATGATGAAAGGGCTTCCCGCAGCTTTGCTATGAATTCGTCTCTTGTTGCATCCTCGTAAGGCTCGGCCTTGCCGAAACCCCAGACGGGACCCGGCCAGTTCGCATCGCCTTCGGAACGCGCAATGACATGAACATGAAGCTGACGGACGATATTGCCAAGAGCCCCGACATTGATTTTTGTCGCAGCGGTGATCTTCTTGAGCGCCGAGGAGACGAGTTCGGTTTCGAAGGTGAGCATTACCTGATCGAGAGGCGTCAGTTCGAAGAGCTCGGTAATGTCTGCCCGGCGCGGCACCAGGATCAGCCAAGGCCAACGGGCGTCCTTCGACAGCCTGAGGTCGCACAGGCCTATGACCATAATGCTGGTGCTATCGTTTTCGAGCCTGGGGTCGAGCACGAAGTCGCTCACGGGCATTCTCCTCATGTTTTCCAAGGACTAGCAGTTTTTTTTAAGCTTGGCTTGCTTTTGATGAGGATTTTGCCGATATGTGCATCCGGGAGGTTGGTGGTGGACGAGCCACTCGCCAACCGGGTCAGGTCCGGAAGGAAGCAGCCCTAACGAGCCCGGCACGGGTCATCGTGCCAGCCTCCCACCTTCTCTTCCAAAAAGGCCCGGTCCTTCGGGCACAAGCAGGGCGATGAGCGACAGCGAGCGACAATCACAAGATGCCGCCTCGACGGGCATCGGATACCGGGTGCTGGCACGCAAATACCGCCCCAAGGATTTTACGGACCTGATGGTCGGCCAGGAGCCGATGGTCCGCACGCTCACAAACGCCTTCGAAACTGGCCGTATTGCACAGGCCTATATGCTGACTGGCGTTCGCGGCGTGGGCAAGACGACGACGGCGCGCATTCTGGCGCGCGCGCTGAACTACAAGACGGCCGATATCGACAAGCCGACGATCGACCTTCGGGTGCCGGGCGAGCATTGCCAGGCAATCATGGAAGGCCGCCATGTCGATGTGATCGAGATGGACGCCGCCTCGCATACCGGTATCGACGATATCAGAGAGATCATCGAACAGGTGCGCTATCGTCCGGTTTCGGCGCGCTTCAAAGTCTATATCATCGACGAAGTGCACATGCTTTCGACGGCAGCCTTCAACGGGCTCTTGAAGACGCTCGAAGAGCCGCCGGAGCACGTGAAATTCATCTTCGCGACGACCGAAATCCGCAAGGTTCCGATCACCGTTCTTTCCCGCTGCCAGCGCTTCGACCTTCGTCGTATCAGCGCCTCCGATCTCGTCGGCCTGTTTTCGACCATCGCTGCCAAGGAAGGCATCGAGGCGGAGCCGGATGCGTTGGCGATGATTGCGCGCGCCGCGGAAGGGTCTGCTCGCGACGGCCTGTCGCTGATGGATCAGGCAATCGCCCATGGCGGCGGCGTGGTGCAGGCGGAAGCCGTGCGCGGCATGCTCGGCCTTGCCGATCGTGCCCGTATCGTCGATCTTTTCCAGCATATCGTGCGCGGCGATGTTGCAAGCGCGCTCAATGAATTCCAGAGCCAGTACGAGGCAGGCGCCAACCCGGTCGTGGTGCTGACGGATCTTGCCGATTTCACGCATCTGGTGACACGACTGAAATATGTACCCGATGCGGCAAACGATCCTTCGCTCAGCGAAGTGGAGCGTACCAAGGCGGCCGAATTCGCCCAGGGGGTGGCAGTTACCACGCTGTCACGCATCTGGCAGATGCTGCTGAAGGGCATTCCCGAGACGGAGAACTCTTCACGCACAGCAGGTGCCGCCGAGATGGTGCTGATCCGGCTTGCGCATGCCGCGCATCTGCCGGCACCTGAGGATGCAGCGCGGCGGCTTGCGGAATTTTCCAGTGAAGGCGGTGCGCCTCGTCCGTCCTCGCCCGCGCCCTCGGGCAATGGCGGTGGCGGCACGCGTGTTCCCTACCAGACGAACGTGACGGCACGGGCTCCCGAGCCTGCACCGCGGCCGCAGCCCTCGGGGCCGACGGCAATGTTGCGCGCGGTGCCCAATCCCGAGCCGCAGAATATCGGCCGCCTCGAGACGCGGCCGGCGGAGGCGCCGAAGCCGCTCGTATCCGTCAATTCGATCAGCGATATCGTCGATCTCGCGGCCGAGAAGCGGGACGTCAAGCTCAAGGCACTCGTGCGCAATTTCGTGCGGCCGGTGCGTATCGAACCCGGCCGGCTGGATGTGAACCTCACCGAAGGCGCCCCCGGCACGCTGCTCAACGAGCTTGCCGTCAAGCTCAAGGAATGGACCGGCATCCACTGGATCGTCAGCACCAGCCGCGAAGAAGGCGGCCCGACGATGGTCGAGGCGGAGACGAAAGCGCAGGAGCAGCGCGTCAGTGACGCCCGCCAGGATCCCGATGTCGCGGCGATCCTTGCCCGCTTTCCGGGTGCCAAGATTATCGACGTGCGTGTGCGGGCGCCGACGCCGGAGGAAGAAGCAGAAGAGGCCAAACCACCTGCCGCTGCCGAATCCGAAGAGGGCGACATCCTGCCCGGCGACGACATAGAGTTCTAGTTTCAAGAAGGAGAAGACGATGCGCGACATCATGGGCATGATGGGCAAAGTCAAGGAAATGCAGGCCAAGATGGAGCAGATGCAGGCTGAGATCGCCGAGCTGACTGCCGAAGGCAAGGCAGGCGGCGGCCTCGTGACCGTCATCATCTCCGGCAAGGGCGAGCTCAAGAGCCTCAAGATCGACCCTTCCCTCTTCAAGGAAGACGATGTCGAAATCCTCGAAGACCTGATCGTTGCCGCCCACAAGGACGCCAAGGACAAGGCGGAAGCCATCGCTGCCGAAAAGACCAAGGCGCTGACGGCCGGCCTGCCGATCCCGCCCGGCTTCAAGCTGCCGTTCTGATTTCATCGGCTGATCCAGAGCCGACTGAACCCGGAAGAGGAGACGGGAGATGATGACGTTGACGACGCTGCTGGTTTTCGCCGGTGCACTGTTCATTGCCGCCGGGACACCGGGACCGAGCGTTGCGGCGCTTGTTGCCCGTGTCATTTCGAAGGGCGCGCGCGACGTCCTGCCCTTCCTCTTCGGCATGTGGGCGGGCGACGCCATCTGGTTGACCTGTGCGATTGCCGGCCTCTCGGCGATTGCCGAAAGTTTCTATCACGTCTTCGTCGCCATCAAGTGGCTCGGCGTGCTCTATCTCCTTTATCTCGCCTGGCGGATGTGGTTCGCCAAGGCCGATGTCGAAGAAGAGGAGCTGCCGCAGGAGCGTTCGCGCGGCCGGATGTTTCTGACCGGCTTGGCCATTGCGCTCGGCAACCCGAAGATCATGATGTTTTACGTGGCCCTTCTGCCGTCGATCATAGACATCCCCTCGGTATCGCTCGGCGGCTGGGCCGAACTCGTCGTCACGCTGTTCATCGTTCTCGCTGTTGTCGACTTCACCTGGATGTTCCTTGCTGCAAAGGCCCGCGGCTTCCTGAAGAGCAGGCGCGCGGTGCGGATCGCCAACCGGGTGAGCGCGGGAACGATGGCAGGGGCTGCCGTCACGATCGCTATCCGCTGAACTATTGCTGCGCTTCCAGTACGGCTCGCAGCTTGTGGTGAACGGGTGCGGCCAGAAAGCGCTTGCGATCTTCTGCCGAAAGCCGGCGCCCGAAAGTTTCCATCATTTCCGGCATCGTCACTCTGGCGCCGGGAAAGGGCCTGTAGTCGACCTGCATTCCGGCCTCGACAATTCCATTTGATATCACGCGGCAATAGATGCCAGGGCGGGCTGCCCTCGTGTAGCGTTTGACGAATTTCGGATCGTTCATCCGTGCGGCAAAGGTCGCGCAGGGAATACGGCAGGACGTGACTTCGAGGATCAGTTCACCAGCGATGAATCGATCACCGACCGCGACATCGCGATTATCCAGCCCCTGGATGACGAGATTTTCCCCGAAAGTGCCGGGTTCGACTGGATGGCCGAGCTCATTCGCCCACCAGTCCAAGCTGAGAGACCCTTCCAGATAGACGGCCTGATCGACGCCGCCATGATGTTTCCTGTTGCAGATGGCGTCGCCGACGAGACCTTCCGCGTCGATCATGACGCCGCCGGTGACGGCATGTTTGAAGATCCCGGTCTTGTAGCTCTTTCCGGGTAGCCTTTCGGCGGCACCCCGGCAGACGGCGAGGATTTTCATCGGTCAGGCAATCCCTAGGCGATTCCGTTTTCGTTCCATATCAGTTAAGAACGGCGCATGGCAAAGCGAGTCACCGGCCCCGAAATTGAAAAACTGATCCAGCTCCTGGCAAAAGTGCCGGGCCTCGGTCCGCGCTCGGCGCGGCGGGCCGCACTGCATCTGATCAAGAAGAAGGACCAGCTTCTGGGGCCTCTCTCCCATGCGATGGGCGAGGCCCATGACAAGGTGAAGATCTGCTCGCGCTGCGGCAATGTCGATACGGTCGATCCCTGCACTGTCTGCACCGATGCGCAACGCGACCAGTCCGTCATCATCGTGGTCGAAGACGTCTCCGATCTCTGGGCGCTTGAGCGCGCCGGTGCGCTGAATGCCGCCTATCACGTGCTTGGCGGCACGCTGTCGCCGCTCGACGGCGTCGGACCTGACGATCTCAATATCCGCGGGCTGATCAACCGCGTCGGCGAAGGCGGCATCAAGGAAATCATCATCGCCGTGAATGCGACCGTCGAAGGACAGACGACAGCGCACTACATCACCGATCAGCTTGCCGATCTCAACGTGAAGATCACAAGGCTGGCGCATGGCGTGCCGGTGGGGGGCGAGCTCGACTATCTCGACGAGGGTACGCTATCGGCGGCACTTCGCGCGCGGACGGCAATCTAGGGGGATACATGACGACGGGTTACTTTGGCCGGCTTCTTCTGACAGGCGCCGCCTTGCTGGTGCTTTCCGTCTCTGTTCACGCCGCCCCTTCGAAAGCCGATGTGGAGGCGCAGTTCGAAAAGTGGATTCAAGCCGATCTCTGGCCTGAGGCGAAAAAGAACGGCATATCGGAGAAGACCTTTCGTGCCGCCTTTTCCGGGATCGAACTGGACTGGACCCTGACCGATCTTGCCCCTCCCGGCTTTCCGCCGCCGAAGGAGCAGAAGCAGACCCAGGCGGAGTTTTCCTCGCCGGCTCCCTATTTTAACGAGGACAGGCTGAAGCGCCTCGCCATGACCGGGCGTGGCTTCGCCTCGCAATATGCCTCGACGCTCAGCCGCATCGAGAAGACCTATGGCGTGCCGGATTCGATCGTGCTGGCGATCTGGGGGCGCGAGACTGGTTTCGGCGCAGCGAAGATCCCGAATTCGGCCGTCGAGGTACTGGCGACCAAGGCCTTCATGTCGACCCGCAAGGACATGTTCCGCACTGAGCTGATCGCAGCACTCCATATTCTCGACGGCAACGACGTGACGCCTGCCGACTTCAAGGGTTCATCGGCAGGCGCGCTCGGCCAGCCACAATTCATGCCGACGAGTTATCTGAAATATGCCGTCGATTTCGACGGCGACGGACACCGCAATATCTGGACTTCGGTTCCCGACACGCTTGCCTCTATCGCCAATTTCCTTGTTCAAAAGGGTTGGCAGCGTGACCGCGACTGGGGTTTCGAAGTGGCGATCCCGGATGCCGTCTCCTGCGCACAGGAAGGGCCTGATCTTGCCAAACCGCTTTCCCATTGGGCATCGCTCGGCATTAACAGAATGTCCGGAAAAGGCTTTCCGGCCGGTGAGTTGAAGGCGCAGGGCATGATGCTGGTGCCGGCCGGGCGTGACGGACCGGAATTCATCGTCACGCCGAATTTCTACGTCATCAAGGAATACAACAACTCCGATCTCTACGCGCTCTATATCGGCAATCTTGCCGACCGCATCGCCTTCGGCTCGGGATCCTTCCAGGGACAATGGGGCGATGTCGGCAAGATGCTGCGCTCCGATGTCGCCACCATGCAGAAGGCGCTTGAGCGGCAGGGCTACGATGTCGGCGGATCGGATGGATTGCCGGGCTACAAGACGCGGCGCTCGATCGGCCAGTGGCAGGAAAAGAACGGCATGAGACCAACCTGCTTCCCCGAGGCATCGATGAAGGGCAAGCTGAAGTAAGCCAAGTCCTTCGCGCCGCTAGAGGTTTCGCTTCAGACCTTCGTGGCTCGTCACGAATCCGAGCTTTTCGTAAAAGCGGACGGTGGCTCCACGGGTTTTGTCGGTGGTGAGCTGTACCAGACCGCAGCCACGTTCGGCGCAACGGGCGACAGCCCATTCGATCAATTGCGAACCGAGCCCTGTGCCGCGATATCCTTTCGCGATACGCACGCTTTCAATCTGGCCACGCCACATTCCCGTTCTTGAAAGGCCGGGGATGAAACTGATCTGGAGGCAGCCCAGCACCTGACCGGTCTCGTCGCTCGCAACGACCAGCAACTGATTGGGATCAGCCTCGATCGCGGCAAAGGCTGCGAGATAGCGCCCATCGACGGGATCCGAGATGACCTCGCGCGCACTGCCGAGGTCATCATCGGCGAGCAGACGGATGATATCCACCAGATCGGATTGTCTTGCGTTTCGGAAAATGGGCATGCCAGACCTCAATGATGGAGATCGATCGGCGCCTTGTGGAAGACGTCATCGACAGGCGGAATGGCCTGACGCTCGATCATGCGCTGAACCTGCGGCAGGCCTTCGCCACGATGCAACGCGCGAAGCCGGTCGGTATTTTCGGCATCGGCCTGCGTGCGGCGCTGGTTGTGCCTGATATATTCGACCCAGGTCGGGGTATGATAGATTTCCGTCCACAGACCGGGATTCGCGAGATCGCGCATCAGCGCCCAGTTGCGGGCGCCGTCACGAATGCGGATACGGCGCCTCTCGCCCATTAGCGTCATGAATTCGGGCAGGTCTTCGTCCGCGATCTGGTAACCGACCTGGATGACGATCGGGCCGCTGCGCGGCGTGATATCGAGACCGAGAGCCGGCTCGGTAAAGCGGTTCAGCGGATCGAGATTGAGGGAGGCGAAAGCCGGCATGGAAAAGCGCAGACCCGCAACAACGCCAAGCAGCAGCACAGCAGCAGACATCAGCAATGCGTTGGAAAGACCATACCGATCCGCAACGACACCCCATAACCAGCTTCCGCCCGCGATGCCGCCGAAGGTGACGGTCTGATAAAGCGACAGAGAACGACCAACCACCCAGCGCGGTGTCGAAAGCTGGACGATGGTGTTGAAGAGAGATAGTGCCGAAACCCAGCAGGCGCCGGCAATTAGAAGCCCGGCGGAGGTGAGCACGGCGCTGGGGCTCAGGGCGGTAATCACCGCACTGAGCGCAAAACCGGAAAAGGCCAGACGGATGATCGTCTCACTGGATAACATTTCGCGCAACCTGGCATTCAGCACCGCACCGCCGATCGCGCCGATGCCAAAGGCACCGAGCATGAAACCGTAGGTGAGCGGCCCGCCCGAGACGAGATCGAGCGCGACAACCGGCAGCAGCGCCTGGATGGAACTTGCGCCAATCCCGAATATCAGTCCCCTCAACAATATCTTCTCGAGGTTGGGGGACATGGATACGTAGCGCAGGCCGGCAAAAATGGCGCTGCCGAGCGTTTCACGCGGCAGCGTCGGAGCTGGCGTGGAGGGTCGCCAGCGAAACAGCGCATAGAGAAGAGCGATATAGCTCAGCGAATTGACCGCAAAGGCAGCCGCCGCACCGGCCGCAGCGACGATGGCACCGCCGATCGCCGGACCGACACTGCGCGTGATATTGAAGCCCATGCTGTTCAACGTTACGGCGTCCGGCAGATCGGTGCGCGGCACCATGTCGCCGACCGAGGCCTGCCAGGAGGGATTGTTGAGCGCCGTGCCGCAGCCGATGAGAAAGGTGAAGAAGAGAAGCAGCCCCGGCGTGATCCAGCCCATGATGGCGAAGACCGTCAGCAAAACCGAGACGACGAGCATGGCGGATTGCGCCGTCAGCATGATGCGGCGCCGGTCGTAATTGTCGGCGAGAGCGCCCGAGACCAGCGAGAACAGCATGATCGGCAATGCCGTCGAGGTCTGGACCAGGGCGACCATATCCTCGGACGAGGTGATGACGGTCATCATCCAGGCGGCGCCGACAGCCTGGATCAGGCCGCCGAAATTCGAGGCGAGGCTGGCAAACCAGATAGTGCGGTAGGTTTCATGCCGCAAAGGCGCAAATGTCGATGAAGTTCGGGCCAAGCTTCCCCCGCTTTTATGAATGTGCCGCAACGGCAATATATGCGGAAGATGAGCGCCCGCGATAGCTTAGCTCATGCCTGCAGGGGCAGAAGTGGTGGAATCGGCTCCTAACTTGCAATTTCTGAAAAACGGGACTATATGGCACTCAAATTCTTGATCGTACGATGAAGAGTGGGCCGCAAGGACCCGCTCTTTTTTATTAGCGCGATCACCCCGAATGCCCAAAATCGCAGGGAGCGCACCGCTTGTCGGATCTGACAAACGCAGACAATCAACATGAGCCGCGGCTGATTACCGAGACCGGGCTTGACCAGCGTCTTGCCGACATCATCGAACCTGTCCTCATCGACATCGGCTTCCGCCTCGTTCGTGTTCGCATGCTCAACCAGAACGGCATGACGATGCAGGTGATGGCCGAGAGGAACGACGGCACGATGACCGTGGAGGACTGCGAGCAGGTCTCCGTCGCGATTTCTCCGGTACTCGATGTGGAAGATCCGATCGATAAAGAGTATCATCTCGAAGTGTCTTCGCCGGGCATCGACCGCCCCATGGTGCGGAAATCCGATTTCGTTCGCTGGCAGGGCCATCTCGTAAAGTGCGAAACGTCGATCATGATCGGCAATCGCAAACGCTTCCGCGGCAAGATCGTCGAAGCGGACGCCGACGGGTTTACGATCGAACGCGATCAGATTGCCTATGGCGAAGAGCAGAAGGTCAACATTCCCTTCACGGCGCTCAGCGATGCCAAACTTATTCTGACCGACGATCTGATCCGCGATGCTTTGCGCGCCGACAAGCTGGCTAAAGCGCAGGCTGCGAACCAGAATGAAGCAGCGGACGACGAAGAATAACCGATCAACGCAACCTCCAGGGACGGGAACCCGGGTAGTCAAGGACGGAGAAACAGAACAATGGCAGTCAGTGCAAACCGGCTCGAACTTCTGCAGATCGCAGATGCAGTGGCGCGCGAAAAGGTCATCGACCGTGAGATCGTGCTTGCCGCGATGGCCGATGCCATCCAGAAGGCAGCGCGTTCCCGTTACGGTACCGAATCCAATATCCGCGCCGACATCAACCCGAAGACCGGTGAAATTCGCCTGCAGCGCCTGCTTGAAGTCGTCGAGAAGGCTGAAGACTATTCCACGCAGATCCCGCTGGAGCTGGCCCGCGACCGCAACCCGGACGCCGCTATCGGCGACTTCATCGCCGATCCGCTGCCGCCGATGGATTTCGGCCGTATCGCCGCGCAGTCCGCAAAGCAGGTGATCGTTCAGAAGGTGCGCGAAGCCGAGCGTGACCGCCAGTTCGACGAATTCAAGGATCGCGTCGGCGAAATCGTCAACGGCACGGTCAAGCGCGTCGAATATGGCAACGTCATCGTCGATCTCGGCCGCGGTGAAGGCATCATCCGCCGCGATGAAATGATCCCGCGCGAAAACGTGCGCTATGGCGATCGTGTCCGTGCGTACGTATATGATGTCCGCCGCGAGCAGCGCGGCCCGCAGATCTTCCTGTCGCGTACGCATCCGCAGTTCATGGTGAAGCTCTTCACCATGGAAGTGCCGGAAATTTACGATGGCATCATCCAGGTGAAGTCGGTCGCCCGCGATCCGGGCTCGCGCGCCAAGATCGCCGTAATCTCGAACGACAGTTCGATCGATCCGGTCGGCGCCTGCGTCGGTATGCGTGGTTCGCGCGTTCAGGCCGTCGTCGGCGAACTTCAGGGCGAGAAGATCGACATCATTCCCTGGTCGCAGGACCCGGCGACCTTCGTCGTCAACGCCCTGCAGCCGGCTGAAGTCGCCAAGGTCGTTCTCGACGAAGACGCAGAACGCATCGAAGTGGTCGTTCCGGACGAGCAGCTTTCGCTCGCCATCGGCCGCCGCGGTCAGAATGTCCGCCTTGCTTCGCAGCTGACGGGCTGGGACATCGACATCATGACGGAAGCGGAAGAATCCGAGCGCCGTCAGAAGGAATTCAACGAGCGTACCAACCTCTTCATGGACGCGCTCGACGTCGACGAGATGGTCGGCCAGGTTCTCGCTTCGGAAGGCTTCGCGGCCGTCGAAGAGCTGGCTTATGTCGATCTCGACGAAATCTCCTCGATCGACGGTTTCGACGAAGACACCGCACAGGAAATCCAGACCCGTGCGCGTGAATTCCTCGAGAAACTCGAGGCCGAAATGGACGAGAAGCGCAAGGCGCTCGGCGTCACCGACGAACTGCGCCAGATCGACGGCATGACTGCCCAGATGATGGTCGCGCTCGGCGAGGACGGCATCAAGACGATCGAGGACTTCGCCGGCTGCGCCGCTGACGACCTCGTCGGCTGGACTGAACGCAAGAACGGCGAAACCAAGAAGTTCGAGGGTCTGTTCTCGAAGTTCGATGTTTCGCGCGTCGAGGCTGAACAGATGGTCGTGCAGGCCCGCCTGCTCGCCGGCTGGATCACCGAGGAAGACCTTGCAAAGGAAGCTGAAACCGTTGAGGCCGATGCTGCCGAGCAGGACGCATAATGACGGCGACGCCGGACACATCTCCTGAGGACGACGATCTTGCAGGTTACGACGTGAACGGCCGCATGTGCATCGCAACCCGCGAAAGCGGATCGCCTGATGAGCTGATCCGCTTCGTGGCCGCCCCAGACGGGACGGTGGTGCCGGACCTGAAGCGCGAGCTGCCGGGACGCGGCTGCTGGGTGAAGATGGACCGGTCGCTGGTCGAAAGGGCGGTGGCGAAGAAACTCTTCGCCCGCGCCCTCAAGGCCGATGTGAAGGCTGCCGAAGACCTCGGCGAGCGTGTGGAGCGGCTGCTTCTGCAGCAACTCCTGCAGATGATGAACATGGCGCGCAAGGCGGGCCAACTCGTCATCGGCTCAGCCAAGGTGGATGCCGCAATTCGCAGCGGGGCTGCACTGGCGGTGTTCCATTCGACGGATGCGGCCGCCGATGGCGTGAGAAAAATAGACCAGGCCCGCAAGGCCTGGCACCTCGGAATGGAAACCGAGGAGGAAATACCTTCCTTCCGTCTCTTCTCGGAGAGCGAAATGGAAGGGGTGATGGGCCAGAATGCTTTTATCCATGCTGCAGTGCTTGCAGGGCAGGCGGGTGAGGGTGTAGTGAAGCGCGCAAAGATGCTCGAACAGTACCGTATCGGCGGTCAGTCCCGGGCACCGGGCGGCGCTGGCCAGCAAAAACAATGATGCGGTCACCGGCGGAAGCCGGCCGCAATATCATTGATCGATTGTATGTGATTGACAGGGTCTGATGGCTTCATCGTTCCCTGTCCGAAGGAACGGGAACGAATGACCGACAGCAACGACGACAAGACAATCAGCGTAACGGGGAAGAAGACCCTCACCCTGAAACCATCAGGGATGAGCCAGGGTACCGTTCGCCAGGATATGGGCCGTGGTCGCACCAAGGCGGTTGTCGTCGAGACCCGCAAGCGTCGCCCAATGCGCCCCGAAGACGAAAAACCGGTTACGCCGCCTCCGGCAGCAGCAGCTCCGGTGCGCGCGCCTGAACCGGCGCCGACACCGGCACCGGCACCCGTTCAGGCTCGCCCACAGCAGCCGGCCCCGGCCGCAGCAGCGCCGGGTGCACAACGTGCTCACCAGCCCGGCGGCCAGAACAACCAGCGCCCGCAGCATTCAAACCAGCGCCCGCAGCAGCAGACCAACCAGCGCCCGCAGCAGTCCTATCAGCCGCAGCGCCAGCAGGATCGTCCGCGCCCTGTCGTGCTGAACCATCTTTCGCCCGAGGAAATGGACGCCCGCCGCCGCGCGCTTGCCGAAGCGCAGGCCCGTGACGCACAGGATGCCATCCGCCGCGCCGAGGAAGAAAAGCGTCGTGCCGTCGAAGAGGCCGCGCGTCAGGCTGCCGAAGCGGAAGAAGCAAAGCTGCGCGCCGCCGAAGAAGCTGTGCGCCAGGCCGAAGCCGCAGCTGCGGCAGCCGCCGCAGCGCAGGCACCGGCAGCTGCCGCTCCTGTCGCCGAAACGCCGCGTCCGCAGCAGGCCGCACCGGCATCCGCACCGGCCGCACGCCGTCCGGACGCTGCTCCTTCGCCCACGACAGCCCGGCCCGCACCCGGCGCGCCACCGGCTGGGGTCCGTGGCCGCCGCCAGGAAGGCGAGGATGATGATCGCGGTGCTTCGCGCAGCGGTCCGGTTCGCGGTCGTCCGGTTCGTCCGGAGCCCGCAAAGCCTGTGACGACCCGCCCGAAGAGCGAGGAAGATCGCCGCCGCGGCAAGCTGACTGTCACCACGGCAAACGTGGATGACGACGGTAACGCCCGTGGACGCTCGCTTTCGGCTATGCGCCGCAGGCAGGAAAAATTCCGCCGCAGCCAGATGCAGGAAACGCGCGAAAAGATCACTCGCGAGGTCCAGCTGCCGGAAACCATCACCATTCAGGAACTGTCACAGCGCATGTCCGAACGTGCCGTTGACGTCATCAAGTACCTGATGAAGGAAGGCCAGATGATGAAGCCGGGCGACGTCATCGACGCCGACCTCGCAGAACTCATCGCCAGCGAATTCGGCCATACTGTCAGACGCGTATCCGAATCCGACGTCGAACTCGGTATCTTCAACGTGTCCGACGAGCAGGGTGAGCTGGTTTCCCGTCCGCCTGTCGTCACCATCATGGGTCACGTCGACCACGGCAAGACTTCGCTGCTCGACGCTATCCGCCATGCCAACGTGGTCTCCGGCGAAGCCGGCGGCATCACGCAGCATATCGGCGCCTATCAGGTGGAACAGAACGGCCAGAAGATCACCTTCATCGACACTCCCGGCCACGCAGCCTTTACGGCGATGCGTGCCCGCGGTGCGCAGGCTACCGATATCGCGATCCTGGTGGTCGCGGCTGACGATAGCGTGATGCCGCAGACGATCGAATCCATCAACCACGCCAAGGCGGCGGGTGTTCCGATCATCGTGGCGATCAACAAGGTCGATAAGCACGAGGCTGATCCGCAGAAGGTTCGCAACCAGCTTCTGCAGCACGAAGTCTTCGTGGAATCGATGGGCGGTGAAGTTCTCGACGTCGAAGTTTCGGCCAAGACCGGCAAGAACCTCGACAAGCTTCTCGAGGCTATCCTGCTGCAGGCAGAAATTCTCGATCTGAAGGCCAATCCGAACAGGACGGCTGAAGGTACTGTCATCGAAGCCCAGCTCGACCGCGGTCGTGGTGCGGTTGCGACAGTGCTTGTCCAGAAGGGTACCTTGCGTCCGGGTCAGATCATCGTTGCCGGCGACGTCTGGGGCCGCGTACGCGCCCTGGTCACAGACAAGGGCGACCATGTTAAGGAAGCCAGCCCGGCAACCCCGGTCGAGGTTCTCGGTCTTTCCGGAACGCCGCAGGCAGGCGACAAGTTTGCCGTCGTCGAGAATGAGAGCCGCGCCCGCGAAATCTCGGAATATCGTCAGCGTCTCGCCCGCGACAAGGCGGCTGCCCGCCTGTCGGGACAGCGCGGTTCGCTGGAACAGATGATGACGCAGCTCCAGGCCACCGGCGTGAAGGAATTCCCGCTGGTCATCAAGGGCGATGTGCAGGGCTCGATCGAAGCGATTGCCGGCGCATTGGACAAGCTCGGTACCGACGAGGTTCGTGCCCGCATCGTTCATTCGGGCGCAGGCGGTATCACCGAGTCCGACATCTCGCTTGCCGAAGCATCGAACGCTGCCATCATCGGCTTCAACGTGCGTGCGAATGCGCAGGCGCGTCAGTTCGCCGAACGCGAGGGGATCGAGATCCGCTACTACAACATCATCTACGACCTCGTGGATGACGTGAAGGCAGCGATGTCGGGTCTTCTTTCGCCGGAGCGTCGCGAGACCTTCATCGGCAACGCCGAGATCCTGGAAGTATTCAACATCACCAAGGTCGGCAAGGTCGCGGGTTGCCGCGTCGTCGAAGGCAAGGTCGAGCGTGGCGCGGGTGTCCGCCTCATCCGCGACAACGTCGTCGTGCACGAAGGCAAGCTCAAGACCCTCAAGCGCTTCAAGGACGAAGTCTCTGAAGTACCGATGGGCCAGGAGTGCGGCATGGCCTTCGAGAATTACGAAGACATGCGCGTCGGCGACGTCATCGAGTGCTTCCGCGTCGAGCACATCACGCGCACGCTCTGATCGGGCGACGATTGAAATCTTTGGACGGGCGCCGGATGATCCAGTCCGGCGCCCGATCCGTTTGGGATAAAGAACAATGGCAACAAGACCCACAACCTCGGCACCTTCGCAGCGTATGCTGCGCGTCGGCGAACAGGTTCGCGCAGCGATCACCCAGGTGCTGCAGCGCGGCGAAGTGCGCGACGACATCATCGAGGCGACCGTGATTTCGATCTCCGAAGTGCGCATGTCGCCCGACCTCAAGATCGCGACCGCCTACGTGACGCCGCTCGGCGTCTCCGACCACAGCGTCGTCATCGGCGCGCTGAACCGCAACGCGAAGTTTATCCGCGGCCGGCTCGGGCCGCAGCTCAGGCAGATGAAGTACATGCCGGAGGTGCGTTTCCGCGATGATACGAGCTTCGACAATTACAAGAAGATCGACGACCTGCTGCGCTCGCCCGAGGTGAGCCGCGATCTCGACAACGACGAAGAATAACAGAAGAGACTGATGTCCAAACCACGCAAACCCAAGGGCCGCCCGATTTCGGGCTGGCTGATCCTCGACAAGCCGGTGGATTTCGGCTCGACGGAAGCCGTTTCCAAGATCAAGTGGCTCTTCAAGGCGCAGAAATGCGGCCATGCCGGCACGCTTGACCCACTCGCATCCGGCATGCTGCCGATCGCGCTCGGCGATGCCACCAAGACCGTTCCCTATGTCATGGATGGCCGCAAGATCTATGAGTTTACCGTGACCTGGGGTGAAGAACGGGCAACCGACGACCTCGAGGGCGAGGTGACGCAGAGTTCCGACAAGCGCCCGAGCGAGCAGCAGATTCGCGATATCCTGGCGAGTTATATCGGCACGATCAACCAGGTACCGCCGCAGTTTTCCGCCATCAAGATTTCGGGCGAACGCGCCTACGATCTGGCGCGTGAAGGCGAGACGGTCGAGATCCCCTCGCGTGAAGTCGAAGTTCATCGCCTGACACTTCTCGCCTGCCCGGATGCCAATACGGCACATTTCGAGGTGGAATGCGGCAAGGGTACCTATGTGCGCGCGCTTGCGCGCGATTTCGGCCGTGAGCTCGGCTGCTACGGCCATATTTCCGGCCTACGCCGCAGCTTTGTCGCTCCCTTCGCGGAAGAGACGATGGTGCCGCTTGCAAAGCTCACCGCGCTGGAAGAAATCGAGGACATGGACGAGCGCCTCGCCGCGCTCGACGCGCTGCTGATCGATACATGTGAAGCGC
Organism: Hyphomicrobiales bacterium; assembly: GCA_900471925.1. Taxonomy (GTDB): domain Bacteria; phylum Pseudomonadota; class Alphaproteobacteria; order Rhizobiales; family Rhizobiaceae; genus Rhizobium. Next base: position 356,934 of record UCGV01000002.1, read on the forward strand.
TGTCGGCCCTGCCCCATCTCATCATCAGCGATGACCAGGCCTACAGGCTGAAGATGGGCAATCCGATCCTCGTGCGCGGCCGCGATGCGCCAGTTGCCGAGAGCGAAGCCTATGCGACGGCGCGCGGCAGACTGATCGCGATCGGCGAAATCGGCCAGGGCGAATTCCGGCCCAAGCGCGTTTTCGCCTGACGGCGGCAACAGGAGACGACGATCCGGGTCGTCGGGGCGGACGCTGAAAACCCGCCGCGAGGCCCCCTCTTTCCATTGCTGCTTATTTGGTTTATAGGCAGCGCCAGCATAGGGGCTATCCCCGATTGCATTCGCGGCCAATGCTGGACGACATCCCGGCTTTTGGCGACTTTAATTCCTCTCATAGAAAGGATTGTCCGATGTCGATCACTGCTGAGCGCAAGGCTGCGCTGATCAAGGAATACGCGACCGCCGAAGGCGATACCGGTTCCCCGGAAGTCCAGGTTGCGATCCTCACCGAGCGCATCAACAACCTGACCGAACACTTCAAGGACCACAAGAAGGATAACCATTCCCGCCGTGGTCTGCTGACGCTCGTTTCCAGCCGCCGCTCGCTTCTTGATTACCTCAAGAAGAAGGACGAAGGCCGCTACACCAAGCTGATCACCGGCCTGGGTATCCGCCGCTAATCATTTTTCGGCGGGCGAAGCATTTCGCCCGCCGAATGTTTTTCGGGAGTACGTCTCCCAGTGACATTTTCCAGGTGCGCGCTATCTGCGTGGTGGAAAGACGGCAGGCCCGGATGGGCCGGATCTGCCAGACCAACCGTTGACCTGTCATGGGGCAGGATTGCCGGATGCTTTTGGCCAGAGCTTTAAAAGAGCTTTGGCCCGGTTTCCTTCGAAGGATGCCGTCCGTTCAAAGCTTCCCGTTGTCTTGCCCGTGATACGTCACACTGATTGTGGCCGGCCTGCGCTGCTCCCCACGGAGACGGCGCGTTGGCTGCATTGAAGGACAAGACATGTTCAATACTCATACCGTAGAAATCGAGTGGGCAGGTCGCCCGCTGAAGCTTGAGACCGGCAAGATCGCCCGTCAGGCCGACGGCGCAGTGCTCGCCACCTATGGCGAAACCGTCGTTCTCGCCACCGTCGTTTCCGCCAAGGCTCCGAAGCCGGGCCAGGACTTCTTCCCGCTGACGGTCAACTATCAGGAAAAGACCTACGCAGCCGGCAAGATCCCCGGCGGCTACTTCAAGCGCGAAGGACGCCCGAGCGAAAACGAAACCCTCGTTTCGCGCCTGATCGACCGCCCGATCCGTCCGCTCTTCCCGGAAGGCTACAAGAACGACACCCAGGTTGTCGTCACCGTTGTCCAGCATGACCTCGAGAACGATCCGGACATCCTGGCGATGGTCGCAACTTCGGCCGCGTTGACGCTCTCGGGCATCCCCTTCATGGGCCCGGTCGGCGGCGCACGCGTCGGCTATATCAACGGCGAATACGTCCTCAACCCGCATCTCGACGAGATGGACGAGTCGAGCCTCGACCTCGTCGTCGCCGGTACCTATGACGCCGTTCTGATGGTCGAATCCGAAGCCAAGGAGTTGCCGGAAGACGTCATGCTCGGCGCCGTCATGTTCGGCCACAAGGGCTTCCAACCGGTTCTCGACGCGATCATCAAGCTCGCCGAAGTGGCCGCCAAGGAGCCGCGCGACTTCCAGCCGGAAGACTACTCGGCTCTCGAATCCGAAATGCTCGGCATTGCCGAAGGCGAACTTCGCGAAGCCTACAAGATCACCCAGAAGGCTGACCGCTACGCCGCCGTTGATGCCGTCAAGGCCAAGGTGAAGGCCCACTTCCTCCCCGAGGAAGGCGAAGCGAAGTACACGGCCGAAGAAGTCGGCGCGATCTTCAAGCATCTGCAGGCCAAGATCGTCCGCTGGAACATCCTCGACACCAAGAGCCGCATCGACGGTCGCGATCTCGAAACCGTTCGTCCGATCGTTTCTGAAGTCGGCCTCCTGCCGCGCACGCACGGTTCGGCACTCTTCACGCGCGGCGAGACGCAGGCAATCGTGGTTGCCACGCTCGGCACCGGCGAAGACGAACAGTATGTCGACAGCCTGACGGGCATGTACAAGGAGCGCTTCCTGCTCCATTACAACTTCCCTCCCTACTCGGTTGGCGAAACCGGCCGCATGGGCTCCCCTGGCCGTCGTGAAATCGGCCATGGCAAGCTCGCATGGCGCGCGATCCGCCCGATGCTGCCGTCTGCCGAGCAGTTCCCCTACACGCTGCGCGTCGTTTCCGAGATCACCGAGTCGAACGGCTCGTCCTCGATGGCAACCGTCTGCGGCACTTCGCTTGCCCTGATGGATGCAGGCGTTCCGCTTGCCAAGCCGGTTGCCGGTATTGCCATGGGCCTGATCCTCGAAGGCGATCGTTTCGCCGTTCTCTCCGATATTCTCGGTGACGAAGATCATCTCGGCGACATGGACTTCAAGGTCGCAGGTACTGCCGACGGCATCACCTCGCTGCAGATGGACATCAAGATCGCCGGTATCACCGAAGAGATCATGAAGGTCGCTCTCAACCAGGCTCAGGGCGGTCGCGCCCACATCCTCGGCGAAATGGCCAAGGCCATCACCGAAAGCCGCGGCCAGCTCGGCGAATTCGCTCCGCGCATCGAAGTCATGAACATCCCGGTCGACAAAATCCGTGAAGTCATCGGCTCCGGCGGCAAGGTCATCCGCGAAATCGTCGAAAAGACCGGCGCCAAGATCAACATCGAAGACGACGGCACCGTCAAGATCGCCTCTTCCTCCGGCAAGGAAATCGAAGCGGCCCGCAAGTGGATCCACTCGATCGTCGCCGAGCCGGAAATCGGCCAGATCTACGAAGGTACTGTTGTCAAGACCGCCGACTTCGGCGCCTTCGTCAACTTCTTCGGCGCCCGTGACGGCCTCGTTCACATCTCGCAGCTTGCTTCCGAGCGCGTCGCGAAGACGCAGGACGTCGTCAAGGAAGGCGACAAGGTCTGGGTCAAGCTTCTCGGCTTCGACGAGCGCGGCAAGGTTCGCCTGTCCATGAAGGTTGTCGACCAGACTACCGGCCAGGAAATTCCGGCTGCCGAAAAGGGCGACAAGAAGAAGGATGAAGCAGCCGAATAAGCTGCGCCTTCCACGCTGATATCCGGGCGCGGGATTGTTTCCGCGCCCTTTTTATATTCGATCCTAGAGTGCCGCGCGTCCGTTTGGATGCACAAAGGGCGCTCTAACCCTTTGAATCCATGCATCGGCTTCTCGAAAATCAATTCCGATTTTCAGGCCAATGCTCAGGCGCCATCGCGAAACAACCGCTGAGCGCTTTCCCTGGAATTGCTCCAGATGACGGGACCCGACCATGAGCCGCGAGACGCTGAAGACCCTCTTTCACCCCTTTGCCAGTGTAACCGTAACGCCGCCCGGCGAAGGCGAGCGTGTGCTCTTCCTCGGTGCCGAGGCGGGCTTTGCACTTCCTGAGGGCTTTGGCGCCTCTCTGGAGGCCGTGCAGGGCTTCAAGCCGCTCTACAGGCAACTCCTGGCCCAGCGCATCGAGGCAAAGCCGGAGATAGACGGCGAAGACTATGACGCCGCGCTGGTGCTCTGCACCAAGCACAAGGGCGAAAACGAGGCCAATATCGCCGCTGCCCTTTCCCGTGTGAAGGCAGGCGGCCTGATCGTCGTCGCAGGCGGCAAGGAAGACGGCATTCAGCCGCTGCGCAAGCGGATGGAAGGTTTCGGCCTCGATGTCGAACATATGCCGAAATATCACGGCGTCGCCTTCTGGTTCGGCCGGCCGGCCGATGTGAGCGAGATCGTCGCGAAATTCGGCAAGGCGCCCGTTCGTGTCGACGACCGGTTCATCGCATCGCCCGGCATGTTCTCGCATGACCGGCTGGACGCCGGTTCGCAGCTTCTCGCTTCGCGCCTGCCGACGGATTTCACCGGCGATGTGGCCGATTTCGGTGCCGGCTGGGGTTATCTCTCCGTGGAACTGGCAGAGAAGTCCCCCAATATTGCCCGCCTTGACCTCTACGAGGCCAACTACGAGGCTCTGGAGGCCGCCAAGGCCAATCTGGCAGAGAACTGCCCGGACGCGCCTGTACGCTTCTTCTGGCACGATCTGGCGGGCGAGCAGATACGCGACAAGTACGATCTCGTCATCATGAACCCGCCCTTCCATGAGGGACATGCCGCTGAGCCTTCACTCGGCCAGGCGTTGATCAAGACGGCGGCTTCCGCGCTGCGTGGCGGCGGGCGGCTGATGCTGGTCGCCAACCGTGGCCTGCCCTATGAGCCGGTGCTGGCGGAACACTTCAAGGACAGCGGCGAAACCTGCCGCAATGCCCGCTTCAAGGTTTTGTGGGCCCGCAAATAGCAGACATAAAAAAGGCGGCCAATGGCCGCCTTTTTTTGAATTATAGAGCCGCTTACTCGACGTCCGCGTTGCGCAGCGTTTCCAGCGCCGGCATCGACGTGACGTTATAGCCGGCATCGACGAAGTGGATTTCGCCGGTGACGCCTGTCGAAAGATCCGACAGAAGATAGAGCGCGGAGCTGCCGACCTGATCGATGGTCACTGTCTTGCGCAGCGGCGCGTTGCGCTGGTTCCACGAGAGGATAGCGCGAGCATCGGATATGCCGGCACCGGCGAGCGTGCGGATCGGGCCGGCGGAGATCGCGTTGACGCGGATGCCGCGCGGGCCGTAGTCGGCAGCCAGATAGCGCACGGAGGCTTCCAGAGCAGCCTTGGCAACGCCCATGACATTGTAGTTCGGAATGACGCGCGTGGAGCCGTTATAGGTCAGCGTCAGCATGGTGCCGCCATCTTCCATCAGCGGCGCACAGCGCTTGGCGATCTCCGTGAAGGAGAAACAGGAGATGACCATGGTGCGGCTGAAGTTCTCGCGTGTCGTATCGGCGTAGAGGCCCTTCAGCTCGTTCTTGTCGGAAAAACCGATGGCATGAACGATGAAATCGAGCTTGCCCCAACGCTCCTTGATCGCATCGATGACCGTATCGACCGAAGCGACATCCTCGACATCGCAGGGAAGCAGGAAGTCGGAGCCGACTTCGGCAGCCAGCGGCTTGACGCGCTTGCCGAGTGCTTCACCCTGGAAGGTGAAGGCCAGTTCGGCACCCTGGGCAGCGAGCGCCTTCGAAATCCCCCAGGCGATCGAGTGGTTGTTTGCGACACCCATGATGAGGCCGCGCTTACCCTGCATGATTCCGGTCATATTATTATCCGTTATAGCGCTGGAATACGAGCGTGGCGTTGGTGCCGCCGAAGCCGAAGGAGTTGGAGAGAGCCAGATCGATCTTGGCATTGTCGATGCGCTTGCGCACGATCGGCACGCCGTCGAATTCCGGGTCAAGCTCCTTGATATGCGCGCTTTCGCCGATGAAACCTTCCTGCATCATCAGCAGCGAATAAATAGATTCCTGCACACCGGCAGCACCGAGCGAGTGGCCCGTCAGCGACTTGGTGGACTGGATGTGCGGAAGCTTGTCACCGAAGACTTCGCGGATCGCACCGATTTCCTTGCTGTCGCCGACCGGCGTCGAGGTACCATGCGTGTTGATGTAATCGATATCGCCCTTCACGGTGGCAAGCGCCTGACGCATGCAGCGTGCAGCACCTTCGCCCGAAGGGGCAACCATGTCGTAACCGTCGGACGTCGCGCCGTAACCGACGACTTCAGCATAGATCTTGGCGCCGCGTGCCTTGGCATGTTCCAGTTCCTCGAGGACGAGGACACCGGCGCCGCCGGCGATGACGAAGCCATCACGGCTGACGTCATAGGCACGCGAAGCACTATCCGGCGTATCGTTATACTTGGAAGACATGGCACCCATGGCGTCGAAGAGGTTCGACATGGTCCAGTCGAGGTCTTCGTGGCCACCAGCGAACATCATGTCCTGCTTGCCCCACTGGATCATTTCCACCGCATTGCCGATGCAGTGAGCCGACGTAGAGCAGGCAGACGAGATCGAATAGTTGACACCGTGGATCTTGAACCAGGTGGCGAGCGTTGCCGAGGCGGTCGAGGACATGGCCTTCGGCACGGCGAAGGGGCCGATACGCTTGGGGCTGTTGTTCTTGACGGTGATCTCGGCCGCTTCGATCAGCGTACGCGTGGAAGGACCGCCGGAGCCCATGATGATGCCAACGCGCTCGTTCTCGCTGTATTCCTTTTCTTCCAGGCCGGAATCGGCGATCGCCTGTTTCATGGCGACGTGATTCCAGGCGCCGCCCTGCGACAGGAAGCGCATGGCGCGGCGATCGACCAGTTCGGCGAGCTTGTCGGCGCCGAGCTTGGGGCTGCCCCAGACCTGGCACTTGAAGCCGTGCTCGGCGAAATCGTTGGAGAAAGAAATACCGGACTTTGCCTGGCGAAGGGATTCGGTGACTTCGGCCGCGTCGTTTCCGATCGAAGACACGACACCTAGACCCGTGACAACTACCCGTCTCATCTGATCAAACCCTTGTTGTTTTCGTGAGCCGCTCGAAATTGCGGTTTTCAGGCCGTCTTATCTTTCGAGAGACCGACGCGAAGATCGGTCGCCTGATAAATGGTTTCGCCGTCAGCCTTGAGCCAGCCGTCGGCGGTGCCGAGCACCAGACGGCCGCGCATGACGCGCTTGAAGTCGATACCGTATTCAATCAGCTTCGTGTGCGGGCGGACCATACCCTTGAACTTCACTTCGCCGGTCGAGAGCGCCATACCGCGGCCCGGCTCGCCGAGCCAACCCAGATAGAAGCCGGTCAACTGCCACATGCCGTCAAGGCCAAGGCAGCCCGGCATGATTGGGTTACCTTCGAAATGGCAGGGGAAATACCAGTCGTCGGGGCGAACATCGTATTCGGCCCGCAGATAGCCCTTGTCGAAGGCGCCGCCCGTTTCGGAAATATCCGTGATACGGTGAACCATCAACATAGGCGGCAAAGGCAGCTGCGCATTGCCGGGCCCGAACAGTTCACCGTGCGCGCAGGCGATAAGTTCTTCGTAGGAGTAGCTGGACTGTCTGGTCGTCATAAATCTCTGTTTCCCCCCGCGTTCTTGGCGATGGATGTGTGTCTTTAGTCCAAGTTCCGCAGAAAATGAAGCGCAAGCATGGCGGCTTCAATCTTGGTTCTGGACCGGGCCTGAGCCAGTATTTGGTGGTCGCATACAGGAAGGCCAAGGCCGCGACCAGAGCTAATTACGTGAAAAGCCTGTTTTTGCGGCCTTTCGAAGGCTCTTGTCCCCATTGAACTATTGAAAGGCTTTTGCGCAAAAGTTATATCGCATTAAAGAAACATGATTGCTTTTCGCCAGAATAACCGGAGTTGGTGTTGATGACGGGTGAAACCCCGATCTCCATAGAGGTCAGGCTGCGCAGCGCAGGCCTGCGTCCCACCCGCCAGCGCGTCGCGCTTGGCGACCTCCTGTTTGCGAAGGGTGATCGGCACCTGACCGTCGAGGAACTGCACGAGGAAGCGGTCACTGCCGGCGTGCCGGTGTCGCTCGCGACCGTCTACAATACACTGCACCAGTTCACCGAAGCCGGCATGATCCGTGTGCTCGCCGTCGAGAGCGCCAAGACCTATTTCGACACCAATGTCTCCGATCACCATCATTTCTTCGTCGAAGGCGAAAACGAGGTGCTCGATATTCCGATCAGCAATCTGACGATCGACAATCTGCCGCCACCGCCCGAAGGCATGGAAATCGCTCATGTCGACGTTGTGATCCGCCTGCGGCCCAAGCAGCAGGACTGATTTTTACATCACATCGTCAGGGTGCCGACCGGGCATGTGCTTGTAGGTCGGGAAGGTCCAACCGAACCACAATGCGCCTCCGCGTACTGCGAAGGCCGCAGCGACGCCACAGGCCGACGCGACATAGAGCTCGGCACCCAGCGCATTGACGCCCGTAAAGACGCCGGATCCCACCAAAGCCGCCGTCACATAGACTTCCGGACGCAAGAGCACGGAGGGTTCGTTTGCCAGGAGATCGCGGAGGATACCGCCGAATGTCGCCGTCAGCGCACCGGTGACGATGGCAATCGTGGGAGAGCCGGTAGCAGCCAGGCCCTTGGCCGCACCCAGCACGCAATAGGCGGCAAGACCCACCGCATCGAGCCAAATCAATAGGCGATAGCGCGATTCCAGCAAATGGGCGGTGAAGAAAACGACGACGCCGGCGATGCAGCAGATGACGATGTAGAACGGATTCAAGACCCAGAAGACCGGCACGCGGCCAAGAATGATATCGCGGACCGTGCCACCGCCCGTACCCGTCACGACTGCAAAGAACAGGAAGCCAATCAGATCGAGCTGCTTGCGCGAGGCGGCCAGCGCGCCAGTCGCAGCAAAGAGGGCGATGCCAGCGTAATCGAGATAAACGAGCAGTGACATCGGGACCTCCAGACCTGCAGAATGCGCAATACTGAATCATCGCGGCAAGGGCGGCGCAAGCCGGCGCATAGAGAATGGATGGCCACAGAGCCGTTATCCATAAGAGGAAAGCCGTGAAGACGCTGCTGCCCGTACTCCTGAATGTAATTTTGCTGCTGATCATGCCGGTCGCGGCCTTTTCGCAGCAATCGCTGATCTCCGACCCGGAGATCTACGAGAAAAAGCATTTTCAGGAGCAGTGCACTGAAGCTTCTTTCGGCGACGGCTTTCTCACCCGTCAGGACATCAACAATGACGGCCTGATGGATGTGGTCATCAACGAGGGCGAACTGACCTGCGACGGCCAGAAGGGTCCGCAGTGCAACGAGGACGGCTGCACCTATAATTTTTACCTGCAGGTCGCCGAAGGCGGCTACTTCATGATCGCGACCGCGCAGATCTTCGGCTACGACTTCGTCCAGCGCTTCGGCAACATGGTGCTCGCGATGAAGATGAACCCGCGCTTCTGCGACCGCACCGATGGTGAGCCGTGTGTCGTGACCACCCGCGTGCGCGGCACAAAATTCGTTACAATCTCCAAGAAATAGGCCTCAGCCCGGGAAGAGCGCCGAGGTGCGGCCGGCAAGATAATAGCCGACTAGGCCGTACCATTCGCGAAGAGCCGTCCTCAGATGCTCGGAATTCAGGCTCGGCTGGGTCAGATTGAGACCGAGCGTGACATCGCCTGTCGTGCGGTAATCCGTCGGCCACGGCACGATATCGATGCCGAGCTTGCGGAACAGGCCGACCGAGCGCGGCATATGAAATCCCGATGTAATCAGCAGGCAATTCGACAAGCCCTGCTCTGCCAGGAACGCCTTGGTATTAACAGCGTTCTCGTAAGTCGTGCGTGACTGGGTTTCCTCCACGAGCCGGTCCGCGCCGACACCGAAGAGCGGGAAGAAGCGCCTGGAAGCAGCCGCGTCCCCCTCATAGCCGCCGGAAAGCGAGCCATCGCCACCCGAAACCAGGATGCGGGATTGCGGGAATTTCTGCGCCAGACGCAGCGCTTCAATGAAGCGATCCACGCCCTCACTGAATTCGATGCCGTGACGCGCCGTGTTCACCTCGCCTTCGAAGGCTCCACCAAGCACGATCATGCATCTGACGTCATCAGGGTCGCTGGCTGGTTTCGGAAAACGGTCCTCGAGGCCCTGCAGCATGTAAGTGCCCGTCGTTGTGTAGAGCGTGACGAAAAGGATCAGAAGCGCCCCCGCCGCACCAATCAGGCCGAGGATGCGCCAGCGCAACAAGCCTGCGATCAGGGCAAGCAATACGCCGAAGAAAGCCAGTGACATGGGCTGGCCAAAAATCCAGACGAGCTTCGACAACAGGAACACGTTCTACCTCGCTGGGACATTTCCGTTTCTCCGCAATTACGCACGCAAAAACCGCTGCACACTTTTGCTGGAATTGCTCGACGTCACGTGCCCCTTCCTACGCGATTCGACGATGACGGCAATGACCGTGGTTACTATCGCGCCGGATGAGGTCCAGAAGCTGCGATCTTCTGATTGAAGCGTCGCTGCAACGGGCGAGGAATGAACAGGGCCGCAATCGCCAACCCCATTGCGAATATCGAAACCAGCCACAGCGCGTGGGCGCCGACAAGCTGCGTCATCAACGCACCGCAAATGGCTCCAAGCACCATGCCGCCCCACGGCACGACCTGGATCATCCAATCGAGCCGCCGGTCGCCGACGATCCAGCGGCCGATCCCTCGACCGAAGCGTGACAGTGCGCCTGTCACATAGGTCAGCCCGATCGGCAGACCCTCTATATGTTCGACAGCGGCATTGACCATGCCCATGGCTAGCACGATCACATAGAAGCGCGCCATCAACAGATCCTGCAGCGCCATCATCGAGGCGAGCGCCAGGATAAGACTCACACAGCAGAGCACGACGAAGATGCGTCGTTCGGCGCGATGCGCGACGACGATGCCGGCGGCATTGCCGAACACGAAAACGATGATGGCCGACAGCAGCACGGCCGCATGCCTGATATCGCCGCCGCTCAGCGCGAGTGCCGCCCGCGTCGTATTGCCGGTCATGAAGGACACGAAATCGCCGGTCAGAAGCAGACCGGTGGCATCCGTCATGCCAGCCAGAAAGGAAATCGAGCCAACCAGCGCCAATCCGGTTGCAGTTCTGCGCGTTCTGATGATGCGGCGGCGTCTTGCTAATGTCATGGGTTCGGGTCCGGGATGCCGAATCGGCTGGCCTCAGAGGAGCATAAGAACCCGCTTTCGGCTGCCGCAAGCGGTAAGCGTGCCGCTTTTGACAAAAGTCATTTGTGCCGACCGAAAATGTCTAAGGAAATTGTTCGGAGAGAGATTTGGTGGAGCTAAGCGGGATCGAACCGCTGACCTCTTGCATGCCATGCAAGCGCTCTCCCAGCTGAGCTATAGCCCCATCAGGGTGGTCCGGACTGGCCGGTCCTGGGATACTCCGGAAGGCGTTTCCTCCGGGGTGGCGGCTTATTACTTGCGGTTTTCGCAGATAGCAAGCCTAAAAAATTCGGCCCGGAATTTTTTTGTCATCCGGGCCGATATTCGTGTGATCAGACTTCGTCTTCGTCGCCAGTGACGCCGATGATGTCGCTCATGTCGTCATCCTCGTCATCTTCGTCCACTTCGAGGAATGTATCGTCGTCATCGCCTTCGACTTCGACATCGTCATCGCCCATATCGGGGATATCGTCGCCGGAAGCGTTGTCATCGGCGTCTTCGAGCGAAACCAGTTCGACTTCGGTGTTTTCGGTATCGACCTCAGCGACCTCGTCCTCATCCTGAACTTCAGCGATCGCCGCCGTTTCCTGGAAGAAAGAAAGAGGATAGGATTTTCCGGTGTAAGGAGAAACGATCGGGTCCCGGTTCAGGTCGTAGAACTTCTTGCCGGTTTCAGGATCGGTGCGCTTGGTTCCAAGTTCCGCTTTCGCCACTATAAGCCTCGTGAGAATGGCCGAATGCGAGATTCGGCAAATGCCGTCAAACCGGCGTTCTATTCGGAATTTATAAGCCGGTCCCCTTAATCGCTACGGCTTGCCATGTCAAAGCCAAACTTCGCCGGGCACTTCAGGCCTTTTCATCGGCATTCCGGATGACCGTTCCGGAAGATTGTGCTAACCAGCCGCGATTGCCGCAAGACCGGCAGGCAAAATGTGCCGGCACCGGTTGGTTAGTGGCGCGAATATCATGCCTTTGCAAGGGATTAGCCCATGTCGCAGGGTTCAGAAGAAAAGCCGGCGATCGCCCGCAGATCGCCAGGGCTTTCCGGAACCGCCCGCATTCCCGGAGACAAGTCGATCTCGCATCGAGCGCTGATCCTTGGCGGGGTTGCATCGGGAGAAACGCGCATTGCCGGCCTCCTGGAAAGTGAGGACATGCTCAGAATAGCCAAGGCGATGCGGGCCTTGGGAGCAAGAATCCACCAGGCCGGCGGCGAATGGATCGTTGCCGGAGCGGGCAATGGCGCATTGCTTGCGCCTGAGGCTCCACTCGATTTCGGCAATGCGGGCACGGGTGCGCGACTTATCATGGGCCTTGCCGGCGTCTATGAATTCGACACTGTCATTGTGGGCGATGCCTCGCTTTCCCGGCGACCGATTGGTCGCGTGCTCGATCCGTTGCGCCGCATGGGCGTGCAGGTAAAAGCGATGGAGGGCGATCGCCTGCCGGTGATGCTGCGCGGGCCGGAAACGCCGGCCCCGATCCGCTATGTGCTGCCCGTAGCCTCGGCGCAGGTCAAATCGGCAGTGCTGCTGGCAGGTCTCAACATACCGGGTGTGACGACGGTCATCGAACCGGCAATCACGCGTGACGATACCGAAAGAATGCTGACTGCCTTCGGCGCGGATCTTTCGATCGAGATGGACAGGGACGGCACACGGACGATCCGGCTACACGGCCGCGGCAGGTTGCGCGGGCAGAGCATCGAGGTGCCCGGCGACCCCTCTTCCGCGGCTTTCCCACTGGTGGCGGCCCTGCTGGTGCCGGGCTCCGATATCACCATTTCCAATGTGCTGATGAACCGGACGCGGACCGGACTGATATTGACGCTGCAGGAGATGGGCGCCGATATCGAGGTCCTCGATCCGCGGCTTACGGGCGGCGAGGATGTGGCGGATCTGCGCGTGCGCCACTCGCAACTGACGGGTATCGACGTGCCGGCGGAGCGGGCGCCGTCGACGATCGACGAATATCCGGTTCTTGCCGTCGCCGCCGCCTTTGCCAGGGGTCAGACCACGATGCGCGGCTTGCAGGAGCTGCGGGTCAGGGAATCGGACCGGCTTTCGGCCATCGCGGCAGGGTTGAAGCTTAACGGTGTCGACTGCGAGGAAGGCCGGGACTGGCTGACCGTGACCGGCAGGCCGGATGGAAAAGGGCTCGGCAATGATGCAGATAAGCGAGTGCCCACCCATCTCGACCATCTGATAGCTATGAGCTTCCTTGTCATGGGGCTGGCTTCGGAGCATCCTGTCGGCATCGATGACAGCAGCATGATTGCGACCAGCTTTCCGCAATTCATGGACCTGATGAAAAGCCTCGGAGCACGGATCGAACAGGCCTGACATGTACCAGCCACCGCATTTCCGCGAAGACGATCCTGGCGTACAGCACGCGCTGATCCGCGCGCATCCGCTTGGCCTGCTGATCACGGCGGGCGCGTCGGGACTGATCGCCAATTCCGTGCCGTTCCATCTCGATGCAGAGGCGTCCGAAAAGGGAACGTTGCGGCTGCATCTGGCGCGGGCAAACGGACAATGGCGCGATATCGCCGCCGGTGCGCCGGTGCTCGCCGTTTTCCAGGGCGCCAACTCCTATGTCACGCCCTCCTGGTACAAGACCAAGGCCGAGACCGGCAAGGTCGTGCCAACGTGGAACTACGCGATGGTGCAGGCACGCGGGCCGGCCCGGGTGATAGAGGATGCCGGTTGGCTGCTTGCGCAGATCAACGGCATTACCGGTGAGCACGAGGGCCAGCGTGAAAGGCCATGGTCGGTCGGCGATGCGCCCGACGATTTCATCTGCGCGCAGCTCAAGGGCATTATCGGAATCGAAATCGAGATTGCCGAGATCGAAGGCAAATGGAAAGTAAGCCAGAACCGGCCGGTTGCCGACCGCGAAGGTGTTGCCAATGGCCTCGGCGAAATGGCAGAGCAGGCCGAAATGCAGGAACTGGTGCGCCGCTATGGCGGCCTCGGCACGGAATGATCTCATGACTGGCAGCTTCATCATCGCCATCGACGGCCCGGCGGCGGCCGGCAAGGGCACGCTTTCACGGGGGATCGCCGAACAGTACGGCTTTCACCAACTCGATACCGGCCTCACCTACCGGGCAACGGCCAAGGCGCTGATCGATGCGGGATTGCCGCTTGACGACGAAGCCGTCGCTGAAAAGATGGCACGCGAGGTTGAACTCGCCGGCCTGGATCGCGATATATTGTCGAGACACGAGATCGGCGAAGCCGCCTCGAAAATTGCAGTCATGCCGGCGGTCCGCCGGGCGCTGGTCGAGGCGCAGCGGCGATTTTCCGAGAGGCTGCCGGGGGCTGTCCTCGACGGGCGCGATATCGGCACCGTTGTCTGCCCTCAGGCGCCGGTCAAACTCTATGTGACGGCATCGCCGGAAGTGCGCGCCAAGCGTCGCTATGACGAGATCATCGGCAAGGGCGGCGCAGCAAATTTCGATGCGATCTTTGAAGACGTCAAGCGACGCGACGATCGCGACATGAACCGGGCGGACAGCCCGATGAAACCGGCAGTCGATGCGCACTTGCTTGACACGTCGGAAATGAGTATAGAGGCCGCGTTTCAAGCTGCTAAGTCGTTTATTGACACCGCCTTGAGCCGAAATGCCCAAAAATAAGCTGTTTTCCGTGCTTCAAGCGCGGGACGCATTGCCAAATAAAGCCTGAAATTCCGTCCAAGCGCCGGATTGCCTTCGTAAGAGAGGGCGGACTGGGTTCAGGCCTGTTCAACACGAACCAACCGGCGCATACGTGAGCCTTGACGCTATCGAAGGCCACGCAGGAGATTTTATGTCAGTAGCAACTCCCACTCGCGATGATTTCGCGGCCCTTCTCGAAGAATCCTTTGCCAAGAACGATCTGGCCGAAGGCTATGTTACCAAGGGTATCGTCACGGGCATCGAAAAGGATGTCGCCGTTGTTGACGTCGGCCTGAAGGTCGAAGGCCGCATCGCGCTCAAGGAATTCGGCGCACGTGCCAAGGACGGTTCGCTGAAGGTCGGCGACGAAGTCGAAGTCTACGTCGAGCGCATCGAAAACGCGCTGGGCGAAGCTGTTCTGTCGCGCGAGAAGGCTCGCCGCGAAGAAAGCTGGATCAAGCTCGAAGCCAAGTTCGAAGCTGGCGAGCGCGTCGAAGGCGTTATCTTCAACCAGGTCAAGGGTGGCTTCACGGTCGACCTCGACGGTGCGATCGCCTTCCTGCCGCGTTCTCAGGTCGATATCCGCCCGATCCGCGACGTTACTCCGCTGATGCACAACCCGCAGCCCTTCGAAATCCTCAAGATGGACAAGCGCCGCGGCAACATCGTGGTTTCGCGCCGTACGGTTCTGGAAGAATCCCGTGCCGAGCAGCGTTCTGAAATCGTTCAGAACCTCGAAGAAGGCCAGGTTGTTGACGGCGTCGTCAAGAACATCACCGATTACGGTGCGTTCGTTGACCTCGGCGGCATCGACGGCCTGCTGCACGTCACCGACATGGCATGGCGCCGTGTGAACCATCCGTCGGAAATCCTGAACATCGGCCAGCAGGTCAAGGTTCAGATAATCCGCATCAACCAGGAAACCCACCGCATCTCGCTCGGCATGAAGCAGCTCGAGTCCGATCCGTGGGATGGCATCCAGGCCAAGTATCCGGAAGGCAAGAAGATCTCCGGTACGGTCACGAACATCACCGACTACGGTGCGTTCGTCGAGCTGGAGCCGGGCATCGAAGGCCTGATCCACATCTCGGAAATGTCCTGGACCAAGAAGAACGTTCACCCCGGCAAGATCCTGTCCACGAGCCAGGAAGTCGAAGTCGTCGTTCTCGAAGTCGATCCGTCCAAGCGTCGTATTTCGCTCGGCCTCAAGCAGACGCTGGAAAACCCGTGGGCAGCATTCGCCCGCAGCCATCCGGCCGGCACTGAAGTCGAAGGCGAAGTCAAGAACAAGACCGAATTCGGCCTGTTCATCGGCCTCGACGGCGATGTTGACGGCATGGTGCACCTTTCGGACCTCGACTGGAACCGTCCGGGCGAACAGGTCATCGAAGAGTTCAACAAGGGTGACGTGGTCAAGGCCGTCGTTCTCGACGTCGACGTCGAGAAGGAACGTATCTCGCTCGGCATCAAGCAGCTCGGCAAGGACTCGGTTGGCGAAGCAGCAGCTTCCGGCGACCTGCGCAAGAATGCAGTCGTTTCTTGCGAAGTCATCGCAGTCAACGACGGCG
Source organism: Hyphomicrobiales bacterium (assembly GCA_900471925.1). Lineage (GTDB taxonomy): Bacteria > Pseudomonadota > Alphaproteobacteria > Rhizobiales > Rhizobiaceae > Rhizobium. The sequence continues at coordinate 372,848 of UCGV01000002.1, forward strand.
GTATCGAAGTGAAGCTCGTCAGCCACGAGGACATCACTTCCTTCATCCGTCGTGCCGACCTCGCTCGCGATCGCGACGAGCAGCGTCCGGAACGCTTCTCGATCGGCCAGACCGTCGATGCCCGCGTGACCAACTTCTCCAAGAAGGACCGCAAGATCATGCTGTCCATCAAGGCTCTGGAAATCGCTGAAGAGAAGGAAGCCGTTGCTCAGTTCGGTTCGTCCGACTCGGGCGCTTCGCTCGGCGACATCCTTGGCGCGGCTCTGAAGAACCGCGGCGGCGAATAATCTTTCGCTGATCCTTTGAGTTATGAAGAACCCGCCGGAGCGATCCGGCGGGTTCTTTTATTTTGGAAAGCTGCCCAAAGTTCATTGTCCCCGCGCAATCCGCTGCGGACATCTGCTGGAATTGCTCTGGGTTACTCCCAGCCGACCATGCGCTGATAGAGGGCATAAACCGGATCAGCCACCGTTGCCGGAGTGGCAGACGGATCGGGATCGAACATTTTCGGCTGGCGTCGCTCCTCGCGCGGAGCATCCCCCTCGCCGGTCTGCTGCTCTTCACCACCCTGACCGGATTGCGCCTGCTGCTGTTGCTGCTGGTCCTGCGAGCCGCCACCTTCATGATGGCGATGAGGCGGCTCATCGGACTTCGTGGCCTTATATTCATCGCGGGCGAACTGGTAAGGCGTCTGCGTGTAGGGCAGACCGTCCGGCATACGTGCTGCAAGCGGTACATAGGAGGGAGTTTCGACCATGGCAACCGGAACGGGCTGCGGCTGGGCGGCTATTTCCCTGACGGGGCGCGGCGCCTGAGCGGCTATCTCGGCCTGCGACGGGCGGGACGCCTGGGCGGCCTGGGCCGATGCAGGCTCAACCATGTCTTCCGGAATCGTGCGGGCCACGCTCTCCGTTGCTTCGCTGATAACGGCCTCGTCCAGCATGGCGTCGATTTCGACGGCTGCTTCGACAGGCGCATCGATCAACAGGGCGGCGACTTCCTGCTCGCGTATGACCGATGCGATCATCTGCGATACCTGATCAGTCATGGAGCTGGCGATACCGGTCCAGTTTCGCGGGATGACCGGATCGGGTTTGGCAGAAACTGCGTGCGGCTCAGGCTGTTGGGGCTCGGCAAGCTCAACCTGTTCCGGCTGGATGGCTTCCTGCTCGCCCGACAGCGTGAACGTGGCCCCGTCATCGGTCTCGCGCGGAGTAGCCGACAGCGGGAGCGTTTCACGCATTACAGCGGTAGGGGCGGACTGCTCGCGATTGCCGCCTTCCTGGCCCACGACAATCGTATCAGCAGCGGGGGCGACAGCGCTCTCAGCGAGAACAGTTTCCTCGGCGACCGCAGGCGGGGTGGCACTTTCGACAGGCTTTGCGGCCGTTGGTTGGCGCGTGGCCGCGTCCTGAAGCTGAATCTCCGGCCGTCCTTCGGCGCGCGCTGGTGGTGATGCGTCGTTCTGGCCATAGGAGCGCACCACGGCGCGAGCCGCCAGGTCCCTGTCCTTATAGCGGGCGGCCTCGAGATAAGCGATAACACGCGCAGCCTCCGGACCCGTGGGATCCTTGAGGGATGCGACGACCATCTTTAACGGCAGGCTGTGCCCGTCGTCAGAAAGCTGGCGCTCGACCTGTTCCAGTTCCGCGGCCGGCAGGCGACGGATAGCGTCGGCGACGCGGCTGGCAAATGCCTGATCGGATTCGCCCTCGCCACGCTCCAGCGCAAGGGTGTTTCCAGCAGCATTGATGATATCGAGAAGCGCTTCAATCATGCGCTGACGCGCGGCAATGAGCAGAATATTGAGCTTGCCGGCTATTGCGGCATTTAGATCGGCGGCTTCGACTGCATTTACCGGGGTGGGGGCGACCACCGAACGGCCAAGGCCACCGGCAACGATCGCCGCCGTCTGACCCTGAGAAGAAAGGCTCGCATTGGACGCTGAACGAACGGGAGACAACACAGGCATGCTCCTTCGTAAAGTGGCTATGAAAGCAGGTTCTACAAAGAGACCGCGCTCATCCGGTCCCTTGCATCCTGGCAGATCCTCCTGTCCGCACCGGCGCATTGCTGGCGCCGTCGAATGCTTAAAAATTAAGGATAAAGTTACCTAAAATATCTTAACGAATAGCTAATGGCTGCAGAGGGAAGCGCTGCGCCCATGTCGGCATTGTTCGAATGCGGCGCTGATATCAGCTATGGGCGAAGATATCGGCCTCTTCCCAGCCGAGAAGATCGAGCTTGGCGCGCGTCGGCAGGAATTCGAAACACGCCGTCGCGTGTTCCAGACGCCCGTCCCGAATCAGGCGCTGGTTGAGCTTGTCACGTAGCGCATGCAGGTAGAGCACGTCGGACGCAGCATATTCGAGCTGCGCCTGCGAGAGCGTTTCGGCCGCCCAGTCGGAAGATTGCTGCGCCTTGGAAATATCGACCTCCAGCATCTCCTTCAAATTGTCCTTCAGGCCATGTCGATCCGTATAGGTGCGGGTCAGGCGCGAGGCGATCTTCGTGCAGAAGACCGGCGTCGTGGTGACGCCGAATGTATGGAAGAGCACGGCGATATCGAAGCGGCCGTAGTGAAAGATCTTCTGGCGCGAGGGATCGGCAAGAAGCGCTACCAAATTCGGCGCGTCCTTCTGGCCGGCAGCAATGCGGATTACATCGGCCGAGCCATCGCCCGGCGAAAGCTGCACGACGCAGAGACGATCCCGGCGCGGCACGAGACCCAACGTTTCGGTATCGATGGCGATCGCACCGGTATAGCGGGCGGCATCGGCCGCAGAAATATCACCTTGGTGGAAACGAATGATGGCCGCCATAGGATCTCTCTCGTTCAGCTTCGTCTTTTTGGGGCTATATCGCAAAGGGCCTAGGCGCGAAACCGCTTTCGTGCCGCCGACCATTCGATGGCTGCGACAATATGGAGCACTCAGTAGTGCGGCGGCTTGGTGATCCCCGGCGCTTCCAGCGACTGCTCTTCAAGACTGAGGAATCGCTCCGTCAACCGGTCGAGCTTGGCGCGGGTCTGCTCCACGACCTTCCATTGCTCGGCGAGCTGATCGGAGAGCTCATCGATCGTCTTCGCCTGATGGGCCAGCATTTCTTCCAGTCTGGTGATGCGGGCTGCGGCGTCGGACATCGGTTTTCTCCTTGAAGTCAGTGCCACTCCAAAGCTGAAATAGACCAGGGCGTCAACGGTTTCGAGAGGCGGCGAGAAGGATTCCTAAAGTGAACCATTTGGATCCTAAAGGCCCTTGCCGCATCTCCTCATGTGGGGTAGGCCGTTGTCCACTCAGGGAGGATATTTGATGGATGTAGGTAACGGCTTTCTTCATCAGGACCGGCTCTTTCCCGCCGATCCGGCAACGCGGACAATCGCGCGCGATCTCTACGAGACAGTAAGCGGCCTCCCGATCGTCAGCCCTCACGGACATACCGAACCGGCATGGTTTGCAGACGACAAGGCATTCGAAGACGCCTCCTCGCTGCTCATCATTCCCGACCATTACATCTTCCGCATGCTGCACAGCACCGGCACCAAGCTCGACGAGCTCGGCGTGCCGCGCCTCGACGGCAAGCCGGTTTCGAGTGGGCGGGATATCTGGCGCGCTTTCGCCGCCAAGTACCATCTTTTCCGCGGAACGCCTTCGAGCCTCTGGGTCGATCATGCGATGTCGGCCGTGCTCGGCTGCACTGAGCCGCTGACGACTGACAATGCCGATGCGCTCTACGATCATATCAATGCGCAGCTCAAGCTTCCGGAGTTCCGGCCACGAGCGCTGCATCAGCGTTTCGGTATCGAAACGATTGCCACGACGGAAGGCGCGCTCGATCCGTTGCTGCACCATCAGAAGATGGCAGCTGACGGCTGGATCGGCAAAGTGCGCACGACCTACCGGCCCGACAGCGTCACCGACCCCGATGCCGTCGGCTTCCGCGACAATCTCGTCAAGTTCGGCGAGATCACGGGTTGCGACATTGCAAAGTGGGACGGGCTGATCGATGCGCATCGCAAGCGGCGCGCCTATTTCCGCCAGTTCGGCGCGACAGCGACGGACCATGGCGTACCGACCGCCTTTACCGCGGACCTGCCGCTAACCGAAAAGCAGGCGCTGCTGGACAAGGCGCTGAAGGGGCCGCTTTCGGTTGCAGATGCCGAGCTTTTCCGTGGGCAGATGATGACGGAAATGGCCGGACTGTCGGCCGAGGACGGCATGGTCATGCAGATCCATGCCGGCGCACGCCGCAATACAGACCGCGAGCTTTTCGAAACCCGCGGGCCGAACATGGGCGCCGACATTCCGACACGCACCGACTGGGTCGGCGGCCTTAACGCCTTGTTGTCGAAATACGGCCATGCGCCTAATCTGCGCATCCTGCTCTTCACGCTCGACGAAACGACTTATTCCCGCGAGCTGGCACCGATGGCTGGCCACTGGGCCTGCCTGATGATCGGACCGCCGTGGTGGTTCCATGATAGCCCGCTCGGTATTCGCCGCTATCTCGACCAAGTCGTGGAGACGGCCGGCTTTGCCAATCTCGCCGGTTTCAACGACGATACGCGTGCGCTTCTGTCGATCCCCGCCCGCCACGATGTCTGGCGTCGCGAGGTCTGCCGCTACCTGGCGCAGCTTACCGCTGAGCACCGGATTTCCAAGAAGGAAGCCGAGATCGTGGCGCGCGAACTTTCCTATGAAAATGCGAAGAGGGCCTACAAGCTGTGAGCGAAAGACTGCAGACCATGACCGGCCTTGCGCCGACGGCAAAGCTCCCAGCCTATGACCGGAACGCGCTGAAGGCCGGCATCCTGCATCTTGGCCCCGGCGCTTTCTTCCGTGCGCATTTTGCGCCTTTCACGGATGGTGCGCTTGAAGCGGCCGGCGGCGACTGGGGCATCGAAGTGGCGAGCCTGCGCACGCCTGACGTCGCGGACAATCTCACAGCCCAGAACGGGCTCTACACGGTGCTGATCCGCGATACCCAGGGCACGACGGCCCATGTCACGGGCGCGATCCTGAAGGCTTATGTGGCGCCGCGCGATCCGGCGGCGCTGCTTGCGCGGCTCGAAGACCCCGCTATCCGCATCGTCAGCATGACTGTGACAGAAAAAGCCTATGGCTTTGACCCGGCAACCGGCGGACTCGACCTTAAACATCCCGATATCATTGCCGATCTTGCCAACCGGCACGCGCCGCGCGGCGTCATCGGCTATATCGTCGAGGGTCTGGCTCGGCGCCGGGCGAAGGGTATCACGCCCTTTACACCGCTCAGCTGCGATAACCTGCCGAGCAACGGCGCAGTTCTGAAGCGTCTGGTGCTGGAATTCACCTCACGCATCGATCCGGAACTGTCTGGCTGGATCGAAGCGAATGTGCCGTTCCCGTCCACGATGGTTGACCGCATCACGCCGGCAAGCACCGATGCGACCTATGCCGATGCCAAGCGCCTGACTGGCCGCGCTGACATGGCGGCAATCGAGACCGAACCTTTTACCCAATGGGTGATCGAAGACCATTTCGCCAACGGCCGACCGACATGGGAAAAGGTTCACGGTGCGCTGATGGTCGAAGAAGTCTCGGCCTATGAAAAGATGAAGCTGCGCATGCTGAATGGCGCGCATTCGCTGCTCGCCTATCTTGGATACATAGCGGGCTATGAATTCATTCGCGATGTGATGGATGATGCCGGATTGGCAGCACTTGCGCGCCGGCAGATGAATGCGGCAGCTGCTACGCTCGATCCGGTCCCCGGCATTGATCTCAACGCTTATGCCGACGAATTGATAGCACGCTTTGCAAACAAGGCGATTGCGCACCGAACCTACCAGATCGCCATGGACGGTACCCAGAAGCTGCCGCAGCGTCTGCTGGAACCGGCAACGGAAGCGCTTGCCAAGGGCAGTAAGGCGGAAACCTATGCGATCGCGGTGGCCGCATGGATGCGCTACGCGATCGGTGTTGATCGCAACGGTGAGCGCTACGAGCTGCGCGACCCCCGTGCCGAAGAGATCGCGGCATTGATCGCAGAGGTGCCGCGCAACGGCGGGGCGATTTCGACAGCGCTCTTCAAACTTCCGGGTCTGTTTCCAAAGGCGCTCACAGAGAATGCCGGCTGGACTGAGGATGTGGCGAACAAGCTGGAAGTCCTGATCCAGGACAACCGGTTGCCGCTCTTCTGAGCATTGACTCGATCCTCATCCCTGCGTCTTTGCGAGGATGAGGAAACGTTAGCCTCGTACCGCCAGAGCCGTTTCAGGCCTTTATCCGTCTCATCTCAGGATCATAAAGCGGCTTTAGCGAGACCGTGCAGGGCACGCGCTCGCGGGCGACATCCAGCTCATAGCTGCCGGAGAGGATGTAATCTTCCGTGACACCATCAGGGTTGCGCACATAGCCGTAGCCGATGGGCCTGCCGATGGTGTAGCCGAAACCTCCGCTCGAGAGCCAGCCGACACGCTTGCCGTCCCGATAGATGGTTTCGCGACCGAGCAGCACGATGTCGGGATCATCGGGTACGAAGGATGCAAGCATCTTCTTCACACCGCTTTCCAGCTGACGTTCGATCGCCGCGCGGCCCTTGAAGGGCGTGTCCTTGCGCGTCTTTACTGCCCATCCGAGGCCAGCTTCGACTGGCGTATGGTCGGGGCCGATATCGGAGCCCCAGGCACGATAACCTTTTTCCAGACGGCAGCTTTCAATGGCCCGATAGCCGGCATTGACGAGGCCGAACTGCCCGTCCGTCGCCATCAGCGCGTCGTAGACTGTGGTCGCATATTCGATCGGCACATGCAGCTCGTAGCCAAGTTCGCCGACATAGGTGATGCGCAGAGCCCTGACGGGGCAGCCGGCAATACCAATGGTCTTGACGCGGCCGAAGGGGAAGGCGGCATTCGAGACATCGCTGGTCGTGATCTTTTCCAGGATGGCGCGGGAATTCGGTCCCATCAGCGACAGGACCGTGTAGGCTGAGGTGACATCGACCAGTTCGGCATGGAGGCCATCTGGAATGTTGCGTGAGATCCAGTCGAAGTCATGCGTGGCAAAGCCGGTGCCGGTGACGATATAATATTCATTCTCGGCGATACGGGCAGAGGTAACATCGCATTCGATGCCGCCCTTGTCGTTCAGCATCTGCGTATAAATCAGCGATCCCACGGGCCTTGCGACATCGTTGGCAGCAATCCACGAGAGCGCCGCCTCAGCATCCCTTCCCTTCAGTACGAACTTGGCGAAAGACGTCTGGTCGAAGATGACGGCGGCTTCGCGCACCGCCCTGTGCTCGCGGCCAACGGCATCGAACCAGTTCTGACGGCCATAGGTATAGATGTCATTCGGCTCTTCATTGGCGAAGAGATCGGCAAACCAGTTCGGCCGCTCCCAGCCGAGCTTTTCACCGAAGCAGGCACCCTGCGCCTTCAGCCGGTCATAGAGCGGCGACTTGCGGCAGGGGCGCCCGCTCGCATATTCCTCGAATGGAAAGGCGAGCGTGTAGTGCTTGCCGTAAGCTTCCAGGGTTCTCGTGCGGACCCAGTCCGTATCGAAATGCGGGCGGCCGAAGCGGCGGATATCGACCGGCCAGAGATCATAGGGCGGCTCGCCCTTTGTCACCCATTCGGCAAGCGCCATGCCTGCACCGCCGGCAGAGGCAATGCCAAAGGCATTGAAGCCGGCGCCGATGAAGAAATTCTTCAGCTCAGGAGCTTCACCAAGAATGAAATTGCCGTCTGGCGTAAAACTTTCCGGCCCGCTGAGCAATTGCTTGATACCGGCATTGTGCAGCGCCGGCACGCGACCGAGGGCCTGCTCCATGATCTGCTCGAAATGGTCGAAATTACTGTCGAGCAATGTGAAGTGAAAGCCTTCGGGAATACCGTTTATTGCCCAGGGGATCGGGTTTGGCTCGTAGCCGCCCATGACCATGCCGCCGACCTCCTCCTTGTAATAGGTCAGGCGATCGGGATCGCGCAGCGTCGGAAGATTGGAAGGCACACCAAAGGATTCCGTGATGATATATTGGTGTTCGACGGAGACGAGCGGCACGTTGACGCCGAAGCGGGCGGCGAAACTGCGGGTCCACTGGCCCGCGCAGACGACCACGCGTTCGCATTCAATGCGGCCTTGCGCGGTGATGACGGCGCGGATTCTGCCCTTGTCGATCTCAAGATCAAGGACTTCAGTATCCTCGAAGATCGAGGCGCCGGCCATGCGGGCACCCTTTGCCAGCGCCTGGGTGATATCGGAGGGATTGGCCTGGCCATCCGTCGGCAGGAAGGCAGCGCCGACGAGATCGTCCGTTGTCATCAGTGGCCATAGTTCGAAAGCCTCCTGCGGGTTCAAGAGATGCATTTCGAGGCCGAAGGACTGGGCTGTCGTCGCCTGGCGCTTGACCTCCGTCCAGCGCTCCTCATTACAGGCAAGGCGCAGCCCGCCATTCATCTTCCAGCCGGTGCCGAGACCCGTCTCGGCTTCGAGCTTCTTGTAGAGATCGACGGAATATCCCAGGAGCTGGGTGATATTGGCGCTGGTGCGCAACTGGCCGACGAGGCCGGCGGCATGGAATGTCGTGCCTGACGTCAGCTTCTTGCGCTCCAGCAGCACCGTGTCGGTCCAGCCGAGCTTTGCCAGATGATAGGCGGTGGAGCAGCCGATGATGCCGCCGCCGATGACCACGGCCTTTGCCGTCTTCGGTAATTGCTTGGTCATTCAATGATCCTGTTCAAGTGAACTATAGGCGCGCTCGAAGCGAGCGAGATTTTCAGCGGTATAGGTGGCGTAATCGAAATCGATGGTCGAATGGATCTCGGAGATCATGCTCCAGAGCGTCTCGCGCAGCAGCGAGGCGCATTTCATAGCCTGGTAACGACGGCCTAGATCCTCGGTCATCGGCCGGTCGAAATAGGTTTCCAGCATGTGGCGTTCCGCGTCTGCGGAAAACTCGTTGTTGGAGGCAAGGCCACCGAGATCGAAAAGCGGCGTATTGAAACCGGCATAGTCCCAATCGATCAGCCAGAGCCGTTTTCCGTCATCGAGAAAATTGGCAGCGAGCAGGTCGTTATGGCCGAAGGCAATCTCGAACGGTCCTGCAGCCTCCTCAAGGCGCTCGGCCTTGTCCAGCAGATTGTCCAGTAGCGGCGCATAGGGGCTGTTTGCCGCCTTGAGATTTGCCACATAGTCGCGGATCACGTGGAAGACCCAGAAGATAATTGCCTGCCCCCTGAACTGGCGGGCCATGTCGTGATGGCAGGCGTGGATCAACGCAATGAGCCGAGCGAGAGTTTCCGGCTTTCTGATATCTGAGGGCGATAGCGGCGCTGCATCGATGAAGTCGAGCACAAGTACGCCCGGCACGTGATGGATGACGGCAGGCGATATGCCGGCAGCATGAGCCGCGCGGCTTGCCGCGAGCTCATTCTGCCTGTTGATGTGATGGATCGGAATATCGTCGCCGAGACGTACGACCCGCTTCAGCGTGCCGTCTCTTACCAGATAGTTCCTGTTGGTGAGGCCGCCCGCAATCGGGGCTATATCGATCGGTCCTTGCCAGATGCCAAGCGCATGAATCCTCTCCTCAGGCGTCACGCGTATCCCCCTCATTGCCCATTGCGAAATGATGGGCTTGAGAGGGATCAGCTGTCAAGTTTCGTCTAATTTAGATCGTCTTGCCGCTGTCATCAAAGACGTGACAGCGCGCCGGGTCGAAGGAAGCCTGTACATTCGCGCCGCGCTCGACTTTCTGCTGGCCATCGAGTGCGACGGTGAGCGTCTGGTTGTCCGGCGTCGTGGTGTAGAGCATCGTGGCGCCGCCGAGATTTTCAACGAGATCGACGTTGACGGTCGAAAGGGCAGTGCCGCCCTGCGCCAGCGAAAGATGTTCGGGGCGGATGCCGAAGGTAACATTCTGGCCGGCCTGCCCAGCGAGCTTGCGGCCGAGCTGAATGGAATTGCCACAGACATTGATAGTCGAGCCGGCATCCGTCACGCTCTCGATCTTGCCGCTCAGGAAATTCATCTTCGGGCTGCCGATGAAACCGGCGACGAAGCGGTTGGCAGGATTGTTGTAGAGATCGAGCGGGGCACCGACCTGCTCGATGCGGCCGGAATTCAGCACGACAATCTTGTCGGCCATGGTCATGGCTTCCACCTGGTCGTGCGTGACGTAGATCATCGTATTGCCGAGGCTGCGGTGCAGGCGGGAAATCTCGACGCGCATCTGCACGCGCAATTCGGCATCGAGGTTGGACAGCGGCTCATCGAAGAGGAAGATACGCGGTTCACGCACGATGGCGCGGCCGATCGCGACACGCTGGCGCTGGCCGCCGGAGAGCGCCTTCGGCTTGCGCTCCAAGAGCTTCTCGATCTGCAGGATCTGTGCGGCTCGGCGCACCTTCGGCTCGATCTCGGCCTTCTTGTAGCCGGCGGTTTCCAGACCGAAGGCGAGGTTCTTGTAAACCGACATATGCGGATAGAGAGCATAGGACTGGAAGACCATCGCGATACCACGCTTGGCCGGCGTCACTTCGTTCATGCGCTCATTGTCCAGCAGCAGCGCGCCGCCGGAGATTTCCTCAAGGCCAGCGATCATGCGCAGCAGCGTGGACTTGCCGCAGCCCGATGGGCCGACGAAGACGGCGAATTCGCCGGGATCGATCGTCAGGTCGATGCCGTGAATGACGTCGAGCTGGCCATAGCGCTTCTCGACCTTCTGAAGAACGACACTCGTTGCCATGTTCCGAAATCCCCTCTTATTTGGTTCTTGCACGCCAGTCGGCGTATTTCGGGCTGTCTGGACCGATCGGCAGGGCGACATCGGCGCCGCTATCGGAAGACTGGTAGATGGCGGTGACCAGTTCCAGCGCACGCCGCGCGTCAGCGCTCGTCACCGGAAGCGGGCCCTTGCCCATCAGGTAGTCGTGGAAACGCAGCATCTGCGTGTTGAAACGCAACGGCACCGGCTGCCAGTCGCCAATCACGGCATCGATCTTGGCCTGCACTTTGTCATCGGCGGCGATTATCTGCCAGGGATCCTTGCCTGGGGCATAGGCTTCGTGATTGCTTTCGAAGGTGATGTTATCGAAGTGAAGCCTGAGCCGGCTAATCTCATTTTGCGAACCGAGCGTGCAGGAGAGGGAAACGAAGGCGCCGTTCTGCATCTGCAGGCTGACGGAGGCGCAGTCTTCGACCTCGATCTCGTTGACGCGGGTGGCCACACGGCCGAACACGCGGGTGGCCGGGCCGGCGAGATAGAAAAGCATGTCGTGCAGATGCAGCGCGTGAGTGACAAGCACCCCACCGAGTTCGGTCGCCCATTTGCCGCGCCAGGGCACGGCATAATATTCCGGCTTTCTGCGCCAGAAGGTTTCGACCGAACCCATGTAGAACTTGCCAGCAAGACCGGCATCGATGATGCGCTTGGCCTTTTCGACGCCGTCGCCATACCGATACTGAAAGATCGGCATCAGTGTGCCCTTGGCGGTCTTTTCGGCCTCGATGATGTCATCGGCACCGGCAAGCGAGCCGGTCAGCGGCTTTTCGCAGACCACATGTTTGCCGGCCGCAAGGGCGGCAATGACCTGCTCCTTATGGATGCCGGGCGGTGTACAGATATCGATGATATCGATGCTGTCATCAGCAAGCAGTTCGTCAAAGGACGTCGTGCGCCGCTCGATACCGAATTCGTCGCCGATCGTCTTCAGCCGCTCTTCGTTGAGGTCGCAGATGGCAACAACCTTGAACTTGTCAGGATGCGGCAGATAGCCTTCGACGATGTGGGAGCGGCCGATACCGCAGCCGATGATCGCGACTGTCTTGATGCTCATGTCATTTTTTCCGTATGGCTTTTCTGTCTCACCCATCAACGCTTCATGCCGGTCGTGGCGATGCCTTCGATCAGCAGGCGCTGGAAGAACAGGAAGAAGAAGAACACGGGCACGAGCGTCAGCGTCGACATGGCAAACAGCCCGCCCCAGTCCGATGCGCTGGTAGAGTCTACGAATGTGCGCAGGCCGAGCTGGATCGTGTAGGTGTTCATATCGTTGAGGTAGATCAGCGGACCGAAGAAATCGTCCCAGGTCCAGATGAAAGAGAAGATCGCAGCCGTCGCCAGAACCGGCAGCGACAGCGGCAGCATGATCTTCCAGTAGATGCGCCAGGCGCTGCAGCCGTCCATCATTGCCGCCTCATCGAGTTCGCGCGGGATGCCGCGGAAGAACTGCACCATGAGGAAGATGAAGAAGGCATCGCTCGCCAGGAACTTCGGCACGACCAGCGGCAGGATGGTGTTGACCCAGCCGAGATCGAGGAAGAGCACATATTGCGGGATCAAGGTCACGTGATAGGGGATCATCAGCGTGCCGAGCATGATTGCGAACCAGAAATTACGGCCGGCAAAACGCAGCCGCGCAAAGGCAAATGCCGTCAGCGAACAGGCGATGACATTGCCCGCCACGACCAACAGCGAGATGACGAGCGAATTCCAGAAGAACCGGCCGAAAGAAATGTCGAGCCCGGTCCAGCCACGCACATAGGACGAGAAATCAATCGACGACGGAATGAGCGAGGTCGAGGAGAAGATTTCGTTTTCCGGCCTGACCGAAGCGGAGACCATCCACAGAAGCGGATAGAGCATCAGGAGCGAAGCGGCGATCAGCAGCGCATGGATAACGAGCGTTGCCGGCAGGCTGCGCTTGGTAATGTCCGATGGCGGCCGGGCCGCGGTGACGGTAGCGGTCATCTCAGTCATCGTAATGCACCCAATAGCGCGAGGTCAGGAAGGAGAAGGCGGTAAAGATCGCGATGATCACAACGAGGATCCAGGCGAGCGCCGAGGCGTAGCCCATGCGGAAATTGCCGAAGGCTTCCTGATAGAGATAGAGCGTATAGAAGAGCGTCGAATTGATCGGGCCACCGGTGCCGCCTGATATGATGAAGGCCGGCGTGAAGGCCTTGAAGGCATCGATCGTCTGAACGACGGCGTTGAAGAAGATCACCGGTGTCAGAAGCGGCAGGGTGATCTTGTAGAACTGGCGGAACTTCGAGGCACCGTCGAGGCTTGCCGCCTCGTACATATCCTGCGGGATCTGGCGCAGGCCTGCCAGGAAAATGATCATCGGCGAACCGAACTGCCAGACCGACAGCGCGACCAGCGTATAGATCGAATAGCTCGGATGCGAAATCCAGCTCGGGCCGACAATACCGAAATGCGAGAGCGCGGCATTGACCAGGCCGTCGCTGGCGAAAAGCTGACGCCACAGCACGGCAATCGCCACACTGCCGCCGAGAAGCGACGGAAGATAGAAGATCGCGCGATAGATCGGCAGCCCGCGTATGCCACGGTTCAGGGCGAGAGCGACAAGCAGGGCAAAGCTCAGCTTGAAGGGCACGGACAGTACGACATAGGTCAGCGTAACAGACATGGCCGATGCGAATTTTGCGTCAGCCGTGGCGATGCGCACGTAATTAGCCATCCCTACCCAACCCGGCGCCCTCAACATGTCGAAGTCGGTGAAGGAAAGGTAGAGCGAGATCAGGGCCGGGCCGAGTGTCAGGCCGAAAAATCCGACCAGCCACGGAAGCAGAAAGAGATAGCCGGGAGCGTTGGCATTCCACAGACGCCGGAGGCGTCCATCAGCCCTTACTCCCTGATACCGTTCCACGGTTACCGTCCCTGCGGACGTGCGCATCGCGTTGGTCATGTGAAATCAACCCCGCGCGAGAATACGCGTGATTTCATCCACGAGCTGCTTGCCGGCATCGGCCGGAGTAAGCTGGCCGAAGGCCACCTGTTCCGAGATGGTGCGCAGCACGACCTGACCTTCGCCGGCGCCTGACGGCGGGGGCGGCGGAAGCGGGCCGGCGAGATCGCCGAGACCGCCGACATATTCGAGCGGGATCTTGCCGGTTTCGTCGAGCGTGCCGGCAACGACGTCACGCATCGCCTTCGATTCCGGGATACCGCGCTCGACATCGAGGATCTTGGCGGCATCGGGATTCTTGACGAAGAAGTTGACGTAATCGACAGCCTGATCGATCGCCTTCGACTGCGAAGAGACCGAGAAGAACATGGAAGGCTTGCGATAGTGACCGCCCTTCGAGTCCGGCTTGATGCGCATGTAGTTGCTGAGCATCAGCTTGTCCTTGACCATCGCCTGATAGCCAACGAACTGGTTGGAATGAGCGTAGTCGCAGGCAGCCTTACCGACAGTGAGTGGGCTGGTGTCGATCGAATCCTTGTAGAGAGCCTGGATATCGGGCGTGACGCAGGCCTTGGCCTCACGGAATTTGGCCCACATATCGAACCACTCAGACGCATCGTCTGCACCGAAGGCGATCTTCGAATCGGCCGTGTAGAGCGCCTTGCCACGCTGGCGCACGTAGTTTTCGAAGAGCGGCTCGGCGCCGCTACCATCGGCAAAGCCGAAATAACCCTTGCGCTTGCCGGCCTTGGTGATTTCGGCACCGATCTTGCCGAATTCTTCCCAGGTCGTCTTGTTGTTCGGCATATCAATGCCGGCTTCCTGGAAGGCAACGGTGTTGATGACGGTTGCCGCGGAATTTGCGCCGAGGCTGACGCCGTAGAAGTGGCCGTCCACCTTGCCGCCTTCGATCTGCGCCGGATCGAAATCGTCGATCTGCAGCTTCGAGGGCATGTAGGATTCCAGCGGGGCAAGGGCGCCGCGCCGGGCATATTCAACGATGTAGCGATAATCCATCTGGATGACATCGGGGGCGTTGCGGCCCGCCACCTGGGTGGCGAGACGCGGCCAGTAATCAGCCCATCCGAGGAATTCACCCGTGATCGAAGAGCCGCTGTGCTGCGCCTTGAAAAGGTCGGAGACCTTGTTGGTGCGGTCAGCGCGCGGCTGAGAGCCCCACCAGATCAGGCGCAGGCGATTTTCCTGCGCAAAAGCATTGCTTCCAAGTGCTGAAAGCGAAAGGAGCGTGGCGCCCCCCGCCATAAAATTACGTCTGTTTACACGGAAAGTCATATTGGTTTTCCTCCTCCCAATAGAAAGCGCCTCCACACGCTTCCTGATTAGCTATCTTGCAACAAATAACTAATTGGTTACAAGTTATGTTCAAAGCCTCCGGGCTGTCAAGCGCTGTTGGTAACCCGGTTGCGCCGACCGTTCCGGGTTTTTACATTCTCCCGCTTAGGCCTTATGAGCGCAATGCGAAAAGATAGGGGAAATCCAATGAACGACACCGGGGAGAGCGCAAAAAAGAAGATCAAGCGCGCATCCACCGAGCGAACCGCTCAGCGCGATCCTGAGCGCACCCGTGCGGCCATTCTGGAGGCCGCAACGCGGGAATTTGCCGAAAACGGCATGGGCGGAGCGCGTGTCGATGCCATCGCCGAACGGGCCGGCACGAACAAGCGCATGCTCTACCATTATTTCGGAGACAAGGAGCAGCTCTATCTGCGCGTGCTCGAAGAAGCCTATGTCGGTATCCGCACCGCAGAGCGGGCGCTGAATATCGGCACCCGCAACCCGGAGGACGCGATCGGGGAGCTTGCACTCTTCACCTGGCGCTACTTTCTTCAGCATCCGGAATTTTTGAGCCTGCTCGGCACGGAGAACCTGCACCGGGCTCGCTGGCTGCGGCAGTCGGTGCGGCTCAAGGAACTGCATTCCCACCTGATCGGCGAACTGTCCGAAGTGCTCGAAGAAGGCAAGAAGGCGGGCGTTTTCAGCGAGACTGCCGATCCGTTGAACGTCTATCTGACGATCGCTTCGCTCGGTTATTTTTACCTGTCCAACCAGTACACGCTTTCGACGATCTTCGGCCGCGATCTCATCACGCCTGATAATCTCGACGCCTGGGAACGGCATATCGTTCACGTGACGCTCGCCTCGATAAAGCGCTGATTTTCAAAAAACCGGATTGGCTATTGACAGCAATATTCCTCTTCTGCCATCAAGTAACTGTTTAGTTACCGGCACGGGAGGGCCGGGGCCAACCGTCCGCTCCCGACGCATAAAAGCTTCCAGGGAGGAAAAAATGGCACGTCTGGGGATCATTTTACACGGCGTCACGGGCCGCATGGGCTATAACCAGCACCTCGTCCGTTCGATCCTCGCCTTCCGCGATCAGGGTGGCATCACCCTGAAATCAGGCGAGAAACTGGAAATCGACCCTATCATCGTCGGCCGCAACGGCGCCAAGATGGAAGAGCTGGCGAAGAAGCATAACATCAAGCGCTGGTCGACAGATCTGGACGCCGCACTCGCCAATGCCGACGACACAATTTTCTTCGATGCCGGCACGACGCTGATGCGCGCCGAACTGCTTTCCAGGGCGCTCGACGCCGGCAAGCATGTCTATTGCGAGAAGCCGATTTCCGACGACTTGCAGGTGGCGATCGATCTCGCCCGCAAGGCGCGCGGCTCCGGCCTCAAGCATGGCGTGGTGCAGGACAAGCTTTTCCTGCCCGGCCTGCGCAAGCTCGCGCTGCTGCGCGATTCCGGTTTCTTCGGCAAGATCCTCTCGGTGCGCGGCGAATTCGGCTACTGGGTCTTCGAAGGCGATTGGGGCGTTCCTGCCCAGCGCCCGTCCTGGAACTACCGCAAGGCCGATGGTGGCGGCATCATCCTCGATATGCTGTGCCATTGGCGCTACGTGCTCGACAATCTCTTCGGCGAAGTGAAGGCGGTTTCCTGCCTGGGTGCCACTCATATTCCGAGCCGCACCGACGAACAGGGCAAGCCTTACAATTGCGATACTGACGATGCCGCCTATGCGACTTTCGAGCTGGAAGGCGGCGCGATCGCTCAGATCAACTCCTCCTGGGCGGTGCGCGTGCGCCGCGACGATCTCGTGACCTTCCAGGTCGACGGCACGCATGGCTCCGCCGTTGCGGGCCTCACCAAATGCTGGAGCCAGCATCGCGTCAACACGCCGAAGCCGGTTTGGAATCCCGATCAGCCGCAGACCATCGACTTCTACAAGACGTGGGACGAAGTGCCAGATACGCAGGCATTCGATAATGGCTTCAAGGCGCAATGGGAAATGTTCATTCGCCACGTCGTCGAAGACGCTCCGTGGCCCTATGGCCTGGAAGCTGGCGCCAAGGGCGTGCAGCTTGCCGAACTCGGCCTGAAATCCTGGGCCGAACGCCGCTGGCTCGATGTTCCGACACTGGAGTTCTGAGCCGTGACGGTGATCAATCTTCCCCTCGACGGCAAGATCGTCCCTTATTCGCTGACCGGCACGCCGATCGAACTGAAGAAGCGGGAGGCCAAGAGCTTCCCGCGCATCGCCTTTGCCGCCGCCCATGTCGTGGCCGATCCACTCGCCGACAATGATCCCTGGCTGACGCCGGCGATCAACTGGGAGCGCACGCTCGCCTTCCGCCATCGCCTGTGGGATCTCGGTCTTGGCGTCGCCGAGGCGATGGATACGGCACAGCGCGGCATGGGCTTGGGCTGGCCGGAAGCGCGCGAGCTGATCCGTCGCGCACTTGCCGAAGCCGCCGGCCGCAAGGATGCGCTGATCGCCTGCGGCGCCGGCACCGACCATCTGACGCCCGGCCCGGACATAACAATCGATACGATCATCAGAGCCTATGAAGAGCAGATCGAAACGATAGAAGCCGCCGGCGGCCATATCATTCTCATGGCAAGCCGCGCGCTTGCCGCTGCTGCCAAGGGGCCGGACGATTATATCAGGGTCTATGACCGTATCCTTCGCCAGGTAAAGGAACCTGTCGTCATTCACTGGCTCGGCGAAATGTTCGACCCGGCGCTTGCAGGGTACTGGGGTAATGGCGACCATCTGAAGGCAATGGAGACCTGCCTGCAGGTGATCGAAGCCAACGCCGCCAAGGTAGACGGCATCAAGATCTCGCTTCTTTCCAAGGAGAAGGAAGTGACGATGCGCCGGCAATTGCCGAAAGACGTTCGCATGTATACCGGCGACGATTTCAACTATGCGGAACTGATCGCCGGCGACGAGCAGGGCCATTCGGATGCTCTGCTCGGCATTTTCGATGCCATCGCGCCAGCTGCTTCGGCCGCTCTCGATGCGCTCGGCCGCAAGAGCAACCACGAATTCTTCGAGTTGCTCGAGCCGACCGTTCCATTGTCTCGCCATATCTTCAAGGCGCCGACCCGCTTCTACAAGACCGGCGTCGTCTTCCTCGCCTATCTGAATGGTCTGCAGGATCATTTCGCGATGATCGGCGGCCAGCAGAGCACGCGCTCGCTTACGCATCTGGCGGAGCTTTTCCGTCTTGCGGACAAGGCCCGTGTCCTTGCCGATCCGGATCTAGCAACAGCACGGATGAAGCAGGTGCTGGCCGTCCACGGCGTCCATTAGGCGCCGGTATGGCGATGAGAGGGGAATGACATGCAGGTCGAAGGTCTCTCGATCAATCTCGCGACGATCCGCGAGCAATGCGGCTTTGCCGAAGCCGTCGATATCTGCCTGAAGCACGGCATCACCTCGATCGCACCCTGGCGCGATCAGGTTGCCAAGGCCGGGCTCGATGAGGCGGTGCGCATCGTCAAGTCGAACGGTATCAAGCTGACCGGCCTTTGCCGCGGTGGCTTTTTTCCGGCAGCAAACGAGGCCGACTGGCAGAAAAACCTCGACGACAACAGACGCGCCATCGACGAGGCGGCAGCCTTTTCAGCCGATTGCCTCGTTCTCGTCGTCGGTGGCCTTCCGGGCAGTTCGAAGGATATCGTCGCGGCCCGCCAGATGGTGTTCGATGGCATCGCCACCGTCCTGCCGCATGCGCAGGCGGCAGGCGTGAAGCTTGCGATCGAGCCGCTGCATCCGATGTATGCCGCCGACCGGGCCTGCGTGAACACGCTCGGCCAGGCGCTCGATATGTGCGAAGAGCTGGGCGAAGACGTCGGCGTCGCTGTCGACGTCTATCATGTCTGGTGGGATCCCGATCTGGCGAACCAGATTGCCCGTGCCGGACAGATGAAACGTATCTTTGCCCACCATATCTGCGACTGGCTGGTTCCGACCAAGGACATGCTGCTCGACCGCGGCATGATGGGCGATGGTGTAATCGATCTCAAAAGCATAAGACGGATGGTGGAAGCCGCCGGCTTCTTCGGCGCCCAGGAGGTCGAAATCTTCTCCGCCGATAACTGGTGGAAGCGTCCCGCCGACGAGGTGATTGCCACCTGCGTCGAGCGCTTCAGGAGTTGCTGCCAGCCTTAATTTCAAAGTCCAATAGTTTCATCACGTATGAAGGAGGATCATTCGATGGAGAAACGCCGTTTCGCCCTGATCGGCACTGGTAACCGTGGCACCACGATGTGGGGCCGAGATCTCTTGGCCGGCTGGCGCGAGCATGTCGACCTTACTGCGATCGTCGAGAAGAATTCGCTGCGCGGTGAGCGTGCCCGCACGATGATCGGCAGCAATGCGCCGCTTTACGAAAACATCGACTCGATGCTTTCGGAACAGAAGCCCGATCTGGTAATCGTCTGCACGCCCGACCATACGCATGACGATATCGTGGTGCGCGCGCTGGAATCCGGCATCGACGTCATCACAGAAAAACCGATGACAACTTCGGTCGAAAAGATCCGCCGGATTCTCGATGCCGAAAAGCGCACCGGCCGCCGGGTCGACGTCTCCTTCAACTATCGCTATGCGCCGACGGCAGCGAAGATCAAGGAACTCCTGAATTCCGGCGAGATCGGCCGGGTGACATCTGTCGATTTCCATTGGTATCTCAACACCAAGCATGGCGCGGATTATTTCCGCCGCTGGCATGCCTATACGGAAAATTCCGGCAGCCTTTTCGTTCACAAGGCGACCCATCATTTCGATCTTCTGAACTGGTATCTCGACAGCGATCCGGACGCCGTGACCTCCTTCGCCGACCTGCAGAATTACGGACGCAAGGGGCCTTTCCGCGGGCCGCGCTGCAAGCTCTGTCCGCATACGCAGGACTGCGACTACTATCTCGACCTCGAGAAGGATCCATTCCTCGATTCGCTCTATGAGGACCCGTCGAAGATCGACGGCTATTTCCGCGACGGCTGCGTTTTCCGTGAGGACATAGACATTCCTGATACGATGGTTGTTTCGATGCGCTACCGAAACAATGTGCATGTTTCCTATTCGCTGAACACGTTCCAGCCGATCGAGGGCCATCACCTGGCCTTCAACGGTACCAAGGGCCGCATCGAAATCCGCCAGTATGAAGCTCAGCCCTGGGAAGAGCCGAGGGAAGACACGATCCTGCTGATCCGCAATTTTCCGGATGGCAAGGAAGCCGTCGAACGTATCACGGTGCCGCATTCTTCGGGCGGCCATTACGGCGGCGACGACCGGATGCGCAACATGATCTTCAAGCCAGACATGCAGGACAGGCTCGCGCAGCGGGCCGGTACCCGCGCCGGCGCGATGTCCGTGCTTTGCGGCATCGCCGGGCTGACAAGCGCGCGCACCGGCAAGGTGGTTCATATTTCCGACCTGATGCCCGAACTTGCCAATGACGGCTCGCCGAATTCGCTGAAGGTGTCGTAAGACGGCTTAGGCGGTATTCTCAAGACTTTCGAGGGTGAGCCCGTACAAGAGGGGTTCACCCTTGATGAAGCGCTCGGCTTCGTCAGCCGCCATTTCGCCGAGGCGGTTGCGCTCCAGTCCGATGGCGCCGGCAATATGCGGGGTCAGAAAGACATTGGGCAGATCGTAGAAAGCCGATTCCGACCCCGGTATTTCGGGATCGGTCACATCGATGATGGCGTCGATACGGCCGGTTTTCAGCGCTGCCAACAAGGCGCCTTCATCAATCAGCGCGCCGCGCGCTGTATTGATCAGTGTTGCACCGTCCTTCATCAATGCGAGCTTTGTGGCATCGATCATGTGCCGGGTGGAGGGAAGTGACGGCGCGTGAACGGAGACGATATCCGACTGCTGCAGGAGATCATCGAGTTCGACCTTCGTCGTGCCCATGGCAAATGCCTGATCCGCGCCGATGGTCGGGTCGCACAACAGTACCCGATAATCGAAGGGTTTTAGCAGATCGATCACACGACGCCCGATACGTGAGGCACCGATGATGCCCACCGTGCGGCGATAATTGCCGATCGCTTCGCGCTGCATTGGATGGGTGCGGTCGCGATTGCGATCGCCGACATAGAGATCGCGAAAGCGAAAAACCTGTTTGCCGGCAAAGATGATTGCGGCAAGCGTGAATTCGGCGACCGGCACGGCATTGGCATCGGCTGCATGGCTGACGGCGATGCCTGCATTGAAAACTCCGGCATCGATGATGCCCTTTACCGTCCCCGCGGCATGGGCGACAAGCTTCAGCTTCGGCGCCTGCGCCAGAACGCCGGGGCCGACATAAGGCGCACCCCAGCCCGTGATCAGGATTTCCGCCTCGGCAAGCAGACGCTTCGCCCTGGTATCATCGAAGTGCTGGAGCGGTTGGGCGTCAAGCAGACGCCCGATACGATCCAGCCGGTGAAGAACGTCCTCGGGAAGGATATGCTCCGTACGCGAGGGTTCCATGGCAAGGACGATGGCCGGGCGATTCATGACATATGCCCTGGCGCTTCGATGGCGCTGACGTTGATGCCCTTTTCGCGGACCAGCTTTTCGAGCATAGCGAGATCAGGCGCATTCGGCGGCGCCGTCCATGCCCCGGAAACGGCTGCCGGATCGTTCAGCGCGAGTGCAGCCGTGACCAGAATGGTTTCGCCGGCCGGGATCTCACCGCGGAGCTGCGGCACAAGCGTTTTGGAAAAGATCATGTTGGTATTCGGGAGCGCCTTCTGGGCAAGGCCGTTTCGCTTGATCGACGAACCAAGATCGACGATGCCGGTGAAATCAGCTTCACCGATTGCATAGGCCGAGCCTTGGACGGCTGACAACGTGTCAGCGTCGAGATCGCGCTTGCTGATTGCGAAGCCGCCTTCCGCCGTCTGCAGCGGGCGCGGCGTCGTGATGCGGTGAACACGGATATGCCAGGGAGCCGCCGGCACGAGCCAGGTTTCGACCTTGACGTCCCCGAAGGCCGACCATCTGGAATAGAGGACATCGCCGATGATCTTGGCCTCCTCATTGGTTTCGCGGACCCGGTAATGCAGGCCATCATCGCTGAAGGCGAGCGCCGAATCGAAGGCGCCAAGTGCAAAGGCTCGCTCATCGGCCTCGACACTGAAGCCGTAATGAGCGGAATAGGCAAACTTTGCGTATTTCTCCGTGCCGAAGCGCATTTGCAGGTTTTCCTGGCCTGACGACAGTGCGACGACATCATTGCCGGCGCGCATCATCACCATGCCGGGATGGCGTTGCTGAACCACTTTCGGTGCGTTCTCGGGCACCTTTTCCTCGGCTGTCCAGAACGGATGATCATCGGCAATGGCAAGCGGCAGAAATGCCTTGAAGGCCCAATAGGGCGAACCGGCGGAATTGTAGCTCTCCGACATCAGCAGGTTCGGATAGCCGAAGCCGATGGAGAGAATACCGTCGTGGCTTGCGATCGGCTTGTCCCGCCACCAGCGCAGATGCTCCAGGCAGAGATGTTTGACCTCGCCCCAGGGCAGCGCTTCCAGATCGGCAAAGGCGAGCGCAGACCAGAAGCCGGCGCAGGCGAAACGATAGGTGAGGCTGCGGCCGAAGGGGATCGTCGCACCATCGGGCGCAAACCAGTGACGGAAATCCCTGGCGAAGAGGACGGCGCGCTCGCGGTAACGCTTCGCATAGTCGTCATCGACCAGCTTCGAATAGATCAGGCCATAGAAATGCATGGCGAAGGGAATGTAGTGATCGACGCGGCGGATATTGCCGTCACGATACCAACCGTCGCCGATATAGAAGCCTTCCAGCTCCTCAAGATACTGCTTGGTCAGGCTGCGGTCGAAATCCGCGCCGAGACGGTCGAGCGCGATATCGACGAAAATACGGAAGAATTTCCAGTTGTTGTCGGCATAGTCGAACTGCCTGACATGCTTGAAATAGGCAATGATATTATCACGCGCGCGCATGTCGAGCGGTTCCCAGATCTTCTCCGGCACCAGCGCCAGGGCAAAACCGAGAGCGGCGAGTTCCACCATACGCTGGTCGCGCGCGTTGACGGTGCCCCAATATTCGGGATGGGCCGGATCGCAACCGTTCGCCAGACCTTCGGCAAAACGGTGCCAGTGCTCGAAATCATTCCTTCCGGCACCAAGCGGCGCAAGACCCCAGAGCGGGCGGGCAAAACCTTCGAGATCGGCAGCGGCCCGGTCGAAATGGGCGCCGGCGCCATCAAGGCGGACGCGGGCATTTCCCTCGGAAAAGAAAGGGAGCAGCGGATCGAAGAGAGCGTGAACCGCGCGGATCATGTCACCGCGCGTCTTCAGCGGATTGCCTGCGAGCGGGTTGGCGCTGGCGGGATCATAGGTCATCGGCATCACTCACAGCTGGTCGGTATCGGGAACGGTGCCGCCGGCAACGGGAACGACCGCCAGGCAGATGTGGCGGGCGGGAGCGCTCCTGTCGCGGTAGCGTGTTATCATAAGGGAGACGGCCTCGCGGCCGAGGGCTGCGCGATCGACGCGCATGGTGGAGAGTTGCGGATTGGTCATCACGGCGCAGGGGAGATCATCGAAGCCGACGATCGCAAAATCCTCGGGAACGCGGAGACCGGCCTCGGTGACAGCTTCGAGAACGCCGACAGCGATAAAATCATTCATGCAGAAGGCTGCGGTAAAGCCCGGATCCTCTGCCAGCATCGCAACCGTGCGCTCATGCGCCTCGCGGCTGGCCCTGCCCTGGAAGGTGAGGGGAACAAGGCGGCCTTCGGCACCGGCAACGGCTGCAATCGCCGCTTCGAAACCGCGCACGCGTTCGCGGATCGTGTGGCGATGCGAGCCGGTCAAATGCAGGATACGGCGATGGCCGGCTTTCGTGAGCCGGCTTGTCGCCTCATAGGCGCCGAAGAAATTGGATGGCGAGACGCCGTCGAGACGCAGCCGCGGATCGGTGCCGTTGACGAGAACGGTCGGCGTTCCCGTCTCTTCGAGCCAGGTCCGCAACGTATCACTGGGATCGATGCCGACAAGGAAAAGTCCTTCGGCTTCCGCCGTCCGCATATAGTCGCCGACGACATCGGGCGTGGTACGGTCTTCGCGCACGAGCCGCACCTCGAAGGGCATGCCGGCATCGGCAGCGGCGGCGCGCAGACCTTCGACGATCGCCTCATAGAAGACGCTGAGGCCGCCCGTCGCTCCATCGCTCGCAATCAGGGCAAGGCCACCCGAAACATTTTCCGAAACAGCTTTCACCGGATAGCCGTGCTCGGCGGCTACTTGCAATATATGCCGCCGTACGCTTTCGCTGATGCCGGGCTCGTTTGCGAGCACACGCGATACTGTGGAGACGGAGACGCCAGCCAAGCTGGCGATATCGGCCTGACGCGGTCTTTTGGTCTTGATCTCGTTCGGTCTGATCTCATTCATACGGCAAGCATTATGCAAATAATGCAAATTTGCAAGATAATCATAATTTCTTGCAAAGAGAAATTTTTTGCGTACTCTACCTGCCGAAAGCCCGGACAGATCATTGGAGGATGGCACCGGGCATCGGACACAGGAGGAAATCATGCAGGTCAATCGCCGTTCATTCTTGATGGGAACCGCGGGCGCCGCGGCCGGCCTCGCCTTCGGCGCCGGCAGCGCGATCCCCGCTTTTGCCGAGGACGTTTCGCTTCGTGCCATGTGGTGGGGTTCGAACGACCGCGCCAAGCGCACGCTCGATGTCGCCAAGCTCTACCAGTCCAAGACACCGGGCGTCAGCATAGTCGGTGAATCGCTCGCCGGTGACGGCTACTGGACGAAGCTCGCAACGCAGATGGCCGGTCGCGCGATCGCCGACGTCTTCCAGCTCGAGCCGGGCACGATTTCGGACTATTCCAAGCGCGGCGCGTGCCTGGCGCTCGACGAATTCGTGCCTTCGACACTGAAAGTCGACAATTTCGGCGCCGATATGCTGAAGCTGACAACGGTTGACGGCAAGCTCTATGGCATCGGCCTCGGCCTCAACTCTTTCGCGATGTTCTACGACACCGTCGAATTCGAAAAGGCCGGCATCCCGCTACCGACACCTGATCTTACCTGGGATGAATACGCCAAGCTCGCCGCAGAGCTCGGGAAATCCTCCGGCAAGAGCGGACCTTACGGCGCACGCTACACTTACGTATTCGACGCCTGGCTGCGCCAACGCGGCAAGAGCCTTTATTCCAAGGAAAGCCCTACTCTCGGCTTCACGGTCGATGATGCCAAGGAGTGGTTCGATTACTGGGAGAAGCTGCGTAAGGCTGGCGGCACCGTTGCGGCCGATGTGCAGACGCTCGACCAGAACAACATCGATACGAACTGCCTCACGCTCGGCAAATCGGCCATCAGCATGGCCTATTCCAACCAGATGGTCGGCTACCAGCTGGTCATCAAGAACAAGCTCGGCGTTGCCATGCTGCCGCGCGAGAAAAAAGGCGGTCCGTCAGGGCACTACTATCGCCCTGGACTGATCTGGAGCGTGGGCGCCACGACCAAGCAGGGCGAGGCCGCCGCGAAATTCATCAGCTTCTTCGTCAACGATCCGGAGGCCGGCAAGATCCTCGGCGTGGAACGCGGTGTGCCGATGTCGCCGGTGGTGCGGGAAGCCATCCTGCCACAGCTCAACCCGACGGAGCAGGAAACGGTCAAGTACATCAGCCTGCTCAAGGACCAGGTCGGCGAATATCCGCCGCCGGTGCCGATGGGCGCGACCGAATTCGACCAGCGCGTCCTTCGCCCAACCTGCGACGAACTTGCTTTCGAGCGCATCACGGTTGCCGATGCCGCTCAGAAGCTCGTCGAAACCGGCAATGCCACCATCAAGGGTTGATCATACCCTTTGTGAGAACGAGCAAAGGCCCGCCAATGGCGGGCCTTTATGCATGTGAACCAGCGCTTTTAGATTTGCGCACACAACTACCTGGGCCGGAAATTTCTGGCCGCCTTACCTGCCCGAACCTGGTGGATTGGTGGCCTAGTGCGGCCACTTTCCGGCAGCATCGCCATTATCCGATGTATCATTGAAGAAACGCGAGGCCGCTTCCGTGCGGTTTCTCACATTCATCTTCTTGTAGATATTGCGGACATGGACCTTCACCGTGTTTTCCGACAGATGAAGCTTGTCGGCGATGATCTTGTTCTGCGTACCCTTGCAGATGAGGTCGAGAATCTGCACTTCGCGCGTCGTCAGAGACGCCATGCTGTTGCGGCGAAGCTTCAGTGCATTGGCGCGGGCCACATCGACCGATTTCGTCTGGTACAGCGAAGGCTCGAGCTGCGTCGTTGCCCGATTGGACAGACGACCGAGCAGCGCCGACGGAAAATGCTCGCCACCCTTCATCAGGAGATCGACCGCCGCCATGAAGACGTCGAGCCGCAGATTGAGAGGCAGGACACCATCGATGACACGCGCTTCGACGAGACGGCTGATGTAAGGCTCCATCATATCGATCGCTTCGACGACGAGACCGATCGATGAATCAGGCCGGTTCTCGCGAACCGTCTGCAAGGCATCGTGCAGCTCTGCACCGGCGATATGATAGAAAAGAACGAGCCGCATGTCGTGAATATCCTTCTCGGATATGGACTGCGCGCTCGGGACGCTGACAATTTCGAAATTCGGGAATTTCTTTGCCAGCGCTTCAACCAGGCATTCGGAGAACAGATCCGCTTTGGCGACAACCAAAACCGTTTCTCCATTCGGACCCAGTCTTCTTACCTGATCCGAATCTCCAACTTCCGACCCAACCATGAACATATACGCCTCCCCTAGCGCTACACTATACAAAACACGGAGCATCTACTCCTATTGGCGCGATGGCGGGTATTACATGCCGACGAACATTGCCCCTGGGCATGCGGCCGCCTTATCTTTTAGGCATTTCTTAATTATCGTAATATGGATTTCGAAGGAAAGAAATGGCCCAAATGGGTTAGTTATCGCGAAGTTTTATTTATTTTTTGCCACTTTACGGTTGTAATCTCTATAAGAAACATACTTTCGGGCGGTATTTCGGCTATATCACCCCATAGAGCAGTATGTATTAGTTCGAGACATACGAAATCACACTGCTATTGGTCAGACGATATTTCAAAATAAGACACTGAACCTTTCCGACTTAACTTCGCGACATCATAATCCGGCACGCTTGCTAGATTCCGAGGCGGGTAACGGACGATTTGAAATCATCCGAGGCGCCGCCCGGCCTCGTCCTTCCCGTTGCGGCTTAACCAAGTCAACAATACAGCCTTCGGATGTTTTAGCCCGAATTGATATCTATCGAGACTTATATTTTTCCATCAATCTGTGATCGTCGCCAAAGCGGCGACGTGAAAACCAAGTATCATTATGTGTTTTTGATGCCTGGTCTTCTTTCGAGGGAACTCAAAAAGAAGTTGGACTGCACTGCTCGCGCTCTTATCGAGTCCGGGATCGGATTTGTGCGTCTTTGTACTCCGTAGGCACAATCCCAATACATAGAATTTGGCCAACAAATCACGATGAGGCTGCAGGTGACAAGGTAGTGAGTACATCTGCCGGTGTTAACGCGTCGGAGCGAGCGCGAGCAAAGATCCCATTTGAGATGAGAGGGACTTCGAAAAGCTGCTCCGGTTTTTTTCTGGAGGAAGTGAAATGCCCTACGACCCCAAGCCCGGTCCGCAGGGCTCCGATGACGATATCGTCAAGGTCGGAGCTCTGGCAGACGGTCTGTCCAGCGCCATTAATTCAACCGATATCGATGATAATTCAACGGGTTATGTCGGCGGCATCGCCAACGGCGACGATCGCAATAATACCGACAACAGCACTGACATCGATGTGAAAGCCGATGTCGATGTGAAAACCGATAACGGCGACAACCGCGATAACGAATACGACTGGAGCTACAAGTCGGACGACGACACCAATACCAAGACGACCAATATCAACGACAACGACATTATCACAACCACCAAGTCCGACTACGACTGGAGCTATGACGCCAAGTCGTACAGCGACGACGATGTCGACATCAAGACGATCACCGACAACGACACGACCACCAAGACCGATATCGATACTGATATCAAGACGATAACAGATACCGATACCAAGACGACCACTGATAGCCATGACGTGAGCGGCAGCTTCAACAAGACGGACACGGACTTTGCCGTCATCGATGATGTCAAGGATTTCGGAAACCTCGGCGTGGCCGGCCATGATCTCACGTTCAACATCGGGGACGACTTCTCGTTCACGCTCGACGTGGACAGCATTCTCAACGATTCGCTGAACGGCCAGGGCAACGATACCGGCTTCAGCATCGTGCAGGCAAACCATCTGGCAGACCAGGATCAGGCCTGGAACGTCAGAATGGACAATGAGGGGGCCGAGAACCACCTCAAGGCAGATGCCGGCACAGCGCACGGTGCAGATGGTATCGATATGGATGGCAGGGGCTGGGACATGAAGGCCGGCGACGACGTCGCAGGTACGTCGACCGCAGACGCTTCCGCGATCCTTGCCAATTCGGGCTTCCATCTGGAACTCGTTCAGGGCGCGAACATGCTCAGCAATGCGGTGGACTCCAGTGTCATCGGCGGCAACTCGCATGCCTCCGATGTCGGCGAGGACACAAGCGGACACTAAACCTCCAAGACCAAGACCAAGCTGCACCGGCTCCGGCCGGTGCAGCCTCAATGCTTGAGTGCGAATTGATGAACAGCGCGGCTCCCAAAGGCGGACGGCCGCATGGCCGGTCATCTTTTCGAGAGGGAGGGCCAAGACAATGCAAATCGAGAAATTCTCAGAGATCATTGCCCACTTCATCGGTATATTCGAATCCACCACCGAGGAAATGCGGCTTCGCACGGAACTGACGGAAGGCACAGGGCCTGCCGAAGGCGATGCAGCGCTCGACGATCTCGTCGCCAACACGCCTGCCTTCGCTTCTGATCTCGCGCTCAAGGATTACGATCCTGAGGTGGATTACAGAAGCGTCAGCTACGACATCATCTATGGCGGCCCTCACCGTTTCGGGCGCGCCTTCGAGGAGAGCGTCGAGAAGCTCTCCGAACTCGCTCACCGTGACGTGTCGCTGCCTCGGTTCGGCAGCCCGCAGGATATCGATGTCGGGCCCGGTGAAGAGGAACTTGAGGTTTTCAGTGGTCCCGGCTCGACGGTCGGATACATCACGCAGTTCAACATTCTCTACGACGACGACTATCTCGACATGACCAACGGCAATCACGCCGCGCGGGACACGAGCTTCGTCACCGAAAAACTGGCCGAATTCAACTCCAAGGCCGAGATCTTCACCCCCTTTGCCGATCTGCACCGTACCGAGAGTTTCGAAGGCGTCAAACAGATCGCCACGGATATGGACACCTACATCCAGACGGTGAAGGATTCCGGCCAAACCTCGCTCGGTACGGACGAGCCGCCTGCGGACAATCCGAACGATCAGTCACATGATTTCGTGCTGGCCGATGATGAGATCAGCGGCACCTACATGAACGGCAAGCTCGTCTCCGAGACCGAGGTTCCAATACTGAATGACCTGCTGCCGGATCGCGGCCTTGCCAAGCTGCCCGAGGATCCCGACGAGACACAGACATCGGTCGAACAGGATCAGCCGGCCGGAGAAAGTCTTGAAGTAACGGCTGGTGCCAATCTTGTTGCGAACATCGCAACCGTCATCAACACGGCCGTCATCTCATCCGTTACAGCAGTCATGGGCGACTATCACCAGATCGATGCGATCACGCAGGTCTATAGCTACAGCAACAATGACGATATCGCGTCGACATTCCATTCCTCGGCCGATGCAGCCGCGAACGCCGGTGTTACCGCCTACAATATCGCCAGCTTCGAGCGCGACACCTATCAACCGAACCAACCGCAGACGACAGTCGACGAACACGGCGATCCGATCTTTCCGACAGCCTGGCGCGTCAGCGTCATCAACGGCGACGTTTCCTTCGTAAACTGGGTCGAACAATATCATTTCGTCAGCGACAACGACACGATGACTGTGACGACCAGCGGTTCTGAAGCGACGGTTCTGACCGGCGGCAATACGACGCTGAATTTTTCATCCCTCTTCCAGATGGGTCTGCAATACGATCTGGTGATCGTCGGCGGCAGTATCTACGACATCAACAGCATCACGCAGATTTCGCTTCTTTACGACAATGACTGGGCACGCACCGAAGGCGGCGCAGACAGCAATGCCACGATCCAGTCAGGCGACAATCTGATCTGGAATTTCGCGGCGATCCATAATGTGGGCGACAATGACCGGTTCGAGACTATGCCCGACTATATGTCCGAGGCGCAGAAAGGGATCGAAGAGCGTGATCCGACAATGCCGGAGGGCTTGTCCACCGATTTGAATTTCCAGGGTTATATCGGCCTGAACGTTCTCTACATCACCGGCAATCTGTTCGACATGACGATCATCAAGCAGGTCGCAGTGCTCGGAGATTCCGACGACGTCACCCAGGCCGCAGCGGAGCTCCTGAAGAACAGTCCGGACGCTGTGATCACGATCGATACCGGCAGCAACATCGTCGCCAATATCGCGGAGATCGTCGATTACGACAGTTTCGGCAACACGACTTACGTTGCCGGGCAGATCTATTCCGACGCCATCCTCATCCAGGGAGGGATTATCGAACACGATGCCACCCAGCCGGAAACGACAGGCGCAAAGCTTGCGAACGAGGTCATCGCTTTCCTTGACGACGATGGTCCCCTGGGCAGCACGGACAACGGCGACGGCATCATCAACGGCGGCCATGACCTTTCATGGTCTTCCGCCCACCCTTCAGACGTAATGCAAGCAGTGGTCGCGTGACCCGCGTATCCTGGGAGAGACCGCGATGAACCAGATTTCAAAACAGATTTTCGCCGATGGAAGTGCACTCGACCTGCGGGGCGAAAAGCCCTCTGCTCAAGTGGAAAATCCCGAGGAATTCCTGACGCAGGCCTGCATTTCGGCAATCGACGATGCAGTGAGCCACCTGCGGAAACTATCGGTGAACCTGCCGTCCTATCCGCATGAAATCGAGGAGGCTGTCGAGGCTGTCGA
>UCGV01000039.1 GCA_900471925.1 Hyphomicrobiales bacterium
GAAACGTCGACATGGCTGTGGGGCGCCGTCTGGTAGCCGCCATAGATGGAAAATTCCAGATCTTCCGCAGAAGCCGTACCGGCTACCGATGCGAGAGCGCAAAATGCAATACCTGCCAGAAGCGCAGCGGAACGACGCAATGTGTATGCCATTGAATATCCCCGAAGTAGCAAA
The DNA here is from genome assembly GCA_900471925.1 of Hyphomicrobiales bacterium. Taxonomy (GTDB): domain Bacteria; phylum Pseudomonadota; class Alphaproteobacteria; order Rhizobiales; family Rhizobiaceae; genus Rhizobium. The sequence goes on from UCGV01000039.1 coordinate 175, forward strand.
AAGCCTATCGGTTCGATTCTGTGGCAGAGTTCTGTGTCACAATCCTAACAAAACTGGAGGCACAACGCGTGCGCCCCCAGTTTTTAAAGCAGGTGTTGCTCAACCGCCAAACATGGTGCGCAGGATGTCGATACCCTTGTCCTGGAAGGCGACATTGCCCTGCTTGTTGCCGGGGCCGACGACGATGACCTTGGTGCCGACGGAAACGCGGCTGTAAAGGTGAGATACGTCGTCATTCATCATGCGGATGCAGCCTGAGGACATGTTGAGGCCGATCGTCCAGGGCTGATTGGTGCCGTGGATGCGGAAGATCGTGTCGCGGCCGCCCTTGTAGAGATACATGGCGCGTGCGCCGAGCGGATTGTCAGGGCCACCGGGCTGAACGGCGGGAAGATTATGGCCTTCACGGGCCTCGCGGGCGCGCATTTCGGCCGGCGGCGTCCAGCTTGGCCATTCTGCCATGCGGCCGACGGTCACGACGCCCGACCAGCCGAAGCCGTCACGGCCGACACCGATGCCGTAGCGCGTGGCGCGGTTGTTGCCTTCCACGAGGTAAAGGAACTTGTTGTTCGTGTCGACGATGATCGTGCCGGGCTTTTCGCTGGTGGAAAGACGAACAACGCGCTTGCGGAACTGCGGCTTGATCTCGCGGGTCTGCTTGACGCCGCGCACGGCGTCCGTCGCGGTCATGACTGGTTCGGCGCTGACGGTCACAACCGTACAGGACAACGCAACGGCCGCCGCCGCCGCGAGCCTCAGAAACTGCTTCATATAGATACCCTCTCCTTCAGGTCCGCGTAGAGGCTAGTCAAATCGGTTTGAATTTCAAGTCTGTGAGGTGAGGGACACGGCTTTTTGTAGTCCAGCGGACGGTTGTGCTTGCCGTCCGCTGCTCGTTATTTGCGTTTTACATCACGATGACGCGGGTGCCCACATTGACGCGATCGTAAAGGTCAACCACATCCTCGTTGCGCATGCGGATGCAGCCGGAGGAAACGGCGCTGCCGATCGTCCAGGGCGCGTTTGTGCCGTGGATTCGGTAAAGCGTCGATCCCAGATACATGGCGCGCGCACCGAGCGGATTTTCCGGGCCGCCATCCATGCGTGCCGGCAGGTAATGGCCCTTCGCGGCCTCGCGGCTCACCATTTCGGACGGCGGCGTCCAGTCCGGCCATTCCGCCTTGCGGGTGATCGTGTGCGCACCGGCCCATTCGAAGCCGGGTTTGCCGACGCCGACGCCATAGCGACGCGCCTTGCCGCCAGCCATCACGAGATAGAGGAAGCGGTTATTGGTATCGATGACAAGCGAGCCGGGCTTTTCCTTCGTATCGTAGTCGACGATCTGCGGCAGGAACTGCGGCTCGACACGCCCGCGTATGACGGGAACGCCGGGGCGGATAGCCGAAACAGTCTGCGGCGCCGGCTGCTGCTGGATGATCGTGCGGCGCTGCTGGAAGAAGCCGCGCTGCTGCACCACGGCCGGCCGCTGATAGACGACGGGCCGAACCGGGCCGCCGCCGAGCTGGTTGATCCAGGGGGCGGTGAGGTCGGGGCTTAGCACCACGGGCGGCCGCGAGGCGTAACGGTCGTCTCCAAAGGCGGCCGTGGAGAAAATGCCGAGCAGGGCTGCGGCAAGGACAAGGGGTTTCATCATCGGACGAACTCTCTACAAATGACCGAAAATGGGCTGGCGGAATTGTCCGCCTGCGGTCATGCTGCCACCGCGTCCGACAGCGAATGGTAAATGCGGATTCATTAAAAGACGAAGGATCGGATAAACTTTTCGTCAGGGTTACCGTTCGGTTTGGAAAGAAGGTTTGCAAATGGTAAAGCCGCGTTCGCAGGCAGAAAACGAGAAGAAAATATGAGCGAAACCGGCATTATGATAGGCGAGGACGGCAGGAGCCGCTGCCACTGGCATGCGAATCTGCCCGACTATATGCGCTACCATGACGAGGAATGGGGCCGGCCTGTCACTGATGACATCAGGCTCTTCGAAAAGATCTGCCTCGAAGGTTTTCAATCAGGCCTTTCCTGGTTGACGATCCTGCGCAAGCGCGAGAATTTCCGCGCGGCTTTCGCTGGCTTCGATTTCGAGAAAGTGGCGCGCTTCGGCGATGAGGATATCGCCCGCTGCCTTGCCGATGCCGGCATCATTCGCCATCGCGGCAAGATCGTCTCGACCATCAACAATGCGCGGCGCGCGATCGATCTGAGAAGCGAATTCAGCTCTCTCGCCCGCTATTTCTGGAGCTACGAGCCGCGCCCGGAAGACCGGCCCGCGGTGGTGGACCGCGAGCATATCGTCGCCAATCCAACGACGGCCACCTCGGTCCGTATTTCCAAGGATTTGAAGAAGCGCGGCTGGACCTTTGTCGGGCCGACCACAGTTTATGCCTTCATGCAGGCAATGGGCCTCGTCAACGATCACCTCGAAGGCTGCTTCTGCCGTGCGGAAGTGGAGGCGATGCGCGCAGCATTGGTACGCCCATGAAATCGGTCATTACGCTTGTCGCAGCTTTGTTTCTCTCCGTTTCCGCAGCTTTTGCGCAGGCGCCGCAGCTCGATCCCGGCGAGAAGCTGGAAAAGCTGCAATTTCCGGCCGTGACCATGCAGCTGAAAGGCTGGACCAAGTTCGGCAACAGCCATGTCTACACGCTGCCCGTTCGCGCCGGCCAGCACGTGAAGGTAAGCTTCGAGACGAAGAGCAAATATGCCTTCCTCGCTATCTTCGACCTGTCGAAGCCTGACGACGAGGCCTTCTTCGGCACGGATGAGGACGGTACGAGCTACGAGACGACCGTCAAGGAAAACGCCACCTGGCTGCTGCGCCCCTATTATTCCAAGGTCTCGCCGCGTCGCGGGCTGGGCGCGCCCTACAGCATTCTGATCGAGCCGCTGGCCACAGCACCGCAGCCGACAAAGCCCGCGCCTACTCAAGAGGAACAGCCCTCGCTCTTTCCGAAGCGGAAGTGACCTGAGAGCTAACCGAGCCTGTCGATCAGCCCGTGCAGTTCGCCGAGGTGATCGATCTTTCGGAAACGCGGCGCATCTTTCGGTTCCTCCACCCGCTCCAGCACCCAGGTCAGCTCATGCGGCACGAAAACGCCGTAGCTGCCGGCGGCAATGGCCGGCACGATATCGGATTTCAGCGAATTGCCGACCATCATCGCTCGTTCCGGCCCGTCGCCCACCTTGGAGAAGATGCGCCGGTACGTGACGGCCGTCTTGTCGGAGACGATCTCCACCGCATCAAAATAATCGCCAAGCCCGGATTGGGCGAGCTTGCGCTCCTGATCGAAGAGGTCGCCCTTGGTGATCAGCACCAGCAGGTATTTGCCGGACAGCGTCTCCAGCGTGTCGCGCACATGCGGCAGCGTCTCGACGGGATGGGACAGAAGATCGCGTCCTGTATCGAGGATCTTGGCGATCACGCTTGCCGGCACCTTGCCCTCGGTGATTTCGATCGCCGTCTCGATCATCGACAGCGTGAAGCCTTTGATGCCGAAGCCGTAATGGGCGAGGTTGCGTTTCTCAGCTTCGAGAAGCCGACCGGAAATCGTCGCCCCCTCGGCGAAGTCGGCGAGAAGCCGGGTGAAGTGCTCTTCCGTCAGTCGGTAATAATGTTCGTTTTGCCAAAGCGTGTCATCGGCATCGAAGCCGATCGTCGTCAATGGTCGGGCCGTCATATGCGCACCTCTAAAGCATGTCGCGCAAAAATGTGCAGCGGTTTTGCGAAAGCGACATGCATAAAAACAAAGAGTTAAAGCGTGGCAAGCGAACCTGAAAGATTGCGATACGCTTTAGGCTCAGCCTTGGTCAGTGCATCACAGGATAATGGCTGCATTGAAGCATGGCGAGTGGGTACGCAGATTGACGCAAATGACCACAAAATTGGCATTTACGACAATACTGTTTTCCATGTGTTCCGTTAGCCTTCCCCTCGTCACTGTTTTCATTTCCGACGAGGAGACCGCTTATGAAAGTACTAGCTATCGGCTCGATCACCAAGCCTGTCACGGACGAGGAACGCGCGCAGATCATGCCGCATGAGGTCCCGGCGACCCTCAAGCTCTATCTCGATGGTATCGTCGACCAATATTGGTTCCGCCACGACAGGCCGGGCCCGGTCTTCCTGATGAATGTCGATTCCGTCGAGCAGGCAAAAGCCGTCACCGACGCGATGCCGATCGTGAAGGCGGGCTTTGCCTCCTACGAGTTCATTCCGGTTGGCCCGCTCGCCCCGCTCGGGATGCTGATCCAGGGCAAATAGGCGGCGCAAACGGCTGTCTGACAGTGGGCGGCCCCTTATGGTTTCGGCGATCTGGGGCCGACAAACTCAAAGAGAAAAAGACCCATCACATGACACGCGAACTCATCCTCAAATCGATCGAGGCCCATGGCGGCCTCGCACGCTGGAACCAGATCGAGGCGGTCACCGCGACCTTCCATCCTGATGGTCTGGCCCTGCAGATGCGCAGCCAGCAGGCCTTCTCGCGGCAGCCAACACGGGTGACCGTCGACACGCGCCGGCAGAAAGCGATATTCGATCCGTTTCTGAAATCGGATCATCTCGGTATCTACGAACCTCATCGCACCGCCATCGAGACCCGTGGCGGTGCGGTAGTTGAGGAGCTTTTGAACCCGCGCGACAGTTTCTCGGCTGAGGTACCCTGGAGCGGGCCGCAGATGATCTACTTTGCCGGCCACGCCCTCTGGACCTATTTCAACTTGCCGTTCCGCCTTGCCGGAGACGACTTTCGGCTCCAGGAACTCGAGCCCTGGATCGAGGACGGCGAGACCTGGCGTGCGGTGAAGGTCATCTTCCCCAGCGAGATTGCGACGCTATGCTCCGAGCAGGTGCTGTATTTCGACGAACGCGGCATGATCCGGCGGGAGGACTATTCGGTCGAGGTCTCGCAGAACACGCCGGTCGCCCATTATGTCGATGGTCACCAGTCCTTCGACGGCATCGTCTTTCCGACGCGGCGCAGAATATATCCCCGCGGGCCGGACCTGCGGCCGAACAGGGACGTGGTCATCATGGCTGCCGATTTGAGCGACTTCAGAACGGTGACTGTCGATAGCGGCTCAGAGGGGCATTGGGTCGTCGAGACCTGCGATTGATCCGCCCGCACAACCAGTTGAACTCCACCGCCGCCTCAGGAGGGCGGCGTTTGTATTCGTGGCTTTGTCGCCATCCTTGCGCATTTAGATCACTTGCTCTATATCATTTGGAGCAAGTGATCTAAAAAGGATTTCGATATTGTCTCGCGCAAGACAGTTTGACGAGGAACAGGTCCTCGACGCCGCCAAGAATGTCTTCTGGGAGAAAGGCTACGAAGCCACCTCTACCCGCGACCTGACAGCCGCCATGGGGCTGACCAATGCGAGCCTTTACAACGCCTTCGGCGACAAGCGTTCGCTTTATCTGGCGACGCTGGACCACTATCTGAACAATTCGTTGCGGGAACGCATGGCGCGGCTTTCTGCTTCGCTGCCACCAGATGAAGCCATATCCGAATTCTTCGCTGAAACCATCCGGCGCGCATTCGATGAGAATCGCCAGAGAGGTTGCCTCTTGGTGAATACGGCTCTGGAAGTGCATCGCGACGATCCGGAAATGCGAGCCGTGGTCGCGAAGGAAACCGAGCTGATCGAAGCATTCTTTCTGAACGCCGCGACCGAAGCGCAGAAACAGGGAAAGATGACATCAAGCCAGTCGCCGGCGGAGATTTCGCGGCTTCTGCTCGCGACCGCGCTGGGATTGCGTGTTCTCGAACGTGTCCGCCCGGATCTGGAGATCCTTGCAGATGCCGTCCGCCCGGTCCTCTCCATGCTCCAGCTTCCCGCCATGAAGAGTTCGAAACCGTGAGCGGCATCGGCCTCTATCCGGCCTGCGGGCCGTAACGGCAACGCTTCCAACGATTCCACGACAGCGCGTCATTTTGCGTCCGGCCTTGCCGGCGAACGGATAGTTGCGCGCCCAATCCAGCCCCCACATGACAGAGGATCATTCATGTCAGTCCATACCACCACACCGGCTCACAAGGCAGAGCTCTCGCGAGCGGCGTGGTTCTCGACCATTGCCGGCCTGTGCGGAAGTTTCGTCGCTGTCGGTCTTGCCCGTCTTGCCTATACCCCATTGCTTCCATCGCTCATCCAGCAGCACTGGTTTTCAGCCGCAGATGCGGTGACGCTCGGCGCCGCGAATTTTGCCGGATATCTGGCAGGCGCAATTCTTGGCCGCCCAATCGCAGCCTCGCTTTCCAACAGGACCACGCTGCGACTGTTCATGGTGGTCGCGACGCTTTCCTTCTTCGCCTGCGCCTATCCGCTCTCCACCACATGGTATTTCGTCTGGCGCTTTCTTTCGGGCCTATCTGGCGGCGCTGTCATGGTCCTCGTCGCAACAACCATTCTTCCGCATATTCCGGCGTCACGCCGCGGCTTCGTCAGCGGCATGATCTTTCTGGGCCTCGGCCTCAGCATAACGGCATCGGGCACGCTCGTCCCGGAGCTGCTTCAGCTGGGATTGCGCGAAACCTGGATCGGCCTTGGCGCTCTCGCGGTGATCCTGACTGCCGTCAGCTGGTTCGGCTGGCCGGATGCAGCTCCGGCCGCAGCAGTTCACCCCGCCCATGAGGTCCATATCGGTAAGTCCGCGCGCCGGCCGCTGGGGATACTCTACGGCCAATATGCGTTGAATGCGCTGGGCCTCGTCCCGACGATGGTCCTGCTGGTCGATTATATCGTCCGCGGGCTCGGCGGCAGCCCGGAACTGGGCGCCGCCTACTGGATCGTTTACGGCGTCTCGGCAATCGCCGGTCCAGTCATCACCGGCTATGCCGCAGACCGGATCGGCTTCCGTGCCGCCTATCGGGGTGCCTTGTTGTTGCAGGCCGTTGCCGGCATTCTGCTCGCGACCACAGGGACAACGCCTGCGCTGATTGCGGCAGTCGTCGTTCTCGGCATCTTCACGCCCGGCGTCGTACCCCTGGTGCTCGGCCGCACACAGGAAATCGTCAAGCACGACCATGCGGCGCAGCGCAAGGCCTGGAGCAATGCGACGACGGCCTTTGCGCTGTTTCAAGCCCTTGGCGGCTATGGTTATTCCTACCTGTTCGCCCATTCGGGACAGGATTACCAGCTTATCTTCCTGATCGGTGCCGCAGCCCTCTTCATAGCGCTTCTGGCTGATTTCCTGGTGTTGAAGCCGAAAGAAGCGTGAAGCGACGTGCGGGCCGCGCCGAGTTTTGCGGCCCGTATCTACCGGGAATTTCCGAAGCGAAGTCTCTCCCCCTCATCCGCTTCCCTGACGGATAAGGGCATTCTGCCGCAGATAGCGCCGGGTTAGGTTCCGTTGAAAAACGCAGGGCAGCGACCTACATCATCAGTGCCTCCCCCTGCAGCCAGCCCCGGCTGTGCCTGTCATGCGCAGGCCAATAATCAAAAAATAGAGTTCAGCAGTCCGCAAACCCCTCTTGCGGCAGACACAAGGGAATTTCTCGACATGCGTTACAATCAACTCGGAAATACCGGACTTTTCGTATCCGAAATCTGCCTCGGCACCATGACCTTCGGTGAAGCGACGCAGGGCACCATCTGGGGCAACATCGCCGATGTCGATCAGAAGGCCGCCGATGAAATCGTCCAGCGCTCGCTGGAGGCCGGCGTCAATTTCATCGACACCGCAGACGTTTATTCCGTCGGCGAATCCGAACGCCTGCTCGGCCAGTCGCTGAAGAACCTCGGCGTGCCGCGCAAGGATGTCGTCATCGCCACCAAGGTCTATGGCGTCATGGGCGACAAGCCCAACGATCGTGGCGCCTCGCGCGGCCATATCATGGATTCCGTCGAAGCCAGCCTCAAGCGCCTGCAGACGGATCATATCGACCTCTACCAGATCCATGCCACCGATCCGGTGACCCCGATCGACGAGACGTTGCGTGCGCTCGACGATCTCGTCTCCCGTGGGCTGGTGCGTTATGTCGGCGTTTCCAACTGGCAGGCATGGCGCATCGCCAAGGCGCTCGGCGTTTCCGAACGCAAGGACTATGCCCGCTTCGAGACCGTGCAGGCCTATTATTCGATTGCCGGCCGCGATCTCGAACGCGATATCGTGCCGCTCATGCAGGAAGAAAAGCTCGGCCTCATGGTCTGGTCGCCGCTCGCCGGCGGCCTGCTCTCTGGCAAATACGGTCCGGGCGCACCCGGCAATGGCGAGGGACGCCGCGCCAATTTCGACTTCCCGCCCGTCGATAAGGACCGCGCCTGGGCCTGCGTTGCCGTCATGCGCGAAGTTGCCGAAAAGCACGGCGTCAGCGTCGCGACTGTTGCGCTTGCCTATATCCTCGCCAAGCCTTTCGTGACCACCGTCATCATCGGCGCCAAGCGTGTCGAACAGCTCGACCAGAACCTTGCCGCCGTCAAGCTGAAGCTCGATGCCGACGACATGAAGAAGCTCGATGAGGTCAGCGCACTTGCTCCGGAATATCCGGGCTGGATGCTGCCCCGCCAGGCTGCCGGCCGTCGCCCGGCCGATTTCGAGCCCAAGGCCTGATCAAAAGGGCCGCCGTTTCTGACGGCGGCCCTCTTATCTTTTGGCAGCTTACTTGGCGTGCGCCTTCAGCCAGGCATTCATCTCGGCAATTTCCGCCTCCTGCGCCTTGATGACGCCTTCGGCGAGTTTGCGGATCTCGGGAACCTTGCCATATTGCAGCTCGATCTTCGCCATATCGATCGCGCCCTGGTGGTGCGGGATCATGCTGCGGACGAAATCGACATCCGTATTGCCGCTCATCTCGACCATCATATCCTTGTGCATCCTGGCATTGGCCTCGGCAAAAGCATGGCTGGAGGGGCTATGGTCGCCCATCGGTTTCGACATATCCATGCCCTGCATATCCTCGGCAAAGGCCGGTCCAGCAAAGGCGATGATGGCGGAAACGGCGATGATTTTCAAAGACATGAGTATTCCTTCCTCTGTCTGACAATAGGTTCTGATGGCAGCATATCGCTGCCGTTTTGAATAAAGGGATCGTCAGCCGAAGCGGGGAGGCGGCGCCTGCGGTGCCGGCCCGTTGTCGCTGAGTGCCCGGTCGAGCGCCGGGGAAGGATAGGCAAAGGCAGCCTTGCCCGCATCAGCAAGAAGATCGGCCGGCGGCAGCACCATGCAGGCTGCGCAGAGCGGCATATGGGCGGTACCCGTAGAGCAAGGGTCTTTCGCGGATGTCTCCTTGGCGGCCATCTTGGACATATCCATGCCGTCGGTATGGTGGTGCATCGCGCTGGTTTCGGTCTGAACGGGCATGCTCATCGACGCGCAGGTCGGACAGCCTGCCCATGCGGACAAGGTGCTGTAGACCAGCCAGCCGAAGAACATCGTCATGAGGGCGAAAGCGCGCATGGGAAAAACATAGGCAGGTGCGGGCGAAAAGCCAAGCACGTCAGGAGGCAATCACCTTATGCACGATCTGGTAATCTCGGCTCTCTTCGCCGAGCGGTGCCACGGGCCAGTCCCATCCGGCCTTCGCTTCGGGCGGCGGCACGCCATGCAGCAGGTCGGCCTCCTCATGCACTTTGCCGGTGCGATCGATGACGGCATAGGAAATGTCGGTCACCAGGCAGGTCCGGCAGGGCAGGTCGGCGAGACCCTGAATATGCGCCGCGATCAGTCGTTCCACCGTATCCGCAGGCATTCCGGGGGAGGCTTCCGCCTCGTATCGCCGTTTGACGCCGCGGCCGATCTGCGAGAGCAGGTTGGCCGAGACCACGAAATCGAGATAGGGCACGCTGCGCAGGAAGCCGAGCGGCTCCGCATCCTTCCCTGCCTTGAGGTCGTCGTAGCCGGAGAGGTCGCGTTCGATCAGCCGCACGTTTCGATAGCGCTTGCCCCGCAGCCGCAGGCGCACGGAGGCCAGATGCACGAGATCGACGAGCACGACCGTGTCGAAACGTGCCGCCAGATCCTCGATCGGCACGTCCCGCAGCAATCCGGAGCCGAGCACGACGGCGGTCCGCCGCTGCGATAGGTCCGCGATCGCGGCGCGAATGGCATCCTTGCTGTTCGCCTCATGGGCCGCCCAATCCCGCGCGCAGCGGCCGGCGCGCGACCAGAGATTGACCGAATAGCGCACGAAGCGGCGATGGGCGCTGCCGGTGACCACTGACGTGGCGAGATACTGAAGGGCTTCCGCGATCATGGCGATATTCCGGTTTACGGTCCTTTCCGCATCGTTCCATCGATTCTGGTCGCCATATCAAGACCCTTGCCCTTGCCGCTAACCGCCCAATCCGCTAGGAAACCGCCACTGTCACATATGTGGAAATCCCCCGAAATGAACGACAAGCAGAAGAAACCGCAAAAGCTCAAGGCCCGCCTTCCGCGCGGCTTTGTTGACCGCTCCGCAGCCGATCTCCGCGCCGTCAATGAAATGACCGCGAAGATCCGCGAGGTCTACGAGCATTATGGTTTCGATCCGGTCGAAACGCCGCTGCTTGAATATACCGATGCGCTCGGCAAGTTTCTGCCGGATAGCGACCGCCCGAACGAGGGCGTCTTCTCGCTGCAGGACGATGACGAGCAGTGGATGTCGCTGCGCTACGACCTGACGGCGCCGCTTGCCCGCCATGTCGCCGAGAATTTCAACGAGATCCAGCTTCCCTACCGCACCTATCGCGCCGGCTACGTCTTCCGTAACGAAAAGCCGGGTCCGGGCCGTTTCCGGCAGTTCATGCAGTTCGATGCCGATACGGTCGGTGCACCCGGCGTCCAGGCCGATGCCGAAATGTGCATGATGATGTCGGATACGCTGGAAGCGCTCGGCATCAAGCGCGGCGACTATGTGATCCGCGTCAACAACCGCAAGGTTCTGGACGGCGTGCTGGAAGCGATCGGCCTCGGCGGTGACGACAAGGCCGGCCAGCGCCTCAACGTGCTGCGCGCCATCGACAAGCTCGACAAGTTCGGCCCCGAAGGTGTGGCCCTTCTGCTTGGCCCCGGCCGCAAGGATGAGTCCGGCGATTTCACCAAGGGCGCCGGCCTCGACCAGAGCCAGATCGAGAAGGTTCTCTTCTTCGTCGGCATCAAGGATTATGCCGAAAGCGCTGCTCAGCTCGCCGAGCTGGTCGCTGGCACGAGCAGGGGCGTCGAAGGTGTCGAAGAGCTGAATTTCATCGGCGCGCTCGTCACCAGCGCCGGCTATCAGTCGGATCGCATCAAGATCGATCCCTCTGTCGTGCGTGGCCTCGAATATTATACTGGCCCGGTCTATGAGGCCGAACTGCTCTTCGACGTCACCAATGAAAAGGGCGAGAAGGTCGTTTTCGGCTCCGTCGGCGGCGGCGGCCGGTATGACGGTCTCGTCTCCCGTTTCATGGGCCAGCCGGTTCCGGCAACGGGCTTCTCCATCGGCGTTTCGCGCCTGATGACGGCGTTGAAGAACCTCGGCAAGCTCGGACAGCAGGACATCATCGAGCCAGTACTCGTCACCGTCATGGATGGCGATGTCGAGGCGATGGGCCGCTACCAGCGCTTCACACAGGAGCTTCGTGCCGCCGGTATCCGCGCCGAAATGTTTCAGGGTAACTGGAAGAAATTCGGCAACCAGCTGAAATATGCCGACCGGCGCGGCTGCCCGATCGCCATCATCCAGGGCGGCGACGAGCGTGCGCAGGGCGTGGTCCAGATCAAGGATCTGATCGAGGGCAAGCGCCTCTCCGGCGAGATCGAAGACAACACGACCTGGCGCGAAGCGCGCGTCGCGCAGGAAACCGTTGCGGAAGCCGATCTGATCGCCAAGGTGAAGGAAATCCTCGCCGCCCAGGCGGAGGACCGGAAGAGGGCGGGCTGATATGGCCCTCATCAATCTCCCTGATTTTTCCGGCGAGCTTCTGGACGAGTTTTCCGCCCGCAAGGCGGAGCGCATCGACACACCGGTCATCCAGCCGGCCGAACCCTTTCTCGATATCGCCGGCGAAGATCTTCGCCGGCGTATTTTCATGACGGAAAGCGAAACCGGCGCCAGCCTCTGCCTGCGCCCGGAATTCACCATTCCCGTCTGTCTGCGCCATATCGAGAGCGCCACGGGCACGCCGAAGCGTTACTCCTATCTCGGTGAGGTCTTCCGTCAGCGTCGCGACGGCAGCAACGAGTTCTATCAGGCCGGCATCGAAGATCTCGGCGATATCAATCTCGCCAGCGCCGATGCCCGCGCGATCGGCGATGCCGTCGGCATCCTGTCGCGGCTGCTGCCCGGCCGGCAACTGTCGGTGACGATCGGCGATCAGGCCGTGTTCGAGGCCGTCGTGCAGGCGCTCGGCCTGCCGCTCGGCTGGCAGAAGCGTCTGATCCATGCTTTCGGCAACATGGTCCAGCTCGAGAGCCTGTTGGCGAGCCTCGTCAGCCCGCAATTCGTTACCGGCCTCGACGACAAGGTTGCGCAGTTGGTCGGTCTCGAGGATGAAGCGGCGCTGATCGCCCATATTGACGAAACGATGCAAGCCACCGGCTATTCCACCAATGCCAGCCGCTCGCCGCAGGAAATTGCCCGTCGTCTCAAAGAGAAGCTCGTACTCTCCGAGACCCGTCTCGATGACGCGGCCTTCCAGGTGCTGGAACAGTTCCTATCGCTCAACGTGCCGCTTGTGAACGCTTCCGCTGCACTCTCGCATTTCGCCGATGCGGCGGGCCTGAAGCTCGGCAACGCGCTCGCCCGCTTCGATGGCCGTGTCGCGGCCCTTTCCAATGCCGGCGTCGATCTCTCGCTCATCGAATACCGGGCGGCCTTCGGTCGCCCGCTAGATTATTATACCGGCCTTGTCTTTGAGGTGACCGCCGAAGATTCGCCAGCGGTTCTGGCCGGTGGCGGCCGCTTCGACAGGCTGATGACTTTCCTCGGCGCCAAGGACCGTATTCCGGCTGTCGGCTTCTCTCTCTGGCTCGACCGTATCGAAACCGAAAGGGCTGCCGCATGACGATCACCATTGCGCTTCCCTCCAAGGGCCGCATGAAGGATGACTGCTCTGCGATCTTCGAGCGGGCTGGCCTGAAAATCTACGCCGTCGGCAATGAGCGCTCCTATCGCGGCCGCGTCGAAGGCTGGGACGATGTGGAAATTGCCTTCCTCTCCGCCTCGGAAATTTCCCGCGAGCTTGGCAACGGTTCGATCGATTTCGGCGTTACCGGCGAAGATCTCGTGCGCGAAGGATTGGCGGAAGCCGACAAGCGGGTGGAATTCTGCGCCCGGCTCGGCTTCGGCCATGCCGATGTCGTCGTCGCCGTGCCGGAGATTTGGCTGGATGTCGATACGATGGCGGATCTGGTTGATGTCGCCGCCGATTTCCGCGCGCGTCATGGCCGGCGCCTGGCGATCGCCACGAAATACTGGCGCCTGACCCAGCAGTTCTTCTCCAGCCAGCACGGTATCCAGCTTTACCGCATCGTGGAAAGCCTGGGCGCCACGGAAGGCGCGCCCGCTTCCGGCTCGGCCGATATCATCGTCGATATCACCTCTACCGGCTCGACCCTGCGCGCCAACCACCTCAAGGTGCTCTCCGACGGCGTCATCCTGCGCTCGGAAGCCTGCCTCGTGCGCGCCCGCAAGGACACGCATGCCGATATGCCGACGGTGAATGCAATTGTCGAGGCCGTGCGCTCGGTTCTCTGAAATCGAATGTCGGAATTGGGAACATAGAAAAACCCGCCGTCATCAGACGGCGGGTTTTTGCATGCTTGGGAGGATATGCTGATTAGCGGGCAGCGACCGCCTGCAGGCCGCGGCGAGCGTCGACCGAGTAGGCGCCAGCGCCATTGGTGGCGAGCATGATGTAGGCGCCGGCCAGCGTGATGTTCTTCAGGAAGTTCACGAAATTCAGGCCGTTGATCCAGCCGTTTGCAGCAGCCGGGAAGTCAGGGACGTTGACGGTCGGCAGGTGGAAGACGATGCCGGTGAACACACAGAAGGCAGCGATCAGCCAGCCCGTGTAGCGGACCTGGTAGCCGATGAGCACGGAAGCGCCCATGACGAGTTCGAAGAGACCGGCGAGGTAGGTCAGCGCCGTGGAAGCCGGAAGGCCGGCACCTGCGATCATGCCGGCTGTGGAAGCCGGATCAGTCACTTTGCCGAAGCCGGCAAAGAGGAACATGAAGGACAGAAGGATGCGGGCGAGAAGGATGAGGACGTTGTTCGTATTCGACATGGACGTTGCTCCGTTAATGGGTCTTGAGGTCTTGTGCCCCGGCACCGTGTTTGACCTCGTGTGAAACCTATTTCGCGCTTTTCCTGTGTCTTGGAAAGATAAACGTCAGCGGACAGTTTGTTCACTAATTTGAAACGATCGCCCGGCTTGCTTCGCCTTGCGTTGCAGTACGGCCGTCTTCTATGGTCACCATCCTCACCCAAGGAGAAACTGATGGCAGACCTTTCCGCATTTCCGATCACCGGCCGCTGGCCGGCGAAAAATCCCGATATAATCCAGCTCTATTCGCTTCAGACGCCTAACGGCGTGAAGATTTCGATCGCGCTGGAAGAACTCGGCCTGCCCTATGAGCCGCACTATGTGTCTTTCGCGACCACGGACCAGAAGACAGCGGAATTCGTCTCGCTGAATCCCAATGGCCGCATTCCGTCGATCATAGATCCCAACGGTCCGGATGGAAAGCCGATCGGCCTTTTCGAATCCGGCGCGATCCTGCTCTATCTGGCGGAAAAGACCGGCAAGCTGATCCCGGCCGATGCCGCGGGCCGCTACGAAACCATCCAGTGGGTCTTCTTCCAGATGGCGGGCGTCGGCCCGATGCTCGGCCAGTTCGGTCACTTCTACAAATTTGCGGCTGACAAGGTCGCCAACAATTCCTATCCGGTCGAGCGTTATCGCGACGAGGCCAAGCGCCTGCTCGGCGTGCTGGAAAGCCGCCTGCAGGGCCGCCAGTGGATCATGGGCGACCAATACACGATCGCCGACATCACCACCTTCCCGTGGATCCGCGGTGCCGACATTTTCTATGGCGGCCGCGAGGTGCTGGAATACGCAAAATTCCCCGCCGTCATGGACTGGCTGCAGCGCTGCATCGCTCGTCCGGCGAGCGAGAAGGGCCTCAACATTCCGGTAAAGCCGGCCTGAACCTCTTCTCAGAGGAAATAGAAAAGGCCGGTCGCGAGACCGGCCTTTTTCTTGAAGCCATGCCGGCAGATTACTGCCGGCTGGCGATCTGGCTGACGCCTTCCAGTTTGAAGCGCGGGAAGACGAAAACGCCGACCATGCTGCCGCTGTACTTTTCTTCCAGCCCGTTGGATTCGCCCATGCAGAAAAGCGGCTGGCGGAAGCCGTTCGGCATGATGATGGTGGTCGAAAAACAGAAGGATGAGGAAAGCGTCGCCGCCTGTTCGAAGAGCTGCAGGATATGGTTGCGATCCTTGGCGTCGTAGCAACGCACCAGGCTCAACAGGCCGCATTCCTGCGCCGAGAGACCGTGCAGCATCGCGCTCCAGTCGCCGAGCTTTATAACGCCCGTCGAAAAGTCTCCGATCCAGCTTTCGGAGACGGAAAATTGCGCCAACATTTCCTGATTATGATTGTTGTAGTCCAGCGAGCCGGGCATGAAAGGTGCGGCAGCATTGGCTTTGGCGATTTTAAACAAGGCGTTCCCCAATTCGGGCGCGGCTGGTTGGCCGCACGCTCGGCAAACACAAAGAAACAGGATCACGTAGCGCCAGGCATCATGCCCGTGCTTTCACCTCGCGAAACACTGTCTGTCAGCGCCTTGGACGGCCGCTGTCCGAATGCCTCCCGCAAGATTTACTCTCATATGTTCGCGGAGACCTTCGAATGCCCGAATGTTCACGCATGGCCATTGGCGCGTTCCGGTCTCGTCTGTGAGCGAGATTTCCTCCGGCGCTAAACGTCAATTGCAGCGCGGATTTATAGGAGCTTTTGCGCAAACGGCAACGGCTTTTTCCGGGGCGTTAGGCTGGTAACAGGGTCGAAGTTTTCTGGGGTTTGACGCGTTTTCCGAGTAATTCTGTGGTAAAAACTCAGCTTTATACGTTGTGTAAACGGTTTCACTGATCGCATAGCATGCAATTTTCGTAAAATATGCGTTTTGCGTTCGAATTTTCGCATTCAGAAAAATATGCTGCAACGCAAGCTTCGCGAAAGCCTCGCTCGAAAAGTCGCGCTTTCCGCCGCCTGATTAAACGTTCAAGCATTTTGTTAATCAAGGCATTTTTCGAATCGCTTGTATAAACAAAAAGGGCGGCCCGAAGACCGCCCTTTCAATCCGGAGACCGGAATGGATATCAGTGACGGCTTACGCCTATCACATCATGTCCATACCGCCTGTTCAGCGCGCTTGACGCGCTGAACCATCTTTCGATGATGGGCGGTCTCACGGACGATGCTGTGAAAGGCCGTTGGCCTATCACATCATGTCCATACCGCCCATGCCGCCCATGCCGCCCGGCATTGCCGGAGCGTCCTTCTTCGGCAGCTCGGCGATCATGGCTTCCGTGGTGATCAGCAGCGAAGCAACCGAAGCTGCGTTCTGCAGAGCCGTACGGACAACCTTGACCGGGTCGACGATGCCCATGGCGATCATGTCGCCATATTCAGACGTCTGGGCGTTGTAGCCGTAGTTGTCTTCGTTCTTGTCGAGAACCTTGCCGACAACGATCGAAGCTTCGTCACCAGCGTTTTCAGCGATCTGGCGAACCAGAGCCTGGAGAGCGCGGCGAACGATGTTGATACCGGCTTCCTGATCCTGGTTTTCACCCTTGGAGGTGATCTTCGTGGAGGAGCGCAGGAGAGCAATACCGCCGCCCGGGACGATACCTTCCTGAACAGCAGCGCGCGTCGCGTTGAGGGCGTCGTCGATGCGGTCCTTCTTTTCCTTCACTTCGATTTCCGTCGAACCGCCGACGCGGATAACGGCAACGCCGCCAGCGAGCTTGGCAAGACGTTCCTGCAGCTTTTCGCGGTCGTAGTCGGAAGAGGTTTCTTCGATCTGGGCCTTGATCTGGGCAACACGGCCTTCGATGTCGGACTTGGCGCCGGCGCCGTCGACGATCGTCGTGTTTTCCTTGGAGATCGAGACCTTCTTGGTGCGGCCGAGCATGTCGAGCGTAACGCTCTCGAGCTTGATACCGAGGTCTTCGGAGATGACAGTGCCGCCCGTGAGGATAGCGATGTCTTCCAGCATGGCCTTGCGGCGATCGCCGAAGCCCGGAGCCTTGACGGCAGCAATCTTCAGGCCGCCACGCAGCTTGTTGACGACGAGCGTAGCAAGAGCTTCGCCTTCGACGTCTTCAGCGATGATGAGGAGCGGCTTGCCGGTCTGAACGACAGCTTCGAGAACCGGGAGCATGGACTGCAGGTTCGAGAGCTTCTTTTCGTGCAGGAGGATGAAGGCGTCTTCGAGGTCAGCAACCATCTTTTCCGGGTTGGTGACGAAGTACGGGCTCAGGTAGCCGCGGTCGAACTGCATGCCTTCGACGACTTCAAGCTCGGTTTCAGCGGTCTTGGCCTCTTCGACGGTGATGACGCCTTCGTTGCCGACCTTCTGCATGGCTTCAGCAATGTCGAGACCGACCTGCTTGTCGCCGTTTGCGGAGATCGTGCCGACCTGGGCAACTTCTTCCGACGTGGAGATCTTCTTGGCCTTGGCCTGGAGATCCTTGACGACTTCAGCAACAGCGAGGTCGATGCCGCGCTTCAGGTCCATCGGGTTCATGCCGGCAGCAACTGCCTTGTTGCCTTCGCGAACGATGGCCTGTGCGAGAACCGTTGCAGTCGTGGTGCCGTCGCCGGCGATGTCGTTGGTCTTCGAAGCAACTTCGCGGACCATCTGGGCGCCCATGTTTTCGAACTTGTCTTCGAGTTCGATTTCCTTGGCGACAGAAACACCGTCCTTGGTGATGCGCGGAGCGCCGAAGGACTTGTCGATAACGACGTTACGGCCCTTCGGACCGAGCGTGACCTTCACTGCGTCAGCGAGGACATCGACGCCGCGCAGCATCTTTTCGCGCGCGCCGCGGCCGAACTTTACTTCTTTAGCTGCCATTTTGAGAACTCCTGAAAAGGGGTGTCAGCGTATCAGGTGAAAGACATCAGGCTGGATTAGCCGATGATGCCCATGATGTCGGCTTCCTTCATGATGAGAAGGTCTTCGCCGTTGATCTTGACTTCGGTGCCCGACCACTTGCCGAACAGAACGCGGTCGCCAGCCTTGACATCGAGCGGAACAACCTTGCCGGACTCGTCACGAGCGCCGGAGCCGACAGCGACGATTTCGCCTTCCTGCGGCTTTTCCTTAGCGGTATCCGGGATGATGATGCCGCCCTTGGTCTTCTCTTCGGATTCAACGCGACGAACAACGACGCGATCGTGAAGGGGGCGGAAATTGGTGCTTGCCATTGTCTAATCCCTCGATCAAATGACATTCGCGGACCGGGGTGGCCCACAATGGATATGTTAGCACTCAACTCCCGTGAGTGCTACCGCCGTGCATTTAGGGATGGCTCCAGAAGGAGTCAAGAACAGCCATCACGGATTTTTGTGCCGGAATTGTGGAGAGGGCCGGGTTTTGCCTAACATGCAGGATGTCTCTGACGTGCCGGATCTGTCCGACGCCACTGCTGAGCCTTTGCAACAGCCATCCTTTTCTGAAGCTGTCGCCGTCTGGGCGCGCGTTGGCTGTCTGAGCTTCGGCGGCCCCGCCGGCCAGATCGCCCTCATGCACAAGACCGTCGTCGAAGAAAAGCGCTGGATCTCCGAGGATCGCTTCCTGCACGCGCTAAACTACTGCATGCTTCTGCCCGGTCCCGAGGCGCAGCAACTCGCCACCTACATAGGCTGGCTCATACATGGCGTGCGCGGCGGCATCGTCGCCGGCCTGCTCTTCGTCCTGCCGGGCTTCCTCGTCATTCTCGTTCTCTCCAGCCTCTACGCCTTCTTCCAGAATGCGACATGGCTGCTGGCACTGTTCTTCGGCCTCAAGGCGGCCGTGCTCGCCATCGTCATCGAGGCGCTGATGCGCGTGGCGCGGCGTGCGCTGAAGAGCCGGTTCCACTATGCCGTTGCCGCTTCATCCTTTCTGGCGCTCTTCCTGCTCAACACGCCGTTCCCGATCGTCGTTGTCATGGCCGGTCTCGCAGGATACCTGCACAGCCGCTATCGGGCGGTAGGCACCCCTGCGCCGGCACCGCAAGAGAAAGCACGTTGGCACGCCAGGCTCACAACGCGCACGGTCGCAACGCCGTTCATCATGCTGGCCTTCTGGATTCTCGTCTGGCAGGCGCCGCTTTTACTGGCCCGCCACATCGGCACGCCTGACGATCTGATCGCCGAGACGCTGAGCGGCGAGACCAATGTCTTCAGCGCCGTCTTCGTCTTCTTCTCCAAGATGGCGGTCGTCACATTCGGCGGCGCCTACGCAGTGCTTTCCTATGTCGCACAGGTCGCGGTCGATCATTACGCCTGGCTGCGGCCGGGCGAGATGCTGGACGGTCTGGCCCTTGCCGAAACGACGCCGGGGCCGCTGGTCCTCGTCCTCTGCTTCGTCGGTTTCCTCGCCGGCTTCCGCAATCCGATCGGCCTCGACCCGCTGCTCGGCGGCCTGTTCGGCGCCAGCCTCGCAGCCTGGGCAACCTTCGTCCCGAGCTTCATCTGGATCTTCGCCGGCGCCCCCTATATCGAGAAGCTGCGCGGCAACGTCGTGTTATCGGCAGCCCTTTCGGCAATCACCGCAGCCGTCGTCGGCGTCATCCTCAATCTGGCCTTCTGGTTCGGCCTGCACGTGCTCTTCGCCGAAGTTGGCCGCCTGGCGCTCTTCTCCTTCGGCACCGGCCTGCCGGTCGCAAGCCTCGCCTGGCCGGAATGGCACACGCTGGATATCGCAGCGCTTGCCATCTTCATCATCGCTTCCGTCATGCTGTTGCGCTTCAAGATCGGCATGGTGAAGATCCTCGGCTTTTGCGCCGTTGCCGGCCTGCTTCTGAGGCTGCCGGCGTTCTTTGCCTGAAGTAGATGCCTGGTCGGCCGCTGGCAGACGCAGGATCTCGAGAAGACGATGTCTGCCAATCAACGATCACGAAAACGTCGTCTCGCAGCTTCGGTAACGGGCGTATAAAGAGCGATGCGAGTGCCCTCGGGGTCTGAGAACTGGACCGTGCGATTGCCCCATGGCAGATCCTTGGGCTCGTGCACCACCTCGACCTGATCCTTGAGCCGCGCGAATTCGGCATCGACATCCGACACTATGAACTCGAGAATGGCGGTTCTATTGGCGCCCGGCTCCGCACTGCCCTCCTTGAACAGGGCCACCGTCTCCACACTGCCGATTGCCAGGGCTGCGCCCGGTGTGACGATTTCGGCGAAGGCGGGAGCAAGCCAGTCCGCGCGGTAGCCCGTCACAAGCTCGTAGAAAGCCACCATGCTTTTGATATCGGAGGCGACAAGGCGGGTGGATGCAAATTTCATCATTTTCTCCTTCAGACGTAACGATCTCTTTCCTTGCTCTCGTGACACAGTCATCCTGCCAGCGTTGTGGCAGCAGGAGTCACTAGCCGATGCGAAAAGCAGAAAGGCTTTTTCAGATCATCCAGATCCTTCGAAGGTCGAGCCGCCCGGTGACCTCGGCGCAGCTTGCTGACGAACTCGAGGTCGCGCGGCGAACCGTCTACCGCGACATCGCGCATCTGATCGGCCAGCGTGTTCCCATCGAAGGGGAAGCGGGCTTCGGTTACGTCCTTGATCCCAGATACGACATGCCGCCCCTGATGCTGACGGCAGAGGAAATCGAGGCCGTTCTGCTTGGCGTTCAAATGGTGGCGAAGCTGGGAGACGTTGCCATCACCAATGCCGCCAGAGATGTGATTGCAAAGATTGCGTCCACGATACCGAACGATCTGCTTCCCTTCATTGCCGAACCAGCAGTCGGCGTGAAGCCTGACGAGGTCGTCAACAGCCTGACGCTCGACACCCGTCCGATCAGGCGGGCGATCAGGGAAGGGCGAAAGATAGAAGTCGAATATCGCGCGGCGAATGGCGAGGTAAGCCGCCGTATCTTGTGGCCGGTGCTTCTCGGCTATGAGGACGCACACAGCCTGTTGATCGCGTGGTGTGAATCGAAGCAGGCCTTTCGCCATTTCCGCACCGAACGCATTCTCAGCCTTCACGTTCTCGAAGAGACCATAGGCGTGTCCAGAAGCAAACTGAGACAGCAATGGCTGCGATGGCGCGAAACCGAACTGGCCCGTTTACGCTCGGGTCCATGATGGCAACGCCCCAAAGCCGCCCCCAGTATCTGCTACTGCACTGCGGAAATACCTTGCCATTGAAGCCCGCCTTTGCAATGTCACCGGTGACTGAACGCGAAGCAGGACATTGGAATGGCAAAGCGGATTGCGAACTTCTCCGAGATCACCGATCGGTATGACGCGGTGCTCTGCGATGTCTGGGGTGTCGTGCATAACGGCGTCGATCCGTTTCCGAAGGCGGGCGAGGCGTTGGAAGCAGCGCGCGCCGCTGGCCTGACCGTCGTTCTCATCACCAATTCGCCGCGCGTTTCCTGGCAGGTCGTCGATCAGCTGCGCCAGATCGGTGTGCCCGATAGCGCCTATGACCGCATCGTCACCTCGGGTGACGTTACCCGCGCGCTGATCGCCGAGGGACCGCGCGAGGTCTTCCTGCTCGGCCCCGAGCGCGACAATCCGATCCTCGAAGGTCTCGATATCGAGCGCGCTGCGGCAGGCGACGCCACCTCTGTCGTCTGCACCGGCTTCTTCGATGACGAGACACAGACGCCCGAGGATTACACGGACATGCTGCTGGAGTTCAAATCCCGCAATGTGCCGATGATCTGCGCCAATCCCGATCTCGTCGTCGAGCGCGGCCACCGCATCATTCCCTGCGCCGGCGCCATGGCCGCCTATTACGAACAGCTCGGCGGCTCCACCCGCATTGCCGGCAAGCCGCATCGGCCGATCTATGAGGCGACGCTGGCCGCTGCCCGGGAAGTGCGCGGCGATTTCCCTATGGACCGCGTTCTGGCGATCGGCGACGGCATGCCGACGGATGTTCGCGGCGCCTTGAACTATGGCCTCGACCTTCTCTACATCAGCGGAGGTATTCACGCGAAGGAATATACGCTGCACGGCGAGACCGACGAGGCGATCCTGCACGCCTATCTCGAACGGGAAAAGGCGACGCCGAAGTGGTGGATGCCGCGCCTCGCATAAGAGAAGACAAACTGATGACTGTGTTCCACCGCAATGAAACCCGTGATCCGCTGCCCGAGCACCTGAAGGGCGGCGTCATCGCCATCGGCAATTTCGATGGCGTCCATCGCGGCCACCAGTCGGTGCTGAACCGGGCGCTCGAAATAGCGGAAGAGCGCGGCATTCCGGCCCTGGTTCTGACCTTCGAGCCGCATCCGCGCACCGTATTCAAGCCTCATGCGCCGGTCTTCCGTCTGACACCGGCGCCCTTCAAGGCCCGCATCCTGGAAGAACTCGGTTTCAACGCGGTCATCGAATATCCCTTCGACTACGACTTCTCGCAGCGCTCGGCGGAAGAATTCATCCATTCCATCCTGAAGGACTGGCTTGGTGCATCCGAAGTGGTGACCGGCTTCGATTTCCATTTCGGCCGCGGTCGCGAGGGCGGGCCTGCCTTCCTTATGGATGCCGGCAATCGCTATGGTTTCGGCGTCACTCTGATCGACGCTTTCCGCGACGAAAATACCGATGTCGTCTCATCGAGCCACATTCGCGCGCTCCTGAAGGACGGCGATGTCTCTGCGGTCGCAGCCATGCTCGGCTATCACTATACGGTGCAGGCAAAGGTGATCGACGGTGAAAAGCTCGGCCGGCAGCTTGGTTTCCCGACCGCCAACATGCGGCTGCCGCCCGAGGCTGAACTTGCCGCCGGCATCTATGCTGTCCGTTTCCGTCTCGAAAACGGTAAGCTCTACGATGCAGTGGCAAGCTACGGCCGCCGCCCGACCGTGACCGATAACGGCGCGCCGCTGCTCGAAACCTATCTCTTCGATTTCACCGGCGATCTCTATGGCCAGATCTGTTCGGTTTCCTTCTTCGGCTATCTGCGCCCCGAACTGAAGTTCGATGGACTCGATCCGCTCGTCGCGCAGATCAAGCGCGACGAGGAGGAGGCGAGGGCGCTGCTCGCAGGTGTCAGGCCGCTCGGCGAACTTGACCGCAAGCTTTGCTTCGACTGACCTATGCCGCCCCCAGCACAGCCTGGGACTTTTGCTGCGGCAGCGGCGGGAAGGCGAGCGCAATGGCCGCTGCGCCGAGGCCGACCAGCGCCGAGCCGATGAACAGCCAGGAGTAATTGGCATAGGTATCGTAGACCCAGCCGCCGATCAGCGGGCCGAAGGCCATGCCAAGGCTTGACAGCATCGTCGCAGCGCCAAAGACCGTGCCGATGATGCGCGGGCCGAAATATTCGCGCGCCAGCACCGCATAGAGCGGCATCACCCCGCCATAGGCGCTGCCGAAGATGACGGCCAGCGCATAGAATTCCCCGAGTTTGCTGACGGCAAGATAGGTGGCAAGCGCCGCCGCCTGTATCAGCAGGCCCGCGATGATGACCCGCTTCGCGCCGATCCTGTCCGCCAGTGTGCCATAGATCAGCCGCCCGCCCAGGCCGGCAAGCCCTTCGACACTATAGATGCTGACGGCCGCCATGGGGGCGACCCCGCAGAGCGTGGCATAGTTGACCATATGGAAGATCGGCCCGGAATGGGCGGCACAGCAGGCAAAGAAGGTCAGCCCGAGCACGATGAACTGCGGCGAGCGGAAAACCTTCCAGAGATTGGGCGTGCCGCCATCCGCCGCGACGATAGCCTCATGCGTATCCACGGGCGGTGAAGGACGCCGGCGCACCAGCATGGCGGCGGGGATCATCAGGATCAGCGCGCCGATGCCGATGATCATCATCGCCGGACGCCAGTCATAGGCAGTGATCAGCCAGCGCGCGAAGGGCGAGATCGTCATTGGCGCGACACCCATGCCGGCCGAAACCAGGGATACGGCAAGGCCGCGGTTCTCGTCGAACCATTCCGTGGTCGCGGCGATCATCGGCGCGAAGAAGGCGCTGGCCGAGAGCCCGACGAGCACGCCATAGGTCAGTTGGAACTGCAAGAGCGTTTCCGCCCGGCTGGCAAGAACCAGCGCCAGGCCCAGAATGACGGAACCGATCAGCACGACGGGACGCGGCCCGTAGCGGTCGCTCGCCGCACCCCAGAAAAAGCCGCCGATACCCATGACGATGAAATTCAGCGTCATGGCGCTGGCAATGCCGGCATGCGACCAGCCGGTCGCATCGGCGATCGGTTGCTGGAAGATGGCGAGAGAAAACATGGCGCCGAGAGCAACGCATGTCATCAGTGCGCCGGCCGCGACGATAACCCAACGATAGGAACTGCTCATATCCTCATCACTCCTTGCGAGCGGGTTTTGACCGGGCATGATGAATTTTCGCTGCCCGTGAGTCAAAGACGTTCGGGTGATCGGTAATTCGACAGAGGTGTCGGATTTTTCGCATGGAAGACATATGGCCTGCGGTTTTTCACGAGGTTGCAGGTCTGAAATCCCTCTTCCTTTTCCGCTGAAAAGCGCCTATGAACCGGCGCCATGAGTAAATTCCGGCTGGCGCATTCGATACGAATTATCGGCCCGGTCTTCCGCGCGCGCTGAGCGGCCGGAAGGTCCGGGTTTTTGGCGCTTGGATTGAGCAAGCGCTTTCCGTCACCACAGATTTCAGATCCGCGAGCCCCTGTCGGGCCGCCAGAAGCGATTGTCACACATGACCGAACCAGCCGAAAAGATCGATTACTCGAAGACCCTCTATCTGCCCGAGACGGATTTCCCCATGCGCGCCGGCCTGCCGCAGAAGGAGCCGGAACTCGTTGCCCGCTGGCAGCAGATGGACCTCTACAAGAAGCTGCGCGCCTCCGCCGCCGGCCGCGAAAAGTTCGTCCTGCACGACGGCCCGCCCTATGCCAACGGCAATATCCATATCGGCCACGCGCTGAACAAGATCCTCAAGGACGTCATCACCCGCTCCTTCCAGATGCGCGGTTATGACTCCAACTATGTTCCCGGCTGGGACTGCCACGGCCTGCCGATCGAATGGAAGATCGAGGAAGAGAACTATCGCGCCAAGGGCAAGGCCAAGCCTGACCTGACCGAGCCGTCGGCGATGATCGAGTTCCGCCGCGAATGCCGTGCCTATGCCGAAAAGTGGATCGCCATCCAGGGTGGCGAATTCCAGCGTCTCGGCATCGTCGGCGATTTCGAGAACCCGTATCTGACGATGAACTTCCACGCGGAAAGCCGCATCGCCGGCGAACTCTTGAAGATCGCTAAGAGCGGCCAGCTTTACCGCGGCTCCAAGCCGATCATGTGGTCGGTCGTCGAGCGCACGGCACTGGCGGAAGCCGAAGTCGAGTATCATGACTACGAGAGCGACACGATCTGGGTGAAGTTCCCGGTCGCGAAGGGCTCCGATGCCCTCAAGGACGCCTTCGTCGTCATCTGGACCACCACGCCCTGGACGATCCCCGGTAACCGGGCGATCGCCTATTCGTCGCGTGTGGCTTACGGCCTTTACGAAGTGACGGCCGCTGAGAACGATTTTGGACCGCGTCCGGGCGAGAGGCTTATTCTCGCCGACAGGCTCGCCGAAGAATCTTTCGCCAAGTCCAAGCTGCAGTACAAGCGTCTCGCCGATGTCACCGCCGACGATCTGGCTGGTGTCACCTGCGCTCATCCGCTGAAGGGCCTCGATGGCGGCTATGAATTCGCCGTGCCGCTGCTTGACGGCGACCATGTCACTGATGATGCCGGTACTGGCTTCGTACACACCGCACCCAGCCACGGTCGCGAAGACTTTGATGCCTGGATGTCGGCTGCCCGTACCCTTGAGGCACGCGGTATCGACACCAAGATCCCGTTCCCGGTCGACGACGGCGGCTTTTATACCGCTGACGCCCCCGGCTTCGAAGGCGCGCGCGTCATCGACGACAACGGCAAGAAGGGCGATGCCAACGATCGCGTCATCAAGGCGCTGATCGAGCGCGGCGCGCTCTTTGCCCGCGGCCGCCTCAAGCATCAGTATCCGCATTCCTGGCGCTCCAAGAAGCCGGTGATCTTCCGCAACACGCCGCAGTGGTTCGTCTATATGGACAAGACGCTGGCCGACGGCACGACGCTGCGCACCCGTGCGCTGAAGGCGATCGACGACACGCGCTTCGTGCCGGCTGCCGGCCAGAACCGCCTGCGCGCCATGATCGAACAGCGCCCGGACTGGGTTCTCTCCCGTCAGCGCGCCTGGGGCGTGCCGATCTGCGTCTTCGTCGATGAACACGGCGAAGTGCTGCAGGACGATGCCGTCAACCAGCGCATCCTCGACGCTTTCGATGCCGAAGGCGCCGATGCCTGGTTTGCCGAAGGCGCCAAGGAACGGTTCCTCGGCAACGAACATGATCCGGCCAAGTGGTCGCAGGTCATGGATATCCTCGATGTCTGGTTCGACTCGGGCTCGACGCATACCTTCACGCTGGAAGATCGCCCCGACCTGAAATGGCCGGCCGATCTCTATCTCGAAGGCTCCGACCAGCATCGCGGCTGGTTCCACTCCTCGCTGCTGGAATCGGCGGCGACGCGTGGCCGTGCGCCTTACAACGCCGTCCTCACCCATGGTTTCACCATGGACGAGAAGGGTGAGAAGATGTCGAAGTCGAAGGGCAACGTTACCGCTCCTCAGGAAGTCATGAAGGATGCCGGTGCCGACATCCTGCGCCTCTGGGTCATGACCTCTGACTATGCGGACGACCTGCGCGTCGGCAAGACGATCATCCAGACCAATGTCGATGCCTATCGCAAGCTGCGCAACACGATCCGCTGGATGCTCGGCACGCTGGCGCACGACAAGGGCGAGGTCATCGCGCTCACCGATCTGCCGGAGCTGGAGCAGCTGATGCTGCACCGTCTCTCCGAGCTTGATCAGCTCGTGCGTGAGAACTATGACTCCTTCGACTTCAAGAAGATCGCCCGTGCGCTCATCGACTTCGCCAACGTCGAGCTCTCGGCCTTCTACTTCGACGTCCGCAAGGACGCGCTCTATTGCGATGCGCCCTCCAGCCTTCGCCGCCGCTCGGCGCTTTACGTCATCCGCATGATCTTCGATTGCATGGTGACCTGGCTTGCGCCGATGCTGCCCTTCACGACGGAAGAAGCATGGCTCTCGCGCAATCCTTCGGCCGTCTCCGTGCATCTGGAGCAGTTCGCTCCGGTCGCCGGGGAATGGCGTAACGAGGCGCTCGCCGAAAAGTGGAAGAAGATCCGCGCGATCCGCAGCGTTGTGACAGGCGCGCTCGAAATCGAGCGCAAGGACAAGCGCATCGGCTCGTCGCTGGAAGCAGCCCCGGTCGTCTACGTCGCGGATGCGGAACTCCGCAAGGCGCTCGAAGGCCAGGATTTCAGCGAGGTCTGCATCACTTCCGACATCACGATCAGCGCCGATGCCGGCCCGGCAGACGCTTTCCGCCTGGCCGAAGTGTCTGAAGTTGCGGTCGTTCCGAAGCTTGCGGAAGGCGTGAAATGCGCTCGTTCCTGGCGCATCACCACGGATGTCGGCTCCGATCCCGACTATCCCGATGTCTCCGCGCGTGATGCTGCAGCACTGCGCGAGCTCGGTATTCAGGCCTGAAGATATTTACCGGGTGAATTGCCTTTGCGGCGTTCATCCGGTAAAAGCTGCCTGAAAATGGCCGGATTTTTGCGTCAGGGGGACGATTGTCCGGTGGGCAAGTACTGATTCCGGCATTCGGGAAGGGTTTTCATGTTAGCGACGCATTGGTTCCGTTTGGGCGCCTGCCTGTCTCTCGTCATGGCGGGAAGCTCCATGATGTCAGGTTGTGCCAGCAGCCCGACTTACGGCACCGACAAGACCGCCATGGAGCAGCTTACCGACGACCTTGGTCAGTCGGTCTCGCTGACCGGTCCCGGCCCGAAGAATGCCGGCGTGAAATACACGCCGCGTCCGTCGCTGGTCATGCCGGCCCAGGACCAGAAGGAAACTCTCGTCGCGCCGCAGCAGAATATTGCCACCAAGGACAATCCGCAGTGGGTTGAATCCCCGGAAGAGGCCCGCTCGCGTCTCGTCAAGGAAGCCGACGAGAATTCGGATAATCCGAGCTATCGCTCACCACTCGCCAGTTCCGCCATCGAAGGCGGCCGCCAGACGAGCGAAGCCCAGTCCAAGGCGTATCGTGAAGCGCGCGCCCTGCAGAAGGGGGCCTATATCGACCAGCGCCGCTACATTTCCGATCCGCCGACAGAATATCGTGCCGTCGACGATGCTGCGAAGCTCGACGATCTCGGCACCCCGGAGCAGAAGAAGGACAAGCAGCGCAAGAAGGATGCGGCCGTTGCCGGCAGCGGCACCAAATGGTGGCAGATCCTTCAGTAAGCGCTCGGCGTTTCCAGAAAATCGAAATGCTTTAGTGGCGTGACGCTGTGAACCAGCGTTGTGTCTTTGCGATATGCAGTAGCTGGCAGGATAAAAACACGCCGGATATGATGGCGATGTCTGAAGTCTGTGCCCCGCCTGCGAGCAGGATGCCAATCATCACGATAGCTGCAAGCACGGGAATGAAGGCGAAGGCGATCACCCGCGGCGCCGTCCAGTTCACCCTTGACCTCAGCGACCATTGCATCGGGATCTTCGCCACGCCGGGCGCGATGACCCGGTTGGCATAGAGCGCAAGCACGCCCATCACGACGATGGTTCCGATGGC
The DNA here is from genome assembly GCA_900471925.1 of Hyphomicrobiales bacterium. Taxonomy (GTDB): domain Bacteria; phylum Pseudomonadota; class Alphaproteobacteria; order Rhizobiales; family Rhizobiaceae; genus Rhizobium. Next base: position 29,000 of record UCGV01000039.1, read on the forward strand.
AAGGAAAGGCTCCGGTGTCATGGCACATCCCTCCTATCGGAAAAGAATGCCCTGAGCATATCCGCCGCTTCCGTCTCGTTGAAGCCGGAATAGACCTCCGGCGCATGATGGCAGGTCGGCTGGGCATAGAAGCGCACGCCATTGTCCACGCCGCCGCCTTTCGGATCTTCCGCGCCGTAGTAGAGCCTGCGGATGCGCGCAAAGGAAATGGCGGCTGCACACATGGTGCAGGGTTCCAGCGTCACATAGAGATCGGCGCCGACGAGCCGTTCCTGGCCGAGCCTGTCGGACGCCATGCGGATCGCCACGATTTCGGCATGGGCGGTGATGTCGTTGAGTTCGCGCGTGCGGTTTCCGGACCGTGCGACTGGCTCGCCATCGACCACGACGACAGCGCCGATCGGCACCTCGCCGCGGTCTCCCGCAGCGCGCGCTTCCTCCAGTGCTATCTCCATAAATCGATTTGTCTTCACGTTCGCAAGAATTTCCACTTAACCGCAGGTGCATGACCTGATAGACAGGCCGAAAAGGCAGGCAAACAACAAATGACACCCAAAGACAAGCCAAAACGCCCGGGCGCACGGCCCCCCGCGCGCGACGCGCGGCCGAAAGGCGGCCCGAAGGCCGGCATCGACAAGCCATCGAAGGCAGCTTCCGCGAAAACGGCGGCTGATGAAGCCGATGGCGATGGCAAGGCGGAACGTATTTCCAAGGTGATGGCGCGCGCCGGCGTTGCCTCCCGCCGCGATATCGAACGCATGATCATGGACGGCCGCGTCACCCTGAACGGCAAGCTCCTCGACACGCCCGTCGTCAACGTCACGCTCGAAGACAAGATCGAGGTTGATGGCGTACCGATCCGTGGCATCGAGCGCACGCGCCTGTGGCTCTACCACAAGCCGCAGGGCCTGGTGACGACGAATTCTGATCCCGAGGGTCGCCCGACTGTTTTCGACAATCTGCCGGAAGAACTTCCGCGCGTCATGTCGATCGGCCGTCTCGATATCAATACCGAAGGTCTGCTGCTGCTGACCAATGACGGCGGGCTTGCCCGCGCACTGGAACTGCCGACGACCGGCTGGCTGCGCCGCTACCGCGTGCGCGCCCATGGCGAGATCGATCAGGACGATCTCGACAAGCTGAAGGACGGCATTGCCGTCGATGGTGTCCTCTATGGCTCCATCGAAGCGACGCTCGACCGCACCCAGGGCTCCAACGTCTGGATCACCATGGGCCTGCGCGAGGGCAAGAACCGCGAAATCAAGAACGTGCTCGGCGCGCTCGGCCTCGAGGTCAACCGCCTGATCCGCATCTCCTACGGTCCCTTCCAGCTCGGTGATCTGCCGGAAGGCCACGTGATCGAAGTGCGCGGCCGCACGCTGCGCGATCAGCTTGGTCCGCGTCTCATCGAGGATGCCAAGGCGAATTTCGATGCGCCGCTTTACAATGCCCCGGCCGTTGCTGCCGAAGAGGCCGAAGAGCCGGCACCCGAGCGCCGCGAGCGTCCGCGCCGTGACGAGGACAAGCGCGAACGCGCGCTGAGCCGTCTCGACACCAAGCGTGACGATCGCCGTGATGACAAGCGCGGTGACCGCCGGGACGACCGGAGAGACGACCGGCGTGGTGGCGGTGACGACGACCGGCCGAAGCGCCCGGCACTCGGCACCCGTCGCAACGCCAATGTCTGGATGGCCCCTGGTGCCCGTCCGCTCGGCGAGAAAGCGACAGCCAAGGCTGCCAAGAATGCCCAGACCGCACGCCGTCGCGGTGAGACGGCCCCGGTCAAGGAGCAGCGCTTCGATCCATCCGCCGACCGCCTGCGCCCGCAGATCAATCGCGTCCATGAAGAGGACGGCGAGTGGATTCGTTCGAGCGAGACGCCCAGCAAGCGCGATGATGATGAAGGTTTCGGCCGCAAGCGCTCTTTCGGCGACAAGCCGCGTGGTGACCGTCGGCCCCGTACGGATGGAGAGGAGCGCCCGCGTTCTTTCCGTCCGCGCGAAGAGGGCGGCGAACGCTCCTCGCGTCCGGCGCGAAGCTTTGGCGGTGAAGGCCGTTCGGAGCGTCCGCGTAGTGGCGGCAAGTCTTTTGGTGACAAGCCCTTTGGTGCCAAACCGCGCGGCGAGCGTCGTCCGCGCCCCGAAGGCGAAGAGGGCTCCCGTCCTTTCCGTGATCGTCCTTCGCGTGAGGATGGCGGCGAACGCTCTGCACGTCCGGCCCGCAGCTTCGGTGGCGAGGGGCGCTCCGAGCGTCCCCGTGGTGACAAGCCGTTTGGGGACAAGCCGCGCGGTGAGCGCCGTCCGCGGGCGGAAGGGGAGGAGCGTCCGCGTTCCTTCCGTGACCGTGCTCCGCGTGAGGATGGCGAGCGTTCTGCACGCCCGGCCCGCAGCTTCGGTGGCGAAGGCCGTTCGGAACGTCCCCGGGGTGACAAGCCCTTTGGCGACAAACCCCGTGGGCCAAAGAATTTCTCCGGCAAGCCGAAGGGCGATCGGCCTGATGGTGGCGGCAAGCCTTCCGGCGGGCCGTCCAGAGGTGGTGCGAAAGGTAAGGGAATGACGCGCGGTGCGGATCGTCGGCGGTGAATTTCGCGGACGGCCGCTTGCCGTACCAAAATCCAACGACATCCGGCCGACTGCCGACCGGACGCGTGAGAGCCTGTTCAACATTCTGAGCCATGCCTATCCGGAGTGCATAGATGGCACCCGGATACTCGATCTGTTCGCCGGCACCGGCGCGGTCGGCCTCGAAGCCGTCTCGCGCGGCTGTCGCCATGCGCTCTTCGTCGAAAACAGTGTCGAGGGCAGGGCGCTTCTCTGGGAAAACATCGATGCGCTCGGCCTTCACGGCCGCACGCGCATGTTGCGCCGTGATGCGACCGATCTCGGCAGCGTCGGCAATCTCGAGCCTTTCGACATGCTCTTTGCCGATCCGCCCTATGGCAAGGGTCTCGGCGAAAAGGCATTGGCGGCGGCTGCCGAAGGCGGCTGGCTCAAGCCTGGCGCGATTACCGTGCTGGAAGAACGCGCGGATGTTGCCGTTTCGGTTCATCCTTCCTATGTTTTCCTCGAAAGCCGAATATTCGGCGATACGAGAGTACATTTCTTCCGGTATCAGCCGCAGTAGCCGGCACGTTGGGGGCGGATCGTGCAGGCGGAAATCATCAGTCCGAAATCGCCTGCCATCAGCGATCTCCCGACAGTCGCCGTCGCCTTCGGCGGCGGTGGTGCCCGCGGCCTCTCCCATATCCATGTCATAGAGACGCTGGATGAACTCGGCATCCGTCCGGTAGCGATTTCAGGCTCTTCCATCGGTGCCATCATGGGTTCCGGCATGGCGGCCGGCATGTCGGGCGCCGAAATCCGAGAACACGCGCTCGCAACCGTGGGCAACAAGGCCGCCGTCGTCAGCCGCATCTGGGGCCTGCGCCCGACCACCGTGCGCGATGCCGTTGCCAAGGGCATCCGCATCGGCCAGTTCAATCTGGAACGTATCCTCAAGGCCTTTCTGCCGGCTGAGCTTCCGCAGAAATTCGAGGATCTGCTGGTGCCGATGAAGGTGATCGCCACCGATTATTACGGCCAGGCGGAGGTCATTGCCGAACATGGCGAGCTCTTCCCCGCACTCGCCGCATCCTCGGCCATTCCCGCAGTCTTCATGCCGGTGCGGCTACATGGAAGGGTGATGATCGATGGCGGCATCGCCAATCCCGTTCCCTATGAATGCCTGATGGATCTCGCCGATATCGTCATTGGCATCGATGTCGTCGGCGCGCCGGAGGGTGACGGCACCCACATACCGAACCGCATGGAAAGCATCTTCGGCTCCGGGCAGCTGATGATGCAGGCCGCCATTTCCCTCAAGCTGAAATTGCTCCGCCCGCATATCTTCCTGCGGCCCACCGTCGGGCGCACCGGCGTCATGGATTTCCTGAAGGCGCGCGACGTGCTTGCCATGTCCGTCGGCGTCAAGGACGAGTTGAAATATGCGCTCGACCGCGAAATCGAGGCGCGGCTGAAGCGGTAAGCCGAAGCAATTCCAGCGGAAGTGTAGGGTGGATTTAAGCGTCGGCGGTCACATCGCCTCTGCTCGACAGCGGATCGTCGCTGTATGTCTCTGCCGCACGCTTCGGCTTGAGCAGAGGTTCAGGCTTGATCGGCTGCGAGAACAGGAGATCGCGACCCGCCTGCAGGCTGCCCTCGGAGACCTGCAGCACCAGCCGTGCCTCGTCGCGTTTGCGGATATCCTCACCGATCTCATAGGCGTTGACTTCGGAAATGCCGAGCGCTTCCAGCGTTCGCCGGCCGAAGAGCAGACCGGATTCCAGCGTTTCGCGCAGCTCGTAATCGACGCCCTTGTTGCGCAGCTCGATGGAGTGGATGCGGTCGTAGGAGCGCACGAACAGCGTCGTATGTGGATAATCCGCCTGGATCAGCTCGACCACCTTGTCCGTGACTTCCTTCTTCTGCGTACAGACGAGCACGATCTTGGCCCGGTCGATGCCGGCCGAGCGCAGCACGTCCTTGCGGGTGCCGTCGCCGAAATAGATGCGGAACCCGAAGGACGACGCCTGCCGGATACGGTCGGCGGAGAAATCGATGACGGTGACGCTTCGTCCGCCCGCAAGCAGGATCTGCGCGGTGATCTGGCCGAAACGCGAGAAGCCGACCATCAGCACGTCGGCACCGGCACCCTCGAAATCCTCGTCGAGCTCTTCGTGATCCTCTCCCGTCAGCATCCGCTTGGACAGCGCCGTACCAAGGGGTGTCAACGCCATGGAAAGGGTGACGATCGCAACGAGCAGCGAAGCCGTGCTGCTCGACATCAGCCCGGCGATTGCAGCCGTGGTGAAGAGGACGAAACCGAATTCTCCGCCCTGCGGCAGCAGGAAGGCGATGCGGACGGCATCGTTATGCGAAGAGCGCGCCACGCGGCAGAGCACATAGATGACAAGTGCCTTCACCGCCATGATGACAGGTACGGCGATGATGATGAAGAGCACGTTGTCGAGCAGCACCTCAAGCTGCAACGACAGGCCGACGGCAATAAAGAAGATAGCGAGCAGCACGCCGCGGAAGGGTTCGATGTCTGCTTCGAGCTCGTGCCGGTAGGAGGATTCCGCCAGCATGACGCCGGAGAGGAAGGCGCCCATCGCCATCGAAAGCCCAGCAAGCTGCATCAGGGTCGCCGATCCCATGACGACGAAAAGCGCTGCCGCGATCATCGCCTCGCGCGCACCGGTGCGGGCAATGATCTGGAAGAGCGGTGTCAGCAGATAGCGGCCCATGAGGATCATGCCGCCGACCGCTGCGATCGAGATGGAGAAATCGACGAGCGGATTGCCGCTGCCCTTGCCGCCGTCGAGAATGGTGACGACGGCCAGAAGCGGCACGATTGCAAGATCCTGAAACAGGAGAACCGAGAAGGAGCGCTGCCCGTAGCGGGTGTTCACATCGCCGTCGCCTTCGAGGATTTGCATGGCGAAGGCGGTGGACGAAAGCGCGAGGCCAAAGCCGGCGACGATGCTGCCGCGCCAGTCGAGGGCGCCGGAGGCCCAGGCTAGTGCTGTCAGCGCCAGGCCAGTTACCATCACCTGTGCTGTACCGAGGCCGAATATGTCGCGCCGCATCTGCCACAGGCGGGTGGGCTTCAATTCAAGCCCGATGATGAAGAGCAGGAAGACGACGCCGAGTTCGGCGACGTTGAGGATCTGCTCGCCGTCCGTAATGCCGTGAAAGACCGGCCCGATGACGATGCCGGCCGCGAGATAACCGAGAACGGTGCCGAGCCCGAGCTTCTTGAAGATCGGCGCCGCGACGACGGCACCGCCGAGCAGCAGGATCGTTTCGGTGAAAAGCGCGTTGGGTGCGGACATGCTTCATTTCTTTCGGTGGCGGGGCAAGCAGGCAGCCAGGAAAAGAATCGGCATCCACGGCCTTGATGCTTTCGGGAGTGCACAATAAATGGAACTGGAAGGAAAGGCCAAATCATGTCCTCTGAAATCGACTCCTCGACACTTCTTTCCCGCGCAAGTCAACTGATCGATCTGGCAAAAAAGGCTGGCGCTGATGCCGCCGATGCCGTCGTCGTTCGCTCGCGCGCTCAATCGGTCAGCGTTCGCCTGGGCAAGGTCGAGGGAACCGAGTCCTCCGAAAGCGACGATTTTTCGTTGCGTGTCTTCGTCGGCAAGCGGGTGGCAAGCGTTTCCGCCAATCCGGGCTTCGACCTGACCGCGCTTGCCGAGCGCGCCGTCGCCATGGCCAAAGTCTCGCCGGAAGATCCCTTCGCCTGCCTCGCCGATGAGAAAAGGCTCGCGAAGACCTATCCAGATCTACAGCTTCTCGACACGACCGAGGTCGGCGCCGACCAGCTGCGCGAGGCCGCTCTTGCGGCGGAAGCCGCAGCCCTTGCCGTCAAGGGTGTAAGCAATTCGTCCGGCGCCGGCGCTTCGGCCGGGATGGGTGGGCTGGTGCTTGCCACCTCGCACGGTTTCGAAGGCAGCTACATGGCTTCGCGCTTCGGAAACTCGGTCAGCGTCATCGCCGGTGAAGGTACCGGCATGGAGCGCGACTATGATTTCGACAGCCGCCTTTACTATGCCGAACTCGACGATCCCGCTGAGATCGGCCGCCGCGCTGGCGAGCGCACCATTAAGCGCATCAATCCGCGCCAGGTACCGACCGGCAAGGACGTCACCGTCATCTTCGATCCGCGGGTCTCACGCGGTTTCGTCGGCCACATTGCCGGGGCCATTAACGGCGCCTCGGTTGCGCGCAAGACGAGCTTCCTGCGCGACAAGATGGGTCAGCAGGTGCTGAAATCCGGCCTTTCCATCACCGATGATCCGCTGATCGTGCGCGGCCCGTCCTCGCGTCCCTTCGATGGCGAAGGCGTGTCCGGCGAGAAGCTGGTGATGATCGAGGACGGCGTGCTCAAGCACTGGTTCCTGTCGACCTCGACTGCAAACGAGATTGGTGGTTTCGAGACCAACGGCCGTGGCGTGCGCGGCGGAACCTCGGTGACGCCGGCCTCGACCAATCTGGCGCTCGAACCCGGCGACATCTCGCCGGAAGAGCTGATCCGCAGCGTCGACAACGGTTTCTACGTCACCGAGCTGATCGGCCAGGGCGTCAACATGATCACGGGCGAGTACAGCCGTGGCGCGACCGGCTTCTGGATCGAGAATGGCGAACTCACCTTCGCGGTATCGGAAGTGACGATCGCCTCGAACCTCAAGGACATGTTCATGCGGCTTACGCTCGCCAACGATATCGACCGCAAGTTCGGCGTTGCCGCGCCCACGCTTGCGATCGAAGGCATGACGCTTGCCGGCCGCTGACGAACGGATCGATGCGATGAGCGATACGGAAAACCGCTGGCAAGGCGATCTCGCGCTGATCGCCGACGCCGCGAAGCAGGCGGGGCTTGTCGCACTCGGTTTCTTCAACAAGTCGCCGGAAGTCTGGTGGAAGAACGAGGATCGCTCGCCTGTCAGCGCTGCCGATTTCGCCGCCAACGAAACGCTTGAAGCCATCCTGCGCAAGGCGCGGCCGGACTATGGCTGGCTTTCGGAAGAGACCGAGGACGATTCCCTCCGCCTGCGGCACGAAACATTGTTCATTGTCGATCCGATCGACGGCACCCGTGCTTTTCTCGCCGGCAAGGATCTCTGGTGCGTGAGCGTCGGCATCGTCCATCGCGGCCGTCCGGTTGCCGGCGCCCTCTATGCGCCGGCGCTCGACGAACTCTATGAGGCGGCAGAAGATGGGCCGGCGCTGAAGAATGGTCAGCAGATCGCCGTTTCCGGTCGCGGAACCGGCGATATCAGCCAGTTCGCCATCAGCGAGGAATACTTCAAGAAACTGCCGGTTGACGTGCGCGAGCGCAGCGAACGCTTCCAGTATATCCCCTCGCTCGCCTACCGCATCGCCATGGTCGCGGATGGGCGCCTGGACATGACGGCGATCCGCAAGGACGCCCATGACTGGGACATGGCCGCGGCCGATCTCATTCTTGAACGGGCTGGCGGACGCCTTGCCGACCTTTGGGGACGTCCGACAACTTATAATAGGCCTGACGTCAGCCATGATGTGCTCTGCGCCGCGCCAGCTGCGCGTCTCCAGGAATATCTGGACCTGTTCACTCATCTAAGAGACGGTTGACGTTTCCGTCAAAATCCCTCAGATGAGGGACCGGAGGAGAATAGGCAGAAAGAGAATAAAAATGACGGACTCCGACGGTAAAAAGCAACTCCTGCACCTCGTCTTCGGTGGCGAACTCGAAAACCTTGAAGGCATCCAGTTTCGTGATCTCAAGGATCTCGATATTGTCGGTATCTACCCCGACTATGCCACGGCACTGACGGCTTGGAAGTCCAAGGCGCAACAGACGGTCGATAATGCGCACATGCGCTATTTCATCGTCCACATGCATCGCCTGCTCGACCCGCAGGATACGACCGGGAGCAAGTGACCCGCGCAGCAATCGGCTTGTCCTCCGTTGTCCACAGCGGAGGCCTTCGCGCATCGGTTCTCGCCCTCGTTCGACGCATTCTGAACAAATTGATCGGTCATGGCGGCCGCAACGATAATGAGGGAAATGGATTGATGTCGGTCTGCTTGGATCGGAGGTCTGCTGAATGAGCTCCCGGATGGCGCGGATCGGTCTGAACGCGTACCGTCTGGCGGGAACTGTAGCCTCGCCGGTCGTCGGCCTCTACATCACCTACCGCACGGCCAAGGGCAAGGAAGACCGCGCCCGTAGGCTGGAGCGTTTCGGCTATGCCAGCGCCAACCGCCCTCAGGGCCCGCTCGTCTGGTTCCATGCCGCAAGTGTCGGCGAGACCAATGCCGTCATTCCGCTGATCCGCGAGATACGTCGCCGCGATATCCACGTCATCCTGACGACCGGCACCATCACCTCGGCGAAGCTCGCCGCCGAACGTCTCGGCAATGACGCCATCCATCAATATGTGCCGCTCGACCTGAAGCCTGCCGTCGGCCGCTTCCTCGACTACTGGCAGCCGGATTGCGCCATCATCGCCGAATCCGAAATCTGGCCGGCGACGGTGCTGGAACTCGGCCATCGCCGCATTCCGCAGATCCTCGTCAATGCGCGCATGTCGGACCGCTCCTTTGCCCGCTGGCAGCGCCGCCCGGCAATTGCCGAGGCATTGTTCGAGAACCTCGCGCTGGTCATCGCTCAGACAGATGTCGATGCCGAGCGCTTTCGCGATCTCGGCGCCGTCCCGGTTATCACCTCCGGCAACCTGAAGGTCGATACCGACGCACCGCCCTATGACGGCGCGGTCTTTGCCCGTTACAAGAAGCAGATCGGCGATCGCAAGACCTGGGCGGCGATCTCCACCTTCGATGGCGAGGAAAATGCCGCCGGCATCGTGCATCGTGCGTTGCGCGACCGCGACAGGCAGCTGACGATCATCGTGCCGCGCCATCCCGAGCGCGCCGACGAGATCGAGGCGGCGCTCGTCAAGCAGGGGCTGAAGGTCGCCCGCCGCACGCGCGACGATGTTCTCTCGCCCGATGTCGATATTTTCCTCGGCGACACGATCGGCGAAATGGGCCTCTATCTGCGCCTGACGGAAGTGGCCTTCGTCGGCCGCTCGCTCTTTGCCGAAGGCGGCCAGAACCCGTTGGAGCCTGCCATGCTCGGCTGTGCCGTTCTCTCTGGTGGCAATGTGCAGAACTTCCGCGAAGCCTATCAGAAGCTCGCCCGTAGCGGCAGCGCCCGCATGGTGCGCGATACCGAGATGCTGGCCAAGGGCGTGCACTACCTCCTGACCAACGACGAGGCGCGGGGTGCCATGATCCAGGCCGGCATCACCACCGTCCACGAGATGCGCGGTGCGCTGAGCGCCACACTGAAGGGGCTGGAACCCTATATCAATCCGCTGACGGTAAAGGCACGTCTGCTGCCGAAGGCCGTAGCGCAGGCCTGAGGAGCGGTCATGTCGGCAGAGGCGAAGATCAGGGGCATCCTCTTCGACAAGGATGGCACGCTGCTCGACTATGACGAAAGCTGGCTGCCGGTGAACCGTGAGCTTGCCCGCATCGCCGCCGAAGGCGACGCTGCTCTTGCCGACCATCTTCTCGCCGCCTGTGGCATGGACCCGGTCACCGGCCATATCGTTCCCGACAGCCTGCTGGCTGCCGGCAATACCCGCCAGATATCAGAAGGTCTCGTTGCCGCCGGCTCGAAGGTGAATGTCATCGAGCTGGTGATTAAGCTCGACGATCTCTTTGCCAATGCCGCCGAATTTTCCGTGCCGGTCACTGATCTTGCCGCCTTCTTCGGGCGGCTGCACAAGCGCGGTTTCAAGCTCGGCATCGCCTCCAGCGACAACGAGCGCTCGATCCGCCAGACGGCCCAGCGCTTCGGCATTACCGAATTCGTTGACTACATCGTTGGTTACGACAGCGGTTTTGGCAGCAAGCCGGAGCCCGGAATGGTTCTTGGCTTCTGTGCCGCGACAGGTCTTGCACCTGACGAGATCGCCATGGTCGGCGACAACAATCATGATCTGCATATGGGCCGCAATGCCAAGACGGGCCTGACGATCGCGGTTCTGACCGGCACCGGCTCGCGGGAAACGCTCTCTGCTTCGGCCGATCACGTCTTCGACGATATCACCCATATCGAAGCCCTGCTGCCGGATCTGCAACCGGCCTGACGCGCAAAGACTTGCATTTTCATGCGTTTTGGCTTCTCAATCCGCCCCGTCGATTGAATGCGACCTCGCTATTGGGGCCATTGGGCGAGAGCAGGGGAAACGGGACGGCATCATGATTTCAGAAGCGCCGCCTTTCTGGTGGAGGCGGGCAGGTTGGCAGGCGTGGGCATTGTCGCCGCTTTCTTTCCTTTACGGTCGCGTCGCGGGTTATCGAATGACCCATGCACGTCGCGCCTCGATCCCGATCCCCGTAATCTGTGTCGGTAATTTCACCGTCGGCGGCGCCGGAAAGACGCCGACGGCCATTGCCATTGCGCGCGCTGCCAAGGCCAAGGGTCTCAAGCCCGGCTTCCTCAGCCGTGGTCACGGTGGCTCGCTTGACGTCACCACCGTCGTCGATCTCTCCCATCACCGCGCCGTTGCCGTCGGCGACGAGCCGCTGCTGCTGGCACAGGAAGCCCTGACGGTTATCTCCCGCCGGCGCGTCGAAGGGGCGATGAAGCTCGCCGAGGCGGGCGCCGATTTCATCATCATGGATGATGGCTTCCAGAGTGCGCGCCTCGCCATCGACTATGCGCTTCTGGTGATCGATGCGACGCGCGGCCTCGGCAATGGCTATATCGTGCCGAGCGGGCCAGTGCGCGCTCCCGTTCGCCTGCAATTGCGCCATGCGACAGCGCTTTTGAAGGTCGGGGACGGCAATGCCGCCGACCGTATCGTCCGCATCGCTGCCCGTGCGGCTAAACCCTATTTCACTGCAGCGTTGAAAGTATCCGGACAAAACCATCTCGATGGCCTGAAGGTGCTGGCCTTTGCCGGCATCGCCGACCCCGAAAAGTTCTTCCGCACCGTACGCTCGCTCGGCGCTACCATCGAGGTTGCCACTTCCTTCGGCGATCATGAGCATCTGAGCGAAGAAGAGATCGACGGGCTTTTGAGGACGGCGGATCAGCAGGGGCTGACGATCGTGACGACCACGAAGGATTTCGTGCGTCTTGCCGGCCATCATGGCAAGGCGGAACAGCTTGCCGCCCGCTGCCGCGTGGTGGAGGTGGAGATGGCTTTTGAGGATCCACTTGCGCCGGGCCTGATCATCGACCGGGCGTTCGCGGCCTATCGCGATCGTCGGCTGAAAGAAGCGAAGAAAATTTAACGCTGGGTCGGCAACACGCCGGCGCGACGATCCGCTTCGAGCGCGGAGCCGACGTCGGCATAGGGCTCCTGCCGGGCAACGCTCCAGTAGCGCAACTCGTCGAGCGGGATCTGCTTGCCGGTTAATGCGCAGACGACATAGGAGCCGGGCGACAGAATCTGGAAATCGCCGTCGAGATAGCGGATCTTCGCCTCGCGGTTTCCGTGTCCTTCGAACAAGTTCATGCGCTCCGTTCCCTGCGGCCTGTCATCCGTCTGCCATACTCCGCAAGAGGCAACTTTGCCAGCTTTTTCAGCTTCGTCCAAACAGACGCTCGATATCGGCGAGCTTGAGTTCGATATAGGTAGGGCGTCCGTGATTGCACTGGCCGGAACCCGGCGTCACTTCCATCTGGCGCAGGAGCGCGTTCATTTCTTCCGGCCGCAGCCGTCGCCCTGATCGTACCGAGCCGTGGCAGGCCATGGTCGCCGCCACATATTCGAGCTTGGCGGAAAGACCCGAGGCCGTATCCCATTCCGCGATCTCGTCGGCCAGTTGGCGGACGAGCCCCTGTGCATCCACTTCCCCGAGCATGGCCGGCGTTTCTCGCACGGCAATGGCGCCCGGCCCGAACCGCTCGATCGACAGGCCGAGTTCGGCAAATTCCGCCGCATGGGCCATCAGCCGGTCGCAATCTTCCTCGGGGATGTCGACGATTTCCGGGATCAGCAGCACCTGCGAGGCAAGCCGTTTCGAATGCAGCGCCTTGCGCATCTCCTCGAAGACGAGCCGCTCATGGGCAGCGTGCTGGTCGACGATGACGATCCCGTCTTCCGTCTGCGCGACGATATAGTTTTCATGGATCTGGGCTCTCGCCGCACCGAGCGGATAGCGGCCCGGCGCCTCTTCGGCTGCAGTCGTCCGCGGCTGCGCTGTAGACTGGAAAGCCTGTTCTGAGCGGGCCGTCGGATGCGCGAGCCCGTCGAAGGACGCTTGCGGCCTTTCGCCGAAGCCACCACTCGGCTGGTAGGGTCGCGACGGCGAGGTCGCGGCGGACCACGGTGCCTGCGGGCGCTGGGGTGCCGGCTGGAAGCCGGGGCGGAAGGCGCGCAGCATGTCGGTAGCGCCCGTCGTGGCTGCGCGGCTGCCGTCGCGTGCTAAGGCCTCGCGGATCGCGCCGACGATCAGCCCGCGCACCAGTCCCGGATCGCGGAAGCGCACGTCGGATTTCGCCGGATGCACGTTGACGTCGACCAGCGCCGGATCGATCGTGATCGACAGCACCGCGACCGCATAGCGGCCAGCCGGGATCGTTTCGGCATAGGCGCCGCGGATCGCCGACAGGATCAGCTTGTCCTGCACCGGGCGGCCGTTGACGAAGGCATATTGGTGGGCCGAGTTGCCCCGGTTGAAGGTCGGAACGCCGGCAAAGCCGGTCAGCCGCACATCCTCGCGTTCGGCGTCGATGGCAATCGCGTTGTCGCGGAAGTCCTTGCCGAGCACCTGCGCCATACGCGCCAGATGATCCTCACCTGTTGCCGGAAATTCCAGCGTCGAGCGATCGGGGCCTGAGAGCACGAACCGCACGCCGGGAAAGGCGATTGCCATGCGTTTGACGATCTCGGTAATAGCGGCCGCTTCCGCCTTCTCCGTCTTCAGGAATTTCAGCCGCGCCGGCGTTGCGAAGAACAGGTCGCGCACTTCGACGATCGTTCCCGGATTGCTGGCCGCCGGGCGCAGATGCATGATCTTGCCGCCGGCAATCGCGATCTCGCTGCCTGTGGCACTGTCTCGCCGGCGGCTGGCAATACTGAGCCGCGCTACCGAGCCGATCGACGGTAGGGCCTCGCCGCGAAAGCCGAGCGTGCGGATATCGTCGAGCGTATCGGAAATTTTCGAGGTACAGTGCCGCCGTACTGCCAGTTCCAGATCTGCGGCATCCATGCCCGATCCGTTGTCACTGACGCGCAACAGCGCCTTGCCACCGCCGGCGGTGGCGATTTCTATGCGCGTCGCTCCGGCGTCGAGCGCGTTTTCGATCAACTCTTTGGCAGCACTTGCCGGCCGTTCGATGACCTCGCCGGCGGCGATCTGGTTGATGAGCGTTTCGGTGAGCTGTCTGATGGCCATGCGTCTATTTTCGAGGATTCGCGGCCGCGAGGAAAGGCTTTTCATCGGGCGGAGGACGAGCGCCGAAGCTTCTCCCCCAAATTTGGGGGTGATACCTGTTAAGTGGCCTTTAAGACAAAAACGGCATTTTAATCATATACCTCCGAAATTCCGAAAATCGGACAGATGTGGGATGTGAAGGAATGAGTGCCGGCTTCGAAAAGGCGGACACATCATCTGCAAGCGACGTGACGCCGCCTGGAGCCGATCTTCAGACGGCGCTTTTCGACGCCGTCTGCGACAGCCTTTCCGCCGCATTCGTCGTCTACGACCGCAACGACCTTCTGATTTTCGCCAGCCGCCAGGTCCTGGAATTCTTTCCGGTGCCCGAGGATGTGCTGCGGCCGGGGACGCGGCTCCGCGATTTCCTCGGTGCCGTTTACGATACCGGCATCCGTGAACAGACCCTCACGCGCCAGACGGGATCGCTCAGCCGCGAAGACTGGCTCTCGCAGCGCATCGCCTCGCACTGGCGCGAACGTTTCGAATCTGTCGAGCGCCATCGTTCCGACCGCTGGGTGCGCTTCCTCAAGCGCCGCCTGCCGAATGGCTATGGTGTCACGATCATCTCGGACATTTCCGAGATGCGCAAACGTGAGGAGCAGTGGCGCTACGATCTGGAGCGCGTGCAGCTGACCGAGGATATTCTCGATCATCTGCCGTTCCCGCTTTTCGTCAAGGACCGCAACCTCACCTATGTCGCCGTCAACCAGGCCTTCTGTGAGAAGTACCAGACGACGGCTGACGAGGTGCTGGGCCGCAAGAGCGGCGAACTCTTTTCTCCCGATATTGCCAAGCGCTTCGAGGAGAGCGACCGCCATGTGCTGGAAACCGGCGAAATGTCGGTGTCCCGCCAGCGTCAGATCGCCCGCGACGGCACAGAACGCGATATCGTCAGCCGCAAGCATCGCATCGGCAAGCCGGGGCGCTATTTCCTCGTCTCGACCATGCAGGATCTGCCGCGCGACGGCGGCGATCTCGACGAGTTCGACCAGGCCTCCGAAATTACGACGTCAAGCAACCAGAGCTACCGGCGTGCCTATTTACCGGTAACCAACACATCACAGCGCCGCGAGCCTGCGGCGATGGAGGCGATCGTCCCGGAAAACTTCTCCGGCCGGAAAATCCTCGTCGTCACCTCGGATCTCGCAGCCGAGACGGCTGCGCTACGCACGCTCGTCAAATACGGCTTCGAATCCTGCGCCGTGCGCGGCGAGGACGAGGAGGAGCGTTTCCTCGAGATCGCCAGCTGCTCCGGCATCACGCTCGATCTTCTCGTCATCGACAACCAGATGGGCATGCGCTGCCTGGAACTGGCCGAGCAATACGGTATCCCCGCCCTCGTCATGGACGGCTTCCAGATGGCCAACGAACTTACCTTCCAGATCGCGCGCCATTTCAACCGCAGCAGGCGCGGCAACGGTGCCGAAGGTGAGTGGGAAATCACCACGACCGACGAAACGGTAGGCCTCCAGGTTCTCGTCGCTGAAGACAATGACATCAACCAGATCGTCTTCACGCAGATCCTTGAAGGGCTGGGCTACCGTCACATGATCGCTGCGACCGGCGAGGAGGTTGTTCGCCTCTGGGCCGAGCACCGACCGCAGATCGTCCTCATGGACATATCGCTGCCGGTCTTCAACGGCTTCGAAGCCTCGCGCCTCATCCGCCAGATGGAAGAGGGGCAGGGCACCCGCACCCCGATCATCGGCGTGTTGACGCAGGCTTTCGAGCGCGATCGGGCCGAATGCGCCAATGCCGGCATGGATGACGTCATCATGAAACCGGTCAGTCCCGACATCCTCGAAACCGTATTCCAGAAATATCTGACAGCCGATCCGCTGCAGGCCCGGAATTAACGAAAAACCGGGGTCAACTCCCCAGATTTTGGGAATGCTTTGGGTTGCATCCCGGCGGATTTACTATCGAATTGTTAAGACTTGCCCGTCATTCTTTGCCAGGGTCTGGAGGAAATCTCGGGTTTGGAGTGATGGTGTCGGCGGAACTACCATTTATCACTGTGAGTCAAAATGAGCTCCAGGCGATGGCCTATACCGATCCGCTCACCGGATTGGGAAACCGCTATCGCCTGCGCGACAAGGTGATCCAGATTTCAGCCGAGCGCGCCAGCGATCCGGCACCCTTCACCATCGGCATAGCCAACCTCGACAGTTTCAAGCCCATCAACGATCTCTTCGGCTCGACCGCCGGAGACGAAATCCTCTGCCAGGTGGCTCATCGCCTGAAAGCCTGCATTCCCGATGGGGCCCTGGTGACGCGCCACGACGGCGATGAATTCGCGTTCGTCCTGCCGCTGATCTTCGAGCGCGCCAGCGCCGAAAAATTCGGCCAGATGATCCGCGAGGTGCTGTCGGCGCCCTACGATCTCGGCGACCGCAACGTGCGCCTCTCCGCCTCCTTCGGCTTTGCGATCTATCCCTTCGCCGGCGAGGATTGCGAGGAACTGCTGAAGAGCGCCGAAACCGCGCTCTATCGTTCCAAGCGCCGTGGCCGCGGCCAGATTACAGTCTATTCCCGCGAGATTGCGCAGGAGATGAAACGGGCGACCCAGCTCGAACAGGCACTTCGAAACGCGATCATTTCCGATGCGATCGACGTGCATTTCCAGCCGATCGTCTCGCTTGCCAATAATCAGGTTGTCGGTTTCGAAGCGCTTGCCCGCTGGAACGATCCCGATCTCGGCTTCGTCTCCCCCGGTGTCTTCGTGCCGCTTGCCGAAGAGCGCGGTTTCATCGATGCGCTCTCCGAAGCGCTGCTACGCAAGGCTGCGGAAGCCGCCCTGTCCTGGCCGCGCGAGCTTTTCCTGTCCTTCAACCTGTCGTCCGCTCAGCTCATGGACCCAGGCACGAGCGGTTCCATCCTGTCGATCCTCGGCCGCGTCGGCTTCGATCCGCACCGCCTCGAGCTGGAGATCACCGAAACGGCGGTGATGAGTTCGGCCGATACCGCACACCGCATCATTGCTGATCTCAGGGCCGCCGGCGTGCGGATCTCTCTGGACGATTTCGGTACCGGCCAGTCGAGCCTCGGGCGCCTGCGCGATTTCATCTTCGACAAGATCAAGATCGACCGCGCCTTCGTCTCGCGCATTAATTCCGACCGCGCCTCCGAGCACATCATCAAGGCGATCCTCGCCATGTGCGAAGGTCTCGACCTGGAAGTCGTGGCTGAGGGCATCGAGGATTATTCGGAAGCGGTCAAGTTGCGCACTCTCGGCTGCGGCATGGGGCAGGGATATCATTTCGGCCGCCCGGCAGATGGCATTGCCACGCTGCGTTTCCTGCATGAAAATTATTATTACGACACGAGCGCAACGGAACGCGTTAGCGCCTAGTTAGACACACCCATAAAAACGATGGCGCCCCATGGGACGCCATCGCTTACGCTCTACTCTCCGCGGAATAGAAATTACTTATTCGTGGTCGAGCCGGTGGACGTATTGTCCGTCGGCAGCGCCGTGCCGGTTGCTGCCGGAGCCTTTTCGGCAGATTGCATGGCCAGCGTCTTGAACTCCGGAGCAGCCTTGAGCGACTCGGCTGTTTCAGTGGTGGTCAGCTTGACCGAGCCGTCCTGCGTGTTCTGCGAGACGGTGACCTTGTTCATCGGAACGGCGACATTCTTCTCGCCGATGCCCAGGAAGCCGCCGACACCGATGATCGCTGCAACGAGACCGCCATCCTTCTTCATGATGAGGTCGTTGACGCTGCCGATGCTCTCATTGTTGCCGTTATAGACCGACTGGCCGATATAGGTATTGGCGCTGATCTGTTCCGGAGACTGCTGCGTCAGATAGCTGTCGCCAGCGGCCTGAGCCGTATCGGTGGTCGCGGCCGGAGCCGGAGCCTGTGCTGCGTCACCGGCAGGCGCCATCGGCTTGACCGGCTCGGCCGGGGCCGGAGTTGCCGGATCAGCGGGTGCCGACTGGGTGGGGGCAGCGGGGCTCGCCGGCTGCGGTGCCGTCTGCGAAAACGCTACCGGTGCGAAAGCCGTGGCAAACAGGGCGCCAGCGGCAACGGTCGTCAGAAGTTTGCGTGTCATTTCGAACCTACCTTCGTTCCTTGAGTGATCCCTGGCGCGGCAGTGCCTGTTTTTTCAGGCATTTCTGTCGTCCGGTTCGAAGAGGAAATGACCGGTAGCCCTATTGGTTCCGGAAGAAGACACGGAAAATTTTGCGATTTTCACGGAACCTTTACCCGCAAACTGGCCCCGAAAAGCAAAAAGGCGCCCCGTGATGGAGCGCCTTTGCCACTGCTGTTCTTTTTGTCAGATCACATAGGCAGGATCGAAAACACCCTTCACGGTAACGCCGAGTTCGAGCAGTGCGCCGGCGCTCGGCTGCGTCGAGCGCGCATCCTCGTCCAATCCTTCCCAGGCCGTCGTCACCGCCAGCCGGTCCGCATTGGCGCCGATGAAGGCAGGGCACGAGGGTTGGGCAGCCGGCACCTTGTAGCGGGCGATGCGCAGTCCATCGGGGCTGTAGCGATCGACGACGCCGGCGCCCCAGCGGGCATTCCAGATATAGCCGTCGGCATCGCAGACCGATCCGTCCAAGCCACCCGGCTCATCCATGCTGTCGACCATGACGATTGGCTCGCCCGAGGGAAGGCCGGTCTGCGGGTCGACCATGACGCGCATCAGGCGGCTGAGGCGCGTATCGGTGAAATAGCCGATCGTGCCGTCAGGCGAAAAACAGATGGAGTTCGGAATGCTGATGCCGCTGAAGAGCTTGGTCACCTTGCCGGCAGCGACATGGTAGATCGCGCCGGCCTGGTTTTCGGCGCGCTTGCTCATCGTGCCGATCCACAGCGCGCCCGACGGATGCGTGCGCCCGTCATTGGAGCGGTTTTCCGGTATGTCGTTTTCGAGAGCTGCATAGAAAGTCAGGCTGCCATTAGCGGTATCTCGCACGAACAGCCCCTCTTCGGTCGCCAGCAACTGGCGGCCGGCATCGATGCGTGCGAGCACGCTTGCCATCATCGGCAGCGAATGCACCTTCTTTTCGTCGTTGGAAAGGTTGAGCTCGTGCAGTTCCTTGCCGAGAATATTGAACCACCAGACCGTGTTCGTGTCAGGATCGTAGGTGGGGCCTTCACCGAGAACCGAATTGGTATTGCAAAGTGTTTTGCCCTCGAATTCATAAATATCAGTCATATGCCTATGCTCCTATGGCTGCGTCATAGGCTAAGATGGTCGCCTTGGCGCGCTCGGCAACCTCTGCCGCCGTCATTCCCGGCTTGTAGATGCTGGTGCCCAGGCCAAAGGAGAAAATGCCAGCCTTGGTATAATCGGAGAAGTTCTTGTCCGACACGCCGCCGACGGCAGCGATCACCAGTTCCGGCGGCAGGATGGCACGGATTGCCGTGATGCCGGAGGGTCCGAGAACGCTGGCGGGGAAGAATTTGAGCCCGGTCGCACCGGCACGCGCTGCCTGTAGCGCTTCGGTCGGCGTGAAGACGCCGGGCATGGTCACCATGCCGTAGTCGCGGGCGCGGATGATCACATCAGGCTCGACATTCGGCGTGACCAGCAACTTGCCGCCGGCATTGTGCAGGTTGTCGACCGCCTCGGTCGTCAGCACCGTGCCGGCACCGATCAGCACCGTGTCGGGCGCCATCTTCGCGGCGATCTCGATCGACTTGAAAGGCTCCGGCGAATTCAGCGGGATTTCGATCGCCGTCAGGCCGTTTTCGATCAGCGCGCCGACCACGGCTTCGGTTTCCTCCGGCTTGATGCCACGCAGGATGGCGATCAGCGGACGCTTCATATCGGGGAAGGGGACACGGTTCATAGGGGTATCTTTCTTGGTTCGGCCAGATGGCTCAGTTCGGCCAAATGGCGCGGGCAGCGGCCGAAAGCCCGCCACGAACGGCGGCATCGGCATCGATGGCGGTAAAGGGAAGGGAAAGCGTGCGGAATGCCTGCTCGTAAAGTGCCTGCAGGCGCCCGGATGCGACGAGCGTAATAGCGGTATCCGCGCCGGCATCCTGCAGCGCGCCGGCGATTTCGAGGCCGATCAGCGTGCCCGAGAGCCTGGCCTGCGCGGCCGCTGCCGAAATGCCATGCAGAAGCTGGCCGGAGCGGGCGGTGAAGATCAGGTTCGAGACAAGTGCCGGTCGCTTGAATGCGGCGGCAACAGCGGCTTCGAAGGCGGCGGCATCGGCCGGCTGTTCCTGGGCGCCGGCAACGGCATGCGAGAGGATCGTGTGTTTGGTGATGGCGTCGAACAATTCGCCAGTCATGAAGGTGGAAAAACCGGTGACCTTGCCGTCATTGACATGCACCCATTTGGAATGCGTTCCCGGCATGCAGACGGCCTGGGTGCCGCGGCTGTCAGGCCCGAGCGCGCCGAGAAGCTGTGTTTCCTCGCCGCGCATGACATCAGGAGTGGCCGCATCGCGCTGGGCAAGGCCCGGCAGGATGCGCACGTCACGGCTTTCGCCCGGTACGGAAACCGCACCTGACAGAATAGAGGAGAGCGAAGCCGGCACGTCGATATATCCGGCTTCCACCCAACCCTGCCGTGCTCCAGCCATGCCGCAGACGATGACCGGCAGATCGTCAGATGCGTGCACGGCCGCCAGATGTCCGGCGAGAACCTGGGAAAAGCCGGTCTTGGCCGCCGTCGTCATGCCTTCGCCGCTGCGGCGCTCAGCAAGAACGGCGCCGTCGGCAGCGATAAGCCAGAGCCGGAAGCTGCTGGTGCCCCAGTCCACCGCGACATAAGCGGGATTTGCCATCAGAGAACGCCTCCATCGACGATTAGGGACTGCGCTGTCATGGCGGCAGCGCAGTCGGATGCAAGAAAGAGAGCCGGACCGACGATCGCGTCCGCCTTCAACACTATTTTCAGGCACTGCCGCTGCATGGAGCGTTCAATGCTTTCTTCCGTCAGCCAGAGCTTCATCTGACGCTCCGTCACCACCATGCCAGGCAGGATGCAGTTGACGCGGATACCGTCGGGACCGAGCTTTCCGGCCATGCTCTTCGTCAGCCCGATCACCGCGGCCTTGGCAGCGGCATAAGCCGGGAAAACCCCCATGTTCAGTTTGAAGGCGATGGACGACATGTTGATGATCGCCCCGCCGCCGGCCTTCCGCATGGAAGGTGCAACCGCCTGCGAGGTGAAGAACACATGGCGCAGGTTGACCGCCTGGTTGTTGTCCCAATAGTCCTCGGTCACATCGTCGAATTCATGCCGGTCGTCCCAGGCGGCATTGTTGACGAGTACCCGGATCGGCCCGGATTTTTCGACGACCGTATCTACGGTACGCCTGATTGCGTCGATGTCGCGCAGATCCGTATGGTAGAAGGTGACGGGATGAGCATTCTCTTTCGAGAGCCGTTCCGCCAGTTCCCGGCTTTCGGTCTCCGCAATGTCGAGGAAGGACACTTTCGCGCCCTGCCGCGCGAATCCCTCGACAAGGGCCGCGCCGATGCCGGAGCCGCCGCCGCTCACCAGCACCGTGCGGTCCCGGAATTCGGGAAATTGTGCAGACATCGCGCTCACCGTCTCTCCTCCCGGCAATGATTTGTTCCATTATTTGGAACTCAATTTGACTATATGGAATTATCCGATTAGGCTGCCTTTTCTGTCAAGAGCGGGAAGGCAATGATATCAGGCGGCGACAGCATGGCGCAGGCAGATGAGCAGCAAGAACACGGGAGCGTATCGCGCGAGACGTCCCGGGATACGGGCACGCTCGGCAAGCTCATGGTCCTGCTCGATCTCGTCACCCATGCCGATGCGCCCTTGCGCTTTACCGATATTCTCGCCCTTGCCGGCCAGCCGCGCGGCACGCTGCATCGCCAGCTCGGCCATTTGGTGGAGGAGGGGCTCCTCGAACTCGATGCCGAGGGCCGCTATGCACCGGGCCTCCGGCTGCTCGATCTTGCCGCCCGCAGTTGGGCACGCAACGAATTCCGGCTGATCGCGGCTCCCCATCTCGCCGCCCTTCATCGTCAAACCGGTGAGACCGTACATCTCGGCGTGCTGCGCGGCTCTTCCATTATCTATCTCGACAAGGTGGAGGGGCACCAGCCGGTGCGCATGTATTCCCAGATCGGCAACGCCTCGCCCTGCTATTGCACTGGCGTCGGCAAGGCCGCCCTTTCGGTCCTGCCGTCCGCGCGGCTCGACGCGCTCCTGCCCGGCCTGAATTTCAACCGCTTCACGCCGTCGACACATGTCCGCCCCGAGACCCTTCTGGCGGAGATCCGCGACATCGCCGCCGCCGGCCATGCTTTCGACCGCGAAGAGCACGAGGCGGGCATCCGCTGTGTCGCGGCCCCCATCTGGTCGGACGATCGCTCCTTTATCGGTGGCGTCTCCGTAACCGGTCCCGCCTACCGCCTGTCGATGGAACTTCTGCAGGCATGGGCCGTTCCCGTGCAGCTCACGGCGATGAAAATTATGGACGAGATGCGCATTCGGCTGGGGCCGAGGCGTTGAAACCGATTTGACGGTGGTCAATTGCTGGACGTGGTATATATAGCATGCTTATGATGAGTGCGTTATTGAGATTTGACGGCGAATCACGCCAACTGGGGTCGTCCGCGAAATCATCGACAAATCACCGGCCAACCGCGCAATTACGCGGAGGCTGAATCCTATTGATCTGACGGGCGTTGTGTAACCCACCCTGTACCTGACCTTTTCCACACAGGCTGCCACGGTTTACCCAAAAGCCCGGTTCGAAGGCGAAAAAATCTGATGGCAAGCTTACCGCAAACTTCGGTGGAAGACGCCTATGTCCAGGAGGTCGCCGGTCTCAAGACGCAGTTCGATATTTTCCGCTTCATGAAGCGGGTGACGGAAGCCTATCGCAGCCGAGCCTTCATGGTTCTGAACCTGCCGCCGATCACATCCTTCGACCTGCAGGGCAATACGATCATTACCAGCTGGCCGGCTGAACTGCTGACCATCTACGATCAGGAGGGGCTGATGATGAACAGCCCGGTCCTGCGACGCCTGCGCACCTCGACCCTGCCGTTCTTCCATGACACGGATCGCGCCAACTGGCCGCGCGACGATGGCAAGTCGAATCTCGTGGCAACGCTCTTCGAGCGCTTCAAGATGGTGCGCTGCGCCTATTTCCCGACCCATGAGCCGTCGGGCGCACGTGGTGCTGTCTCCTTCGCTGGCGATCGCGAACCCTTTACGCCGGCGGAGATGCGGGAGTTAAGCTATATCTCGATCCACGTCTTCGACCGGTTGGCCGAGATCCGCAATCTCGACACGCGCATGACCGACACGCTGACCGACCGCGAGATCGATTGCTTGAACTGGACGGCAGCCGGCAAGACCAGTGCCGAAATCGCCGAAATCCTCGATCTCTCAGAACACACGGTCAATCACTACCTCAACCGCGCCACCAAGAAGCTGGATACGGTCAACCGCACGCAGGCCGTCGCCAAGGCGCTGCGTATCGGCCTCATAAAGTAAGCGATCGATCGGGCTGGCCCCGGCCAGATGCCGCGGCCTAAAATAAAGTCAGTTGCCGCCACCCTGCTCAATATATGAGCGCTGCTTTTTTCACCGGCCCGACGAACTGGCAATTATCATCCTTTTCCCGCAAATTCTGCAGTTGGCACGCTTCCTGCATCGCTACCGGCAGAGGTCCAGAGGGGACTTTGATGACAGCGCCAGCCAAATGGCGCGACCGACACGCCGCCGTCCGATATCGTTGCCGCCGTTCTCCCGGCCGGTGATGTCGGCGGCGGTTGTTGCGTTTGGGCAACCGCTCCTTGCCGCTGTTTCGATACCGGATGATTTCCGCGAATTTTTTCTGGCCTTTTTTCCAGCTTGCTCTACTTCGCCCCGGATTGCGTCGGTTCTCGGGGAGGCCGTTGCGGCCATCAGGGCGGAAGCCCGGCGGACTTGATGGCCGCAACGGAGAGAGATCCGCCAGCCTTCCCAGAACTGACCGTACGCTGCAGCTCCCGATTTTGTTTGGCGAAGCCGCCGGCCTCCACTATTTACTGTTGAAGAAAAGCAGTGAGGGTGGAATGACCGAAGTCACCAAGGAACAGGTTCTGGAAACGCTGAAGACCGTGCGCGGGCCGGATCTGGAGCACAATATCGTTGAGCTCGGCATGGTCTCCGACGTCTTCATTTCCGATGGCAAGGTCTATTTCTCCATCACGGTCCCGGCCGAACGCGCCAAGGAACTGGAGCCGCTCAGGCTCGCCGCCGAGCGTGTCATCAAGGAAATGCCGGGTGTGAAAGGCGCGCTCGTGGCGCTGACGGCAGACAAGAAGGCCGCAGCCAATGCGCCGGCCGCACGCCCCGCGCCGCAGCATGACCACGGCCATCACGGCCACTCCCACGCTCCGCAGCAGCAACAGCCGCGCACGGCGAAGCTTGGCGTTCCCGGAATCGGCGCCATCATCGCTGTCGCATCCGGCAAGGGCGGCGTCGGCAAATCGACCACCGCCGTCAATCTGGCGCTCGGCCTGCAGGCCAACGGCCTGCGCGTCGGCATTCTCGATGCCGATATTTACGGCCCCTCCATGCCGCGCCTCCTGAAGATTTCGGGCCGCCCGACGCAGATCGACGGCCGCATCATCAATCCCATGGAGAATTATGGCCTCAAGGTCATGTCCATGGGCTTTCTCGTCGATGAGGACACCGCGATGATCTGGCGTGGGCCGATGGTGCAGTCCGCTCTCATGCAGATGCTGCGCGAAGTCGCCTGGGGCGAGCTTGACGTTCTCGTCGTCGACATGCCGCCCGGCACGGGTGACGCCCAGCTGACGATGGCCCAGCAGGTGCCGCTCGCCGGCGCCGTCATCGTTTCCACCCCGCAGGACCTGGCGCTCATCGATGCGCGCAAGGGTCTCAACATGTTCCGCAAGGTCGAGGTGCCGGTGCTCGGCATCGTCGAGAACATGAGCTATTTCGTCGCGCCCGACACGGGCACGCGTTATGATATCTTCGGCCATGGTGGCGCCCGCAAGGAGGCCGAGCGTATCGGCGTTCCCTTCCTCGGCGAAGTGCCGCTGACGATGAATATCCGCGAGACCTCGGATGCAGGAACGCCGCTCGTGGCCTCCGATCCGAATGGCATCGTGGCGGGAATCTACCGTGCCATCGCTGCCAAGGTTTGGGCGCAGGTCGGCGAAAAAACCCAGCGCGAGGCGCCGGCGATCGTTTTCGAGTGAAACGAATCACTTCGCCGATCACCTCGAATTGTGGGCGAAATGAGATGAAAAGGCGCAGTTCACGTAAGATGTCTTGATTATTTCCCGGCTTTGCTTCATATGCGCGCCGGCGTCATGACGGCGCGTCTGCAAATGCTCTGCTATGGCCGCCGCTCGACAAAGGTTCCGGCCTCTCTGCATGTTCGGAGTTGACTTGTCGATCGAAGGATTGGTGACTGCGATGCGGTGGAGCGACCCGGCCGAAAGGGCCGGATATGACCGGAGTTGTATGAACTTTCTTTATCCGCTTCCGTTAGGATCGATTGCGAGTGCGCCTGGCGTCACTGCGCTCGCGATCGCATGGAAGGGCTCTCGATGAAAAAGGTTGTGACGGCTGGGCTTTGCCGCCGGAGATACGGGCTGTGATCACTGCCTATTGTTCCAATTGCAAGTCGGTCGAAATCCGCGATCTCGCCAACCCTCCGGAATTTCCGGCGGACCTGGTATGGATCGACATGGTCGAACCGACCCGCGAGGAGGAACTGCATGTCGAGAAGATGCTCGGCATCGAAGTGCCGACCCGTGACGACCTGCGCGCCATCGAACCGTCCGCTCGCCTCTATATCGAAGACAACGCCGTCTACATGACGGCCTCGCTGATTTGGAAGGCGGAAACCGAAGCGCCGACGCTGACTGACGTTGCCTTCATTCTGGCCGGCGATCGGCTTGTGACCATCCGCTACGCCCATCCGAAGTCCTTCGCGCTTTTTATCGCCGCCCTGCATCGCATTCCCGAGCAATGGCGCAGCGGTGCCGCTCTTCTCGCGAAGCTTCTGGAAACGATCATCGATCGTACGGCCGAAGTGCTGGAAATGTCCGTGTCGCGGCTCGATATTCTCTCGGTCCATGTCTTCGGCGACCGCGCCAAGAAGGTCCGCAAGCCCTCGAACTATCTCGAAGAGAAGCTGAAGGACATTGCCGGCCATCACCGTATGATCAGCAAGCTGCGCGACAGCCTCGGCTCGCTTTCGCGCCTGATGACCTTCTTCTACACGATCCCCGTCGTGCAGCATGACCAGGAGACCAAGGAACTATGCCGCACGATCTCGCGCGACATACAGTCCCTTTCGGAGCACGCCTCGTTCATCGCCGGCAATATCACCTTCCTGCTCGATGCTTCGCTCGGCCTCATCAACATCGAGCAGAATGCCATCATCAAGATTTTCTCGATCGCATCGGTGGTATTCTTGCCGCCGACGCTGGTCGCATCCATCTATGGTATGAATTTCGAATTCATGCCGGAGTTGCACTGGGCCGGAGGCTATCCTTCCTCGATTGCCCTGATGGTCATCTCCGCTGTCATTCCCTTCTTCTTTTTCCGCTGGAAAGGCTGGCTCTGAGGAGCCTGTAATTACTTCATGTCTGAAGAAAGCCATTCTCAAGAACGTCAGCTTACGCCGCGCAAGCTCTTTTATCTTGCGCTAGGTTCGGTAGGCGTCGTTTACGGGGATATCGGCACGAGCCCGCTTTATGCCTTCCGCGAAGCGCTGAAGCCGGTTGCCCACGATGGTCTCACCCGTTTCGAGGTCATCAGCCTGATCTCCCTGATGATCTGGGCGCTGACCATCATCGTCACCATCAAATACGTGCTCTTCCTGCTGCGCGCCGATAACGACGGCGAAGGCGGCACGCTGTCGCTGCTGGCGCTGCTGATGAAGACCGCCAATGGCCACACCGCGCTGCTGATGCTGCTCGGCCTGATGGGTGCAGCACTCTTCCTCGGCGACGCGATGATCACGCCGGCGCTCTCGGTTCTCTCGGCTGTCGAAGGTCTGAAGCTCGTTACGCCGCAGCTGTCGGATTATATCGTGCCCATATCCGTGGCGATCCTGGCTTTGCTCTTCGTCGTGCAGTCGCACGGAACGGGCGCGGTCGCCCGTTTCTTCGGCCCGATCACGGCACTCTGGTTCCTGGTCATGGCCGCTGCCGGCATCTCTCATATCTCGGACGATTACGGCATCCTTGCTGCTTTCAATCCATACTATGCCGTCAGCTTCCTGCTGCATGAGGGCTTCTACGGCGTCGTCGTTCTCGGCGCCGTCTTCCTGACCGTGACAGGCGCGGAAGCGCTTTATGCCGACCTCGGCCATTTCGGCCGCCGCCCGATCCAGTGGGCGTGGTTCGCGCTGGTCTTCCCGTCGCTGACGCTGAATTATCTGGGGCAGGGCGCCCTTGTTCTCGGCAATCCCTCGACGATGTCCGATCCCTTCTATCTCATGTATCCGCAATGGGCGCTGCTGCCGGTCGTCATTCTCGCGACCTGCGCCACGATCATCGCCAGCCAGGCCGTCATCACCGGCGCCTTCTCGCTGGTGCGCCAGGGCATCAACCTCGGCTTCCTGCCGCGCATGGAAATCCTCTTCACGTCGGAGACCAATACCGGGCAGATCTTCGTTCCGTCGGTCAACGCGGTCCTCTTCTTCGGTGTCATCTTCCTCGTGCTCGGCTTCAAGACCTCGGATGCATTGGCCACCGCCTACGGCATCTCGGTAACAGGCGCGATGGTCGTCACCTCGATCATGGCCTTCGAATTCGTACGCACCCGCTGGAACTGGTCGCTGCCGGTCGCCATCATCGCGCTCCTGCCGCTGGTCATCCTCGAGCTGATCTTCTTCGGTGCCAACCTGCTGAAGATCCATGACGGCGGCTATATCCCGATCATGATCGCCACCGCCTTCACCGTCCTCATGTGGACGTGGCGTCGCGGCACGGCAATCCTGACCGAAAAGACCCGTCATACGGATATTCCGCTCGCGTCCTTCGTCAGCTCCATCGAGCGCAAGAGCGAGCATTCGCCGGCCCATGTTCCCGGCACCGCGATCTTTCTGACCAGCGATCCGGATTCAGCACCCGCCGCGCTGCTGCACAATCTCAAGCACAATCATGTCCTGCATGACCGCAACGTCATTCTGACGATCCGCACGGTCAACAAGCCACGCGTCTCGCCGCAGGAGCGCTATAGGGTCGAGCAGATTTCCGAACGTTTCTCCCGCGTGGAACTGCTCTTCGGCTTCATGGAATCTCAGAATGTCTCGCAGGCGCTCGCGACCTTGCGCAAGACCGGCCTGAAGTTCGACATCATGACGACGTCTTTCTATCTTGGCCGTCGCAAGCTGGTGCCCGACGCCAAGTCCGGCATGCCCTATTGGCAGGACCGCCTCTACATCGCGCTCGCCAACGCTGCCGCCAATCCTTCCGACTATTTCCGCCTGCCGGCCAACCGCGTGGTGGAACTGGGGTCGCATGTGATTATCTGATGGATTGAGAGGCGCTGTTTTGCCTCTTCATCCTGCATCGGCGCTTTTTCGCCCCTTAAAAGACCCGCCCCAAACCCCTCCCACCTTTGGGGAGGGGGCTTTTCGCGGTCTGAGCTCTCCATCATTCGAGAATCCCAGCAGCATTAGAATATGCAAAGATCCTCATGGGCATATTCCGGCACAGCCTGTTAACCAGCTATCAAGGTTAATAAGGGATTTTTATGGGACTGTTCCTGCGTCCCATGCCTGGAGTTCGCGTTGCGTCGAAATATCGGTTCCCGCAGCAAGCTGCGTCTCTTGCCCAAGAATTGGGTCTCGCCCGCGATCTTTGGCGTGGCCGGATGGCTGATCTTCCCGAGTGTCGCTTCCCACGCCGATCTCGCCGCCATGCTTGCCGGCCTCGACAATGACGGCGAAAGCTGGCGCATGGTGTTGACCAATTCGCCGGCTGGCTCGATCCACCAGGCCGAACTCGCCTTTACCGATCCCACCATTACCGGCTCGATCGCATCGGGCGCTGGCATGGTGCTGCCGGATGGGCGCAAGGTCGCTTTTGTCTCCGACAAGAAGGGGAGCGAGGGGGCGCCGGATGAGGATCGGGTCAACCGAGGCGCCAAGAAGGGCCGCGTGGTCGCCGTCGAAAAGGTGCAGCCGCCCAAGGATTTTTCGGCCGGCTCCATCCTTGAGCGCACCAGGTTGCTCTTCCGCCCGGTCTTCGACCTCAAGGACAAGTCCGCCTTCGTCAAGCCGGCGATCAAGGGCAAGGAAATCGAGATCGCCCAGGCCTTCTATAAGAAGCAGCCGGTCCAGGCGCAGGACAATGCCGTCCCCGCCATGCTCGCGAGCCTCGTGACCAGCGACAAGGCGGATGTGCTGGCGACGGCCTATGCGCCGGCGGCCCCCGACTATTCTCGGCAGTCGCCTTTCGATTCCATCCTGACCGACAAGGATGACGGCCGCTTCGTGCCGCAGATCGGCCCGAAGGACCATGCCTGGGCCGCGAGCGTCCTGCCGGCCAGTGTGTTTTCAGCCACCGAGCAGCAGTGCCTGGCCTCCGGCATCTATTTCGAGGCGCGTGGCGAATCCGTGAAGGGGCAGGCGGCCGTCGCCCAGGTCATCCTCAACCGCGTGCGCAATCCGGCCTACCCGAAGACCATTTGCGGCGTCGTCTATCAGAATGAGGACTGGCGCAACCGCTGCCAATTCTCTTTTGCATGCGACAACATCAAGGACCGGGTGAATTCCCAATATCACTGGCGTGTCGCCCGCGATGTCGCCATGGCCGTGACCGCCGGCAAGATCTGGCTGCCGCAGGTAGGTTCGGCCACCCATTACCATGCCGTCTATGTCCGCCCGAACTGGGCAAGGACGATGGAGAAAGTCGGCCGCATCGGCATGCATGTCTTCTACCGCACCTATGGCGGCGGCTGGAGTTGAGGCGAAAGAGTGGAGGATTGCCGTTTTTTTGCCGTCTAGCCCCGTCGGATGACGGATTCTTTCGGATAAAACGGGGCGGCGCGACAAAATTCCGCTTAAATCTTTGATTCCTAGTGGTTATTTTATGGCTGGACACAAGCTGTCTACGCCTTGACTATGCTAATCCCTAAAACTATGTTGCGCGCGACTTCAGAACGGGCCGGAAGGTTCTTTAACCTTTGCGTCCGTGGTCCGGAAAACCGGGGTAGCGGTGTTGTGGGCGACGGGAGCGGAGGAGAGCACGATGGCGGATGACCGCGAAGAAAGTCTTGAGCAGCGCCGTCGGCAGCTGGAAGCGGAACTTGCTTCCAAGCGTGTGGATGACAGGAAGGAAGAAGCGCGGGAGGCGAGCGCCGAGCAGAGCCGTAAAGGTTATGCCCAGGCAATGAAGCTCTCGAGCGAATTCATTTCCGCCATCGTTGTCGGTGCTGTGCTCGGCTATCTCTTCGACCATTTTGTTGGCACGACGCCTTGGGGGTTGATTGTTCTTCTGCTTCTTGGATTCTGTGCCGGTGTTTTGAATGTTCTGCGCGCTGCGGGGAAGGTCGCCCAACCCCTGGATCGCCAGAACACTGATAAATAAGGCCGTCCGGCCCAGTGCAATTTCCGCCTTTTGGGCGGGCCAAAGAGAGAGAGCAACCGGTGTCAAACGATCCGACTCATCAGTTCCAGATCTTCAAGATTGTGCCGATCGAAGTCGGCGGGATTGATTTCTCGTTCACCAACGCATCGCTCTTCATGGTCGCTTCGGCTGCTGTTGCCGTCGGCTTCCTCTATTTCTCGACCTCGAACCGCGCCATCGTTCCGGGCCGTTCGCAGTCGATCGCCGAAATGTCCTACGAGTTCATCGCCGGCATGCTGAAGGAAGGCGCGGGCAGCAAGGGAATGCAATTCTTCCCGCTGGTCTTCTCGCTCTTCATGTTCGTGTTGACGGCAAATCTGCTCGGCATGTTCCCGTATTTCTTCACGGTCACGAGCCAGATCATCGTCACCTTCGCGCTGGCGATCCTCGTTATCGGTACGGTTCTCGTCTACGGTTTCTACAAGCACGGCTTCCATTTCCTGAATGTCTTCGTGCCCTCGGGCGTGCCGGGCATCCTGTTGCCGCTGGTCGTCGCGATTGAAATCATTTCCTTCCTTTCCCGTCCGATTTCCCTGTCGGTTCGTCTTTTCGCCAACATGCTCGCTGGTCACATCACGCTGAAGGTGTTCGCAGGCTTCGTCGCCTCGCTTGGAGCCCTCGGTGCTGTCGGGGTCGGCGGGGCCGTCCTTCCTCTCATCATGACCGTCGCCCTGACCGGTCTCGAGTTCCTCGTTGCCTTCCTCCAGGCTTACGTCTTTGCGGTGCTGACTTGCATGTACCTCAATGACGCGATCCATCCGGGCGGGCACTAAGGATAACGACATCGACGTCAAAGGGCGTCAGTCATTCGCCGCAACAACCATTTAAAGGAGTTCAACATGGACGCGGAAGCAGCAAAGTACATCGGTGCAGGTCTCGCTTGCTTTGGTATGGCCGGTACGGCTCTCGGCCTCGGCAACATTTTCGGCAACTACCTCTCCGGCGCACTGCGCAATCCGTCTGCTGCTGACAGCCAGTTCGGCCGTCTGGTATTCGGCTTCGCCGTTACGGAAGCTCTGGGCATCTTCTCGCTGCTCGTTGCTCTCCTCCTCCTCTTCGCCGTCTGATATCGGTGGATTGATGGATCACGGCCTGCGAACAGCGAGCCGTGATCCTTTGCATTTGCAGTACACCTGGAGGTGAGCATGTACTTTGTGACCCCGGCCTACGCTGAAGAGGCACCGGCGGGAACCGCGACGGATGCGCATGCCGCTCCGGCTGCCGGCGAGGTTCATACCGAGACCGGCGTCGCCGAAGGCGAGCACGCGCGTGGGCCTTTCCCGCCATTCGATTCGTCGACCTATGCATCCCAGCTTCTGTGGCTGGTGATTACGTTTGTCATTTTCTACCTGCTCATGCAAAAGGTCATCGCCCCGCGCATCGGCGCCATCCTCGAGCAGCGTCACAGCCGCATTTCGCAGGATGTCGAAGAGGCAAGCCGTCTGAAGGCTGAAGCCGACGCCGCCGTTGCGACCTATGAAGGCGAACTCGCCGCTGCCCGCGCCAAGGCAAATTCGATCGGCACTGCCGCTCGCGATGCCGCCAAGGTCAAGGCCGATGAAGACCGCCGTACGGTCGAGGCAAGCCTGAACGAAAAGCTGAAGGCTGCCGAAGCCCGTATCGCTGACGTGAAGGCGAAGGCTTTTGCCGATGTCGGCGCCATTGCCGAGGAAACCGCTGCAGCGGTTGTCGAACAGCTCATCGGCGGCTCCGCTGCCCAGTCTGACGTCGCGGCTGCCGTTGCAGCCGCCAAGAAGGAGGCTTGATCGATGGAATTTGCTTTTGATGCAACATTCTTCGCATTTGTCGGTCTCGTCCTCTTCCTGGCCCTGATCGTCTACCTGAAGGTTCCGGGCATGATGGCAAAGTCGCTCGACGACCGCGCCGATCAGATCCGCAACGAGCTGGCGGAAGCCAAGCGCTTGCGTGAGGAAGCCCAGCACCTGCTCGCTGAATACCAGCGCAAGCGCAAGGAAGCCGAAGCCGAAGCCGCCCACATCGTGGCCGCTGCCGAACGCGAAGCTGAGATGCTGACCGCTGAGGCGAAGAAGAAGACGGAAGAATTCGTCACCAACCGCACGGCGCTTTCCGAGCAGAAGATCAAGCAGGCCGAAGTCGACGCGATAAAGGCTGTTCGCTCTGCTGCCGTAGATCTTGCCATTGCAGCCGCCGAAACCGTCATCGGCAAGCAGGCCGATGCCAAGGTTCAGTCCGAACTTTTCGGCCAGGCCGTCGGCGAAGTGAAGACCCGCCTGAACTAAGTGTCAGCACGATAGAATTGAAAAGCCCCGCTCCGGCGGGGCTTTTTGTTTTTGCGGAGGAACTATTTCGGCAGCGATGCGAGTGTGGCTTTCCATAGACGCTTTCGGATGACTGTCGACAGGACCGGCTGCGGAAGCACCGATGCTCGAACCAGCCCCATCGGCAATGATGGTCGCAGGTCGCCGCAAACGAGAGGGCTGCAGTAGCTTGTGCCGGAGCTATTCCTCCAGCATCTCGCCGGTCACTTCGGCCATGACGCCATCCTTGCGCAATGGCCGGAAGGTCATGCGATGCAGCGAGCAAGGGCCGTGTTTCTCGATCCCGGAACGGTGCTGCGCCGTGCCATATCCGGCGTGAGCAGCAAAGCCATATTCGGGAAAGACCAGATGGGCGCGCGCCATCATCCTGTCGCGCGTCACCTTGGCGACGATGGAGGCCGCCGCGATCGAAACGGATCGTGCATCGCCCTTCACGACGGCCTGACCCGGGCAGTCGAGGCCGACAGGCACATCGAGCCCGTCCGTCAACACGTAGCTCGCCGGAATGGAAAGGCCACAAATCGCCCGGCGCATGGCATCAAGGCTCGCCTTGCGGATATCGGTTTCGTCGATGCGTGTCGAGCTGGACGAGGCAATGGAGACTGTTGCGGTTGCCAGGATCTGCACGAACAGCTCTTCGCGTTTCTGCGCCGAAAGCTGCTTGGAATCATTCAGGCCTTCAGGAATTCGCTTGGGATCGAGGATCACGGCTGCGGCCACGACAGGCCCGGCAAGCGGGCCGCGTCCGGCTTCATCGGCACCGGCGACCGGCCAATGGCCGGCCTTGCGGGCCTTCAGCTCCAGCCGGAAATCCGGCACGAGCGGAACCTCTTCGAAAAGCAGAGGAGAATCGGGTGACGTGCGACGCTTCATGCGGCGGAAACTCGCACGTCAACCCGATCTCCTGCAAGCCCCCGGATCAGGGCGGGTGGCCGGGGGATCTCCGGCAGATGAGGCGGTCAGGGCCATCAGCCGGAATTACACAAGGCAGAAGATTCAGGGCAGATCTTCATGACGCCTTGTGCAAGCTCGTCAATCGATGCATCGGACTGAAGCCGCGGCGGCTGCACGTCCGAACCGCATTAAGAAGCCAGTTACAACAGCGAAAGCTGCACGCCGCTGCCATTGGGCGGCACGAAGAGGTCGTCGGTGAGCGCGAGGCTGCGCCGGGTCAAGCCAAGCCGCTTTGCCGCCATCTCGAAACGCCGCGCGATCTGCCAGGCATAGGGGCCGGCGCCTTTCATGCGCTTGCCGAATTCGGCATCGTAATCCTTGCCGCCGCGCATCGAGCGCACCAGCGACATGACATGGCGGTAGCGATCCGGATAGTTCTGCAGCAGCCAGTCGCGAAACAGCGGGCTGACTTCGAGCGGCAGCCGCAGCAGCACATAGCTTGCCTGGTCCGCGCCCGCCGCCTTGGCTGCTTCGAGAATGCGCTCCAGCTCGTGATCGTTGAGCGCCGGGATTACGGGGGCTGCCATGACGGCGGTGAGCACGCCCGCCTCCGAGAGACCACGGATCGCTTCCAGCCGACGCGTCGGCGTCGAGGCGCGCGGCTCCATCAGGCGGGCGAGCTTGCGGTCGAGCGTCGTCACCGAGATGCCGACGCGCACGAGGTTCTTCTGTGCCATCTCCTGGAGGATATCGAGATCGCGCAGGATCATCGCTGACTTGGTGACGATCGCAACCGGATGGTTCGCCTTGTTCAGCACTTCGAGGATCTGCCGCATGACGCGCCATTCCTTCTCGATCGGCTGGTAGGGATCGGTATTGGTACCGATTGCGATGGTGCGCACCTTGTAGCCCGGTTTGGCAAGCTCACGCTCCAGAAGCTTCGGCGCATCCGGCTTGGCAAAGAGCTTGGCTTCGAAATCCAGTCCTGCCGAAAGACCCATATAGGCGTGGGTCGGCCGGGCAAAGCAGTAGATGCAGCCATGCTCGCAGCCGCGATATGGATTGATCGATCGGTCGAAGGACAGGTCGGGAGATTCGTTGCGGGTAATCGCCGTGCGGGGCTTTTCGATCTGCACCTCGGTCTTGAACGGCGGCAGCTCTTCGAGGCTCTGCCAGCCGTCGTCGAAGGTCTCGCGCTGCGTCGGCTCGAAGCGGCCACTGGGGTTGAGGCCCGCACCACGGCCGCGACGACGATCGACCTCGATACGGAGCCCGGAGCTCGCGATCATCGCGTCGGCAATATCTGCCGTATTGGCAGGTGCGAATGCATCCTGCCCTGCAAGGGACTGTGGTCTCATCGGATTCTCCAGAGGCGGAAAACGCTCAATTCCGCCCGTTTCGATGATTAAATTCCTATCCGCAAAACCAGAACAATGCAAGAACAAAATCCGGAAAGTCGCGCTGGCAAATTTTTGTGCGGCGCTCTATAAACAGGCAATGTTGACTGTTGTTCTCGAATGCCAGGATCAGGAACCCGAGCTGGCCCAGACCCTATCCGTATTGGTGGCAGGTGCCATTGAGGGGCTTGTCAGCGATGTCGTCGTGTTGGATCACGGTTCGCGTGACGGCACCTCGCGCGTGGCGGATGCGGCGGGCTGCCGGTTCCATTCACAGTGGGATATCAAGGACATCATGCGCTCTGCCCGTGGCGAATGGCTGCTCTTCGTGGAGCCGGGTGCAAGGCCGCAGGCCGGATGGATCGACGAAATCCTGGAATATGTGGCGCTGAACAAGGTACCCGCCCACTTCACCGCCTCGCGCGGCTACCGCAAACCCTTCTTCCAGCGCCTCGGCCGCGCCAAGCCACCATTGGAACTCGGCCTGCTGATGCCGAAGAAGCTCGCCGTCGCCACCGCAAAGAGCGGCATGCGGCTTGCGGAATTCGTCAAGGGGCAGAAACCGCGCAAGCTTTCCAGTGAATTGATTCCGTCCTGGGTCGCCCGCGCGGCGAGGTGATCACAGCATCGGCCCAAAAGTCGCAATCGATTTTTGGAGAGCCTGATGCGTAAACTTAAAAAGTCGCAGCACCGCGCTTCAGGTGCTCATCGAGCCTCGGCATGATTTCCACGAAATTGCAGGGCATCTGGCGATAGTCGAGCTGCGCCTTCAAGATGCCGTCCCAGGCGTCCTTGCAGGCGCCGGGAGAGCCCGGCAACACGAAGACGAAAGTGGCGTTGGCAACACCCGCCGTCGCCCGCGACTGGATCGTCGAAGTACCGATCTTGTCATAGGAAATGCGGTGGAACACGGCTGAAAACCCGTCCATGCGCTTGTCGAATAGCGGTTCCAGCGCCTCGGGCGTCACGTCGCGGCCGGTAAATCCGGTTCCGCCTGTGGTGATGACGACATCGATCTCCTTGGCCTCGGTCCAGGCGCGCACGCGGGCCGCGATCTTCTCGCGGTCGTCAGGCACGATATCGCGATCGATCAGCTGATGTCCGGCCTCGGCAATGCGGGCCGCCAGCGTGTCGCCGGATTTGTCGTCGGCGAGCGTGCGTGTATCCGAAACGGTCAGGACCGCGATGCCGAGCGGAATAAAGGGTCGTGTCTCGTCCAGGCCTGCCATCATGCGCCTCCCGCGAAAGTCTCCGTTGCCTGGAAATACCAGTCGGGGCGGGCCGCGTGAAGACGTTCTGCGGCGCGGATGGCCGCAATCGGCGTCTCATAGATGCCGAAAC
This sequence comes from Hyphomicrobiales bacterium, assembly GCA_900471925.1. Lineage (GTDB taxonomy): Bacteria > Pseudomonadota > Alphaproteobacteria > Rhizobiales > Rhizobiaceae > Rhizobium. The sequence goes on from UCGV01000039.1 coordinate 65,495, forward strand.
AGGTCGCACCCGAGCCGGACATGCGGGTGATGAGTGCGCCTTCCGCCTCAAGCATGTCGGAAATCTCGGCAATTTCGCCGACGAGTTCGCGCGCCGGCGGCTCGAGGTCGTTGCGTGTCGTGCGTATGGCTTCCATCCAGTGCTGCGTCCCGGTCAGCACGAGCGGTGGGTTGTTCTTGCTGGCAAGCCGGCGGAACACCTCTGGCGTGGAAACGCCCTTCAGGGGATTGGCAAGCACCATGGCGAAAGAGGGCAGGGCACTGGCCGCCTCGATCTCTTCGCCGATGCCGCGTGCAATCAGCGGCCTGCTTTCCAGGCACATCGGCACATCGGCGCCGAGCTTCAGCGCCAGCGCGGCAATGGTCTCGGCCGGAAGCGCCACATCCCACAGGCGCATCAGCCCTCGCAGCGTCGCAGCCGCATCCGCCGAACCGCCGCCGATGCCGGACGCGACCGGCAAGTTCTTTTCCAGATGGATGCGCACCGGCGGTGCCCCTCCCGCCGCTTCGCGCAGGAGGTCGCGCGCCTTCAGGACGAGATTGGTGCCTGCGTCTCCGGCAAGCACGTCGGCAAACGGACCGGATATCGTGAAATCGTCGGCCGCGGCCGGCGCAAAGCCCAGCCGGTCGCCGTAGCGCGTGAATGTCACCAGCATTTCGAGGAGGTGATAACCATCCGCCCTCTGGCCCGTCACATGCAGGGCCAGATTGATCTTCGCGCAGGCGTCCTCGGTAACGGTAAAATCGCCCGTTACGGAAAGCGGCATGCCCATGTCAGGCATGCGACCTCAGGATTTCTTGTCGACCGGCGGCGGCGTTACCGGCTGCGGGTCCGGCTGCTTCTTGTCGACGGTCTTGGAATCATCGTTCAGAGCCGGCAGGCCGTTGGCGATCTTGTCCTTGATCTTCGGGATCTCGGCTTCCTCGGGCTGCGAGACGAGGGCCCGGTTCCACTGATAGACGGCTTCCAGCTTGCGGCCGACACGCCAATAGGCATCGCCGAGATGGTCGTTGATGGTCGCGTCACCGGCCTTGATCTGCGCGGCACGTTCCAGCTCGTCGACAGCATCGTCGAAGCGGTTGAGGCGGAAATAGGCCCAGCCGAGCGAGTCGATGATGTAGCCGTCATCAGGGCGCAGCTCGACGGCCTTCTTGATCATCGCAAGACCTTCATCGAGGTTGCGGTTCATGTCGATCCAGGAATAACCGAGATAGTTGAGAACCTGCGGCTGGTCGGGATTGAGGTCGAGAGCCTTGCGGAAGCTCGGCTCCGCCTGATCCCACTTCTTCAGCCGCTCATAGGCGATGCCGCGCTGGAAGAAGACGCTCCAGTTGGTACGGCTCGGCAGCGGCCCGATGACTTCGACGGCCTTGTCGTAATTGTCGGCCATTGCCTGATAGTCCTTGGCATCCGACAGCACGCTGCCATAAGCGAGATAGCTTCTGATGTCCTTGGGGTCGGAGGTGATCAGCGCCTGCAGGTGCTTGCGAGCCTCGTCCACCTTGCCGCCCTGGGCAAGCGCAAGGCCGAGCTGCAGTTCGGAGATGCGGCGCATCGGCGAATCCGCCGGCACCTTCTGGTAAAGCGCGATGGCACGATCCATCTGGTTCTGCTTTTCGGCAATGCCGCCGAGCAGCACCAGCGTATCGGCGCTGTTCGGATCAAGCGCGTTGGCCGTCTGCAGATACAGCGAGACGATATCTTCGGCGCCGTCGCGGTTCAGCGCGCCGCCGACCGAGAAGAGCACGCCGGCCGCGCCTTCTTCGGCGGTTTTGACCTGCTGCTCCTGCTTCTCGCCCTTTTCGATACTGTCACGCAGCGCGTTCAGCGGCGCGTAGTTGGGCAGCAGGTTGTCACCGACGGCAACGGCGTCGAGCGCCTTCTGCTTGTTGCCCTGCGACGCCTCGAGGCGGGCAAGCGCCATGATGGCGCGCATGAACGTATCGGGGGCGGTGGCGCCGCCCTCCTTGTCCAGCACGGCATCGTTCAGGTGCTGGCGGGCGGATTTGACGTCGCCGTTGACGACGGCGATCGCGCCGGCATTGTAGTTCTGGAAGATGCGGACCCAATCCGGTCCCTTCATCTTCTCGACCATCGTAAGGCCTTCCTTGCCGCGGCCGGCGCCGACGCGCGCCCAGGCCAGCAGAAGATCGTTCATCATGCGGTCGAGATCGTTCGGACCGTCATATTTCAGGATCGATTCCGCCGACTTGAAGTCGTTGCGGCGCATCGCATCCATGCCGCGCACGATCGTGGTGATGCGCTCGACGGTCGGGTCACCCTTCAGGTCGTTGGCATATTTCACGCCGTCCTTGATGTCGCCGTTAAGCAGCAGCGAGATCATCAGACGCTGGCGGATTTCCGGATTGCCCGGCTCGATCTGCAAGGCTTTCTTGTAGAGTTCGATTGCGGTCGGATAGTCGTGGTCCACATCGGCCGTGCGGGCAGCGAGGAACGCGCCCGAAAAGGTGGAAACGCTGTCCGGATCGAAGGTCACGGTCGCGGCAGCATCATCCGCCTTTGCCGCGTCCTCGGCGTTCACACCGCCAATTCCGCCGAGCGAAAGGACCGCCGCCAGGGCTGCGCTCGAGAGGAGACGGGTGACAAATCTCTGCCGCATTAGAAAACCTTTCTTCAGGGACGGCCGACTCGATGTTCCGACCGCAAAATCAGTTGCAAACACTGATTCACAACAGGATGGCTTTTTTGAAGCGGCCCTGCAAGAAATTCAGCCCACGTTCAAGGACGTTTGATCAGAGTCCGCCGCGCCAAAGCGTGCGGCGGCCTTGCGCCGGAGAGATGCCTCTCGTGAGGCACGTTTCAGTTCACGCGCTCGATGCAGAAATCGATGACTTCCACCAAGGCGGATTTCCAGGGGCTGTCCGGCAGCGGCGCCAGCGCGTCCCGCGCGATCGTGCCATAGTGAACGGCGCGCTGGATCGTATCGTTCAGCGTGCCGTATTTGGTGATCAGGCCGAGCGCCTTTTCCAGATTGGCATCGCTGCTGTTGCCGCCTTCGATCGCATCGCGCCAGAAGGCGCGCTCGTCCTCGGTGCCGCGGCGATAAGCGAGGATGACGGGAAGGGTGATCTTGCCCTCGCGGAAATCGTCACCGACATTCTTGCCGAGATCGGCAGCCTTGCCACCGTAATCGAGCGCATCGTCGACGAGCTGGAAGGCGAGGCCGAGATTCATGCCATAGGATTTCAGCGCGTTGCGATTGGACTTGCTGGTCTCGGCAACGATCGGGCCGACTTCGGCGGCAGCGGCAAAGAGGGCCGCTGTCTTGGCGCGGATCACCGCGAGGTAATCGTCCTCGGTCGTTTCCATGTTCTTGGCGACCGACAATTGCAGCACTTCGCCCTCGGCGATGACGCAGGCGGCAGAGGAGAGCACGTCGAGTGCGTCCAGCGAGCCGACCTCGACCATCATGCGGAAGGCCTGGCCGAGCAGGAAATCGCCGACGAGAACGCTTGCCTGGTTGCCCCAGATGGTGCGTGCCGTCGATTTGCCGCGGCGAAGATCGCTTTCGTCCACCACATCGTCATGCAAAAGCGTCGCCGTGTGCATGAACTCGACCGAGGTCGCGAGCTTGATGTGGTTTTCGCCCTTGTAGTTGAAGAGAGCGGCTGCTGCGAGCGTCAGCATCGGACGCAGGCGCTTGCCGCCTGAGGAGATCAGATGGTTCGCCACCTCCGGGATCATCTGCACATCGGAGCCGGCCTTGGAAAGGATAAGCTGGTTCACCCGCTCCATGTCTGCCTTGGTGAGGTCCACCAGCGGCTTGATCGAAGCCAGTTTGTTTTTGTTTTCTTCTAGCGGTATGACCACGCCCACCGACCCGGACTCCTGTTCATGCGTTGTCTTTGACAATAGAAAGGGGCGATGGAGGCGGCAAGAGGTGAATTGTCGCTGCAAGCAGATTCGGAAGGGAAAATGACGGCAAATGCATGAGCTTATCCGCGCAAACGATCCCGTTCTGCTCTCTTTCGCCGAGAGTCTCATGAAGGACGCCGGAATTGCCTGCTTCATCGCCGATCAGGGCATGAGCGTGCTCGAAGGTTCGCTCGGCATGTTGCCGCGCCGCCTGCTGGTCGATGAGGAAATGGCCAGTCAGGCCCGCCGCATCCTGATCGATGCCGGTCTCGGCGATGAGCTTCGCGAGCGGAAGTAAGTGATGACCGGGGTCGTGACCGAGACGATAGACGCCTTTCATCGCGGCCTTTTCCATATTGTCCAGCCGAAGGGCAGGGGCCATCGCGCCGGCATGGACGCCATGCTGCTCGCCGCTCTCGTTGCTGACGACCGCTCTGTAAAGATTGCCGATCTCGGCGCCGGTGCAGGCGCTGCGGGCCTCGCGGTCGCCTCTCGCCTTTCAAAAGCAGAGGTCACACTTTTCGAGCGTTCTGCCGAGATGGCCGATTATGCCCGCCGCAGTATCGAACTACCCGACAATGCCCATATGGCCGGCCGCGTCCACGTCATCGAGGCCGATGTGACGCTGACGGCCAAGCCGCGCAACGATGCCGGCCTCGTCGACGAAAGTTTCGATCACGTCATCATGAACCCGCCCTTCAACGATGCGGGCGATCGCAAGACGCCGGATGCACTGAAGGCCGAGGCCCATGCCATGACCAATGGCCTGTTCGAAAGCTGGATCCGTACGGCCGGCGCCATCATGATCCCGGGCGGTCAATTATCTTTGATCGCCCGCCCGCAATCGATCGCCGAAATCATCGATGCCTGCGGCAAACGCTTCGGCGGCATCGAGATCACCGCCATTCATCCGCGCGAAGGGGAAAATGCCGTGCGTATTCTGGTGACGGCGATCAAGGGTTCGAGGGCAAGGTTGTCGCTGCGTGCGCCCCTCATCATGCACGAAGAGGGGAGCCACAAGTTCTCCCCTCTCGTCGATGATTTCAATAATGGCCGCGCGGCCTACAGCAGGCTCTAAAGCAATTCCAGGAAAAGTGTGCCGCGGTTTTCCGTCCGGAATTGCGTAAGAAAAAGCCTAGCCGGTCACGAAGTCGAAGAGCAGCTTGACGTTCAGGCCCGCGATCAGCACGGCGATCACATAGGCGATGCCGCTCAGCCATCTCGGCGCGACCAGCTCACCCATCTTGGCCTTGCTGGCGGTAAACATGACCAGCGGGAAGACTGCGAAGGATAGCTGCAGGCTGAGCACCACCTGAGTGAGGATCAGCAGCTCCGCCGTGCCCTGATCGCCATACCAGATCGTCACGAAGGCGGCCGGGATGATGGCGATGGCGCGGGTGATCAGGCGGCGCACCCAGGGCTTCAGACGAATCTTCAGGAAGCCTTCCATGACGATCTGCCCGGCAAGGGTAGCCGTGACGGTCGAGTTCAGGCCGCAGCAGAGCAGCGCGATGCCGAAGAGCGTCGGCGCAATTGCAAGGCCGAGCAGCGGCGACAGTAGCGAATGCGCATCCCCCAGTTCCACCACATCCGTCTTGCCGTTGGCATTGAAGGCGGCGGCGGCAAGGATCAGGATCGAGGCATTGATCAACAGCGCGAAACAGAGTGCCACGGTGGAGTCGATGGTCGCAAAGGTCAGCGCTTCCTTCTTCTCCGAGACGGTGTGTCCATAGGCGCGTGTCTGCACGATGCCGGAATGGAGGTAGAGATTGTGCGGCATCACGGTCGCGCCGAGAATGCCGAGCGCCAGATACAGCATCTCCGGATTGGTCACGACTTCTGTCGTCGGGAAGAAGCCCTTGAGGACGGCGCCCCATTGCGGATCGGCAAGGAAGATCTGCACCGCAAAGCAGAGCGCGATGACGCCGAGCAGCGTGATGATGAAGGCTTCGATCCAGCGGAACCCGAGCCTCTGCAACAGCAGGATCAGGAACACATCGAGCGCCGTGATGAGCACACCAAGTTCGAGCGGAATGCCGAACAAAAGGTTGAGGCCGATCGCCGTGCCGATCACCTCGGCAATATCGGTGGCGATGATGGCGATTTCCGCAAAGGCCCACAGAGGCACGGCGACATAGCTCGGATAGGCATCGCGGCAAGCCTGCGCCAGATCGCGGCCGGAGCCGATCGCAAGACGGGCGCAGAGTGATTGCAGCACGATCGCCATGATGTTCGACAGAAGCGCGACGGTCAGCAGCGCATAACCGAATTTCGACCCACCGGCGAGCGAGGTCGCCCAGTTGCCGGGGTCCATGTAGCCGACCGCCACCATGTAGCCGGGGCCGAGAAAGGCGGCCGCGCGCCGCCATGTGGATGCGTGATGTCCCGTCCCGACCGAACGATAGACGTCTGAGAGCGAAGCTTCCTCGCGCTCGCTGCGCCAGCCGCCCTTCGCATTCCGATTTAGAATGTCCATGCCACCTTCACCTGTCTTGTCATGCTGGCACTATGACCGATTAGAATGATAATGCAAGTCATTCGCAACAAGAAAATGCTGCAGCATGTTTTGGAACGCGGCCATTGCGTTTGTCGTTGCAGCGCATACATGCAATGCCCTTGTAATGTGGCTATGCATGCTGGCGCCGCCGACCACAGGCCTGATTGTACCGAAGGAAGAGAAATGGCTGGATTTTTGAGAAAGCTGATGCCGAAGCGGTTCCGCAAGGATGGCATCGTCATTCCCGTCGTCAGGCTGCAGGGCGCGATCATGAGCGGTGGCGGCCAGTTCCGGCCCACCCTCAATCTCGCCAATGTCGCGCCCGTGCTGGAAAAGGCCTTCTCCATGAAGGAGGCGCCGGCCGTTGCCATCTCCATCAATTCGCCGGGTGGTTCGCCCGTCCAGTCCCGTCAGATTTTCACCCGCATTCGCGAGCTTGCACGCGAAAAGCAGAAGAAGGTTCTGGTCTTCGTGGAAGATGTCGCAGCGTCCGGCGGCTATATGATCGCGCTCGCCGGTGACGAAATCATCGCCGACCCAACCTCCATCGTCGGTTCGATCGGCGTCGTCTCCGGCGGCTTCGGTTTTCCGGAACTCCTGAAGAAGATCGGTGTCGAGCGCCGCGTCTATACAGCTGGCGAAAACAAGGTGATCCTTGACCCGTTCCAGCCGGAGAAGGAAAAGGACATCGAATATCTGAAGGGCCTGCAGCTGGAGATCCATCAGGTCTTCATCTCGATGGTGCGCGAGCGCCGCGCCGGCAAGCTCAAGGATGATGCAGCCGTCTTTTCAGGCCTGTTCTGGAGTGGCACGCGCGGCCTGGAGCTTGGCCTCATCGACGGCCTTGGCGACATGCGCCAGGAACTGAAGAAGCGCTACGGCCAGAAGACGAAGCTGCAGCTCGTCACAGCCGCCCGCGGCCTGCTCGGCCGCCGCATTCCCGGTGTTTCCCAGATTTCGCTCGAAAGTGCGGCATCCGGTCTCGCATCGGGGCTTGTCGAAGCGGCGGAGGAAAGGGCATTGTGGAGCCGCTACGGGCTCTGACGGGAGAGGCGAGGGGACATGGCACAGCTTATCACGTTACTGATCCTCGTCTGCTCGGCCTGGTGGCTTTACCGCCGCTTTGTCTCTGACGCGCAAAAACTGACGGAGCGTTCCCGCCGCGCCCAGAAGGAGCGCCAGACGGGCGCCATCGGCACGCTGGTGAAGGATCCCACGACAGGCGAATATCGCCTCAAGCGGGAAGACGAGTAGCCGATATCGGAACGGATTCCGGCGTTCCACCAACGTATCGCAAGGCCCTTGACCCTTGCGGCGCTGCATGGCACCTGTCGCCCTCGTATTCCAAGCAATCGGTGCTATCCAATGTCTGCTGCCATTCCTGACCACATGAACCCGAAGCGCTCTTTCCAGGCGCTGATCCTGACCCTGCATAATTACTGGGCGGACAAGGGTTGTGCGGTCCTGCAGCCCTATGACATGGAAGTGGGCGCCGGCACCTTCCACCCGGCCACGACGTTGCGTGCTCTTGGCCCGAAGCCCTGGAAGGCCGCCTATGTGCAGCCCTCCCGCCGCCCCTCCGACGGCCGCTATGGCGAAAACCCGAACCGCCTGCAGCACTATTACCAGTATCAGGTCATCCTGAAGCCGAACCCGCCGAACCTGCAGGAACTGTACCTCGGCTCGCTCGCTGCCATCGGCCTCGATCCCCTGCTGCACGATATCCGCTTCGTCGAAGACGACTGGGAAAGCCCGACGCTCGGCGCCTGGGGCCTTGGCTGGGAATGCTGGTGCGATGGCATGGAAGTCTCGCAGTTCACCTATTTCCAGCAGATCTGCGGCATCGAATGCTCGCCGGTCGCAGGCGAACTCACCTATGGTCTCGAACGCCTCGCCATGTATGTGCAGGGCGTCGATAATGTTTACGACCTGAACTTCAACGGCCGCGAAGGCGACGAGAAGATCAGCTACGGCGACGTCTTCCTGCAGGCTGAGCAGGAATATTCCCGCCACAATTTCGAATTCGCCAATACCGAGATGCTGCATCGCCACTTCATCGATGCCGAGAAGGAATGCCAGGCCCTGCTCGCCGCTGGCGCCCCCGGCGACAACGCCAACCAGCGCCTGCATAAATGCGTCTTCCCGGCCTATGACCAGTGCATCAAGGCCAGCCACGTCTTCAACCTGCTCGACGCTCGCGGCGTGATCTCCGTCACCGAGCGCCAGAGCTACATTCTGCGTGTGCGCACGCTGGCAAAAGCCTGCGGCGAAGCCTTCCTGCTGACCGATGCCGGTGGTTTCGATCTGACCGCCGCCGCCTGATGCTGCCGCGGCGCGAACAGGGATCGCGCCGCTCTCTACGTTTGACGATATCTGCGAAACCTGCGTAGTCTCCCGCAGCACTTGGGCTTCGGGGGAATTCGCGATGTTTATCGCTCTTGGCGTCATCGTTCTGATCGCACTCTACGTCATCTTCATCTACAACGGCCTCGTCCGCTCCCGGCAGATGGCCGAGGAAGCCTGGTCCGGCATCGACGTGCAGCTGAAGCGCCGTGCGGACCTGATCCCGAACCTGATCGAGACCGTCAAGGGCTACGCCGCTCACGAAAAGTCCACGCTGGAAGAAGTCGTCGAACTGCGCAATAAGGCGCAGGCCGTTCCCGCTGGTGATGTGGCCGGCAGGGCGCAGGCGGAGGGCCTGCTCGGGCAGGCGCTTGGTCGTGTCATGGCGCTCGCCGAAGCTTATCCGGACCTCAAGGCCAACCAGAACTTCTCCGAACTTCAGGCCTCGCTGGAAACCATGGAAAGCGAAATCCAGATGGCGCGTCGCTACTATAACGGTGCTGCCCGCGACCTGAACGTCAAGGTCGAGAGTTTCCCCTCGAACCTCGTTGCCGGTCAGTTCGGATTCTCCAAGCGCGAATATTTCGAAATCGCCAACGAGGCTGACCGGGCCGTACCAACCGTCAAGTTCTGACCTTTGTCTTTGCACAAAAACTGCTATGAGCAGTGCGACATGGCCGTGTGCGGCCGCTGCAATGGACAGAAGAGACAAGCGCAATGAGTAAAGCCAAGCTCACCATCATCCCGCCGGGCAAGCCGCTCACCGGCCGTGCCGTGGTTCCGGGCTCGAAGTCGATCACCAACCGCGCGCTGCTGCTCGCAGGCCTTGCCAAGGGCACGAGCCGGCTGACCGGCGCGCTGAAAAGCGACGACACGAAATATATGGCCGAAGCACTCAGGGCCATGGGCGTGCGGATCGATGAGCCGGATGACACGACCTTCGTCGTCACCGGCAGCGGCAAGCTGCATCAGCCCAAAGCCCCGCTTTTCCTCGGCAATGCCGGCACGGCGACGCGCTTCCTGACGGCGGCTGTCGCCTCGGTCGAAGGAACTGTCATCGTCGATGGCGATGAGCATATGCGCAAGCGCCCGATCGGCCCGCTGGTTGCGGCCCTGAAGTCGCTCGGACTGGATGCCGAAGCCCCGACTGGCTGCCCGCCGGTGACCGTGCGCGGCAACGGACACTTTGCCTCGGGCCGCGTCGAGATCGATGCCGGCCTGTCGAGCCAATATGTTTCTGCACTTCTGATGGCCGCACCGCTTGCCAATCCGGGCGCCAATGCCCCTCTCACGATTGCCCTTGCCGGCACCGATATCGGCGCCCGCGGTTATGTCGATCTGACGCTTGCGGCGATGGAAGCTTTCGGCGCCAAGGTGGAACAGCTCGATGCCGCGACCTGGCGCGTCGAGGCGACCGGTTACACCGCCGCCGATTTCGTCATCGAGCCGGATGCATCGGCTGCCACCTATCTCTGGGCGGCCGAAGTGCTGAGCGGCGGCCAGATCGATCTCGGCGTTGCCAACGATGCCTTCACCCAGCCCGATGCCAAGGCCTATGAGACGATCGCCAAGTTTCCGCACCTTCCGGCCGAAATCGACGGCTCGCAGATGCAGGATGCCGTCCCGACCATTGCGGTTCTTGCGGCCTTCAACGCCACACCGGTTCGTTTCGTCGGCATCGCCAACCTGCGCGTCAAGGAATGCGATCGCATCCGGGCCCTGTCGACGGGCCTCAACAATATCCGCGAGGGCCTGGCGGTAGAGGAAGGCGATGATCTGATCGTCCATTCCGATCCTGCACTGTCAGGCCAGACGCTGCCGGCCGATATCGATACCTTCGCCGATCACCGCATCGCTATGAGCTTCGCGCTTGCCGGCCTCAAGATCGACGGCATCACCATTCTCGACCCCGATTGCGTCGGCAAGACCTTCCCGGCTTACTGGCGCACGCTCGCGGGGCTGGGGGTTGCCTATAAAGACGACGACTAAGCGGAATTAAGACTAAGCCGCAATCGGGGGAGGGGACATGGTCCGGCGGTTTTTCGGCATCTGTTTCGCGCTACTGCTGGTGTTTGTCGCACGCGCGGCAACCGCCGAGGAATTCATCGCCTCCTTCGATTCCGCCATCAAGCTGGAAAAGAGCGGGGCGATGACGGTGGCCGAAACCATCACCGTCAATGCCGAGGGTAACCGGATCCGCCGCGGTATCTTCCGCGATTTCCCGCTGACATTCGTCGATGCATCCGGCCGCCGCCGTAGCGTCGATTTCAATGTTGTCTCGGTGACCCGTGATGGCCGGGACGAGCCCTGGCATACCGAAACCATCGCCGGCGGCATCCGCATCTATGCCGGCACCGAAGACGTCATGGTCTCACCCGGCCGCCACCAATATGTCTTCACCTATAAGACCGACCGCCAGATCCGCTATTTTGCCGATCACGACGAACTCTATTGGAACGTCACCGGCAATGGCTGGATCTTTCCCGTCCGCTCGGCCGTTGCGACGGTGACTTTTCCTGAAGGCACTGTGCCGCAGGATGTGACATTCTTCACGGGTCCGCAGGGTGCCAAGGACAGGAACGCCCGCTCCAGCGTCGATAACAACCGACTGATCGTCTCGACCACCGCACCGCTTGCAGCGCAAGAGGGGCTGACTTTTGCCGTCAAGCTGGCGAAGGGGGCGATCGATCCGCCAAGCGCCGATCAGGAAAGCGGCTGGTGGTTCAGCGATAACCGCGATTATTTCATCGGTTTCGGCGGCCTTATCCTTGTTTTCCTTTATTACACACGCTCCTGGCTGAAGGTCGGTCGCGATCCCGCGCGTGAGATCGTCGTGCCGCGCTGGGATCCGCCTGAGGGCATCTCGCCGGCCCTCGTCAATTACGTCGATAACAGGGGCTTTTCCGGTCAGGGCTGGACGGCTCTTTCGGCGACCGCGCTCGATCTTGCCGTGCGCGGCTACGTCACGCTGGAAGATCTCAAGAATTCGATCGTCATCCGCCGCACCGATAAGCTTCTTACCGGCGTCAAGCTGCAGCCCGGCGAACTGGAACTTCTGAAAGCCGTGGGCAATGGCGGCGATACACTGACCATCGACAAGGCCCATGGTGAAAAGGTCAAATCCATCGGCCAGACCTTCCGCTCCTCGATCGAGCGCGAGCATCGCGGCAAATATTACAATTCCAATGCCGGTTATATCACCGGCGGCGTGATCTTGAGTGCCGCCGCCCTCGTGGCGCTCTTCGTCTTCGGTTCGCTGGAACCGGACACGATCGCGCTGATGGTTGTCCCGATCGGTATTTCCGTCTTCCTGTCCATCTTCATTGCCGGTTTTGCCAAGGCGCTGCATCGCGGCGGTTCGCTGGTCGGCAAGATATTTGCCGTGATCGCGATTGCGATCGCCGCTTTCGTCGGCCTGAGCATCCTCTCGACGATCGTGCTGGCGCTTGCCTCGTCGCTGATGGAGTTCCACGAAACGCCGATGCTCTTTGCGGTCGGCGGAATCGTGCTCTTCAACATCCTCTATTTCTTCATCATGGGCGCACCGACACCGCTCGGCGCCAAGATGACGGCCGGTGTCGATGGCCTCAGGCAATATCTGACGCTTGCCGAAAAGGACCGGATGAACATGGCCGGCGCGCCGCAAATGTCGCCGCAGCATTTCGAAAAGCTGCTGCCCTATGCCGTGGCGCTCGGCGTCGAAAAACCGTGGTCGCGCACGTTTGAGACCTGGCTGGCGGCGGCTGCCGCAGGAGCGGCTACGGGCGCCTACAGCCCCGGCTGGTATTCCGGCAATTTCAATAGCGGCAGCTTTTCCGATCGCATCGGCGGCTTCTCGTCATCGATGGCCTCGACGATTGCCTCCACCATCCCGTCGCCGCCGCCCTCCAGCTCGTCCTCGGGTTTTTCCGGCGGCGGTTCGTCCGGCGGGGGCGGTGGTGGGG